>NZ_MCAS01000010.1 GCF_003610895.1 Paraburkholderia fungorum
CACGACTACCTGAAGAAAATCCTGACCGCGCGCGTCTACGACGTGGCCCGCGAGACCGAGCTCGAACGTGCGCCGAACCTGTCGGCGCGGCTGTCCAATCCGGTCTATCTGAAGCGCGAGGACAACCAGCCGGTGTTCTCGTTCAAGGTGCGCGGCGCGTACAACAAGATGGCGCATATCCCGGCGGACGCGCTGGAGCGGGGCGTGATTACCGCCTCGGCAGGCAATCACGCGCAGGGCGTGGCGCTCTCGGCGGCCCGCATGGGCGTGAAGGCGATCATCGTCGTGCCGGTGACTACACCGCAGGTGAAGGTCGATGCGGTGCGCGCGCATGGCGGGGCGACGGTCGAGGTCGTGCAGTTTGGCGAGTCCTATAGCGACGCGTACGGACATGCCGTGAAGCTGCAGGAAGAACGCGGCCTGACGTTCGTGCACCCGTTCGACGATCCGTACGTGATCGCCGGCCAGGGCACGGTCGCGATGGAGATTCTCAGCCAGCATCAGGGTCCGATCCATGCGATCTTCGTGCCGATCGGCGGCGGTGGTCTCGCGGCAGGCGTGGCGGCGTATGTGAAATCGGTGCGCCCGGAGATCAGGGTGATTGGCGTGCAGACCGATGACTCGTGCGCGATGGCCGCCTCGCTGAAGGCGGGTGAACGCGTCACCCTGAACGAGGTCGGGCTGTTCTCGGACGGCACCGCGGTCAAGCTGGTGGGCGAGGAAACCTTCCGCCTGTGCAGCGATTATCTCGACGACGTGCTGCTCGTGAACACCGACGCGCTATGCGCGGCGATCAAGGACGTCTTCCAGGACACCCGCAGCGTGCTGGAGCCGGCCGGCGCGCTGGCCGTGGCGGGCGCCAAACAGTATGCCGAGCGCGAAGGTCTCGAAGGCCAGACGTTGATTGCGATCACGTCCGGCGCGAACATGAACTTCGACCGCATGCGTTTCGTGGCCGAGCGCGCCGAAGTCGGTGAAGCGCGTGAGGCGGTGTTCGCCGTGACGATTCCCGAGGAGCGCGGCAGCTTCCGCCGCTTCTGCGAACTGGTGGGCACGCGCAGCGTCACCGAGTTCAACTACCGGATTGCGGACGCGAATTCAGCGCATATCTTCGTCGGCGTGCAGATCAGGAATCGCAGCGAATCGGCGCAGATCGCGGGCGCCTTTGAAGCGCACGGCTTTGCCACCGTCGATCTGACCTTCGACGAACTGTCGAAGCAGCACATCCGCTACATGGTGGGCGGCCGCTCGCCGCTGGCGCATGACGAACGCCTGTTCCGCTTCGAGTTTCCAGAGCGGCCGGGCGCGCTGATGAAGTTCCTCTCGTCGATGGCGCCGAACTGGAATATCAGCCTGTTCCACTACCGCAACCAGGGCGCGGACTACAGTTCGATTCTGGTCGGCATCCAGGTGCCGGAGAGCGAGAACCGCGAGTTCGAGCGCTTTCTCGCCACGCTCGGCTATCCGAACTGGGAAGAGACGCAGAACCCGGTGTACCGCCTGTTCCTCGCCTGATCACTTTGGACTGAAACGCGCAGATGGCTCTTTCGCTCGTCGACAAGCTGGTGGTGGCAATCTCGTCGCGCGCGCTGTTCGACTTCGAGGAGGAGAACTGCGTGTACGAGGCGGGCGACCTGCGCGCGTATGAAGCGTTGCAACGCGAACGGCTGAGCGTGCCCGCCAAACCGGGGGTCGCGTTTCCGCTGATCCGCAAGCTGCTGGCCTTGAATGCCGGCGGCCACCGGGTCGAAGTGGTGATCCTGTCGCGCAGCGATCCGATCAGCGGATTGCGCGCATTTCATTCGTGCCGGGAATATGGGCTAGCGATCGAGCGTGGCGTGTTTACGCGTGGGCGTGCCCCATTCGGTTATCTGAAGCCGTTGAACGCCGCGCTGTTTTTGTCCGCGAATCAGGACGATGTGCGCGACGCGTTGGCCGCCGGATTTCCGGCTGCGCGCGTCTTGCCCGAATCGGCGAAAATGGCGAGTAAGTATCCAGACGAAATCCGGATTGCCTTCGACGGCGACGCCGTGCTGTTTTCCGACGAAGCCGAACGCATCTTTCAGAAAGATGGCCTGCGCGCGTTCGTCGGCCATGAGATTCACAACAAGGATTTGCCGCTTGCGGATGGGCCTTTGAAGCCGTTGCTCGAAGCCCTGCACCGGCTGCAGAAACTCGCGGACGAAGCCGCGCCGATGCATATTCGTACGGCATTGGTCACGGCGCGCTCGGCCCCGGCGCATGAGCGCGCGATCCGCACCTTGATGGCGTGGAACATCGAAATCGACGAAGCGATGTTCCTCGGCGGCCTCGACAAAAGCGCGTTTTTGCGCGAGTTCGAGCCGGACTTTTTCTTCGACGACCAAATTGGCCATTGCGAATCGGCCCGCGTCGTGACGGCGACGGGGCACGTGCTGAGTGGCATTGTGAACGCATCATGACACCTGAACAGTCACCGCTGGGTAAGGCTTCCGCTTACACCGAACAATATGACGCCTCGCTGCTCTTTCCGATTGCCCGGAAGAACGCGCGCGAAGCGATTGGGATTGGCGCGCAGTTGCCGTTTTTCGGCACGGACATCTGGAATGCTTACGAGCTTTCCTGGCTGAATGCGCGTGGCAAGCCGCAGATTGCAGTGGCCACTTTCTTCGTTCCGGCTGATTCGCCGAACATTGTCGAGTCGAAGTCGTTCAAGCTTTATCTCGGGTCATTTGCGCAAACGGCTTTTGAGTCGATGGACATTGTGCGGGACACGATCAAGCGGGACGTTTCCGCTTCGTGTGGCGCGACTGTTTCTGTTCATCTGAGCGCGCCGTATGAGTTCGGCAAGTTGCAAATGGAAGAGTTTGAAGGTTTGTCGCTCGACCGGCTCGATCTGGATGCGGATGTTTATCAGCCAGATGCTTCGTTGCTCAAGGCTGCGCTTGATGAGGCGCCGGTTGAAGAGACGTTGTTCTCTAACTTGTTGAAGTCGAATTGTCCGGTGACGGGGCAGCCTGACTGGGGCAGCGTGCAGATTCATTATGTGGGGCCGCAGATCGATCATGCCGGTTTGCTGCGGTACATCATCTCGTATCGGAATCACACTGGGTTTCATGAGCAGTGTGTCGAGAGGATTTTTATCGATGTGATGAAGGCCTGCCGGCCGGTGAAGCTTGCTGTTTATGCGCGGTATACCCGCCGCGGGGGGCTGGATATCAATCCGTTCCGGACTAACTATAATTTGCCGATGCCGGATAATTTGCGGTTGGCGCGGCAATAAAGGTTTTGGTGTTTTTTTGCCTGCGCGGCGCTTGGGTTGTGGTTTTTTGGTGTTGGGCTTTTGTTGGTCTGGCTGCTTTGGGCTTTCCTTGATTTCTTATTGGTCTGGTTTGGCTGTGCGCTTACTTCTTTGGCCTTTCCTTGATTTGCTATTGGTCTATTAGTGTTGCCCCTGTGCGGGGCGGCACTTACTCTTTGGCCTTTCCTTGATTTGTTAGTGGTCTATTAGCGTTGCCCCTGTGCGGGGCGGCACTTACTTTCTTTGCCGCCGCAAAGAAAGATAAGCAAAGAAAGCGGCTCACACCGCTAATTCTTAAGTGGGTCCCCCGCACAGCCACGGTAGTGGTGCATCTGGAATCTGTGCTCTCGCACATTCCGCCTAGGTGACACAGCAGTCATTCTTCCGGCGGCGCTGCGCGCGCCGAAGCGTTCTTCATGGAACCAGTCGCTGCGTTTTCGTGCTCACGCATCATTCCGTGCAGTCGCTCGATCCGTATCTGATCAGCAGCTTCTGTCGTCTCCAGCATTTCATTCGAAGTACGAACCTCAAGCTGTGCGGCCGCTACGATTTGCGGGTCGGCCAGGCGAAGCCACAATATTTTTAGGAAGGTGCTGCGGCGCTTGCGCATTCGACGCATCGCCGCCCCCACCAAGCCCAAACGAACCCGAGGGGTTGCATAACGTACCCTTCCGGCGAGCACGTAGTGCGAGGCGGGAAGCATGACTGCCTTGTCACCGGAGCGGAATGTGCGAGAACACGGATTCCAGATGCACCACTACCGTGGCTGTGCGGGGGACCCACTTATGTGGCTGGCGGTGTGAGCCGCTTTCTTTGCTTATCTTTCTTTGCGGCGGCAAAGAAAGTAAGTGCCGCCCCGCACAGGGGCAACACTAATAGACCACTAACAATTCAAGGAAAGGCCAAAGCAATAAGCGCACAGCCAAACCAAACCAATAAGAAATCAAAGAAAGCCCAACGCCGCAGGCAAACAACCAATCGCCACGCAGGCCAAAAAACCAAAAATCAAACCGAAGGTTTCTTATAAGCCACGCAATCAACCTCAACCCGGCAATCAATCACCATAGAAGAAACCACACAAGCCCGAGCCGGCGGATTCTCGCCAAAATACTCCCGAAACACCTTATTGAAAGAAGCAAAATCACGCGGATCATCGAGCCACACACCGCAGCGGACAACATGCTCCGCCCCATAACCCGCTTCCTTCAGAATGGCGAAAACATTCTGAATCGCCTTGTGCGATTGCTCAACGATCCCGCCGTTGATCACCTCGCCGTTTTCCATCGGCGTCTGCCCGGAAACGAACAACCAGCCATCCGCTTCGACTGCCCGAGCAAAGGGCATATGTTGACCACCGGTACCCTTGCCGCCTTCAACGCCATATCGCTTCATCATCCAACTCCTTAAAAAGTCCGGCACGCGCCAACGAAAACGCCTGCCACATCGATCAGAAAAACAAAATCAGAACGCGCCGCGCGCATCGCCCTTCGACGCAGCGCCGCGCGCCACAAAATGCCCTGCCCGTTCACCGGTCACCGCGCCATCGCGATACGTCAACACGCCGTTCACCCACACCGCGTCGATGCCGTCGGCGGCCTGCTGCGGATTCTCGAACGTCGCCGCATCGCGAACCCTGGCCGGGTCGAACAACACCAGATCCGCGTGATAACCGATATGCACCTCGCCGCGCTCCGCCAAACCAAACCGGTGCGCCGACAAGCTGGTCATCTTGCGCACCGCTTCTTCGAGCGGCAGCAGCTTCTCATCGCGCGCGTAGTGGCCAAGCACACGCGGAAACGCGCCCCACAAACGCGGATGCGGCAGCGGATCGTTCGGCAAACCATCTGAGCCAACCATCGTCGCGGGATGCGACAGAATCCGCCGCACGTCGTCCTCGGACATGTTGTGATACACCGCGCCCGCCGGCTGCAAGCGCTTGCCCGCTTCCTGCTGCGTGATGCCCCACTCAGCGGCAATCTCCCGCACCAGCTTGCCCGCCATCTCGGGATGCGGCTCCGACCACGTAATCGTGATGTCGATGTCGCCTGTCACCTGCTTCAGATCGAGCGTCGATGAACTGCGGTTGTACGGATAGCAATCGCAGCCGATCGGCTGCAAGCGACGCGCGCCTTCCAGCGACTTCAGCACCTCCTCGCTACGCCCCCAGTTCGACGGCCCCGCGCACTTCAAATGCGAAATCACCACCGGCACATGCGCGTGACGGCCGACCCGATACGCTTCGTCCATCGCGTCGAGAATCGCGTCGAACTCGGTGCGCATGTGCGTCGTGTAAAGCGCGCCCGCAGCGGCCAGCGGCTCGGCCAGCGCCATGACTTCCTCGGTCGGCGCGGCAAAGGCGGACCCATAAGCAAGTCCCGAACTCAAGCCCAGCGCGCCGTTTGCCAAAGCCTCTTCGAGCTGCGCGCGCATGCCTTCGATTTCCTGCCCGGACGCCGCCCGGTCCAGCCGGTCCATCTGGTTGCTTCGCAACGCCGTGTGCCCAATCAGCGCGCCGACGTTCACGGCGGGACGCGCCGCGTTCACCGCTTCGACGTAGGCAGCGAAAGTCGGATACTGGAACGCGTCACGCTCGCCGAGCAGGTTCATCGGATCGGGCGGATCGCCCTTCAACGAAACCGGCGACGCGCTGATCCCGCAATTGCCGACGATCACGGTCGTCACGCCCTGGGTGATCTTCGGCATCATTTGCGGCGAGCGGATCACGTGCGTGTCGTCATGCGTGTGAACGTCGATGAAACCCGGCGCCAGCGCGCGGCCATTGGCCTCGATCACCTCTTCGGCAAGCCAGTTCGACAGATTGCCGATCGCGGCAATGCGGCCGTCACGGATCGCGACGTCTCGTTCGACCGGCGGCGCGCCCGTGCCGTCGTACAGTTGCGCGCCGAAGATCAGCGTATCGGCGGCTTCAGGATGCGAATGCATGGATCAGTCTCCTAATGGTTGTCGATCGCCACCACCACGGTGAGTGTCGAGCGCGTGCTTCATGCGGCGCAGCAATTCCCGGCTCTCGTCACCCTGACTGACGGCAAGTTCGGTGACGAGCACATCGAGCGCCATCATCATCGCGTAACGCGAGGACGACGGTTTGTAAATGAAATCGGTTTCAAAGGCGACGATCGGAATCACCCAATCGGCCAGCTTGGCCAAAGGCGAAGCCGGCGCTGTCAGGGCAATTACGCTGGCCCCATAGCTGCGCGCGATCTTGCAGTTCTCGACCATCTCCGGCACGCGCCCGGTGGTGGACAGCGCGATCACCACGCACTCGCGCGATACGGTGCTCGCCACCATCCGCTGCAACAAGCCATCCTGATAGGTCGCGACGGGACGGCCGAGACGCACCAGCCTGAAACGCATTTCGTCGGCCAAGGCGGTCGAACCGCCACCCATGCCGAATACATAGATCATGCGCGCGGTGCGCAAGGCGGCTGCCGCCTCGGCCAAAGGCGCCTGACGAAGCAGCTGATGATTATGGGCAAGCGCGGTTTGCAGTTCGTCGAATACCCGGGTGGCGATCGGCTCGGGGGCATCGGTGGGTCCGCCCGCCTGCAGGAAGCGCTGCCCGACCGCCGCCGCCTGCGCGAGCCGCAGCTTCAACTCCCGCACGTCGCGGCAACCCACCGCCTTGGCAAAACGGGTCACGGTCGCGACGCTCACCTCGGCCTGCTGGGCAAGCGCGCCGATACTCGCGCGCGAGGCACCGGTCAGATCGTCGAGAATCAGCGCGGCGACCTTCCGTTCGGCCGAACGCAGTTCCGGCGCGCATTCGGCGATGCGCGCGACGATATCGAAAGCCAGCGGTTCGGCGGTTGAGTTCATTCAGGCTGTGTGGGGTGTCGCGGCGCCCATGAAGGCTTACAAAACGCCTCCGGAAAACCGTGGTACTAAATAACATTTCTTCAAGCATCGTACTTTCGGTAACATAGTAAAGTCAACTTTGATTCAATTTAACTGGACGATGGAGCACGGAGACATGAAAGTTACAAACTATCAGGGCGCAACGATTGATCCTTATAGCAAGGGCTTGGGCATGGTTCCTGGCACCAGCATCCAGCTCACGGATGCCGCTCGCCTCGAGTGGAACCTGCTGAACGAAGACGTGAGCCTGCCCGCCGCCGTGCTGTACGCGGATCGCGTGGAACACAACCTGGAGTGGATGCAGGCGTTCGTCGCCGAATACGGCGTCAAGCTCGCGCCGCACGGCAAAACCACCATGGCGCCGCAGCTGTTTCGCCGCCAGCTCGAAACCGGCGCATGGGGCATCACGCTCGCCACCGCGCACCAGGTGCGCGCGGCCTATCACGGCGGCGTGTCGCGAATCCTGATGGCCAACCAGCTGGTTGGCCGCCGCAACATGATGATGGTCGCCGAGTTGTTGAGCGATCCCGATTTCGAGTTCTTCTGTCTCGTCGATTCGGTCGAAGGCGTCGAACAACTGGGCCAGTTTTTCACATCGGTACGCAAACCGTTGCAGGTATTGCTCGAACTCGGCGTGCCGGGCGGGCGCACCGGCGTGCGCGACGAAGCGCAGCGCAACGCGGTGCTCGAGGCGATCGCACGCTATCCGGATGTGTTGAAGCTGGCTGGCGTCGAGTTGTATGAAGGCGTGCTGAAGGAAGAACACGAAGTGCGCGAGTTCCTGCAGAGCGCTGTCGCCATCACGCGCGCGCTTGTCGAGGAAGGCCGTTTTGCCCGCACGCCGGCTGTGTTGTCAGGCGCCGGCTCGGCCTGGTACGACGTGGTCGCGGAAGAATTCGTGAAGGCTGCGGAGACCGGCAAGGTCGAAATCGTGTTGCGGCCCGGCTGCTATCTCACACATGACGTCGGCGTCTATCGCAAGGCGCAAACCGACATCTTCGCGCGCAATCCGGTCGCGAAGAAAATGGGCGAGGGCCTGTTGCCGGCGCTGCAACTGTGGGCGTACGTGCAGTCGATTCCGGAGCCGGATCGCGCGATCATCGGTCTGGGCAAACGCGATTCCGCTTTCGACGCAGGCATGCCGGAACCGGCACGTCACTATCGTCCGGGCACCGAAGCGCCGCGCGATGTCGCGGCGAGCGAAGGCTGGGAAATTTTCGGCTTGATGGATCAGCACGCTTATCTGCGGATTCCCGCGGGCGCCGATCTGAAGGTAGGCGACATGATCGGGTTCGACATTTCGCATCCGTGTCTGACGTTCGACAAGTGGCGTCAGGTACTGGTGCTCGATCCGTCGTACCGCGTCACGGAAGTGATCGAAACGTTCTTCTGACGCTGAAGCAAACGGCGCGTCTCACGGTGAGGTGGCGCGCCGTTTGTCACGTGCATGTCCTTCGTGACCCCGGTTCAGGTCGTGTCATTCGCAGCGGCCTGCCGTACTGAATCTGAATCGGCGGCGCTCCGATCCGTGAGGTCTAACGAGCCGGGGTATCCTGCGCTTGCGCAAGAGCGGCGGAGTCCACCGCTGCTGCGTTAGCCGTCGCCGCCACTTCGCCGATCCGCGTTTCCAGTATCGTCAAAGCACCCGAGAGAGCGTTCAGCGCGTCGTCCGGTAATGCCGCTATCGTGTCGTGCAAAAAAGCATTGCGGCGCGGCAAGCTGGCTTCCGTCACGGACCGCCCTGCTTCGGTCAAACGTACATTGGTCACGCGGTTATCGCGTGCGTCCATGCTGCGAGCAATCCAGCCTAAACCCTCGAGCGTTTTCAATTGCCGCGTGAGCGCACCCGGATCGACGCGCAAGCGCTCGACCAGCCGCTTCTGCGACGACTCGCCGGCCTGCTCGTGCAGCGCGAGCAGAATGCGCCAGCGCGGCAACGGCTGGCCAACCTGGGCCTCGAAGGCCGACATGAACGTCCGATAAGTGCGGCCGAATTGCTGCATGACGGCGACGCGGTCCTGTTCTTCCATGATCTGTCAGTAAAACGGTAAGGCTAAAAATCAATCCGCGTGAATCACCGGCTCGAGCTTGCGCTGAAGCTTGATTGGCGGCACACGGCGGCTTTGCCACACGGACACCACGGCGATGATCGCCGCCATCGCGAGGCCCAGATGAATCGCCGCGACCAGCGACTCACGCGCGCTCTCCAGCAACATCGCGCCGTTGTGACCCGCATGCTGCAGTTGACCGAGCAAGGTGGTTTGCGCGTCGCGATTGATCAGAATTTGCGGGTCGCCGAGATCGGCGAACCATTGCGACGCGTGATCGTTCTCCAGCGCACTGCGAACGCCGCTTGCGTACATATGGCTAACCAGGGTGCCGGTCAGCGCCGTGCCGATCATGCCGCCGATCATCCGCAGCGACTGCAGCAGCGCGGTGGCGATACCAAGGTGCTCGCGGCCGGCGGTCTGCTGCGCGAAGATCGTCAGATTCGGCATCACGAAGCCGAGACCGAGACCGCCGAGCACCATGAACGACATCAGCAGCCACTGCGGCATCGAACGCGTTGCGACGACCACGCCGAGGCATGCCAACGCCACCAGCGCGAAGCCGATGTACAGCATCAGATTCGGATTGCGCACCCGCGAGACGATACGGCCGTTGGCGATACTGCCGATCGTGATGAACACGACGAGCGGCGTAATAACGAGTCCCGCTTCTTTCGGCGACATCCCGAAGCCGCCCTGGAACAGCAACGGCGCGTAGAACAGCAACGAGAACATGGTGAAGCCGCCCAGCACGGCGAGCGTGAAGAGCGCCGCCAGACTGCGGTTGCGAAACATATCCACCGGCAGAATCGCCGTTGGGCAACGCTTTTCCCATTGCCACAGCCCGTACGCCGAGGCAACGCTCAGCGCGAGCAGTGCGGACACGCTCAACGTGACGCCGTGCTTCGGCAGCAACTCGACGAACAATTGCAAGGAGCCGAGCGCCACTGCGATCAGCAGCGCGCCGGGCCAATCTAGCCGCATCTTGCCTTTGTGCTCGATGTGCCGCAGATGTGGCAGGAAGCGCCAGACGAAAAATAGCGACAGCAGACCGACCGGCAGATTCACATAGAACACCGACCGCCAGCCGTAGTACTGCGTGAGGAAGCCGCCGAGCGATGGCCCCACCGCGTTCGCAATACCGAACGCCGAACTCATCAGCACCTGCCAGCGCAGACGCACGACCGAGTCTGGGAAAAGATCAGGAATGCACGCGAAGGCGGTGCCGACCAGCATGCCGCCGCCAATGCCCTGCAAACCGCGCGCGAGCACGAGGAACAGCATGTTGTTGGCGGCGCCGCATAGCACCGACGCCGCCGTGAACACGACGATCGATGCGATCACGAATGGCTTGCGCCCATAGTAATCGCCGAGGCGGCCGAAGATCGGCACGGTGATCACCGAGGTCAGCAGATATAACGTGGCGACCCACGCATAAAGCTCGAAACCCTTCAGTTCCGCGACGATGGTAGGCAACGCGGTGCCGACCACGGTCTGGTCCAGAGCGACCAGCATCGAAACGAAGGAAACGCCGAGCATCGCCAGTAGCGATTCACGGAAAGGTAAAACTTGCCCACTCGAGTGGTGGGCCGCGGTATGGACAGCCATTTTTGATAGCGCAACAGTTGACCTGTCAAACAATTCTGAATCATACCACGAGGTGATGCTCTAAGCTGGAAGCCGCCGGCGCGGTTTACCGCGCCGGCAATCGACTGAAGAATGGACAACACATGACGCCAGGGAGGCACATGGAGCCGAGTTCGCTCGCAGCACAATCGTTATCGGACGACGACCTGAGCGCGTTGCGACGCGCGAAACACGAACTGGAAAGCCCCGCGCTGGCGATGAAACTGGCCAGCATCGTCGGCGCGCCGCTCGAAAAGCTGCTCTCGCGCATTCCGGCTTTCGCCAACGAAAAGGTCACGGATGCGACGGAACTGGCGTTGCGCAAATGCCTTTCGATCGCACTGCGCACGCTTGGGCGGCAGGCCGGCGCCTCGCCGCTGATCGTGCCCGACAAGCCGAGCAACCTGCTGCACAAATTCGCCGTGGCCACGACCGGCGCGGCCGGCGGCGCCTTCGGTTTGTTCGCGCTGCCCGTCGAGTTGCCGGTCACGACCACGCTGATGTTCCGCTCGATCTGCGACATCGCGCGCAGCGAGGGCGAAGACCTGACGTCGATCGACACGCAGTTGCAATGCCTGACGGTGCTCGGCATGGGCGGCACCTCGAAAGCCGACGACGACGCGGACTTCGGCTACTTCATCATGCGCGGCGCGCTGGCGCAGGCGGTATCGAAGGCTTCATCCGAAATCGCGACGAAAGGCTTCACCGCGCATGGCTCCGCGGCCTTGCTGCGCCTGCTCAATACGATTGCCGCGCGCTTTTCGGTGCAGGTGAGCGAGCAGATCGCCGCCAAGTCGATTCCGGCGATCGGCGCAGTGCTCGGCGCGATGGTCAATACGGTGTTCATCGACCACTTCCAGCAAGTCGCGCACGGCCACTTCACCGTGCGGCGGCTGGAGCGGCAATATGGCCAGGAAGCGGTCGAAACCGCCTATCAGGCGATGGACGTCACGCTGGACGGCTGAGCGGCCATGGCGCGCCCACTTGCTGCGCTCGTCACGCGACGCACGAAGGCCGCAGCGCGGTCGAGCGCACGGCCGCCCTCCGGAATGAATGGCGTGAACAATGGCCAGACGTGCGGCATCTTCTTCCAGACTTCGAATTCGCAGTCGACGCCCGCAGCGCGTGCGTTGTCGGCGACGCGTTGCGAGTCGTCCAGCAACACCTCGGTGCTGCCCGCCATGATGAAGAGCGGCGGCAAGCCGTGCAGGTCGGCGTAGACCGGCGACGCGTACGGATGGGTGGCTGCGGCGTCACCGAGATAAACCTGTGCCGCGCGAGCGATCGCGGGACCGCTGAACATCGGATCGAGACCGTCATTGGTGCGGATGGAAGCGCCTGCAGCGGCCAGATCGGTCCACGGCGAAAACAGCAGGCCGCCAGCCGGCAATGGATCGCCGGCATCGCGCAACGCAATGAGCGTGGCTAGCGCGAGACCGCCGCCCGCAGAATCACCTGAGATCACGATCGACTCGGGCGGCGTACCGTCTGCAAGCAACTGACGATAGGCTGCGGTTGCATCATCGAGCGCCGCTGGGAAGCGATGTTCCGGCGCGAGCCGGTAGTCGAGCGAAAAGACCGGGGCATTTGCACGCCTCGCCAACCCGAACACCAGCGAGCGATGTGTACGCGGTGAACAGAAGTAATAGCCGCCGCCGTGGCAATACAGCACGGTCGGTTCGGTTCCGGCGCTCGGTGCGCCGTCGAGGCGTTCGATCCACTCGCCTTGCAGCGGCCAATCGTCCGCCCCATACAATTCCCGCAGACGCCAGCCGGCGGGTACCTTCGGCGACCAGACCCGCCTGGCGGTCAATGCGCGTGCCCTCTCAACATTGATACCCGGTTTGAGGGTTTGTGGCCGGAACTCCCTGCGCAGGTACCAGCACGCCAGTGCACTTTGCCAACTCATCGGGACACGCTCCTTCGCTAGTGTCCCGTCATGGTACGTGCGTTCGCCGATGCGCCAGTGGACGGCGGCTTCTAATCCTGAAAAAGCGCCGGCGCCACCGGGTGGTACGATTTTCTTCTTGCCTAGTTCGCCGGCAGCACCTGCCCGCGAATCTCACCCATCGGGTTCTGCGCGGTGTGGACATTGAAGTACCACTGCCCGGCCATCAAATCCGTCACCTGCTGCTCGGTAAGCGCCGCCGATCCTTTGATCGGACTTGCCAACGCTTCCTTGCCGATCGGCACCTGGACCTTGGCGTTCTGGCCGACCGGCGCGGGGCCGTGGAAGTGCGCGGCGGTTGCCGGGCCGCTCAGCCCTTCATAGGTAACGGTCCATTGCAGCGCTTTGGTCGAAGTATCGAACGTGGCGTTCAACATGCCGTGCCCGTGACTCACGCGCGGCGGCACTTCGCTCGACGGTTCGAGGTCGGCTTTCAACGCCACCGTATCCGCGAAAGCGGCACCCGACGCCAACACCCACAACACCACAGCCAGATTCAGTTTTCGAAGTGCAATCATCGTCTTCTCCGGACTTGATGCACCGCCACACCGGAAACCCGGCTGCGCGCGGCGCCACCACATACTAGTGCAAATCCTTCGAAGATGTTTGCGTCGGAGGGCACTTGCAGTAGCTGGCCCCGTCGTGTCGCTTTCGTCAATAAAAAAGCACCGCGAGCGGTGCTTTTTCTTCCTGCAGCAAGGTGCTTTAGAAGCGGTGGCGGACACCCGTCGTCACCACACCCTGGCTCCTGCCCGACGACGGCGCATCGGTGCCGAACACTTGCGACCCAATCTGGTTGCCCTTCGCGCCGACCTGCGCAACGCCTTCGAGGTACAGGTCGGTACGGCGCGACAGTGCGTAGTCAGCCTGCAGACCGATCTGGTTCCAGTGGCTCGAACCGCCCGGCACGCCCGGCGTGTTCTGCAGCGCTTGCGTATAGGTGTAAGCCGCACCGAACGACATCGCCGGCGTCAGGTTGTAATGCGCGTTGACTTCGTAGTTGCTGTAGCGCACCGACGCGTCGTTGGTGACGAAGTTAAAGCGGCTCTGCGTGTACACGAGGCCAACCGTTGCCGGGCCAAATGCGTAGCTGCCGCCGGCACCCCAGGTGCGCTGCCGCTGACGTTCGCCCGCTACGCCGACATTCGGCGCACCGTCCTGGATCGCACCGCTTGCGTTGCCGCCGGCACCCTGGGCCTGCAGGTAGCCGGCTGCCAGCTTCAGGCCGCCGTTCGAATAACCCATGCCGGCGCTGTAGGCGCGATTGTTTGCGAAGGCGCCGGCCTGGTTCGAGAAGCCATACAGGCCGCTGAACGAGAAACCGTCATAGTTCGCACTCTGGTACTTCACCGAGTTGTTGATACGCATCGACGCGTTGGCGTTGTCGTTATCGCCGCGATGCGCGAGGTACTCGCCGCCCCAGCTGCCGGTTGCGGTCAACGGGCCGAGATAATCGACCACGGAGTCGTACTGACGACCCAGGGTCAGCGTGCCATAGCCGCTCGAGACGCCGACAAACGCCTGGCGGCCAAAGCCACGGTTACCTTGCCCGCTCATGCCGTTGCCTACGTTAAAGCCGTTTTCCAACGTGAAGATTGCCGCGTAGCCGCCGCCGAGATCTTCACGCCCGCGCATGCCCCAGCGGCTGCCCGACACATTGCCGCTCGTCAGGCCGTACGAAGCACCATGCTTCGATGCGTCGCTCGCCGAGACTTCATTTTGCACATACGTGAAACCAGCATCGACGATACCGTACAACGTCACGCTGCTTTGCGCGTTGGCCGCGCTAGCGAACGTCGCGGAAACCGCCGCAAGAATCAGAATCTTTTTCATGATGTTCCAAATAACGTGTGATTGTTGAGTCCTCGACTCGATTTGTTTGCACAGCGCGATTACTGGCTGCGGATCAGCTCGATCCAGAGCACTCACTGCATATCGGCTTGATTTGCAGAGCGGAGTTTAGGTGTCCAACTTTCAGAGACGCCACGCGTGTTCACACAAAATATTTTTTGAATTGTTCGAAAAATCAACATCGCAATATTGGCGAGCCTTGCACCACAAGACCTTCCATTTATCTCGTTTTATATTTAGCGATACTTATCTAATTAAAGCGTTGCAACCCCGCTACATCGTGCATTCGGAAGTCTCGTCACGGCTATTCGGCCGGTTCTTGTGCCGGCCAGTTTTTGCGACGATTACCATCGCTCACCTGTTGCGTGCAGCATGAGCGATTTCCCATCACGGAACGCTGCTGCAACCCGCACGGTTTCTCTCCACGCTCAAACTCACGCTGCCAGTTCCATGCGCCCAGGTGCTTCCCGATCGAGCCAACTATCACGATGAACCAATTGCTGGCCATGCGCGTCTTTCTGAGAGTCGCCGAGAACGGCTCTTTCGGGCGCGCAGCTGCGAGTCTCGATCTTTCCAATGCAGTGGTGACGCGCTATGTCGCTCTGCTCGAGACGCACCTCAACACTCGGCTCGTCAACCGGACCACACGCAGCGTGTCGCTCACCGAAGCCGGACTCGCCTATGCCGATGGCTGCCGGCAGCTTCTCGATCAACTGGACGCCGTCGAGTCCAGTATTTCCCAAAGTGCGAACGATCCGTCCGGCACGCTGAAACTGGTGGCGGTCGCCTCATTCTCGCTATTTGGATTGACGCCACTACTGCGGTGCTATCGCTTGCAGCACCCCAGGGTCAAACTCTCGGTCACGCTGCTGCACCGGCCGGTGGATCTGATTGAAGAGGGATTTGACGTCGGCATCGTGGTGCCTGGACAGGTCAGCGGCGGCACGTTGATCAAGCGCGCTCTGTTCAAGGTCGGGTCGGTGGCGGTTGCGTCGCCCACCTATCTGGCTGCGGCGGGCAAACCATTCACTCCAGCGCAACTTGTTGCGCACCCGTTTCTGGCACCGTCATCCAGGATTCACAGCGCGCAGTGGTGCTTCGTCGACGAAGACGGCAAAGAGATCACCGTCAACATGAAAGCGAGCTACGCAGTCAACAACGCGGTGATGTTGCGCCAGGCGGCGCTTGCCGATATGGGCATTACGATCCTGCCCGAAAATCACGTCTCGGCGGATCTGATGAGCGGTGCGCTCGTACAGGTGCTGCCCGGCTACCGGATCAAAGATGCGGACAAGGAAGTCTCGCTGGTGTATCCCGGGCGTCGGCACGTGTCAGCTACGACGCGTTCGTTCGTAGAATTTACCGTCGACTATTTTCGAAACAGGGCCGATTCGACGCTTTCATCGATATTTACGAACAGTTAATTGCGCATTTTGTAGTAAATCTTTTGCGCCGTCGCGATTATGCTTCCGGTTGCGAGAAGTGACTCCTTCATCGAGGGATGTCTCCAAATCTTTAACGCGGCTTCGGCCGCGTTTTTTTTCGCCTGTCCGATTCGTCGGTTGGATTCGCGTCAGTTGGATTCGCTCTTGAGCACACGCCAATGCGATCGCTCAAGCAAGGCGCTACAGCCTCGTATTGCCGCTGCGCACGGCAACATCATGCGAGCAAAGCGGCCTGCTGCTCGATTCCATCCAGCATGGCATTGCATTTGCGAACCAACTCCTGTCCGTCGCTGCGCAAACGTTCCGGCGTCTTGACGGCAAGCTCCCGACGATAGTCTTCCAACGCATTGAGCAGCGGCGGATATCGCAGCACACTCGCCGCCCCCGCCACGCGATGATGCCACTCGCGCAGACGCTCGACCTCAACACGTTCGAGTAGCGGTAACAATGCCCGCGCGTCTTCACGTACCGAAGAAACAAACGAATCGAGCAACGCCTTGACCGTCGACTCGCTCCCCCACAATTGCGTCATGTGACTCAGGTCGACCGGCACGAATGGCTCAGGGCCACCGCGGGTAGCATCTCCGGCAACCGGCAGCGCACTGACCGTTTCGGCGGGTGCGGCTTGCCAGGCGCTGTCCGAGCCAAACCACCGGCTCAGGTAGTCACGCAGCGTAGCGAGCCGCGTCGGCTTGACAAGGCAGTCATCCATGCCCGCGTCACGACATAGCCTCAGGTCTTCCGGCGCGGTATTCGCCGTAATACCCAGGATCGGCAAATGACGTGCGCCACCGTGCTCCTGCTCCCGGACGCGCCGCGCCAGTTCGTAGCCGGACAGGTTCGGCATGTGGCAATCCGTGATCAAACATCCATAGCTGGTTTGTTCCAGTGCGGCCAGTGCCTCGACGCCGTCATTCGCGACATCGCAAGCAAAGCCGAGCAAGGCCAATTGGTGACGAATCAATTCCTGATTTACCGGATGGTCTTCTGCAACCAGGATCAGCCGTCCGCTGGCAATTGCACGTTCGCGGTCCGGTGGCGCGGTGGCGCCTTCAGCCATGCCGGGCATCCCAGCAGAACGCGGCGCGACCGACGGCAACCCCGTCATCGCGGCGGCGCACGCCGCACCGAGGCCGCGCCACGAGATCGGGTTGATACTGACCCGCACGTTGTTGTCGAGGACGCGGTAGCCGGTCGGCTTCGGTTTCTCGGTCAGGCAAATGATCCGCGAACCGGACCCGACGCTCGCAGGCAACACCACATCCTCACTCGCGAAAATCATATCCACGCGTGCCAGGTCATTCGGATCAGCGAGTTCAGCTGCATCGGGCGATAAGCGGCGCACCTCGAGTCCGAGCGACTCGCCGAAATGCATCAGCGCCTGCGCGACCCGCGCGTCACCCGTCACCACGACGCCGCGCTTACCACGCAAGCCGCTCACGGAGTAAAGCTGCGACACCACAGGCATAGTGAGGCGCACGATCATGCGTGTGCCGACCCCGGGTTCGCTGCGCAATTCGAGGGTGCCGCCCATCAGGTCGATCAGCTTGCGGCAGATCGTCAAACCCAGACCTGTGCCGCCGAAGCGGCGGGTGGTTGACGATTCCGCCTGCACGAACGGCTCGAACAACCGCGCCTGCACCTCCGGTGCAATACCGATGCCGGTGTCCTCGACGCTCATCTCCAGTGTCTGCACGTCGCCCGTCTGATCGACGACCGCAACCTGCACGTCGACCTCGCCCTCCGGCGTGAATTTGATGGCGTTGCCGAGCAGATTGAACAGAATCTGCCGCAGTCGCACGCTGTCACCGCGTAGCGTCGCCGCAACGTCAGCCGCGATATCCACACGGACTTTCAGTCCTTTTTCGTGAGCGCGGCCCGCGAGCAAACCGACGGCGTTGTCGACCAGCTCACGCACATCGATGGGTTCGGCTTCGATAGTCAGCCGGCCCGCTTCGATCTTCGAATAGTCGAGCAGGTCGTCCAGAATCTGCAGCAATGCGCCCGCCGACTCGTGGATCATGCCCAGCATTTCCCCTTGATCCGCATTGAGCGGCGTGCGCTCCAGCACCTCAACAAGACCGAGCACACCGTTCATCGGCGTACGGATTTCGTGACTCATCATCGCGACAAAGTCATCTTTTGCACGCGAGGCGGCTTCGGCCACGTCGCGTGCACGCGCGAGTTCATCGGAGCGCGCGTGCTCGACGCTTGCGTCCACCCAATAGCCACTCCACACAACGCTGCCATCCTTCTCTCGGCGCGGCACCAGTTCTGCGCGCGCCCATTTGAGTCCATGCTCGAGATCGAAGCGAAACTCCATGTTCACCGGTGTTTCGCAACGCGCCGATCGTTCCAGCTCGGCCAGCACAAAAGGCCGGTCTTCCTCGCACACGCGCCCGAAATCGATCTTGTCGCGGCTCACCGACGCAGCGCGGCCGCCACCGAGCAGATATCGCGTGTCGCCGCCGACATAAGGAAACGAATAGGCCCCGTCCGCGGTGCGGCGCAGTTGAAATACGACGGCCGGCAATGAGCGCGTGACGTCGAACAGGCGTCGCTCAGTTTCACGCGCGAGCATTTCGGCACGCCGGATATCGGTAATGTCGACCATGGTTCCGAGCACACAACTCGGCTTGCCGTCACTGCCGTGGCAGATCCGTGTCCAGAACAGGCCGTGCCGCAGGTTGCCCGCGCCGCGTTCGAACTGGAGTTCCGCCTGTGCCGGTGCACCACCAGCCAGCATCTTGCGTGTGAGGTCCTCCAGAACGTGGCTGTTGGCTTCGCCCCAAGTCTGGACTTCCACGGTCGTGCGTCCGATCACTACTTCGCGGCGCAAACCACACGCTTCTTCATACGCCCGGTTGATCGCGATGTAGCGCCCCTCCAGATCTTTGGCGACCAGCGGATAGGGAACCATCTCCATCATGGTTTCCTGAAAGTTCAGCTGTAGCGCCAGTTCGCGTTCGGTCTGTTTGCGCCGCCTGACTTCGCGTTGCAGCAGCAGATAAGCGCGCAGCGTGACCAGCAACACGATACCGATGCCGATCAGCAGCGGCAGAAGGCGCACCGCAGTGACGCTCCACACTCCCTGGTCTGCCGTACCGCCGGTCACCCACTTTTGCCGGATGCGTTGCTTCTCGGCTGGCGGCATGGCCAGCAAGGCCCGGTCGATCAAGCTCGCAAGCGGGCCCAGATCGGGGCGCACCGCGAAGCCGAGTGCGTCGGACCCGCCCACTGTGCCGAGAATCTTCAGGATACCGGTGTAACGTTGCTTCAGCAGGATATCGACGGCGGCTACATTGCCGACCAGCACGTCTGCCTGGCCGTTCTCGACCATCTTGAGCGCCTCGTCCAGACTGGGCGCGACAGTAATGTTGGCCGGCGGAATATTGTCGAGCGCGAGCGGAATCGAGCCGGCGATATGCGACGAAACCACGATACGCCGTGAAGCGAAATCGTTGAGTGCACGCGCGGCCGGTTCGTCTTCCCGCCCGACGATCACGAATGGATAGCTTTCGTAGGCGCGGGTGTGCAGCGCGCCCTTCAGGCGCGGATCGTTGCTGGAGGAGGTCGCCAGAATCGCCAGATCGCCGTGCTGGAAAGCCTGGATGGTTGCGGGCCAGTCGGCCGTGTGGGCGCGGTTGAACACGACACCCAGCGCACGGCTCAAATAGTCCAGATATTCAGCGGCAATGCCGGCAGGATGGCCGGATTCGTCAACATAACTAAAGGGCGGCCAGCCGTTGTCGAAACCCACCTGTAACGGTGGCAGCGAACGGAGCCAGGCCTGCTCGTCTGGCGTCAGCACGAGACGGCGTGCAGCGGACGCCGCTTGCGCGTCGAAGCTTCCGGATAGCCAGCGCGCGCGGATCGCCGTATCGTCGGCGGGACTCATCAACGCGAGCGCGTGGTCGAGTTGGTCACGCAGCGCGACCTGGTTGCGCGGCACGGCGAAGCGCAAGTCGGCGATGCGGCCGCGTTCCTCGAAAGCGATGCGGAGTCCGCGGAATTCCTCGCTGGTCAACGCGTACTGAACGGCAGGCGTGAAGCCGAGATAGGCGTCGGCATCACCCCGTGCGACCGCATGGAGGGCCGCGTGAGTATTTGCGAAGGTTTCGAGTTGGGCGCGTGGAAAGCGGTCGCGCAACGCGCGTTCCAGCGCAAACCCTTTCTCTACCGCGAGGCGTGTGCCAGCAAGCTGGGCAGCATTCGCGTACGCATCGCCGTCGCGGCGAGCTACCACCGACGCCGGCGCCCGAAAGTACGGCGCGGTGAAGCTGAGGCAGCGTTCCCGCTCGGGGGTGCGAGCGAGGCTCATGACCAGATCGACCTTGCCAGCGCAAGCAGCGGCAAGCAGTTGCTGCATATCAGGGAATGCCTTGGACTCGATCTTCACGTTCTGTCCGACCAGCACGCGCAAATAGTCGGCGCTCAACCCGATTATCTGACCGTCCTGAAGGCCCTCCATAGGCAACCAGCCGTCAGCCAGCACACCGACGGTCAATTTGCCAGGAAATGCGCCTGCGACTTGCGGCTGTGAAGGCCCGGCAAACGGCTGGGCCACTGCAGGTTGCATCTGCGCGACGACCAACGCGAGCACAACAAGCAGGCACTGCGATAAACGCCGCACCATCCGCTTCACCGTGACACAGCGTTGGAGTTTCATAGAGGGAGCCATGAAATGAAACCAGGCAGCGCTCACGCGACTCTGCCCTGCTTGTGAGCGGAAGACGCGGCCTTTCGGCCCGACTTGCTGCAGAGAAATGAAAACAGCGCCCCGGCGGCCACGCCGCCCAGCAGAGGCGCAGCCCAGAACAGCCAGAGCTGGTCGAGTGCCCAGTCGCCGACGAACAGCGCCTGACTGGTAGAGCGAGCCGGATTGATCGAGCCGTTGGTCACCGGGATCGAAACCATGTACACGATCATCAGACTCGCGCCGGCGATCAGCGGTGAGATCGGCCGCAACCGTCGCCGGCCGGCCACCATCAGACTTGCCATCACGAATGTGAACGACAGCACAAGCTCGACCACGAGCGCAGAATGAAGTTGATAGTCGGCCGGCGAATGGTCGCCAAAACCGTTCGCCGCGAATTCGCTCGCGGCCAGTTCAAAGCCGGGGCGGCCGCTCGCCACGTAAGCGAGCAGTGCCGCAGCGGCGATGGCCCCGAGAATCTGGGCGGCAATATAGGGCAGCAGATCCCGAACCGGGAAACGTTGCGCGACGGTAAAGCCAATCGTGACAGCCGGGTTGAAGTGGGCACCGGAGGTGGCGCCGAATGCGTAACTCGCCGTGACAAGCGCAAGACCGAACGCGAGCGACACCTCGAGTACGCCGTATCCCTGCTGGAGTGCACCGGTGTTCAATACGATGCTGCCGCAACCGATGAACACCACCCATGCCGTTCCGCCCCCCTCGACCAACAACCGTTTTCCTAGCGCTACCATTCCGCCCCCAAGTCCTTGTGCAAATGGCAGACGGCGTCGCACTCCAGCCGCTGGACATCTGCCTGAATTTTCCAGGCTCGGCAGTACACCCCATCGCGAAATGACGGTTTCCGTCACGCGAATGTTGGGTGGCAAGCCTCAGCCAATTCAGAACTATGAAACGATGACGTCGCGCGACCAATCAGAAGACTCCTAAAGTCCTAAGAAAAATGGACCTTTGAGAATCGGCTCCCTCACACCGTTGTCAGGCCAACCCTATCTGTCTCGCGTAGTCGATGAGGTCGTTTTCTGACTCGAGACCAAGCTTGCGCATCGCGCTGCGCTTCTGCGTGCTAATGGTCTTGCCGCTGCGTTGCAAACGCGCCGCGATCTCATGGACTGCCAAACCTTGCACATAAAGCTGGAAGACTTCCCATTCACGTGCGCTCAGCACGCCCGCGCGAGGCTGCGGCGGCGCATCGGAGGCGTCTATCGCGACGCGTGCCCGATCCGATAGATAGACGCCGCCTGCAATCGCTACCTCGATGGCATCGATCACCGACGTGGCGGTGTCGCGCTTGTCGACGATTCCGGCCACGCCCAGATGCAACAAGCCAGAAAGCATGTGCGCATGGCAAATCATCGTCAGGATGACGACGCGGGGATGCGGACGCGCCCGGAACAGGCGACGCAAAAAGGACACGACGTTGCTGGCGCCGTCGATACCCGGCATACCAATATCCGACACGACAACGTCGCACGCATGGGTGTCGAGCAATTCGGCCAGCGTCTGGGTATCAGGCGCTTCGCCAACTATTTCGATGTGAGGTACCGATTGCAGCAGGCGCATCACGCCAACACGAACGCAATCGTGATCGTCGGCCACGATGACGCGGATCTTTTGTGACATTTTTTGTTGTCTTATCGACTGGCACTCCCTGCACGTGACGTGCCTCCCCGGGATATGCCAAGTACATCTTCTGTTCGCCACACCACCGGACTGGCGTGACGTCCCGTCGGCTTAACGCCGGTTCTGCAGACAATCTTCAGAGATCACGCCGTGCTCGACGGCGAAGCGGAACAGTTCCGCGTCACTGTGCAGACCGAGCTTGCGCATCGCGGTACATTTCTGCGCACTGATTGTCTTGACACTTCGCTCAAGGCGAGTGGCGATCTCTGTTACAGCAAGCCCTGAAGCATATTGCGTGAACACCTCCAGTTCGCGGCGCGACAATACTTGCCGGACAAAATCGAAACGGTGCGCGACCGTTGCGTCGGCTATCTGCGATCGCACCACCGGTCCGAGATAACACTCGTGAGCCAGCGCGGTAACGATGGCCACGTGAATCAGATCGAGTCGGTCTCGTTTGCTGATCAGCGCATCGACACCGAGCGCGATGACCTTTTTCAGTGCGGCCGCTTCGACTTCCATAGTGAGTACAACAAGCGCAACGTTCGGATAGCGCACCTTGAACTGCCTGACGGTTTCCAGTGCGCCGCCATGTAAGCCGCATGGCATATAGAGATCCATGAGAACTAGGTCACATGGAACGCGATCGACTTCTTCGAAAAGTTCTGTGGCGTCGGCAGCGCGGCCCACAATCTGCATATCCGGATAGCCCGCCATCAGGTTCTCGATCGCCAACAGAACCAGTGGATGGTCGTCCGCAATGATGGTTCGAACTGGTGTGCTTGTGTCAGCGTTTTCGTTCATCGTCTTTTTTCTCCCCCATACCTTGATTTCCTGTCGCGCTCTCCGGCGCAACTGGGCCTGCCGCGATCATTCAACATACTTCGGGAGATAGAAATAAGAGCGCTCTGAAATGACTCAATGAACTTGCACGAATAATCGTTTAGCTATGCGATTTAACTCAGATAACGCCATGCGCACGAATATATGCAAAAAGACCGGGGTCATTCGTGACGCCGAGTTTAGTCATCGCTTCGCGTTTTCGGCGACTGACAGTTCGGTAATGGCATCCGAGCGCTACTGCGATCTCAGCGATCGATCGACCGCGCACGAACATGCTCACCACTTCGGCCTGTTTGCGCGACAAAGGCAAAACCGATGGCGGATCACACGCTTCGTCCCGGGGTCTGGCAAGCGCTTCGATGACGGAACGGCCAACGTAGACCTCGCCCTTGCCACTCGCCTCGATCGCAGACCACAGCTCGTCGGTCGTTTCCATCTTACTGAGCGTGCAAACTGCGCCATCCGACACGATGGCGCGCAGAATCTCAGTGTTTGTCAGAGCAGTCATCACGACGATTCGCAATGATGGCCACGCACATCGGATTCGCCTGACAAGATCAAGGCCGTCTTCAACCGCGCCGGACGCTTCCGGCATCGTCAGATCGGTGACGAGCACGTCGCACGGCGTACTCTGCAACAGTTTGATCAACGAACCCGGCGTAAGCGCTTCGCCGACAACGGTGACACCGGCATGCATTTCCAATGCGGCTCGAACGCCAAGTAAAACGAAAGGATGATCGTCGGCCAGAATGACTCGAAGGTTCACTATTATTTCTCTCGATTGTTGTAGGTGCATTCGGCGGACACGCAAGGGAAATCCCACTTGTCACGCGCTTGGCTTGATAGCCTCCAGGCTTGGAATGGCGAGTCAATGGCCGCCATAAGATCACCGCTACATTCGGGCGAGAATCGGAACGTTCCGAAACCGATAGACGATTTGATAGTCCATTGCAGTGCTATCAAACTGGAGATACGCAATTATGCAAACCGAATATGAGGGAGCTTTTCTCTCGCTGTTTTTCTCTCCGGTTGATTTCCAGCTAAAAAGTAATATCGCGACGAGAGCGCGTCCCGCCGCTCCCGTCGCATGAACAACACAACACCGGCAGCTTCATTCAGCCGGCCGTCATTACCCCATCAGGTGGCATCACAAGCGCGTACGGCTGCCAGCTTGCTCACGCGAGCCGCGCGCGGGAACACCGGTAATGCGATCAATGCGCACACACTGGCTACCGCCCACACCATCGGCCACGCGCCCACCGAGAGCAACAGCGGAATCGCGAGCGGCGTCACGAACAGCGTGAGAAAGACACACGTGTTGCCGATCGCGAGCGCGGTACCCGCGCGGCTCGTCCCCGCGAGCGTCGCGAGTTCAGTGAAGGCCACGCCATGCCATGCGGACGCGCTTATGCCGCCCAGCACGATCATCAGCGCGAACACCGCGGTCATCGCCGCATGATGCATGCCGGCCACGCCCGTCAACAGTGCAAGCGAGGCGAACAGCACTGCGGTCAATACACTGCAGGCGCGCATGTAAGCGCGTCGATTACCGCGACGGTCGGTCCATGCACCGCTCCAGACCCGTGCAATTGCCGCGCCCAGTTGCACCGCCGCCATCGTCACGCTGATCGCCAGCACGCCGGCACGGCTGAAGTCGTGAAGGAAAACGGTCCCGAACGTCACCACGGCAAGCTGCGGCACGCACAATGCTCCCGCGCCGAGCGCCACGCGCCATATGCTCACATCGCGTAACGGCGAAACCTTCGCTGGCGCCGCACCCACAGCCGCCGCGTTGTGAGCCGTACCCGTACCGTCGCCTGCGGCATGCGAAGGCTCGTGCAGCCAGCGCCATGCAAACACCGCCGTAACCGCGCACGCAAGGGCCAGTACGGTGTACGCGCTGGCAAAGCCAAATCTCGACGCGAGCACCGGCAAGACCAACGCCCCCAGACCACCGCCGGCCGGCACCGCGGTCTGCCGGATACTCATTGCGAGGCCACGTTCACCTTCGCGAAACCAGGCCATCACCGCACGGCCACTTGAACCGTTGACGCTGCCGCCGAGCAGGCCAACCAACAGCAGACCGAGCGCAAGCGTGGTCACGTTCGGCACATGTGCACCGGACGGCACCACGAACAACGCCAGCCCGGCCAGCGCCGCGGCAGTCGAGAGAAGTCCAAGCAGCAGCACACGGCGGTCGCCCCAACGGTCGGTCAGGAGTCCCCATGGCAACTCGCTGACGGCGATGCCCAAACCGAGCATGCCCAGCACCAGCCCCAACCCCTCGTTGCCGAGGTGATAACCCGAACGCAAAAAAACGGCCGTGGTCGGAATCCCCGAGAAGGCGGCCGAAAAACTCGCATTCGCCGCAAAGCCGACGCCCAGCACCTTCCACCGGTGACTCGCCGCACGCTCACCCGGCATCCGCACGGCAGCAATCGAATCGTTTCCCATGACAACCTCCGCAATGAATGATTTGGAGGTATCCTACGGCTGAGCCAACCATCGGAAAAGCCGGAAAATCAGATGGCACCCATCGGATATACCGAATCATGAGTCAACGCGGATTTGATCTGGCACAGCTACGCACTTTCGTTGCCGTCGCCGAATCGGGCAGCATCTCGGCGGCCGCTGAGCGCGTGTTCCTATCGCAATCGTCGGTGAGCGAGCAGTTGAAGAAACTCGAGGAGCGCGCCGGCCAGCCGCTCTTCGTGCGCAGCAAGCAGGGCGTGTCTGCCACACCGGCCGGCAGCCGCCTGCTCGATCATGCGAGGCGCATCATCGCAATGAGCGAGGCGGCGTTCGAAGATCTGCAAGGCCGCTCACTCGACGGCGAACTGCGCATCGCCATCACGGACTACTACCGTCCGCTCGACATCGCGCGCATTCTCAAGCTGTTTTCGGAACAGCACCCGCGCCTCAAACTGCACGTCACCGTGCTGCCGAGCGCCGTGATCGACAGCAGCGCCGGCGACGACGTGTCGTACGACATCGGTCTCTCGTTGCGACTCGTCACCGGGAGCACGCGCGCCACCACCGGGCGCGCAAATGCTGGAGCGCAAAGCACGGTGGTGCGGCGTGAAAAACTGCTGTGGGTCTGCGCGGCCGACGCCAGTCCGTCGCCGGCCACGCCGTATCCACTGGTTTTGCTACCGTCGAGTTGCCAGCTGCAACGCTTCGTCGTGAAGCTTCTCGACGAACACAAGGTGCCGTATCTTGTGTCGCATTCGGCCTCCGGCGTAGCCGGGCTGCAACTGGCATTGAAAGCCGGGCTAGGCATTTCCTGCCTGAACGAATCGTCGATTGGCGGGGGCGTGGTGGCCTGCCCGCCAGGCGTCGGGTTACCCGCGTTGCCTGTTGTCGAGTTTCATCTGTTGCCAGGGCGAATCGGCGAAAGCGAACGCGTGAGTAATGCACGCGCTGCATTGATGCGCCTCTTTAGTTGATGCCCCGGCCACCGATGCGCGCGGCGACTCATGAATATCAACAGAAATGTGAAGCAGCGCATCAATCGCATTCAATGACGCCACCCACTCGCAAATCAACTGCAGAATAAGTATTGAAAGCGCGCTAATCGACGCCTATGCTGATCGAATACATCAGCAATTGGCCTGTCAATTTTTATTGACGCAACGGATAAATTCCTGCAACCTTCTACACACTTTCCGGACGCATCAAGCGTTACTACATCAACCCGAAAGCCGCCGCCCAACGGCGTACTCAGGCAGATCATCGCTTTGTAAAGAAGTGGCATCGCCGTATCGGTTCAACACTGCGCCTCCTTAATAAGTCAGTTTCGATTTGCTGTTCATGCAGTCGTTATAAAAGAAGAATTGGCAGGCTTGTCATGCATCGCTCATCGAATCCATACGTGAATTCACGAGCGAACGCGTGAGAAATAATTAGCGAAAATAACCGTTCCCCGACGAGGCCTGGCGTGCATCGTAGAACTATCGGATTTTCGATCCTGTTGGTGTTTTACGTCATGTTGAGTGGCGTGGCGTTTGCGGCCACTGACACACAAGGCGCGATGCCCTCCGCCATGGACGAACGCGTGCGCGCCTGCACCTCGTGTCATGGCGTGCAAGGCCAGGGCCTGAACAACGACTACTTTCCCCGTATTGCCGGCAAACCAGCCGACTATCTGTTCAATCAGTTGACCGCGTTCCGTGACGGCGGCCGCACCTATCCACCGATGGGTTACCTGCTCGCGTTTCTGCCCGACGACTATCTGCGCAAGATCAGCCAGTACTTCGCAGACCTGCAACCGCCTTATCCCAATGCCGATCACACCGAAGTTGCGCCGGCGGTGCTCGCAGCCGGACAACGGCTCGTCACCCAAGGCGACCCCGCACGCAAGATCCCGGCGTGCATCGCATGTCATGGAGCACGCATGACAGGTACGCAACCAGGCATTCCGGGCCTGCTCGGCCTGCATGCGAGTTACATCGCCGGGCAGATGGGCACCTGGCGCTCGGGCACGCGTCACGCGCTTGCGCCGGACTGCATGCACTCGATCGCCGTCAAGCTGACCGACAAGGACATCACCGCGGTATCGAGCTGGCTCGCGCGCCAGCCGCGCCCCGCCGATCCGCGGCCCGCGCCGGCGTCCGCAGAGCGGCTGCCGCTCGCATGCGGGAGTCAACCGCAATGAAGCCGACCCTCCGCTCGATCCTCCCCGTTTCGCATGCCGTGACCAAGCGCCGTTGCGCTACTGTCTCGCTCGTATCGGGTTTGCTGCTCGCCTGCCTGATCGTTGCCGGCAGCGCCGCACTGCCCAGCGCGCTGCGTACGCTATTGATCGCTGAAGCAAGCGCCGCCGAAGCCGTGCCGGCCGCCACGGCTGCGATGGCCGCCGGCGACAAAGCCGACACCCGCCCCGACATCGTCAAACGCGGCGAGTATCTGGCGCGCGCCGGCGACTGCGTCGCCTGCCATACCGCGCCGCGCGGCAAGCTGTTCGCCGGCGGCCTCGCCATGGAGACACCGTTCGGCACGTTGTACTCACCGAACATCACGCCGGACGCGCAGTACGGCATCGGCACATGGAGCGAGGAAGCCTTCTTCAAGATGATGCGCACTGGCCGCACGCCGGACGGCACCATGCTCTACCCCGCAATGCCGATCGCCCAGTACACGAAAGTCACACGTGAAGACGCGAACGCGATCTTCGCTTATCTGAAATCCGTGACGCCGGTACGCGAGCCGAACCACAAGCACACGCTGCGCTTCCCATTCAATCAGCGCAAGCTGCTGTACGGCTGGCGCACGCTGTATTTCCGTGAAGGCGAATTCCAGCCGGATCCGACCAAATCGGTCGAATGGAATCGCGGCGCCTATCTCGTCGACGGGCTCGGACACTGCACGATGTGCCACACCAAGATCAACATGCTGGGTGGTTCTTCACAAAGCGAGCAGTTCGCCGGTGGTCTGATTCCGGTGCAGAACTGGTACGCGCCATCGCTGACATCAGACAAGGACGGCGGTCTCGGCGACTGGAGCATCAAGGACATCGTCGACCTGCTGCAGGCAGGCATCTCCGATCGCGGCGCTGTGTACGGGCCGATGGCTGAAGTCACTTATCACAGCCTTCAGTACATGACGGAAGACGACGTCAAGGCGATGGCGGTCTATCTCAAGACGTTGCCGGACAATCGCGGCCGCAAGACGGGCCCGTCGGCGCCGACCAATACCAACGTGTTTGCGCTCGGCGAAAAAATCTACGCCGACAAGTGCGCGCTATGCCACGGCGCGAACGGCGAAGGCCAGTTGCAGCACTACCCGCCGCTCGCTCGCAACCAGTCGATCGAAATGGACTCCGCAGTCAACCCGATCCGCATCGTGCTGAATGGCGGCTTTCCGCCCGGCACCATGCGCAACCCCGAGCCGTATGGCATGCCGCCTTTCGGGCAGGAACTGAACGATACCGATGCCGCCGCCGTCGTCACTTATATCCGCACTGCGTGGGGCAATCACGGCAAGCCGGTGACGTCCCGCGAGGTCAACGAGTTGCGCAAGGCGCCGCTGCATTGAACCTGAACCGCTGCACTGGAGAAGCTCTAGATGGAAGCGAACGATACCCGCAGCGCGGCCCCACCTACGGATGAAGAAGTGGAACGCGTCGTCGCGGCCGGCCCGCATGGCGCGATTGCCGTGGCCGGTGTCGCCACGCTGATCGTCATGGCAATCTGGTTCGGCTTCTACTTTCTTGTCTTTCTGCCGCGCGGCGTCATTCACTGACCATGTCGACTGATTCCAACCACCAACCGGGCAGCGGCCACGACGTCGCGTTACGCGCCGAGCGCCGCTGGGCGATTTTCGCCACAGCGTTGATCGTGCTGATGCTCGCCGTCATCGTGTTTTCGGGCCTGCATTGGGCGATGATGCCGCCGTCGCGGGTCGAGACGATCGATCCTGCCCGCCTGCAACTGTCCGGCGAGTTCGTCGAAGACAACCTCGGCAGCGCCGTCGAGCCGGATGGCTCGGTGGTCGTGCGTTTCATTGCGCAGCAGTACTCGTTCACGCCGCAATGTCTGCTGGTGCCTGCCGACACGCCGATCACGATCCGCACCACCAGTGCCGATGTCGTGCACGGCCTGCTTGTCACCGACACCAACATCAACACGATGGTCGTGCCCGGCTATGTCGCCACGCTGAACACGCGCTTCGACAAAACCGGCGAGCACACCATGCCGTGTCACGAGTTCTGCGGCTTCGGCCATCAGACCATGTGGGCGCACGTCAAGGTCATCGACAAAGCCACGTTCTTCGAGCAAGCCCGACAATCCCGGAGGCTCAGCTGTGTTTCACGCTAAGCGACTCGTTCTCGCGCATTTCTGGCTGGCCTTCATCGCGTTTCTGATCGCGCTGCTGCTCGGCGCCTGGCAGATGCTGGTACGCAGCCCGCTGGTACCGTGGATCGGCGACCCCGAGCTCTACTATCGATCGGTGACCGCGCATGGCTCGGTAATGGCTTACGTGCTGCCCACGCTGGTGTCGATGGGCTTCGGCTACGCGATCGTCGAACTCGCGCTCGCACAGCGGCTAGTCGGTCTCAAATGGGCATGGGCTGCGTTCATCATGCTGGCGGTCGGCGCGGTGATGGCAATGGTCCCGGTCGCGCTCGGCAAAGCCTCCGTGCTCTACACGTTCTATCCGCCGATGATCGGCAGTCCGTTCTATTACCTCGGCGTGGTGCTGGTGGTAGTCGGCTCGTGGATATGGGTCGCGCTGATGCATGTGAATCTGCGAGTCTGGAAGCGCGCCAATCCCGGCAAGCCGATACCACTCGCGATGTTCGCCAATGTGGCGGGCGCGTATCTGTGGGCGTGGACCGCGATCGGCGCGGCGCTCGAGATCCTGTTCCAGATCCTGCCGGTCGCGTTCGGTCTAACCAACACGATCGACGCGGGTCTTTCACGCATCCTCTTCTCGTGGACATTGCATGCAATTGTCTACTTCTGGCTGATCCCCGCTTACATCGCGTACTACACACTGGTGCCGCGCGCGATCGGCGGACGGCTCTATAGCGACTCGATGGCGCGCGTGTCCTTCATTCTGTTCCTCGTGTTCGCGATGCCGATCGGCATTCACCATCTGTTCGCCGATCCGCAGGTCGGCTCGGGCTTCAAGTTCCTGCATGCGGTGTTCACCGGCATGGTGTCGGTGCCGACGTTGCTGACGGTGTTCACCATCTGTGCATCAGTGGAGATCGCGGGCAGGTTGCGTGGCGGCAAGGGCGCGTTCGGCTGGTTGACCGCGTTGCCGTGGCAGAACCCGATGATGCTGGTGATCGCGTTTTCGTTCGTGATGCTGGGTCTTGGCGGTGCGGGCGGCCTGATCAACATGAGCTACCAGTTGAACTCGACGGTGCACAACACGCAGTGGGTGACCGGGCACTTCCATCTGATTTTCGGCGGTGCGATCGTCATCATGTACTTCGCGATCGCGTACGAACTGTGGCCGCAACTGACCGGCCGCGCGATCGCTTCGGTCAAGCTGGTGCGCACGCAATTGTGGTTATGGTTCATCGGCATGATGGTGACAACGCTGCCGTGGCACTACGTCGGCCTGCTTGGTGCGCCGCGCCGCATGGCGTATTACGACTACAACATGCCGGGAATGGAATCGCAGGCGTTCTGGGTCGGCATGTCGGCGGTGGGCGGACTGATTCTGCTGGTGTCAGGCGTGCTGTTCATTTACATCCTCGCGAAATCGCAATTCGGGCCGTTGGTGCAGCAACAGAGTTTCCGCTTCGCGAGCGCGGCGCAGCCGGTTGAGCACGTGCCTGCCGCGCTCAATAGTTTCGGCTTGTGGGTGGCGTTGATGATCGGGCTGACGGTCGTCAACTACAGTGTGCCGATCGTTCAGTTGCTCAGATTGCCGCAGACGTCGGTGCCGGCAGTTGTCGTCGGAGCGCAGCGATGAGTCAGGAACGCGTCTTCAGCTTGCGCAACCCGTGGTTCACGGTGAGCCTCGGCGGCACGATTGCGATTGCTGTTGTGTCCATATTGATCGGCTTCATCTGGTTGCCGTCGGCCAATAGCGGATTCAGCGAGCGTGGTTTATGGGCGACGATTTGCAGCGCCGCGGGCGCGCCGTCGAGTTGGTACGGCGGTGCCAACATTACCGGCCCTGCGCCGAGCGAGGTGGTGGTCTTGCCACCTTTGCGGCGCGTGCGTGCCGACGCGAGTTCGATTGGCCGCGGCGCGACCATCGCGACGCAGAATTGCTCGATGTGTCATGGCGTGCAGGGCACGGTGCAGGTGACGGCACCCGCGCTGGCTGGGCAGTATGCCGACGTAGTCTATAAAGAGTTACGCGATTATCAGAACGGCGTGCGGCAGAACGCGATCATGCAACCGATCATTGCGGCTCGCAGCGATCAGGATTTGCATGATCTGGCGGCTTATTATGCTTCGCTGCCGAGGGCTCCGGCGGCCGAGGTTTTGCCTGCCGGCGCGGGGCCAGACGCGAATGCTGTGAAGCTTGCGATGCAGGGTGACCCGCAGCGCAATATCGCGCCTTGTGCGGCCTGTCATGGGCAGCTTGATCGTAAGGGGGCGGCGCCGTGGCTTGGAGGACAGTCTTCTGTTTATCTCGCTGCGCAGATGCGGGCGTTTGCTTCCGGTGTCCGGCGTAACGATATTAATGAGCAGATGCGGAATGTGGTTAGGCAGATGACTCCTGCGGAGATTGATGGGATTGCTAAGTATTATGCGGGTGTGCAGTAGTGTGTTGTTTGCCTGCGCGGCGCTTTTGTCTGTGTGCCTGCGGGGTTGGGCTTTTCCTGCTCTGACTTCTTTGGCCTTTCCTTGAATTGTTAGTGGTTTATTAGTGTTGCCCCTGTGCGGGGCGGCACTTACTTTCTTTGCCGCCGCAAAGAAAGATAAGCAAAGAAAGCGGCTCACCCCGCCAGCTCATAAGTGGGTCCCCCGCACAGCCACGGTAGTGGCGCATCTGGAATCTGTGCTCTCGCACACTCCGCGTTAGCGACAAAGGACTCATTCGCTCCCACTCCGCACTGCGTGCGTCGCGGATGGGTCTGCCAGGGAAACCGGGAGGCTTCGGTTGAGTTCGGTGGGAGCCATCGGCTTTGCCTCGGCGACGTTCCGAAAAATCTATCTGCCGCGGAAAGCGCCACTCGCGCCTCCGGCGATCGACAAGTTGCGACAGCTCGTTCAGGTGTGAATTAGCACCTCGAACGAAGTGCAAGCGCATGGCAGGTAGGTTTTGGATGCAGCGTCGAGTCAAGCACGCGCGAGAAACGCGCAGACGGTTCTGTGAAATACCCTTCGGCGCGCGCAGCGCCGCCGGAAGAATGACTGCCTTGTCAACAGGGCGGAATGTGCGAGAACACAGATTCCAGATGCACCACTACCGTGGCTGCGCGGGGGACCCGCTTATGAGCTGGCGGGGTGAGCGGCGGATTTTTTAAAATGTCGCGCTCCCTTTCGAGTTCCGCGACACGCCTCTCCAGTTCCTGAATCCGCGCCTGTCCGTGCGTCAGCGCTGCCTTTGACGGCTCGCTTACCGTGCCCTGTGGCTCACGTGCACCGATCCAGCGACGCAAGGCCGTCTCGCCAATGCCCAGCGCCCGCGCGGCCTTCCCGACCATGTAGCCCTGCTGTAACATCAGATTCACCACGCCTTCCTTGAACTGCGCCGAGAATTCCCGTCCTCCCATTTGACACCTCATCGTTTGGTTAGAAGTCTACCTTTTGAGGTGTCCAGCTTTATTAGGCCATTACAGGTGGACTGAAAAAGACGTTGAGGACACAATCGACAATCCGGCACGGACGACAAAAACACGCGACACGAGAAATCTCGAAGACGGTAACGGTCGGCGCGATGACCCAGCAACCGCGTACGTGCGTGACGACGGCTCATATGTTGTGCGCAACGACGTCGACGGTACTGTCGTTCAGGTCTCCAACCGGAATGATCCGAACTGGCAGAATCCATTTTGAGTGAGCAGAAATGACGAAGGAAAGCGAAATCTACGCATCATTCATTGAGCACGCTGAGCTGCGGCCAAGCGGCGAAATTTTTCTGAGAGGCAAGGACGCGCTGCAATTCGTTGCTGTATGCCAGAACGCTGGAATGGCCGTTCTTGGCATCGAGGCTGCACGCCTCGATGCACATCAAGTGATGCCATATATCGATGCCATCGCCGACTATTCTCCGAGGTCCGCTATGCAATGGGAGACCTATCAAGGGCGATGCAATCGGCTCGCCCTGGATTTTCTGCACGCAACGATGGATCAAAAAGGCGAGGACACGTACTTTTGCTTCGAAGTCATGGATCGCGCAGAACACGCCGACTGTTTGAAACAGATTACGCCCGCCTCGTAAATGCGTGAGGAAAAAGGCGCTCGCGCCTTTTTCCATTGCTGCGCTGTAGTAACCACTAGCGTTATTCAGTGTGCCACCGCGGCAGCCTGTGCACTTGCTTCTCCATGCAACGCGACCTTTATGCACATCAGTTTGGGTCGCGTGGCATCCGCTGGCTTCACGCTCGGCCAGTCATCCAGTTTCGTCTGCGCCGCGTCGGATGGTAGGTTTGTGGTACGTTTGGCGGTGATTTAGTTACGAGGCAACGTCCTTAGCATCAAGCACGATTGCCCGGTACAGTTCACGCCGGGATTGCAGTCGGAATCACGGTACACGTGAGTAAGCGCCGCACAGGCAAAAAACATCAACCCGCCACAACCCCACCCAAACCTCTCGTCACCGGCGCAGCAACACCCCCACTTCGCCGACCAGCAAACGAAGCCCCCCCACTCCCCGTCTGAAACACGGCCACCGACGAAGTCAACCTGCGAGCCTGCTCCTCCAGCGAACTGGCAGCCGCCGCAGCCTGCTCCACCAGCGCAGCGTTCTGTTGCGTCACCTCATCCATCTGAGCAACAGCCAGGTTCACCTGATCGATCCCGGTACTCTGCTCAAGCGCCGCCGCCGCGATCTCACCCATGATCGAACTCACACGAGAAATCGCCTCGACAATCTCAGTCATCGTCGAACCCGAGCGTTCGACCAGTTGCGACCCCGCTTGCACCCGCGCCGTCGAAGCATCAATCAACCCCTTGATCTCCTTGGCCGCCGCCGCGCTTCGTTGTGCCAACGACCGCACCTCGCTCGCCACCACCGCGAATCCACGCCCTTGCTCGCCCGCGCGCGCCGCCTCGACCGCCGCGTTCAGCGCCAGAATATTCGTCTGGAAAGCAATCCCTTCGATCACGCCGACAATGTCGGCAATCCGCCGCGAGTCGTCGACGATGCCATGCATCGTGCCCACCACCTGTTCGGTCAGATCGCCACCCTGCGCAGCCAGGCTCGACGCGCCCTGCGCCAGCGAACTCGCCTCCTTCGCGTTGTCCGCGGTCTGCTTGACCGTCGAAGTCAGCTCTTCGATGCTGGCCGCCGTTTCTTCAAGCGACGCGGCCTGCTCCTCGGTACGTTGCGACAGATCGGTATTGCCCGCCGCAATCTCGCTCACGCCCGTATCGATGGACTCGGTGCCATGACGCACGGCATTCACCGTCTCGATCAGCGAGTCTTGCATCTTGCGCAGCGCCGCCGCGAGACGGCCCATTTCGTTGTTGCTCGTCACATCGATCTTGCTGGTCAGGTCCCCGTTGGCAATCCGCTGAAACTGCGCGATGGTCGCGTCGACCGGACTGACAATGGCCCGCACCATAACCGCGCGCCCGATCAAAGAGCCCAGCAAGGACAAGCCCATGCCGATCGCCACCGCAACGCAGATTGCGTAGAACAGATCCTGCGCATCCTGATAGCGCTGCGCGCCATGATCGAGTTGCAATTGCTCGAGCGTAAGCATCGCCTTTTCGTACGCGCTATAGAGGGTCGGCAGCTTGTGCGCCTGCAACTGCTCGAACGCAGTCTTGTCACCCGACTTGAGCGCGGCCAGCGCCGGATCGACGCCCTCGTGCAGGAAGGTGTCGCGCTTGTCCTGCATGTCCTTGATCAGACGCTGTTCGTCGGCATCCGTACCCGCACGGCTCACATAGTGGGCAAGGCGGTCGTTCGATGCTTTCTGGTACTGATCAAAACGTTTGAGCACCGCATTCGCGCCATCCTGATCGTTCAGGTCGACCAACGATGCATAGGTCGCGAGAGCGAGACGCAGGCGCAGCAACTGCCCGGCGCTACCTTCAAGGTCGGCGACTGCGGGCGTATCCACGGTGTACATCTGCTGCAGCGACGCGTTGCTCGAACGCAACGACAACAGGCCGGCTGCGGCGCCAACCAGCAGCACCACGCCGAAGAACACAATCATCAGGGTCAGGCAGGTTCGAATCGACAGATTTTTCAACATCGGGCTGGTCTCCATTGGGCTGCCTGGCTGGATGCTCAGAGGGCTAGCCTCGGCCACGCGTGCTGCGCCCAAGCCCATCGGCCAGGTCCGCAACTTTTGTTTGAAATTTAAGCGAACGCCACATAGATGGTCTACGGCCGGATTACAGAAAACTTTATGGTTGACGATGCATACGTTTGCGATGCCTCAATGTACGGGCGCAACGCGGCAACCACTCACGCAGGGGCATTTGCGGGACTACCCGGGTGGTCGGGGGTCGGCGATTGGTAGACAGTGACGAGGCGCGCGTCCCCGGAGCATTTCTATGTCAGAGATAGGCTCGGCTCTGCTGGTTTTCGCTTTGTTGCTGGTCATAACCGGCTTTGGCGTATGGGTGCGGCCATTGCTGCCTGAGGAGCACAAGGCGCACGAAACCGTGCAACTCATCCAGCTTGTGATGGGCATGCTGGTGACGTTTGCCGCCTTGGTGCTCGGGTTGATGACGGCATCGGCAAAAGCCAGTTTCGATACCGAATCGAATGATTTGCGCGCTTTCGCGGCTGACCTGATCGAATTCGACACCACCATGCGGGAATACGGCAGCGACACGGACGAGGCCCGGCACCTGCTGCGCCTGTACACCGCGGCCGCGATTGCATCGACCTGGCCAGGTGAGCCGGCTCCGGCTGGTGACTATCCGCGGGATATCGGAACTCAGGACAACACGCAAAAGCTGGAGAACGTCCGGCTCGGTGACATGCTGACCGCGGTCGGGCGGCAGTTGCGGCAACTGCGGCCGCACGATCCGTTACAGCAGCGCGCACTGGGTGATGCGTTGACGCAATATCGACGAACCGTGGACGCGCGATGGAAGATCATCGAGGAAGCGCACAGCTCAATTTCTCTGCCGTTCTTCATGACTCTGACTTTCTGGCTGTGCGTGATTTTTCTCAGCTTCGGATTGATCGCGCCGCGCAATGCGCTGGCATTGGTCATGATCTCGCTTGGGGCGGTTTCCATTGCTTCCGCGGTCTATGTGATCGCCGATCTGGATACGCCGTTTACCGGGCCGATTGTGATTTCCAGTTCACCGATGAGAGATGCGCTGGAGCACCTCCGGCGGTGAAAGTATTCTGCTTGCGACAAGGCTTAATGGCGATGACTCGCGACGCAGCGAGGTCGTCAAAAGAAAAACCCCGCTAAAAAGCGGGGTCGATCTTACAGTTTCCGGTTCCGAGACTTCAGAACGGAATATCGTCGTCCATTTCATCAAAGCCGCCACCGGCCGGCGCGCTCGGACGGCTCGAACCGCCGCCACCGCCGCTGCCGCCACGCGAAGCGCCGCCGCCCGAGACCGCACGGCCGCCGCCACCACCGCCGCCGCTACGCTCCGACGGCTCACCGCGGCTGTAACCGCCTTCGTCACCACCGCCGCCCATGGAGCCGCCACGGCCGCCCAGCATTTGCATCTGCTCAGCGACGATTTCGGTCGAATAACGGTCGGTGCCGTCCTGAGCCTGCCACTTGCGGGTACGGATGCGCCCTTCCAGGTACACCGACGAACCCTTCTTCAGATATTCGGACACGATTTCAGCAAGCCGGCCGAAGAACGACACGCGGTGCCATTCGGTCGCTTCCTTCATTTCGCCGGACGCCTTGTCCTTGTACCGATCCGTCGTTGCAAGGCGGATGTTCGCCACTGCGTCGCCGCTCGGAAGATAACGGACTTCCGGATCGGCTCCGAGATTGCCGACGAGAATGACCTTGTTCACGGATGCCATGAGTTTCTCCTGTTGATTCCGTTGCGGGCGGCGCGGCAACGCACAATTCACATCTCAAGCCAGCGGGCCGGAGACTGGAACTGCGCCTCGGCCCGCCGCCAGGTAAGTTCTGAGTGAGCCTTTTTACGCCTTGCGCGGCGGCTGTTTCATCTGTGCGGCGATTATAAGCCAGCAAAACACCAGCCCCGAGCAAGTGAAGAAGACCGCGCTCTGTCCATCCGCTTTCAGCAGCCAGCCGCCAATCACGCCGCCCAGTGCAAGACCGATCGACTGGGTGGTGTTGTACACGCCGGCCGCCGCGCCCTTGCGGGTGCCCGGCGCCAGTTTCGACACCAGCGACGGCTGCGACGCCTCAAGAATATTGAAGCCGAGAAAGTAGACAAACAGGATCGCCGCCACACTCAGAATCGTATGCGGTGCGACGCCCAACAACAACTGTCCGATCAGGATAAGACCGATCGCCGACAGCAGCACGATTTTCATTTTTCCGCGCTTTTCCGCCGCGATGATCGCCGGGACCATCATCACGAAGGAGAGGCCCATCACCGGCAAATACACCTTCCAGTGCGACGCGACCGGCAGGCCGCCCGCTTCGAGAATACGCGGCACGACGAGAAACAGCGCCGTTTGCGTGGCATGCAGGACGAGCACGCCGAAGTTCAGGCGCAGCAACTCGACGTTATGCAGCACCTCGGCGAACGGCGCGCGTACGTGCACGGGCTTGGGCGCATCCGGCACGACCCACAGCACGAGCCCGATCGCCAGAATCGAGAAGATGCCGACCAGCGTGAACAGGCCGCTCATGCCGACCCACTGGAATACGATCGGTGCGCCGACAATCGCCACCGCGAACGAAACGCCGATACTGCCGCCGACCATTGCCATCGCCTTGGTGCGGTGCTCTTCGGAGGTCAGGTCGGCGATAAACGCGATCACCGCGGACGACACCGCGCCCATGCCCTGAATCACCCGGCCGACGATGATCCACGTCATGTCGTGCGCGCCCGCCGCGACGAAGCTGCCGAGCGCGAAGATCAGGAGGCCGGTCGCAATGACCGGTTTGCGGCCGATCTTGTCCGAAACCCAGCCGTAGAAGATATAGAGCATCGATTGCGTCACGCCGTACGCGCCGAGCGCGATCCCCACCAGCAGCACGTTGTCGCCGCCGGGGATGGTCTTCGCGTAGATCGAGAACACCGGCATGATCATGAAGAGACCCAGCATGCGCAGCGCGAAGATGGCGGCAAGCGACACGGTCGCGCGCATTTCAGGCGCGCTCATGCGTGAGGATGTAGCGGTCGGATTGGACATCGGGAGCGTTCTTTGAATGAGCTGGGCGGCCAGCATGCGGCGCGGCATTCGGGCGGGCGGCCTTGCTACACGCCCGTCTGGAGCCTCGCGGCGCCTTGTGCTCGCGGAAATTGGCCCCAGTTAGAGCTCTTCCCCACGGCGCTGGACCGCTGCCTTACAGCTTGCCTTGCGCCTTCTTCGGGCTGTCAGGAAGCCGTAACGGCGGTCTTGAAAAGTCGTTATAGTAGCAGGTTTAGCCTCCTCCTCTTTCCGCCAGGTCACGGGCCAAGTCTTGGAATAACGCGTGGAACAAATCCGTATCCGTGGGGCTCGCACCCACAACCTGAAGAACGTCAATCTCGACCTCCCGCGTCACAAGCTTGTCGTGATTACGGGCCTGTCCGGCTCGGGTAAATCGTCGCTCGCGTTCGACACGCTCTATGCAGAAGGACAGCGGCGCTACGTCGAAAGCCTCTCCGCTTACGCCCGCCAGTTCCTGCAATTGATGGAAAAACCGGACGTCGATCTGATCGAAGGCCTGTCGCCGGCGATCTCGATCGAGCAGAAAGCGACCTCGCACAATCCGCGCTCCACGGTCGGCACCGTGACCGAGATTCACGACTATCTGCGGCTGCTGTTCGCCCGGGTCGGCACGCCGTACTGCCCGGACCACGAAATTCCGCTGGAGGCGCAAAGCGTCTCGCAGATGGTCGACGCGGCGCTCGCGCTGCCCGAAGACACCCGGTTGATGATCCTCGCGCCCGTCGTGGCGAACCGCAAAGGCGAGCACGTCGAGCTGTTCGAGGAAATGCAGGCACAGGGCTTTATCCGTTTTCGCGTCCGCTCGGGCGGCGGCACCGCCAACGAAGGCGTCGCGAAGATCTATGACGTCGACTCGCTGCCGAAGCTCAAGAAAAACGACAAGCACACGATCGACGTCGTCGTGGATCGCCTGAAAGTGCGCGACGATATGAAGCAGCGCCTCGCGGAATCGTTCGAGACGGCCCTGCGTCTCGCCGACGGCCGCGCGATCGCGCTGGAAATGGATACGGACAAGGAAAAACTGTTCAGCTCGAAGTTCGCCTGCCCGATCTGCTCGTATTCGCTGCAGGAGCTCGAGCCGCGCCTCTTCTCGTTCAACAACCCGATGGGCGCGTGCCCGGAGTGCGACGGCCTCGGCCAGATCACCTTCTTCGATCCGAAGCGGGTGGTCGCGCATCCGTCGCTGTCGCTCGCGGCGGGCGCGGTGAAGGGCTGGGACCGGCGCAACCAGTTCTACTTCCAGATGCTGCAAAGTCTCGCGGCGTTCTACGAGTTCGACATCGACACGGCCGTCGAAGACCTGCCGGAGAAAGTCCGCAAGATTCTGCTGTTCGGATCGGGCAAGCAGGAGATCCCGTTCTCGTACATCAACGAACGCGGCCGTACATCCGTGCGCGAGCACGTGTTCGAAGGGATCATCCCGAATCTGGAGCGGCGCTACCGCGAGACCGATTCGGTCGCGGTTCGCGAAGAGCTCGCCAAGTATCAGAACAACCAGCCCTGCCCGGCCTGTGCCGGCACGCGGCTGCGCCGCGAAGCCCGCTTCGTGCGGATCGGCGCGGACAGCGACGCGCGCGGCATCTTCGAAATCAGCGGCTGGCCGCTGCGTGACGCGCTCGGCTATTTCCAGACGCTGCGGCTCGAAGGCTCGAAGCGCGAGATCGCTGACAAGGTGGTCAAGGAAATCGTCGCACGCCTGATGTTCCTGAATAACGTCGGGCTCGACTACCTGTCGCTCGAACGCAGCGCGGAAACGCTCTCGGGCGGTGAAGCGCAGCGGATTCGCCTCGCCTCGCAGATCGGCTCCGGTTTGACCGGCGTGATGTACGTGCTGGATGAACCCTCGATCGGTCTGCATCAGCGCGACAACGACCGGCTGATCGCCACGCTCAAGCATCTGCGCGACCTGGGCAACTCGGTGATCGTCGTCGAACACGATGAAGACATGATCCGCATGGCCGACTACGTGGTCGACATGGGACCCGGCGCGGGCGAGCACGGCGGCATGGTGATCGCCGAGGGTACACCCAGGCAGGTGCAGGCGAACGCGGCCTCGATGACCGGGCAGTATATGTCCGGCGCCCGCAGCATCGAATTCCCGGACGAGCGCAAGGAACCGGACGAACGGCGTCTGCGCATCGTCGAAGCGTACGGCAACAATCTGCAGCGCGTTTCGCTCGATCTGCCGGTTGGCCTCCTGACCTGCGTGACCGGCGTGTCCGGTTCGGGCAAGTCCACGCTGATCAACGACACGCTGTACCACGCGGTCGCGCATCACCTGTACGGCTCGTCCACCGAGCCCGCACCGTACGAATCGATCGAGGGTCTGGAGCATTTCGACAAGGTCATCAACGTGGACCAGTCGCCGATCGGCCGCACGCCGCGCTCGAATCCGGCGACCTACACGGGCCTGTTCACACCGATCCGCGAACTGTTCGCGGGCGTGCCGGCAGCGAAAGAACGCGGCTACGATCCGGGCCGTTTTTCGTTCAACGTGAAGGGCGGGCGCTGCGAATCCTGCCAGGGCGACGGCGTGCTGAAGGTGGAAATGCACTTTTTACCGGACGTCTACGTTCCCTGCGACGTATGCCACGGCAAGCGCTACAACCGCGAAACGCTCGACGTGCAGTACAAAGGCAAGAACATCAGCGAAGTGCTCGACATGACGGTGGAGAACGCCTACGAGTTCTTCAAGCCGGTGCCGGTCGTCGCGCGCAAGCTGAAAACCTTGCTGGACGTGGGTCTGGGCTATATCCGGCTGGGCCAGTCGGCCACCACCCTCTCCGGCGGCGAGGCACAGCGCGTCAAACTATCTTTGGAACTGAGCAAGCGCGACACCGGTCGCACGCTATACATCCTCGATGAGCCAACCACCGGCCTGCACTTTCACGACATCGCCCTGCTGCTGGAAGTCATTCATCGATTGCGAGATCAGGGTAATACGGTCGTGATCATCGAGCATAATCTCGATGTGATAAAAACTGCCGACTGGGTCATCGATCTCGGCCCCGAAGGGGGTGCCGGCGGCGGCCAGATTATTGCGCAAGGCACGCCGGAACAGGTCGCGAAGTCGAAGGCAAGTTTTACCGGTAGATATCTGGCGCCGCTGCTGAAACGCACCGCCAGCAGAAAGTAACGCAGCACAACACGGGTTGGAGACGGAATAAGCCATGGCCAAGCGGAATCAGGCGCGCGACGACGGGGAAGTGCAGGACCTACGCCCACGCCCGGTCAGGCTGACCAGCGACATGAGCCTGCCGAAGCTTTCGGCGGTCGAAATCGGCAGTTACGTGCTGATGCTGATCGGAATGTGGGGGGTCATCGAACTGAAGCTGCTTGGCGCCTTGCTGGCCGGGCTGCTCGTGTTCCAACTCGTGCACACCATCGCACCGCGCATTGAGCGGCACATGTCGAGTCAACGCGCGCGCTGGCTCGCGGTGGTGATTCTCTCGGCGGTGATAGTCGGCGCACTCACGGGCCTGACGCTCGGCATCATCGAGCACTTCGAGAACGACGTGCCGAGCGTGCAGAAACTGCTCGATCAGGCGATGCAGTTGATCGACCAGGCGCGCGGCCGGATTCCCCAGTTCATCGCCAACTATCTGCCGGTCGACACCGAGCAGATGAAGACCAAGGCGACCGAGCTGATGCAAACGCACGCGAACATGCTGCAGCAAAGCGGCAAGACCGCGGCGCGCGGCTTCACGCATATCCTGATCGGCATGATCATCGGGGCGATCATCGCGGTCGGGGCACAAAAGCATATGCAACGGCTGCCGCTATCCACGGCATTCGTCACGCGCGTGACCCGTTTCGCCGATGCCTTTCGCCGCATCGTATTCGCTCAGGTCAAGATTTCCGCGATCAACGCGGTCTTCACCGGCATCTTCCTGCTGGTGATCCTGCCGCTCTTTCACGACACGCTGCCGCTCTCCAAGACGCTCGTGCTGGTGACGTTCATCGCCGGCTTGCTGCCGGTGATCGGCAATCTGATCTCGAACACGATCATTGTCGCGGTGGCGCTCTCGGTGAGCTTCCCGGCGGCGATCATGTCGCTGATATTCCTGATCGTGATTCACAAGCTGGAATACTTCCTGAATGCACGTATCGTCGGCGGTCAGATCGAGGCGCGCGCCTGGGAATTGCTGATCGCGATGCTCGTGATGGAAGCCGCGTTCGGTCTGCCCGGTGTGGTCGCGGCGCCGATCTTCTACGCGTACATCAAGCGGGAATTGATTTATCTGCGGCTGGTGTAAGCAGATAGCAGCTAGCGAAAAAGCGGCACCTGGGTGCCGCTTTTTTTATGCTCAGAAGTCGATGCGCGTTCAGCGATAACGTGCGCGGCAAGGTCGCACCCTGATATTGCATCCGTCGAGATCGCCCCGGCGATGCCGCTTGAATGGCGCTCCCGATACAGCGCACCGAAGCTCGCCTCGAGGCCACGAGTGATGCTGGCATCGAACGCCAGCGACGACGCGCTTACGGGAAACTTGCAGTCGGTGGCACAATTCCATAAGATGAGAACAATTCCCATTCGCACTATGTCTTTACCGTGATATCGTTTCAGAGTCCCTGCCGCTTTTCGCCAATTCGTCCATGAGGCGGCAGCTCGTCCGCCTGCACCGCTGGTTCGGTATCGCCATTGCGCTGTTTCTGTTCGTTGCCGGCCTGACTGGCGCGATCATCGCGTGGGATCATGAACTCGATGCGGCGCTGAACCCGACGTTCTTCAAAGCCCGCACCACCGGCCCGGCGCTGTCGGGGCTCGAGCTGGCACGTCGCGTCGAAGCGGCTGATCCACGCCTGCAGGTCACGTATCTGCCGCTCGCCGCAGAACCCGGCCACACGTTGCAAATGATGGTGCTGCCGCGCACCGACCCCGCCACGCAGCAGCCCTACCCGCTCGACTTCAATCAGATCGCCGTCGACCCCGCCACCGGCGACATACAAGGGCGCCGTGAATGGGGCGCCGTTTCGCTCGCGCGGCTCAATCTGATTCCGTTCATCTACAAGCTGCACTACACGCTGCACCTGCCGTTCACCGGCGGTATCGATACCGGCACGTGGCTAATGGGCATTGTCGGGATCGTGTGGTTGTTCGATAGCGTGATCGCGCTATGGCTGTCGTTTCCGAGCCTCAAGGCATGGCGCAAGTCGTTTGCGTTTCGCCTGGGGCGTGGCGGCTATGCGCTCACCTTCGATCTGCACCGCTCGGGCGGCGTGTGGATCTGGGGCCTGCTGGTGATTGTCGCGCTGACGTCGGTGTCGATGAATCTGTCGGGACCGGTCGTACGGCCCGTCGTATCGATGTTCTCGGCGCTCACGCCGGACCCCATCAACAACCCCGAAATTCTGCGCAAACCCCAGCCCGGCGATCAGGTGCTGAGCCGCGAGCGCATCGTGCAGCTGGCCGAGCAAGCCGGTAAAGCACAGAACCTGAAGGTACCGCCGGGCGGCGTCTACTACGCGGAATTGCTGCGCGCCTACGGCGTCGGCTTCTACGCCGCCGGCAACGATCACGGCGACCTCGGTCTCGGCAATCCGTGGATGTATTGGGACGCGGCCACCGGCAAGCCGCTAGGCGTGCAGATTCCCGGCAAAGGCACGGCCGGCGACATCTTCATGCAGGTGCAATTCCCGCTGCACTCGGGACGCATCCTCGGTCTCGGCGGGCGGATTGTGATCAGCGCGATGGGGCTTGCAGTCGCCGTGCTGAGCGCAACGGGACTGCTGATCTGGCTGAAGAAACTGAATGCGCGCCGCCGTTCGGCACAGAACTCACGGCTCGCCGAAGGCGCGCGGGAGGCAGGCAGGACCGCCATGCGGTCCTGATCCTCTGCTTAACGAAACACCACGGTCTTGCTGCCGTTCAGCACGACGCGATGCTCGACGTGCCACTTCACCGCACGCGCGAGCGTCACGCATTCGACGTCACGGCCGATCGCCGTGAGTTGCTCCGGCGTCATGCTGTGATCCACCCGCTCCACTTCCTGCTCGATGATCGGACCTTCGTCGAGATCCGTCGTCACGTAGTGCGCGGTTGCGCCGATCAGTTTCACGCCGCGGTCGAACGCCTGGTAATACGGCTTCGCGCCCTTGAAGCTCGGCAGGAACGAGTGGTGAATGTTGATCGCGCGGCCGGCAAGAGATTCGCAAAGCTGCGGCGACAGAATCTGCATGTAGCGCGCGAGCACCACCAGATCGACCTGATGCTCACCGATCACTTCGAGCACGCGCGCTTCCTGCGCGGCCTTCGCATCCGGTGTGCCACCCAGCAGCGGAAAGTGATGGAACGGAATGTCGTAGCTGGCCGCGAGCTGATAAAACTCCTTGTGATTCGAGATGATTGCCGGAATCTCGATACCCAGTTGACCGGTGCGATAACGGAACAGCAAGTCGTTCAGGCAATGGCCGATCTTCGACACCATGATGACGACGCGCGGCTTCACCGATGCATCATGCAACTCCCAACGCATGCCGAACTGCTCAGCCAGCGCCGCGAACGACGTACGCAACACCTCCAGGCCCGGATCGCCGCCCACCTGCTGGAAATGCACGCGCATGAAGAACTCGCCCGTGCGGCCGTCGCCGAATTGCGCGGAGTCAAGAATATTGCTGCCACGCTCGAACAGAAAGCCCGAAACCGCGTGGACGATGCCGGGCCGGTCGGCGCACGACAGTTTGAGGATAAAGCTGTGATCGGTCGACATGACCTGGGTGACTCCCTTCTTCAGTGCGTGGTGTGTTCTGTGTGTCCTGCTCGATACCGCGTGACAGGGCGTAAGCCGGCCTGTTCGTCGCGCTCGCGCCCGGCTCGCACTTATACGAGCGTGGGCGGCGCGAACAAGGTCTCGATGCCCGCACACGCGTCTTCGTCGATCCAACGGCGGCGCAACAGGCAATCCAGCGTGGCGAGACTCGCATCCACGGTCATCGCGCCTTCCTCGATCCAGCGCGCGACTTCGTCGATGCGTGCGAGTCGGTGTTCGCCCACTTCGCCGTCCTGATTGCGCGGCGCGAAATCGGCCGGCAACGCGAGGTCGTAGATAAAAATCTGTTCGGCCTGCGTACCTTCCGGCAACGATTGCAGCACATGCGCGGTGCGGCCAGCCGTGGCGCGCGCGGCGATCTCTTCGGGAATACCGGCTTCTTCCCAGCACTCCTTGACGATCGTCGCCTCGACGCCGAAACCCCAACCGATTCCGCCCGCCACGACGTTGTCGAGCATGCCCGGGTCGGTTGCCTTGGTGTCGCTGCGGCGCGCGATCCACAATTGCGGTGCGCCATCCGCGTATTCTACGACGCCGTTCAGATGCACCGCGTAGGTCATCGTGCCGAAGAGGCGCGACGCCGCGCGTTCAATGTACGCGAGCGGCGGCGCATCGAACGCATTGCGGATCGCGTAAGTCTCGTTGCGCCAGCCGGGAATGCGGCCCTCGGCGGCAAGCGCGCCGATCACAGAGCCGAGCGCCGCACTGCGCAGATCGACCGTGTTGAACACTGGCGCGAGCGTCACGCGCCGCTGTTCCACACGGTCGATTTCAAACACATCGGGCCAGCGCTCGAGCAAGGGCATATCGGTCAAACGAATCCAACCGACCTGCTCCGCGCCGATCCAGAACGGCAGATGCGCGCGACTATCGAAACGGCGCGCGGCGGTGATGCAAGGCAAAGTCATTCAAAGCTCCAACTGTTCTTCTGGCGAGCCCGGCCGCTCATTCAACCGCTCAGGCGGCCCCACTCACTTCGATCACATCAATCACGCAAGGCGACGCGAATCCCGATCGCGATAAAGGTCGCGCCGGCGAGCCGATCGAGCCACACACCCACGCGCGGCCGACGCTTCAACCAGCCGCCGATCATTCCCGCGCAAACGCCGAACAGCGAAAACACCACCACGGTCTGCAACATGAACAACACGCCGAGTTCGAGCATCTGCACCGTCACGCTTTGCGTGCCGTGCGGCTGCACGAATTGCGGCAGGAACACGACGAAGAAGAGCGTCACCTTCGGATTCAGCAGATTGCCGAGCACGCTTTGACGGAACACCGCCATCAACGGTTGCGGCGCGCGCTCGTGCGCGGTGGCGAGGCCCTGGCTGCGCAGCGCCTTGATGCCGATCCAGATCAGATACGCGGCGCCGGCCAGCTTGATCACCTCAAACGCAACCGGCGACGAGCGCAACAGCGCGGCCACGCCAAGCGCGGCGAGGGTGGTGTGGAATGTGATGCCGGCAGCAAAGCCGAGTGCGGCGACGAGGCCCGCCGCGCGGCCTTGTGAGATGCCGCGCGCGAGCACTTGCAGATTGTCGGGACCGGGCGCCATGGTGATCGCAATCGAGGTCGCGAGGAACAGCAGGAAGTTGGGCATCTTTCTTACCTTCTTTGTGTGCAGGAAGAAGTTCGCGGGCAGCGCTCAGTGGCCGCTCAATGGCCGCCGAATTCAGTCACGGTGTAAAGCGGCAGCCCCGCTTTGCGCAATAGAGCCGAGCCGCCAAGGTCGGGCAAATCGATGATCGCCGCACCTTCGACCACCACCGCGCCCAGCCGCTCGAGCAGAATCTTGCCGGCCATCATCGTGCCGCCGGTGGCGATCAGATCGTCGACGATCACGACACGGTCGCCCGGCTTGCAGGCGTCCTCGTGAATCTCGACGGTGGCGGTGCCGTATTCGAGCTCATAGGATTGCGCGACCCGCTTGTACGGCAGCTTGCCCTGCTTGCGGATCGGAATGAAGCCGAGGTTCAGTTCATAAGCCAGAATCGGCCCGATGATGAAGCCTCGCGCATCCAGCCCTGCAACGTAGTCGAGCTTCGCGTCGATATAGCGCTGGACGAACAGATCGATCAGCACGCGCAGTGACTTCGGCTCCTGCAGGAGCGGCGTGATGTCGCGAAACTGCACGCCCGGTTGCGGCCAGTCGGGCACCGTGCGGATATGGCTTTTGATGTAGTCGGCCGCATCGAGCGGCGCGCTCGCGAGCGCGTTGGACATGATGTCTCCGGATGGACCTCGACAGGTCCGATGAAATGCCAATTCAGGTGTGGGCGGCGAGATACGGCTGGTTCGGGCGCTGCCGCCAGGGAAGGCCAGCCAGACGTCAACCCGGAACCACCCCGGCGAGATCATGCCACGCCAACCTTACGCGCTAGGCTGCGGCGGCGCCCGCCCGGCGATGCTTCGAAAGCCGCTCTTCGGCTTCGGCCAGCCGTTCGGGCAGACCACGCAACACCACAATGTCGCTCGCGCGCAGCTTGGTGGACGGGTCCGGCTCCACGCCGCGAATACCGTGCCGCCGGATTGCCGTCACCTCGACGCCCAGATCGAACAGACCCAGTTCCGCCAGCGTGCGGCCTACCGCGTCCGAGTTTTCGTCGACCGGCACCGATTGTAGCCGCACCTGTTCGTGACCGTCGTCGTCTTCGACGTCGTCCGCGCCGTGGAAATAGCCGCGCAGCAGCGCGTAGCGCTCGTCGCGCATTTCCTCGACCCGCCGCACCACGCGCCGCATCGGCACGCCCATCAGCACCAGCGTATGCGAAGCCAGCATCAGACTGCCCTCGACGATTTCAGGAATCACCTCGGTTGCGCCAGCGGCCAGCAGCTTTTCCAGGTCGGCGTCGTCGACGGTACGAACGATCACCGGCAGCGTGGGTTCCAGCTCGTGAATGTTGTGCAGCACGCGCAATGCCGACGGCGTGTTCGCGTAGGTAATCGCAATCGCCGCGGCGCGATGGATACCCGCGGCAAGCAGCGATTCGCGCCGCCCCGCGTCGCCGAACACCACCGATTCACCCGCCGCCGCCGCGGCCTGCACGCGATCGGGGTCCAGGTCCAGCGCCACGTACGACAAGCCCTCGTGCTCCAGCATGCGCGCCAGATTCTGCCCCGCCCGGCCATAGCCGCAGATAATCACGTGGCCGCTTTGCTTCAGGCTCTGCGTCGCGATACGCGTCATCTGCAAGGACTGCATCATCCATTCCGTCGATGACAGCCGCAGCACGATTCGATCCGCATTCTGGATCAGGAACGGCGCGGCCAGCATCGAGAGCAGCATCGCCGCGAGAATCGCCTGCAACAAGGTGGCGTCGACGAGATGCTTGTCGAGAATCAGGTTCAACAGCACGAAGCCGAATTCGCCGGCTTGCGCGAGGCCGATACCGGTACGCATCGCGACACCCGGCGACGCCCCGAACAGGCGCGAGAGCCCGGTCACCATCACCGCCTTCAGCAGGATCGGGCCGACCAGAAAGCCGAGCACGATGAACGGGTGCTCCCAAACCACGCGCGGATTGAGCAGCATGCCGGTCGTGATGAAGAAGAGGCCGAGCAACACGTCGCGAAACGGTTTGATGTCCTCTTCCACCTGATGCCGATAAGGCGTTTCGGCGATCAACATGCCGGCGATGAACGCGCCGAGCGCAAGCGACAAGCCGAATTTGTCCGTGATGAACGCCGCGCCGAGCGTGACCAGCAACAGATTGAGGATGAACAGTTCCTGCGAACGGCGCCGCGCCACCACGTTGAACCAGCGCGTCATGAAGCGCTGACCCACGATCAGCAGCAGGGCGAGAGCCACGACGATCTTGATGGCCGCCACCCCGAGCGCGCTGACGAGATCTTTCGAATCGCCGCCCAGCGCCGCAATGACGATCAACAGCGGCACCACGGCCAGATCCTGGAACAGCAGCACCCCGAAGATATTGCGGCCGTGCTCCGTTTCGATCTCGAGCCGCTCGGCCAGCATCTTGCTCACGATCGCCGTGGACGACATCGCCAGCGCGCCGCCCAGCGCCACGCTCGCCTGCCACGTGATATGCACCCAGCGCTCCAGCACGAAGCCGAGCGTGACCGCCACCGCAATCGTGCCGATCACCTGCAGCAGGCCAAGGCCGAACACGAGCCGGCGCATGGAGCGCAGTTTGGAAAGCGAAAATTCCAGCCCGATGGAGAACATCAGAAACACGACGCCGAATTCGGCGAGGTTCTGTGCGCCCACCGAATCCGGAACCAGGCCGAACGCATGCGGCCCGACCACGATGCCGACCGTCAGATAGCCAAGCATCGGCGGAAGATTCAGGAAGCGAAAGACCACCACGCCCGCCACCGATGCCAGCAGCAGGAACAGCGTCATTTCGAGCGGGGAAATCATCGGCAAAAACGCATCGGTAAAGCGTCCTCGTTCGTCAGCGGAACCGCGCACGCCAAACGCCGTGCGACAAGGTTGTGGGGCCGTTAAAGACAGTAATAAAGGCAGTGGCTAGGGACAGCAGGCCCGGCGCGGCGAACAAGCGCCTTTGCTATACTCCGCGAATGATAGCGAAAATCAATGGCGACCGGGCACTCGCGCTCGCTCGCGACGTGCTCGACATCGAAGCGGACGCCGTGCGCGCGCTTCGCGATCAACTCGACGATGGTTTCGTCGGGGCGGTCGACTTCATCCTGGGCTGCCGCGGACGCGTCGTCGTTTCCGGCATCGGCAAATCCGGCCACGTGGCCCGCAAGCTCGCGGCCACGCTCGCCAGCACCGGCACACCGGCGTTCTTCGTTCACCCGGCGGAAGCAAGCCACGGCGACCTCGGCATGGTCACGGCAGACGACGTCTTCCTCGCGCTGTCCAATTCCGGTGAAACTGAAGAACTCGTGGCGATCCTGCCGCTCATCAAGCGGCTCGGCGCCAAGCTGATTGCCATGACGGGCCGCCCGTCATCGAGTCTCGCACAACTCGCCGACGTGCATCTGAATTCTGGCGTGTCAAAAGAAGCCTGTCCGATGAATCTTGCGCCCACCGCCAGCACCACCGCCGCGCTCGCGCTCGGCGATGCACTCGCGGTCGCGGTACTGGACGCGCGCGGCTTTGGCCGCGACGACTTCGCCCGCTCGCATCCGGGCGGCGCGCTCGGCCGGCGCCTGCTTACTTATGTCCGCGACGTGATGCGCACCGGTGAACAGGTACCGAAGGTGACGCCCACGGCCACCGTGCGCGACGCGCTGTTCCAGTTGACCGCCAAGCGCATGGGCATGACGGCGATCGTCGATCACGACGATCGCGTGACCGGCATTTTCACCGACGGCGACTTGCGCCGCGTGCTTGAACGCGACGGCGATTTCCGCGAACTGTCGATCGCCTCGGTGATGACCGCCGGCCCGCGCACGATCGGTCCGGATCAACTTGCTGTCGAAGCCGTGGAACTGATGGAGCGCCATCGCATCAATCAGATGCTGGTCGTCGACGAGGCAGGCAAGCTGATCGGCGCACTCAATATGCACGACCTGTTTTCGAAGAAGGTGATCTGATGCCCGTCGCGCCCCTTACCGCCACTGAACGCGCAAGCCGCGTCAAGCTGATGATTTTCGACGTCGACGGCGTGCTGACCGACGGCGGCCTGCTGTTTACGGCGGAAGGCGACACCATGAAGGCGTTCAACTCCATGGACGGCCACGGCATGAAGCTGCTGCGCGAGGCCGGCATCGAGACGGCGATCATCACCGGGCGCAAATCGGGCATCGTCGCGGCGCGGGTGAAGGAAATGAATATCACGCACGTCTATCAGGGCGTGCAAGACAAACCCCAGGCGTTTGCCGACCTGCTCAAGCAAACCGGCCTCACAGCGGAACAGTGCGGCTACATGGGCGACGACTGGGTCGACCTCGGCGTGATGCTGAAGGTCGGCTTCGCGGCGGCGCCGGCCAATTCGCACCCTGAAGTGATCGCGCGTGCCCATTGGGTCAGCGAGGCGCGCGGCGGCCACGGCGCGGCACGGGAAGTCTGCGACACCCTGCTGCGCGCGCAGCACAAATATGAAGCGCTGCTCGCGGCAGCCTGTAGCGGCGAACAGCGGGGCCTCGTCGGATGAATCAGTTTCGCTGGACCTCGCTGATTCCGCTCGTCGCAATGGCGGCGCTCGCCGGCATTACGTGGTGGCTTCTGCAGGCCACGCTGCCGCGGCCAAACGAAAGCCTGGTGCGCCCCAAGGAGCACACGCCCGACTATTTCGCGGACAACTTCTCGGTGTCCGAACTCGATCAATCGGGTTCGACGCAATACCGTCTGACCGCCCAGTCCCTCATTCATTACGAGGACGACGAGCTGAGCGATCTGGTCAAGCCGGCCATGCGCGCGTTCCAGCCGGGCAAGCCGATTGTCACCGCGACCGGCGACACCGGCACGGTCAACGCCGACGCCTCGATCGTCAATTTATACGACAACGCGCGCATCATACGGGCCGCCGGCAACGGCGATCCGCAGATGCAGGCCGATTCGCAGCATTTTAGGGTGCTGGTCAACGACGATGTGATCGAGACCGAAAAGCCGGTTAAACTTCAGCGCGGCATGTCTGTGATGACTGCCAGCGGCATGAACTACAACAACGTCACCCGGGTGATGCAGCTGTTCGGCAATGTGAAGGGCGCGATTGCCGCGTCCGAAGGCTCCGCCAGCTCGCCCAAGCAACCCGGGTAATCCATTCCAGGCGTGACTGCATGAACGAATCGTTCCCCCGTTTTGACACCGGCCGCTCGCGCACCCTGTCCGCGTGCCGCGCCGGACTCGCTGCGCTGATCGTCGCGTTGCCGCTCGCCGGCTTCGCGCCGCTTGCGCACGCCGACCGCGCCGACAAGGACAAGCCGCTGAACGTCGAAGCGGACAACATGACTTACGACGACCTCAAACAGGTCAACATCTTCACCGGCCATGTGGTCGCCACCAAAGGCACGATCGTGATCAAGGCCGATCGGGTCGAAGTGACGCAAGACCCACAGGGCTATCAGTACGCCACCGGCACATCGAGCGGCGGCAATCTGTCGTATTTCCGCCAGAAACGCGAAGGTCTTGATGAATACATCGAAGGCACGGCCGTTCGTATCGACTACGACGGCAAGCAGGATCTGACCACGCTCACCACCAACGCTACCGTGAAGCGCCTGCAAGGCCTCTCGACGGTAATGGATCAGGTGCACGGCAGCGTCATCACATATGACGGCCAGAACGACTTCTACACCGCAAAGGCAGGCAAGGACGTCGCCAGCCCGGGCAACCCGACTGGCCGCGTGCGCGCGATGCTGTCGCCACGCAATGGCGGCCCCGTGCCGTTGAACGGCGCGTCTGCCACGCTCGCGCCGTCCACCACGATCCAGGGAGCACCGAGTCAGTGAGTTCTTCCGCGTCCCTCCCCAATCGCAAACCGGCCGGCACCAGCAGTTCGCTGGTGGTCCGTAACCTGAAAAAACGCTACGGCTCGCGCACCGTCGTCAAAGACGTCTCGCTCGACGTGAAAAGCGGCGAAGTGGTTGGTCTGCTCGGTCCGAATGGCGCCGGCAAAACCACCTCGTTCTATATGATCGTCGGCCTCGTGCCGCTCGACGCGGGTGAAATCGATCTGGACGGCAAATCGATCAGCTTGCTGCCGATTCACAAGCGCGCGTCGCTGGGCTTGTCGTATCTGCCGCAGGAAGCATCGGTATTCCGCAAGCTCACCGTCGAGGAAAACATTCGCGCGGTGCTGGAATTGCAGGTCGAAGACAACGGCAAGCGGCTCAGCAAGGACACCATCACGAACCGCACCGAGGCCTTGCTCGACGAACTGCAGATCGCTCACCTGCGTGAGAATCCGGCACTGTCGCTATCCGGCGGCGAGCGCCGGCGGGTTGAAATCGCACGTGCGCTGGCTACCAATCCAAGCTTTATTCTGCTCGACGAACCGTTCGCCGGTGTCGATCCGATCGCGGTGCTGGAAATCCAGAAGATCGTCAAATTTCTGAAGCAGCGTAATATCGGCGTGCTGATCACCGACCACAACGTGCGCGAGACCCTCGGCATTTGTGATCACGCTTACATCATCAGCGACGGCAGCGTGCTGGCCGCCGGTGCGCCAAGCGACATCATCGAAAACGAAAGCGTGCGGCGCGTCTATCTGGGCGAACACTTCCGCATGTAAGTGCACAAGGGATTACCGGCGATGCGAGCGCGCACCCGCCGGACCCTTTGCGGCATCCCCACATCAGCATTTTTGACCTGGGCCGTCCCGCGCCCAGCGCCGCCGAAAACGGGCGCACGCGTAATTGCGAATGTCGCAATGTATCGCGGTCGTGGCAAACTCTCTACAATGAATCTCAACTTGCCATGAAAGCCAGCCTCCAACTCCGCCTATCGCAGCATCTTGCGCTGACCCCGCAACTGCAGCAGTCCATCCGGCTGCTTCAGCTGTCTACGCTCGAACTGCAGCAGGAAGTCGCAATGGCGATCTCGCAGAATCCGCTCCTCGAAAACGAGGACGACTGGATCGCGAGCCCCCTGCGCGTGGCGGCCGACGGTTCGTTGATCGCCCAGGCGCCCAATTCCTCCGCACCGCCCGACCAGATGGGCGGCAATAGCTCGTCTTCGTCCACCAGCAGCAGCGAGCGCGCCGATAACGGCGAGCCGCAGGGCGTGGATGAATACAACGGCCTCGCGAGCGACGGCAGCGGCGAAGCGTCGCAATGGAACCTCGACGACTACGGCCGCTCCGGCAATGCCTCAGACGACGACGATCTGCCGCCGCTGCAAATCCACGAGTCGAGCACCTCGCTGCGCGATCACCTGATGGCGCAACTTCGCGTCACCCAGGCGAGCCAACGCGACCGCGCACTCATCACGTTCCTGATCGAATCGCTCGACGACGACGGCTACCTTGCCGCCACGCTCGACGAAGTGCTGACCGATCTGCCCGACGAGCTCGAAGTCGATCTCGACGAAATGAACGCCGCGCTCGCATTGCTGCACAGCTTCGACCCGGCAGGGGTCGGCGCGCGCTCCGCGTCCGAATGTCTCAAGCTGCAATTGCTGCGACTCGACCAGTCGCCTACGCGCACGCTTGCGCTCGACATCGTCGCCCACCATCTGGAACTGCTCGCGGCACGCGACTTCACGCGCCTGCGCAAGCATCTGAAGGCGAACGACGACGATCTGCGCGATGCGCATAGCCTGATCCGCTCGCTCGAGCCGTTTCCCGGCGCCGCTTACGGCAAGGCGGAAGCGGACTATGTCGTGCCGGACATCATGGTGCGCAAAACGGCACAGGGCTGGCAGGCGGAACTCAACCCGGAAGTGGTGCCGAAGCTGCGGATCAACCATCTGTACGCGAATATTCTGCGCAATAACCGCGGCGATCCGGGCAGCGGATCGTTGCGCCAGCAACTGCAGGAAGCACGCTGGCTGATCAAAAATATCCAGCAGCGGTTCGAGACGATCCTCCGGGTCGCGCAGGCTATTGTCGAGCGTCAAAAGAGCTTTTTTGTTCATGGCGAAATTGCCATGCGCCCCTTGGTTTTGCGAGAAATTGCTGATACGCTGGGCCTACACGAGTCAACTGTCTCGCGTGTGACAACCGGTAAATACATGCTGACCCCATTCGGGACGCTTGAATTTAAGTACTTCTTCGGATCACACGTTTCGACTGACACGGGCGGCGCGGCCTCTTCCACGGCCATTCGCGCGCTCATCAAGCAACTGATAGGAGCGGAAAACCCGAAATCTCCTCTTTCAGACAGCCGCATAGCCGAACTGCTGGCGGAACAGGGCTTCGTGGTCGCACGGCGTACCGTTGCGAAGTATCGCGAAGCACTCAAGATTCCGGCAGTCAACCTGCGCAAGTCTCTGTAGCCCGCCGCCTCCCGCGACGGGCATTTACCGGCCGCTCCGCAGTTGGCGGACAGGCCGGCCGATGCGACCTGCCAGAAGTCAGTCACCGGGGGGCGACTCAGGCAAGCCGACAGATCGACCGGACCTTCGTCATCGTGCGGAACAAGCGGCCTCTAGCTTGGAGAAGCACTATGAATCTGCAGATCAGTGGACACCACCTCGAAGTAACGCCTGCGTTGCGCGAATACGTGATCACCAAACTGGATAGGGTGCTAAGACATTTCGATCAGGTAATCGACGGCAGTGTGGTCCTCTCGGTCGACAACCACAAGGAAAAGGAAAAGCGTCAAAAGGTTGAAATCAACCTGCATCTCAAGGGCAAGGATATCTTCGTCGAGAGTTGTGACAGCGACCTCTACGCTGCGATCGATCTGATGATCGACAAGCTCGACCGGCAAGTGATACGCCATAAGGATCGCCTGCAAGGCCATCAGCACGACGCGATCAAGTACCAGCCGGCACCGCTACTGGATGTGCCGCCGCAATAAGGAAGATTAGAAGGCTTTTTTCACATTCCTTCGTTTTCCCCATTTGCCGTTATTTGTTCAGCCAAACCGCCCGAGACCGGGCGGTTTTTCGTTTGTGGACCGCTTTCTCGCCCTGCGGCACAGATCGGATCAATCCTGCGAAGAAACCCATGATGCATGGATGGCGCGCCGCACCATCCATGGCTACCCTGATCTATAATGTTCCGGTTACCATCGGGGTCAAGCAAGCTCAAAGGGAAAACGGTCGGCCGGAGTCCTGTGCTTTCGGACTCCAACGCACGTCGCCGCGAGCATCAAACGAATGGAACACCACTCAAACGCCCCAGCGAGGAGAACCCAGGCCACGTTTTCGCCTGTCAACATGAATCGTTTAGCCAAATTTCTTCCCCTCGAGAACGTCGTCGTCGGACTATCGGTCACCAGCAAGAAGCGCGTATTCGAGCAAGCGGGCCTGATCTTCGAGAACCAGAACGGCATCGCCCGTAGCACGGTCACTGACAATCTGTTTGCGCGTGAGCGCCTCGGATCGACGGGGCTCGGCGAAGGCGTCGCGATTCCGCACGGCCGGATCAAAGGCTTGAAGCAACCGCTCGCCGCGTTCGTCCGGCTTGCCGAACCCATCCCCTTCGAATCGCCCGACGGCCAGCCGGTCTCGCTGCTGATCTTCCTGCTTGTGCCCGAACAGGCCACCCAGCAGCACCTCGAAATCCTTTCGGAAATCGCCCAGTTGCTGTCCGACCGCGAGGCCCGCGAGCGCCTGCACACGGAAGAAGACCGCGAATCGTTGCATCGCCTGCTCACTCAGTGGCAACCTTGATGCATCGGCGATTGTCCGCGGACCGCTTACCCGGCGGCTTATCCACCTGCTTATGCGTCCGCTCATGTATCCGCCATGTATCCGGTTACCCGCCGCCGGCGTGCAGGTACAGTTGAGCAAGAAAAACGGTCCGCGTTAGCGCCCCTCTTTGCCCGGCAAGCGGCCCACACTGGAGTCACTGACTCATGGATACGTCCAGCATCAACGCCCAGAGCATTTTCGACGACAACGCCGCCACGCTGAAACTGAGCTGGCTGACGGGGCATGAAGGCTGGGAGCGCGGCTTTTCTTCGGAATCGGTCGCCAATGCCACGTCGAGCGCCGACCTCGTCGGCCATTTGAACCTGATCCACCCGAACCGGATCCAGGTGCTCGGCGACGCCGAGATCGACTACTACAAGCGCCAAACCGACGAAGACCGCTCGCGCCACATGGCCGAGCTGATCGCGCTGGAACCGCCATTTCTGGTGGTGGCGGGCGGCGTCGCGGCACCCCCTGAACTGGTGCTGCGCTGCACGCGCTCGTCCACGCCGCTCTTCACCACGCCAATGTCGGCCGCCGCGGTGATCGACAGCCTGCGCCTTTATATGTCGCGCATTCTCGCGCCGCGCGCCACGCTGCACGGCGTGTTTCTCGACATTCTCGGCATGGGCGTGCTGCTCACCGGCGATTCTGGTCTCGGCAAAAGCGAACTTGGGCTGGAACTGATCAGCCGTGGCCACGGCCTCGTCGCCGACGACGCGGTGGATTTCGTGCGCCTCGGCCCGGATTTCGTCGAAGGGCGCTGCCCGCCGCTGCTGCAAAACCTGCTCGAAGTACGCGGTCTCGGCCTGCTCGACATCAAGACAATCTTCGGTGAAACCGCGGTACGCCGCAAAATGAAGCTGAAACTGATCGTGCAACTGGTGCGCCGTCCCGACGGTGAATTCCAGCGACTGCCGCTGGAAAGCCAGACCGTCGACGTACTTGGCTTGCCGATCAGCAAAGTCACGATTCAGGTTGCGGCCGGCCGCAATCTCGCGGTGCTGGTCGAAGCGGCCGTGCGCAACACGATCCTGCAATTGCGCGGCATCGATACGCTGCGCGACTTCATGGATCGCCAGCGCCTCGCCATGCAGGACCCGGACAGCCAGTTTCCCGGCAAATTGATCTGAATCCGCGGCACCCCGTGGCGTTGTGTCAGGACCGCAAACGGCGGCTGTCGCGGCACGCGCACGGGGACCAGATGCTATGATGAACTGTACGGATTCCACGACTCCATGCGCATAATCCTGATCACCGGTATTTCCGGCTCCGGCAAATCAGTTGCCCTGAACGCGCTTGAAGACGCAGGCTATTACTGCGTCGACAATCTGCCGCCGCGTTTTCTGCCGCAACTGGCCAACTATCTCGCCGACGACGGCCAGGAACGCCTCGCCGTCGCTATCGACGCGCGTTCGAGCGCCTCGCTCGACGAAATGCCCGCAATGATCCGCGACCTGTCGCGCGCCCACGACGTACGTGTACTCTTCCTGAACGCAAGCACGCAGTCGCTGATTCAACGCTTCTCCGAAACACGCCGGCGCCATCCTCTGTCCGGTTCCACCGCGCATGATGCGGACGTCGGTCTGTTGACGTCGCTCGCCGAAGCGATTGAACGCGAGCGCGAACTCGTGGCAGGCCTCGCAGAGTTTGGCCACCAGATCGACACCAGCAATCTGCGCGCAAACGTGCTGCGTGCATGGGTGAAACGCTTCATCGAACAGGAAGATGCGGGGCTCGTGCTGATGTTCGAGTCCTTCGGCTTTAAACGCGGTGTGCCGCTCGACGCTGATTTTGTTTTCGACGTACGCACGCTGCCGAACCCGTACTACGATCATGAATTGCGGCCGCTCACGGGCCTCGACAAACCGGTGATGGATTTTCTCGATGCGCTGCCGGTCGTGCATGAAATGATCGACGACATCGAAAAGTTTCTCGTCAAATGGCTTCCGCATTTCCGCGACGACAATCGTAGTTATCTGACGGTCGCGATCGGTTGCACGGGCGGCCAGCACCGCTCGGTATTCATTGCGGAGACGCTTGCCGCGCGTCTCGCAACGTCGGCGAATGTCATTGTGCGGCACCGCGATGCGCCGATTCCTATCGGCGAATCATCGAAGTTAGTGGCTTAACCGGCCGTATCGCGCGGCCTCAACTCGAAGCGTTGCGCCATGTCTTCTTCTACAGTGCTTGCCGATGTGCCGCTGTTTCCGCTGCATACGGTGCTGTTTCCAGATGGATTGTTGCCACTGAAAATCTTCGAAGCGCGCTACCTCGACATGGCGCGCGACTGTTTGCGCGACAAAACACCGTTCGGCGTGTGTCTGCTGAAAAGCGGCGCCGAAGTGGCGCGCGCTGAAGAGCCTTCGGTACCCGAAGCAATTGGCTGCCTCGCCGAAATCGAAGAGTGCGATGTCGAAGCCTTCGGCATGCTGCTGATTCGGGCACGGGGCACGCGGCGGTTTCGCCTGCTGTCGCATCGGGTGGAAACGAGCGGTTTGCTGGTTGGCATGGCGGAGCCGCTCGGCGACGACATACCGCTCGAGGGCAATGAGCAACTGGCCAAGTTCGGCGCGTGCTCGGAAGTACTCGAACGGATCATCGCCACGATCCGCGAACGCGATCCCGACAGTTTGCCGTTCGCGGAGCCGTTCAGACTGGAAGATCCGTCATGGGTGTCGAACCGGCTCGCGGAAGTGCTGCCGATCGCCCTTCGCGCAAGGCAAAAGCTTATGGAATTGCAGGACGCGGGCGCGCGAATCGACGTGGTTCATCACTATATGCAGCAGCATCAGCTACTTTGATTCGGCGTCGGTTGCCCGGAATCGTTTTGCTGGTGATTGCTTAAATCAACGAGCCCTGCAAGCCATCCAGCAGTTTGCGCACCGGCGCGGGCACGCCGAACGAGTCGAGATCGCTTAGTGGAACCCACGCGGTATCCGCGTCGCCTAGCGCGGAGAATGCGCCCGCACCGCGATCCAGCTCGACGAGCCGCGGCTCGATATCCAGCTTGAAATGCGTAAAAACGTGCGTAAGCGGCGCGAGCGGCGAGGCTGCGCCTTCGCCGCCGAAGGCGCGCGCGCGCTCGGCGAGTGCGGCTTCGTCAGCGGCTTCGGGCAGGCTCCACAAGCCGCCCCAGATGCCTGACGGCGGGCGCTTTTCCAGCATCACCGCATTACCGTCGCGCAGCACCAGCATCCATGTGCGGCGTGTCGGCACAGCTTTCTTTGGCCGTGCCGTGGGCAGTACACGCTGACGTCCGGTCACGTTGGCCACGCAGTCGACGGCGAACGGGCAGCGCAGGCAATCCGGCTTGCCGCGCACACACAGCGTTGCACCGAGGTCCATCAAGCCTTGCGTGTACGCACTGACGTCGTTTTCCGATGCGTTGGACGGCAGCAGCGATTCCGCCAGCGTCCACATCGCATTCTCGACTTTCTTTTCACCCGGGAAACCTTCGACACCGAATACACGCGCCAACACGCGCTTCACGTTGCCGTCGAGAATCGTGGCCCGCGCGCCGAATGCAAAAGAGGCAATGGCCGCCGCCGTCGAGCGGCCGATGCCCGGCAATTCCGCGAGCGCGTCGGCCGACGCGGGAAACGCACCGCCATGCTGCTCGACGACCACCTGCGCGCAGCGGTGCAGATTGCGCGCGCGCGAGTAGTAGCCGAGGCCGGCCCACAACGCCATCACATCGTCCGCCGGCGCGGCGGCGAGCGAGGCCACATCCGGACAACGCGCAAGAAACTTCGCGTAGTACGGAATCACCGTCGATACCTGCGTCTGCTGCAGCATGATTTCCGACAGCCAGATGCGATATGGATCACGCGTGTTCTGCCACGGCAGGTCATGACGGCCATGCTGGCGCTGCCACGCAATCAGCCGCGCGGAAAAATCAGACATAACCGGGAAAGCAGACGCAGCGGACGGAGCAGACGGGCTTATACGAGATGGCATTGAAGAATTAACGCTGGCAGGTGGGACAGAAATACGTGGAGCGCTGCCCCTGCACGATCTGTTTGATCGGCGTTCCACACACGCGGCATGGCAGCCCCGCGCGATCATAGACGAAATAGTCGAGCTGGAAGTAACCGCTTTCGCCATCGCTGCCGACGAAATCACGCAACGTGCTGCCGCCCTTCTCGATCGCTGCGGCGAGCGTGACGCGCACCGCGTCCGCCAGCAGGTCGTAGCGCACGAGCGAGACGCGACCCGCTGCGGTGGTGGGCCGGATACCGGCGCGAAAGAGGCTTTCCGAAGCGTAGATATTACCCACGCCGACCACGATCTCCCCCGCCAGCAACGCCTGTTTCACCGACACCTTGCGCCCGCGCGTGAGCCGGTGCATCAGCGCGCCGGAAAACGCCGGCGAAAACGGCTCGACACCAAGGCCCGCGAGCAGCGGATGCTCCAGCACATTGCCGGTTTCGCGCGGGTGCCACAGCACCGCGCCGAAGCGCCGCGGGTCGCGATAGCGCAAAATGAATTCGTCGAAAATCCAGTCGATGTGATCGTGCTTCGCCGCAGCCGGCGGGCGCGGCACATGGCGCAGCACACGCAGCGTACCGGTCATGCCGAGATGCACAATGAACCAGCCGGCATCGATTTCGAACAACAGATACTTGCCGCGCCGCTCTACCTTGCGCACCACGCTGCCGCGCAAGGTTTTCGCAAGGTCCGCCGGAATCGGCCAACGCAGCGCGGGCGTGCGCACATCGACGCGTTCAACCTTGCGCCCGGACACATACGGTTCGATTCCCCTTCGGGTAACCTCAACTTCTGGCAACTCTGGCATGTCTAACTGGTCTGCAACTTGCGTGAGTGGTTGTGCGCTTATTGTAGCGAGCGCGTTACAATCGTCCGAAACATTGAACGGATTTCCATGAACTTGTCCTTCGTGAAGCTGTTTTCGAAGCGCCCGGCTAGCGCATCCCGCGTGCTGCAGGCCGTGTCCGCTCGCCGTATGCTCGGTACCGCCGCGCTCGCCGTCTGGGCGCTGGCCGCCGTGCCTGCGCACGCGCAGGATCCATCGCCCGACTCGGATGACACCTCCGTCACCCTGCCGGACCCGCTCGGCCCGGCAACGGCAGAAGACCAGAAGTCCCTGCCGAACGTGCCGTTGTCCAGCCAGATCGTATTCCAGGTGCTCGCCGCTGAAGTCGCGTTGCAACGCGACCAGCCGGCGCCCGCCTACCAGACCTACCTCGCGCTCGCGCGCGACACGCACGATCCGCGCATGGCGCAACGCGCCACGGAAATTGCGCTGGCCGCGCAAAGCCCATCGGACGCTTTGGCCGCCGCGCAATTGTGGCAGCAGTATGCGCCGGATTCGGAACGCGCCGCGCAACTCGACGCATCCCTGCTCGTGCTGTCAGGCAAACCTGACGACGCCGAACCGGTACTCGCGCGAGAACTCGCGAAAGTGCCGGCCGACAATCGCGGCAGCGCGATTCTGGCGCTGCAGCTGCTGCTCTCGCGCGGTCCCAACCGGATCGGCGGCTTGCACGTGTTGCAAGACCTGCTGAAAAACGACCTGAACCGGCCCGAGGCGCAACTGGCCATCGCACGCCAGCAACTCGTTTCCGACGACGCACCGGGTGCGCGCAAATCGCTCGAACAGGCGCTCACGCTCAAGCCCGACTATCTGCCGGCCGCGCTGATGCTGTCGCAGATGGGTCCGGAGGAGCGCAAGGAAGGGATCGCGTCGCTCGAAAAGTATGTGCAGCAGAATCCGAAATCGCATGACGCGCGTCTCGCGCTCGCCCAGATGTATCTCGCGAGCGACCGTCTGGACGACGCGCAAAAGCAGTTCGAGGTCATGCACAAGAACAACGCGGCCGACCTCACGCCGCTGATGGCGCTCGCGCTGATCAAGATCCAGCAGAAGAATTTCAACGACGCGCAGACCTATCTGACCCAGTACGCGCAGCAAGCTGAAAAAACGCCGGGCGCCGATCCGGGCCAGGCGTATATCTATCTTGCGCAACTGGCGCTCGAACAGAAGAACGAAGCGGCCGCAAGCGACTGGCTGAACAAGGTTTCTCCTTCAAGCCAGCAATTCATGCCGGCCCAGATCACGCGGGCTCAATTGCTCGCCAAGCAGGGCAAGACGGACGACGCGCGCAGGTTGCTGGCCAGCCTGCAGTCACCCGATCCGCGCGACCAGGCGCTGATCGCACGCACCGACGCCGCCATTCTGTTCGACGCGAAGCGCTACCCGGAGGCGGAAACACGCCTGCAACAAGCAACGGCCGCCTTCCCCGACGACCCCGATCTCACCTATGACTACGCCATGTCCGCCGAAAAGACCGGTCATTACGATGTCATGGAAGCGCAACTGCGCAAGCTGATCCAGACGCAGCCGGACAATCCGCAGGCATACAACGCGCTCGGCTATTCACTTGCCGATCGCAACCTGCGCCTGCCGGAAGCCGACAAGCTGATCGAGAAGGCATCGTCACTGGCGCCGAACGACGCGTTCATCATGGACAGCGTCGGCTGGGTCAAGTACCGGATGGGCAATACGACAGACGCAATCAAGCTCCTGCGCAAAGCGTACGACCTGCAGCCGAACGCCGAAATCGGAGCGCACCTCGGCGAAGTCTTATGGAAAACCGGAGCGCAGGATCAAGCCCGCGCTGCCTTCCGCGATGCGCGCAAGCTCGAACCGGACAACGACACATTGGTCAAAACGCTGCAACGTCTTCAGGTAAACGATCTTTGATGCGTCTTTCCCGCTTGATCTCTTATCCCCGGGCGCCGCGTGGCGCTGCGCTCGGGTTCGTAGCGGCAGCGGTTGTCGCGTTGGCCGGTTGCGCATCGGTGCAACCGCAGGGGCCGTCCACATCGAACGCGGCAACAGCCGTTTCCACCCAGACCAGCCGCGCTTATCAGGGCCGTTTCGCGATCCAGTACAACGATCAGAACGGCCAGCAGCGCAATGCCTATGGCAACTTCACCTGGCAGGAAACGGGTGATACGGTCACCTTGCAATTGCGCAATCCGCTTGGACAGACACTCGCGATCGTGACCTCGTCGCCTGCGTCCGCCACGCTCGAGTTGCCCAACCGTCAGCCGCTCACCGCCGACAACGTCTCCACGCTCATGCAGAACGCGCTCGGCTTCGCGCTGCCGGTCGAAGGGCTCCGCTACTGGCTGCAGCCTTCGCCGGCGCCCACTTCACGCGCGAAGACAGAGAAGGATCCGGACCAGCCCTCGCGTCTGAAGCAGATCATGCAGGACGGCTGGACGATCGACTACCTGGCCTATGCCGATGCGCCGGCCACCGGCGTGAAGCGCCTGAACCTGAGCCGCTCGGAACCACCGCTCGACATCAAGCTCGTGCTGGATCAGTAGTCACCCCTGTTCACGAGCGCAACCCTTACCGCTTCTTGCGCGCCGCGATGGCGCATGCAACCCAGACTCATGATTGAAACGACCGATTCGCTGCGCGATTGCCTCGCACCAGCGAAACTCAACCTCTTCCTCCACATCACCGGCCGCCGGCCCGATGGCTATCACACGCTGCAAACCGTGTTCCAGTTGCTCGACTGGGGCGACACGCTGCACTTCAGGCGGCGCGACGACGGCCTCATCACGCGCAGCACTGAAATCGCCGACGTGCCGCCTGAACACGACCTCACCGTGCGTGCGGCGACACTCCTGAAAGCGCATACCGGCTCTCCCGAGGGTGTCGATATCGAAATCGACAAGCGCCTGCCGATGGGTGCGGGCCTTGGCGGCGGCAGTTCCGACGCGGCCACCACGCTGCTCGCGCTGAACCGTCTCTGGAAACTCGATTTGCCGCGACTGGAGTTGCAGGCGCTGGCATTGAAGCTCGGCGCGGACGTGCCATTCTTTGTTTTTGGGAAAAATGCGTTCGCACAGGGTGTCGGAGAGGCTTTAGACGTTGTACAATTGCCGCCGCGTCATTTCCTGGTAGTGACGCCGAGGGTTCATGTTCCGACTGCAGCGATTTTTTCCGAAAAAGCGTTGACAAGAGATTCGAAACCCCTCATAATTACGGACTTTCCTGCAGAACTTAGCTGCAACACTGAATGGCCAGAAAGTTTCGGCCGGAATGACATGCAGCAAGTTGTCGTGGGAAAATACGCGGAAGTAGCGCGAGTGCTGCGGTGGTTTGAAACCATCGCGCCAGCGCGGATGTCTGGGTCAGGTGCAAGTGTATTTGCAGCGTTCCGTAGTAAAGCTGAAGCAGAATCGGTGCAAGCCAGACTGCCAGCCGAATGGAACAGCGCAGTGACTGCAGGTCTCGATCAGCATCCACTCTTTGCTTTCGCGTCATAAGTTTTGCATCGTCGAACGTTCCCTCGTTCGGTGAAGCTCAAAGTTAGTGTAGGGGAGTCGCCAAGTTGGTTAAGGCACCGGATTTTGATTCCGGCATTCGAAGGTTCGACTCCTTCCTCCCCTGCCAAAAATTCTCGCATTTCCCTCGCCCCCAGCCTGAAGTAGGTGCACGATGAGCAGCCATGACGGCCTGATGGTTTTTACTGGCAACGCAAATCCCGCGCTTGCACAGGAAGTCGTCAAAATCCTCGGTATTCCCCTCGGCAAAGCAATGGTTAGCCGTTTCTCGGACGGTGAAATCCAGGTCGAGATTCAGGAAAACGTGCGTGGCAAGGATGTCTTCGTCCTGCAGTCCACCTGCGCGCCGGCGAATGACAATCTGATGGAACTGATGATCATGGTCGATGCGCTCAAGCGCGCATCCGCAGGCCGGATCACCGCAGCCATCCCCTACTTCGGTTATGCCCGTCAAGATCGGCGCCCGCGTTCGGCGCGTGTCGCCATCTCGGCGAAGATCGTGGCGAACATGCTGGAAATCGCTGGCGTCGAGCGGATCATTACGATGGATCTGCACGCCGACCAGATTCAAGGTTTCTTCGACATCCCGGTCGACAATATCTACGCTACGCCCGTGCTGCTCGGCGATCTGCGCAAGCAGAACTACGAGAACCTGCTGGTCGTTTCGCCGGACGTCGGCGGCGTGGTGCGTGCCCGTGCATTGGCCAAGCAACTGAATTGCGATCTCGCGATCATCGACAAACGCCGCCCGAAGGCGAATGTAGCCGAAGTGATGAACATCATCGGCGAAGTCGAAGGCCGCACCTGCGTGATCATGGACGACATGGTCGACACCGCAGGCACGCTTTGCAAGGCAGCTCAGGTTTTGAAGGAACGCGGTGCGAAACAGGTGTTCGCTTACGCCACCCACCCGGTTCTGTCGGGCGGTGCAGGCGAGCGTATTGCCGCTTCCGCACTCGATGAACTCGTTGTCACCGATACGATCCCGCTCGGCGAAGAAGCCCGTTCGTGCGCCAAGATCCGTTCGCTGAGCAGCGCCGGCCTGCTCGCCGAAACGTTCTCGCGGATTCGCCGCGGCGATTCGGTGATGTCGCTGTTCGCTGAAAGTTAAGTATTTGCGAAGGCGCGGCGCGGCATGCAGTACCGCGCGCCGCACTTTTGCACAATTGGCATGAACGGACGAAGGTTCGTGCCATCGCTCTGGGGCCTCAGCCGTAATGGCTTGGAGGCCCCGTTTTTACTGCCTGGTCGCGGGCAGTGCATTGGAGATTCAATATGAAAGTAGTCGCTTTCGAGCGTTCCTTGCAAGGTACGGGTGCGAGCCGCCGCCTGCGTATCTCGGGTAAGACCCCGGGCATCGTATATGGCGCTGGTGCTGAAACGCAATTGGTCGAACTGGACCACAACGCACTTTGGCACGCGCTGAAGAAAGAAGTTTTCCACTCGTCGATCCTCGACCTGGAAATCGGTGGCAAGTCGCAACAGGTTCTGCTGCGCGACGTGCAATACCACCCGTTCCGTCAGCTCGTGCTGCACGTGGACTTCCAACGTGTCGACGCGAAGAAAAAGCTGCACACCAAGGTGCCGCTGCACTTCATGAACCAGGAAACCAACCCGGCAGTGAAGCTGTCGGGCGCGGTGATCTCGCACGTCCTCAACGAAATCGAAATCGAGTGCCTGCCGTCGGCACTGCCGGAATTCCTCGAAGTCGACCTGGTGAAGATCGAAGCAGGCCACTCGCTGCACGCCAAGGACATCGTCCTGCCGGCAGGCGTGGCACTGGTTGCTCACGTTGACGCAGAAAACCCGGTCGTCGCATTGGCAACGATCCCGGCTGGCGCAGTCGCTGAAAGCGACGCCGCTGCTGCTGCGGGTGAAGGCGAAAAGCCGGCTGCCTAAGTGCCTGTTGGGCGCTGAGCAAGCAATCCTCTCGAGCCGTTTCAATGAAACGGTCGATGTGACCCGCCGAGGTTCGCCCCGGCGGGTTTTTTTTCGGTTTTTTTCGGCTCGGCCGCATTCGGCGCGCGGGCCAGATGGACCTACGCAATCATGATCAAGCTGATCGTCGGGCTCGGCAATCCGGGCGCTGAATACACCGCGACACGCCACAATGCCGGCTTCTGGCTTGTCGATCAACTGGCGCGCGAAGCAGGCACGACGCTGCGCGACGAGCGGCGCTTCCACGGTTTCTACGCGAAGGCCCGGCTGCATGGCGAAGAAGTACATCTGCTGGAACCGCAGACGTATATGAACCGCTCGGGGCAATCGGTTGTGGCGCTCGCGCAGTTCTTCAAGATTCTTCCGGACGAAATCCTGGTTGCGCACGATGAACTCGACATGCCGCCTGGCAGCGTCAAACTGAAGCTCGGTGGCGGCAGCGGCGGCCATAACGGGCTGAAGGACATCACCGCCCATTTGTCCTCGCAGCAGTACTGGCGGCTGCGGATCGGCATCGGCCATCCCCGTGACCTGATTCCGGAAAGCGCGCGAGCCGGCGCCAAGCCGGACGTCGCCAACTACGTGCTCAAACCACCGCGACGGGAAGAACAGGATGTGATCGATGCGTCGGTCGAACGGGCGTTGGCCGTGATGCCGCAAATCATCAAGGGCGAGTTTGAACGGGCGACGATGCAACTGCATCGCAACAATCCCTGAGCGCGCCCTGCCCGCAACCGTATCGCCGTATCGCCGTATCGCCGTATCGCCGTATCGCCGTATCGCCGTATCGCCGTATCGCCGTATCGCCGTATCGCCATCAACAGGAGAATCGCTTGAGCCGCTACTGGAGTGACATCGTTCATCGTCTGACGCCGTACGTGCCGGGCGAGCAACCGGCGATCGCGCACCCGGTGAAGCTGAACACCAACGAGAACCCTTATCCGCCGTCGCCACGCGTGCTTGAAGCGATCCGGCAGGAACTGGGGGCCGCGGGCGAGTCGCTGCGGCGCTATCCCGACCCGAGCGCGCGCAAGTTACGCGAAACGGTCGCCGCGTTTCATGGCATTCGCCCGGAACAGGTGTTTGCAGGCAACGGTTCGGACGAAGTACTCGCGCTCACCTTTCAGGCGTTACTGAAGCACGACAAACCGTTGCTGTTTCCAGATATCACCTACAGTTTCTACCCGACCTACGCGCGGCTCTTCGAAGTCGACTATCGGACCATCGCACTCGACGACAGCTTCGCCATCCAGGTCGACGACTACGCCGCACCGAACGGCGGCATACTGTTTCCGAACCCGAACGCGCCGACCGGACGACCGCTGCCGCTCGCCGATATCGAACGGCTGGTGGCGCGCAACACCGACTCGGTCGTGGTAATCGACGAGGCTTATGTCGATTTCGGCGCCGAATCGGCCATCGCCCTGATCGACCGCTATCCCAATCTGCTGGTGATCCAGACGGTATCGAAATCGCGCTCGCTGGCCGGCATGCGCGTCGGCCTCGCGTTCGGCAATCCCGGATTGATTGACGCGCTGAACCGCGTGAAGGACAGTTTCAACTCGTATCCGCTCGACCGTCTCGCGCAAGCCGCGGCCACCGCAGCCTATGAGGACGATGCGTGGTTCCGCGACAACTGCGCCAGGGTGATTGCCAGCCGTGAGCGGCTAGCGGCTGGTTTGACCGCACTGGGTTTCGAGGTGGTGCCGTCGGCGGCGAACTTGCTGTTCGCGCGTCACGAAGGCTACGACGCCGCGACGCTCATGACACGGCTAAAGGAAAAGGAAATCTTCGTGCGCCATTTCAAGGCAGCGCGAATCGACCAGCATCTGCGGATCTCGGTCGGCACCGATACCGAATGCGGCATTCTGCTGGACGCACTGCGCGACATTTTCAGCGCTTACGTCGGATAGCGACCAGGATAAGCGCACGCGACACCAAGCGTTGCTACTAAAGAAAACGGCGAGGCAGATGCCTCGCCGTTCACCCTCATTCAACGCTCAAGCAAGCTTCGCAGCCTGCAGTGCGTGATACTTCGCCATTAAACCTTCCGCCGTCTCCAGATGCTCCGGGTCGCGCGGAATGCACTCGACCGGACAGACCTGAATACACTGAGGCTCGTCGAAATGACCGACACATTCGGTGCATTTCTTCGGGTCGATTACATAGATTTCCGCGCCCATCGAAATCGCGTCGTTCGGGCACTCGGGCTCGCACACGTCGCAATTGATGCACTCGTCGGTAATCATCAAGGCCATACTTCTCTCACTTCGCGCCAGCCGAAGCCAGCTTTGATCCGTCAAACCAACAGTTTACGCCGGTTAAGGTTGTCCCGCCGAAACACCGTCATTCGGATCCAGCAAAGCAACCTTCTCCTTCAGCCATTTTTCGACCGACGGGAACACGAACTTGCTGACATCGCCGCCCAGTTGTGCGATTTCACGCACGATGGTGCCGGAGATGAACTGGTATTGATCGGACGGCGTCATGAACATGGTCTCGACGTCCGGTAGCAGATAACGGTTCATACCGGCCATCTGGAACTCATATTCGAAGTCCGAGACGGCGCGCAGGCCACGCACGATCACGCGCGCGTTATTGCTGCGGACGAAGTCCTTCAATAGCCCTTTGAAGCTCATCACCTGAACGTTCGGGTAGTGCCCGAGCACCTCATGAGCGATGTCCAGACGCTCTTTCAGGGTGAAAAACGGCTTCTTGTTGCGGCTGTCGGCAACGCCCACCACCAGTGTGTCGAAAATACTCGACGCGCGTCGAACGAGGTCTTCGTGACCGCGCGTCAGCGGGTCGAACGTGCCCGGGTACACGGCGACTACCATGAGACTTCTCCTCTCTTCAGACAAATGGGCACGTCAAAGCGTCCACGCGACGCATTTGGCACCGACCGCACGCGTGACGGTAACCGTCCGCTGCTTGTTTTGGAACGCGCATTATTCCTTATTTTCGCGCTGCAGCAAATGAAAGTGGACAGCGCCCGCTTTGCCCTGCCGCACGATTTCCCAACCGGCGAGCGTCTCGTTCCCCTCGAGTTCGAGCGCAACACCCGCCTCCACATAAAGAAAACCCTCCGGGCTGAGCAGCGGCACGGCCAGTGCGAGCGCCTTGTCGAGCAGATCGTCGCCGAACGGCGGATCGAGGAAAATCACGTCGAACGATCCCGGCGCGAGACTCGCTGCGAGACGCAAGCCGTCAGCTTCCGCGATTTCGATCGTACGCGCTGACAGGCGCTCCTGGTTGGCCCGCAACTGGCCGGCGGCCCGCGCGTTGCGCTCGACCATCAATACGCGCGCCGCGCCGCGCGAGGCGGCCTCGAAGCCCAACGCGCCGCTGCCGGCGAACAGATCGAGGCAGCGCTGGCCGTCCAGCCGTTGGCCGAGCCAGTTGAACAGCGTTTCGCGCACGCGGTCGGGCGTGGGACGCAGGCCGTCGAGATCGAGCACGGGCAGCGGCGTGCGCTTCCAGTCGCCGCCAATGATACGGATGGCGTGCGGCTTGCCGCCTTTGGACGAAGCGCCATGGGCGCGTGAGGGAGCAGAACGGGGCATGCAGTTTCGAATACGTGATAGGGATGCCCGCCACGCCGATGCGTAGGGACTGGAGGGCCAACGTTACCACAGGGGCGCACGGCGTCCAGCCTGGCCGTCCGGCCAATACGACGGGTGGCGGCGCGCCTGATAAAATGTGCGGCTTCCAGCGCCTTGCATCCCGCATCGCAACGCTGTCTGCCGCTCCCACGGGCTTGTCCCGGCTGCGCGCATCGGCGCGCGCTCTCACCACGCCAGATCATGTTCAGCTTTTTCAAACGATTCAAGGGTTCGAAAGAGTCCGACAACGCGCCAGAAGAATCGCCAACCGCGCCGCAAGCCGCGGCGGCCGAACCCGCCGCAAAGGCGCCGGTTGCGCCCCTGACGCCGCCGGCGCCACGGCCGGTTGCGCCGGTTAAGGTCGAGACGCAGCCGGCTAACGTGCCGTCCGCCGGCGAACCCGGCGCAACCGCGCTCGAAGCCGTCGAAATCGTCCCGCCGCCCCAGCAGGATGCCAGCGCCAAGCGCTCCTGGCTCACCCGCCTGAAAACCGGCCTGTCGAAAACGAGTTCGAGCCTGACCGGCATTTTTGTCGGTACGAAAATCGACGAGGACCTGTACGAAGAACTCGAAACCGCCCTGTTGATGTCGGACGCGGGCGTCGAGGCCACCGAGTTCCTGCTCGAATCGCTGCGCGAGAAGGTGCGCACCGAGCGTCTCACCGATCCCCAGCAGGTGAAAGCGGCGCTGCGCACCCTGCTGATCGACCTGCTCAAGCCGCTGGAAAAATCGCTGATGCTCGGCCATGCGCAACCGCTGGTCGTAATGATCGCGGGCGTGAACGGTGCGGGCAAAACCACCAGCATCGGCAAGCTCGCCAAGCATTTGCAGAGCTTCGATCAGTCGGTGTTGCTGGCTGCGGGCGACACGTTCCGCGCCGCCGCCCGCGAGCAGCTCGCGATCTGGGGCCAGCGCAACAACGTGACGGTGGTGTCGCAGGAAAGCGGCGACCCGGCCGCCGTGATTTACGACGCGGTCGGCGCCGCGCGTGCGCGCAAGATCGACGTCATGATGGCGGACACGGCCGGCCGTCTGCCGACCCAGTTGCATCTGATGGAAGAACTGCGCAAGGTGAAGCGCGTGATCGGCAAGGCGCAGGACGGCGCACCGCATGAGGTGCTGCTGGTGATCGACGCGAACACCGGCCAGAACGCGCTCGCGCAAGTAAAAGCCTTCGACGACGCGCTCGGCCTCACTGGTCTGATCGTCACCAAGCTCGACGGCACGGCGAAGGGCGGCATTCTCGCGGCAATCGCGCGTCAGCGTCCGATCCCGGTGTACTTCATCGGTGTCGGTGAAAAGGTGGAGGACTTGCAGCCTTTCAGCGCAGAAGAATTTTCGGACGCCTTGCTGGGCGGTTGAATTCAGGAACGATCGTCGCGATCGCGAAACAAGCAAAAAGGGCACTCTTGCGAGCGCCCTTTTTTTATTCAAACCACCGCATCACTCCGCGTCGGGCTGAACACCCGGTGCTGCACGAACAAACGCGTCAAGTTGCGTTGCGTGGTCGTAGATACGCTGAATCGTTGGAAACTTCGCCGTGTCGACCTTGAAGCGCTGCGCGTTGAACACCTGCGGAATCAGACAGGCGTCGGCCAATGTCGGCGTGTCGCCGAAACACAGCTTGCCGGTGCGCGGGTCGGCTGCCAGATGCGCCTCGAGCGTCGCAAAACCCGCTTCGACCCAATGCTTGTACCACGCGTCTTTCGCTTCGTCGTCCACCCGCAGCGTGTGTTTCAGATACTTCAGCACGCGCAGATTGTTCAGCGGATGAATCTCGCACGCCACCTGCAACGCGATCGCGCGCACATACGCGCGGTCGGCCGGCGTTCCGGGCAAGAGCGGCGGTTCCGGATGCGTTTCCTCCAGATACTCGATGATCGCGAGCGACTGCGGCATCACGTCGTTACCGTCGACGAACGTGGGCACGATGCCGTCGACATTCACCTTCCGGTACTCGGGCTTCAACTGCTCGCCGCCTTCGCGCACGAGGTGCACCGGCACGTAGTCGTACGGCAGGTTCTTCACGTTGAGCGCGATGCGCACGCGATAGGACGCCGAGCTACGGAAATAGCTATAAAGCTTCATTTTGTGTGTCTCCTCCAGGCGCGCTTCAGACGACGCGTACGCTGAGCTCGCCGAGCCCGTCCACACCGCCCTTCATGAGGTCGCCCTGCACCACGGCGCCCACGCCTTCCGGCGTGCCGGTGAAAATCAGGTCGCCCGGCTGCAGTTCGAACAGCGTCGACAGGTAGGCGATCGTCTCGGCCACCGACCAGATCAGTTGCGACACGTCCGAGTTCTGTTTCTCCTCGCCGTTCACCGACAACCAGATCGCGCCCTTGCCGACATGGCCGACCGTCGTTACCGGATGAATCGGGCCGAGCGGCGCCGAGTGATCGAAGCCCTTCGCGGTATCCCACGGACGGCCCAGCTTCTTCGCTTCGGCCTGCAGATCGCGGCGCGTCATGTCGAGACCGAGCGCATAGCCGTACACATGCTCGAGTGCGCTTTCGGCCGGAATGTTCTTGCCGCCTTTACCGATCGCGGCCACCAGCTCCATCTCGAAGTGGACGTTCTTCGACAGCGACGGATAGGGGAATTCGCCGGTCGCACCCGGCGCGACATACAGCACGGCGTCGGCCGGCTTGGCGAAGAAGAACGGCGGTTCACGCTCGGGATCGTGCCCCATCTCGCGCGCGTGTGCCTCGTAATTGCGGCCCACACAGTAGATGCGACGCACCGCGAACTGCTCGCTGGACCCCACGACCGGCACCGCGACCACCGGTGCGGGTGCAAATACGTAACTCATCCCGTTCTCCGTTTTCTGGATTGTGCCGCGTCCGCGCGGCGATAAAACATCGAGTGTAACGCGCAGCAAAGCGCGGTGCAGCCAATCGCCACCGGCGTGCATGGACCGGTCGTCCCGGCGCATCGTCCAAGGGGTTGCCGGACCGCCGGATCGCCATAGATGCGATACTCACACCGAACAGTGTCCTTTCAATACCGTGGCCGGCCGCCCAAACGCGGCACGCCCCCGTCCCATTGCGCCCGATGACCGACTCCGCCGACTCCGCCAATCCGTTCCCCTGTGCCCGCTATATCAAGGAAATCGGCCGCGGCCCGAACGGTGCCCGCGCCCTGACCGCCGAGGACACGCGCGCGCTCTACACCGCGATGCTCGACGGCCGCGTGGCCGATCTCGAACTCGGCGCCGTGTTGCTCGCCTATCGCGTGAAGGGCGAAACCGCCGACGAACTCGCCGCTATGCTGGCCGGCGCGCATGCGTCGTTCGAACCGGTTCATTTGCCCCATGCGGCCTTCCGGCCCGTCTCGATACCCAGCTACAACGGCGCGCGCAAACAGCCCAACCTGGCGCCGCTACTGGCGCTGCTGTTGGCGCGCGAAGGTGTGCCGGTGCTGGTGCATGGCGTTACCGAAGATCCGGGCCGCGTGACAAGCGCCGAAATTTTCACGCATCTGCAGATCCCGCACGCGCAATCGCACGCCGATATCGAAGACGGTCTCGCCGAACGCCGCCTCGCGTTCGCGCCGATCGACGTCCTCGCACCGAAGCTGGCGCACCTTCTTTCACTGCGCCGGCGCATGGGTGTGCGCAACTCGACGCATACGCTCGTGAAAATCCTGCAGCCGTTCGCGCCTGCGGGATTGCGGCTCGTGAACTACACACATCCGCCGTATCGTGACAGTCTCACGCAATTGTTCAACACGCACCCGGACGCTGCAGCGGGCGGCGCCCTGCTCGCGCGTGGCACTGAGGGTGAAGCGGTGGCCGACACGCGGCGCCAGGTGCAGGTGGACTGGCTGCATGACGGCATCTGCGAAACGCGCGTGCCGCACGAGCGCTCGTCGCCCGACGCGCCTGAAGTCGAGCTGCCCGAGGCTCGCGACGCCGCGACCACGGCCGCGTGGATCAGCGCCGTGCTGCGCGGCGAAGCGCCCGTGCCAAGTGCGATCGAGCGCCAGGTGGAGCTGATCGTGGATGTCGCGCAAATACCCGCTTAGTGCCCACATTGCGCTCGTGTTACGTACACACGGGCGCACAAGGCAGCGCCTGCAGCGCCGCGCTCACGCGCCGGATATGACAGCCGCGGGTTGACAGGCCGCTACGAGCCGTCATACATTGGACCTATGCGTTCCCTTCCGAACACCCTCCGAATTACCTCCGGCCGCCTAGCGCGGCCCCTATCGCTACGTCTAGCGTAAGCCAGGCGTAGCGCCGCGCGTTGGCAACTTTCGTTGCCCAAAGCGCGGTCCTCAAAGCAGTTCCGCAGTTCCCGCATCACCCCCAAGCGTAGTTCTTCACAACCTGTAGTCGTTTGCATTCGTCCGTTTACCGTTCGGACGAAGCGCGAGGATCAAATGCACGTCGCATGGGCATCACCCACGTTCGTTTTCGCCGTCGTCATGACGTTGTTCGTTCGCGCCCGTTCGTTGTTGCCGCTAGCCAGTGGCTGGCGGGCCGTGCATCCGTGGCAGCCCGCCAGCCGCTCGAGGCCACACCCTTTCGCATACGACACCACGAACGAGGCTCCTCATGTTGCGCAATCCCGCTGAGAAATACCGTCCCTTTCCCGCTGTACGCCTCACCGGCCGAAAATGGCCGAGCCGCACGATCAACCAGGCGCCGATCTGGATGAGCACCGATCTGCGTGACGGCAATCAGGCGCTGATCGAACCGATGAATGCCGCACAAAAGCTCGAATTCTTCGAGATGCTGGTGGCGATCGGCTTCAAGGAAATCGAAGTCGGTTTCCCGTCGGCCTCGCAAACCGACTTCGATTTCGTCCGCAAACTGATCGAAGAAAAACGCATTCCCGACGACGTGACGATCGAAGTGTTCGTGCCCGCGCGCGCCGAACTGATCGCGCGTACGTTCGAGTCGCTCGAAGGCGCGCCGCGCGCCATCGTGCACCTGTACAACGCAATCTGTCCGTCGTTTCGCAAGATCGTCTTCAACCAGTCGAAGGAGCAGATCAAAGCCCTCGCTGTAGAAGGTACGCGCATCATCAAGGAACACGCCGAGGCGCGGCCCGACACACACTGGACATTCCAGTATTCGCCCGAAACCTTCAACGCAACCGAACTCCCGTACGCGCGCGAAGTATGCGACGCGGTCGCGCAGACATGGCGGCCTACGCGCGATCACAAGATGATCGTCAACTTGCCCGCGAGCGTCGAGGCCGCAACACCTAACGTGTTCGCCGATCAGATCGAGTGGATGGACCGCAATCTCAGCTATCGCGACAGCATCGTGCTGTCGGTGCATCCGCATAACGATCGCGGCACTGCCGTGGCCGCCACGGAACTGGCGCTGCTGGCGGGCGCCGATCGCGTCGAAGGATGTCTGTTCGGCAACGGTGAGCGCACCGGCAACGTGGACCTCGTCACGGTCGCGATGAACCTCGACGCACAGGGCGTCGACCCGGGTCTCGACTTCTCCGGCATCGATACGGTGCGGCGCGTGGTCGAGCGCTGCAACCAGCTTCCGGTGCACCCGCGGCACCCGTATGCGGGCGATGCAACGCATCGGCAGGTAAGGAGCGACGAGGATCTGCAGCGCGCGGCCGCCTGAGTGACATGAAGCGGGGCGAAGCCCCCTGATTCCTGGCCGGGCGCCTGACAGCGCAATTGCATCGACATCCGCCCGGCCCAACCCGGCAGGCGGCGATTCAGCACTGGCGGCGCAACCCGCCTGCCCGTGCCCTCCGGGCGCTCACAAGGCGCAACCGGTGAGCTCCAGTGAGCTCCAGTGAACCCAAAAGGCTCACTCGATCGCGCAACGCGTCGCCTGCCAGGCAATCAGACGCCATTGCCCGTCTTCCTGCGTATGAATCGCGGTGTACGCAATCGGGAACAGCAGCGCCCCGTTATTCGCTTCCATCTCGATCAGCGCGCGCCCCGTGACGACGCAGGTCTCACGCCCCACGGGCAGCACCTCTTGCGACTGCACCTCGATCTGCCGATAGCGGCGACGCCCGGCGGTTATCCCGTCAATGAACTGCCGCTTGGTTTCGCGCTTGCCGTTGGTGTGGACGTAGCTCACGTTGTCCGAGAGCAGCGTATCGAGCGACTGCCCGTCGCCGTCGACCATTGCACGAAAGCGTTCTCGCTCCAGCCCGCGAATCGCCTCGATTGTCTTTGCTGCCATTGCTCAGCCCCTCGCACCGGTAAGCCGAACGTGGCCTCGGTCGTCAGAAGTTATATTGCAAATATAGCTGGTGGAAATTTATACCAGGATTGGGCTCTTTGATACCGCCGTTGGAAATATGCTGGAAGCGGTAGCCCGCCTCGTACTGCTGATGGCTGCCGAATTGCACGCCGACGCCCGCCATCGGGGCGAACTGGAACGCAGTGGCGAGCGTGAGGTCAGAAGAGATCCTGGGACTCGACAGGAGGCGGACACCGGCACCCGCTTCGATATAAGGGCGAATCGGCCCCGCTGCGTTGATGAAGCGAATGATCGGCGTCACACCGATCTCGCCGATGTTTTCGTGCACATTCCCTTCATTGGTATGCCACCAGGCCACGTGCGCTTCGCCGATCAACGAAAAGTGCCAGTCGCCGATCTGCCACCACGTCAGATTCGGATCCCAGACAAAACCGAGATCGAGCTTTTTAATGTGATTATCGCCCACTCCACCGGCAATCTGCACGCCGAACTGGTCGGCTGCGGCCAGCCCGGAAGCAACGAACAGGACGGCCGCGGCAGTGCCTTTTAGCGCCAGACCACGCAACGCATTTTTTTTGTTCTTCATCGGACACCCGAGAGCTAGCCGGACGTTGATCAGCGAACTACTGTGCTGTCTAGTTTAGAGACAATGTACATCCGGCGCTTTGTATGAAGAAAGGCCAATTCCCGCAATTAGTCACTTCTACTTCAGAAAATATCGGTCATTTATGAGAACGAAAGCACCCTGTCAGGAAAATCATACGACTTCTTGAAGATCAGATAGGGCGCCCCCAATTGGCTATCGAACTCTAAATTTCAATAGGAATTTGCGGAACTTGGATGCCCCTACGCCTTCTAAGTATTAGCACTCGGCAAATCAGAGTGCTAACATCCGACGCTGGAGTCGTTAACTGAATACGCTTTTGTCTGATTCCAAAGGAGTTTCCTACGTGAGCCATGCAATGACCCTTCCGAGTACTTTGAGCCCGTCGTCGGCTAAGGCCGCTTCGGCAGGTGCGCTGGCGCTCTCGCATTCCTCGCTGCTGCCCGGTCAACTGGGCAATATCGACGCCTACATCCAGGCCGTAAATCGGATTCCGATGCTGACGCCGGCGGAAGAACGCCAGTTCGCCACCGAATTTCGCGAGCAGGACAACCTTGCGTCCGCACGCCGTCTCGTCCTGTCGCACCTGCGGCTGGTCGTGTCGATCGCGCGCAACTACCTCGGTTATGGACTGCCGCACGCCGACCTGATCCAGGAAGGCAATATCGGCCTGATGAAGGCCGTAAAGCGCTTCGATCCGGAGCAGAACGTACGGCTCGTGTCGTACGCCATGCATTGGATCAAGGCCGAGATCCATGAATACATTCTGCGCAACTGGCGGATGGTGAAGGTCGCCACCACCAAAGCGCAGCGCAAGCTGTTCTTCAACCTGCGCAGCCACAAGCAGGGCCTCGGCGCATTCACGCCGGACGAGATCGAAGGTCTCGCCCAGGAACTGAACGTGAAGCGCGAAGAAGTGGCCGAGATGGAAACGCGCTTGTCCGGTGGCGATATTGCGCTGGAAGGCCAGGTCGAAGACGGCGAAGAGTCGTACGCGCCGATCGCCTACCTCGCCGACTCGCATAGCGAACCGACTGCCGTGCTGGCATCGCGTCAGCGCGACAAGCTGCAAAGCGACGGTATCGCGAGCGCCCTGAACGCGCTGGACGCCCGCAGCCGCCGCATCATCGAAGCACGCTGGCTGAAGGTGGAAGACGACGGTTCGGGCGGCTCAACACTGCATGAGCTGGCCGACGAATTCGGCGTGTCGGCTGAACGTATTCGCCAGATCGAGGCAAGCGCAATGAAAAAAATGCGTGGCGCCCTGGCTGAATACGCATAAGGCCTAAAGCCGGCCCGTAACCGCTGGGCCGCACCGGCTCATCCGGTGCGCGCCGATTAGCGACAAAGCCCTGTCTTCGCAAGAAGGCAGGGCTTTTTTGTGTCCGCTCAATGACGCATGCGCTCAATCGCAGACGCATTCGGCCTCACTCAAGAACATGCCTATCAAACACGTGTTTCTTGACGTATCACAAACCTCATAGCAATACTGTTCGCACGGGGTGACGTTCGCGACCCAATGCCGCAGCGTCGAACTTATGCGTACAAGGTCTCCGCTCCTAAAATCGAGATGCACTCGCCAGACCACCCAGGTGGCCTGGATCCAGCCGGACTCTCCGGTGTGAAGTTGCCTTCGACCGATAATGACCATAGCCCTGAATCGCAATAACAACCCTCGCCCGGGCCTGCGCAAACGGCTCGCCGCCTGGGCACGCGGTCCGACGCTGGCGCGGGATATCGCCATCGTCCTCGCCATCAAATTCGCATTACTGATGGTGCTCAAGTACGCGTTCTTCAATCATCCGCAGGCGGAGCATATGTCGCTGCCGCCTGATCAAGTCGCGCAGGCGCTGCTGTCCGTGCCTGTCCCGCATCCGTCCCAAGGTGATCAACATGCCCGTTAGCGAAGTCGTAGAACTGTCGCGCCTCCAGTTCGCCATCACGGCGCTTTATCACTTTCTGTTCGTGCCCCTCACGCTCGGTCTGTCCTGGTTGCTCGTGATCATGGAGTCGGTCTACGTGATGACCGGCAAGCAGATCTACAAGGACATGACCCAGTTCTGGGGCAAGCTGTTCGGCATCAACTTTGCGATGGGCGTCACCACGGGTCTCACGCTGGAGTTCCAGTTCGGTACCAACTGGTCGTACTACTCGCACTATGTCGGCGACATCTTCGGTGTGCCGCTCGCCGTAGAAGGTTTGATGGCGTTCTTTCTCGAGTCGACCTTCGTCGGCCTGTTCTTCTTCGGATGGAAGCGGCTCTCGAGAGTGCAGCACGTGATCGTCACGTTCCTCGTGGCGCTCGGCTCGAACCTGTCGGCGCTGTGGATTCTGGTGGCCAACGGCTGGATGAACAATCCGGTCGGCGCCACCTTTAACTACCAGACCATGCGCATGGAACTCGACAGCATCTTCTCGGTGCTGTTCAATCCGGTCGCACAGGTCAAGTTCGTGCACACCGTCTCGGCTGGTTACGTGACGGCTTCGATGTTCGTACTCGGCGTGTCGTCGTGGTATCTGCTGAAGCGCCGCGACACTGAGTTTGCCTTGCGCTCGTTCGCGATTGCCGCCGGCTTCGGTCTGGCGTCGACGTTATGCGTGATCGTGCTTGGTGACGAATCCGGTTACCGCACCGGCGAAGTTCAGCAGGTCAAGCTGGCGGCCATCGAGTCCGAATGGGAAACGGCGCCCGCACCGGCACCGTTCACGATCTTCGGCATTCCGAACCAGAAGGAAGAGCGCACCGACTATGCGATCCGGATCCCGTATGCGCTCGGCCTTATCGCCACACGCTCAATCGACGAACCGGTGCTCGGCCTGAAAGACCTGATGGCGCAGAACGAAGTGCGCATCAAGAACGGCATGCTCGCCTACGCCGCATTGCAAAAGCTGAAACTCGGCGACGCAACCGACGAAGCCAAGGCCGCTTTCGACGCACATAAGGCAGACCTCGGCTACGGCCTGATGCTCAAGCAGTTCACCGCGAACGTCACCGACGCCACGCCGGATCAGATCGCGCAAGCCGCAAAAAAGACGATTCCGCCGGTGGCGCCGGTGTTCTTTTCATTCCGCCTGATGGTCGGCCTCGGCATCCTGTTCCTCGCGACCTTCGTGCTGGCGTTCTGGTTCTGCGCGCAGCGCTCGCTGCTGCTGGAGAAGCGCCGCTGGTTCCTGCGCTGGGCCGTGTGGGCGATTCCCTTGCCGTGGCTCGCGGCGGAATTCGGCTGGATCGTCGCCGAAGTGGGCCGTCAGCCGTGGACCATCGCCGGCATTCTGCCGACCGCGTTGTCCGCCTCCAGCCTGACTCCAGGTGATCTCTACCTGAGCATCGCCGGCTTTATCGTGTTCTACACGGTGCTGTTCATCATCGAAATCATGCTGATGTTCAAGTACGCGCGGCTCGGACCTTCATCGCTGCACACCGGACGCTATCACCACGAACAGCCGCTGAATCAGCCGCTGCCGACCAACACGGCCGCATGATTCGCCGCCACTCTGTTCCAAGGGAAAGATCATCATGGATTACGCAACCCTCAAACTGATCTGGTGGGTGTTGATCGGCGTACTGCTGATCGGCTTCGCGCTCACCGACGGCTTCGACATGGGCGCGGCGATTCTGCTGCCGTTCATCGCGAAAACGGACGCCGAGCGGCGCATCGTCGTGAACACGGTCGGCGCAACGTGGGAAGGCAATCAGGTGTGGCTGATCACAGCGGGCGGCGCGATGTTCGCCGCCTGGCCGCTGGTGTACGCCGCGTCGTTCTCGGGCTTTTATTTCGCGATGTTGCTGGTGCTGTTCTCACTGTTCTTCCGGCCGGTCGGCTTCGACTACCGCAGCAAGCGTGAAGACCCGCGCTGGCGCAGCGCATGGGATTGGGCTTTGTTTGTCGGCGGTTTCGTCCCCGCGCTGGTGTTCGGCGTGGCATTCGGCAACCTGCTGCAAGGCGTGCCGTTCTCATTCGACACCGATCTGCGCGTCACGTATCACGGCAGTTTTTTCGCGCTGCTCAACCCGTTCGCCGTGCTGTGCGGGCTCGTTAGCGTGTCGATGCTGGCCGCGCACGGCGCAGCCTTCGTGAAGATGAAGGCGGACGACGTCGTCGCTGAACGTGCATCGCTCGCGCTGCGGATCGCTTCGCTCGCCGCCGTGGTGCTGTTCCTGCTTGCCGGCGCATTGATCGCCACGATGATCGGCGGCTATCAGATCATCGATGCCCCGCCGCTCGATACGGTCGCGAACCCGTTGCTGAAGAACGTGATCGGCGCACCCGGCCTGTGGCTCACCAACTACGCCAACTATCCATGGATGGTGATCGCGCCGGTGGCGGGCCTCGTCGGTGGCGTGCTCGCGTTGTTGCTGGCGCGTTCACGCTTTGAAAAGAGCGCCTTCCTGTCGACCTCGCTGATGGTCATCGGCGTGATTCTGACGGCGGGTTTTTCGATGTTTCCGTTCATCATGCCCTCCTCGCTCGACGGCCGCAGCAGCCTCACCGTGTGGGATTCGACCTCGAGCCGCATGACGCTGCAGATCATGCTGGTCGCCGTGATCATCTTCCTGCCGATCATCCTGATCTACACGAGCTGGGTGTATCGCGTGATGCGAGGCAAGGTGACCGCCGCGGCGCTCAAGGAAAATCACCATTCGATGTATTGATCAGGAATACGGATAACAGGAGTTTGTGATGTGGTATTTCAGTTGGCTTCTCGGCATTAGCGTGGCGTTGGCGTTCGGCATCATCAACGTGATGTGGCTGGAATCGCGCCGGCCGTTGGAAGCGGGTAAACAGAAAGCACGTTGATGTATCCCTTGCCCGCTGAGCGCCGTTAGACGCTAGCCGGTAAACGCAAAAGCGGCACCTTGATTCAAGGTGCCGCTTTCTATTTCTACGAAGCTAGACGCAATGCAGCGCCCGCCTGTTCTCATTGACCTACCGTGGCTTTCAAGCTGGGCGGAAAACTGAAATCAGCCCAGCTCGAAGCCTCGATGAGATTACGCGGGCTGCGGCGCCGTACCTGCACCCGTACCGGGCGACAGACGCGTCGCCAGTTGCGCCGCGTAACGCTGGGCTGCGTCGCCCACTACGATGTGGAACGTATCGGCCGACACCCACGCCGTATCGAGCGTAGCAAGACGCTGGCGATCAACCGCTGACGGATCGCGAACCACGATACGCAGACGCGTTGCTGCTACAGCATCCAGCGACACGACGTTGCCCGCGCCGCCGAACACGGCGAGCCAACGCATCGGGTCCGGATCGAGTGCACCGCCCTGAGCGCCGCTTGCCGCCGCGGGAGCCGCAGGAGCCGCAGCAACAGCAGGCGCAGCCGCCGGCTTCACCGCATCGCCACCGCCTTGTGCGATCACCGTACGGATTTCATCGGCGATGATGTCCGCTTCCGGTCCGATAATCACCTGCACGCTGGTCGCGCCGCGCTTGAGCACGCCACGCGCGCCGATCGTCTTCAGCTCGCTTTCCGAGACCTTGCTGGCATCCACCACCGACAGACGCAGACGCGTCGTGCAGGCATCCACTACCGACAGGTTCGACGCACCACCCAGCGCAGCGATATAACGCTGTGCGCGCGGTACGGCAGCGCCCGCAACCGGCGACACAAAACCGCCGGCCTCGAACGACTCGATCTGTTCTTCTTCAGCGGCGGGTTCGCGGCCCGGCGTCGCCATGTTGAATTTGCGGATGAAGAAGCGGAACAGGCCGTAGTACACCACCGAATACACGACACCGATCGGAATCGCCCACCAGCCCTTGGTCGACAGGCCGTAGTTCAGCACATAGTCGATGAAGCCGGCCGAAAAGGTGAAGCCGAGATGAATCCCGAGTGCCGAGCAGATTGCCAGCGACAAGCCCGTCAGCACCGCGTGGATCGCATACAGCACGGGGGCGAGGAACATGAAGCTGAATTCGATCGGCTCGGTCACACCCGTCAGGAACGAGGTGAGCGCCATCGACGCCAGCAGGCCGAACACCATCGCGCGGCGTTCTTTCGGTGCCTCGTGATACATCGCGAGACACGCGGCCGGCAGGCCGAACATCATGATCGGGAAGAAGCCGGTCATGAACGTGCCCGCGGTCGGATCGCCCGCGAAGAAGCGATGCAGATCGCCCGTCACCGCGACGCCGCCCGGCGGCGTGAAGCTGCCGAACACGAACCACGTCAGCGAATTGAGGATGTGATGCAAGCCCGTGACGAGCAGCAAACGGTTCAGCACGCCGAACACGAACGCGCCGAGCGCACCCGCGGTGGTCAGCCAATGGCCGGCCGTGTCGATGACGCCTTGCACCGGCTGCCATACGTAGCCGAACACAATGCCTATCACCAGACAGGCCACGCCGGTGACAATCGGCACGAAGCGTTTCCCTCCGAAGAATGCGAGGTAGTCGGGCAACTTGATGTCTTTGTACTTGTTGTACAGCAAGCCCGCGACGATACCCGCCACGATCCCGGACAACACGCCCATGTTGAGCTTGTCGTTGATGTCCTTCATCACCGCGATTTCGATCAGATAACCGATCGCACCCGCGAGACCCGCCACGCCGTTGTTGTCTTTCGCGAAGCCGACCGCCACGCCGATTGCGAACAGCAACGGCAGGTTGTCGAAGATCGCACCGCCGGCATCGGCGATCATCTTGATGTTGAACACATCGGGTTGGCCCAATCGCAGCAGCAAACCGGCAACCGGCAGCACTGCAATCGGCAGCATCAGCGCCCGGCCCAGGCGCTGAATCTTCAGAAACGGATTCCCATCCATTGACACCTCCAATCCTTGTCTCGTTGTCGACAGTCGTCGTTGAGTTTTCTAGCGATACGTTCTGACTATGCGAAGCTGGTTGCGGACTCTGTGGGGTTCAGTCCAAAGGCCAGGTTTCGCGGCTTACTGCTCTTACCGCCTGCGCCGATTCGAGCGCCAGGGCATCCTGGGCACGTTGACGGCACAGCTGATAATCGAGGTTGCGCACACGCGCCTTGATGCCCGGCACCGACACCGGGTCCACCGAGAGCTCGGTCACGCCAAGGCCGACGAGCAGCGGCATGGCGAGCGGGTCGCCCGCCAGTGCGCCGCATACGCCGACCCATTTGCCATGCTTGTTCGCGCCCTGCACGGTCGCCGCGATCAGACGCAGCACCGCCGGATGCAAGCCGTCGGCCTGGGCCGCGAGATCGGCCTGGCAGCGGTCCATGGCGAGCGTGTATTGCGTCAGATCGTTGGTGCCGATCGACAGGAAATCCGCGTGTTGCGACAGTTGATCGGCGAGCAGCGCGGCCGACGGCACTTCGATCATCACGCCGACTTCGATCGGTTCGGTACGGCCCGATTCGCGGGCGAATTCGTCGATGCGTTTGCGGATGCGGATCAGCTCGCCCACATCGGTCACCATCGGCAGCAGGATGCGCACCGCGCCGAGCGGTTGCACCGCCAGCAGACCGCGCAACTGGTCGTCGAGCAGGTCCGGGCGCACCTGTGCGAGGCGGATGCCGCGCAGGCCGAGCGCCGGATTCGGTTCGGGCGGCAGCGTCAGGTAGTCGACTTCCTTGTCCGCGCCGACGTCCAGCGTGCGAATGATCGCGGTGCGGCCGCTCAATGCATCGACGATGGCCTGATAGCTCTGGCGATGTTCGTCGGTGGTCGGCGCCGCAGCGCGGTGAATGAACAGCAATTCGGTGCGCAGCAGACCCACGGAGTCCGCGCCGTTGTCGACGGCGGTTTGCGCATCCTCGAGCGTGGCGATGTTCGCGGCGACTTCGATCGCGCGGCCATCGGAGGTGACCGCCGCCTGTTGCGACGTGCGGCGGTTCGCGTCGCGCACATCGGCGAGGCGGCTGCGCTCAAGACGCGCGCGTTCGACGTCGAGTTCGGTTGGAGCAAATTCGAGGCGGCCGGTTGTGGCATTCACCACGACCTGCGTGCCCTCGGGGATCGCGTGCAAGGCATCGCCGACTGCCACCAGCGCCGGAATACCGGCCTGGCGCGCCAGAATCGCCGCGTGCGAGGTCGCGCCGCCGCGGGCCATCACGAGCGCTGTGACGCGTGAGCGATCCAGCGAGGACAGATCCGACGGCGTGAACTCTTCAGCCGCCAGCACAGCTTCTTCCGGCAGCGTGCGTGCCGCGGCGTTTGTATAACCGAGCGCGCGCAACACGCGCTTTTCGATATCACGCAAATCGGCTGCACGTTCAGCGAGCAATGCGTCTTCGATCTTCGTCAGGATCGCGATCTGCGCACGGATCGCCTCGCGCCACGCAAAGCCTGCGCTCTTACCGAGACTGATCAGATCGCGCGCGGCGTCGACCAGCGTCGGATCTTCGAGCAGCACGCGATGCACCGCGAAAATTCCCGCTTCACCCACCGCGCCGCGTTGCGACGCATCGCGCACGGTGGTGCCGAGGTCGGCGTCGACCGTTGCAATCGCCTTGTCGAGCAGCCGGCTTTCAGCCGCCGACGTGCCGTTCGCCTTTTCCGGCGGATCGATATCCGCATCGTCCCAACGCACCATCTTGCCGACCGCGACGCCCGGCGACGCGCACACACCCGCGAGCGTATTCGGCGCGAGCGTTTCGCCTGCCGCATGCGCAACGGCTTGCGGCGCCGGCGAGCTTTGACGTGCCGGCTTTTCTTCGACTTCGCCATGCGCTTCACGTGTCAATTCGTGGGCAATCGCTTCGATCGCGGCTTTGGCCTGCGGACCGACGCCGAGCAACTCGACAGTCGCCCCTTCGCCGGCACCAAGCCCAAGCAAACCCACCACGCTCTCGATCGCCGCTTTGCGCCCTTCGTAACGCACCTCGACGCGCGCATCGAAACCCCGCGCCGCTTCACGAGCACGCGCCGCCGGCCGCGCATGCAAACCGCCTGCGTGAATCAGCGTGACTTGCTGACGGGCCTCTTCGGTCACGTTGGTGGCGCTCGCCTGGCGCGAGGCCTGCGCCGCTTCGCCGCCGCGAGCGCGCAGCACCAGCAACGGCGTCTCGCCGGCCTTCAGCATGCCGCCCTGCACACGCTCGACAATCTCGAACGCATCCGAGTTGGCAATCGCGATCACGGAGACGAGACTCGGCGCGTTCAGCGCGACCCGGTCCTGATCGAATTCGATCAGCACTTCACCCGTGCGTACCTGTGCGCCTTGCGCGATCATCGGCGCGAAACCCTGGCCATTCAGTTCAACCGTGTCGATGCCGATGTGCAGCAGAATCTCCACGCCTTCGGCCGTCGCGAGCGTGACCGCGTGGCCGGTGCGCGCGAGATGGGTGACGGTGCCGTCGCACGGCGCGACGAGCCGCCCCTCGAGCGGATCGACGCCGATACCGTCGCCGAACATGCCGCCCGAGAACACAGGGTCGGGCACATTCGCCAAGGGCACGACCGGACCGGTCATCGGTGCGACCAAAACAATATGGCCTTCAGAATGGCTCATCAAGCGGGACTCCTCGACACGTCGCATCTGATTTCTCGTCAGTGAGTTTCGGTGACTTTGTTGAGATGGCGCGGCGCGTCAGGATTGCGCCCGCGAGCGGCGGCAAGGCCGGCGGCCATCACATAAAAGGACAGGATCGCGGCGATCGGATCGAGCGCCGCATGATCGGTAGTGGCAAGCGGTAGCGTGGCTTCGGGCACGTCGTCCGGCGCGGCGAGCAATACGCGGGCGCCGCGCGCCTGCATGTCGCGCGCGAGTTGCAGCAGACCGGCCTGTTCGGGGCCACGCGGTGCGAAGACCAGCAGCGGATAGTCGCGGTCGATCAACTCCATCGGACCATGCCGCACTTCCGCGCTCGAAAACGCTTCGGCCTGAATGCCGGAGGTTTCCTTCAGTTTCAGCGCGGCTTCCTGCGCGATCGCGAGACCCAGACCGCGGCCGATCACGATCATGCGTTCGATGCCGCGCAGTTCGTCCACCGCTTTCGACCAGTCGAGTTTGCCCGCGTGCTGGAGCGCTGCGGGCAGTGTGTTCAACGCGCCGAGCAGCGCGTCGTCCTTTTGCCAGTGAGCGACCAGTTGCGCGGAGATCGACAGCATGGCGATGTAGCTCTTGGTCGCCGCGACGCTCAGTTCGGGGCCGGCCACGAGCGGCAGGTGAAACTCGCAGGCGTCGGCCAACGGCGAGTTCGGCGCATTCACGGCAGCAACCGTCAACGCACCGGCCTTGCGCAACGCTTCCATCGTACCGACCAGATCCGGGCTCTTGCCTGATTGCGAGAACGCCAGCGCGAGCTGATCACGCACTTGCAGCGGCGCTTGCTGGAGCGTCGCGACCGACATCGGCAGCGAGGCGACCGGCACGCCGAGGCGGCTCATCGTCAGGCTTGCGAAGTAACTCGCCGCATGGTCCGAGCTGCCGCGCGCGACCGTCAGTGCGACATGGCGCGGCTGCTGGGCGAGCTTCGCCGCCAGCGCCTCGACGCGCGATGGTTCCGCGAGTTGCGCGGCGACCGTTTCAGCGGACGCCAGCGCCTCTTTAAGCATATTCGACAATTGATTCTCCTTCGACGTATGTCGCGGTCAACGCCAGTTCACGATCGAACACGACCACATCGGCCCACGCGCCGCGAGCGATGCGGCCGCGGTCTTCGATGCCTAGGTAGTCGGCGGCGTAGCGTGACAGACGGTTTGAAACATCGGCGATCGGCAAGCCGATCGAGACGAGATTGCGCAGCGCCTGATCCATCGTCAGGGTGCTGCCGGCGAGCGTGCCGTCGGCGAGACGCACACCGCCGAGGCACTTCGTCACATGCTGGCTGCCGAGGCGGTATTCGCCGTCGGGCATGCCGGTCGCCGAGGTGCTGTCCGTCACCACGTAGAGGCGCGGAATCGCGCGCAACGCGGCGCGGATCGCGCCCGGATGAACGTGCAGCAGGTCGGGAATGATTTCGGCGAATTCGGCGTGCGCAAGCGCGGCGCCGACAAGGCCAGGATTGCGGTGATGCAGCGGCGACATCGCGTTGAACAGATGCGTGAAACCGCACGCGCCGTGCTTGAGCGCGGCGACGGCGTCATCGTAGGTGCCGAGCGAATGGCCGAGCTGCACGCGCACGCCACGCGCCGCCATTTCGGAGATGATCTCCATATGGCCGGCGATTTCCGGCGCCAGCGTGACCACACGAATCGGCGCGATCGACAGATACTTCAGCACTTCGTCCATCACCGCCGATACGGCGGCGTCCGGCTGCGCGCCGAGCTTGCCCGGGTTGATATACGGACCTTCCAGATGGACGCCGAGCACGCGCGCGCCGCCCGGTGTGCGAATCCGCGCGTTGTTGCCGAGCCCAGCGACGACATTCATCAGCTCGTCGCGCGGCGCCGTCATCGTGGTGGCGAGCAGACTGGTCGTGCCGTAACGCGCATGCGTGCGAGTGATGGTTTCGATCGCGTCGCCGCCTTCCATCACGTCGGACCCGCCGCCCCCGTGCACGTGCAGATCGATGAAGCCAGGCAGGATGTAGGGCGCGTCGTTCTTCGCCGGATCGGCACGTTCGCCGGTCAGCGCCGTGATGCGGCCGTTTTCGTATTCGAGCGTGCCGTGAATCCACCCATCGGTGGTGAGTATGTTTCCGGTCAGCATGAGTCTCTCTGGTGAGGCGTAATGCGGGGTGCGGCTGAAATACGCTCGATGGCGCCGCACGTGACAGCGAGCTGCGCGGCCTCGCTCAGGTGCGCCAGGCGGGCACATCGATCAGGTGCGCAATTCAGCGACAAAGTCGTAGTAATCGTCGCGGCAATAGGTGTCGGTCAGTTCGATCGCACGCTGGTCCGCGCTATACCCGATACGGGTAATGACCAGCAGCGCCGAGCGCGGTTCGATATCCATCAACGAGGCAATCTCGCTCGAAGCGTTGACCGCGCGAAAGTGCTGCAAGGCGCGCACGACAGCAGCGCCGCGTTGTTCGAGATAGCTGTAAAGCGACACGCCGATGGCCTGCGGATCGGGCACGATCGCCGCGGGCAGCGCCGAATGCTCAACCGCCATGACGATGCCGTCCGCGCGCCGCAGGCGCCGCAGGCTCGCCACCGCCGCGCCGGGCGACAGACCGAGGTGCACCAGTTCATCACGGTTGGCGGCGCGGATATCGCGCTCGAGCCACACCGAATCTGGCCGGAAGCCGCGTTGCTGCATCTTCTTCGTGAAACCGGTGAGCCGCGACAGCGGGTCCTCCACACGCGGCGTAATGAAGCTGCCCGCGCCACGCGCGCGCCGGATCAAGCCTTGTTCAACCAGCAGCTCGATCGCCTTGCGCGCGGTGATGCGCGACACGCCGATCGCATCGGACAGCGTGCGCTCCGAAGGCAGCGCTTCACCCGCCGACCACACGCCGCAGTGGATCGCCGTCGCCAGATTGCGCGCGAGCTGCAGATAGAGCGGCGTGACGTTGCGAGCGTCAGGCATCAGTGCGGACCAGCGAGTTTCCATGGGGCTCCGGCGGTCGTCTCGAAGAATGCGGCCTACGAAAATGAGAGCCCATTATATAACCAACATAATACCAGTCAATCAACTGGTCTCATGCTGGTATAGTTTTCCGGAAAGCCTTGCTGGGTAAGCGTTAGAAGGGAGTTTGGGTGCTGCGAAGGGCCGTTTACAGGGATCGGGATTTACCCGTATTGGAGATACCGGACGGCGTCAGGGCGGTCCACATGGGCTCTATCGGGTCAATGGGATACGCAGAAATCGATACCTTTCTGATACCACTTTGAGGTGCCCTCGAGCCACGCGCTTTTTTAATGAGATGTCATCCAATATAGTGCTGGATGGAAAGCCACAAAAATTCCCCGGGGAGCAGCATTTGACAGATTCCGAGGCGCTGCGGCGCGCTCAGGCCGTCCGGCATTTCAACCGCTTCTATACTCAGCACATCGGCGCGCTGCATGAGCATTTGGCAAAGAGCGCCTTCTCGCTGACAGAAGTACGCGTTCTGCATGAACTGTCTCGCGAGCGCGCGCAGACGGCTTCGGTGCTCGGGCGCAATCTCGGCCTCGACAGCGGTTACCTCAGCCGCCTCCTGACCAGCTTCGAACGACGCAATCTGATTACGCGGCGCCCGTCCGACACGGACGCTCGCCAGTCGCTGATCGCGCTCACCGACCACGGTCACGCGGCCTACGCGCCGCTCGATACCGCGGCGATCGAAGAAGTATCGGCACTGCTGAACAGCTTGACGGCGCTCTCCCAGGATCAACTGATTACCGCGATGAAGGTGATCGAGCGGCTGCTCGGCAGCAAGCCGAAGCACGAACTCGTGATCCTCCGGCAGCCCCGCGCCGGCGACTGCAGCTGGCTCGTGCATCGGCAGGCGCAGTGGTTCAGCGCGCAATACGGTTGGGATCAATCGTTCGAGGGCTTGCTCTCGCGCATCGTCGCCGATTACACGCAACGCCGCGATTCTGTGCGCGAAATGTGCTGGGTCGCCGATCAGGACGGCATGGTGGTCGGCTCGGCGTGCATCGTCGGAATCTCGGCGACGGTGGCGGGTGTGCGGCTCTTGTGGGTCGAACCGGACGTGCAGCGTCTTGGTATCGGCACGCAATTAATGAGCGAATGCATGCGGTTCGCCCGGCGCGCGGGGTACACCAAACTCACGCTGACCACGGCCAGCATCCTTGAAGAACCGAGGCGGCTATGCGAGCGCGCCGGCTTCCAGCTTGCCTGCACGACGGCTGAGCGCCGTTTCGGCAAGGATCTGGTGATCGAGCGATGGGAGTTGGATCTGTAGCCTCGCCGGCCTATGCGCGACACAAAAAAACGCCACGGTTTTTGCGACCGTGGCGTTTTTGTTTTCCAGCGTAGGCTGAAGGCTGCCGCTTAGAACGACGGCACCACCGAACCCTTGAACTGCGTCTTGATGAACTGACGCACGTCTTCCGACTGGTACGCCGCGACCAGCTTCTTGACCCACGGCTTGTCCTTGTCCTGCGCGCGCACGGCGATCAGGTTCGCGTACGGGCTGCGGATGTCTTCGAGCGCGATCGCGTCTTTGGTCGGCTGCAGACCGGCTGCCAGCGCGAAGTTCGTGTTGATCGCGGCAGCGTCGACATCCGACAGCGAGCGCGGCAGTTGTGCCGCGTCGAGCTCAACCAGCTTGATCTTCTTCGGATTCTCAGCGACGTCGAGCGGCGTGGCGTTATTGCCGTTCGTACCCGCGCCTGCCTTCAGCTTGATCACGCCTTGCGCCTGCAACAGCAGCAGCGCGCGGTTCTCATTCGACGGATCGTTCGGCACCGCGATCTTCGCGCCTTGCGCCAGATCCTTCAGCGATTTCAGCTTCTTCGAATAGATGCCGAGCGGCGAAATGTACGTGAGGCCGGCATTGACGATCTTGTAGCCGCGCTGTTTGACCTGGCTGTCGAGGTACGGCTGGTGCTGGAAGCTGTTGGCGTCCAGATCGCCTGCGTCGAGCGCGGCGTTCGGCTGCACGTAGTCGTTGAATTCGACGACCTTCACGTTCAGGCCTTCGCGCTTCGCCACTTTCGTGACCACTTCCCAGATTTGCGCATCCGGACCGCCAATGGTGCCGACCTTGATGACCTTGTCGTCAGCGTGTGCGCCGAGGCTGGTGACGATCGCCGCACCGGCGACCACGGCCGAGAGGGCTTTGAGGATGTTTCTGCGCTGCATGTGATTCTCGCTTTTTCTGATCGATGTCAGATTCGGGTGGAAGCCGGCGGCAGCGCTGCTGCGCTGATGTGCTCCGGCAGTGCACCGCCAACTGGACCGTAAATGGTCTCATATGCCCGGCGAGATGGGAAATATCACGATCGCATATCCTTATGCGTCTTGCGCGGCGGCGTTCACGCGAAATGCGCTGACTGTGTCGCGCAAACGCCCCGCCTGATCCTGTAATGACGCAGCAGCAGCCGCGGCCTGTTCGACCAGCGCCGCATTCTGCTGGGTCACTTCGTCCATCTGCGTAACCGCGCGGCCCACTTGCGAAATGCCGCTGCTCTGCTCCTCGGACGCCGCCGCAATCTCGCCCATGATGTCGGTGACGCGCTGCACCGCCTGCAGAATTTCGCCCATCGTCATGCCGGCCTGCTGGACCAGTGTCGAGCCGTTATGCACGCGCTCCACCGAGGCGCCGATCAACTGCTTGATCTCCTTGGCCGCCGTTGCCGAGCGCTGCGCGAGGCTGCGCACTTCCCCGGCGACAACCGCAAAACCGCGGCCTTGCTCGCCCGCGCGCGCGGCTTCGACCGCCGCGTTCAGCGCCAGAATATTGGTCTGAAACGCGATGCCTTCAATCACGCCGATGATGTCGGCGATCTGCCGCGAACTGTCGTTGATCTCACCCATGGTGCCGATCACGCGACTCACCACATCGTTGCCGCGCGTCGCGATTTCCGACGCACTGTGCGCGAGACCGCTTGCCTGGCGCGCGTTGTCCGCGTTCTGCTTGACTGTCGCGGTGAGCTCTTCCATGCTCGCCGCAGTCTCCTGCAGCGAGGCCGCCTGCTGTTCGGTGCGCTGCGACAGATCGCCATTGCCGGCGGCGATCTGCTGGGTCGCCGAGGCAATCGATTCCGCCGAGTGGCGAATTTCGCCGATGGTCCGCTGCAAACGGTTCTGCATTTCGTGCATGGCCGCCATCATGCTGGTCTTGTCTTGCGCACGAACGTAGACCTCCTGCGTGAGATCGCCCTTGGCGATGCTCGCGGCCAAGCGCGCCGCCTGATCCGGCTCACCGCCCAGACTCGCGCGCACGTTGCGGATGATCAGCACCATTGCCAGCGAAATGATCGCGCCGATCACCAGTACAACGAACAGATGACCCAGCAGCGTTTCATAGTAGACCGTGTCGATGTCCTTGATGAACACGCCACTCGTGATGTTCCAGTCCCATGGCGCGAAACGCACCACGTAGCTGATTTTCGGCACGGCGGTTTCACTGTGCGGCAAGCGTCCACGATATTCCGCAAAGCCCTTGCCGCTCGCCTTGGCTGCGTCGACGATCGTCACATACAGCAGCTTGCCGTCCGGGTCCTTGAAGTCGCCCACCGGCTTGCCGGTCATCTGCGGCAGCGTCGGGTGCATCAGCACGACCGGCTTCGAGTCCATCACGAACAGATAGCCGGATTCGCCGTAGCGCATCGTGGCGAGCCGGGCGAGCGCTTCGCGCTGTGCGTCGGCCTCGCTCATCTTGCCGCTCTGCGAAAGCGCGTAGTAGCCGTTCACGACGCCCTGCGCCGCCTCGACGAGGTTCACCATGCCCGCCTTGCGCTCGGCCAGCATCGTGCTGCGCGTTTCGACCGCGCTCCATAGCCCGACGCCCAGCAGCCCCAGCCAGACGAGCGCAAGCGACAGCCATAGTTTGCGATTCAAACTCATCCTGCTCATTGTTGTGATCTCTCTCGTGTAATTCGTGTTCTGTTTGCGGACCGGTGTCGCCTCTGTCTCGCGCGATGCGAGCGCGCTGAAGGCCTGACGCGCAAACGATTGCCACAGGTATATCGGCATGTCAGCCGCTCAACTTGAGGCAAGCTGTAAGGAAGCGATGGCAGGGAGAAAGCAACATGAGCCGGCATTGACGGTGCGCAACGAATCGCCCGGTGACGGATAAAATCGAAGGTCATTGCCCGCGAACGCATGCGGCCCAGCCATTCGCCTACGAGAACCCTCATGTACGTCATCAATCTCATCTACACCGCATCGCTCGAAAGCGTCGACGACGCACTCGAAGCGCATCGTGCGTTTCTGACAAAGCACTTCGAATCGGGGGTGTTCGTGGCCGCCGGACCGAAAATACCGCGCGACGGCGGCATCATTCTGGCGGTGCGCATCGGGCGCGATGAGCTGGATGAGATTCTCGCCAGCGACCCGTTTGCCGAGCAGAAGCTCGCGCGTTACGAGGTGACGGAGTTCAGGGCGACGCGCATGGCGCCAGGAATGAATTTGCCGATGCCGGCTTGAGGACTACTGCGAAGGAATTTGAATACGGGCGCACGGCAGATGCACGCGCCCGTCTGCATCAGGCCATCAATCGAGCAGCAGCTTGATATCGTGCACCCAGGGCGTAGCGCCCTGACCGTCGCGCGCGAACAGACGCAGCTTGCCGTCAGTGTCGAACACATAGCTCGCCGCCGTGTGGTCCATCGTGTAGCTATCCGGCGTCTTGCCCGGCACTTTCGCGTAGTAGACGCGGAAGTCTTTCGTGATCTTGGTAAGTTGCGCCTGGTCCGCCGGACGCAAGCCGACGAACGTCGGATTGAACGCCGGAACGTATTGCGCGAGCAGAGCCGGCGTGTCGCGGTCCGGATCGACGGTGACGAACAGCACCTGCACACGCTTCGCGTCTTCCGGGCCGAGCTGCTGAAGTGCTTGCGACAGCTCAGCCATCGTGGTCGGGCAGACGTCCGGGCAGTGCGTGTAGCCGAAGAACAGCACCACCACCTTGCCCTTGTAATCCGCCATCGTGCGGATCTTGCCGGACGTGTCGGGCAGCGAGAAGTCGCTGCCGAATTGCGTGTTGCCGGTGATGTCCAGGTTCTGGAACGCCGGCGGCTGCTTGCCGCAGCCCGCCACCAGCAACGCGCCACCAAGTGCGCAGGCGATCAGGGTGACACGCGCGGCGGCACGCGCCTTGCGCACAAAGCTTTGTTTAAGCATGGGTGTTACGCGCCGATCACGACGCGCGCATAGTGGTCGATCAACAGCGCGGCGAACAGCACCGACAGATAGACGATCGAATAACGGAAAGTCTTGCGCGCCAGATCATCGGAATATTCCCGGTAGATCTTCCACGCATACGCGAGGAACACGGCGCCGAGCAACACGGCCGCCGTGAGGTACACCACGCCGCTCATGCCGGAGATGAACGGCATCATCGTGACCGCGAACAGGATCACGGTGTACAGCAGAATATGCAGACGCGTGTACTTTTCGCCGTGCGTGTTCGGCAGCATCGGCAGGCCGGCGTTTTCGTAGTCTTTGCGGCGATACAGTGCGAGCGCCCAGAAATGCGGCGGCGTCCACACGAAAATGATCAGCACGAGAATCCATGCGTCGCCCGGCACGTGCCCGGTGACGGCGGCCCAGCCGAGTGCCGGCGGCATTGCGCCAGACGCGCCGCCGATCACGATGTTCTGCGGCGTAGCCGGTTTGAGCAGCAGCGTATAGATGACCGCATAGCCAACGAAGGTGGCGAGCGTGAGCCACATGGTCAGCGGATTGGCGAATGTGTAGAGCGTCCACATGCCGAGGCCGCCGAGCACGGCCGAAAACAGCAGGATCTGCGTGGTGGTGATTTCGCCCCGCGCGGACGGCCGCCAGGATGTGCGGCGCATCTTCGCGTCGATCTTCTGTTCGACGAGGCAATTGATGGCGAACGCCGCACCCGCCAGCAGCCAGATGCCGACAGTGCCGCCGATCAGAACGGTCCACGGCACCATGCCGGGGGTCGACAGAAACATGCCGATGACTGCGCAGAACACAGCAAGCTGCGTGACGCGCGGCTTGGTCAGGGCAATGTACTGGGAGACCCGGCTACCGGGTGTTTGGGAGAGAGTTGTGCTGTCCATGTGGGGTCACGCTGGCGCGGCATCGCGCGCAGGCAACACGGCGCGGCCGGGACGGCTATAAGCGATCCGAAAGTTTAACATAACGAGCAAAAGCAGCAGGATTGCGGCCCCCCCGTTATGCGCGACAGCAATGGGCAACGGCCATTGCAGGACAATGTTCGACAAACCGGTCATGAACTGGATCAGCACCACCAGCAACACGCCGTTGGCCGGGCGCCGCAGCGACTCGAAACGGCGCAGCTTCAGCGCCAGCCACGCCAGGTATGCGACCACGACAATCGCGAAGGTGCGATGGGTCCAGTGGATCGCGACCAGCGCATCTTGCGTGATCATGTCGCCGTCGCCGGTCATGCCGAGTGCACGCCACAAATGGAAGCCGTGCGCGAAGTCCATCGGCGGAACCCATTGGCCGTTGCAGGTCGGGAAGTCGGTGCAGGCGAGCACTGCGTAGTTGGTGCTCACCCAGCCGCCCAACGCGATCTGCACGACCAGCAGCACTAGACCGGCGATTGCGGCCGCACGCCAGCGCGCGGCCTCGGGTTCATAGGCCGGCAGCGGCGTTTGGCGTGCGGCCAGCCAGCCGAGCGTGCCGAGCAACGCGAGGCCGAGCAGCAAATGGGTTGTCACGATGATCGGTTGCAACTTCATGGTCACCGTCCACGCGCCGAAGGCGCCCTGCACGAGAATCAGCAGCAACAGCGAAGTCGGCCACCACGGCGACACATGCAGCGGACGGCGCTTGATGCGCGCCGTCCAGGCGATCAAGGTTTGCGCGATGATCAGCACGCCGATCGCCATCGCGAAGTAACGGTGGATCATCTCGATCCAGGCCTTGGTCATGCTGACGGGGCCGGTCGGCATCAATTGATGCGCGGCGGTGATCGCGGCGTGCGCGATGAACGGCGACGACGTGCCATAGCACCCCGGCCAGTCCGGGCAGCCGAGACCGGAGTCGGTGAGGCGCGTGAAGCCGCCGAACATCACGAGGTCAAGCGTCAGGAAAGTGGTGAGCCACACCAGCTTGCGGAATTTGTTGTCGTCGGCCTTAACCCACACATAGGACAGCGGCAACAACGCGATACACAAGCCGATCAGGGCCAATTGCAGTACGAACATCTTTCTTACCCTGGTTGCGGCGTCAGCCGATCCTCGACCATTTGAGCAGCTTGGTCAGATCACCCTTGATCTTGCTGGGGTTCGGATCTTTCGGAAAACGCATCATCAGATTGCCATTCGGATCGACCAGGTAGATGTGGTCGGTGAGCTGGGTGCCGGTGTCGGCCGGCAGCCATGCGGACACCTGCGCCGGGTTGGCGATCAGCATGTCGGTGTCGGGATAGGCCTTTTGTATCACGTCGGACACGTTGCCTGCATCGGTGCGCAGCCACACTTCAACGACGCGCTCACGTTCCGGGCCCTGAGCTGCGCGGATTTGTCGCATGAAGTACAGCTTGGTGGCGCAAGCTTTGTCGCACGCGCTGTTGTCGACGGAGATCATCAGCCAGTGGCCGCGTAGCGACGCGAGCTTGAGCGGCTTGCCGTCTTCACCCGTCACGACGATCGATTCGGGAATCGGCCGCTGCGGTTCGATCAGCGTGCCGTAGTTCGTGCTGCCGCCTGCCGGCTTGACCACGTAATAGACGAAGTACGACACGGCTATCGGTGCGGCGCAGATAACCGCCAGCAACAGCAGCATCCAGCGGCCACGCTTCCACGATCCCACGCCATTGGGTTGACCTGCCATCACTTTCGGAGCTGCGGGTTTGCCGGCTTGCGGCGAACGGGGAGATTGCGTCGACACTACAGGACCTCTTTCAGAAATAGCGCGGCTTCGGGGCCCTTGTTCGGGGTACGGGAAACCACAGGCAATGCATTACACGCTCTGCGCGTGCTCTTTCTTTGCGGCACGGCGCGCGGCGTACAGGCCGAAAACGAAGGCCGCGGCCGCCATGCCCCACCACTGGAACATGTAGCCATAGTTGCGTTCAACACCGCTCGTCGGCGCCGGCCAGTCGCGCACCAGCTTGTCGCCGTCGTCGCTCAACTGCTGGATCACGAACGATTGCAACGGCAGACCGGTTTCCGCAGCGTAGGCCGCCGTATCCAGATTCTGGCGGATCATCTGATGCGCGGCCGAGCCGCCCTGCCCCAACTCGAAAGCACGCGAGGCGTCGGCACGCGCAATGCCTTCGATTTCGATCTCGCCTTGCGGCGTGGTGTACGGCGCGATGGTTTCGCGATTGCTGGTGTTGCGCGGCAGCCAGCCGCGATTGACCAGCACATACCCGCCGCCGGTCAGTTTAAAAGGCATCACGACATAAAAGCCCGGCTGATCGTTATACGGGCGATTGTCCAGATAGACGACTTTGTCCGCGACGAAACTGCCACGCGCTTTCACGCGATGAAATTCGATGTCCTTCAGTTCGACCGGCGTAGCACTGACCGGCAGAGCCGGCGCGTCTTCGAACTGCGTGATCTGCGCTTCGAGCGCTTCCTTCTGGTGGGCGCGGTCGCGCTGCCAGAAACCGAGCCGCACCGTCACCACGATAACCAGCAGAATCAACAGCGCAGGAACCAGGCGGAACTTCATCAGACGCACTCCGCCGTCTCTTGCGGCCTCGCCTGGAAGCTGCGGCAGACGCCAGCGCGCGGTGCGATAATAAACGTCTTGCCTCTGCGCTTTCTGGTTTCAGTTGGTTCCATGCACATTCTCGTTCCCATCGCCTTTGTCCTGATCATCGCCAGCATGGTGTCGGCGCTGTATTTCATGATGCATGACAAGGGCAAAACCAAGCGGATGGTTTGGTCACTCGCCACACGGGTGGGCCTATCGATCTCGCTGTTCCTGTTCATCCTGTTCGCTCACTGGATGGGCTGGATTCAGTCGACCGGTATTCCTTACGGACGTTGAGTCCGCCGGAAAGCGCATCAGTTACCAGACACACCAAACAAAACGCCGCCCTGACAGGGTCGAGGGCGGCGCTGCATAACTTGCGTACTGCTCGTGCGCCACGCCCCTGAAAAGCGCTGCGCGAATGGCCTGCACGCATTCCGGAAACCGGCTGGTTTCCGGTACGCAGGCAGGCCAGACTGCGTTACAGCCAGTACACGACGACGTACAGCCCAAGCCACACGACGTCCACAAAGTGCCAGTACCACGCGGCGCCTTCGAATGCAAAGTGATGTTCCGCCGTGAAGTGGCCGCGAATCATCCGCACCAGCACCACAGCCAGCATCGTGCCGCCCAGGAACACGTGGAAACCGTGGAAGCCTGTGAGCAGGAAGAACGTCGAACCATAGACCCCCGAGGACAGCGTCAGGTTCAGTTCGTTATACGCGTGGAAATACTCGAAACCTTGCAGGAACAGGAAGCAGACGCCCAGCACCAGGGTGGCCGCCAGCCAGATGATCGCTTTCTTGCGGTGATCTTCACGCAGCGCGTGGTGCGAAACCGTCAACGTCGCGCCGGACGACAGCAGCAACGCCGTGTTGATGGTCGGCACCGGCCACGGTTGCATCGACTTGAAGGTCGAGACCAGCGCTGCCGGACCGTTGTTCGGCCACACCGCCGAGAAATCCGGCCAGATCAGCTTGTAGTCGAGACTGCCGAGCTGATGCAGCGCGATTTCGCGTGCATAGAACAGCGCACCGAAGAACGCGCCAAAGAACATGACTTCGGAGAAGATGAACCAGCTCATGCTCCAGCGGTACGACTTGTCGACGTTCTTGCCGTACATGCCGCCCTCGGATTCCGCGATCGCGTCGCCGAACCAGTGCCACAACGTATACAGCAGCCACAGCAGGCCGACGACGACGCCGAGCGGTGCCAATTCGTGGTCGTTGATCCAGGCCGCAAGCGATCCGAGCATGACCAGCAACCCGACAGCGGCGCTGATCGGATGCCGCGACGGATGCGGTACGAAATAGTACGGGCTCTCGTTTTGACCGCTCATTCTTGATTCTCCACTTCAGTCCAGTTGTTCCGGAATCTCCGGCTGTATCTTCGGCGGCGCGTCGATACCGCACCGCTTCACTCTAATTCGTGGGCTCTGCTGCGCCCCGTACTACGCGTGAGCCCGGAGGCCTCAGCCCACCACCGCCCGCACGATCAGGATCAGCACGCCGATAAAAATGGCCGCGCTGATCAAGGCCGCCACGATCACATGCAGCGGGTTCAGCTGCGTGGCATCCGCTTCCAGATCACGACGCTTGCGCACCCCGAAAAACGACCAGAACACGGCTTTCATCGACTGGCCGAAACTGCTCTTGCGTGGGGTGCCGCTGTTATCGCTCATTACGTCTTCTTCCTTCGCCCGCGGCACAAACCGTCAGGCGGGATTGGCGGTGGTTGCCGCCGTATTGGCCGTGGGTGACGTGCTTGTGGCCGTCGCCGCTGCCGGCGTATTCAATTCGAAGAACGTGTACGACAACGTGATCGTTTTCACATCCTTCGGCAACTTCGGATCGACCACGAACACCACTGGCAGCCGCTTCGTCTGATTCGCCGTCAAAGTCTGCTGCGTAAAGCAAAAACACTCGATCTTCTTGAAGTACTCGGTGGCCTGCTTCGGCGCGTAGCTCGGAATGGCTTGCGCCTGAATCGTGCGCGCCTGTTCGTTGCTGACCTCGTACATCACGGTCGTCACCTCGCCCGGATGCACGTCGAGACTACGTTGCTCCGGCTTGAAACCCAGCGGGCCGCGCGCGTTCGCATCGAACTCGATCGAAATCGTGCGGCTCATGTCGACCTGCGTATTCTTCGCCTCACGCACCGTTGCATCACGCTGCACGAGGTTGTTGATGCCGGTGATCTGGCAGATCGCCCGATACATCGGCACCAGCGCAAAACCGAAACCGAACATCATCAACGCGACGATGAACAGCTTGATCAGCATCGAACGGTTAAAAGAGCGATCGGCCTGAGCCGGCGGTTGCGTCGACATCTCAATCCTCAACAGACCTGCAAATCAGACCTGGACCGCCGCGTCAGGCGAACCAGCACTGCTTGATGATGACGCTCGCGAAAAAGACCGCGGCGATGGCAAGCATCACAAAACCTATCCGCCGGTTGCCCGCGCGAATCTGCTCGGGTGTACGCCTTTCTTGAGGATTGCGCGTCATGCTCGACTTTCTGAATACTTTCGTAACTACAGGGTGCCGCCACCGCTCGCGTGGCTGCCCGGTTCGGACGGCGGCTTATCCACTTCTGTGCCGCTGCCTGAACCGGCAACCTCGCTGAACCGCTATTACTCGACGGTCGGCGGGTGTTCGAACGTGTGGAACGGAGCCGGGCTCGGCACGGTCCATTCGAGGCCCGTTGCGCCGTCCCACGGCTTGTCGCTCGCTTTTTCGAGTTCGCCACCGCCGCGGTAGGCAGGCAGTGCAACGGCGAACAGGAAGTACACCTGCGCCAGACCGAAGCCGAACGCGCCGATCGAGATGACCTGGTTCCAGTCCGTGAACTGTGCCGGGTAGTCAGCGTAACGACGCGGCATGCCTGCGAGACCCACGAAGTGCATCGGCAGGAACGCGAGGTTGAAGAAGAACATCGACGCCCAGAAGTGGATCTTGCCGCGCGTTTCGTTGTACATCCAGCCGGTCCACTTCGGCGCCCAGTAGTACCACCCGGAGAACAGCGCGAACAGTGAACCCGCCACTAGCACGTAGTGGAAGTGCGCCACCACGAAATAGGTACCGTGATACTGGATGTCGAGCGGCGCCATTGCCAGCATCAGGCCCGACAGGCCGCCGAACGTGAACACGATCAGGAAGCCGACCGCGAACAGCATGGGCGTTTCGAAGGACAGCGAACCGCGCCACATGGTCGCGACCCAGTTGAACACCTTCACACCCGTCGGCACGGCGATCAGCATCGTCGCGTACATGAAGAACAGCTGGCCCGTCACCGGCATGCCGGTTGCGAACATGTGGTGCGCCCAGACCATGAACGACAGAATCGCGATCGACGAGGTGGCGTACACCATCGAGCTATAGCCGAACAGCGGCTTGCGCGAGAACGCCGGGATCACCTGCGACACGATCCCGAACGCCGGCAAGATCATGATGTACACCTCGGGATGCCCGAAGAACCAGAAAATATGCTGGTACATCACCGGGTCGCCGCCGCCTGCCGCATTGAAGAACGACGTACCGAAGTGGCGATCGAACAGCACCATGGTGATCGCGCCCGCCAGAACCGGCATCACGGCGATCAGCAGGTACGCGGTGATCAGCCACGTCCAGACGAACATCGGCATCTTCATCAGCGTGAGGCCTGGCGCGCGCATGTTCAGGATCGTCACAACGATGTTGATCCCGCCCATGATCGACGAAGCACCCATCAAGTGGACCGCGAAAATCGCGAAGTCCATGCCCGGGCCCATCTGCGTCGACAGCGGCGCGTACAGCGTCCAGCCCGCGGCGGTCGCGCCGCCCGGTGCGAAGAACGAACCGACCAGCAGCACCGCGGCCACCGGCAGCAGCCAGAAGCTGAAGTTGTTCATCCGCGCAAAAGCCATGTCCGATGCGCCGATCTGCAGCGGCACCATCCAGTTCGCGAAGCCCACGAAGGCCGGCATGATCGCGCCGAACACCATGATCAGGCCGTGCATGGTGGTCAACTGGTTGAAGAACTCGGGACGCATGATCTGCAGACCCGGCTCGAACAGTTCGGCACGGATCATCAGCGCCATCACGCCCCCGGAGAGGAACATGGTGAACGAGAAGATCAGGTACAGCGTACCGATGTCCTTGTGATTGGTTGCGAACAGCCAACGACGCCAGCCATGCGGCGTTTCGTGGGCATGGTCGCCGTGCACGTGCTCGTGGCCCGCGGTTACATCGTGTCCGATGCTAGACATGACAATCTCCTAATACGAATACTGCGGTGCTGACCATGAACACGTCAGGCAGCCGGGCTGATCTGGACACGCCGGGCTTCTTTCGCATCGCTGCCGCCCGTGATCGTTTCCGGCTTCTTTAAAATAATGTGATCTTCGGCAATGCCGACTGCTTTCAGCGCGTCGCGCACGGCTTCAGCACGGGTCTTCGCGAGCTTCGCGTTGACTTCGGCAGAACCCGTGGCATCGGTAAAGCCCGACAGCGTGAACTTTGCGTCCGGGTGCGCTTTCGCGTAGGCCGCGGCCGCGTCGACCGCTGCTTTCGCGTCGGCCGGCAACGTGCTCTTGCCCGTGTCGAAGTAGATGCTCGCCGGCAGTGTTGCCGTGGTGTCCGAGGCAGCCGAAGCGGCTTCTGCACCCGAGGCGGCCGCCGCACCCGAAGCTGCGGCATCCGCGCCGCTAGCGGCAGCGCCTGCGTCGGCCAGATGGTTGCCGCCTTCCGGCAGCTTGCCATTGCGGGCATCGGCAACCTGCTTCGGCTGGAGAATGTCGCCGGTGTGGTTGCCCCACGAGTTACGTTCGTACGTGATGACCGAAGCGATTTCGACGTCGTTCAGCGTCGGCGCCCACGAAGGCATCGCGTTCTTGCCCTTCAGCACCAGGCTCACGTGCTCGGCGATCGGGCCATTGGCGATCTTGCTGCCGTCCAGCGCCGGAAACACGCCCGCGCCCTTGCCGGTCGGCTGGTGGCAGACTGCGCAGTTCGCTGCATACACCTTGCCGCCGCGCTCCATCAGCTCGGCCATCGTGTAAGTCTTGTTCGGGTCGTCCTGGCTGGCGGCCATTTTCTGCTTCTGCGTATCGACCCACTTCGCGTAGTCGTCCGCCGACAGGACTTCGACCACGACCGGCATGAACGCGTGTTCCTTGCCGCACAGTTCGGTACAGAAGCCACGGAAAGTGCCGGTCTTGTCAGCCTTGAACCACGTGTCGCGCACAAAACCCGGGATCGCATCCTGCTTCACGCCGAACGCCGGCACGTACCAGGAGTGGACCACGTCGTTCGCGGTGGTGATGATGCGGATTTTCTTGTCGACCGGGACGACGAGCGGATTGTCGACTTCCTGCAGATACGTGGTGGAAATCGGCATGCGGCCATCGGTTTCCGCACGCGGCGTGGCCAGCGTGGACAGGAAGTTGATGCCCTCACCCGGACCCTTCACGTAGTCGTAGCCCCATTTCCACTGGTAGCCGGTGACCTTGATGGTGAGGTCGGCGTTCGTGGTGTCTTTCATCGCGACGACGGTCTTGGTGGCGGGCAGCGCCATCAACACAACGATGATGAACGGCACGATCGTCCAGATGATTTCGACGGTAGTGCTTTCGTGGAAATTCGAAGCCTTGTGACCTTTCGATTTGCGGTGAGCAAAGATCGAATAGAACATCACGCCGAACACGCCGACGAAGATCACCAGGCAAAGAACCAGCATGAACATGTGGAGGCTGAAGAGCTCCTCAGCGATTTTTGTCGCAGGCGGCTGGAGATTGATCTCGTTGACGGCAGGGCCGCCCGGAACATCGCCCACTGCCAGGGCGGCACCGGCGAAAAGCAGTCCGCTCATCGCCAGCACGCCCATGAGGGCTCGCTTGATTGTTTTCATAGCTTCCTTACCCAAAATTTCCATTCAAACCCTCGACCCCGCTGGCGGGCTGTCTCGCGCTCCCCTTGAACGCCGCGCGTCTCAACACGTCTAACAACGCGTGAGCCACATACGCAATTCGCCTGCGAACTGCGCGCGCCGATACTGCGCGAGATGTTGCCCGATCATGATCGTCTGCCCGCGCGAGACCAGTTTGATCTGGTCACGCGGCGTTGCGCCCGGTTCGATCCGCACCCAGCGCGGATTGAATTCGAACTGCGTGAGCCGCTCGGCGCTGACCTGCTCGATCACGAGCCGGTTCTGAAACAGCCGGACGCGCTCGTAATCGACAGCATGACGCGCATATATGGCAAACGCGATGCCCACCGCCAGCAATTCGATACCGGTGAACGGCAACACCAGCCAGGCGCCGACCAGAACCAGCATGAAAGCAATTGCCAACGAGAACAACGCAAGTGATACGTAGAAACATACAAACTGCCGCGGTGAAATCGAACAGTTGCGTTTCATCGTCCAGTCTTTGAGAACTGGTTCTGAATCCGCCAGCAGATCTGATGCTTCCATCGCTGCCTCCTGCCGATCGTCTCCAATCACCGCTTGCGGCCATTGCTCGCGACCGCTGAACGGCCACTCGATTCCCCGCCGCGCCATGTCATATTGCAGCCCTGTGCCTCGGGCCTGCCGCCCCAAATGTGGGAACTCCGGGCGACAAACTGACGCATTATAGGCGCGATCCATAGCATCCACAAGCAAGCCTCAATCGGCCCACAAGCCAGGTGCGACAAGCCTCCGCGCCGTTTTGACGCAGCTTTCACGCGTCTTTTGAAGCGGTAATTTCAGACATAACAGATGTCCTCTTTACCACTTCGTCTATTCCTCAGCGGCTCCTCGAGGAACCGCGCCCGATATCCTCGATCCGCACGATTCCATGACCTTCAGCCGTGGTACGCGGCACGGCTTTCCAGGCATGGCCGTAGATGACTTCGAAGGTCAACGCGATCGTGCCGTCGGCGCGCCGGCGAGCTTCGAGCGCCGCCAGCAAAGCCTTGTGCAGCCTGCGCGCGACGGCATTCGAAGCGGCCTCGCGCTCAAACGGATAGGCGCCCCAGCGGCGCACGTCCGCGAGCAGCGACTCGGGCGACTTATACGTAATAGTGAGGGTTTCCTGGTCCATCACGGGAATCTCGAAACCGCTCTCGACCAGCATATCCCCGAGGTCATGCATGTCGACGAAGTCGATCACATGTTTGCGCGAAGCCACGCCGTGCGCCGCCTCGACCTCGGCGTAGGCGCCGCGCAGCTCCTTCAGCGAATCGGGACCGAGCGTGCTGAACATCAGAAGGCCGTTTACTTTCAGCACGCGTTGCCACTCGGGAAACACGAGGTCGGGCCGCGAGTGCCAGTGCAAGGCGAGATTGGACCAGATGAATTCGAAGGCGCCGGCGGCGAACGGGAGTGCCGAGAAGTCGGCCTGCGCAAAACGCGGGCCGCGAGCACCAAGCGCGCGGCCGAGCGTGGCCGGTAGAAAACGCCGCCAGCTGGTGTCGCCGGAATCGTGACGCAGCGCGCGGCTGAGCATGCCGTGCGACAGGTCGGTGCCGAACACCGGTGCCTCGGGAAAGCGCTCGCGCAATGCGGGAATGTCTTCGCCCGCGCCGCAACCGGCGTCGAGTACGCTCGCAGGCGTAACCTTGATGTAGTCGAGCCGCTCGCGCATGCGCTGCGCGATTTCGCGTGGCAGGAACGCGACATTGTCGAAGGTCGCCGCACGGCGGTCGAAAATCTGCCTGAGGCGCCGGGAATCATAGGCCGGACGGCCAGATTGAGACGTAGTTGGGGGCATGGGTGTCGTACTGGCGTAGAGCACGAAGTATACTCGCTCGCTTCCTTCCATTCAGCGTGAAAGGCCTTGGCGGGCGGTCCAATCATGCCATTCCGAAAAAATTCTGTGTCTCCCGGCAATTCGAGGGCGTCTTTTGCACGATTCACGCGCGGCTTGTATACAGCATGGCCGAAGGTGATGCATGCCGTGCTGCCTAATCTGTGCGCATTGTGCGGCAATTTGTCGCACAAGACGCTTTGCGCCGATTGTGACGAGACCTATTGGAATGAAAGCCGGTTGCGTTGCACGGTGTGTGCGGTTCCTCTATCCGGAATGCGCTGGGCAAGTCACGCACAATATCGTTGTGCCGATTGCATCGCCGAGCCGCCGCCGTTCGAGGCAACCTTTGCGCTCGCCGATTACCGCCGGCCGCTGGACGCCCTGGCGCTCGGCCTGAAGTTCCGCGCCCGGCTGATGCTGGCGCGCGAGTTCGCACAACGCCTTGCGCGGCTCGCGCAGGACACCTGGGTCGACGCGTCCGAAAAACCCGACGTGCTCGCCCCCGTGCCGCTCGCCGGCAAGCGTCTTACCGAGCGCGGCTACAACCAGGCCTGGCAGATCGCAAGACCGCTCGCCCGCGCGCTGAATGTGCGCAGCGACGCCGTCCTGCTGCGTCGCGTGATCCATACTGCGCCGCAATCGCGGCTCGATCTGGACGCGCGCCGGCTGAACGTGGGCCGCGCGTTCGAAGCCGCGAAACCGGTGCAGGGCCTGCATATCGGTATCGTCGACGATGTGATGACGACCGGCGCGACACTCGAGGCTCTCGCGCGTACGCTCAAAGCTGCCGGTGCGCGGCGCGTCACCAACTTCGTCGCGCTGCGCACGCCGAAAAACTAGTCTCTACCTGAAGCCATCATGTTCAATGTCGTTCTTGTCGAACCGGAAATTCCGCCGAACACCGGTAACGTTATCCGCTTGTGCGCCAACACCGGCGCGCGTCTGCATCTGATCGAGCCACTAGGCTTTCCGCTCGACGACGCCAAGTTGCGCCGTGCCGGACTCGATTATCACGAGTATGCGCAGATGAACGTGCATGCCGACTGGGCAGCGTTCGTCGCCAAGGAGACGCCCGATCCAGCGCGGATGTTCGCCTTCACCACGCGTGGCTCGGGCCGGTTTCACGAGCATGCGTTTCAATCCGGCGACTGGTTCGTGTTCGGTGCCGAAACGCGCGGCCTGCCTGACACGGTGCTCGATCAATTCGCCAACGAGCAGCGCGTGCGTCTGCCGATGCGGCCAGGCAACCGCAGTCTGAATCTCTCTAATACAGTCGCCGTGGTCGTGTTCGAAGCGTGGCGTCAGACTGGTTTCGACGGCGGCGCCTGACGGCGCGCCAATTCGGCTTCGTAAAGCGCGAGCATGGCGCCGTCGAAACAGGCGAATATCACGCGTTCGATTTTCGGCGTGCGTGGCAAGGTTTCGAGCACGGTGCTCACGGCAATCTTCACGGCCTCGTCGGCGGGAAAATGGTAGATGCCGCAACTAATCGCGGGAAACGCAATGCTCGTGCAATGCGCCTGATGCGCCACTTCGAGCGCGCGCTGATAGCAGGAGGCGAGAAGATCGGCCTCACCATGCGCGCCGCCCCGCCACACCGGGCCAACCGCGTGAATCACATGCCTGGCCGGCAAGCGGTAGCCGCCGGTGATCTTCGCGTCGCCGGTCGCGCAGCCGTCGAGCGTCTCGCACTCACGCAGCAGTTCCTCACCGGCCGCGCGGTGAATCGCGCCGTCCACGCCGCCACCACCTAGCAACGAGGTATTGGCAGCATTGACGATCGCATCCACGGCCAGTGTCGTGATGTCGACCCGACGCGCTTCCAGGATGCGATTGTGGAAATTGGGCATGAGAACCTCGCTGGTCCGAAGCGTCGATACAACGTGGACAGCGATAGCGGGCAGCCGTTCAGCGCTTTTCGCGCTAAACGGCTGAAATACAAGACTTATTCCGCTTTCGAATCGCGCCGCAGCAGAGCGCTGACGGCGTCACGCGGCGCTACACCGTCGAACAGCACGGCGCAGACTGCCTGAGTGATCGGCATCTCGATCGCGTGAGCGCGAGCAATCGCCAGTACGGCCTGGGCGCAACGCACGCCCTCGGCCACGTGACCGAGCCCACCGAGGATATCGTCGAGTGTACGGCCCGCGGCAAGTTGCAGGCCGACCGTGCGATTGCGCGACAGATCGCCCGTGGCGGTTAGAATCAGATCGCCCAGGCCGGTCAAACCGGTGAACGTTTCCGCCCGCCCGCCGAGCGTCACACCAAGGCGCGACATTTCCGCAAGACCTCGCGTGACTAGCGCCGCGCGCGCATTGAGACCGAGGCCAAGGCCGTCGGCAATGCCCGTGGCGATCGCCAGCACGTTCTTCACCGCGCCCCCCACTTCCACACCGACGATATCGTCGCCGGTATAGATACGCATGGCGCCATGATGGAACGCAGCCACCGTGCGCTCGCGGCACGTCGGTGACGTACTCGCGATCGTCAACGCGACCGGCAAACCCTGCCCGACTTCACGCGCGAAACTCGGCCCCGACAGCACGCCGTTGCTGCCATGTCCGGGCAGTTCAGCCGCGACCACCTGGTGCGGCAACAACTGCGAGTCGGCTTCGAAACCTTTGCACAACCACACTACATGCGCCGGCACTTTGCCCGCGTCGTGCATTGCCCGGAACAGACCCCGCAGACCGGCGACGGGCGTCGCCACGACGCATAACGCGTCCGCGGCGAGCGCGTGTTCGAGCGCTGCGTTCAGATCGGCTTCATAGCGAAGGGACGGCGGCAAAGCAACGCCCGCCAGATAGCGGGCGTTTTCATGCGAAGCGGAGAGATCGGCGATGAGCGCGGGTTCGCGCGCCCACAGCACCGTGTCGTGCCGCGCGGCCAGATGGCCGGCGAGGGCTGTGCCCCATGCACCGGCGCCGAGGACAGCAACCTTCATAGCCGGCACCGAACGGACGCGTTAATGCGTGACGCCGTTCTGCACCGCGCCTTCCTGGCCGCCCATTTGCGCGAGACGTTGCTCGTACAGCGCCTGGAAGTTGATTTCAGCGAGGTGGATCGGCGGGAAGCCTGCGCGGGTGATCGCGTCGGCGATGTTCGAGCGCAGGTACGGAAACAGGATCGTCGGGCAGGCAATGCCGACCAGCGGGTCGATCTGTTCAGCCGGAATGTTGCGGATGTCGAAAATGCCGGCTTGCTTGGCTTCGATCAGGAACGCGACCTTGTCCGACACCTTGGCCGTGACCGTGCCCGTCACGAGGATTTCGAACACGGTGTCGGCGAGGCGCTCGGCCTTCACGTCGACTTCGACTTCGACCGACGGCATTTCCTGCTCGAGGAAGATGCCCGGCGAATTCGGCTGCTCGAGCGACATGTCCTTCAGGTAGATGCGCTGGATGTTGAAAAACGGCTGGTTGTTCTCGTCGGACATGATTGTGTGATTCCCTGATAGGTATGCATGGCGGCGGCCCATGGCTTCACGGGCCGCCAGATCGTTGCGGCGCGTGCCCGCCCTCGAAGTTGCCCTCGCAGGGCCGGCATGCGCCGACTTGTATTTCACCTGCCCAATCCACGCGCCGGCCGGCGCATGAGCAGGGCAGCTCTTCGTTCAGGCAGCCTCGAGCAGAGGCATCAAACCGCCCGCGCGATCGAGCGCGGACAGATCATCGTACCCGCCGACATGCGTCTCGCCGATGAACACCTGCGGCACCGTGCGGCGACCGGTCCGGGTCATCATTTCTTCACGACGGGCCGGGTCTTTGTCGATCAGTACCTTTTCAACGTGCTCGACGCCGCGCGACTTTAAAAGACGTTCGGCCATCTGGCAATACGGGCACACCTGCGTGCTGTACATGATCACTTTGTTCACTTGGCTGCTCCTTGTTTCACAACCGGCATACCGGCCTTCTGCCAGGCGTCGACACCACCGTCGAGAACATGGACTTCGGCGTATCCGGCATCCTGCACGATACGCGCTGCCTTGTTCGACTGCTGGCCGGTCTGGCACACCAGCAACACCGGGTTGTTCTTGTTCTTCACGAGCTGCGTGACTTTCGCCTGCAACTCTGCAAATTCAAGGTTCCGCGCCGCGGGCAGATGGCCCTTGGCAAACTCGGCGGACGAACGCAGATCGACGACCGCCGCGTTGCGCCGGTTGATCAGTTGGGTCGCTTCCGCGGCCGACAGGCCACCGCGGCCACGCCGGCTGATCGTCGGCCACAGCAGCAACCCACCGGAGATGAGGACGATTGCGATCAGTACAAGGTTTGTGTAATCAGTGAAAAACTTCACGGAAAATCCGCCGAAAAAGAGAGAAATCGAAAAGGGCAATCCACCCATTATAAAATAACCGTCTGACGCGATGGCGGCGCTCCTCCAGAGGACCCTCGCAACGCTTTACCGCTTCCTTACTACCGACCGGCAATCTCATGTACAAACTCGTTCTCATCCGCCACGGCGAATCGACGTGGAACAAGGAAAACCGCTTCACTGGCTGGGTCGACGTCGACCTGACCGAGCAGGGTAACCGTGAAGCGCAGCAAGCGGGCGTGCTGCTGAAGGAATCGGGCTATTCGTTCGATATCGCCTACACGTCGGTGCTCAAGCGCGCGATCCGCACCCTGTGGCACGTACAGGACCAGATGGACCTGATGTATCTGCCGGTGGTGCATTCGTGGCGCCTGAACGAACGCCACTACGGCGCGCTGTCGGGTCTGAACAAGGCCGAAACCGCCGCCAAATTCGGCGACGAACAGGTGCTGGTCTGGCGCCGCAGCTACGACACGCCGCCGCCGGCGCTCGATCCGTCTGACGAGCGCGCGCCCTACGGCGATCCGCGCTACGCCAAGGTGCCGCGCGAGCAATTGCCGCTCACCGAGTGCCTGAAGGATACCGTCGCGCGCGTTCTGCCGTTGTGGAACGAGTCGATTGCGCCGGCGATCAAGTCGGGCCGCAAGGTCGTGATCGCCGCGCACGGCAACTCGATCCGCGCCATGGTGAAGTATCTCGACAACATTTCGGACGACGACATCGTCGGCCTGAATATCCCGAACGGCGTGCCGCTCGTCTATGAGCTCGACGAAAACCTGAAGCCGATCAAGCACTACTATCTGGGCGACCAGGACGCGATTGCCAAGGCGCAAGCCGCCGTGGCCAAGCAGGGCAAGGCGGGCTAAGCCCGTCCCCCAACCGCAACCCAGGGTTAAAAAATGCCGCAGGGTTGCAGCAAATGGGCCGCGCCGGCAACGGATACCAGCCGGCGTGGCCCAAATCGTACAAGCGCGCCATCTGGCTGCCATCTTGCTGTTACCGCACATTACTTCGTCACCCCGGCGCCTGACTCAAGAACCAGGCCTCGCCGAGGTTGTCGAATCACGATAGCCTGTGCTGCGCCCTGACTGGGCGGGTGTGCAGTTATACTTGTCCGTCCCCATCTCTATCGACGCTGCCACGCGCTTCCGACCGCAACAGACTCTATGCGAAAGAACCTGAAAAATATCGGCCTGATTGCCGCGGGCCTTGCTACCGGCGTATTCGCCACCCTGCAACTCTCCGCCTCGGCCCAGCAACCCGCCAGCGCCGCCTCGAGCGCCGTTGCACCATTGCCGCTGGACCAGCTCAGGCTGTTTGCCGAAGTTTTCGGGCAAATCAAGCATGAGTACGTCGAACCGGTCGACGACAAGAAGCTGCTCACCGCCGCGATCAAGGGCATGGTGTCCAGCCTCGACCCGCACTCGTCGTATCTCGACAAGACCGATTACGAAGAACTGCAGGAGCAGACCAAGGGTCGCTTCGCGGGTCTCGGCATCGAAATTTCGTCCGAAGACGGCCTGATCAAGGTGATCTCGCCGATTGAAGACACGCCGGCATTCCGCGCGGGCATCCGTCCGGGCGACCTGATCACCCGCATCAACGACAAACCCGTGCGCGGCATGACGCTCGATCAGGCCGTCAAGCAGATGCGCGGCGATCCGGGCACCAAGGTCACGCTGACCATCTTCCGCAAGACCGACGACCGCACGTTCCCGCTCACGGTCACGCGCGCGATCATCAAGGTCCAATCGGTCAAGATGAAGATCCTGGCGCCGGGCTACGCGTATATCCGCATCACCAGCTTCCAGGAACGCACCACGCCTGATCTGGCCGCGAGACTGCAGGACATCGCCCGTCAACAGCCGAACCTGAAGGGTCTCGTGCTCGACCTGCGCAATAACGGCGGCGGTCTGCTGCAAAGCGCGGTCGGCGTGGCCGGCGCGTTCCTGCCGCCGAATTCGGTTGTGGTGTCCACCAACGGCCAGATTCCGGATTCGAAGCAGGTCTATCGCGACACGTACGATAACTACCGCCTGCAATCGTTCGACAGCGATCCGCTGAAAGACGAAGCACCGATCTTCAAGACCGTGCCGATGATCGTGCTGACCAACGCCTACTCGGCGTCGGCTTCGGAAATCGTCGCGGGCGCGCTGCAGGATCAGCATCGTGCGCTGATCGTCGGCAAGACCACGTTCGGCAAGGGTTCGGTGCAAACCGTGCGCCCGATGACGGCCGACACGGCACTGCGTCTGACCACGGCGTACTACTACACGCCGAGCGGCCGTTCGATCCAGAACAAGGGCATCCGTCCTGACATCGCGGTCGATCAGTACGCCGAAGGCGATCCGGACGACGCACTGGTTACCCGCGAAGTCGACTACTCGAACCACCTTGCGAACACGCAGGACCCGAACGAGAAGAAGGAAGCCGAACAGCGCGAACAGGAACGCATGGACCAACTGCGCCAGCTTGAAGAGCAGAACGACAAGAAGACGCCGGAACAGCGTCAGAAGGATCGTGAGCGCAAGCCGGTCGAGTTCGGTTCGACCGACGACTTCATGCTGCAACAGGCGCTGAACAAGCTGGAAGGCAAGCCGGTGCAGGAATCGAAGTCGCTGACCGAGCGGCGTCTGGCGCAGAACAAGCCGGCAACCTCGGCGTCCGCGCCGGTCGCGGTGAAGCCGACGCAACCGGTGCCGGGCGCAGCAACCCCGGTCCCAGCCTCGACGCCTGCCGCGCAAAGCAACTAAGCAGCAAACCCAACGTGCCTTCGCAGCCGGTTCGGCTGCGAAGGCACGTCGCCGTAGACGCTGGCGTGTGCATTGCATTGGCCAATGACCGATGACCAATACCCGGCCCCAGCACGAACCCTCGTCCCCTCGCGCGATTAAAATAACGAAACCGCGCATGACAGGCCACCGGGCCTGCACTTCATTGCGCGACACTCCACGCGCCCCGCCATGAATGACGATCAACTCCTCCGCTATTCCCGCCATATCCTCGTCGACGAAATCGGTATTGAGGCGCAGCAGCGCTTTATCGACGCGCACGCGATCATCGTCGGCGCGGGCGGCCTCGGGTCGCCTGCGGCGATGTATCTGGCGGCAGCGGGCGTCGGCCGCTTGACGCTGGTCGATGCCGATACGGTCGATCTGACCAATCTGCAGCGGCAGATTCTGCACGTGAGTGCGTCGGTCGGGCGCAAGAAGGTGGAGTCCGGGCGCGACGCGATCGCCCAGATCAATCCCGAGGTGGTGGTATACGCGGTCGCCGAACGCGTCGACGATGCATGGCTCGATCGCGAAGTGCCGCACGCCACCGTCGTGCTCGATTGCACCGATAACTTCGCGACCCGCCACGCGATCAACCGGGCGTGCGTGAAACACGGCGTGCCGCTGGTGTCGGGTGCGGCGCTGCGCTTCGACGGCCAGATCAGCACCTTCGATTTCCGCGATGAAACGTCGCCCTGCTACGCCTGCGTCTTCCCCGAGGATCAGCCGTTCGAAGAGGTTGCGTGCTCGACCATGGGTGTATTCGCGCCCACGGTCGGCATCATCGGTTCGATGCAAGCGGCTGAAGCACTGAAAGTGATCGGTGAAATCGGCGCGCCGCTGGTAGGCCGCCTCACGATGCTCGATTCGCTGCGAATGGAATGGAACACCATGCGCATTGCGCGCCAGCCGGATTGCCCGGTATGTGGGCAACAACACCAGGCCTGACTGAATTCAGACTGGACTCCAAATGAAAAACGCCGCACATGTGCGGCGTTTTCCGTTTGAACCTAAGCGCTTCCCAGCTTCAGGCAAGCACGACGCGCTTGAGCGCCGCCTGCACTTCTTCCGGTTCGAACGAAGCCAGTACATCGGCCACCGGCTTCTCGAGCGTCTTCAGGTGCGAGCGCAGGACCTCCTGCTTAACCACCAGCAACTGGCTCGGATGCATCGAAAACTCGGTGAGCCCCATGCCGAGCAACAGACGCGTCAACGCCGGATCGCCCGCCATCTCGCCACACACCGACACCGGCACGCCCGCCCGCTTCGCCTCGCGCAGCGTGAAGGCGATCAGATGCAGCACCGCCGGGTGCAGCGGGTCGTACAGATGAGCGACCGAGTTATCCGCGCGATCGATCGCCAGCGTGTACTGGATCAGATCGTTCGTGCCAATCGACAGAAAATCCAGCCGCTTGAGAAACAACGGCAACGCAATCGCGGCGGCCGGAATCTCGATCATCGCGCCGACCTGCACGTTCGGATCGTAGGCCATGCCGGCATCGTCGAGCTGCCGCTTGGCTTCGCGAATCAGATCGAGTGTCTGATCGATCTCCTGCGCGTGCGCGAGCATCGGGATCAGGATCTTCACCTTGCCGAACGCCGACGCGCGCAGGATAGCGCGCAGTTGTGTCAGGAACATTTGCGGCTCGGAGAGGCTCCAGCGAATCGCTCTGAGCCCCAAGGCGGGGTTCGGTGCGGTTTCGTAGCCGTCGCCACCGGCCATCGAATCGAGCGGCTTGTCGGCGCCGACGTCGATCGTACGGATCGTCACCGGCAAGCCGTTCATCAGCTCGACCGCGCGACGGTAGGCAGCAAACTGCTCCTCCTCTTCCGGCAGGTGGTGCTTGTGGTTCATGAACAGGAACTCGGTGCGAAACAGGCCCACGCCAGTCGCGCCCGAATCGACCGCGGCACGCGCGTCCTCCGGCAATTCGATGTTCGCGCACAGTTCGATGCGGGTGCCGCACAGCGTCTGCGTAGGCGAGAACTTCAGCCGTTGCAGCTTGCGCTGCTCAAGCGCCTTCTCGCTCTGCCGATATGAGTACTCTTCCAGCACGATCGGCGCGGGATCCACGATCACGATGCCGTGATCGCCGTCGACAATGATCAGGTCGTCCTGCCGGATCAGCGCGCTTGCATGCTGTACGCCGACCGCAGCCGGAATGCCGAGGCTGCGCGCAACGATCGCCGTGTGCGAAGTCCGTCCGCCGAGATCGGTGACAAAACCCTGAAACGTTTGCGTTTTGAATTGCATCATGTCGGCCGGCGCGATGTCGTGCGCGACCACGATCATTTCGTCGCACGTACCGTGCACGCCGCCCACCAGCGCTCCCGACGCGCCGGCGAGCGCCTTCAGCACGCGCTCCACCACCTGTTCGATGTCGGCTTTGCGCTCGCGCAGGTATTCGTCTTCGATGTCGTCGAAATGGCGCGACAGGCGCTCGAGCTGTTCAGTCAGCGCCCACTCGACGTTGTAGCGGCGCGTACGGATCAGATCGATGGTTTCCTGCACGAGCATCGCATCGTTCAGGATCATTGAATGAACGTTGATGAACGCGCCCATTTCGCTCGGCGCATCCGCAGCAAGATCGGCGCGCAACGCGTCGAGCTCTTCATGCACCTGTTGTTGGCCCGTGCGGAAACGCTCGATCTCGCCCTCGATCTGAGCGGGTTCGATCAAATAGTGGTCTACGTCAAGTGCAGCCGGGGCGATCAGGTAAGCCCGCCCGATGGCGATACCGCGTGACACGGGAATTCCATGCAGCGTGAATGACACGCGCACCTCCTCTAGTTGTGTGATGCCGCGGCAAACCGCTGCAATGCTCTCAGACTCTCATTGTCATTATAAATTCCGTGCCCTTTGCAAGTACGTCCGGGCTGTGTGCAGCGCAGCACGAAATACCGTAACCAGTCACGACAATGCGCCTTCATTGGCCTTGCGCTCCGGCAACGCTCGCCCGCTGCCGACGGCACAATCGGCGCAATCGGCACATGCACGTTCGCACCACGCATGTGCCGATTGTCTCGCGCTAAAAAAAATGCCGCGGACAGTCGCGGCATTTTGCGTCAGGCAAGAAGAACGCGTGAATTCACTGACCTTCGCCAAACTTATCAGCAATCAGTTTCAACAATGCGTTCATGGCTTCCTGCTCGTCGGTGCCTTCAGTTTCGATCAGCACCGTGCTGCCTATACCCGCGGCTAGCATCATCACGCCCATGATGCTCTTGGCGTTGATACGGCGGCCATTGCGGCTCATCCAGATTTCCGCCTGGTAGTTGCCCGCGAGTTGCGTCAACTTGGCCGACGCGCGCGCGTGCAGCCCCAGCTTGTTCACAATAGTCGTTTCCTGTTGCAGCATGTGATGGTCCGAAGCGCGGGTGAATGTTGTGGTGAAAGGTGAAACTGCAAACCAGCTGCAAACGGGTCGCAACCCGAAAGCAATCGTTTAAAGCCGTGCGACCCGTTTACAACCCGGTCGAACCCGCTTTTTGAGTCAGGTCGGCCTCGGCCGGCAACGCGGGCAAACAGTCCGTGGCAGCGGCAGCGGGCGGCAAAGCCGGCAAACAGTCGCTGCACCCCGCAGGCGGCGCAACGGGTGCCGGCGTGGCAGGCCCGATTGCGTGCACACCCTTGGTGGCTCCGGCAAGCGCCTTGTCGACCAACGTGTCGAGCGGCGTAGCGCGATAACAAACCGCGCGCACCAGCATCGGCAGATTGACGCCGCATAGTACGCGGACGTCCGGCAGCGTAGCTAGCCGCCCGGCAATATTCGCCGGCGTAGCGCCGAACATGTCGGTGAGCACGAGCGCGCCGTTTTCCTCCTTGAGCCGCTCGATTTCCGAATGCGCGAACGCAACCTGCTGTACGGGATCACAATCCGGCGATACGTCGATCACGCCGATGCGAGCCGGCAAGCCACCGTAGATGTGCGAAATACAATCGCGCAACGCGGTGGCGAGCGGAGCGTGCGCAATGATCAGAATGCCTGCCATGTCAGCCTTACTGCAAAAAGATCGGCCCCGAACCGTGGACCGGGACCAAGCCCGGTTCGTAAGCGCCCTCGACCGGCCGTGGGTCGTGAGAGCCGGAACACATTATCTGGCGAGCGGCCCGCGCCGCCAGATGCCGCGACGGCGTTGGCGGAAAACAACTCGCCTACAGTCCGCAATCCATGCCTGCAGCGCCTCGCAGACGCCCTCGATTCGGCTTGGCGCGGGAGAGCGGGCATTGTAGCAGGCTCATTTTCGTGCCAAAGCAGGCGTTTCGCTTGATGCGGATTTACTACACAGTTTGGGGGCCATGGCGGCCATTCAAGAGCTTCGCCTCAAGCTGCCGCGCGCTCCAGAGCGTCGATGAACATGGCGGCGACGTCGAAACCGGTCTGATCCATGATCTCGCGGAAACACGTCGGGCTCGTCACGTTCACCTCGGTGAGCCAGTCCCCGATCGCATCCAGTCCAACCAGCAGCAAACCGCGCGCGGCCAACACCGGCGCGAGGGTATCGGCGATCTTGCGGTCGTGCTCGGTGAGCGGCCGCGCCACCCCCAGTCCACCAGCCGCGAGGTTGCCGCGCACTTCATTGCCCTGCGGAATCCGCGCGAGCGAAAACGGCACCGCTTCGCCGCCGATCAGCAGAATCCGCTTGTCACCCTCCTTGATCTCGGGGATGAACTTTTGCGCCATCACCGAGCGCGCGCCGTCGTGGCTCAGCATCTCGATGATCGAGCCGAGGTTCATGCCGTCGGCCTTCACACGAAACACGCCCATGCCGCCCATGCCGTCGAGCGGCTTCAGGATCACGTCGCCGTGTTCTTCATGGAAAGCGCGCAACCGGGCGGCGTCGCGCGTCACCAACGTGGGCGCGACGAACTGTCCGAACTCGCCGATCGCCAGTTTTTCCGAATGATCGCGTATGGCCTGCGGCTTGTTGAAAATGCGCGCGCCGCCGCGCTCGGCCATTTCCAGCAGCCACGTCGACGTCACGTATTCCATATCGAACGGCGGGTCTTTGCGCATCACCACCGCGCTGAAACTCTTCAGCGATTTAGGCGCGGCCGCTTCGGCGGCGTACCAGGCGTCGCGATGCAGGTCCGTCACGTCGCCGACGATCGCAAAGCGCTGCACGCTCGCCTCGACGTCGCCGCCCGTCCACGCCAGATGCTTCGGCTCGCAGGTGTAGAGCGTATGGCCGCGCCGCGCGGCCTCGGCCATCATCGCGTAGGTCGAGTCTTTGTAGATTTTGAACTGCGTAAGCGGATCGGCGATGAAAAGAATGTCCATGTGGATTCCGGTGCGCCCTTGGGGCTTGGCATTGATCGTCAATATAGTCGCTGAAAATGACGATGGCGGCACACACGCCGCCATCGTCCGCTTCGCGAGATTTAAACCTGAATCGCTTCCGGATCGGTTTTTTCCAGTTCGACCGATGCGGCCAGCAAGCCGAGCCGCGCCACTACGCCGTACATATAGAAGCGGTTCGGCACCGCCGCGCCGGGTTTGGCGTGCGCATCCGGCAACGCCGTATGTTCGAAGCCGAGCGGCACGAAGTGCATGCCGGGCGCGTTCAGATTCTGATCGCGCTCGCGGCTGCCGTGCACGCGGTAGAAGCCGCCCACCACATAACGGTCGATCATATACACCACCGGCTCGGCGACTTCCTCGCCGATGCGCTCGAAGGTGTACACGCCTTCCTGCACGATCACGTCATGCACTTCGAGGCCGTCTTTGGTGGCGGCCATCTTGGCGCGTTCGCGCTTGGTCAGCGCGGCCACTTCCGACGCGTCGTGCACGGTCATCACGCCCATTCCATAGGTGCCCGCATCCGACTTGATGACAACATACGGTTTCTCGGAAATGCCGTACTCGCGATACTTCTTGGCAATCTTCTTCAGCACACCGTCGATCGCATCGGCCAGCGCTTCTTCACCGGTGCGTTCCTGGAAATCGACCCCTTCGACATGCGCGAAATACGGATTGATCATCCACGGATCGATCTCGACCATCTTCGCGAACTTCTTCGCGACGTCGTCATAACAGGAGAAGTGCGTCGATTTGCGGCGCACGGCCCAGCCGGCATGCAGCGGCGGCAGCAGGTACTGCTCGTGCAGATTCTCCAGCACCGGCGGAATCCCGCCCGACAGGTCATTGTTCAGCAGAATCGAGCACGGGTCGAAATTCTTCAGGCCAAGGCGCCGCTGCGACCGTTCGAGCGGTTCGAGCACCAGCTTCTGCCCGTCGGACAGCGCAATCGTGACCGGCCCGACGATGCTTTCATCGAGCGTGCCGAAGCGCACGTTCAAGCCGGCCTGGCGCATGATCGCAGCCAGACGGGCGACATTCTCGAGATAAAACGCGTTGCGTGTATGGCGCTCCGGAATCACCAGCAGGTTCTTCGCGTCCGGGCAGATCTTCTCGATCGACGCCATCGCGGCCTGCACGGCGAGCGGCAGCACTTCCTGCGGCAGATTGTTGAATGCGCCGGGAAACAGATTGGTGTCGACCGGCGCGAGCTTGAACCCCGCGTTACGCAGATCGACTGAACAGTAGAACGGCGGCGTGTGCTCCTGCCATTCGAGCCGGAACCAGCGTTCGATGGCGGGTGTGGCGTCGAGGATCTTCCGCTCGAGGTCGAGCAGCGGGCCGTTTAACGCCGTAACTAGGTGCGGAACCATTGATCACTCGCAGACTGGAGAAAAAAGATTGTAGAGCAAATGCTTTGTCCATTTGGGGACGGTTTCTCCATTCGCAAGCGGATGCGAATGCATTCTCGCTATCGCGATGATAGGCAGGGGAATCTGCTGTTTACAAGATAGGCCGCAATAAAAAAGCCCGCCATAAAGGCGGGCCAAAATCGCTGCGCTTGTTTGTGATCCACAAGCCCCTGAGGCTTGCAGGGGAATCCTTATTCGACGTGTTCGCCGTGCAGGCTCACGTCCAGACCTTCGCGTTCCTGTTCTTCCGTCACGCGGATGCCCATCACCATGTCAATCACCTTCAGCAGGATGTAGCTCACCACGCCGCTGTAGATCAGCGTTGTCAGCACGCCCTTGGCTTGCAGGATGACGCTGCCGTCCGCGCCGCCGATGTCCTTGACCGCGAACACGCCGGTCAGAAGCGCACCCACGATACCGCCGATGCAGTGCACGCCGAACGCGTCGAGCGAGTCGTCGTAACCGAGCTTGTGCTTGAGCCACGTAGCCGACCAGAAGCAGATGACGCCTGCCGCGATGCCGATCACCAGCGACCCCGTCATGCCGACGAAGCCCGAAGCCGGCGTAATCGCCACCAGACCTGCCACGGCACCCGACACGATACCGAGCACCGACGGCTTACCCTTGGTTGCCCATTCGGCGAACATCCATGCGAGTGCTGCCGCTGCGGTTGCCACTTGCGTTGCGAACATCGCGAAACCGGCACGGCCGTCTGCCGCCACTGCCGAACCCGCGTTGAAGCCGAACCAGCCGACCCACAGCATGGCGCCACCGATCAGCGTGAGCGTCAGGTTGTGCGGCGCCATCGCTTCCTTGCCGTAGCCGACACGCTTGCCGAGCACCAGAGCGCAGACCAGCGCCGCGATACCGGCGTTGATGTGCACCACCGTGCCGCCCGCGAAGTCGAGGATGCCCGCGCTAGCCAGCCAGCCGGTCGGTTCCCAGACCATGTGCGCGATCGGCGAGTAGACGATGATCGACCACAGCGTCATGAACACCAGCATCGCCGAGAACTTCATGCGATCGGCAAACGCACCCGTGATCAGTGCCGGGGTAATGATCGCGAACGTCATCTGATAGACGACGTAGACCGTTTCCGGGATCGTCGGGGCGAGGTGGCTGACGGTCAGCGTCGTGGCCTTGTCGCCCTTGATGTAGTTCATGCCGGCCATGAAGAAGCGCGAGAAGCCGCCGATGAACGAGTTACCCGGCGTGAAGGCGAGCGTGTAGCCCACCACGACCCAGATGATCGACACGAGGCAGGTGATCGCGAAGCTTTGCATCAGGATCGCGAGCACGCTCTTCTTGCGGACCATGCCGCCGTAGAACAGTGCCAGGCCCGGGATCGTCATGAACAGCACGAGCGCGGTGGAGGTCAGCATCCAGGCGGTGTCGCCCGAATTGATCTTCGACGAATCGACCGAGAACGGCGCGGTCGGTGCGGCAGGCGCGGCGTCCGATGCTGCCGGCGCGGCTGCGGCGGCGCTGGCAGCCGGTGCGGCGGAAGCGTCAGCGGCCGGTGCCGAAGCCGCGGCGGCAGCAGGAGCTGCCGAAGCGTCCGGTGCCGGCGCGCTCGCCGTCGTATCGGAAGCCGGTGCCGAGGCGGCTGCGGGGGCGGAAGCGTCGTCCGCGAGGGCGGCGCCGATACCGCCCGCGAGCAGCGAACCGGCCATCAGCAAGGACATCATTAATTTGCGCATCTTCGTTTCCTCTTGTCGCTATCTGTGTCGCTATCTTTTGGTATTACAGAGCGTCCGCGCCGGTCTCCCCGGTGCGAATCCGAATCACCTGCTCGATCGGGGTGACGAAAATCTTGCCGTCGCCGATCTTGCCGGTGCGTGCCGCGCGCTCGAGCGCTTCGATCGCCTGGTCGACGATGTCGTCCGAGACAGCCGCCTCGATCTTCACCTTCGGCAGGAAATCGACGACGTATTCGGCGCCCCGATACAGTTCCGTGTGGCCCTTCTGACGACCGAAACCTTTGACTTCCGTCACCGTGATGCCTGAGACGCCGATGGCCGACAAGGCTTCGCGCGCCTCATCGAGCTTGAACGGCTTGATGATTGCGGTAATGAGTTTCATGAAATCCCTCGCTAAGTTGCGTAACCCGTTGCGTAACCCTGTTTGCGTACCTGTAACCCGTTCGCGTGGTCTCGATCCGCTGCCGGTAAAAAGCACCCGGCAGTGCGCGCCGGGCAGTAACAGCAACTCGCGTGCCATGTTGTGTCAGACTTCGCCTCAGGGCCTGTCGTAAAAGGGGCGCAAGCGGCCCTGGCCGGATGGCCAACGTTGACGGGGCAAGCTGGCGTGGCGCATGGATCGTTGCTAGAGTGTTCGAAGGCTTTTAACGCTGGGGCGCGCACCAAACGGGCTCATGCGGCGGCGACAGCCAATCGGTCATGCACCAAGACGGCCCATTCGGCGTAACAAAGCACAGGCGCAACGAAACATGCACATTTTTTGTGCACCAAAGGGAACACCATGAAACAACCGAACGATGTCTTTAACGATTTTCAGGCTCGCATGAGCGAGCTGTTCAAGAACTCGCCGGCCAAAGATGTCGAACGCAACGTGAAGGCCATGCTGTCGCAGGGCTTTTCCAAGCTCGACCTGGTCACGCGTGAGGAATTCGATACGCAGACCCAGGTGCTGGTGCGCACCCGCGCGCGCCTGGAAGAGCTGGAGCGCCGCGTCGCCGAGCTCGAACAGAAGCTGCCGGTCACGACGCAAACGTCCTGAGGCTTTGCTCGCAGCGCTTTAGCTGCGTAGTGCTGCACATCACTGGCAAGCGAGCCGTGACGTCATCAGCGTTTTAGGGAACACGCGCGCCCCCGGCGCGCCGTTCGACGGGAGAAAACATGTCGCTTGCCGTGGTGCGCAGTCGCGCGCCGGCCTCTGGCCGCGCGCCCGAAGTAACCGTCGAGGTTCACCTCGCGAACGGATTACCCTCGTTTTCCATCGTCGGCCTTCCCGATCTGGAAGTGCGCGAAAGCCGCGAGCGCGTGCGCGCGGCGCTGCAGAATTGCAGCTTCGATTTCCCCGTGCGGCGCATTACCGTCAATCTCGCGCCGGCCGATCTGCCGAAGGAGTCCGGCCGCTTCGATCTGCCGATCGCGTTGGGCATTCTGGCGGCGAGCGGGCAGATTCCCGCCGAATCCCTGCTGCATCGCGAATTCGCCGGTGAACTGTCACTGACCGGGGCGCTGCGGCCGATGCGCGGAGCGTTTGCCATGGCCTGTGGGACGGCCCGCAGCATGGCGCATCACGGTGACCCCCGCGGCGCTTCTCCTGCCTCTCCTTTTGACGTTGCACCGACTCGCATTACATCGAGCGAACCGGCGACGTTCGGGACGCCCACTCAGCACACCCCGCAGCTCTATCTGCCTGCGGCAAGTGCGGCCGAGGCGGCACTCGTGCCCGGTGTCGACGTCTACGGCGCCACCGACCTGCCGTCGCTGTGCGCGCATCTGGTCGGTGCGCCCGACGCCCGGCTCTACCCGGTCGCGGCGCCCACCCTCGGCGAAACTGCCGCTGCCGCGATTCCTGACATGGCCGATGTAATCGGCCAGCGCGGCGCGCGCCGCGCACTTGAAGTGGCCGCGGCCGGCGGACACCACGTCTTGCTGGTCGGACCGCCTGGCGCGGGCAAATCGATGCTCGCCGCGCGCCTGCCAGGCCTGCTCCCGCCGATGACCGACGACGAAGCACTCAGTTCGGCCGCATTGCTTTCCGCCAGCCGGGTGGGCTTTACGCCCTCGCAATGGCGGCAGCGGCCGTTTCGCGCGCCGCATCATTCGTCGAGCGCACCGGCGCTGGTCGGCGGGCGCAATCCGCCGCAACCCGGCGAGATCACCCTGGCGCATCTGGGTGTGCTATTTCTTGACGAGCTGCCGGAATTCGATCGCCACGTGCTGGAAACCCTGCGCGAACCCCTCGAGGCCGGCTGCATCACAATCTCCCGCGCCGCCTTGCAAGCGGATTTTCCAGCAGCCTGCCAGCTGATCGCCGCAATGAACCCTTGTCCCTGCGGATGGCGCGGTGACCCAAACGGCCGCTGCCGCTGCACGCCGGAGATCGCGGCGCGCTATCTGCGCAAACTGTCCGGGCCGCTACTCGACCGGATCGACATCCAGATCGAGATCCCGGCGCTCACGCCGGCGGAGCTGTCGGCACGTTCCACCGTCACCGGTGAAACGAGCGCGACGATCGCGCTGCGGGTGAACGCCGCTCGTGAGCGGCAACTGGCCCGGCAAAGCAAAACCAATCGCGAACTGGGTGGCCGGGAAGTGGACGAGGTCTGCCGCCCGGACGCAGCCGGCGAAGCCTTGTTGCGTCAGGCGGGCGAGCGCTTCGGCTGGTCAGCGCGCGCTCACTACCGGGTCCTGAAGGTGGCGCGAACCATCGCCGATCTGGCTGGCGCCGCCATGCCGAGTGCCGAGCAGATCGGCGAAGCCATTCAGTATCGCCGGGCCTTCGGGTCGTTATAGGGCGAAAAATCGGCTGTCAAGACTTGACTTATGCACATGTTCGGGCTTCAGACAAATCTGGAAACATCTGAAAGGCCCGTGCAAGCATGCATCCAAAGGGCATTGATTTGATTGAATTATTTCGGCCGCCCAGAGCTCTCGCATCCTGACCGGATGCCCATGGGATGGGCATCCGCGGCGAAAAAAGCGAAGTTCTCAACAGAGTTATCCACAGCACCTGTGGGTAATCGGAAAACTTCAACGTAAACCGGGAATTAGCGCGCGATGCTACGAAGGAACTTTCACTGTGCACGACGATCTTCTCGCACGCGATCCGGCCGGAACTGCGGTTTCAATACAGTTGGAACGAGGAAAAAAACTGGTCGATCTGCTCCTGTTGCACCGGCTTGGAAGCGATGATCGCTGCCTGATACACATGCCGGCCACGCGCAACCAGCCGCGCGTAGACGGTACGCGTTTCGTGTTGCGAACCCGCTTCACCGGTCAGTTTCATTTCCAGGCCCAGCACCTGGCCGCCGGCGGCGAGCGGGATCTGCACCGCGTGCGCGTCCGGCGCGGCGCCGACATTGCGGGCGAGACCGGTACGCAGGAATTCCAGGGCCGCACGCTGTGTCGCTTCGTCGTCGCTCGGCAGCATGACGGTGCCGACTGCGAACACGGCGTCGCCGGCCTCTGCGGTTTGCATCGCCATCTGCATCGGCTTGCCGCCGATCTGAATCACGCGCTGATCGTTGCCCGGCTTGGCCGGCAGGTCGACCGTATAGCCGTTGTCGTTGTTCATGATGGTGCGCCAGTCGAAGGTCGGCGAACATGCGCTCAACGCGCCGCTCAATGCCAGCGCGCAAGCCATCGTGCCAAATACGGCGCGTATGCGCCGCAAGCCGGCAGCGGTGCAGGCCGTGCGGCGATCGACCGCAGCGAAACGCGGCGCACGGCTAACGAAGCTAGTGGGACGGTCAAACGGGATGGTCGAGATCCGGGCGAGGAAGCGAAAAGCGGTTCGGAGCATGGGGACAGAAGGTCGAACTGACAGGAACGTAAAGTCCTATTATCCCCTCCCGGGCAGCCCGCTGCCGCGCAGGCGGAATGGGGCTACAATAGCGACGCTTGGCCGCAGCGGATTCAATCGTCCCCAAACCGGTCAAAAAGCGCAGATTCAGAAGCAGTCCCAAACCAACGCACTGTACCGCGCGCTCCGCGCGACTTTCGAGGTTCCGTTCATGAGCTCCACCCCCTCCACCGCCGCACGGCGCGCGAATCCGCTTCGCATCGTCATCATCGCCGTCGTGGCCATCGCGCTCGCGATTGCCGGCTATTTTGCGTTCGCCGGCCAGCAGCGCGTGCCTGATGCGACCTTCACGTTGCTGTCGGGCCAGAAAGTTTCGACCGCCGATCTGAAAGGCAAGGTCTATCTGGTCAACTTCTGGGCGACCAGCTGCGACACCTGCATGAAAGAAATGCCGCAGATGGTCCAGACCTATAACCGCTTCAAGGGCAAAGGGCTCGAATTCGTCGCCGTTGCGATGAACTACGACGCGCCGATGTACGTGACCAACTACACGCAAACCCGTCAGTTGCCGTTCAAGGTTGCCATGGACGACGGCTCGGCCGCCAAGCAGTTCGGCAACGTCCAGCTCACGCCGACCACCTTCCTGGTCGACAAGGACGGCAAGATTCTGAAGCGCTACGTCGGCGAACCGCAATTCGCGGAACTCGACCAGTTGCTGGAAAAAGCGTTGAACGCTGCCTGATTTTCGCCTCAGTGTCTCGAAACGCGAAAAGCAACCCATCCTGATTCAAACACGCCGGCGTCGCAGCTCGCCGCCGGCGCTTCAAATCCTCAGCGCTCCCCTTCCCCTTTGGCCGCAAGGCCATATCGCTTGATCTTCTCGTAGAGCGTTGCCTTTCCAAGCTGCAGTTTGTCCGCGGCCAGCGCGACTGCCCCGCCTGCCTGCTCCAGCGCCTCCGCAATCACCGCCCGCTCGAACTGCTCGACACGCTCCTTCAATGGCTGCGCCGCTACGCCTTCGTCGGCGAACGACATGACCGGATCGTCGGCCACACCGAGCACGAAGCGGTCGGCGGCATTACGCAGTTCGCGCACATTGCCCGGCCATTCGCGCTGCATCAGACTCGCCCGTTGCCGGTCCGTGAGAATCGGCGCAGGACGTTGATAGCGCACCGCGGCATCCAGCAAGAAGTGCTCGAACAAGGGCACGATGTCTTCGCGCCGTTCGCCAAGCGGCGGCAGCGCGATCGTGACTACGTTCAGCCGGTACAACAAATCGCGACGGAACGAGCCGTCCGCAACGTGCTCGGCCATGTCGCCTTTCGCGGCGGCCACCACACGGCAATTCACGCGAATCGGCTGATTCGAGCCGAGCCTTTCCAGCACGCCGTCCTGCAACACACGCAGCAATTTGACCTGCAACGCGAGTGGCATGCTTTCGATTTCGTCGAGGAACAGCGTGCCGCCCGACGCATGTTCGAGCTTGCCGATGCGGCGTTTTGCCGCGCCGGTGAATGCGCCGGGTTCGTAGCCGAACATTTCCGACTCGAACATCGGCTCCGGCAGCGCGCCGCAGTTCACTGCGATAAACGGTTTGTCCCGCCGTGGCGACAGTTCATGCAGACTGCGCGCAATCAACTCCTTGCCTGCACCGGTGTCGCCGTTGATCAGCACTGATGCGTCGGTCGGCGCGATATTCGCGATCAGCCGCCGCACCTGCTCGATCGCCGGGCTACGGCCGATAATGCGTGGCGCCACTGAATTCTGCCCGGCCAGCTCACGGCGCAACGCGAGATTCTCCAGCACCAGTTTGCGGCGCTCCAGTGCGCGTCGCACGGTTTCAATCAGACGCTCGGACGCGAACGGCTTCTCGATGAAGTCATACGCGCCGTCACGCATCGCCTGCACGGCCATTGAAATATCGCCATGACCTGTGACCAGAATCACGGGTACGTCTGGCGCGCGCTCGTGGCACTGCGCGAGCAGTTCGAGACCGCTTGCACCGGGCAAGCGAATATCGCTGACGATCACCCCTGAGAAGTCCGCACTAATCATCTTCGCAGCGGATTCCGCCGACGCATGGCCGATCACGTCGAAGCCCGCCAGTTGCAAACTCTGCACGCTGGCGCGCCGCACCAGTTCGTCGTCTTCGATATACAGCACCTGCAGGCCGTCGTTCAACATGTCGTTCTCGTTTGATTCAGGAACCGGTGGTGAGCGGGTCCGTGGTATGGCTCGTCTGCACGCGCGCGCGGCGCAGCGTCAACACGAATAATGCGCCGCCGTCCGGGGCATTACCCGCTACTAGCGTGCCGCCGCAATCGCGCGCAATCGACGACGAAATCGCGAGGCCAAGCCCCAGCCCCTGGCCCATTTCCTTCGTCGTGAAGAACGGTTCGAACAGGCGCGGCAGCACGTCGTCGGGAATACCCGGGCCGTTGTCGCGCACTGCGAACGAAACACTCGACTCCGTGGTTTCGATTCCGATCGAAATACGCGGCGGCGTCATCCCTGCCGTTGCGTCGAGTGCATTGCCGAGCAGATTGATCAGGACCTGTTCGAGCCGCAGATCGTCGCAATGGGCGATCAGTTCGGGATGGTCGTCGGCGAGATTCAGCGGTGTGCGCACGCCGGTATCGGCATCGAGCAACACGAACTCGACGTCGACGCCAAGCAGGCGCTTCTGCAGCAGCGCGACAACGTTGCGCAACGCGCGCATGATCGGCGCGCGCGCGCTGCGCGGCCGCGCGCGTCCGACGAACAGCTTCAACTGATTGGTGATCTTGCCCATGCGCTCGGTGAGCGCGGCGATCGCTTCGAGATTCTCGCGCGCCGAAGCCTGGTCGCCGCGTTCGAGCAGCACGCGTGTGTTGTCGGAGAAACCGCGCAACGCCGCGAGCGGCTGATTCAATTCATGCGTGATGCCGGCTGCCATCTGGCCCAATGCGGCAAGCTTGCTGGCCTGGATCAGTTCATCGTGCGCCGCGCGCAATTCCTGTTCCGCGCGCGTTCGTTCGGCCACTTCCTTCTGCAACTGCTCGTTCGCCTGCGAGAGATCCGCGGTGCGCTCTGCCACGCGCTGGTTCAGTTCCGCGTAGGCCTTTTGCAGCAGAGAACGGCTGCGCATCACTTCGCGCACCCGCGCGCGGCGCATTCTCCAGTAGAACGCGAGCAGGACCAGCGAGACGTATCCGAAGCCGGTAATGATCGTCGTGTTGCGCGCGTCGGCGTCGACCGGATTGACGGGCGACATCGTAATCAGATGCCAGTCCGGCTCACCCATGCCGCGCCGCGACGCCAGATAGCGCGGCGCATAACGGCCGCCCCCGATGCGCACGATCTGCGCATTGCCTTCGAGCGTGCGCTCGATCGTCACCGGCAAGGGCGCGATCGGTTGCTGCGCATACTGGCGCGCCTGATAGATCGAATCGGCAACCTGCCCGGACAGCGGCCGGATCGTGTGATATTTCCACGCGGGCACCGACGACAGAAAGATCACGCCGTGATCGTCGGTGACGACCAGGGGCTCGGACGCGTCCGCACCCTGAAACCATTCGAGATCGAGTTTGACCACCGCCACGCCGACGATCTTGCCGTCGCGCCGCACCGGCTGCGAAATGTAGTAGCCCGGCGCCTGCGAAATCGTGCCGATGCCGAAGAAGCGGCCCACGCCACCCTTCATTGCATCGAGAAAGTACGGCCGGAATTGATAGCCCGCGCCGATAAAGCTGCCCGGCCCGTGCCAGTTGCTCGCCGCAACACAATAGCCGTCAACTGGAATGATGTAGGTGACCGTGGCGCGCGCGTGGCGGTTGAGGTCTTCAAGGTAGAGATTGGCGCGCTGGACATTGGCTGGCGTGGGATTGACCAGCACGTCCTGCACGATAGGATGTTCAGCCAGCAGATACGGCAGCGACTCATAGCGCTCGAGTGTGCTTTTCAGCGCATTCGTGGTGCGATCGACGCGCACCGCGGCGTTGCGCCGCAAGTTGTCGATGCCGCTTTGCCACGCCACGCTATACGTGAGTCCGCACGCCGCCACGAGCCCGGCGACGAGCGCGAAGAGGATCAGCAGGCGGCGCGTCACGTTGGCAATTCCCGATCGGTGAGGATCGGCTATTGTGGCATAAGGCAGCGCGCCGCCGGCACGCGCTTCCGCGGCCGGCGGCGCAGGGTCACGGCGCGCGGCCGCCGTTTTCATACCGGGTTGTCCGCGGCCGTGATCGGGGTGCTGGCGCCGGTACGCGGCTTAAACGCCGGCCGGCTCTTTGACCGCCACATCACCCCGCAAAGCGGCGTTCAGCTTGTTGCGGTCCAGCTCCTTTTCCCATGCCGACACCACCACCGTCGCCACACCGTTGCCGACGATGTTCGTCAGCGCGCGGCATTCGCTCATGAAACGGTCGATACCGAGAATCAGCACCATGCCCGACAGCGGAATGGTCGGTACCACCGCGAGCGTCGCGGCCAGCGTGATGAAGCCTGCGCCCGTCACACCGCTTGCGCCCTTCGACGTCAGCATGGTCACCGCCAGCAGCGTGAGCTGCTGCGCCCACGTGAGGTCCGTGTTGGTTGCCTGGGCGATGAACAGCACGGCCATCGTCATGTAGATGTTGGTGCCGTCGAGGTTGAACGAGTAACCGGTGGGCACCACGAGGCCCACCACCGAGCGCGAGCAGCCGAGCTTCTCGAGCTTCAGCATCAGTTGCGGCAACGCGGCTTCCGACGAGCTCGTGCCGAGCACGATCAGCATCTCTTCCTTGATGTAGCCAATAAAGCGCAGGATGTTGAAGCCCACCGCACGCGCGATGATGCCGAGCACCACCACCACGAACACGATCGACGTCAGATAGAACGTGCCGATCAGCTTGAGCATGGGCAGCAGCGAGCCGATGCCGTATTTGCCGATCGTGAACGCCATCGCGCCGAACGCGCCGATCGGCGCCAGCTTCGTGATGATGCGCACGATGCCGAACAGCACATGCGAGAGCCCGTCGATGAAGTTCGTGACGACCTTGCCCTTCTCACCCGCCGTGGCCAGCACCGCGCCGAACAGCAATGCGATCAGCAGGATCTGCAGGATTTCGCCCTGTGCGAACGCGGACACGAGCGTGTCCGGAATGATGTGCATCAGGAAGTCGACCGTGGTCTGGCCGTGTGCCTTCGCGGCATACGACGCGACAGCCTTGCCGTCGAGCGTGGCCGGATCGATGTTGAAGCCGACGCCGGGCTTCAGCACGTGTGTCGCGATCAGGCCGAGCACCAGTGCGAACGTGGAGACGATTTCGAAGTACAGGAGCGCCTTGCCGCCGACACGCCCAACCTTCTTCATGTCCTCCATGCCGGCGATACCCGTCACCACCGTACAGAAGATGATCGGCCCGATCACCATCTTGATCAGCTTGATGAAGCCGTCGCCGAGGGGCTTCATGTCGATAGCGAAGTCCGCCGAATAATGGCCGAGCGCGATGCCGAGAATGATCGCCACGATCACCTGGACGTACAGCACTTTGTGGATAGGTTTCTTCACGATGTTTCCTGCGATATGGGTGAGCTCAAGGCCTGCCACGCTGCGCACCATGCGAACGAATAGTCGTCACGCTCGTGCACGGCATTAGGCCGCGACAAGACGACGAATTCAGAAATACCGGGGAGGGAAATCAGACATCGTTGTCTCCTTGCTTTAGTTGTCGGACCGTTGCGGCCGCGTGATCTAAATTGCAAGGTCGATGCCAGCTTGAGACTCAGCAGATTGCTTTGATTTTTATAGGTTTTTTGGCTTACCGCGAAGCGAGCCGTCCGGGATTCCGGAAATCCGGACGAGCGCTGTCGGGGAATCCGGAATTCGTATGGGCGGCGCCTCCGGGAAAACCCGGAGAGGCTTTTGGGCTGTGGCTTTCGCCCACTTCAGCGCGAAACCGCGCGGCGTTCAGGCGCGGCTCTCGCTCACCTCAGACACGCCGTTCGACTTCTATGCGCCGCCCTCTTCCAGCACCAGCAGGTTCTCATGCGAGAAGCCCAGCGACACCGGTTGACCTCGTTCGGGCAAGCCGCGATTCGGGTCGTTGAACACATCCAGCGAAATGACCGCATCCTTCACACGGGTTCTGATGCGCACCACCGCGCCAAGGAAATTCACTTCTTCGACAATCGCGCTCAGCGTGTTGCGGCCAGGCGCGGCCGGCTCCAGCACGATAGCTTCAGGCCGTAGCGCGAGCATGCGTTGCTTGCCCGCGTCGTCTGCCGGCAGTGCTTGCGTGGTGGTGAGCTCCTGCCCGTCGACCGCCATCTTGCCGGTTTTCGGATCGATCACATGCCCCGCGAGGATGTTCAGCGTGCCGACAAACGACGCCACAAAGCGCGTGCGCGGGTAGTTGTAGATCTCCGAAGGCGAACCGATCTGTTCGACGCGGCCCTCGTTCATCACCACGATGCGATCCGAAATCGACAGCGCCTCTTCCTGATCGTGCGTGACGAAGATCGACGTGATGCCCAACTCACGTTGCAGCGCGCGGATGTCTTGCCTCAGCGAGATGCGGATCTTCGCGTCGAGCGCCGACAGCGGTTCGTCGAGCAACAGCACCTGGGGCTTGCCGGCGAGCGCACGCGCCAGCGCCACGCGCTGCTGCTGACCGCCCGACAATTGCCACGGATAGCGCTCGCCGAGATGCGGCAGCTTGATCAGTTGCAGCATCTCCTCGACACGCTTGTTGATCTCCGCCTGCGGACGGTGCGTGATCTTCAGTCCGAAGCCGATGTTGTCGGCCACGGTCATGTTCGGAAACAGCGCATACGACTGAAACACCATGCCGACCTTGCGCTGACGCGTGCGCAAATGCGTCACGTCCTTGTTGTCCAGCCGGATGGTGCCGCGCGTGGGCGTTTCGAAGCCGGCGATCATGCGCAGCACCGTGGTCTTGCCGCAGCCGGACGGTCCAAGGAACGTGATGAATTCGCCGCGTTCGATCTTCATGTCGAAGTGATGCAGCGCCGTGTTCGCTCCGAAGGCCTTATGCAGATTTTCGATCTCGAGGAATGCCATGATTCTCTGCCTTATTCGGTCACATTAATCGGTCACATTAGTCGGTCAAATCAGTCCGTCAGATTTTCTGGCCGCTAAGCGCGCGTGCCGAACCGAATACCTGAATCAACCCCATCGACGCCCATGTGATCACGAATGCGATGATCGCTAGCGCCGACGGTTCATACGCACGGTTCGCGCCGATCAATTGCAGATACGGGCCGAACGCGGGGCGGTCGAGCAGACTTGCCAGCGTGAACTCGCCGATCACGACGGCGAAAGTCAGAAACGCGCCGGACAGAATGCCGGAGCGAATATTCGGGAAGATCACCTTGAACAGAATCGTCGGCCAGTTTGCGCCGAGACACTCGGCGGCTTCGGTCAGCGAGCGTACGTCGACCGCGCGCAAACCGGCATCGACCGCACGATACATGTACGGCAGCGAGAGCGTCACATAGCCGAACACCAGCAACAGGTCGGTCGCGCGTTCGTTGCCGGTGAGCGGCAAAATCGAACTGCTGTTGTAGATGCGCAGGTAACCGAACACGATCACGATGGCCGGCACGACCAGCGGCAACAAAGTGATGAACTCGACCACCGGCCGCAGTTTCGGCAAGCGCAACTGCACGTAGTACGCAGTCGGCACCACCAGCAATACGCCGACGATAATCGTCAGCACTGCCATCAGGATCGAATAGCCGAACGAGGCCTGAAAACGCGGGTCGCTCAGCACCACGTGGTACGCCTCGAAGCTGTAGACGCCACGCTTCATGCGCAGGCTGAACTCGAAGGTGGCGAGCAGCGGAATCAGAAAGTAAAGCGAGCCGACGATCATCGCGACCCACGCGCCCGCACGCGATTGGCTCTTCATCGACGCCCCCTTTCAGCGCGCGAACGCAGCCAGATGTACCCGCCGTTCGACAGGCCCGTCACAAGCACCATGCCGAGCGCGAGCGCGTAGCCAAGGTTCTGGTTGTGCATCACGTCGCCGCGAATCTGCGCGTACAGCAGGATCGTGACGATGTTCAACGAACTGCCCGTCAGCGCGTAAGCCGTAGCCACCGCGCCGAACGAATTGGCGAACAGCAGCAGTGTCGCGCCGAGCACGCTCGGCCACAACACCGGTAGCGCCACGTGGCGCCAATATTGGAAGGCCGTGCCGCCGAGGCAGTCGCAGGCTTCGCGCCACTCGCGCTTCAGGCCGTCTAGCGCGGGCGTGACGATCAGCACCATCAAGGGAATCTGGAAGTACAGGTAAGTCAGCGTCAGCCCCGAGAAGCTCAGGACACTGAAGCCGGTCGAGTACAGATTGAAGCCGAGGTACTTCTTCAGCAATACGGTCACGAGACCGACGCGTCCCAGCGTGCAGATGAAGGCAAACGCAAGCGGCACGCCGGCGAAATTGGAGGCGACGCCGGAGAAGGTCATCAGCGTAGGACGAATCCAGCCCGGCAATTTGCCTTGTACCGCCGCCCACGCGAGCAGCGAGCCGATCACTGCGCCGCCGATTGCGGATGCGGCGCTCACCTTGAAGCTGATCCAGTAGGCATCCATCACCGTGGGCTGGAACAGCTCGCGGAAATTGGCGAGCGTGAAATGGCCCTGCGGATCCTGGAATGCGCCGACCATCAGGAAACCGGTCGGCAGAATCAGAAACAACAGCGCGAAGGTAAAAAACGGCACCACGCCAATCCAGGCGAGGAACTGCGACGCGCGGCCCGGACCGGCGGCGCGAGGCGTTGGCGTGGGCACAGGCGGAACCAGCAGTTCCGGCTGCACCGATCCAGCATCCGATGAAGCGCTCATAGCTTACCCTTGCGGCATTCTGGCTAACGCCTGACGCGCCGCCCTCAGCGGGCGACGCGTCATCCTTGAAAACTGCGCGTTGCGGCTAGAAACCGCGGCAAGTGCAGCGTGCGATTGACCGCCGCTCCACTGCCGCTGCCACCGCGCGCGCTGCGACGATTACTTGACGTTCGCGCCGACCGCTTCGTCCCAGTGTTTCGTGATGGTGTCTTTATAGGTGTCCTGCTGGGACAAGGTCGGGAACACCACGTTCTTGTATGAGGAAGGCGGCGGCAGCTTGTCGAGCAGGGCTTTCGGAACCTTCTTCTGCGCCACCAGTTCGTTATAGCGCATCGGATGGCAATAGCCGCCCAGCCAGCCGAGCTGACCTTCATCGGAGTACAGATATTCCATCCACAGCTTGGCGGCATTCGGATGCGGCGCGTAGGCGCTGATCGCCTGAACGTACACACCGGCGACTACGCCTGTTTTCGGAATCACCACCTGCACCTTCGGATTGCCCTTCAGGGTGTCGCGGTCGGCGAGCGCGTTGTAGTCCCAACGCACGATGATCGGCGTGGTGCCTTGCGCGAGCGACGCGGCCTTGCCGATCACCGGCACGAAGTTGCCGCTCTTGTTCAGGTCGGCGAAATACTTGAGGCCGGCCTGGTCGGCCTTGCTCACGTCGCCCTTGCTTTGTGACAGGCCGGCAGCGAACACCGCCTGGATCGCCTGATTGGCCGTGCGCGGGTCGCCTGCCAGCGAGACCGCATTCTTATAGTCCGGCTTGAGCAGATCGCTCCAGTCGGCCGGCGCCTTGTCGATCATGTCGGCGTTCACTTCAAACGCCAGCACGCCGTAGTAATCGCCATACCAATAGCCGTCGGGGTCTTTCGATTCTTTCGGAATCGAGTTCCACGTCGCAACCTTGTACGGCTGCAGCAAACCCTGGGCCTTCGCGGTCGGACCGAACGACAAACCCACGTCGATCACGTCGGGTGCTTGCGGCCCCTTGTTACCCTTGTTCGCCTTGATGGCTTCCACTTCGTCGCCCGAACCCGCATCCGGATTCAGCTCGTTGATCTTGATGCCGTATTTCTTCTGGAATCCGGCCACCAGTTCGCCGTAGTTGCACCAGTCGTGCGGCAACGCGATCACGGTGAGTTGGCCTTCCTGCTTGGCGGCTGCGATCAATGCGTCGAGCGGCGCGGCCGAGGCGCTGCTCACGCCGGCTGCGGCGACACCCGCAGCGGCCGACATCGAAATTAAACGAGCTAACGCGGTGCGCTTCATAGTCTTCCCCATCCTCTGCCGAAATTGCTACGTTTGGAAAATTTCTGGTTTCAGGCTTCATGGGCGCGCGTCTGAAGAGGCTCGCACCCGCGCCATGCTCAGTCCGGACTGACCGGCGCCGAGAACATGTCGTGTTCCAGCTTATCAATGCGATCTGTACAAATCATGTCGACACCCCATTGGGCGAGCAGCCGCGCACGCTCCGGATCGTTCACCGTGTAAGCCAGCACGCGCAAGCCGGCCGCCTTGATCCCGGCGACCAGCGGCTCGCTCAGATGCCGATGGCTCGCATGCAGCGACACGCAATCCAGCTCCCGCACAATGCGTAACCAGTCCGCCGGAACCTCTTCGAACAGCATGCCGCGTTGCAGCACGGGGGCCGCATCGCGCGCCGCGGCGAGCGCCTCGAACGAAAATGACGACAGCAGCGGTGGGGTTTGCCCTTGCCATAAAGTCAATGCGCCGCTTGCGACCAGACTCCCGGTGATCTCGTCACGACCCGGACAGGGTTTGATTTCGATGTTGGCGGCAATGCCATCTCGCGCGCAACGCCCGGCGGCCTCGGCGAGTGTCGGCAGGCGCGTGCCGGCGAACTGCGCTCCGAACCAGGCGCCGGCGTCGAGCCCGGCCAGCTGGTTCCACGTGTGTTCGGCAGCGGCGCCGTGGCCGTTACTCGTACGTTCCAGCGTGTCGTCATGCAATAGAAAGAGCTGGTTGTCGGCGGAAAGCTTGGCGTCGAATTCGACCATGCGGTAGCCGTAGCGCACGCACGCGTCGAAACCGGCCAGCGTGTTCTCCGGCGCCAGCGTGCCGCCGCAGCGGTGCGCAACCAGCCTCGGATACGGCCAGTTGGCGGATAAAGTGCGATCAGTCCCGTTTGCCACGTCTCGTTACCTTCCAGATAGAGCGAGTTGAATATGCTCTCGACACGTTCCCAGCAGGCGTAGCCGCCATGCCGCCTCTACGCGTGAGCCCCACGTGTAGTATCACGTCAATGGGCGACGCTGCGATAGCTGCCCACACGGCCAACGCCGAGGCTTATTCCGTCGCGTGGCGGCCTCGTGATCTTATTGTCAGGATGCCGAACCTTGCAGATTCCGGACAGCGCCGTGTACAGCAACGAATGGTTCAGCCGGCAGATCCCAGGATCCATTATTACGACGACATGGGTCAATCAAATTGCCAAAAAACGCCGCAAAATGCTCGAAATCGGACATCTTGATTCCTTTCCGAACATTTGATGTTCGAAATAGAGACAGCGCTTCGATCTGCGAAGGCTAAGATGAAATACACAAACTTGCAAGCTGCCAAAAAAATACAACACAATTCAGCTAAAGTAGTAGGCTTGACATAGTCCGGACACACATCCGTGTCCACGATGACACTTTAAAAACAAGCCGTGTCAGCGAGCGTTCGCATCCAAGGAAAAATGCATGTGGCAGGAAGACCGTCATCAGAGAATTCGCGCGTTGCTGTCCACGCTTCAACGCGTGTCGACCGAACGGATCATGGCGGACCTCGGGGTATCGCGCGAAACCGTGCGGCGCGATCTGCTCGATCTCGAAGCGCTCGGTGAGTTGCGGCGCGTGCATGGCGGCGCGATCAAACCCGCCGACGAAGCGCCGATCGCCGAACGCGCCCACATGCGTGTCAAATCCAAGACCGCGATCGCCAAGGCGGCCACCGGTTTGATCGCGAGCGGCCAGACCCTTTTCATCGACGCGGGCACCACCACGGCGGCACTCGCCGAAGAGCTGGCGAAACTGGCGAACCTGACGATCGTCACGAATTCCATCGACGTCGCGCTGAAAATGCGCGGCGCCGTGGATCAAACGGAAGCGGCTAACGAAGTGATCCTGCTCGGCGGCTCGATCAGCGACCGCGCCATGGCGACCACCGGCGCCACCACCGTGCTCGACATCCAGCGCTACAGGGCAGACATGGCTCTGCTCTCGCCGGTCGGTATCGATCACCGGCATGGCGCAACCAACTACGATCACGCCGAAACCGAAGTGGCGCGCGCCATGGTCGCCAATGCGGATCGCGTGGTGATCCTCGCCGACTACAGCAAGATCGGTCAGCGCAGCCGGATTTCGTACTGTCCGGTCGATCGGATCGATGTGTTGGTCACCAACAAAAAGGCGGCCGAAGCCGCCGACTTTGCCCCGCTCAAAAAGAAGCTGGAAGAGATCGTTCTGGCTTAATGCCAGACCTCTGGGGTCTCGCGTTATTCCTTCACATGCATCGTATCGAGCACGCGCTTGCGCAAGCGCGTGTCTCGCAGCGCGCCGGCTGCATCGAGCACCGGATAGGCCGTCGAACAGAACAGCGAATTGAGCCGCTTCATGTCGCTGATCAGGTCCAGATGCAACGCGCTCGTCTCGATGCTGCGCAAGGTTTGCCCGGCGAGCCGGTCCAGATGCTTGTATGAGTACGCGCGCTCCAGATCGCGGAAGCGCTCCTTCTCAGCCAGCAGCCGCTCGGCGCAACGCAGGTCATTATTCAGAAATACCGACAGGCCAAGCTGCAGATTGCTGACGAGCCGTGCGTGCAGGTCGTCCAGTTCGCCCAGTCCCTCCTGCGAAAACGACAGCCGGTGCGCGATCTTCTTTTCCTCGATATCGCAGACAATCCGCTCGATGATGTCGCCCGCGTGTTCCAGGTTGATCGTGAGCGAGATGATGTCGGTCCAGCGGCGGCTGTCAGCCTCGTCGAGTTGCTCGCGGGAGATCAGCGTCAGATAGCTTTTGACCGCGGCGTAGAGCTGGTCGACGTCGTCGTCCATCCGGACCGTTTCGCGCGCCTTTTCGAGGCTGTTGTCATGAATCAGCTCCGCTACGTTATCGAGCATGGTGCGGATGATGTCGCCGATGCGCAGGACCTCGCGCGCGGCGTGCGCAAGAGCGAGCGTGGGCGTGGGGAGCGCGGCGGTATCCAGATGCAACGGCCGCAGTTCCCCGTTGGGCAGCGGCCGCTCCGGCAGCACCCGCGTGCAGATGCGCGCGACCGGATCAATCAGCAACAGGCAGGCACAGCAACGCAGCGTGTTGTAGATCACATGAAAGCCGACCACCGCTTCACGGGGATTCGCGATCAGCACCGGCAGCCCGCGCGCGAGCAGCGGCGCGAACGGCAGGATCAGCAGCGCGCCGGCCAGCTTGAACGCGAGGCTGCCCAAGGCGAGGCGCCGCGCCGCCGTGTTCTGCGCGAGCGTGCCCATCAGCGCCAGCAAGCCGCTGCCGAGATTCGCGCCGATCACGAGACACAACGCGACCTTCAGCGAGATCACGCCGGACGAGGCAAGCGTGGCTGTCAGCAGGACCGCCGCGAGACTCGAATAGGACAGCATCGCAAATGCCGCGCCGACCAGCGCGTCGAGCATGGTGTCGCCGGTCAGCGCGCCGAACATCACGCGTACGCCGGCGCCTTGCATCATCGGCTGCGCGGCTTCGACGATCAGGTGCAGCGCCAGCAGAATCAGACCGAGCCCGATCAGCGTGCGGCCAACCTGGCCTGTGCGGGTTTGCTTGCGCGACAGAAAGAGCGGTACGCCGAGCAGAATCAGGATCGGCGACAGCCATGACAGATCGAGTGTCAGCAGGCGCGCCATCAGCGCGGTGCCGACGTCGGCGCCAAGCATGATCGCAAGCCCGCTGGTGAGCGGCAAAAGGCCCTGCGCGGCGAACGACGTGACGATCACAGCCGTTGCATTGCTGCTTTGCACGAGGCTCGTGACGCCGACGCCCGAGAGAAAGGCACGCCAGCGGCTACTGGTGCTGCGCCCGAGGACGCTGCGCAAATCGGCGCCGAGCACGCGCAGGATGCCGGTACGTACGATGTGCGAGCCCCACACGAGGAGCGCCACACCAGCCAGAAGATTAAGGAGAATCAACATAAAACACCGTGCATCCATTCCTGCTGCCATGACTCGAACCGCATGCCGTGCGAATCAGCACCCGGGGCGTTTATGACAGTAGTGTTGCACATTTTTGCCTTATTGTAATTTTGTGCATTTAAATATACGCTCGCCCAAGGCTGCGAATCGCTGTGTGCCGGCTCATGGTCCGCAGCGCGATTCGCTCAATCATTTCGTTTGCACACTTCATCACAAGGACTCTGGATGAGCCGCAACCTCGCCCTGTTCGACCTGGACCACACGCTGCTGCCGCTCGACAGCGATCAGGCATGGGCCCACTTCATCGCCGGATTGGGCATAGAAGGTGCTGCGCGGCACGCGGAAGAAATCGACGATTACTACCGGCAGTATGTGGCCGGCACGCTCGACATGACCGCCTACCTGAACTACACCCTGGCACCGCTCGCTCGCCACTCACGCGAACAGCTCGACGTGTGGCATGCGCAGTTCATGAAAGAGGTGATTGCGCCGGCCATCTTGCCGGCTGCGCGGGAACTCGTGCAACGACACATCGAAGCAGGCGACCTGTGCTGCATCGTCACCGCCACCAATGTGTTCATCACGAAGCCGATCGGCAAGGCGCTCGGCTTCGAACATCTGCTGGGGATCGATCTCGGCACCGAAGGCGGCGATCCGCTGGCGCGTTTTACCGGACATGCGGTCGGTGTGCCGACCTTCCGCGAAGGCAAGATCACCCGTACGCAGGGCTGGCTGGCTTCGCTCGGCCACCGCCTGGAGGATTTTCCGCAGAGCTGGTTCTATAGCGACTCGATCAACGACGTGCCTTTGCTCGAGTGCGTCACGCATCCGGTCGCGACCAATCCGGACCCGCGTTTGCGCGCCATTGCCGCAGAACGCGGCTGGCCGGTGATTGAACTGTTTGCCTGACCTGTTTGCCCGGATCAGGCGGGCTCGCGCAGGCTGCGGCTGCACGCGCCCCTTCCACGGTACGAGCCGCGGCTACACACGCCCTTTCCACGGTACCAGCCGCCGCTCCAGCGCACGCATGCCGAGATCGAACAACCACGCGATCAGTCCGATCAGCACGATGCCCATCACCACCACATCGGTGCGCAGAAAGCTCGACGCGTTGAGCACCATCTGACCGAGGCCGGCGGTGGCCGCGACCATCTCGGCGGCAACCAGCGTGGTCCAGCCAAAACCAATGGCAATCCGCAAGCCGGTCAGAATCTCGGGCAACGCCGCGGGCAGAACCACATGGCGCACGATCTGCCCGAAGCGGCCACCCAGCGAATAGCCCGCATGAATCTGCTCGATGGTCGCGCTGCGCACACCGGCACGCGCCGCCATCGCAATCGGCGCGAAACAGGCGAGATAGATCACGACGATCTTCGCCGTTTCGTCGATACCGAACCAGATCACCACGAGCGGCAGATACGCAAGCGGCGGCAACGGCCGGTAGAACTCCAGCGGCGGATCCAGCAAGCCGCGCGCAACCCGGCTCACACCCATCAGAATCCCGACCGGCACCGCCGTCACGGCAGCCAGTGCGAACGCGCCGAACACGCGCAGCGCACTCCATGCGAGATGCTCGGAGAGCGGCAAGCCGCCTTGAATGCGCCCATGCCACGCGTCCAGAAACGCGGCCCAAACCGCCTCGGGCGTCGGCAGAAATAGCGGGGGCAGCCAGTGAAGATGCGTTGCGAACCACCACAGCGCTGCGAGCGTCGCGACCGAGACCGCGCTCAACGCCGCGGTCGGACCTTCGCCCGGCAAACGCCAGCCGCGCACCGGCCGCGCTTTACGTCGCGGCGGCTCGCCTGCCTGAGTCAGCGGCACGTTGCTCAAGGATTCACGCGAGGCCGTCACGACAGCACCTCTTCCTGATTCCGTTCTTTCCATTCATTCTGTTCGTGCAGACGGCGCACCAGCCGTTCGCGCCATTCGATGAACTCCGGCGACGACTTGACCGCGCGCGCGTCGCGATTTTGGAGAAAGCGTCGCGCGAACGGCAGGTCGTAGCTCTCGGCGATACGGCCCGGCCCCGGCGTCATCACGACGAGACGGGTGGCCAGAAACAGCGCCTCTTCCACGCTATGCGTGATGAAGAACACCGTCTTGCGTGTGCGGCCCCAGATGTCCAGCACGAGTTCCTGCATCGATTCTCGCGTCATCGCGTCGAGCGCGCCCATGGGTTCGTCCATCAACAGCACTTGCGGATCGCTTGCCAGCGCGCGCGCAATACCCACGCGCTGCTGCATACCGCCCGACAGCGCGTAGACCTGCGAATGCGCATGCTTTTCGAGGCCGACCAACGCCAGCATCTCCAGCGCAATACGCTCGCGCTGCGCCTTCGGCACGCGCTGAAAACGCAAACCGAGCGCGACATTGCCGAGCACGTCGAGCCAAGGCATCAATGCGTATTTCTGGAACACGACGCCGCGATCCGCGCCGGGTCCGAGCACGGGTTCATCGTTCAAGCGCACCTCGCCGGCGGTCGGCTGAATGAAGCCGGCGATGCAGTTCAGCAAGGTCGTCTTGCCGCAACCGGACGCGCCGAGCGCGACGACGAATTCACCCGGTTCGATGCGCAAATCGACGTCGGCGAGCGCGATGTTCGGCGCAACGCCCCGGGCGCCTTCGTAGGCGACGTGCAGCCGCCGGATCTCAAGACCGCTCATCGCCGTGCCTCATGATGCAGATGGATAGGCATGCTCAGAAATCAATGCGCTCAATGCGCCGCACGCTGCACGAACTGCGGATCGACACCGCTCGAGTAATCGGCCAGCACGTTCTGGATCGTGCCTTGCGTCTTCAGAAACGCTGCCGTCGCAGCGAGCGATTTAGCCGCGCCGGATTGCGCACCGCCGCCGAGCCATGCGTTCGACGCCTGCTGGGCCGGCGTCGGGAATGCGTACAACGCGAGACTTGCGGGCACTTCCTGGGCCGTGGCGCCGGACTCCTTCGCTACCGCCTCGACCTGCGGCGACGCGGCAGTCCATGCAGAGGTGTGATCGCGGTAGCTCGCATCAGTAGCGGCCAGCACCTTCACGAAGCGCGCAACGAACTCGGCATTCTGACTCGCGAACTTGCGATCGACGACGAAGCCGTCGAAGGTTGCCTTGCCGGTTTGCTGCGCGACCTGACCCGATGTGATCAGAACCTTGCCGTTCTTCTTCACCTTCGCCAGCACCGGGTCCCAGATGTAAGTCGCGTCGATGTCGCCACGCTCCCACGCCGCCGCGATTTCAGGCGGACGCAGATTGACGATCTTCACATCGGACGGATTCACGCCCGCGCTCTGCAGCGCGACCAGCGTGTGAAAGTGCGAGGTGGACACAAACGGCACGCCAATCTTCTTGCCTTTCAAACCGGCAACGCTAGTGACATTGGAACCGTCGCGCGCAACCAGCGCTTCGGCGTCGTTGATGTTGTCGAGAATCCAGAACAGCGAAATATCGACGCCTTGCGACAGCCCGGCCGCGATGGGGCTCGACCCAGCTTCGCCGAGTTGCACGGAGCCGGAAGCCAGCGCGCGAATCACGTCGGCGCCGCTGCCGAGCTTGCGATACGTGACCTTGTAGCCGGTGGCTTTCTCGACTTCACCGGTGGCTTGCGCATAGCGCCACGGCACGACCATGTCCTGATACGCGATCACGACTTCTTTGGTGTCGGCGTATGCAGTGGAAGAAAACGGCGCGGACAGCGCAAACAGTGCGGCGAACACGGCGAGCGGACGAAGGAAGCGGTTCATCGAGAAGCCCCTTTAGTGTGTGTTGTCTGGGAGGATTTCGACTATAGGGAGTTTGTCCGCGGGCGGTTCTAATTAATCCGCGATTGCTAATGACGCCGTTCGAGCATTGCTTTTCACGTTCGGTTGGATAGGGTTGCCTACTGTGGCGGGGAATCGGTCGATTCGAACGAATGATGACGGCTCGGGATACATTTGTGCAATCTGGCCGTTCGGCCAATTGCCGTGTTCGCACGGTAGCGGCATGATCGACGGATTGCCTTCAATTCGCATTCCTATGGTCGATCTTCTTAGCCGCTCAAGCTGGTTTTTTTTCAACATCGGTGTGCCTGTTTTTGCACCGATCGCACTGCTTCCGCTGTTGCGCTTTTCGCGCTACTACCAGCACGTGGCGCGAGGCATCGCGCGGCGTTCAATTCAGGATGGGCAGCTTTTCTGGGTCGTCATTTCGATGTGCGCCAGCGCGTGTTATGAAATCGGCGGCCTGGTGGCCGATGTCTCCGCGCGCGGCAAGCTGGTACTTATGCTAGCGGCACTTCTCTGGCACGTACTCTTCATCATTGCAGCGTCGATACTGGTATGCCTTGGATCAGCAGATGCAGCGGCTCGTCTCGCACACAACGGCAGCGAGGGAGAGTCCGACGGCTGGCTGATGTGGCTTTCCATACTCGTCACTGTCATCGTCGCCACTTCATTCTTCGCATCTCATTATTCGTTTACCTAACTAATTTCAAGTCACTGCGTTATACTTTTTATTCTGGCATCACAAGGAGACCCGCATGCACAACCTCATCGATCGTGTAATCGGTGACCGCGCATTTCGCCGTCGCATTATCGTTTTCTTTTACCCATTCACGATCATCGGCGGAGTGATATCCATCACTTGCAGTCTGCTAGCACGTCACTACCGCTAGCCCGTACAGGCAGATCGCCACGCCATACAACTGCGCCCCCTCTTCCAAGCCCCACAAAAAACAAAGCCCGCAACACGTGCGGGCTTTGCATTTTCAAACTGACAACACACTAAACCATTCAAACCACCCCGGCTCCATGCGCCTGCAGATCGGCGTGGTAGCTCGAGCGAACCATCGCGCCCACCGCGGCGTGCGTGAAACCCATCTTGTACGCTTCTTCTTCGTACATCTTGAACGTGTCCGGATGCACGTACGAGCGCACCGGCAGATGGTGTTCCGACGGCTGCAGATACTGGCCGATCGTCAGCATGTCCACGTCGTGTTCGCGCAGGTCGCGCATCACTTGCAGGATTTCTTCTTCCGTTTCGCCGAGACCGACCATCAGGCCCGACTTGGTCGCGACGTTCGGATGCAGCGCCTTGAAGTCCTTCAGCAGCTTCAGCGAATGTGCGTAGTCCGAACCCGGACGCGCTTCCTTGTACAGACGCGGCACCGTTTCGAGGTTGTGATTCATTACGTCAGGCGGCGCTGCATTCAGAATGCCGAGCGCGCGATCCAGACGGCCGCGGAAATCAGGCGTCAGAATTTCAATGCGTGTTTCCGGCGACAGTTCGCGCGTCTGACGGATACATTCCACGAAGTGAGCCGCGCCGCCGTCGCGCAAATCGTCACGATCGACGCTCGTAATCACCACGTACTTCAGCTTCAGCGCGGCGATGGTGCGCGCCAGGTTACCCGGCTCATCCACATCGAGCGGATCGGGACGGCCATGGCCGACGTCGCAGAACGGGCAGCGACGCGTGCATTTATCGCCCATGATCATGAACGTCGCGGTGCCCTTGCCGAAGCATTCGCCGATATTCGGGCAGCTCGCTTCTTCGCACACCGTGTGCAGGTTGTGCTCGCGCAGAATCTGCTTGATTTCGGAAAAGCGCGAATTGCCGGTAGCCGCTTTGACGCGGATCCAGTCCGGTTTCTTCAGCTTTTCGATCGGGATGATCTTGATCGGGATACGGGCGGTTTTAGCTTGTGCCTTCTGCTTCGCGGTGGCGTCGTAGGCGGCGGCAGCCGGCACGGCATCAGGAGCGGGAGAAGCTGCGAGGTTCGCGGTAACGTCAGTCATTCGTTCGGTCCAGTCAGGCGGTCAGTGCACCGGCCTGCGGTTGGGCGACGGCCGCGGGACTGCCGTCGAGGTTTGCGGTGAGGCGTGCTGCAAAGGTGCGGGCCACGTCGTTCCAGCCGGCGGCAACGCCCAGCGTTGCCATATCGACTGTTTCGAGCCCCGCGTAGCCGCATGGATTGATGGCCAGAAACGGTCGCAAGTCCATGTTCACATTCAGGCTCACGCCGTGATAGCTGCAGCCGTTGCGGATTTTCAGACCCAGCGCGGCGATTTTGGCGCCGGCGTGCAGCCCGGCGTCCGGCCCGGGCGCCACGTAGATACCGGGGGCGCCCGCCTTGCGTTCTCCGGCGAGATTATACGCCGCGAGGGTGTCGATCACCGCCTGCTCGATCCGCGTGACCATCTCGCGCACCATCAGCTTGCGTCGGCGCAGGTCCAGCAACAGGTAGGCCACCACCTGTCCGGGCCCGTGATACGTGATCTGCCCGCCCCGATCGACCTTGACCAGCGGAATACCGCTGTCAGCAGCCAATAGATGCGCCGGGTCGCCGGCCTGGCCGAGCGTAAAGACGGGAGGATGTTCGACCAGCCAGATTTCGTCGGGTGTATCGGCAGTGCGCGTGTCGGTGAACGCGCGCATCGCTTCGAAACTGGCTTCGTAGGGTTCGTTGCCGAGCCAGCGCAGCGTAAGCGGCGCCGTGGCGGGCAAGGGAGACGTGAAAACCGGGGTGGCGCACATGATTCCGACAGTTTACCGAAATCTGCGCATCCCCGCCGGACGCGCCCGCATCGGTTGGCGCAGCGCCGCTGCTTCGCTGCGCACCCAAACGGCGTTCAACTTCGATGCCGGTCCGCTCTCACGGCACGGCATGCAGCGTCCTCACACCGTGCGCCAGCCCCCGCGCATGCGGGCCGCCAGCCGTTCGCTCACCCGCACGAACCAGTTCAGCGCGCGCTCATCGCAGCGTGTCGGCACCGAAAACGCGACCTTCGCATGCGTGCTGCCCTCGGCACTCAACCACAGCCGTTCACCGCGACGCAGCCGCATCGTGTGGCCCGGCTGCAGCCAGTAGTCTTCCGTGTCGTCGCTGCGCGTGACCCAGATCGCGCCGCCATGCACGACCAGCTTGGTGCTGCGCGCTACCTTCATAGGAATGGTTTCGCCGTTGCGGATTTCAAAACCGATACTAGAGGAAATTTCTCGCATGATGCCCTCGCCAAAGTTCGTTTCATGGCTACAATCGTATGCGTAGCAAGGGTTTACGCAAAACGATCTATTTTCACCTCTATGTGAGAAATATTGCGATGGACCTCCGGCATTTACCCCCACTGAACGCCATCAAGGCGTTCGAAGCCGCTGCCCGCCACGAGAGTTTCTCGCGCGCCGCGGACGAACTGTTCGTTACGCACGGCGCGGTCAGTCACCAGATTCGCGCGCTTGAGGCGGAGCTGGGCGTCACGCTGTTCGCCCGCGACGGCAAGCGCGTCCGGCTTACGGACACCGGCCGCCGCTATGCCACGCGCGTGCGCACGGCACTGACGGGGCTGGTCGAGGCCACCCGTGAAATCCGCGCCGGGGACCGCGAGCGGCGCCTTGTGGTTTCCATGCTGTCTTCGTTTGCAGCGCGCTGGGTCACGCCGCGCATCGGCAGCTTTATCGAGGAGCATCCCCAATGGGACCTCGAACTGCTGTCCACCAACGCGTTGACCGACTTTGCGCGCGACGATGTCGACGTGGCGATCCGCTTCGGCTATGGCAAGTATTCCGGGTTGCACGCGGAGTTATTGCTGGAGGAGATCTTCTTTCCGGCCTGTTCACCGAATTTCAACAGCGGCAAGCTGCCGCAAACGCCAGCCGAGCTGGCGAAAGTCCCGCTGCTGCGCTCGGACGACGAACTCTGGCGCCCGTGGTTCGACGCCGCCGGCCTCACCGACTGGCCGGAGCCGAAGCGCGGCGTGCTGTATCAGGATTCGTCGAATCTGTTGCAGGCAGCCATCGACGGTCAGGGGATTGCGCTCACGCGCCGTTCGCTGGCGATGCACGAGATCGCAGCAGGCCGCCTCGTGCGGCTATTCGACGTGGATGGGCCGAGCCCGTGGCAGTACTACTTCATCTGCCCGCCGCAGATGCTCGAAACCGCGCGCGTCAAAGCGTTCCGCGCCTGGGTATTCGACGAAGTGGGACGGTTCAAACAGCTTTTCGAGCGAGCTTGCTCGGCGGGGCCTGCAGCAAGCGCCGATCTGGCGGCGGACGCGTTGCGCGTCACGTCGTAATGCGAGGCATCGTGGGCACGGCCTGCGGTGCCTATGCCAAAGTCAAAGCGGCGCCAGCGTCTGCTCGGGCAGTGCTTTAAAGCACCACTTTCACCATGGGGTGGCCGGTGAGCGCGCGATAGACATCGTCGAGCTGCGCCTGGCTCGTGGCGCGCACCGTGATCGTCAAGCCCGTGTAATTACCGCCGCTGGACGGCCGCGTTTCCACGCGAGCAGGGTCGACCTCGCTATCGAACTGCCGAACCACCTCGACAATTGTCCCGGCGAACTCGGGATGCGACTTGCCCATGATCTTGATGGGAAAATCGCACGGAAACTCAAGCAACGATTCTTTCGCGGGATTCATTTTCTACTCCTTGCTGCGCGTCTTGCGCTTCCTTGGCCTTGGCACGCTGATAGGCCGCGTACAAAGCCGCAAACACCGCGCCCGGCTTGCCGTCGCCAACCGGTTGGCCATCGAGCAGCGTAACCGGCAGCACTTCCTTGGTGGCGGAACTGACCAGAATCTCGTCGGCGGCGCGCAACTCGGCCTCGGCAATCTCGCGCGCTTCGAAGCGGATGCCGCATTCGCCCGTCAGCTCTTCGATCAGACTGTAGCGGATCCCTTCGAGAATCTTGTGGCTGCGCGGCGGCGCGTACAGCGCGCCGTCCTTCACCATCCAGATATTCGAAGACGAACCTTCGGTCAGCAGGCCATCGCGAAACTGGATCGTCTCGAATGCGTCGTTTTCGGCTGCGTATTGCGCCATCAGCACATTGCCGAGCAGCGACACCGATTTGATATCGCAATTGAGCCAGCGACGATCTTCGGCGGTGACGCAGCGCACGCCCTGCGCGCGCTGTGCGGCGTCGGGCAGATTCAGCGGCGTGACCATGACGAACACGGTCGGTTGAATGCCGGCCGGAAATGCGTGACCGCGCTTCGCGACACCGCGCGTGATCTGAACGTAGGCAATCGCGTCCTGATCGGCGCGCAGGCCTGCTTCCGCCTCATTGGCCGCGACCACGCGCCCAATCAGCTCGCGCCAGCCGGCGTCGTCGAATGGATTGGCGATGCCGATCTTGTCGAGCGAGCGCGCGAGGCGCGCCAGATGATGCCTGAAGCGAAACGCCGTACGGCCGCCCGCATGGGCATACAACGGCGCGACTTCGTAAATGCCGTCGCCGAAAATGAAGCCACGGTCGAGAACCGGCACGCGCGCTTCGGACAAGGGCACCAGCTCGCCGTTCAGATAAACGATCGGGTCGAGCGAAACATCGGCAACAGCGGTCATCGCAATCAGGCTCTTATTTCTTCTTGTTGAACATCAGCATCAATGAATCCCACACGCGGCCGACCACGCCGGCTTGCGGCACCGCTTGCAACGCGACCACCGGGAATTGGGCCAGCACCTTGCCATCGGCCACGAGCTTGGCGGTGCCGACCTGCTGACCATTCGCGATCGGTGCGATCAGCGGATCGATCTGCTCGATCTGCGGCTTCACCTTGTCGCCCATGCCCTTCGGCACGGTGATGTACTGATCGCCCTTCACGCCGATCTGCACGGTATCCTGCGCACCCTTGTAGACGCGCGGCGTGCCCACCACCTGATTCGCTTTGTACAGACGCACCGTGTCATACGCGGTGTAGCCGTAGTTCAGCATCTTCAGGCTGTCCTGCACGCGGTCGTGTTCCTTGGTCTCGCCCATCATCACCGAGACGAGACGGCGCGAGCCGTCGGTGGTGCCCGGCAGCGAACGCTTGGCGCTCGCGATCAGGCAGTAGCCTGCCGCTTGCGTATGGCCGGTCTTCAGACCGTCCACGGTCGGATCGATCCACAGCAGACGGTTGCGGTTCGGCTGCTTGATCTTGTTGTACGTGAATTCCTTGACCGAGAAGATGTTGTAGTAGTCGGGGAAGTCACGGATCAGACGCGCCGACAGCACCGCGAGGTCGCCCGCCGTGGTGTAGTGCTGCGGGTCGGGCATGCCGTTCACGTCGGCGAAATGCGTGTGCGCCATGCCGAGCTTCTGCGCTTCGGTGTTCATCATGTTGACGAACTGCGCCTCGCTGCCGCCGACCAGTTCAGCCAGCGCGATCGCCGCGTCGTTACCCGACTGGATGATCATGCCGTACACCAGATCGTGCACGGTCACCGGCTTGTTCGCTTCGATGAACATGCGCGATTCGTCGGTTTTCACCCGGCGCACCGCTTCGCTCGGCATCACCGTCTGGTCCATCGTGATCTTCTTCGTCTGCAGTGCTTCGAAGACGAGGTACGCGGTCATCAGCTTGGTCAGCGAAGCCGGTTCGACGCGTTCGTCTGCATTGCCGGACGCGAGCACCTGATTGCTGGTGGCGTCGACGAGCACCCACGAGCGCGCGTTGACCGCGGGCGGCGGCACCTGCGCGAACGCCGTGCTGGCAACGAGCGTTGCCGGCAGCACGATGCCGAGGGTCACGGCACGGCTAAGCGTATGGGGAACAAACGAGGAAACTGACGGGAATGACGTGCGGCCGGAGAGGGAGAAACGCATAGGGTCGATTCGTGCGGAAAAATACATCGCGCGCAGGGCGCATAGTTTGGAGGAGCCGGTCGGCGAGCGTCAGGCCGTAAAAAACGGCGCGGCGCCCGTTGGACTTCCGGCCACGCGATCGGTTCGCGCAGCACGCCTCGCATCCGGCACCGCTGCGCGCGAGAAACAGGCTACGCGTCGCGCGAACTGCCGGGTGGGCGATGCTGCGCCCAAAAAAGAGCGCTCATTATACGCGCGCTATCCTGATATCTCGGAGCAAAGGGCGGCGATTAATTTGCGTTTGCACATACCTGTACCCCGGAAAACGCGCGCGATGCCGCTCCTCACACCTCATCAACGCCACGCGTCGACGATGATCCGCTTCAGGATGTGCAGCTTGCGATGCAGAAAATGTTCTGCCCCCGGAATCACGACGACCGGCAATTCCTGCGGCCGCGCCCAGTCGTAAACCGACTGAATGGGCACGGTCTCGTCGGTTTCGCCGTGAATCACGAGAGTGTTCTCCGGCACGGGTGCGACTTCCCAACGGCTTGCCGCCGTGCCGACGAACACGATCCGCTCGATCGCCTGACCTTCTTCACGCAGCTTCGCCGCCACGTGCGACAGCACGAAGGTGCCAAACGAAAAACCCGCCAGTACGAGGGGCAGATCGCCCTGCCCGGCTTGCGCGCGCATGTGGTCGAGCACGGCGCGCAGATCGTCGCGCTCGCCAATGCCGGCATCGTGCTCGCCTTGCGTTTCGCCAACGCCGCGGAAATTCGAGCGGTACGTCACGTAATTCAATTGCACGAGCGTGCGCGCGAGCGTCTGCGCGACCTTGTTGTCCATCGTGCCGCCGAATAGCGGATGAGGATGCGCAACCAGTGCGATACCGCGCGGCGCGGCGCCGTTTTCACGCATTTCGTCGGGCAGATCCAGCGCGACCTCGATCTTGCCGACCGGGCCGTCGATCAGATATTTCTGTGTATGTACGTTCATGGCGAAGCTTATTGATCGATTTTCAGACGCTCGACGATCTTGCCGTTCACAAGGTGCGAATCGACGATTTCATCGATGTCGTTCTCGTCGACATACGTGTACCAGACGCCTTCCGGATACACGACGAGCGCCGGGCCGAGTTCGCAACGCTCGAGACAGCCGGCCTTGTTGATACGCACCTGGCCGGGCCCGGCGAGGCCGAGTTGCTTCACGCGTTTTTTTGCGTGTTCCTGCATCGCCTGCGCGTTGCAATTCGCGCAGCTCGGGCGCTCCGCGCCAGGATCGCGTTGATTCAGACAGAAGAAGACGTGGTACTTGTAGAAGGAATCCATGATGTCCGGAGGCGAGACTGTAAGAGTGGAGAGTGACGCTGTTAGCGCTGCGGCGCGCCTGTTGTGCGGACGATTATAGCGAGCGGGGCTGGCGGTCGCCGAACCATGGGCGGACAACGGCTCGCGGCCCGGCCGGGTTTGCAGCGCGCCTTGCGCAAGTCTCAGGCAACTGCCTCACGCCACCTGTTCGGGCAGCTCTCAGCCGCCGCCCCCGCTTCATGCGTGCTTCACGCGCCGCCTGAGCCACACCTGTTCGACGAGATAGGCGAGCCACACCAGCGCCGCATATGGCCAGATCCACGCGATCCAGTGCGCGAGACCATTGAAGTGCAGATAGCGGCCCTGGCGCCAGTCGGCCAGCACGGCATCGAAATACGGATTCACCGGCAGCAGATTGACCAGCACCAGCGCCACCGTGAGGGCGCCAGCCGCGAGCGCCGCACGCGACCTGCGCCGCAGCCGCAGCGCGAGGAGCGCCGCGCCGCTGCCGCACACGAGCCCCGCCATTGCGCCGGGCGTCGCCCAGTCGAAGGCGAGGCCGGATTGCGATTGCAAAAACGTCGCGCCCGCCTTCACACACAAGGTCGTGGCGACAAACACGATCAACAGCCGCACGAGCGGTGCATGGCGGCGCACCGGCAGCGAAGCCAGCGCGAGGACCGCGAACAGATTGAGCGTCGTGATGACGGTTTCCCACCCGTCGTCCGGCAGCCATGCGGCCACCAGCGCAGGCCACGCGCCGACGTGCCACGCCGCGGGGGTCCACGCGAGCAGCGCATCTTGCGTCGTCGAATCGAAACGCAGCCAGAGCTCGCGTGGCCAGTTACCCAATCCGAACAGGCGGGGCGCCGGATACATCGTCGCGAACGGCCACAAGGCGACGAGACACGCGAGCGCGGCCGAGTCGCGCTCGAACCAGAGAAGCCGCAAACGCCGCAACAAGCCGCGATCGAGCAACGCACCGGTGGCCGGCGACACGATCGCCGCACCGAGCAGCGCACCGAGCGCGTTGGCGGCCAGATCGAGGTTGGACGCGACGCGCGTCGGCAGATAGGTCTGCACCGCTTCCATCACGCCCGACAGCAATCCGCCGAGCACGAAGGCCAACGCCACCGCCAGCGCACCGCGCCAGCGCGGATACACCGCGAGCACCACCAGCGCGCCGAACGGCATATAGCCGAGCACATTCGTGACGACATCGAAGGCCGTCAGGTACTGCGGCATGGGATCGGACAGATAGGCAAACGGCGCGAGGCCGAGCGAACGCCAGCCGGAAAACGGATACCACGAACCGTAGACGATCAGCGCCGCGTACAGCCCCAACGCCTGCCGGGCAAGCGCCGACGGGCGGCGCTGCCAGGGTTTGACGCTCATGCAGCGCTCCGTTGCGTGCGCTGCATGCCGGTCATTGCGCGGCGACCAGCGCCTGCACGCCGAGCCATGCGCTGATCTGCGCGACGAGATCGTCGCTGGCCGCGGAGAGGGCCTGCGCGCCGCCGGCGGCGTCCGCCGAACTGGACGGCGCGCGCGCGATAAAGGTGCGCTGGCCGATCACCTTGCCGTTTTGCGTCAACGTGGCGCGCGCGGTAACCGCCGCGTGGCTTTCCGACTGGCTATCGAAGACCTGTTCGAACTGGCTCAGATCGACCTTCAGGACCGGGGCATGCACACCGTCGGCGCCAGTCAGCACGGTGCCACGCGAACTGAGCGCGCCACGCAGACGCTGGGTCAGCAGTTGTGACGGCGCCATGGTCCAGTGGCTATTCGCGTACGACGCCGTCTGCTGCGCGTCGGCGTAGCTGAGCCGGTAAATCAGCTTGTCGGAATCGAGATTCTCGGGCGCGGTGACATCGAGCACCTTCACCACCGGCAGCGTGCCGGCCGAGGCCGCCGGATTCGGCGGCCCAAGGTCGTAGCGAATGTCCGAGATCGCCGCGGGGGTACCGGCGCAGCCGGCAGCCAGCACGCCGAACGCGAGCAACACCGCAAGCGCGGCGCTCGAGGACAACAATCGATGAATCGAGCGTGACATAACCATGTTCCTTCTTCAAAACCTTCAGATCATTTCATTGGGCAGCGTGCGCGGCGGCACGGGCAGCGGGCCACGTGAAACCGGCTTCGCCAGGGCCTGGCGCCGCCCTCGGCGCACCGAACAGCACGCTGCGCGGATTCGTGCTGAACGTGTCGGCAGCGCGGTCCACCGAACGGGCCGCGGAGCGCACGTCTTCGGCAAGCGAATTGACGCGCGGCAGCGTGTCGTAACCGACGCGCGCCGACAAGTCCTGGATCGAACTGTCCATCGAGACCAGCGCGTCCCCGGCTTGCTGCGCTGCCGTGCCGACCTTGTTCAGGTTGGTCTCGAACGGCCCGTCCGGGCGATTCAGACTGGTGATCAGCTCATTGGTCGAGGCCAGCGTGCGATCCAGTGTGTTCAACGTGGCGGGCAGCTTGCCGGCCGCCGGCGCCATCTGCTGGGTCAGCGTGGCGACACCGTCGGCGGCCTTCTGAAGACTCGCTGCGGTGCCCTGCAACTGGCTGACCATCTCCGGCGACAACAGATTGTCGACGTCGTCGGTGACTTTTTCGAGTTTGCGCAGCAGGACATCGCCGCGCTGCTGCAGCTGATCGAGCAAACCCGGCCGCATTGGCAATTGCGCCACATCTTTCACCGACGAGGCGAGCGGCGTCGGATCTCGCCCATTGTCATCCAGCTGGATGAAGGCGATACCCGTCACACCCTGGAACCCGAGGCTGCCGAACGTTGAATGCGTAATCGGCGCGTGCGTGTCGACGAGGATGCGGATCAGAATCTGCCCCGGATGATCCCGGTCGAATTTGATCGACTGCACCTTGCCGACGTCGAGCCCGCGATAGCGCACCGCCGCGTCGGTATAGAGCCCCGTGACGTTGGTGCGCGCGATCAGGTCGTACGGCACCCGCACAGAACGGTCGACGTTGAACAGGAAAGCCGCCACCGCTATCGTGGCCAGCAGGACCACCGTGAAGAGCCCCGCCCAGAAGGCATGTGATTTGTTTTCCATTGTCAGGTTCCCTGGTTCACAGCGGCAATTCGGACGATGCCGATTCGAGCGCGGCGCGCGGCAATTTGGCGCGGCGTTCCGGTGGCAGCGCCTGCAGCGCGCGACGCCCGCGCAGGCCGAGGAAATATTCGCGGATAAAAGGATGATCGACACCCGCGGCCTCTTCAACCGGCGCCGCGACCAGCACCTTGCGATCCGCCAGCACGGCGACGCGGGTGGACAGCGCGATCATCGTGTCCAGATCGTGCGTGACCATCACCACGGTCAGACCGAGCGCGCGATGCAGCGCGGAAATCAGCTCGACAAATTCGTCGGACGCCTGCGGATCGAGACCGGCGGTCGGTTCGTCGAGAAACAGCAGTTCGGGTTCGAGCGCGATGGCGCGCGCGATACCCACGCGCTTGATCATGCCGCCCGAGAGCGCCGACGGCATCTTCGACGCGTGCTTGCACGGCAGGCCGACCATCTCGAGCTTGAGCATCACGATGTCGCGCAGCAGGTCCTCAGGTATCTTGCCGAGTTCGCGCAAGGGCTGCGCGACGTTATCGAACACCGAGAGCGACGAAAACAGCGCGCCGCGCTGAAACAGCATCCCGGAGCGGCTGCGCATGAGCAGCGCGGTTTCGGGCGCAATGGTGGAAATGTCCTCGCCGAACAGCTTGATGGTTCCCGACGACGGCCGCTCCAGGCCGAGAATCTGCCGCACCAGCGTGGTCTTGCCCGAGCCGGAGCCGCCGACGATCGAGACGATCTCGCCGCGCCGCACATCGAAATTGAGATGCTGATGCACGATGTTGCGGCCGTAGCGCTTGGTGATGTCGATCACCTCGATTACCGGCTCCGCGATCTCAGGCATCGGTTGGCCGCGTACGGCCTGGGTGAGTGGCGCGATCATCCTAGCCCCACGTTCTGGAAGAGGATCGCGAACACCGCGTCCGCGAGAATCACGATGGTGATCGAGGTCACCACCGAGGTCGTCGTGCCTTCGCCCAGGCTTTGCGAATTGGCCTTGATACGGAAACCGAAGTGACAGCCGACAATCGCGATCAGCATGCCGAACGCCACGCCCTTGCCGAGGCCGATCCACAGATTCGCGACCGGCACGACGCCTGGCAACGCGCGCGCGAAATAACTCATGTCGATGCCGAGCACGACCTTGGCGGCAAGCGCGCCGCCCGTCAACGCGATGATGTTGGTCCACATCACGAGCAGCGGCATGGCCACGCCGAGTGCGACCACGCGCGGCAGAATCAGCCGCAGACCGTGAGGAATGCCCATCACGCGCATGGCGTCGAGTTCTTCCGTGACACGCATCACGCCGATCTGCGCGGTAATCGCGGAACCCGAGCGGCCCGCCACCAGAATCGCCGACAGCACCGGCCCCAATTCGCGAATCACCGACAACCCGAGGATATTGACGATGTACTGATTCGCGCCAAAAAGCCGCAGTTGCTGCGCGGACAGATAACTCAGCACGATGCCGATCAGGAACGCGACCAGCGCGGTGATCGGCAACGCCTTGGTGCCGGCGTTATAGATGTTCGCGGAGATTTCGGTCCATGGCGTGATTTTCGGCTTGCGCAGGATCGCGAAGAGATCGATCACGACCTGCCCGAGCATGCCGAACCCGCCGTACAGATGCTCGAAGAACGAGAATATCGCGAGACCCAGCCGGGTGAACGGATCGACCTTGACTACCGGCTCGACCTTTTCGCGCGCCGTGTCGAGCAGCGCGATACGCTCGAAAATGTCACGTTGCGTGTCGGTGAGCGTGGTGTCCGGCGGCATCTTGTGGCCCCACACGCGCCACAATGCCTGGCCGCCGACGTGGTCCATCCGGTCGATACGCGACAGGTCCCACTCACGGATACCCTCAGCGCCGATCAGCGAGCGCAGCAGGGGAATCACGTGACCGGTGGCCTTGTCGCGTGCGAGCGCGAGCGCCGTCCACTGGCCCGAAAGCCGGACGATCTTGCCTTGGCTGCCTGCCGCGACTTCAAGGCCGGGCGGAGTGTCGTAGTTCAAGGATCGCTGCAATCTGGTTATCGGATTAGGGGTCATTGTAACGAAGGCGCGGCGGATGAACTGTGCCCGTGGGCTCGCAGCGTTCGCTGTCGCTACAATATGGTTCATGAACGCCTCCAAGACCCCACCCCAAGCCGCTCCGGCTTCCGACTGGCGCATCGACCGCGAGCGCGCCGTCGCGCTATTCGGTCCGCATGCGCATGACTGGCCGATCGAGATCGTCGAGGAAACCGGCTCGACCAACGCCGACCTGATGACGCGCGTCAAGGCGTTGCCGCGTAAAGCCGGCGCGCTGCCGCGGCCGATCGTGCGGGTCGCGTATCTGCAAACCGCAGGCCGCGGCCGCCGTGGCCGTCCATGGTATGCGGAACCGGGCAATGCGCTGCTGTTTTCGGTCGCCTGCGTGTTGCCGCGTCCGCTCGAAGGGCTGGCGGGCTTGAGCCTCGCAGTGGGCGTGGCGCTGGTCGACGGGCTGCGCTCGCTGCCGGTCGCGGGCCCCGGGCAGATCGCGCTGAAGTGGCCCAACGACGTCCTGCTCGAAGGCGACAAGCTCGCCGGTATCCTGATCGAAACCGCGTGGAGCACGGATGACGCAAGCGCCGTGGTGATCGGCATCGGCACCAATGTGAAGGGTGCGGACGAACTCGCCACCAAAGTCAGCGCGCTCAACGCCAACATTCCGGCACAAGCGCGCGGCACCGTGCCGACCGCGCTGCAACGCGCGCTGCCGAACGCGAACCTCACCGATACGCTGGCGGCGGAACTGAATGCGCTCGAACCCGCGTTGCAGCGCTTCGGCGCTGACGGCTTCGCACCCTTCCAGGCGCGCTGGAACGCCGTGCACGCCTACGCAGGCCGCGAAGTCGTGCTACTGGAGCAAGGCCAGGAACTGGCTCGCGGCGTGGCCGCAGGGGTCGACGAACGCGGGCAACTGTTGCTCAACACGGCGGCGGGCCGCCTGACCGTGGCGACCGGTGACGTCTCGCTGCGTCTGGCCGACGGTGCTGCATGACGAGCAGCGCGCCTTATCTGTTGATCGACGCAGGCAATAGCCGCATCAAGTGGGCGCTGGTACAGCCGGACGGCACGCAAATCGCCGCCGGCGCGCTCGCGCACGGCGGTGCCGACCAGCCTGATTGGCCGGGTTTGCCGACGCCGGGCAGTGCATGGATATCGAACGTGGCAGGCGAAGCTGTCGCGGCGTGGATTGCTGCGCGCCTCGACGCTCACTGGCCGCAACTGCCGCGCACGACGATCCGCGCCTGCGCACAGCAATGCGGCGTGACCAACAGCTACACCACGCCGAATGCGCTCGGCAGTGACCGCTGGGCCGGTCTGATTGGCGCGCACGCGGCGTTTCCCGGTGAAAATCTGCTGATTGCAACGTTCGGCACCGCGACCACGCTTGAAGCGTTGCGTGCGGACGGCTGCTTTGTCGGCGGCCTGATCGCGCCGGGATGGACCTTGATGATGCGCTCGCTCGGCGAGCACACCGCGCAACTGCCGACGCTCGACGCCAACGCGGCGCGCGGCCTGCTCGACACGGACGCCACGTCCCGCCGGGAACGCCAGGGCCCGTTCTTCGCGACCGATACGCCACGCTCGCTATCGGCCGGGTGCACGTTGGCGCAAGCCGGTCTGATCGAACGTATGTGGCGCGATTTGCAGGACGAATGGCAGGTGCCGGTGCGCCTCGTGGTCAGCGGCGGTGCCGTGGACGAAGTGACAAGTGCGCTAAAAGTGCCGCATACTCGCCACGATTCGCTGGTGCTGTCGGGGCTTGCGCTCATTGCCGCCGAAGGCACGCTGGCAGGCGGCGCCTGAGCCGCGGCCATATGGATAACGGCGGCTGAACTCATCGACCGGGAATACGAACAATGCTGCGCTGGCTGATCGCCATATTGTTTCTTGCCAACATGCTGGCATTCGTCGCGATGCGCGGCGTATTCGGCCCGACGCCCACAGCCGGCAACCGCGAGCCGAATCACCTGAATCGCCAGCTCCACGCGGAGTGGTTGAAGGTGCAACCCTTAACGGCAGCCGAAGCCGCTGACCAGGCGGTCGTAGGCGGCCCGGTGCCGGCGGCGCCGATCGCGGCATCGGCGCTGCCGCAGTAGGGAAGCGGCGCCAGACGGCTCGCGGCCTCCGGCACTACGCTTAACTTCGGCGAAGAAAAAAGCGCCACCCAGATCCGGACAAACGCCTCAGCCTTGCGCGCGAACCTTCTTCAATAGCGCGGTGGTCGAGCGCTCATGCTCGAAAGGGATCGCCAAAGCCTTGCCGCCCCATCCTCGCACAATGGCCGATTCGGGCAGAACGTCCATGTCGTAGTCGCCGCCTTTGACGAGCACGTCGGGCCGCACCGCCGAAATCAGTTCCACGGGCGTCTTCTCGCCGAAGCACACCACGTAGTCGACGCTCTCCAGCGCCGCGAGCAAAGCCATCCGATCGGCCTCGCTATTGATCGGCCGGTCGTCCCCTTTGCCTAGCATGCGCACGGACGCGTCGCTATTGACGCCGACAATCAGGCAGGCGCCGAGTGCTTTGGCGTCGGCAAGATAAGTCACATGCCCGCGATGCAGGATGTCGAATACCCCGTTGGTAAATACAACCGGTGCGGGCATCGCAGCGCGAAGCTTCACCAGCGCGTCGCGCGTAAAAATCTTGCGTTCAAAAGTGGCGGCCATGATGGAGTCGCGAAGAAAAAAGAAGTGCCGCCACGATACACGTCGAACGGCATGAAGCAAAATGGCCCGGCAAGCTCACGCCTGCCGGGCCATTCCTGATACCTTGAAGCGTCTGCGCTAAGCCATCAAGCCGGCTGTTCAGCCGATTTCTGATCGGCCTGCAGACGCGCGACCACTTCCTTGCGATAGCGGTTCAACTCTTGCGCCGTGTTGAACGTGCGCTCGAACAGAATCGACAGGTTGTGCAGGATCCGTTCCACCACCTTCTTTTCCCAGCCGTCGTCGAAACGGATCTGTTCGTCGAGCCAGCGCTCGAGCCATTCCGGATCCGGCAGACGCGATTGAATCGTGTCGCGCGGGAACAGCGCCTGATTCACGTGCAGGTTGGTCGGGTGCAGCGGCTTTTCCGTGCGGCGCGCCGATGCCATCAGAACGCCGATCTTGGCGAACGCAGCACGCGCGATGTCGCCGGTTTGCACCATCGCTTTCTTCATGTAGCGCAAATAAGCGCCGCCATGACGCGCTTCGTCGCGCGAAATGGTTTCGTAAATGGCCTTGATGACTGGTTCGGTGTGCCATTCGGCAGCACGGCGATACCAGTGATTGAGGCGAATTTCGCCGCAGAAGTGCAGCATCAGTGTTTCGAGCGGCGGCGCCGGGTCGAATTCGAAGCGCACGGCGTGCAGTTCTTCTTCGGTCGGGCACATTTCCGGTTTGAAGCGGCGCAGATATTCCATCAGCACCAGCGAATGCTTCTGTTCTTCAAAGAACCACACGCTCATGAACGCGGAAAAATCGCTGTCGTGATGGTTGTCACGGAGGAACATTTCCGTGGCGGGCAATGCCGACCATTCGGTGATCGCATTCATCTTGATCGTCGCGGCCTGCTCGTCGGTCAATAGCGATGCATCGAACTTGTCCCAGGGAATGTCTTTCTCCATGTCCCATCGAACGGATTCGAGCGATTTATAAAGTTCCGGATAAAGCATGGTGTTCATAGTCCCACCCCTGTTCTGCGCATACTGTCTGTGTCTGTCACTACTACATGTAGCACTTTTACTGACGACGAACGAAACGCACCGCTTTGTGCGCCGTTTATCGGCCAAGCATTCAATTTTACGCGGTAATCGGCCGCCTAGATGCATTGGGCAGCAAAGAAGTCCAGCCGTTTGCGCGGCGCCGCTAACCAGAAGTTACGCGCTACGCGGCCAACCGTGGGTGAGGGATACCCTATGCCTGAGGTCGAGCCAGTCTGCGATGAATCCGCACCGTCCAGCCCTGCGCCGGGGATACCGGCAACGAATGGAGCGAGGGCGGCTGGATTGGTTGTTTTCAGCGCACGCCCAAAAGCCAAATGAAGCTTACACAATGATAGCACGCTGACTTTACGGATCCCGTGCACCAGCAGATGCGACGCTGGCGCCGGGTTGACTTCTCTCAATAAAGAGCCCGATTCAACGGCCCGATTCGCGGAGTGTGGCCGACGATCGAGGTCAAAACCATGACATGTGGCGAATTTGCCTCACTGCAGCGCGAATCCGCCGGGCTTTGCACTGCTGTCGCATGAATTGCATCGCCCGGGTTCATGCCTGCCGTCAAACGGGTTTCTTCCTCGTGCGCGGCGTTGCGCCCGCACTGCCTGCAGGCTTCGCGGCCGCCGAAGCTGAGGTTGAGGTCGAGCTTGACGGCGCGGCCCGCTTCGCCGCCGGCCGCTTGGTGGCGTGGCCTGCTTCTGCGGTCTCACCCGGCGCTTCGGCCACGCCCGGCGAATCCGGCGCCGAACCGGCCGCCGCGGAGGCTGCGTTAGTGGGCTGCGTCATCGCAAACTGGGCGATCTGGTTGAACTGCGACTGCAGCAGATTCCACCAGGCGGAGGCGTCGAACGGCGGCGTGGTGGCCGCCTCGTTCTCGTCAGTTGCCGGCTCGGCGGCTGACGATGAACTCGCATGGTCCGAAGCCGAAGCTGAATTCGAAGCCGCCTCCGGATGCGGCCAGCCGGCCGGCGCGGGACTCGGCGCGGCACTTGCGGAAGCCGGCTGCGTCATCGACGACTGCGCGAATGCGCCGAACGCACGCAGCGTCGCGAGCGTGGCGCGCTGCACTTCGAGCGCCTGAATGGCGGACTGCAGCATGTTCAGATTGAGCTTCAGCCACTGCTCGACCGCACGCATATCGGTGATGCGCTTGTCGAGTTCCTCGACGTTGGTCAGTGGCGCCATCATGTCGGACATCATCGACAGCGACGGCCCGAGGCTGCTGCCCGACTGCGCGCCCGAGAACGCCGAACTGAACGGCGAGAGACGCATCATGCCCCACATGCGTTCCAGCATTTCAGCGGGCGGAAAACCGGGGAAGCCAGGAAAGGGCGGCGTGGTGCCAGGTGTATCGGTCATGCTTGTCGCCTCGCTGCATAAAAGGGGAAGAAATAGCGCCATCCCGGACGCGTCTGATTCGATCATACCGCGCGGGGCGACCCACACCGCGCCGAGTTTGGGCGGCTACCCGTGGGGCCGGCGGCCCCACTCGCGCGGCGTCTCAAACGCGGACCGATGAGGCCTCGCGCGATACGCGCCCGTCAGCGGTTTCAGGAGTGCTCACCGCCCGAAGCGCCGCCGCCCGGTGTCCGTCTCGGCCGCCCGCTCCACGGGTCCGCGCCGCCAAAATCCGGCGCGCGCCGCTCGCGTAGCGAGCTCACGCCTTCGCGCACATCCGGCCCGGCGAACCCCATGAATTCCAGCGCCAGCGACGTATCGAACGCCGGGCCGGCCGAGCGCAGCCAGTTGTTCAACGCATACTTGGTCCACCGGATCGCCGTTTGCGAACCGTTCGCCAGTTTCTGCGCGACTTCGAATGCTTTGGGCCGCAGATCGTTTTCGTCGACGGCGAGCGACACGAGGCCGATCCGCTCGGCCTCCTCACCGCTCACAGGTTCGCACAGCAGCAGGTAATACTTGGCCTTCGCCATGCCGCACAGAAGCGGCCAGACGATGGCCGCGTGATCGCCCGCGGCAACACCCAGCCGCGTATGGCCGTCGATAATGCGCGCCGATTTCGAAGCAATCGAGATGTCGGCGAGCAGGCCTGCCACGAGCCCCGCACCGACCGCCGGACCGTGCATCGCCGAAACGATCGGCTTGCTGCAATTGATCACGTTGTAGACCAGATCGCGCGCCTCACGCCAGACCCGCGCGCGGACGTCGAAATCGGTCGCCATGTCTTCGACCAGTTGCAGGTCGCCACCGGCCGAAAAGCCCTTGCCCTCACCGCGAATGATCGCGACACGCGTTTCGGGGTCCCGATCGATATCGCGCCAGATTTCGGCGAGCTCGAAGTGCATCCGCGCATTGGCGGTGGCAAGCCCGCTCCTGTTCGCACCCTCGCCGCTCATCACGACTTCGAGCACGCCGTGTGGATGACGGTGCAATTGCAGCGACTGGTAGTGCGCGTAGAACGCGTCGTTACTGTGTGGTGCCTGAGACATGGTGAGCAATCCGTCTATCGGTGCAGCTGTTGAAACCATCACCTTCAGGGCACATTCAGCCCATTAGGCCTGGTTCGCGCCCTATCGGCGCGAACCTCGCGCAAACTCAATTCGGTTGATAAACCCACTTCGCATTCTTGATTTCGACCATCACACGTGCCCGTTGATCGAGCCCGAGGTGATCCGTGGCGCTCATATTGACCACACCGTTGGTGTCCGCGAGACCACGCGTTGCTTCCAGCGCGTCGCGCAGCGCCCGGCGAAACTCCGGTGTGCCGGGTGCAGCCACCTTGAGTGCGATCGGTATCGCATTGCCGAGCAGCATGCCGGCGTCCCACGTGTACGAACCGAACGCCGACACGCTGCCCGGTCCGCGCACGGCCTCGAAGCGCGCGATGTAGTCGAGCGCGAGACGTTTGGCTGGATGATCCACCGGCAATTGCGCGGCGACCAGCACCGGGCTCGCGGGCAGGAACGTGCCGTTGCAATCGGCGCCGCACACGCGCAGGAAGTCGTTATTGCCGACTCCATGATTGTGATAGATCAGACCTTTGTAGCCGCGTTCCCTGAGCGTCTTCGGCGGCAGCGCGGCGGGCGTGCCGGCCGCGCCGACCACCACCGCATCCGGGTGGGTGGCGAGAATCTTCAGGACCTGGCCGGTCACGCTCGGATCGGTGCGATTGAAGCGCTCGCTCGCCACCATGTCGATATGATGCAACTGCGCGAATTTGGCGACTTCGGTATAGAACGTTTCGCCGAGCGCGTCGGCCTGGCCGATGAACGCCATTGTTTTGACGCCGTGCGTGCTGGCGTGCGCGGCGATCGCCGAGGCCATCATGGCGTCGGTCTGGGGAGTCTTGAATACCCAGCGGCGTTTTGCATCCACGGGTTCGATGATTTTCGCCGACGAGGCGAGCGAGATCATCGGCGTGTCGCCGTCGGCAACCACATCGATCATCGAAAGCGAATTCGGTGTGATCGACGACCCAATGATCGCGTCGACGTGATTCTCGGAAATCAGCTTCTTGGTGTCCTGCACCGCCTGCGTGGTGTCGGACGCGTCGTCGAGCACGATGTATTCGACGCTCTGCCCGCCGATCTGTTTGGGCAGCAGCGCGACGGTGTCGCGCGCGGGAATACCGAGCGACGCGGCCGGCCCGGTGAGCGACAGCACGAGGCCGATCTTCACCTGCGCAAGAGCGATGGCGGGCAACGCGGCAGTTAGCGCTGCGGCAAGACGGGCAAGCCCGCGCGGCGATGGTGTTCGCACACTCGATGCGCGAGCGCGCCAGGTTCCTCGTTCAAGGGATTCAAATCGCGGCATGCTGTCTCCTCACGTCGGTTTTTCGTTTTGATGTACTGCCGATGTGCTGCTCGTATTTTGCTTCTGTATTGCCTGTGCCCTGCTCACGTGCTGCTTCGCGGTGGCTTCGCAAGCCGGCGCCCTGCCGCGACCCCGAGGCCGCCAATGCGCCAGTCAGTGTAGCGGCGCGCTGTGACGTCGGCATCGGGCGAAACCCTTTCGTAGACGCCACAGCACAGACCCGCACGGTCCGGATGCCGCGGACCGCGCAAAACCCCGGCTCATCGACCTCACGCCTTAGTCCAGCGGCGCGATGCCCTGCTCGATCGAGCCGAAAATCGACTTGCCTGCTTCGTCGAACATCTCGATTCTCACGGTATCGCCGAACTTCATGAACTCGGTTTGCGGCGCGCCGTGCTCGATGGTCTCCAGGCAACGCTTCTCGGCGATGCAGCAATAGCCGCGCTTCGCGTCCTTGTTCGACACCGTGCCCGAGCCGACAATCGCGCCGGCGCGCAGATTGCGCGTTTTCGCCGCGTGCGAGATCAGTTGGCCGAAGTGGAACACCATGTCGGTGCCGGCGTCCGGCTGGCCGACCTTCCTGTTGTTCCAGTGAACGATCATCGGCCGGTGCAGGCGCCCTTCGCGCCAGCTCTCGCCGAGTTCGTCGGGCGTCACCGCCACCGGCGCGAACGACGTGGCCGGCTTGCTCTGGAAAAAGCCGAAACCCTTCGCGAGCTCGGCGGGGATCAGATTGCGCAGCGACACGTCGTTGACGAGCGTCACCAGACGCACGCTACGAAGCGCCTGATCGGGAGTGGCGCCCATCGGCACGTCGGTGGTGATCACGGCAACCTCCGCCTCGAAGTCGATGCCGAATTCTTCGGACGCGCACAGCACGTCATCTTTCGGGCCGATGAAGTCGTCGCTGCCCCCTTGGTACATCAGGGGATCGGTCCAGAATTCCGGCGGCATTTCCGCCCCACGCGCGCGGCGCACCAGCTCGACATGGTTCACGTACGACGAACCGTCGGCCCACTGGAACGCGCGCGGCAGTGGCGCCATGCATTCCTTCGCGTCGAACGGGAAGCTATTGCGCGCGCGGCCCTGGTTGAGCGCGTCGTACAGGTCCTGCAGTTGCGGCGCGTAGAAGGCCCAGTCGTCGAGCACGCGCTGCATGGTGGGCGCGATTGCGTCGGCGATGGCTGCGGTGTGCAGGTCGCGGGACACGACGATCAGTTGCCCGTCGCGCGTGCCGTCCTTCAGCGTGGCAAGTTTCATAGAGGAGTGAACCGTTAGTGACGATAGAAGGAATCTATTCTACGATGGTGAATCGGCGCGGCCCAAGTGCCCGCGCCCGGCGGCGGTTTGCGCAACCCGCGCGGCACGCCTGCCGGGTCCAGCCCTATTCTTTTCTCACGGTCTTTTAAACGCGCTCCATGCGCCTCGCTCATGCCTCCAATTGCCCGCTCCGGCGCGATCCGTACCGACCCTGACTCCGCTGAACCGCTCGAACCGCACGGCGCGCCCGAATCCGACGACGAAAGCATCGAGGCCGGCGAGGAAAAACTGCGCTCCGGTATCCAGTCGATCGAAGTCGGCTTCAGATTGCTCGAGGTGCTGACCCACGAACCACGCGCAATGATGCTGCGCGATCTGGCCCAGCGTGCGGGCATGAGTCCGGCGAAAGCGCACCGCTATCTGGTGAGTTTCCTGCGCCTCGGCGTGGTGGCGCAGGACCCGCTGTCGGGCCGCTACGAACTGGGCGGCTTCGCCTTGCAATTGGGGCTTGCGCGGCTGGCGCGCGTCGATGGCGTGAAGCTCGCGCGCATCGCGCTTGCCGAGCTGCGTGACCGGCTCGATCTGACCGTGGGCATCGCGGTGTGGGGCAATCAGGGCCCTACGATGGTCCATTGGATGGAGTCGAGCCATCCCGCCAAGGCGTCGCTCAAGCTCGGCGACGTGATGCCACTGCTCAGTTCCGCCACCGGCCTGCTGTTTGCCGCCTATCTGCCGTCGAGCAAAACCGCGGCGATGCTGGAGCGCGAACTGGCCGATTCGCGGCGCTCGTCGCACATGAGCGGCCCGCGCACGCCGGAAGAGGTCGAGCGGGCGCTGGCGGAAGTGCGGCAGCACGAAGCGGCGCGCGTGGAAGGCATGCTGCTGCCGACCATCCACGCGTTCTGCATGCCGGTGTTCGACTCGACCGGCGATCTCGCGCTCGGCCTCGTCGCACTCGGCCATGAAGGCGCGTTCGATATCCACTGGGGCGGCGAAATCGATAAGGCGCTGCGCGAATGTGCGCAAAAACTCTCGTACGAGCTCGGGTATAGTGCGACGCCACGCTGATCGCGCTGGGTTCAGGAACATCGTTCTCAGGCGGGTGGTCGAAACCCTGCGCGGCCCGTTCGGTATTGAGCCGTAGCGGCGTGCGCCGTAATCGCCAGGCAGGGAGGCCGCACCTGCCCCTCGCTTATCCTGTCACCGTCGGCCCGTTCACATTCATTCGTCCATGTCCTCACCTTCTGCCACACGCCACACTGATCGCACGCCGCCCGCCGGGCCGCGAGCCGGTGTGCGGGTATGGCGATGGCTTGTGGTGCTGCTTGTGGTGGCCGTCCTGCACTGGATTGCCGCGCAATGGGTCGAGCGCAATCGCGCCACGCTGAATCCATCGGACAACGAGCATGTCCCCGTGCAGGTCGCCCTGCTGACGCCCGAGCGTATCGAGCGCAATCCCGCCGCCGATGCGCCCAAAGCCGCGGCGCCAGCGCCCGCGCACAAGGCCGCTGCGAGCAAACCGCGCGAACACGTGCTGACAGCAATGCAACCGGCGAAGCAGGCAGCGGCGGTCGCGGCAGCATCGGATGCAGCCGCGAGCGAAGCAGGCGCAACGAGCCCCGCCAGTGCGGCAGTCAATGCGAATGCGAATGCAACCGCCGCCGCTACGGCCAGTGCTCCCGCCGCCAGCGCGCCTAAAGCTGCCACGGGCGTGAAATTCTCTGTTCCGCCGTCCGGGGAACTGCAGTACGACACGTTCTACAACGGCGTGCGCAACCAGCCTGGCACAATCCATTGGACCAGCAACGCGCAAAGCTACGAGATGATCGTTACCGTGCCGCTGCCCTTTGTCGGCGCGTTCACGTATTCGAGCCATGGCCGCATCGACGCATTCGGGCTCGCTCCGGATCAGTACATCGAAAAGCGCGGCCGCCGTCCGGAAGACGTGGCGATCTTCAATCGCACCGACAAAATGATCGTCTTCACGCGCACGCCGGCAGCGCTGCCGCTGCCCGACGGCGCGCAAGACCGTTTCAGCATGGTGATGCAACTTGCCAGCCTCGTGCGTGGCGACCCTGCCGCCTACAAGCCGGGCGTGACGCGGCAATTCTTCGTCGTCGATAACGACAGCGGCGAGAACTGGCCCGTCGAGACGATTGGCGACGAGACGATCCGCACCGCGCAGGGTTACCTCGAAACACGCCACTTCAAACGATTGCCTCGCCACGATGGCGATCTGCGCCGCATCGACGTATGGCTCGCGCCGTCGCTCGGCTGGCTGCCCGCGCGAATCATGCAGACCGAGCCGAACGGCACGCAGTTCGAACTCGTATGGCGCGGCAAGCTCAATGCAGACGATACCGGCGCCCCGGCCGACAGCACCAGTGGCACAAGTGAAACCAATGGCACCGATAGCAGCGGCGTGCCTTCTGCAAGCACACCGGCACATCAGCCGCCCACGACCGACGCACCCACCACCACGCCCGAACCCGGCGCGGCTTCGCCGGTCGATTCGACCGCACCTGGCAATCTGCCCGAAAAGCCCTGAGCTCGAGCAGGGTCTCGAACAGGCTGCACAAACTTTCATGACGAATTAACACTTACGTTGTCAGAAGGCTACGTCATGGCGTTCGAAGCCCTGCGCGATTTCGCTCTACGGGGTAAGCTGGGAACCGTATGTCGCCCGGCGTTGACGGGGTGGCGGACCGCCACGATCGGGCACGTCTCCTGCTGCAACGCAGGCAATAGCAGACGCCGTGGAAGGCGCACCGTTCGAACTGCCCGATGCCGCCTGTCTCGCACCCATCGAACAATCTCACCGTTTTGCTGCACTGCTTGAAACGTTTCTTGGAAAGCCGGTCTAACCGGTAGGTTCGGAACTTCACAAGCGTCAATCCGGACCCACCCCTTGAATTCCACACCACAAGCTCCACCTATGGCGCAGGAATGGCCAGGAGCCAACGGAAATAAGGAGTGTCGCCATGCAAATGATCTATAACAGCCCCAACTATTGTGTCGTCGAGTTTCCGCCGCAGGAAGGCCCGCTGGCCATGAAATCAGGAGGCTATGAGATCGTGGACAAGAACATGCAGCGCGAAATCTACATAGACGGTGCAATGGCAGCGAGCTTTCGCGAGCACGTGCAAAAACTGATCGAAGAGGAACCGTCACTGGATGAGGTCGACGAATTCCTCGGGCAATTCGACAGCCTGATGCATCAACCGGTGATTCTTCACTAACCGAAGGGTTTGACGTAACGGTTTGGCGACAACCATCGACCGCGCCGACCGGCATAGCCGGCGGCCCTTACAAGTCGGTCAGCAGCAATAATGCGGCCCAGCAGGCTTTCACCTGACTGGGCCGTTTTGTTTTCGTCATTTGTTTCCGTTGTTTCGTTTTCCCCAACGACCACCGTTACCGCGGAGCACGCTCCCCGGCCGCCGGGCCCGCGCCCGGCGGAACCGCCCCACTGCGGCTACAATGACAGGTTTCCCGAAAAAGCCGGCGCAAGCCCTCGTCCGCCATGAACCAGCCTGCTCAATCCGCCACGCCAGTCCGTCCCGACGCCGCTTATACGCGCGGCACGGCGCTGCCCGCGCTGCTCAAGTCGCGCATCCTGATTCTGGACGGCGCGATGGGCACGATGATCCAGCGCTACAAGCTCGACGAAGCCCGCTATCGCGGCGAGCGCTTCAAGGACTATGGGCGCGACATCAAGGGCAACAACGAGTTGCTGTCGATCACGCAGCCGCAGATCATCGGCGAGATTCACGAGCAGTATCTCGCTGCTGGCGCGGACATCATCGAGACCAATACGTTCGGCGCCACCACGGTTGCGCAGGCCGACTACGGGATGGAAGACCTCGCCATCGAGATGAACCTCGAATCGGCGAAGCTGGCGCGCGCCGCCTGCGACAAGTACTCGACGCCCGACAAGCCGCGCTTTGTGGCCGGCGCGATCGGACCGACGCCGAAGACCGCGAGCATTTCCCCTGACGTGAACGATCCGGGCGCGCGCAACGTGACGTTCGATGAACTGCGCACGGCGTACTACGAGCAGGCCAAGGCCTTGCTCGACGGCGGCTGCGATCTGTTCCTCGTCGAAACGATCTTCGACACGCTCAATGCAAAGGCTGCGCTGTTCGCGTTGGACGAGCTGTTCGAAGACACCGGCGAGCGCCTGCCGATCATGATCTCGGGCACCGTCACCGATGCATCGGGCCGGATTCTGTCGGGGCAAACCGTTGAGGCCTTCTGGAACTCGCTGCGTCATGCCAAACCGCTCACCTTCGGTTTGAACTGCGCGTTGGGCGCGGCGCTGATGCGCCCGTACATCGCCGAACTGGCGAAGCTCTGTGACACTTACGTGTCGTGCTATCCGAACGCCGGTTTGCCGAATCCGATGAGCGATACAGGCTTCGACGAATTGCCGGCGGATACGTCGGGATTGCTGAAGGAGTTCGCGCAGGCAGGCCTCGTGAACATCGCCGGCGGCTGCTGCGGGACGACACCCGAGCATATCGCGGCGATTGCCAAGGCGCTGGCTGAAGTGAAGCCGCGCCAATGGCCGACCCAATACCGCGACGCGGCCTGACTGAGTCACTGAGTCCGGCGGCGCGCCGCTGACCCGCCACGCTATCGCTATCAAACCCGACGCACGCAACCGAACCGCACCTACGCCATGACCGATCACACCATGCGCCTTTCCGGCCTCGAGCCGTTCAACGTCACGTCCGGGACGCTCTTCATCAACGTGGGTGAGCGCACCAACGTGACCGGTTCGAAGGCGTTCGCGCGAATGATCCTGAACGACCAGTTCGACGATGCCATCGCGGTCGCGCGGCAGCAGGTCGAAAACGGCGCGCAGATCATCGACGTCAACATGGACGAGGCCATGCTCGATTCGAAGGCGGCAATGGTCCGCTTCATGAATCTGATCGCCTCGGAGCCGGATATTGCGCGCGTGCCGATCATGATCGATTCGTCGAAGTGGGAGGTGATCGAAGCCGGGTTGAAGTGCGTGCAAGGCAAGGCGATCGTCAACTCGATCTCGCTGAAGGAAGGCGAAGAAGCGTTCCGTCATCACGCGAACCTGATCCGCCGTTACGGCGCGGCAGCAGTCGTGATGGCCTTCGACGAACAAGGCCAGGCCGACACCTACCAGCGCAAGACCGAGATCTGCAAGCGCTCGTATGACTTCCTCGTCAATGAAGTGGGCTTTCCGCCCGAAGACATCATCTTCGACCCGAACATCTTCGCGGTCGCCACCGGCATCGAAGAGCACAACAACTACGCGGTCGACTTCATCAACGCCACGCGCTGGATCAAGGAAAACCTGCCGTACGCGAAGATCAGCGGCGGTGTGTCGAACGTGTCGTTCTCGTTTCGCGGCAACGATCCGGTGCGCGAAGCGATCCACACCGTGTTCCTCTATCACGCGATTCAGGCGGGGATGGACATGGGCATCGTCAACGCCGGCCAGCTCGGCGTGTATGCCGACCTCGATCCGGAGTTGCGCGAGCGTGTTGAAGACGTCGTGCTGAACCGCCGTGACGACAGCACCGACCGCCTGCTCGAAATCGCCGACAAGTTCAAGACCGGCGCGGCGAAGAAGGAAGAGAACCTCGAATGGCGTAACCAGCCCGTCGAGAAGCGTCTGTCGCATGCGCTGGTGCACGGCATCACCAACTTCATCGTCGAAGACACCGAGGAAGTGCGCGCCAAGATCGCGGCCGCCGGCGGCCGCCCGATCAATGTGATCGAAGGCCCGCTGATGGACGGCATGAACGTCGTCGGCGACCTGTTCGGCCAGGGCAAGATGTTCCTGCCGCAGGTCGTGAAGTCGGCGCGCGTGATGAAGCAGGCGGTCGCGCATCTGATCCCGTACATCGAAGAAGAAAAGAAGCTGATGGCCGAAGCCGGCGCCGACGTACGCGCGAAAGGCAAGATCGTCATCGCCACGGTGAAGGGCGACGTGCACGACATCGGCAAGAACATCGTCTCGGTGGTGCTTCAGTGCAATAACTTCGAAGTGGTCAACATGGGCGTGATGGTGTCGTGCAACGACATTCTCGCCAAAGCCAAGGTCGAGGGCGCGGACATCATCGGCTTGTCCGGCCTGATCACGCCGAGCCTCGAAGAGATGGCCTACGTCGCGTCTGAAATGCAACGCGACGATTACTTCCGCATCAAGAAGATCCCGCTGCTGATCGGCGGCGCGACCACCTCGCGCGTGCACACCGCCGTGAAGATCGCACCGCATTACGAGGGCCCGGTGGTCTACGTGCCGGATGCATCACGCTCGGTCTCCGTGGCCTCGAGCCTGCTGTCCGATGAAGGCGCGGCGAAGTACGTGGACGACCTCAAAGCCGACTACGACCGTATCCGCGACCAGCACGCCAACAAGAAAGCCCTGCCCATGGTCACGCTCGCCGAAGCCCGCGCGAACAGGACCAAGGTGGATTGGGCGGGCTACCAGCCGGTCAAGCCGAAGTTCATCGGCCGCCGTGTGTTCAGGAACTTCGATCTGAACGAACTGGCGAACTACATCGACTGGGGTCCGTTCTTCCAGACCTGGGACCTGGCCGGCCCGTACCCGGCGATCCTGAACGACGAGATCGTCGGCGAATCGGCCCGCCGCGTGTTCTCGGACGGCAAATCCATGCTCGCGCGGCTGATCCAGGGCCGCTGGCTGCAGGCCAACGGCGTGATCGCCCTGCTGCCGGCCAACACGGTGAACGACGACGACATCGAGATCTATACCGACGAGTCACGCTCGGAAGTCGCGCTCACCTGGCGCAACCTGCGCCAGCAAAGCGTGCGGCCGGTGGTGGACGGCGTGATGCGCCCCAACCGCTCGCTTGCCGACTTCATTGCGCCGAAGGATTCGGGCGTGGCCGACTACATCGGCATGTTCGCGGTCACGGCAGGTCTGGGCGTCGACGTGAAGGAAAAGCAGTTCGAAAAGGATCACGACGACTACAGCGCGATCATGTTGAAGGCGCTCGCCGACCGCTTCGCCGAAGCCTTCGCCGAAGCGCTGCATGCCCGCGTGCGCCGCGATCTCTGGGGCTACGCGAACACCGAAACCCTCTCGAACGACGACCTGATCGCCGAAAAATACCATGGCATCCGCCCGGCGCCGGGCTACCCGGCCTGCCCGGACCATCTCGTGAAGCGCGACATGTTCGATGTGCTGCAAGCCACCGAAATCGGCATGAGCGTGACCGAATCGCTGGCCATGCTGCCGGCGGCCAGCGTCTCCGGCTTCTATCTGGCGCACCCGGACAGCACCTATTTCTCGGTCGGCAAGATCGCCCAGGACCAGCTGGAAGACTACGCAAAACGCATGTCGTTGTCGAAAACAGACGCCGAGCGGGCGCTCGCGCCTTTGCTGTAAGCCTTGCGGGGGGGAACCCACTATATCGGGCGCGCTAGGCTGAATATTTGCGGCAGTGCAATTTTCGGCTTTGTAGACTGAAACGGCTTCAACCCGCCAGACGCGGCCAAAACGCGTCGGCTTATCAAATTGCAATCGTCAACGGAGAGAATCGTATGAAGAAGCTGACGCTGTTATTGACTGCTGTTTCGCTCGCCGCAGGCGCCTCGGTGGCGCTGGCCCAGCCCGCCAGCTCGGTCAGTTCCTATTCGCCGCCTACGCAAAAGCACGTCAAGAAGCCCAAGAAGCAAAAAATGAAGAAGGGTGCGTCGGCACCGATGGCGGCACCCGCGGATGCCGCCAGCCAGTAAGCCAGTTCGGCACAGGGTCGTTCAGGCCCATGAAAGACAAAGAGCCCGCTGCTGCGGGCTCTTTTCATTGATGCGTCACATTGCGTGCTGCGCAACGTGCTCTGCGCCGCGCCGCCTGGCGCGCCGCAAACCACCGGCGAATCACGCCAGAATCAGATACCCCAGACGATATCCGCGTTTTCCTTCTTCGCGGCACGCAGCATGTCGAGGAACGGATACGCGCGCTGGGCGAGTCCCGGCGGGATCTCATGATGCTCGTGGCCGTCTTCACCTTCGTGGAAATGGCCATCGTGCTCGGCGCGTTCCTGTTTGTCGAAGGTGATCGCCGCTTCGAGTTTGCTGATCGCAACGTCAAGTTCGTCGTGGATGATGACGCCACGCTCACCAAGCCGCTTGCCGACAATGCCGACGAGGTATTGGGCGAGATTCTCCAGCATCATCACATCCGGGCAGGCCCGGCATTTAAAAGTAATCAGCATGACTGTTCCCTTTTTCGTTATGTTGGATCGACGCGAGGGCCGCTCAAAACTCGCCGCCGGCGTGCGTTGCGTTGACACGCCGATCAGGCACGGCGGCCACGGCCCTTGGTGGGCATCTCATTGAACATATTAGCACCTGCTAAAATCCGTCTGAACGGAAAAGCGCGCCGCAATGCGCTGTGCCGGGCGTTGTACAGGTGGCGTTGGCTGTGCCGGTTGGTCAAAACCGCGCGCGAGCGCATGCAGCCGTGCCAGGCGCATCGTTGCGCCGCCCCAATGGGCGCAACGTGCCGTATCGCGGCCCGGTGCGTCACGGCCGGCCCAGCGCCGCTTTCCACGCTTCTGACGAATCGGCTGCGCGTCGCGCGCGGCCGCCGCTTCTTCCGCATCACCGGATTGCCTCACTGGACTCGCAACAAGCATGCTGCCCGCACATAAACATACCCTCGAAACACTGCTCGCCGACACGGTGAAGCAGGTCGCTGAAGCAACCCAGGGCGCGAGCGAAGCCGCCTTCGTCTCGCCCACGATCACGCTGGAGCGTCCCAAAGTGGCCGCGCACGGCGACGTCGCCTGCAATGTGGCGATGCAACTCGCCAAGCCGCTGCGCGCCAACCCGCGCCAGCTGGCCCAACAGATCGTCGACGCGCTGCTCGCGCAGCCGCAGGCAAAGGGTCTCGTGGAAGCCGCCGAAGTGGCCGGCCCCGGCTTCATCAACCTGCGCCTCGCGGCGGCCGCCAAGCAGGCGGTGATCGCTGCGGTGTTCGCCGAAAAGGACGGCTTCGGCCGTTCGCAGCGCGACGCCGGCAAGCACGTGCTGATCGAATTCGTCTCGGCCAACCCGACTGGCCCGCTGCACGTCGGCCATGGCCGCCAGGCGGCGCTCGGCGACGCGCTGTCGAACGTGCTGGCTAGCCAGGGCTATGACGTGCACCGCGAGTTCTATTACAACGACGCCGGCGTGCAGATCCACACGCTCGCCGTGTCGACCCAGGCGCGCGCGCGCGGCCTCGCTCCGGGCGACGAAGGCTGGCCGGCTTCGGCCTACAACGGCGAGTACATCGCCGATATCGCGAAAGACTATCTGAACGGCGTCACCGTGGCCGCGAGTGACGGCGAGCCGGTGACGGGCGCGGGCGACGTCGAAGACCTCGACGCGATCCGCCGCTTCGCGGTGGCCTATCTGCGCCGCGAACAGGACATGGACCTGCAGGCGTTCGGCGTGAAGTTCGACCAGTACTACCTGGAGTCGTCGCTGTATAAGGAAGGCCGGGTCGAGAAAACCGTCGAGGCGCTGGTCGCCGCCGGCAAGACCTACGAGCAGGAAGGCGCGCTGTGGCTGCGCACCACCGACGACGGCGACGACAAAGACCGCGTCATGCGCAAGACCGACGGCACCTACACCTACTTCGTGCCGGACGTCGCGTATCACGTCGCCAAGTGGGAACGCGGCTTCACCAAGGTCATCAACGTGCAGGGCTCGGACCACCACGGCACGATCGCGCGCGTGCGCGCCGGCCTGCAGGGCCTCGGCGTCGGCATTCCGAAGGGCTATCCCGACTACATCCTGCACAAGATGGTCACGGTGATGCGCAACGGCGAAGAGGTGAAGATCTCGAAGCGCGCCGGCAGCTATGTGACGGTGCGCGATCTGATCGAATGGTCGGGCGGCGCCACGCCGGGCTCGGAAGCCGCAATCGACCTGATCGACGAAGAGACGATTCGCCGCGGCCGCGACGCCGTGCGCTTCTTCCTGATTTCGCGCAAGGCGGACACGGAATTCGTGTTCGACATCGACCTGGCGCTGAAACAGAACGACGAAAATCCGGTCCACTACGTACAGTATGCGCATGCGCGGATCTGCTCGGTCATCGCCGAATGCAAGGCGCGCTACAACACGGACGAGAGCACGCTGGCCCAGCTGGACGTGTCGCCGCTCACCAGCGAACGCGCCATGGCCTTGCTGAACAAGCTCGCCGAGTTCCCGGACATGCTGGAGCACGCCGCCGACGAACTCGCTCCGCACGCGGTCGCGTTCTATCTGCGCGACCTCGCCGGGGAATTCCACTCGTTCTACAATGACAGAGCCGAACGCGTACTGGTCGACGACGCGGCCGAGCGCAATGCGCGCGTCGCGCTGCTTGCGGCCACCCGTCAGGTGCTGGCCAACGGTCTCGCGACGATCGGCGTCTCCGCTCCCGTCAAGATGTAAGTCCTCCGGCGCAACATGCACGCGGCCGTCGTTATAATCGACGGCCGTTCCAGGATTCTTTTTGCAGGTGATTCATACGATGGCAAAACCACGCCGCACAACAAAGCAATCGCAATCGAAACAAACCGGGGGCACCTTTCTCGGTATCGTGCTGGGCCTGATCGTCGGTCTCGCGATCGCGGTAGTGGTGGCGCTGTATATCACCCGTGCGCCTACGCCGTTCGTCTCGAAGGTCGCGCCGCCGGCCACGCCCGACAACGGCGCAAGCCAGCCGCAGCAATACGACCCGAACCGTCCTCTGCAAGGCAAAACGCCGGGCCAGCCGGTCCCGCAAGCCGCGCAACCGGCGCCGCCTAACACCGCGCCGGGCCAGACCAATTCGCAGACGCAGTCCGGCATGCTGGAAGAACCGCAGATCGTCGAAGTGCCGCCTTCGGGCGATAACGCGAACGGCACGGCAGTCGCACCGAAGCCCGCGCAGGACAACGGCACGGCCACCACGCCGGTGAAAAAACCGCAAGGCTCCAGCGCGCCGGCCGCCACTGCGGCAGGCTCCGCGCCGAAGAGCACGTCGCCCAGCACGGCGGCCAATGCCAAGCCGGGTTCGGGCGCGGCGCCGGTCGCGGGTGACGCGAACACGGGCTACTTCCTGCAAGTGGGCGCCTACAAGACCTCCGCCGACGCCGAACAGCAGCGGGCGCGTCTTGCCTTCCAGGGCTTCGAATCGAAGGTCACGCAGCGCGATGCCGGCGGCGTGACGTACTACCGCGTGCGTATCGGCCCGTTCTCGAAGTTCGAAGACATGAATTCGAGCCGTCAGCGTCTGTCCGACGCGGGTGTGGATACCGCGGTGATCCGCTTTACGAAGCAATAAGCAAACAATAAGCAACGGTGATTTGCCGGAACGCGCCGCCGCCGAACTATCGGCGCGCGGCGCGAGTCACAGGCACAATCGACAAACACAATCGACTAGAACGTCTAACGCCGACATTGAAAACGGTGACGGGCATTTGCGTGGCGCCACCGCTTTATCGCCTACTTGGGTCAACACAACATGAAAAAACTGCTGAGCATTCTGTTCCTCTCGCTGGGCCTGGTTGCCGCCACGGCGCATGCATCGCCGGCCGCGCCGGTTTCCGGCAAGGACTACACCGTGCTGGCCACGCCGCAACCTACGGACGTGCCGGCCGGCAAGATCGAAGTCACCGAATTCTTCTGGTACGGTTGCCCGCACTGCAATGAATTCGATCCGTTCCTCGAAGCCTGGATCAAGAAGCAGGGTCCGGACGTCGTGTTCAAGCGCGTGCCGGTCGCTTTCCGCGACGACTTCATCCCGCATTCGAAAATGTTCCACGCGCTTGACGCACTGGGTCTCGCCCAGCAGCTCACGCCGAAGGTTTTCAACGAAATCCACGTCAACAAGAACTATTTGCTGACGCCGGAAGATCAGACCAAGTTCCTCGCGAAGAACGGCGTCGATCCGAAGAAGTACATGGACGCGTACAACTCGTTCTCGACGCAAAGCGCGTTGCAGAAGGACAAGAAGCTGATGGACGACTACAAGATCGACGGCGTGCCGACGCTGGCCGTGCAGGGCAAGTATGAAACCGGTCCGGCTGCGACCAACAGCCTGCCGGGCACGATTCAGGTGCTCGACTACCTGGTGCAACAGGTCCGCGCCAAGAAGATGTAAAGCCGAGGCGCCGGAATGAGTTCACCCCTGAAGGTTTTCATTACCGGCGCCTCGAGTGGCATCGGCCTCGCGCTCGCCGCCGAATATGCGCGGCGCGGCGCGACTCTCGGCCTGGTTGCCCGCCGCGGCGACGCCCTCGCCGCTTTCCAGCAGTCCCATCCGCAGAATTCCATCTCCACGTATTCCGTCGACGTCCGCGACGCCGAGGCGCTCGCCGAAGCGGCCGCGCAGTTCATCGCGCAGCATGGCTTGCCGGACATCGTGATCGCCAATGCCGGTATCAGCCGTGGCGCGGTCACCGGGCAGGGCGATCTACGCACCTTCCGCGAAGTGATGGATATCAATTACTTCGGCATGGTCGCCACGTTCGAGCCGTTCGCCGCCGCAATGGTGGCTGCGAAGAAAGGCACGCTGGTCGGAATCGCCAGCGTCGCCGGCGTGCGGGGCTTGCCAGGGTCGGGCGCTTACAGCGCGTCCAAATCGGCGGCGCTCAAGTATCTGGAAGCGTTGCGCGTCGAGATGCGGCCGCTGGGCGTCGGCGTGGTCACCATCGCACCTGGCTATATCCGCACGCCGATGACCGAACACAACCCGTACGGCATGCCCTTCCTGATGGACGCCGACCGCTTCGCCGTGAAGGTGGCGGGCGCGATCGAGCGGCAGACTGCCTTCGCGGTATTCCCGTGGCAGATGCGTGTCGCGGCCATGCTATTGCATGTGCTGCCGCGCTGGCTCTACGACCGCGCCTTCGAACGCGCGCCGCGCAAACCCCGCGCCGTCCCCGAATAAATCGAACGCCTCGGCTTTTGCGTGTATCCGCACGACAAGGAGCCGGCACGCACATCCTCAGTCCATATGGATATGCGGATTAAATTGTTGTCGCCACAACCACCCTTCGATAAGCTTTCGCGAGGGCCAAAACGCGCGTGTACGGTATCCGCCAAACCATGCGCTGGCGCCGGAAACGTATCACAATAAAGACGACGGCCAGACCGGCCATCGGTTGCCGTCGCCCGTCAACGGAATATAACCACACAACCAGACGCACTGCCTGACTGCGCTTGTTATGGGAGATCCTATGCGCTTCAAACTGCTCGCAGCCGCCGTACTGTTCACGGCGCCCGCGCTCGTGCTCGCCAAACCGCTGACCGTCTGTACCGAGTCGAGCCCCGACGGTTTCGATGTCGTGCAGTTCAATTCGCTCGTCACGACCAATGCGTCGGCCGACGTGATCTTCAATTCGCTGGTTTCGTACGACGAGGCCGCGAAAAAAGTCGAGCCTTCGCTGGCCGACAAGTGGGACGTGAGCGCCGACGGCCTCACCTATACGTTCCATCTGCGCCCGAACGTGCAGTTCCAGACCACCGACTATTTCAAGCCCACCCGTGCGCTGAATGCCGACGACGTCGTCTTCACGTTCGACCGCATGCTCAACGACAGCAATCCGTGGCACAAGGTGGCGGGCGCGAGCGGCTTTCCGCACGCGCAGTCGATGGGCTTGCCGAAGCTCATCAAGTCGATCAGCAAGGTTGACGACAACACCGTCAAGTTCGAGTTGAACGCACCGGACGCGACCTTCGTATCGATCCTCACAATGGGCTTCGCCTCGATCTATTCGGCTGAATACGCCGACCAGTTGCTCAAGGCCGGCAAACAGGTCGACCTGAATGCAAAGCCGATCGGCACGGGTCCGTTCGAATTGAAGAGCTATACGAAAGACGCGGTGATCCGCTACGACGTGAACCCGACGTACTGGGGTCCGAAACCGAAGATCGACCGCCTGATCTACGCGATCACGCCGGACGCCACGGTGCGCGCGCAAAAGGTGAAAGCGGGTGAATGCCAGATCGCGCTGTCGCCCAAGCCGCAGGATCTCGCCGAAGCAAAGAGCGACAAGTCGCTCGCCATCGTGCAGACACCGGCCTTCATGACCGCCTTCGTCGCACTGAACACGCAGAAGAAACCGCTCGACAACCAGAAGGTGCGCGCGGCCCTGAACATGGCGTTCGACCGCACGACCTATCTGAAGGCGATCTTCGACAATACCGCGACTCCGGCCGTCAATCCGTATCCGCCTAACACGTGGAGCTACGACAAATCAGTGAAGGCGTGGCCGTACGATCCGGTGAAGGCGAAGAAACTGCTCGCGGACGCCGGCTATCCGAACGGCTTCGAAACGACGATCTGGGTACGTCCGAACGGCAGCGTGCTGAACCCGAACCCGAAGGCCGGCGCCGAACTGCTGCAAGCCGACTTCGCGAAGATCGGCGTGAAAGCGGACGTGAAGGTGATCGAATGGGGCGAGTTGATCAAGCAGGCAAAGCAAGGCCAGCATGACACGCTGTTCATGGGCTGGGCCGGCGACAACGGCGATCCGGACAACTATCTGTCGCCGCTCTTCAGTTGCAATGCGGTGAAGTCGGGCATCAACTTTGCGCGCTTCTGCGATCAGGATCTGGACAAGCTGATCGCCGACGGCAAGACAACGCCCGACCAGGCCAAACGCACGAAGGCGTATGAACAGGCGCAGCAGATCATCCACGATCAGGCGCTGTGGATTCCGCTGGGTTATCCGACGGCGGCAGCCATCACGCGCACGAATGTGAGCGGCTATCACGTGAGTCCGTTCGGACGGCAGAACTTTGGGGCGGTGGCGGTGCAGTAAAACCACCGCGTCACCACCGAGTCACGCCACGCTCGATGTTGAGCAACGAAACAGACCCGCTGCCATGCACCGGGTCTGTTTTTTTGTCCTCACCGTTTTGACGTCATCACCCGATCAATGCTTCTGATCGGGCGCGCCGCTAAACCGGATCACTCCGTCTGCATCCTGGTTGCGCGTCAACTCCCCCGCGAGCCACAGCAGATGCAAGTGCGCCAACGCCTCGCCCATCGCGAAGGTCATCTGATGGATGTCGAGTTGGCGCTTGAACATCAGCGGCACGATATCCGCCGCGCTCTGCGGCTTCTGCGCACAGGCCTCGCGCACTTCGGCCAGACGCGCGTCATGATGCTCACGCAATTGCCTGATGCGCGTGCGCACACCGCGAAACGGCTTGCCATGCGACGGCAGCACGAGCGTGTCTTCGGGCATCGTCTCGTAGCGGCCGAGCGATTCCAGATACAGCGCGAGCGGCGTGCCTTCCGGTTCCATGTCGAACACCGAGACGTTCGTCGAAATGCGCGGCAGCACCATGTCGCCGGAGATCAGCGTGCCGGTTTCCTCGCAATACAACGCGCAGTGTTCCGGCGAATGGCCGAAGCCCGTCACCACCCGCCAGGTCTTGCCGCCGATCTTCACGCCATCGGCTTCGCGCAAGCGGCGGTACTGGCTGGGAATCGCCGGCACGAGGCTCGAGTAGTAGCTCGTGCGATTGCGCAGCTTTTCGAGCGACGCCTGATCGTTCAGACCATGCCGCGCAAAATGCCGCGCCGCGCCCTCGCCGCCCGCATTCGAGCCGTCGCCGGCCGCCATTACGCGTGCCTGCATGTATTCACCGAGGGTCGTCCACAAGCGCACGTCCCAGCGCTTCCTGTCGCCGCCACCGCAGATCCAGTGCGCGAGGCCGATGTGGTCCGGATGGCAATGCGTGACGATCACGCGCAGCACCGGCAAACCGTCAAGCACGGAGTCGAACACTTTCTCCCAGTTTTCCTTGATCGTGTCCGACGCAATGCCGCAGTCGACTACCGTCCAACCGCGCTGACCGTCGATTTCATCGCGCAGCAGCCACAGATTGATGTGGTCCAGCGCGAACGGCAGCGGCATGCGCAGCCAGAACACGCCGGGCACGACTTCCATCGCGTGGCCGGCTTCCGGCAAGGTGTCGTTGAACGGGTAGTCGAGTTGATGTTCGAGTGCATTCATTGTGTTTGTCTTCCTCCGTCGGCCGCCCGGCATGGCGAGGTATACGATGCCGGACAGCGTGGTTGCGGCCCGGCCGGGACATACCGGTGCCGTATTGCGCCGTAGTTGCGTTTCGATCAAGTTGACGATAACGTAAACGTCGATTCTATCGTTCAATCCGATTTTCTGCCCGGTCACGGGACGCCCCGATGAACACGCAATACACGATCACCGAGCTCGCGCGGGAATTCGACGTCACGCCACGAGCGATCCGCTTCTATGAAGATCAGGGTTTACTCTCGCCCAGCCGCGAAGGCTCGAGCGGCTTGCGGCGCGTCTATTCAGGCCGCGACCGAACCCGCCTGAAACTCACGCTGCGCGGCAAGCGGCTTGGCTTCACGCTGTCGGAAATCCGCGATTTGCTCGATGTCTATGAGTCGCCAACCGACACCGTGCCGCAATTGCACGCCTTTCTTGCCACGGTGGCACGCCATCGCGACGTGCTCGAACGTCAGCTCGAAGACCTGAACGCGACGCTCGAAGACCTCGCGCAATACGAAGCCCAGGCGCGCACGCTGCTGGAAAGCGGCGCTCGCGGGACCCAGTCCGCGTAAGCCCCGATCAGGCGAATTCGACATGAATCACTTCCCCAAACTGCTGTCGTCCCAGATCGGCTTTGATGTCGCGCAGACGATGCTCGAAGGATTCGATCGGCACTACCGGATTTTCCGCGACGCCGCGATCCATGCCAAAACGCTCTTCGAAGCGGCCGACTGGCATGGGCTGCAAACGCTGGCGCGCGAGCGCATTACCTCGTATGACGATCGCGTCGAGGAATGCGTCGAACTGCTCGAAGACGAATACGACGCCGAAAATATCGACGACGAAGTGTGGCAGCAGATCAAGCTCCACTACATCGGCCTGCTGACCACGCACCGCCAGCCCGAGTGCGCGGAGACGTTCTTCAATTCGGTGTGCTGCAAGATCCTGCACCGTTCGTACTTCAACAACGACTTCATTTTCGTGCGCCCGGCGATCTCGACCGAGTACATCGAAAATGACGAACCGGCGGCGAAGCCGACTTACCGTGCGTATTACCCCGGCAAGGACGGTCTCGCGGCCACGCTCGAGCGCATCGTCACCAATTTCCAGCTGGAGCCGCCGTTCGAGGATCTGACCCGCGACGTCGCGTGCGTGATGCAGACGATCCACGAGGCATTCGGCGTGTTCGACGAAGCGGCCAACTTCCAGATTCATGTGCTCTCGTCGCTGTTTTACCGGAACAAGTCAGCGTATATCGTTGGACGGATCATCAACGGCGATTCGCTGTTGCCGTTCGCCGTGCCGCTGCGCCATGTGAAGCCGGGCGTGCTTGCGCTCGATACGGTGCTGCTCAAGCGCGAACAGTTACTGATCATCTTCAGCTTCTCGCATTCGTACTTTCTGGTGGATATGGAAGTGCCCTCCGCTTACGTCGAATTTCTCGGCACGATCATGCCGGGCAAACCGAAGGCGGAAATCTACACGTCGGTGGGTTTGCAGAAGCAGGGCAAGAATCTGTTCTATCGCGACCTGCTGCACCATCTGAAGCATTCGAGCGATCAGTTCATCATCGCGCCCGGCATCAAGGGGCTCGTGATGCTGGTGTTCACGCTCCCGTCGTTTCCGTACGTATTCAAGCTGATCAAGGACCACTTCCCGCCGCCCAAGGAAACCACGCGCGAGAAGATCAAGGGAAAGTATCAGCTCGTCAAACGGCATGACCGTCTGGGCCGCATGGCCGATACGCTCGAATATTCGAGCGTGGCGCTGCCCCTTTCGCGGCTCGACGAAGCGCTCGTGCGCGAACTCGAAAAAGAAGTGCCGTCCCTGATCGAACACGAGGACGACAACCTGGTGATTCGCCACCTGTATATCGAACGCCGGATGGTCCCGCTCAATCTGTTCCTGCAAAACGGCAGCGACGACGACATCGATCACGGCATCAAGGAATACGGCAACGCGATCAAGGAATTGATGCAGGCGAACATCTTCCCTGGCGACATGCTGTACAAGAACTTCGGCGTGACACGTCACGGCCGCGTCGTGTTCTACGACTACGATGAGATCGAGTACCTGACTGAATGCAATGTGCGCGCGGTGCCGGCGCCACGTAACGAGGAAGACGAAATGTCGGGCGAGCCGTGGTACTCGGTCGGCCCGCACGATATTTTCCCGGAGACATACGGCACGTTTCTGCTCGGCGACCCACGCGTGCGCCGGTCTTTCATGCAGCATCACGCGGACTTTTTCGATCCGGCGCTATGGCAACGGCACAAGGATCATCTCCTGAAAGGCGAACTGCCCGACTTTTTCCCGTACGACAGCAGCGTGCGCTTCTGCATCCGCTATCCGGAACGATTCGCCGATACGGCGCCCGGTCAAGCGAAGAACCAGGCAGACGAGCGCACCGAGCGCGTGGCCTGAACCTGAAGCGCATCATATGGTTCATGCGCTTCATGCGCGGCCCGTATCGCTGAGCGCGCTGTCCGAACCTTATGCAATGACATCGACCGGTCAATCGGTCGAGCAACCGCCCAGACTCATCCATGAATACGAACGATTCTCCCCCTTCCAATCCGCTCGCCCACCTGTTCGACAACAACGACGCGTGGGTGGCCCGCAAGCTGTCCGAAGATCCGGAGTACTTCTCACGCCTCGCGCACCAGCAGACACCCGAATATCTGTGGATCGGCTGCTCAGATTCCCGCGTGCCGGCCAATCAGATCATCGGCCTGCCGCCTGGCGAAGTGTTCGTACACCGAAATATCGCCAACGTGGTGGTGCATACCGATCTGAATTGCCTGTCGGTGATCCAGTTCGCCGTCGACCTGTTGAAAGTCAAGCACATCATGGTGGTGGGTCACTATGGCTGCTCGGGTGTCGCCGCGGCGCTGCACGGCCGGCGCGTGGGTCTCGCGGACAACTGGCTGCATCACGTGCAGGACGTGCGCACCAAGCACGCCGCGCTGATCGAAGAATGGCCGATCGGTGAGGCGCGGCATCGGCGTCTGGTCGAACTCAATGCGATCGAGCAGGTGATGAACGTATGCCGGACCACCATCATCAACGACGCATGGGCACGCGGGCAGGAACTCGCGGTGCACGGCTGGGTGTATGGCGTGCACGACGGCAAGGTGCGCAACCTCGGCATGACCGTCAACGACCCGGCGGCGCTCGATGCAACCTACAGGAATTGCCTCGCCGCGGTATCGGCCGGCGGCGCGTACAAGGAAGACAACGACGCGGCCCAGCTCGGTCAGGTGCCGGCTATCGTCGAAGGTGTGATCAAGGAACTCAAACATGAAGGAGACAAACATGAGTGACACAAAAGCTGATCCGATCGTGATCGTCGGTGTGGCTCGCACGCCGATGGCGGCATTTCAGGGCGATTTCGCAACGCTCACCGCGCCGCAGTTGGGCTCGATCGCTATCGAAGCCGCCGTGCAACGCGCCGGGTTGAAGCCCGAGCAGATCGACGAAGTGGTGATGGGTTGCGTGCTGCCCGCAGGCCAGGGCCAGGCGCCCGCGCGTCAGGCCGCACTGGGCGCCGGCTTGCCGCTCGCCACCGGCAGCACCACGGTCAACAAGATGTGCGGCTCCGGCATGCGCGCGGCGATGTTCGCGCACGACATGCTGGCGGCGGGCTCGGTCGATGTGATCGTCGCGGGCGGCATGGAGAGCATGACCAATGCGCCGTATTTGCTGCCCAAGGCGCGTAACGGCATGCGCATGGGCCACGGCCAGGTTATCGATCACATGTTCTACGACGGTCTCGAAGACGCCTACGAAAAAGGCCGTTTGATGGGCACCTTCGCCGAGGAGTGCGCAGCGTCGTTCGACTTCACGCGCGACGCGCAGGATGCGTTCGCCATCGAGTCCCTGAATCGTGCGAAGCGCGCGAACGAGGACGGCTCGTTCACATGGGAAATCGCGCCGGTAAAGGTGGAAAGCCGCAAGGGCGACGTGACCATCGATCACGACGAGCAGCCGTTCAAAGCGAACCTCGACAAGATTCCGACGCTCAAACCCGCGTTCAGCAAAACCGGCACCGTGACGGCGGCGAACTCGTCGTCGATTTCCGACGGCGCGGCAGCGCTCGTGATGATGCGTGAGTCGACTGCGAAGCGTCTCGGCGTCGAACCGCTTGCTCGCGTGGTGGGCCACGCTACCTTCGCGCAGGAACCGGCTAAGTTCACCACCGCGCCGGTCGGTGCGATTCGCAAGCTGTTCGACAAGAACGGCTGGCAGGCCGACGAAGTGGATCTGTATGAGATCAACGAGGCATTCGCGGTGGTCACGATGGCCGCGATGAAAGAACATCATCTGCCGCATGACAAGGTCAACGTGAACGGCGGCGCCTGTGCGCTCGGCCATCCGATCGGCGCCTCGGGCGCGCGGATTCTCGTCACGCTGATTGGCGCGCTGAGAAAGCGCGGCGGCAAGCGCGGCGTCGCCACGCTGTGCATCGGCGGTGGCGAAGCAACCGCGATGGGCATTGAACTGGTTTGACGCGTTGCTTACGCGCTTGAGAGCTCGAGGTGATTCGATGAAGACAGTGTTGATCGTTGGCGCGTCGCGTGGCATCGGCCAGGAGTTTGTGCGTCAGTACAAGAAAAGCGGCTGGCGCGTGCTCGCCACCGCGCGCGACGGCGCCGCGCTCGACGCGCTGAAAGCTCTCGGCGCGGAGACTTTCTCACTCGACGTCACCGAGCCCGAAGAAATCGCGGCGCTCGCCTGGAAGCTCGACGGCGAACGGCTCGACGCAGCCGTGCTGGTGTCGGGTGTGTACGGCCCGCATACCGAGGACATCGAAACCTTCACGGCCGAAGATTTCGATCAGGTCATGCATACCAACGTGCGCGGTCCGATGCAATTGATGCCGATCCTGCTGCCGCTCGTCGAGGAAGCCGGCGGTGTGTTCGCGGTGCTTTCGAGCAAGATGGGCAGCATCAGCGACGCGAGCGGCACGACCGGGTGGCTGTACCGGGCGAGTAAGGCGGCGCTCAACGACGCGCTGAAAGTCGCGTCGCTGGATACGCGGCGCGCAACCTGTATTTCGCTGCACCCTGGCTGGGTGCGCACCGACATGGGCGGCGCACAGGCGGCGATCGATCCTGCGCGCAGCGTGACCGGCATGCGCGAAGTGCTCGCCCAGGCAGCCGCTGCGCACGACGCGTTCAACGGCCGCTTCTATCAATACGACGGCACGGCGCTCGACTGGTGAAAAGATACGTGAGGAGACTAATGAGGAGACCGAGCCATGGTGCTTGATCAGGATCACCAGATGGTCCGCGACGCGGTGCGCACGTTCGTCCGTGAAGCGGTTACCCCGCACGCGGCGCAATGGGACCGCGAGCGCATCTTTCCGAAGGACGTGCATCGCCAGCTCGCCGAACTCGGCGCGTATGGCGTGCTCGTGCCCGAAGCGTACGGCGGCGCGGGCATGGACGCGCTGGCGCTGGCGTTGATCCTCGAAGAAATCGCGGCGGGCGACGGCGGCACCTCCACCGCGATCTCCGTCAACAATTGCCCGGTGTGCAGCATTCTGCTGACCTACGGCAACGAGGCGCAAAAACGCGACTGGCTCACGCCGCTCGCGCGCGGCGAAATGCTCGGCGCGTTTTGTCTGACCGAACCGCAAGCGGGCTCGGACGCATCCGCGCTGCGTACCACGGCGGCACGCGATGGCGACAGCTACGTATTGAACGGCGTCAAACAGTTCATCACGAGCGGCAAGAACGGCAACGTCGCGATCGTCATGGCCGTGACCGACAAGGCAGCCGGCAAGCGCGGCATCAGCGCGTTTATCGTGCCGACCGATACGAAGGGGTACGTCGTCGCACGGGTCGAAGAAAAGCTCGGCCAGCATTCGTCGGACACCGCCCAGATTATTTTTGAAGACTGCCGCGTGCCGGCCGCGAATCTGATCGGCGCGGAAGGCGAAGGCTATCGGATTGCGCTATCGGGGCTCGAAGGCGGACGCATTGGTATCGCGGCGCAGAGCGTCGGTATGGCGCGCGCCGCGTTCGAGGCGGCGTTGAGCTACGCAAGGGAGCGCGAGAGCTTCGGCCAGCCGCTGTTTTCGCACCAGGCCGTGCAATTCCGCCTGGCCGACATGGCGACTCAACTCGAAGCCGCACGTCAGTTGATCTGGCATGCGGCTTCGCTGAAAGACGCCGGCCAGCCCTGCCTGACTGAAGCCGCGATGGCCAAGCTGTTCGCCTCGGAAGCCGCCGAGCGCATCTGCTCGGCCGCCTTGCAGATTCACGGCGGCTACGGCTATCTGAGCGATTTCCCAGTCGAGCGCATCTACCGTGATGTGCGCGTGTGCCAGATTTACGAAGGCACCAGCGACATCCAGAAGATCCTGATCGCGCGCGGTCTTGCCTGAACGTCTGATGAATAAGCCATTGTTGTCAATGCAACGACCGTCCGACTGCCCATGCGGCGGCACGGCGCCCGATCAACGCAGCGGCGCCAAACCGCCCCGCTTCGCGCAATGTTGCGGCCGCTATATCGACGGCGGCGAAGCCGCGCCGCGCGCGCTCGAACTGATGCGCTCGCGTTACAGCGCGTATGTTGTGGGCGCAACGGATTATTTGCGTGCGACCTGGGCGCAGCACACCTGCCCCACGGATCTCGACGCCGACCCCGCGGCCCCCGACGCGCCGCGTTGGCTCGGACTGCAGATCAAGGCTTTCACCGAAATCGACGCCGATCATGCGAGCGTCGAATTCGTTGCACGGTACAAGGTCGGCGGGCGCGCCCACCGGCTGCATGAACTCAGCCGCTTCGTCCGTGGCGACGACGGGCACTGGCGCTATGTTGATGGTGACGTCAACGAATAGGCTATACCTTCCACAGCCTTACACGACGCACTAACGCAGATCACACCGTGATCACATATGGCCCTCAAACGAGGGCTTTTTTTCGTGTTGGCTCGACGCCACAGCTCATGTGTTGCAACACATTACTTCGTGCAGCCAAACAGCTTACGACAGGCGCTTTACAGCATCCAGGAGGCGAATGCGTCCCGGTTCGCACGCGGCAATTTTTGCGCCACGGGTTCTCCTTGATTGCACAAAACAAAATTGTCATGCCAGGATGAGGCCGTAGGTTTGTGACGTCACATTGCGAGAACAGGTCCATACGGATTCCGCAAAATGCGCAGGCACCTGCCGATAGCCCACCAGCAAGGGCTCCACGGCGGTTCCGGGTGACATGTGTGACGCTCATCATCGGCGCGTGGGGTCGCGTCGGCCGTTTGGGTTCATCCCGTGCGATCTCGATCAGCGTGCGTGCGCATAGCGCACTACGTGCGCGAGTGAGTTTTTGTTTGTCGAAAACGCCGATGAAAGGCAATTGTCAGCGGTGACATTCGACAGACAAGACATCACGGTGTTCAGGGCAGGTTTTTGAGGCAGGTGCGTCAATGGTGTTCAGCAAGGTTTTGACGAAGTGTGCGGTGACGTGTGCAGCGGCGCTGTGCGCTGTCGCGCTCGCGCATGCCGATCCGCTTGCCGACACCCAGGCGGGGCCTCTCACCCGCGCGCACGTGCCGCGCATCGCGCTCGACGACGACGTTTATCTGCCCACCGCCGGCCTGAACGAACAGATCATCCGCGTGCCGGTCGACGCTGCCGGCAACGTCACGCTCGAAACGACGATCTACAAGCCGGACGGCCCGGGCCCGTTTCCGATGATCGTTTTCAACCACGGCAAGATTCCTGGTGATCCGCGTACGCAGGAGCGCAGCGACCCGCTGCCGTTCGCGCGCGAATTCGTGCGTCGCGGTTACGTGGTGGTGGCGCCGAACCGTCAGGGCTTCGGCCATTCGGGCGGCACTTATCAGCAGGATGGTTGCAACGTCAAACGCAACGGTATTGACCAGGCCGGCGACGTGGCCGCGACGATCAATTACATGTCGAAGCAGCCGTACGTGGACGCCACGCACATTGTGGTGGCCGGCACTTCGCACGGCGGTCTGGCGACGATTGCTTACGGTCCCGACGCGGCGCCGGGCGTGCGGGCTTTGATCAATTTCTCGGGTGGTTTGCGGCAGGACGCGTGCGATGACTGGCAGGGCAACCTGACGCGTGCGTTCGGCGCTTATGGCGAGAAAACCAGGGTTCCGTCGCTGTGGTTGTACGGCGATAACGATTCGGTGTGGACGGCGCCGCTGGTGGCCGGCATGTACGCCGCGTATGCCGCACACGGCGCGAGCGCGAAGATGGTGGATTTCGGCAACTACAAGAATGACGCACATCGGCTGGTTGGGGATCGCGATGGCGTGCATGTGTGGTGGCCAGCGGTTGAGGCTTTCCTGGCTCGGGTGGGGATGCCGACTGGCGTGCAGTATCGCGTGGCGGATCCTTCGATGCCTAAGGCGAGTGGGTTTGCTGCGGTTGATGCGGTCGATTCTGTGCCGTATGTCGATGAAGCTGGCCGTAATGGATATCGGAATTTCCTGCATCAGTATCCTAGCCGGGCTTTTGCTGTTTCGGACACGGGTGCGTGGTCGTGGGCCGAAGGTGGCGATGATCCGATGACGGTGGCAATTGCCAATTGCCAGAAGCAGAGTGCGGCGCCCTGCCGGTTGTATGCGGTGAACAACTCCGTTGTTTGGGGGGCTGCAGTTGGGTCTTCGCAGACGGCGGATTCTACTTCGACGGGTTCTGGTGGGGATCAGCGGGCTATTGCTAGTCGGAATTAAGGTTTGGGCCTGCTCGGCGGTTTGTTTGTCTGTGCGTTTGTGGCGTTGGCCTTTTCTTGATCTGATTGCCGTTCGGCGCTTGGTTGTATGCCTGCGGTGTTGGGCTTTCCTTGTTCTGGCTTCTTTGGCCTTTCCTTGATTTGCTAATGGTTTATTAGCGTTGCCCCTGTGCGGGGCGGCACCTACTTTTCTTTGCCTGCCGCAAAGAAAAGATAGGCAAAAGAAAGCGGCTCAAACCGCTATTCTTAAGCGGGTCCCCCGCGCAGCCACGGTAGTGGTGCATCTGGAATCCGTGCTCTCGCACACTCCGCGTCAGTGACACAGCAGTCATTCTTCCGGCGGCGCTGCGCGCGCCGAATGGTTCTTCATAAGAACCCCCGCTCTGTTTTCGTTCCTGCAGTTTGTCCAAACCCCTCACTTGTCGTTGCATCGCAGCAGCATGCACAACTGCGGCCGTGCAGTGAATGCGATGCATCGACATTTCAAGCAGCCGCCCCCCCAGGGTCTGCTCAGTTCCCCACTTGTTGCCACATCGCTGCGGCGCACACAGCTGCTGCCGCGCAGCGAATGCAACGTATCGACATTTCAAGCGGCCCGCCCCCAGGGTCTGCCCAGCTCCCCCACTCGTTGCCACATCGCCGCGGCGCATACAGCTGCTGCCGCGCAGTGAATGCAACGCATCGACATTTCATTTGAAGTGGGGTTCGCCAATGAGTGCGCGAGCGTCTCGCCGAGGCGAAGCCGACGGCCCCCACCGAGCCCAACCGAAGCCCTAGGGTTTCCCTGGCAGACCCATCCGCGACGCACGCAGTGCGGAGTGGGAGCTGATGAGTCCTTTGTCGCTCGCGCGGAGTGTGCGAGGAGACAGATTCCAGATGCACCACTACCGTGGCTGCGCGGGGGACCCGCTTATGAGCTGGCGGTGTGAGCCGCTTTCTTTGCTTATCTTTCTTTGCGGCGGCAAAGAAGGGGGTGTCAGAATTTCCGTGTTCAAGGCGGGTTGAGAATTACACGGATGGTCGAACGAATCGGTCCTCATAAAGTATGGCGAACTGGTTCATGGCGGCCTTCCAGTCATGAGCCGCACGCCCCCAATCGGCAGTGATGTTACGCAATGCAAGCCAGATGAGCTTCGTCGCAGCCTCGTCGGTCGGGAAGTGGCCCCGCGTTTTGATGATCTTGCGCAACTGCGAGTTGATGTTCTCAATGGCGTTCGTCGTGTATATCACCTTGCGAACCGACGGTGGAAACGCAAAGAACGGAATTACGCGATCCCAGGCGTTGCGCCACGCCGCGCTGACCGGCGGGAATTTCTGCCCCCATGGCCCATCAGCAAATGCATCGAGTTCCGCCTGCGCCGCTTCCGCGCTGGGCGCGGTGTAGATCGGGCGGATCGCTGCGGCCAGGCCCCTGCGGTCCTTCCAGCTCGCGTAATCGAGGCTGTTGCGGATCAGGTGAACAATGCAGGTCTGCAGCGTGGTGGCCGGAAACACTGCCGCCAGCGCCTCGGGCATACCCTTCAGACCATCGGTGACGGCGATCAGGATGTCGTTGACGCCGCGCGTCCTGAGGTCGTTGAACACCTTCATCCAGAACTTGGCGCCCTCGGTGTTCTCGATCCACAGGCCGAGGATATCGCGTGTGCCGTCGGGAAGAATGCCCAGCGCAAGGTAGATCGCCTTGTTGCGCACCACGGCGTCTTCGCGGATCTTGACCCGCAATGCGTCGAAGAACACCACCGGATACATCGGCTCAAGCGGGCGGCCCTGCCAGGCCGTCACTTCGGCCATGACCTCGTCGGTAACCGAGCTGATGAAATCAGGCGAGACGTCGGTGCCATACTGTTCGAGCAGAAAGCCTTGTATCTCACGCACGGTCATACCCCGGGCATACATGGCGACGATCTTGTCATCGAAACCCGTGAAGCGCCGTTCGTGCTTGGGAATCAGCAGCGGTTCGAAACTACCGTCGCGATCGCGTGGGATCTCGATACGGATCGGACCGTCCTCGGTCAGGACTGTCTTGGCGCCCGTGCCATTGCGCTGATTGGTGACGGCCGCGGGCTTTGCAGCACCGGACGTGTAGCCGAGATGATGGCTCATCTCGCCACCCAGCGCCCGCTCGATCAGCGCCTTCTTCAAGGACAACGTCGCGGCGTTGATCGCTTCGGCCGTCATCGGCCCGTTGCCGAACTTCTCAAGCAGCTCAGCGGGGATCACCGGCAGTTCTGCCGGCGTAGCTTTCGGTTTGCGAGGCATAGGTTCTCCTGGGGAGAATGATATGCCTTGAACACGAAATTAATGACAGGCCC
>NZ_MCAS01000011.1 GCF_003610895.1 Paraburkholderia fungorum
GCCAGCAGATCGCCTTCCCAATGCCCGGGCACCGCGCGGTCTTCCACTTCGGCCGGTCTTTCGCTGATCGACACGGCCCCGATTATCCTGCCCCTGTTCTGCCCGCTTGCCGAGGCGCTCTTCGCCTGACGCATCGTACGATTGGTACGAAGATGCTCGACGAGTTCCTTTTTAAGGACCCCGCGTGCCTGGATGAACAGGCTCCGGTAGATCGTCTCGTGTGATATCTGCATGTCCTTGTTGACCCGGAACTCGCGCCTGAGCCATCCCGCTATCTGTACAGGGGCCCATTTTAATTTGAGTCTGGCCGCCACCAGCCGGCGCAGCCGCGCATTGCCTGACAACGCACACACCTTGGGCCGCCGTGCACGCTCCCAGGCGTTCACATCGGCCTCGTGCGCCCGATATCGGTGGCTGCCGCCATTACGCGAAATCTCCCGGCTGATGGTCGATTTCGAGCGCCCCAGTTGCAACGCAATCTCGCCCATCGTACCGCCTGCGACAAGGCCCCGCGATATCTCCTCGCGTTCGGCCAGCGTCAGTGCCCGTGCAGATCGTGTGCGCACGGGCGGGGAAAATCCGCCGTTCCTGTTCACAACGTGATAAACGGCACTCGGCTGGCGCTCGAGCATCCGCGCGATTTCACTCAGCGACTCGCCCTCGCGCCACAGCTTCCAGATTTCCGCCTTCTGTGCGGTGTTCAACCACGGTCTTCTTTGTCGTCCCATCGTGCTCCACTCTCCATTTCCCTATTGGAACAGAGGTGTTGCAACGACCGGTTGAATCCGCCGCCGCTTTCTTTGCTTATCTTTCTTTGCGGCGGCAAAGAAAGTAAGTGCCGCCCCGCACAGGGGCAACACAAATAGACCACTAACAAAACAAGGAAAGGCCAAAAAATCCAGAACGACAGCCTCGAGTTGCAGGGTACAGACGCAGATCATAAAAACCGGCACACCGATGCAACAAACCCACAAAAGGCACGCCACAGGCACCCCCCCACTCCCATGCTACGATGCTCCGCAATATCAGATAAACCGCTGGAGACATAGATGCGCCCAGAGAGTGCCGCCCGTTTCGACGAACAGTTCGCACCTCGCATTGCCGAGGCGATCGCCGCATGCTTCGCCACCACCGTGCATACCGAAGTACTGCCTTACGGCGGCCACGGCCACCCCACGAGCGTGCGGATTCACGCAGTGCCGCTCGAAGGTCTCGGTCACTATCCGCACCCATTGAACCTGTTCCTGACCTGGGATAGCGACGAAATCGAGCGGCTGATGGGCCCGGAAGGACCCGCGCGCTTCGCCGGCTATCTGGCTGCATTGCCACGCAAGCTGGAAGCCTGGCGCCACGTGCGCGAACTGGATTTCTCCTCGCACACGCAGGGCGAGCCGGCGGTATTGATCGGTGGCCTCGATTTCGGCTCCTGATTTCAGCTCTTAAGAAGCCGCCGCGCCGATCCGGAAGAAACTCACGCTTTGCACCAGACCCGATGCCTTGCTCTGCACCGCATCGGCTGCCGCGGCCGCCTGCTCGACCAGAGCCGCATTGCTCTGCGTCACCTGGTCCATCTGCGTCACCGCATCGTTCACTTCCGCAATGCCCGCAGCCTGATCGACGCTGGCCGTCGCGATCGACTCGACGATACGCGTGACGCTGCCCGCGCTTTGCACCACACCGTCCATCGTATTGCTTGCGTGGTTGATCAGCTGTGTACCGGCGTCGATGGTGGCAACCGATTCGCGAATCAGCGCCTTGATCTCGCGGGCGGCATCGGCCGAGCGCTGCGCCAGACTGCGCACTTCGCTTGCGACCACCGCGAAGCCGCGCCCTTGCGTGCCGGCGCGCGCCGCTTCGACGGCTGCGTTGAGCGCCAGAATATTGGTCTGCGCGGCAATCGCTTCGACCACCGCGATGATATCGACGATACGCTTGGACGCTGCATCGATCTGGCCCATGGTGCGCACCGCGTCGGTCATTACGGCGCCGCCGTCGCGCGCCGCTTGCGCCGCGGTTTGCGCGAGCGTGGTGGCCTCGCGTGCGTTGCTGGCGTTGCGCTGAACGGAATCGGTGAAATGCTGCATCGAGGCGGCGGTTTCTTCGAGTGACGCCGCCTGTTGTTCGGTGCGGGCGGACAGATCGAGATTGCCTGCGGCGATCTCCTGCGTGGCCGACGAAATGGTGTGCGCGCCTTCGCGAATCTCGCTGACGATGTGACGCAAGCGATGATTCATGTCGTTGAGCGCGTGGAGCAACTGGCCGGTTTCGTCGCGGCTCACCACGGCGACATCGGCGCGCAGATCGCCGGCCGCAACCGCCTGCGCGACGCCCACCGCCTGCCTGACCGGCAGCGTGATACTGCGGCTCAGGAACCAGATCGCGAACGTGCCTACGCCGAGCGAGCCCGTCACGACCGACAGAAGCAGCGCGCAGGCGAGCGTGTACGCGCGTTCCGCGGCCGCGCTCGTGCGCACGCTGGAATCTTGCGCCTGCTGCATCACCGAAGCGACGATATCGTCGATCGCGGCGGTCGGCGCGCGGTCGATGCCTTTGACCAGACCGTCGACAACGTGTGCCGTATTCGGATCGGCCGCATCATAGCGCTTGAGCGCGTCGAGGTAGCTCTCCTGCAGGGAGGCGTGGGTGGCGAGCGCCTTGTCGACACCGTCCACGTTAGCACCCAGCGCATTGAGCTGATCCTTCAGTCGCAGCAAAGCGGCATGCGTCGTGCCGCTTTCCTTGCTGAAGGCGTCACGGTACCTGGCGAACGCGGCCGGATCGGCGCCGCGCAGCAGCAGGTCTTTCCATTCCTGCACCTGCTTCTTGAATTCGACCTGCGCGACGCGCGCCGTGTCGGCAGCTTGCGCATACTGGCCGAGCGTTTGCGCGGACTGAATTTGCAACGCATGTGTCGTCGACAAGGCGTGCCAGCCCTCCAGACCCACCACCATGGTTGCCGTGAGCAGCACCGCGCCGAGGAGCGCCAATTTAACGGCGATTTTCAGATTTCTATAGAACGTCACTGCGATTTCCCTGGATGCACCTTAGTCCAACTTGAATTGCGCAACGGCACCGGCAAGACTCACGGCCTGGCTTTGCAATGCGGCGGCAGCGGCCGTGGATTGCTCGACCAATGCGGCGTTCTGCTGAACCATTTCGTCGAGCTGGCTGACCGCGCGATTGACTTCCTGAATCCCGCGCGTTTGCTCGTTGGCCGCCTGGGTGATTTCGGAAATGATGGTTGTCACGTTGGCGACGTTGCTGACGATCTCCGTCATCGTCTTGCCGGCCTGGCGGACCTGACCCGAGCCGGAGGCCACGCTCGCCACCGTCGATTCGATTAGCGCCTTGATTTCCTTGGCGGCTTGCGCGCTGCGTTGCGCGAGGCTGCGCACTTCGCCCGCCACCACCGCGAAGCCGCGGCCCTGTTCGCCGGCGCGCGCCGCTTCGACCGCCGCGTTCAGGGCGAGGATGTTGGTCTGAAACGCAATGCCGTCGATGACACCGATGATGTCGGAGATCTTCACCGACGCGTGTTCGATCTCGCCCATCGTCGTAACCACGTCGGAGATCACCACGCCGCCGCGTGAAGCGACTTGTGACGCGGACACGGCGGTGTCGTCGGCCTGCTTTGCGGCGCTGGCCGACTGCGTGACCGTCGAGGTGATTTCTTCCATCGATGCAGCGGTCTGTTGCAGGCTGGCCGCGGCAGACTCCGTGCGACCCGACAGATCGACGTTGCCCGCGGCGATTTCATTCGCGGCCACGCGCACCGATTCGCTGGCGTCGCGAATCTGGCGCATCACGTGGCTGAGTTTGTCGATGAAGGTATTGAACGCGCGCGCGATCTGCGTGACTTCGTCATTGCCGGTGGCCGGCAGACGTTGTGTCAGATCGCCTTCGCCCGAGCCGATTGCGTCCATCGCGTCACGTACTGTCGAGAGACGCTGGAACGAGACGGCGGTGACGGCAGCCACGATTGCCGCGGCGATCGCGGCGATCACGATCAAGGCGATGACCGAAGCCGTCAACAGCGATCGCATGCCGGCGGTCGCCTCCGATTTGTCGAGCGCGACGACCGCGTACCAGTCGGTGCCGGGAATGGCTTCGGCGCGCAACAGCTTCGTGCTGCCGCTCATCTCGACTTCGACAGGGTGCTCGGCGCTGAAGAGCGCGGCCAGCTTGTCGCCGGTGAGCGCGGGTGCGAGATCCGTCACCGGCTTCAAGGTCAGCTTGGCATCGGGGTGGGCGACGATATGCCCGCTCGTGTCGATCAGCATGCCGAAGCTCGCGGGTGTCGGGTGAATCGCCTTGACGTTGGCAATCACGCTGTCCATCGCGACGTCGCCGGACACCACGCCTTTCACCGCGCCGTCGCGCACCACGGGCGCCGCGAACGCGACCACGAGCTTTCCAGTGCCCACGTCCACATACGGCGGTGTCACTACCGGTTTGCCGGCTGCTGCGGCCTGCTTGTACCACGGGCGGCCGGTCGGATCGTAGCCGGGCGGAATGCCGGTCGGATCGGAGAACTTCGCGGTTTTGTCCGCGTAGCCGACATACACATTAGAGAATTTTCCGGCAGCGGCGATCTGCTTTAAAGCGGCGGACGGGTCGGGTTGCAACACGGCGTCCTGCAGCGAGTTGATCATCTGGCTATTGGAGGCGATCCAGTCTTCGATACCGTCGGCATGACCGCTTTCAACAGCATTCAAACTGCTTTCGATGGCATCGGCGTTGTACGAATTGGCGACGACATAGTTGAGAACGGTGTTGGCAGCGAGTGCGACTACAACGATGGCGACGCACAGGGCGACGATGCGCGCGCGAATGGAAGAGAACATGTAGGGAGTTTTTCGGAGTAAGCAGTGAACCGTGGCCGGCGAGGCGGGGGCCTCATACGCGGTATACGGCGTGGGTCGTGCGGACTTGAGCGGGCAATGCTTTCGGTTTATGACAAGCGCCGGGAGAACGGCGTGTGGCGGCGCGTCGCGATGTCATACAGTTTTGCGAGCGAGGCGAGGTTTTCAATGGATACCGAAACAGCACCATGAGCAAGGGGTTGTGAGGCGTTATATTCGTATGAAGATATCGCGTATGTAGTGCGACGCGAATGCCTGAAAAAAAACGGCCGCTGCGTTCTATCGCAGCGGCCGTTTCGTTTTGCCTGAACTGAATTGATGAGCGGAAACTTAACTTCCCAGTGCCGGGTCGCTCATGCTGCTCCTGCCGGTTTCCACGTGTCCGGCGAAGCGTCGCGCGAACGACGGGTCCGTGTCGACCGTGATCGCGAGGTCGTACCAGCCGTAAGCGTTGCGCAGATCGAGGTACAACTGTTCGGTGTCGCCGCCGCGTACCGAATGCTTGACCACGTTGCCGGCGTCGTAGGCATTGACGATGGTGAACTGGCAACGCGCGCTGCCCACATTTTCCAGCCGCAATTGCAGGTTGCCGTTCGCGACGTCGTAGCCTTCAGCGACTTCCGGCCGCGCGATATCGGAACCGTTCCACCAGCTTCTCGCGACGGGCTTGCCCGCAAAGCGGCGCAGGAATCCGTTCGGGCCGTAGACCGTGTAGTCATACGTACCGTCGGCATTCAGCGGCAACTGATCCTGCAGGCGCTTGCCGGCTTCGACGGTATACGTGAGCGGTGCGGCGAGGCCATTTGCGGCGTAGACGAGAAACACGGCGCCCGCGCGGCCCGAATTGACGAAGCGCATCGTCAGCTTGTTCTCCGCGCCTTCACCGTGCACGCGCACGAACAGTTCGTACGGCAGCGCACGCGCCGGGCGCACACCGGGTTCCTGCTTCGGCACGGCCTGCACGAGCGGCGGCAACGGGACATAGTCCGGATGCCGGTTCTGATCGGGCGGCACGTAGCCGCTCGTGCTCGGCAGCGTCGGGAACGCATCGTTCGGGGTGCTGAAGTTGAACGCCGACATCAGGTCGCCGCACACCGCACGGCGCCACGGCGTGATGTTGGGCTCGCCGAGATTGTGCTGGTGGCCGAAGCGCTTTTCGATAAAGCGGATCACCGACGTATGGTCGAACAACTCCGAGCACACATAGCCGCCTTTCGACCACGGCGAGACCACCAGCATCGGCACGCGCGGGCCGAGTCCATACGGACCCGCCGGCGTGCTGCCATTGCCCGCGTAGTTCTCGTTGCTGGTGTCGACGGTCGACAAACCGTTTGCGCTCGATGCCGGCGCGAACGGCGGGGCCATGTGATCGAAGAAGCCGTCGTTTTCGTCGTAGTTGATCAGCAGCACCGTCTTGCTCCACACCTCGGGATTCGACGTGAGAATCTGCAGGACCTGGTCGACGTACCACGCACCGTAGTTCGACGGCCAGTTCGGGTGCTCGGAATACGCTTCCGGCGCGACGATCCACGAGACTTGCGGCAGGGCGTTGTTCTGCACGTCGCGCTTGAGGATATCGAAGTAGCCGTCCCCGTTGGCCGCGTTCGTGCCGGTGCGGGCGTTGTCGTACAGCGGATTGCCCGGCTGCGCGTTGCGGTACTGATTGAAGTAGAGCAGCGAGTTGTCGCCGTAGTTGCCGATGTACGGGTTCTGCGTCCAGCCCCACGAGCCGCTGGCGTTGAGTCCCGTACCGATGTCCTGATAGATCTTCCAGGTGATGCCGGCGTTCTGCAGTACTTCCGGATAGGTGGACCAGCCGTAGCCGGCTTCCGCGTTGTCGATCACCGGTCCGCCGCCGCTGCCGTCGTTGCCCACCCAACCGCTCCACATGTAGTAGCGGTTCGGGTCGGTCGGGCCCATCAGCGAGCAGTGGTACGCGTCGCAGATCGTGAACGCGTCGGCGAGTTGATAGTGAAACGGAATGTCGTCGCGCGTGAGGTAGGCCATCGTCGTGGTGCCCTTGGCGGGCACCCATTGATCGTAGCGGCCGCCGTTCCACGCTGCGTGCGTGCTGGTCCAGTCGTGCGCCAGATCCTGCAGAAACTGCAGGCCGAGGTTCGGCGCGGTGGGGCGGAACGGCAGCACATAGCCGAGATCCGCGGCGAGCGGCTGATACCACACCGGCTTGCCGTTGGGCAGGTTGATCGCGCGGGTGTCGCCGAAACCGCGTACGCCCTTGAGCGTGCCGAAGTAGTGGTCGAACGAGCGGTTTTCCTGCATCAGCACGACGATGTGCTCGACGTCGCGAATGCTGCCGGTCTTGTTGTTGGCGGGAATCGCGAGGGCGTTGCGAATGCCCAGCGGCAACATGCTCAACGCGGTGGCGGAACCGGCGGCGTGCGCGGCGGAGCGCAGAAAATCACGGCGATTTTTTGAAGTCATGGTCTTGGCTTTCGATCTTCATAAGATGAACGAACCATACGGCGCGCGAGCGTGAGCCGCGCGTCGTATGGGGCGCGAAACTCAATCTGCGGTGTGAATGACGGGTGCGACGAGCGGCGTCGACGCGGCAGCGGACAACGCCGCGTCGGCGCTTGATGCGGGCAGTGCTGGGGTTTGAATCGTGAGTGCGGGTAGTGCAGATGCGGCTGGTGATGCAGATGAAGCGGACGGGTTCGCTGACAGGACCTGTGAAGCGCCGCCGTTATCGGCGGCTGCGTCGGTAGAACTCGTGGTGCTCGTATCCGATGCATGGTCGTCGTTGCCGCAGGCGCCGACTAGCAGGCAGAGCGACACGGCGGCCAATGCGCCTGCCAAACGTTTGCGATGTAAGGCAGTAGTCGGCTTCGACACAACAGACATGGCAATGTCTCCGGCACGGGGAGGATGCGCCAGGGCATCCACGCGCCCAGGTCAGCGATGCGCAAGAATAGTCGCTTACCTGTGTAACTTTTGTGAAGATGTGGAAATTTGGGTATTTGTTGAGAATTGGGCTGCCGTCAATCCTGGATCGCTACGATCGCCTCGATCTCGACGGTAATATTGCCCGGCAGGGAACCGACACCAACCGCCGAGCGGGAATGCCGACCGGCATCGCCGAACACGTCGACGAACAGATCAGAGCAACCGTTGATCACGCGCGGATGCTCGGTGAAATCCGGCGCCGCGTTGACCATGCCCAGCAGCTTGACGACGCGCTTCACGCGCCGCAAATCGCCCAGTTCGTTATGCAGCACCGCGAGCAGATTCAGGCCGACCATTTGCGCGTGCCGGTACGCTTCGTCCGCGCTGACGTTGGCGCCAACCTTGCCGGTCATCAGCGAGCCGGTTTCGTCGAGCGGTCCCTGGCCGGACAGAAACAGCAGATTGCCCTCGCGTGTGCAGTGGGTGAAATTGCCGATCGGCGTCGGCACTTGCGGGAGCTTGAGGCCGCGCGTGTGCAGCCGGTCGTAGCAGTTCATCGATTGGGATGTGATGGTGAGCGGTCTTTAAGAAGTGAGCGTGGCGTGCAGAGGCGAAGCTTAAGGTGGCCTTACGCCGCCGGCTCCTGCTCGCGATGCCGCCAGCCGAGGCGTGCTTCGATACGGGCGGCTACCGCCTGCACGGCTTGCGCGAAACGCTCGGTGCCGAGCGCAGCTTTCGCCTCGGGCATCACGATCGAAATCGTGAAGACGCACGCACCGGTGTTGTCGAGCACGGGCGCCGCGAGACATGCCACGGACGCATCCGATTCGCCAATCTGGATCGACAGCCGTGCTTCCAATGCTTCGCGTGCGATCTGCGCGAGCACTTGCGGCCGGGTCTCCGCGCGGCCGGTGGGCGAGCTTTGCGCGTGCTGTGCGAAGAACGCGACCCGTTCGGCATCCGGCAGATGCCCGACCAGCAAACGGCCGGACGCGGTCCAGTTGAGCGGCACGCGGCTGCCGACTCGCGAGGTCACCCGAAAATGCCCGGGGCCTTCAGCCATCTGCTGCACGACCATCATGCCGTCTTCGAGTCCGCAGACTTGTACGGTTTCTTCGACTTCCGCCGAGAGCCGCTGCATTTCTTCATTGGCGACGGCGAGGTAGTCGAGCGAACTCGCGTACGTCAAACCATAACCATACAGACGCGAGCCGAGCCAGATGGTGCCGTCCATGCGCCGCGCCAGCAGGTTCTTCTCAACCAGATCGTTGATGATGGAGTACACGGTGGACAGCGGCGCGCCGACCATGCGTGCGACTTCATAGGCGGTGGCGGGGCGGTTCGCCTGCTGGAGCGCGTCGAGAATCTGCACGGCACGATCTATCGCGCTGGTGCGTGTGCGCGGCGCGGCACTTTCCTCGCGGCCTGCGGATTGGGGTTCGGTGCCGGCGGGGGCCGCGGCGGGTACTGCTTCGGACGCGGAAGGTCGGGACGTGCGAGCCATCGTGCTCCTCTGACGCGGGATGTTTTTGTCCAGTTGACGCAGCTTGATTGTATGCTAGACTGATCCGCAATTACAACATATATTCCATAATTAAGAAATACCGGGTTGGAGGCGCTTCATGGACATTCGCTCTCGCTTTGGCTTACGCCCTGTCATCAATGCTTCGGGCACGATGACGGGTCTCGGCGCGTCCAGTGTCAGCGCACCGGTAATCGACGCGGTGGCGCAAGTACTGCCGCAGTTCGTCGAGATCGACGATCTGCAGCGCCGCGCCTCGGCGGCGATTGCCGAGGCGTGCGGCAGCGAAGCCGGGTACATCACCGCGTCGTGTTCGGCTGCCATCACGCTTTCCATTGCCGCCACCATGACGGGTGACGACCTCGGTCTGATCGAACGGCTGCCTGACACGAGCGCCATGCCGCGCCATGAAGTCGTGATTCAAACCGGCCACCTCGTCAATTATGGCGCACCGGTGGACCAGGCGATTCGTCTGTCCGGCGCGCGCGTCGTGCCGGTGGGCGCGGCGACCGAAGCGCACGGCTACCAGTTGAACACCGCCATCACCGAACGCACCGCCGCGGCGCTTTACGTGGTTTCGCATCATACGGTGCAGTTCGGCATGATTCCGCTCGAAGAATTTATTGCGATCGCGCATGCGAAGGGCGTGCCGGTGATCGTCGATGCGGCTTCCGAATACGACCTGCAACGCTTTATCGCAGCCGGCGCCGATTTCGCGCTTTACTCGGCGCACAAGTTTCTCGGTGGGTTGACCGCCGGAATTGTTGCGGGCAAGAAAGCGCTGGTGCGTGCCGCGTATTTCCAGAATGGCGGTATTGGTCGCGGCATGAAAGTGGGCAAGGAAGGTATCGTGGGCGCAATGGCCGCGCTCGAGCAGTGGCAGCGGCGCGACCCGGTCGCGGTGCGCGCCCGCGAACGCGGCTACCTCACACTGTGGCGCGAAACCTTGAATCGCTGCGACGGCGTTTGGGCGGAGATCGACGCCGACCCGACCGGCAATCCGCTCGACCGTCTGAAATTGCATATCGATCCCAGGCAGGCTCGTATCACGGCGTGGGATCTCGCCGATGCGCTCGCGCGGCCGCCCGAAGGCGAAGCGCCGGTGATCGTGCGCGATCATGAGGCGGAGCTGCATTTCTTTTTCCTCGACCCGTGCAATCTGCATCCGGGTGAAGAACAGATCGTACTGGCGCGGCTCATTGCCGAACTCGAGCGCGCGCGGCAGTCGCCCGAACCCGTCGTCACACCGTTCCATCAGCGCGACGCACGCCGCATTGCCGCGCGCCGGAATTGGCCAGACTGATTTTCTCCGGCTCATATTGCTTTACCGATGACCGTTGTTTGACCGTAGCACCGGACCAGGTTCCGGTGTTGCTTTGACTTGCCTGTTTAGTACTACTTATATCGCCGGAACACGATCGTGCAACCGGCGTCCGTCTCTCTTTCGACTTGAGGAAACCATGAAGCACAAACACATTCTCCGTACGGCCATTGCGTTGGCTGCAGCCGGACTGGCTGCCCAGGCTGCCCACGCGCAAAGCAGCGTGACGCTGTACGGCATCGTCGATGCCGGCTTTACTTTCACCAATAATCAGAAAGGTGAGAAGGCGTATCAGGCAACCCAGGGCAATGTGCAGGGTTCGCGCTGGGGCCTGCTCGGCAGTGAAGATCTGGGCGGAGGCAACAAGGTCCTGTTCAAGCTCGAGAATGGCTTCAGCCTTGAGAGTGGCGCATCCGGCCAGGGCGGCCGCATGTTTGGCCGCAGCGCATGGGTGGCGCTCTCCAACAACACGGCGGGCACAGTCACGCTCGGCCGTCAGTACAACAGCGTGCAGGACTATCTGTCGAACATGCAGATCAATGGCGTCGGCGCGATGAGCCAGTACGGCAATGCGATCTACGACAACGACGACATCAACAACACGTACCGCACCGACAACGCGATCAAGTACACCACGCCTACCTATGCGGGATTTACCGCGAACGCAATGTACGCGTTCTCGAATACGGCAGGCCAGTTCGCCAACAATCGCGCATGGAGCGTGGGCGCCGACTATGTGAACGGTCCGCTGCACCTCGACGCGGCCTATTCGCTGGTCAATCAGCCGGCTAGCAATACTGCGGGCGCGGCGCCGTCGGACAATTATTACGGCACCGGCTCGTCGATCATTAGCGGCGTGCAGCGCAATCAGGTGTGGGGCGCGGGCGGCTCGTATGTATTCGGTCCGGCAACCGTCCTGCTGCTGTACACGAACTCGCAATTCCAGCTGCTCAACGGCGGCAGCCTGCACTTCGCCAACTACGAAGCCGCCATGAAGTACCAGCTCACGCCGGCCACACTGCTTGCGCTCGGCTACATCTACACCACGCAGAAGGCCAACGGCACCACGGCCACCAACGCGCACTACAACCAGGTGAGCGTGGGCGGTGAGTACTTCCTGTCGAAGACCACCGACCTCTATCTGAACGGCATCTATCAACGTGGATCCGGTTCGCACGCATGGGTTGAAGGCATTTCGAATCCGTCGAGCAACAACGGCCAGTTCGTGACCGTTGCCGGTATCCGCCACAAGTTCTAAGCCCGCCGCCCGCGCCGCTGCTCATACAACATTCCGCTTAACGGAAACCGCGGCGCGGATCTTTCTTTTCAGGAGCACTTATGGCGACCGTTCAAGGAAGTCTGTTACTCGTCTATGCATTGATTGCCATCATCGCGCTAGTCGTGCTGATTGCGCGCTTCAAGATGAATCCGTTCATTACGCTGATGATGGTGTCGGTGGCGTTGGCACTCGCCGTCGGCATGCCGGCGACGTCGATTCTCAAGTCGTTCGAGACCGGTGTGGGCGGCACGCTTGGCCATATCGCCATCGTGGTCGGGCTCGGCACGATGCTCGGCAAGATGATGGCGGAGTCGGGCGGTGCGGAGCGGATCGCGCGCACGCTGATCAGCCTGTTCGGGCCGAAGAACGTGCATTGGGCGATGATGTGCATCGCATTCCTCGTCGGCTTGCCGGTGTTTTTTGAAGTGGGCTTTGTGCTGCTGATTCCGATCGCGTTCAATGTCGCGCAGCGGACCGGCACGTCGATGATTCGCGTCGGCATTCCGATGGTGGCCGGCTTGTCCGTCGTACATGGTCTGATTCCGCCGCACCCGGCTGCGCTGCTTGCGGTCACGGCGTACAACGCGGATATCGGTCATACGATTTTCTACGCGCTGATTGTCGGCATCCCGACCGCAGCCGTTGCGGGGCCGTTGTTCTCCAAGCTGATCGCGCGCTTTGTGGTGCTCGACGGCATTAATCCGATGGCGCAGCAGTTCATCGAACAGGATGCGAAGCGCTCGCAGCAGGAACTGCCGGGTTTCGGCATTACGTTGTTGACGGTGCTGCTGCCGGTGTTGCTGATGCTGATCGGTAGCTGGGCGGATCTGATCGTGCCGGCCAAATCGTCGCTGAACAACGCGTTGCGCCTGATTGGTCATCCGGACATGGCGCTGCTGCTCGCCGTGCTGTTGAGCTTCTATACGTTCGGCAAGTCGCGCGGCTTTAACCGCGAGCAGATCCTCAAGTTCACCAACGAATGTCTTGCGCCGACTGCGAGTATCACGCTGGTGGTGGGAGCGGGTGCGGGTTTCGGGCGCATTCTGATCGATAGCGGCGCGTCGAAGGCGATCGTCGATGTCGCGACGGGCGCGCACGTGCCGCTGCTCATTCTCGCCTGGCTGGTGGCGGCGTTGATTCGCGTGGCGACCGGTTCGGCGACGGTAGCCATGGCGACGGCGGCCGGCATCATCGCGCCGATTGCCGCAGCGGCGGCGGGCACGGTAGGCGGTGTGCGGCCCGAGTTGCTGGTGCTGGCCACCGGTGCGGGTTCGCTGATCCTGTCGCACGTGAACGACGGCGGCTTCTGGCTGGTGAAGGAGTACTTCGGCATGACGGTGCCGCAAACCTTCAAGACGTGGACCGTCTGCGAAACGATTATTTCGGTGACGGCGCTAGTGTTGACGTTGGGGCTTTCGACCGTGGTTTGAGCGGAAGAAATCCTGTCGCGGCGTGTCCTGGGGGCGCGCCGCGATCTTCCTGCGGTTCAGCGTTGGTGCGAAATAAACGCTGCGATAGCTTCGTTTAGCGCATCCGGCGCATCGCGGTGCGGCGAGTGTCCGCAAGCATCGAGCTTGACCAGTTGCGCATGCGGTACATGCTCTCCGATCGTATCGATCTGCGCCATCGTGCCGTAGTTGTCGTCGTGCCCCTGCACCGCAAGCAGGGGTTGCCTGATGGCGCTCAGTTCATCCACGATACGCCATTGCCTGAAAGCCGGATTCAGCCAGATATCGTTCCAGCCGTAGAACGCGGAGTCGACGTCGGCGTGATAGCGGCTGAGTTTGCCGCGCAGATCCGTGCTTTCATAGAGTTGTTTGGTCTGCGCGATGCTTTCCACCGAGATGTCTTCGACGAATACATGCGGCGCGATCGCCACCGCGCCGGCCAGTTCATTCGCATGCAACGCTGCGTAGAGCAGCGTGATCGAACCGCCGTCGCTATGGCCGATTAACCACATGCGCTTGCGTTCCTGAGCACTGATATCGAGCGCGTCCAACAAAGCGGGCAGAATATCGCGCGCTTGCGCAGTCATGAAATCGACCGGCCATTTGACCTCATGCGCGCGCGGCGTGGACAATCCATAGCCAGGCCGCGAATAGACGAGACCGCGCATACCGAGACGCTCGCTCAAAGCTAGCGGCCAGTCGCGCCACATTGCAATCGAGCCGAGCCCTTCATGCAGAAATACGGCGATGGGTGCATTGCCCGCCGTTTCATTGACCCAACGGTACTCGATGCGCAACGGCCCATGCGATGCCGTGGCGGGCAGTTCTGCAAAGCGGCTGACAACGGCCGGAGTGGCGGGGTTCTGCATGGCTTACCTTATGACTGTTCGCGCAGTTTGAAGCGTTGAATCTTACCGGTGGCGGTTTTCGGCAAATCGTCGACGAACAGAATATCGCGCGGATACTTATGCGGCGCGAGCCGCTCCTTGACGAAGGCCTTCAACTCATCCGCGAGTATCTCAGACGGCACGAATTCACGCTTCAATACGATGAACGCACGTGTCTTGACGAGACCGCCGTGATCCACGCCGACCACGGCTGCTTCCAGTACCGCGTCGTGTTGCATCAGAACCATTTCCACTTCAACGGGCGATACATACTGGCCGCTCACTTTCAGCATGTCGTCGCTGCGGCCCGCATACACGTAGCAGCCGTTCGCGAGACGGCGGTATTTATCGCCGCTGCGGATCCACTCGCCAAGGAACGTCGCGCGTGATTTCTCGCGATTGCTCCAGTACATGAGTGCCGCGCTCGGCCCTTTGATAAACAGATCGCCGACTTCGCCGTCCGGCACCGCATGGCCGGCTTCGTCCCGCAGTTCGACTTCATAACCGGGCACGGGGCGCCCTGTGGTGCCGTACTCGACCGCGCCCGCGCGATTCGACAGGAAGATATGCAGCATTTCGGTTGAACCGATGCCATCGAGAATCTCGCAGCCGAAGTGGGCGGTAAAGCGCTCGCCGATTTCGCGCGGCAGCGCTTCACCCGCGGACGTGCACACACGCATCGCGACATCGGCGCGCGCAGGCAGGTTGGGCGAGACGAGCATGCTCGCGTAAAGCGTCGGTACGCCGTAGAAAATGCTTGGACGATGCCGCACGAGGCGCGTGAAGATGGCGTCGGCGGTGGGGCGCTCGGCCATCAATACAGCCGTCGCGCCGACTGAAAGCGGGAACGTCAGACCATTCCCGAGACCGTACGCAAAGAACAATTTGGCAGCGGAGAAAACCACGTCGCTTTCGACAATGCCAAGCACCGGCTTGGCATACAACTCAGCGGTCCAGTACAGATTCGCATGCGTGTGGACGGTGCCTTTCGGCTTGCCGGTCGAGCCGGACGAATACAGCCAGAAGGCGATGTCGTCGCAACCGGTCGTGCATGGCTTGATAGCGGGCGTGGCCGCGTCGATCAGTTCGTTGAGCAACGGCGCGTCTCGCGGCCCGTTCAACGGCTGGTTTTCCGGCGGCTGCGAGACGATCAACTGGCAACCGTCATGTTCGGCGGTATTCATCGCCTCGACGACATTCGGCAGCAACGCAGCTGATGCGATGACGGCACGCGCGTGGCTGTGCGTCAGCATGTAAACGTAATCAGCCGCCGTGAGCAGCGTGTTGGCGACGACCGGCACGACGCCCGCATAGAGCGCGCCGAGAAAGGCGACCGGCAGCTCGACGGTATCGAGCATCACCAGCAGTACGCGTTCTTCCGGATGCACGCCGAGTGTGCGCAATGCGCTCGCGAAGCGCCGGACCCGCTCATCGAGTTCGCCGTAAGTGGTGATGCCGGTGTCGTCGATATAAGCAGTTTTAGCGGCGCGCGTTTCATTCAGTTGAAACAGGTAGGCCGCGAAGTTAAATAGCGCGGGCGGCGCTTCGACCGTCACGGCGGGCTGATGCGCAGCCGGTTCCAGCAGGGCTTCCATATGTCTCCTCCAACGGGTGGGGGCGGTCCGGCGCTTATATGCTCATGATCCGCGCGATGCTTACTGTCTGATTGCTTCCTTCCTTCTTTTCTGTCTTGTGCTGCTACGCGGCGGGCAGATGCGTGGTTTGCGTCAACGCGTCCAGTGCGGCGCCCGATGCCTGAACGGCCGAGCGCCTGTGATAGAAACCCAGCGCACGCAAGCCGCCGAGTTCTTCGCCGCCACCCGCGCGGCCCGGCCCGCCATGCAGCGACATCGGCATCACGTTGCCGTGGCCGGTCTGGCTCTGCTGGACCGAAGGCGAGATCGCGTGGACGCGTCCGTGCGAATCGGCAAGTTCCAGGGCGAGCTTGCCGAGATGCGCGTCGTCGTTCGAATAGATCGATGCGACGAGCGAACCCTGACCGCGTCGCGCGAGCGCAATTGCATGAGCTTCGGGGAGGGTGCCGCTGGCCGCGGCGGCGACGCGATACGGCGCCACGGTTGCCACCGGTCCAAACACTTCGACGTCGTGCAGCAGTGTCGCGTTATCAGGGTCGTTGACCACGAACAGATGTGGCGCAACGCAAGCCGAAATCGTTGCGTCCGCATCGATAAAGGCTGCCACCGAGCCGTCGTATGTGAGCACCGCTTCCTCTCGCAACGCGGCGATGCCGGCCAGCACGTTATCGTGCTGCTCGCGGCTGACGAGCGAACCCATGCGCACGGCCTCGTTGCGTGGATTGCCGACGCTGATTTTCGCCAGCTTTGCCTTGAGTGCGTCGAGCACCGCCTCGAGCGATGCTTCCGGCACAAACGCGCGCCGGATCGCCGTGCATTTCTGACCGGACTTCACGGTCATTTCCCGCACCACTTCCTTGATGAACAGGTCGAAGGCGGGAGTGTCGGGCGTTGCGTCGGCACAGAGAATCGCGCTGTTGAGACTGTCGGCCTCGACATTCAGACGCGCGCCGCGCTCGACGAAAGCCGGATGCGCGCGCAATGTTGCAGCGGTTTGCGCGGAGCCGGTGAAGGACACCACGTCGAATGTCTGAATCTGATCGAGCAGACCCGCGGAGCTGCCGCAAATGACGGACAAGGCGCCGGGCGGAAGAATGCCGGCATCCACCACGTCGGCGACCATTCGCTGCGTGAGCCATGCCGTCGCCGTGGCGGGTTTGATGATGACGGGTACACCGGATAGCAACGCAGGTGCTGCTTTTTCCCACAGGCCCCACGACGGGAAATTGAACGCGTTGATGAAGAGGGCGACACCGCGTGTGGGCGTAAGCACGTGCTGCACGCTGAACGATTGGTCCTTGCTCAACGATATGACGTTGCCGTCACGCAGCGCATGCGCGTCGCCGAGCGAAGCGCCGAGCTTCGCGTAGTACGACAGCGTGAAGATGCCACCGTCGATGTCGACCGCCGAATCATTGCGCGTGGTGCCCGAGTTCGCGGTTGCGATCGCGTAGTAGTCCTCGCGTTTCGTCTGCAGCAGTTTGACGATTTCGCCGAGACGGGCGGCGCGCTGCGCATAGGTCAGCGCGCGCAGGGCGCTGCCGCCTTCTTCACGCGCGAAGCCAAATGCATGGGCGAGATCGAGACCTTGACTCGACACGCGCACGAGTGCTTCGCCGGTGACCGGGTCGGTAAGCGTGATTCCGTCACCGTTGCCCGCAACCCACTGGCCTGCAAGGTAGTTTTTCAATAGTTCGGTCATGATGAAGCCCGGGCGGAAGGTGATGGGGTGGTGAACTCGATCGCGCCTTGCGGCAACAGATACAGCACCAGCGCCTGCCCATTTGCGACGGTCGGGCGGTGTGCGCTGCCGGGGCCGTACACGCACCAGCCGGCCGGATGACCGTCGAAGGTGGCGCCCTCGGTGAGCGGCATGATCAGATCGATTTCGCCGTTCGGATGAATGTGATGAGGACCGGCAATATCCTTCATATCGACGACGTCGACGGAAAAGCCGTGGGTGTCCGGCAAGGCCTTGAAGATCCGGCCATAGCGAATGCCGCCGCCTTCGCGGTTGCATAACCAGCCTTCAGCCACGCCGGTGCGGCAGGCGTCGGCCAGATCGCGGAAGGTCGAACCGTCCGCGGGATAAGTGCTGTTGAGCCAGGTGGCCAGCGTGCCGTCGAGCGGCCGGCCGGCGAGTTGCTCAGTCACGCCCGCAATCAGGCGTTGAAAGTCATGTGGGGACATACAAGCCTCCAGATCGGCACGCGCACGCACGTTAATTCATGTGTGTCGCCGCACCGTTTCCGTGACGCTGCCGAAAAACCTCGACAGCGTTTGTTATTGGATCAATATTTGGCGAAAATTAACCGTTCACTCAGCACCTGTCAAGCACTATAGTACATGTAACGCATTCAAGAGGCAGTTAAACATGAACCAAAATTACTCTTCCACGCCGCTGGATGATTCTGCTGATGAAGAGGCAAGCCGCACGGGGCGGGCGGATGGCGGGGCCGAGCGCGGCGGCGAGCGCGAGGAACGCGATCCGTTTCTGACGGCGATGGGCGAGCGTGTGCGGCTGCTGCGCGCTCGCCGCGGCATGACGCGCAAGACGCTGGCCACTGAAACCGGGTTGTCCGAACGTCATCTGGCGAACCTGGAGTCGGGCGTGGGGAATGCGTCGGTGCTGGTGCTGCGGCAGATCGCGGCAACGCTGAACTGTCCACTGGCCGAGGTAATCGGCGACGAAACAACCGCCTCCGCTGAATGGCTGCTGATCCGCGAACTGCTGCAAGGCCGTGACCAGGCCGCGTTGCAGCGCGCTCGCGTGGCGCTGGCCGAGATGTTCGCGCAGGCACCGCGCGACCCGCATCGCAAGGACCGGATCGCGCTGATCGGCTTGCGCGGGGCCGGCAAGTCGACCTTTGGACGGATGCTGGCACAGGAGCGCAAGGTGCCGTTCGTCGAACTCACGCGCGTGATCGAGCAACTTGCCGGCTGCCCGCCCTCGGAGATTCATTCCCTCTATGGCGCGAGTGCATACCGGCGCTATGAGCACCGGGCGCTCGAGGCGGTGATTCAGGAGCATGAGCGCGCCGTGATTGCGTCGCCGGGCGGTCTGGTGTCGGAGTCCGGCACCTTTAACGCGCTGCTGTCGCACTGTTTCACGGTATGGCTGCAGGCCACGCCGGAAGAGCATATGCGCCGTGTCGTCGCGCAAGGCGACCTGCGCCCGATGTCGGGCAACAAGGAAGCGATGGACGACCTCAAGCGCATCCTGGCGGGGCGCGGCGAGCTGTACGGCCGCGCCGACATGACCTTCGATACCAGCGAAAAAACCTTGGCCGACGCCTATTTGCAGCTGCGCGACCGGCTCGCCGCAAGGCTCGCGGCCGAATCGCCGGACGACGCACGAGTGAGCTGACATGCAGTGAGGTGTCAGGGTTTACTAGCAAACATGCATTAAAGTGCTTTACATGGGAGTGACGATGCACTATTGTTCAAAAAACAAGTTTTGCATCGTCCAGCCAGGAGACGCCCCATGTCCACAGCAACAGCAGAAACCGCAATCGCGCCGGTCGACTACCGCACCGATCCCTCGCAGTACAAGCATTGGAAGCTGAGTTTCAACGGTCCGGTCGCGACCCTCGGCATCGATATCGCCGAGGACGGCGGCATTCGTGACGGCTACAAGCTGAAGCTGAATTCATACGACCTCGGGGTCGATATCGAATTGCACGACGCGATACAGCGCATCCGCTTCGAGCATCCCGAAGTCAGGACGGTGGTGCTGACGAGCCTGAAGGACCGCGTGTTCTGCTCGGGTGCGAACATCTTCATGCTGGGTCTCTCGACGCATGCGTGGAAGGTCAACTTCTGCAAGTTCACCAACGAAACGCGCAACGGTCTGGAAGACTCGTCGCGTCATTCAGGTCTGAAGTTTCTTGCCGCGGTAAACGGTGCGTGCGCCGGTGGCGGTTATGAACTCGCGCTCGCTTGCGACGAAATCTATCTGGTGGATGACCGCTCGTCGTCGGTATCGCTGCCGGAAGTGCCGCTGCTGGGCGTGCTGCCGGGCACCGGCGGCCTCACGCGCGTGACCGATAAACGCAAGGTGCGTCACGATCGTGCGGACATTTTCTGCACGGTAGTGGAAGGCATCCGCGGCGAGCGGGCAAAAGCATGGCGTCTCGTGGATGAAGTGGTGAAGCCGAATCAGTTCGATCAGACGATTCAGGCGCGTGCGCTTGAACTCGCCGAACAGAGCGATCGTCCGGCGGACGCGCAAGGTGTGGTGCTCACACGTATTGAACGCACCGATCGCGAAGACGGCCTGACTTACAAGACGCTCGACGTCACGATCGACCGTGCAAAGCGTATCGCCACCTTCACGGCCAGGGCGCCGCAGGCCGGACAACCGACCGGAATCGACGCGATCGTCGCCGCCGGCACGAGCTGGTGGCCGTTGCAGTTCGCCCGCGAACTCGACGACGCCATCCTGTCGATGCGCACCAACGAGCTCGAAGTCGGCACCTGGGTCTTCAAGACCGAAGGCGATGCACGCAACCTGCTCGCCGCCGACGCCACACTCATGCAGCACAGGAACCACTGGTTCGTGCGCGAGACCATCGGTCTCCTGCGCCGCACGCTGGCGCGCATCGACGTGTCCTCGCGTTCGCTGTTCGCGCTGATCGAACCAGGCTCGTGCTTTGCGGGCACCTTCGCGGAACTCGCGTTTGCCTGCGACCGCAGCTATATGGCGGCACTGCCAAGCAACGAGGACGAAGAACCGGCGATCACGCTGTCGGAAGTCAACTTCGGTCTCTATCCGATGGTCACGCATCAATCGCGTCTTGCTCGCCGCTTCTATGAGGAAGCCGAACCGCTCGATGCGGTGCGTTCGAAGATCGGCCAGGCGATCAAGCCGGTCGAAGCCGAACGCCTGGGTCTCGTGACCGCGTCTCCCGACGATATCGATTGGGCCGACGAAATCCGCATCGCGCTCGAAGAACGCGCGGCCATGTCGCCGGATGCCTTGACCGGTCTGGAAGCGAATCTGCGCTTCAACGGCCCGGAAACGATGGAGACGCGCATTTTCGGACGTCTCACCGCCTGGCAGAACTGGATCTTCAACCGGCCGAACGCAGTGGGCGAGAAGGGCGCGCTCAAGGTGTACGGCAAGGGCAGCAAGGCGCAATTCGACGTCTCGCGCGTTTGATGCTTCACGACGCGACGCGACGCAACCGATAGCGACGCCGCCTGCCGATACGCGCCTCTCATACTCAAGCACTGCAGTTTCCGACCAAGGAACCGACCATGTCTACGATCAACTACAGCGAAAAGATTCCGAACAACGTCAATCTCGCCGACGACCGCGCATTGCAGCGTGCACTCGAACAATGGCAGCCGAATTTTCTGTCGTGGTGGGGCGATATGGGCCCGGAAGGCTCGCATGGCTACGACGTGTATCTGCGCACGGCGGTGAGTGTCGACGCGGGCGGCTGGGCGCATTTCGATCACGTGAAGATGCCGGACTATCGCTGGGGCATCTTCCTCACACCCGGTGAGCAGGACCGCAAGATTCATTTCGGCGAGCACAAGGGCGAGGCCGCGTGGCAGGACGTGCCGGGCGAACACCGTGCGAATCTGCGCCGCATCATCGTGACGCAAGGCGACACGGAACCGGCATCGGTCGAGCAGCAACGGCATCTGGGTTTGACCGCGCCGTCGATGTACGATCTGCGCAACCTGTTTCAGGTGAACGTGGAAGAGGGCCGCCACCTGTGGGCGATGGTGTACCTGCTGCACCGCTATTTCGGCCGCGACGGCCGTGAGGAAGCCGAAGCACTGCTCGGCCGCCGTTCGGGTGACGAAGACAATCCACGTATTCTCGGCGCCTTCAACGAGAAGACGCCGGACTGGCTGGCGTTCTACATGTTCACGTACTTCACCGACCGCGACGGCAAGTTCCAGTTGTCGGCGCTCGCCGAGTCGGGTTTCGATCCGCTTGCGCGCACCACGAAGTTCATGCTGACCGAAGAAGCGCATCACATGTTCGTCGGCGAATCGGGCGTGTCGCGCGTGATCCAGCGCACCGCGCAGGTGATGAACGAACTGGGCACGGACGACGTCGCGAAGATTCGCGCGGCCGGGGTGATCGATTTGCCGACTATCCAGCGTTATCTGAACTTCCATTACTCGGTCACGATCGACCTGTTCGGCGCCGATCATTCATCGAATGCCGCGACGTTCTATAGCTCGGGTCTGAAGGGGCGTTATGAAGAAAACAAGCGCGACGACGATCATCAACTGAACGCTCAAAGCTACAAGCTGCTCGACGTGCAGGACGGCAAACTGGTCGAGCGTGAAGTGCCGATGCTCAATGCAATGAACGAGGTGCTGCGCGACGACTATATTAAAGATTCGGTGGCGGGCGTCGGCCGCTGGAACAAGGTGCTCGAGAAGGCCGGCATCGATTTCCGTATGACGGTGCCGCATAAAGCATTCAACCGGCAGATCGGCACGTTTGCGGGGACTCGCGTGTCGCCGGATGGCCGCGTGGTGAGCGAGACTGAATGGGCTGTCAATGAAGCGAAATGGCTCGCGACGCCGGAAGATCGCGCCTATGTCGCGTCGCTGATGGGACCGGTCACCGAGCCCGGCAAGTTTGCGAACTGGATTGCGCCGCCGGCCATGGGTGTGAACCGTCAGCCGGTCGATTTCGAATACGTACGCTTTAACTGAGTACGGTGATTAAAAACGTGCGGTGTCGTATTCGCGCGAATCCAGGTTGGAGGAAGTCATGAACGGCCCAGTATCGATCGAAGTTCTCAGGCAGCATCTGATCGATCCGGAAATCTGCATTCGCTGCAACACCTGCGAAGAGACTTGCCCGGTCGATGCGATCACGCACGACGAGAACAATTATGTGGTCAAGGCGGACGTTTGCAACGGTTGCATGGCGTGTGTGCCGCCATGTCCGACCGGCGCGATCGACAACTGGCGCACCGTGCTGAAAGCCGATGCGTATCCCATCGACGAGCAGTTCAAATGGGACGTGTTGCCGGAGCAGAACACGATGGCCGTGCCGGCGCCGGAGGAGAGCGAGGCAGGATCGTCGGGCGATGCACCGGTGGCTGCGAGCGGTATCGAAGTGGACACGGCGCGCGGGTCGGTCGTGCCGCCGTGGTCCGCCGCGAAGCCCTACGTGAATCTCTATACCCACAAGGCGCCGACTACCGCAACGGTGGTCGGCAACTACCGGCTGACCGACGGCTCGACCGATAGCGATATCCATCACATCGTGCTCGATTTCGGGTCGATGCCGTTTCCCGTGCTGGAAGGCCAGTCGATCGGTATCCTGCCGCCGGGCACGAGCGCCGATGGCCGCACGCACCACGCGCGGCAATACTCGATTGCCAGCCCGCGCGACGGCGAACGACCTGGCTACAACAACGTTTCTCTCACCGTGAAACGTGTTTCCCAGCAGCACGGCGACGCGCTCGACGGCGTCTGCTCGAACTACCTGTGCGACCTGAAGAAGGGCGACGTGGTGAGCGTGATCGGGCCGTTCGGCGGCACCTTCCTGATGCCGAATCACCCGAACTCGCATCTGCTGATGATTTGCACGGGCACTGGCTCCGCGCCGATGCGCGCGATGACCGAATATCGCAGGCGGCGCCGTCTGAAAGGCGCGACGGGCAAGCTGATGCTGTTCTTCGGCGCACGCACGAAAGAAGAGCTGCCGTACTTCGGGCCGCTAACGAATCTGCCGAAGGATTTCATCGATACGAATCTGGCGTTTTCGCGCACACCGGGCCAACCCAAACGCTACGTGCAGGATGCGATGCGCGAGCGCGCGGTCGACGTCGCACACATGCTCAAGGACGACAACACGCATATCTACGTGTGCGGATTGAAGGGGATGGAAGACGGCGTGTTACAGGCGCTCAAGGAAATCGGCGAACAGCATCAACTCGATTGGGACGCGCTGTGGATGAAGCTGAAGCGGGAAGGGCGGCTGCATCTGGAGACGTATTGAGCTGCCACGCATCGAGCGAGACATCAAACAAGAGCGTACAAGCCCGGCTGCTTTTCAACGACGCAGCCGGGGTGTTTTATCTGGACGGATCTGCGCCATCTTCCGCCTGCGCCGGCGACACCGCTCCACACGCCCGAATCACCAACTGCACGACCTCCTCGGTTGTCGTCTCGAACGCCTTCTGCGTCAACGCGCGTTTGCCCCTAAGCGCGCGAATCTGCGCGTCGAAATCGGCGTAATGCTGGGTGGTCGCCCAGATCATGTACATCAGCGTTTGCGCATTCACCGGCGCTAGCAGCCCGCGTGCGATCCAGTTGTCGATGACCTTCACGCGACTGTCCAGCCACGGCTTCACGCGGCCCGTGAGAATGTCCTCCATATGCTCCGCGCCGTGAATGATCTCGCTCGCCCACACCTTCGAGCCTAACGGCCGGCGGCGCGACAATTCCATTTTCGCGCGCACGTATCCGCCGATCGCTTCGACCGGATCGTCGCTGCATTCGAACGTGTCCGCCGCGCGATGCCAGTCTTCGAACAGGTCTTCCAGCACACGCCGGTACAGCGCGAGTTTCGTTGGGAAGTAGTAATGCAAGTTAGCTTTCGGTAAGCCTGCGCGTTCCGCGATCATCGCCGTACTGGTGCCGTCGAGTCCTCGTTCCGCGAAAACCGCTTCGGCGCAGGCCAGCAAATGCGCTTCATTCGACTCGCGAATGTGCGCCTTGCGCCGCCGCAAAGGTGCGCGCGTTTCGTCCTGTGTCTCGTTGTTTTCCGTGATGTCGGCAGCCACGTTGTCGTCTCTCATGTTGGCCTTCATCGGCATGTGTGCCGCGTCGCGCTTCATTCTAGTCGTTTGAGCGCGGATGGACACACGCATTCGATGCTGGCCGATCACGCGTGCTGCACTGCAATGGCACGCTTCTCGCTATGTTTCCTGCCGTACGAAAGGTGTTGATTTGGCGGGCTTAATCGTCTACAACCTGTCCAACTGGACAGGATTGAGAGAGCGGGTGATGCCTTAGGGTTTGCCCTCTGGGCAAGAGGCAATCGAAAGCATCGAAGGTGCACCGCCGCCGTGCGGCCACGCCCCAAAACCCGCCGCCCGTGCACCAGTTTCATGTCGGTTCACCGAAAGGAGCGAGACGAATGAACGCGGTATCTGAAGCGCTGAAGAGCGCAGAGCCCACTACGTCGATCAAGGTCGACGGCAAGCGGTTGTGGGAGAGCCTGATGACGATGGCGAAGATCGGCGCGACACCCAAAGGCGGCGTCTGCCGGCTGGCGCTGACCGACCTCGACAAGGAGGGGCGCGACCTGATCGCCAGTTGGGCGAAAGAAGCAGGTTGCACGGTCAGTGTCGATCAGATGGGCAATGTGTTCATGCGCCGTGCCGGACGCAATCCCGCGGCATTGCCGGTCATGACCGGCTCGCACGCTGACTCGCAGCCGACCGGTGGCCGCTTCGACGGTATCTATGGCGTACTGGGCGGACTCGAAGTGATTCGCAGTCTGAACGATCACGGAATCGAGACCGAACATCCGGTCGAAGTGGTGATCTGGACCAACGAAGAGGGCTCGCGTTTCGCGCCCGCCATGGTCGCCTCGGGGGTGTTCGCGGGTGTCTTTACGCTGGACTATGGCCTTTCGCGCAAGGACGTGGACGGCAAGACCATTGGCGAGGAGCTCAAACGGATTGGCTATGCCGGCGATCTTCCTTGCGGTGGCCGCCCCCTGCATGCCGCGTTCGAACTACATATCGAGCAAGGGCCGATTCTCGAAGCCGAGCATAAAACCATTGGTGTGGTGACCGATGCGCAAGGTCAGCGCTGGTACGAAATCACGCTGACCGGGCAGGAGGCGCATGCGGGTCCGACGCCGATGCCGCGCCGTCGCGATGCGTTGCTCGGCGCCGCGCGCGTGGTCGATCTGGTCAACCGCATTGGCCTCGACAACGCACCGTTCGGCTGCGCGACGGTCGGCATGATGCAGGTCTATCCGAACTCGCGCAATGTGATTCCGGGCCGCGTGTTCTTCACGGTCGATTTCCGTCATCCGGACGATGCCGTGCTGGCAAAGATGGACGCCGCGCTGCGGCAGGGCGTGGCGGATATCACGAGCGCGATCGGCCTGGAAACAGAACTCGAGCAGATCTTTTACTACGCGCCGGTCGCGTTCGACGAAGCCTGCGTGAAGTCCGTGCGCGCCGCGGCCGAACGCTTCGGCTATCCGCATCGCAACATGGTGTCCGGTGCGGGACACGATGCCTGCTATTTGTCGCAAGTCGCGCCGACTTCGATGGTGTTCGTGCCGTGCGTCGACGGGATCAGTCACAACGAGATCGAAGACGCGACCTTCGAATGGATTGAAGCGGGCGCCAACGTCCTGTTGCACGCGATGCTCGGACGAGCGTGCGAGCCGGTTTCATAACGCTTTAGCGGTTGCAGGTTGTCGTCGATTCATCGGCCTCACCGTAGTGCCCATAAAACAAGCCGTCCCGGCTCCGCGTCAGCGCAGCCGGCGGGATCGGCTACGTCCTCACATCGAAGAAGGAACGTGTATGGCCATCAAGCAAACCGGCGATATTGCGCCCCAGCGCCTATCGGCCGAGCAACTCTCGTGCGAGTTCTCCGATATCGCGCCGCTGCTCGACGCGAGTGCCGCAGCCGCGGCGGCGAGCCGCTGCCATTACTGTTACGACGCGCCCTGTGTGAACGCGTGTCCGACTCAGATCGACATTCCCAGTTTCATTCGCAAGATCGGCAACGGCAATCTGAAGGGCGCGGCCGTCGACATTCTGTCGGCGAATCCGCTAGGCGGTATGTGCGCGCGCGTTTGCCCGACTGAAATTCTGTGCGAGGGGGCCTGCGTGCGCAACCATCAGGATGCGAAACCCGTGGCAATCGGCGCGCTGCAACGGCACGCGACCGATTGGGCGATGGCGCGCGGCGAAGCGCTGTTCAAGCGTGCTGCCGAAACAGGACGGCATGTCGCTGTAGTCGGCGCGGGGCCGGCAGGGCTTGCATGTGCGCATCGGCTCGCATTGGCTGGCCACAACGTGACCGTCTATGACGCTCACGAGAAAGCGGGTGGCCTGAACGAATACGGCATCGCGGCCTATAAAACGGTCGACGATTTTGCCCAACGCGAAGTGGCGTGGCTGTGCTCGATCGGCGGCATCGAGATCAGACACGGCGTGGCGCTGGGACGCGACGTGGATCTCGACACGCTGAGGAAGCACCATGATGCGGTCTTCCTCGCGATCGGTCTCACGGGCGTGCGTGCCTTGGAGATGGAAGGCGAGGACCTGGGCGGCGTGTTGAACGCAGTGGATTTCATCGAACAGGTGCGTACCGCGCATGACCTCGGCACGGTGCCGGTGGGCCGCCGGGTCGTCGTGATCGGCGGCGGCAATACGGCAGTGGACGCAGCCGTGCAAAGCCGCAAACTCGGCGCGACCTCGGTGACGATGGTGTACCGGCGCGGCGTCGAGTCGATGAGCGCGACATGGGCCGAACGCGATTTCGCGCAAACCAGTGGCGTTACGCTCGTCACGCACGCAAAGCCGGTGCGTTTGATCGGAGAAGGCGGCGTGGTTGCCGGCGTCGAGTTCGAACGCACGTCAGGCGACGGCAGTCACGAGCGCTTCGTGGTCGAAGCCGACATGGTGCTCAAGGCAATTGGGCAGACCCTCGTGCCCGTCGGTATTGAACGCGAACTGTTGACACTGGACGGCAGCCGCATTGCCGTCGACGCAAACGGACAGACCTCGCTGCAGGACGTGTGGGCAGGCGGCGATTGCGCGGCGACGGGTGGCGTCGATCTGACGGTGCAAGCGGTGCAGGACGGCAAGATCGCCGCCGCGGCGATTGACGCCCGGTTTGCCCGTACCGCCGTCAAAGCCGCATGAGTGGTTGAAATCGCTCGAGTCGCCGAGGTCACTGAAGTCACTGATCTCACTTGAGCCACCAGACAAAAAACAGCAGTCCCCAAGGAGCCGAACATGGCCGATCTGCGCTGTACGATTGCCGGCATTACGTCGCCGAATCCTTTCTGGCTCGCCTCCGCGCCGCCGACCGACAAAGCCTATAACGTGAACCGCGCCTTCGAAGCGGGCTGGGGCGGGGTCGTGTGGAAGACGTTGGGCCTCGACCCGCACGTCGTGAACGTCAGCTCGCGCTACGGCGCAGTGCAATGGAACGGCCAGCGCATCGCGGGCCTGAACAACATCGAACTGATCACCGATCGTCCGCTCGACGTCAACCTCAAGGAAATCACCCAGGTCAAACGCGACTGGCCCGACCGCGCGATGATCGTCTCGCTGATGGTGCCGTGCAACGAGCGTGACTGGAAGTGGATCTTGCCGCTCGTCGAAGACACCGGCGCCGACGCGGTGGAGTTGAATTTCGGCTGTCCGCACGGCATGAGCGAGCGCGGCATGGGGGCTGCGGTCGGTCAGGTGCCCGAATACATCGAGATGGTCACGCGCTGGGTCAAGGAAGGCTCGAAGCTGCCCTGCCTCGTCAAACTCACGCCGAATATCAGCGACATCCGCCTCGGTTCACGTGCGGCCTACAAGGGCGGCGCGGACGGCGTGTCGCTGATCAACACGATCAACTCGATCGTCGCGGTGGATCTCGACGCGATGTCGCCGCTGCCGATGGTCGACGGCAAAGGCACGCACGGGGGCTATTGCGGCCCGGCGGTCAAACCGATTGCGCTGAATATGGTGGCCGAAATTGCGCGCGACGTGGAAACGCCGAATCTGCCGATTTCCGGCATCGGCGGCATTTCGACGTGGCGCGACGCGGCCGAATTCATGGTGCTCGGCGCGGGCAGCGTGCAGGTCTGCACGGCGGCGATGCACTATGGATTCCGTATCGTCTCCGATCTCGCGGATGGCCTCTCGAACTGGATGGATGAAAAAGGCTACGCGACGCTCGACGACATCCGCGGCCGCGCGGTGCCGAACGTCACCGACTGGAAGTATCTGAACCTCAAGTACGACATCAAGGCGCGCATCGATCAGGACAAGTGCATCCAGTGCGGCCTCTGCCATATCGCATGTGAAGACACGGCTCACCAGGCGATCATGAAAGAAAAAGATGGCGTTCGGCATTTTGAAGTGATGGACTCCGAATGTGTCGGCTGCAATCTGTGCATGCATGTCTGCCCGGTCGAACAGTGCATCACGATGGAACGGGTGGACAGTGGCGAGTACGCGAACTGGACCACGCATCCGAACAACCCCGCGCGGGTGGGCGCTGGTGAGAGCGACAGGTCGGACGCCGCTGAGATCGCCGAACACGCCCATGCCGCAAAAGCGGCCTGAAACGCGAGCTACCTGTAGAAAACGAAGCGCTTGTACTGAACCTGTAATTTTCCCCAAGGCCTGACGCGCCGCCAGAAGCCGCGCAGGCCTCAACGATCAGTGGAGATCTTTTGATGAAGCAGACAGCGCAACCCGTCGATCCGCAGTTTGCGGCCGGCGCGCAGGGCAGCAGTCTTTACAACGACGACCTTGCGCCGACCGGCGTCGCTCAGCGAACGTGGCGGTGGTATCACTTTGCTGCGCTTTGGGTCGGGATGGTGATGAACATTGCGTCCTACATGCTCGCGGCCGGTTTGACGGAGGAGGGCATGTCGCCTTGGCAGGCGGTGGCGACGGTGCTGCTTGGTAATCTGATCGTACTGGTGCCGATGCTGCTGATCGGGCATGCCGGTGCGAAGCACGGTATTCCGTATGCGGTGCTGGTGCGTTCCTCGTTCGGCACGCAGGGCGCGAAATTGCCGGCGATGCTGCGGGCGATCGTCGCGTGTGGCTGGTACGGCATTCAGACATGGCTTGGCGGCAGCGCGATCTACACGCTCCTGAACATTCTGACCGGCAACGCGCTGCACGGCGCGGCGTTGCCGTTCCTCGATATCTCGCTCGCGCAACTGGCCTGTTTTCTCGTGTTCTGGGCACTGCAGATCTACTTCATTATTCACGGCACCGATTCGATCCGCTGGCTCGAAAGCTGGTCCGCGCCGATCAAGATCGTGATGTGCATCGCGCTGGTCTGGTGGGCCACCTCGAAGGCGGGCGGGCTCGGCTCGATGCTGTCGGCGCCGTCGCAGTTCGTGCCGGGCGGCAAGAAGGAGGGCATGTTCTGGGTGACCTTCTGGCCCGGTCTCACGGCCATGGTGGGTTTCTGGGCGACGCTCGCGCTGAATATTCCCGACTTCACCCGCTTTGCCAAAACGCAGCGCGACCAGATCATCGGCCAGTCGATTGGTTTGCCGGTGCCGATGGCCTTGCTCTCGGTGATCTCCGTGGTGGTGACGTCGGCGACGGTGGTGATCTACGGCAAGGCGATCTGGGATCCGATCGATCTGACGAGCCGCATGACGGGCATTGGCGTCGGCCTTGCGTTGATCATCCTGACGCTCGATACGATGTGTTGCAACCTGGCGGCGAATCTCGTCGGCCCGGCTTATGACTTTTCGAGCCTGTGGCCGAAGGGTATTTCGTATCGCGTGGGCGGCATGATTACCGCGACCATCGCCATTGTGATGATGCCGTGGAAGATTCTCGCCACCACACAGGGCTACATCTTCACGTGGCTGGTCGGCTACTCGGCGTTGCTCGGTCCGGTGGCGGGCATTCTGATGGTCGACTACTTCCTGATTCGCGGCACCCGGCTCGATCCGCGTGAACTGTTCGACGAGCATGGCGAGTACAGCTACACCGGCGGCTGGAATATCGGCGCGGTGGTGGCGCTCGTGGTCGGCGTGCTGCCGAATCTGCCGGGCTTTTTACATACCGCGTTTCCGGCATCGTTCCCGAACGTTCCGGCGATTTTCAACACGCTTTATACGTACGCCTGGTTTGTCGGACTCGCGTTGGCGTCGATCGTCTATAGCGCATGGATGAAGCTGAGCAAAGGACCGAGCGCGCGCGTGGCGAGTGCCTGAGTGCGGATGAGCGAGGCGCGCGGCGAACGAAGTACGTAGTACGTAGCACCGAAACCAGCAGTTCATAAGGAGGCGGCAACATGACGACCCTGATTCGCGGCGGCACGATTATCGACGCGGACAACACGTATCGTGCGGACGTGTTGTGTGCGGACCCGCAGGACGGCGGTACGATCCTGCAGATCGGAGCGGACCTGGCGGCGCCGGCCGGCGCCACGATCGTCGATGCGGGCGGGCAGTACGTGATGCCCGGCGGCATCGATCCGCACACGCACATGGAGTTGCCTTTCATGGGCACCACGGCCAGCGACGATTTCTACACTGGCACGGCCGCGGGTCTATCGGGCGGCACGACCAGCATCATCGATTTCGTGATTCCGAGTCCGAAGCAACCGTTGATGGAGGCCTTCAAGGAGTGGCGCGGCTGGGCTGAAAAGGCTTCATCGGACTATGGCTTTCACGTTGCGGTGACGTGGTGGGACGATTCGGTCTATCGTGACATGGGCACGCTGGTGCACGAACATGGCGTGTCGAGTTTCAAGCACTTCATGGCCTACAAGAACGCAATCATGGCCGATGACGAAGTGCTGGTGAACAGCTTCTCGCGTTCGCTCGAACTCGGCGCGTTGCCTACCGTGCATGCGGAGAACGGCGAGCTGGTGTTTCAGTTGCAGCGTCAGTTGCTGGCGAAAGGCTTTACGGGGCCGGAGGCGCATCCGCTGTCACGGCCGCCTGAAGTGGAGGGCGAGGCCGCCAACCGCGCGATTCGCATCGCGCAGGTGCTGGGTGTGCCGGTATATATCGTCCACGTGTCCTCGAAAGACGCGGTCGACGCGATTGCGCGCGCACGCAGCGAAGGCCTTCGGGTGTTCGGTGAGGTACTGCCGGGCCATCTGGTGATCGACGAAGCGGTGTATCGCGATCCCGACTGGACCCGCGCGGCAGCGCATGTCATGAGCCCGCCGTTTCGCTCCGCGGAGCATCGCGAGGCTTTGTGGCGGGGTCTGCAGGCGGGGCAGCTGCACACCACGGCGACCGATCACTGCGTGTTCTGCGCGTCGCAGAAGGCCATGGGGCGCGAGGACTTCACAAAGATCCCCAACGGCTGTGGCGGTGTTGAAGATCGTATGGCGGTGCTTTGGCATCACGGGGTGAATTCGGGGCGTCTTACGCCGAATGAGTTTGTGCGCATCACGTCGACCAATGCGGCGCAGATTTTCAACCTGTATCCGCGCAAGGGAGCGGTGCAGGTGGGCGCGGACGCCGACCTGGTGGTGTGGGATCCGGCGGCAAGCAAAACGATCTCGGTGAAGACGCATCATCAGAAGGTCGACTTCAACGTATTCGAAGGGATGACGGTGCAGGGCGTGGCGATGCACACGCTCACGCGTGGCGCATTGGCATGGACCGATGGCGAGTTGCGGGCCGTGCGGGGTGCGGGGCGCTATCTGAAGCGTCCGCCGAATCCCGCTTACTTCGATGCGATCCGGGTCGCCAACAAGCGCAAGGAGCCGCATCCGGTGGAACGGTAAGCTGTTTGCAATCTGCCGGGCGGCCTTGCAGCGCCGTCCGGCAGATTGTTCTTCCACGTCACGCGCTCGCCGTGGCGATACCCCTCCCGCGTTTTCCCCGATGGCGCTCGGTACGTATTCCGTGGTGCGATGCATGCCGCATCCGTACTATCCGTTGTAGAGCCGAGTTCGACGTCGCATGAGATACCCCGGCTGTTCGCTTAGCACGCAAGCGCATATTGATCGGAGAGCTGATCCTTTGTAAAAACGCAGGCCGTTTGCTACAGTCCGCCCACTCTGCCGGGCCTGACCGCCGGCGGAACGCCGCACACCAAACCATGCAAACGACGTAGCAAACTTTACGGAGCCACCTGATGAAGTCGATTCGTTCCATTCTGCTGATCGCACTGCTGCAAGCGGTGACCTTGAGCCCGGCATTCGCTGCAGATGAGCTCGCGCAGATCAAGTCCGCGGGCGTGTTCAAGATCGGCACCGAAGGCACTTACGCACCGTTCACGTACCACGATGAGTCTGGCAAGCTGACCGGCTTCGACGTCGAGATCGGCACGGCAATCGCGCAACGCCTGGGCGTCAAGCCGCAATTCGTCGAAGGTAAATGGGACGGTCTGATCGCCGGTCTCGATGTGAACCGTTACGACGCGGTGATCAATGAAGTGGCGGTGACCGACGCGCGCAAGGTGAAGTACGATTTCTCGGACCCGTACATTACTTCGCACGCGGCGCTGATCGTGCGTTCGGACAACACCACGATCAAGACGTTTGACGACCTGAAGGGCAAGAAATCGGCGAATACGCTGACCAGCAACTTCGGCAAGATCGCGGCCGCGCACGGCGCGGATGTGATTCCGGTGCAGGGCTTCAATGAATCGATCGACCTGTTGACGTCGGGCCGAGTCGACGCGACCGTCAACGATTCGCTGTCGTTCCTCGACTTCAAGAAGCACAAGCCGGACGCGAAGGTGAAGATCGCCGCGCTCGATACGTCGACGGACAGCAGCGACAAGTCCGCGGTGCTGATTCGCAAGGGCAGCCCGGAGTTGCAGGCGGCGATCAACAAAGCGCTCGCCGACATGAGGAAAGACGGCACGTACCTGAAGATCTCGGAGAAGTACTTCGGTAAAGACGTTTCCCAGTAAGCCAGGTAAACCAATAAGCGCTAAGTGCGAGTCTGAATTATGCCGGCATGGTTGCATCTGATGGCGCAGTCGCTATGGCCCCTGCTGTATGCGGGGCTTGTCTTTACTGTGCCGCTCACCCTGGCATCGTTTGCCATTGGCATTGTCGTGGCGTTTATCGTCGCGCTGGTGAGGTTATTCGGGCCGCGGTGGGCGGTGGCGTGCGTGCGCTTCTACGTCTGGCTGTTTCGCGGCTCGCCGCTACTGGTGCAACTGTTCGTGATTTTCTACGGACTGCCGAACGTAGGCATCGTACTCGATCCGTTGACGGCGGCGATCATCGGTTTTTCGCTGAATGTCGGTGCGTATAACTCGGAGGTGATACGCGGCGTGATCGAGTCGATTCCGAAGGGGCAGTGGGAAGCGGCGTACTCGATGGGCATGACGCGTGAACAGGCGCTGCGCCGCGCGATCTTGCCGCAGGCGGCGCGCGTTGCGTTGCCGCCGCTGTCGAACTCGTTTATTGCGCTGGTGAAGGACACCTCACTTGCCGCGGTGCTGACGGTGCCCGAGGTGTTTCAGGCGGCGCAGCGGATTGCGTCGGTGACGTACGAGCCGTTGATTCTGTACACGGAGGCGGCACTCGTTTATCTCGTGTTCAGTTCGGTGTTGTCGTCGGCGCAAGTGCGGCTTGAGCGCAAGTTTGGCCGTCATGCACTTTTTCAGGCGAGCAACTGATGATTCGACTGGAAAAAATCGACAAGTATTTCGGCGAGAACCGCGTATTGAGCTCGGTGGACCTGCAACTTGCGCCGGGCAACGTGACTGCGCTGATTGGCCCGTCGGGCAGCGGCAAGAGTACGCTTTTGCGTTGTGTGAATCTGCTGGAAATTCCGGAGGCCGGATCACTTGAACTAGGCGATCAGCGCCTCGAATTCAGCCGGGACCACAAACCATCGCGCGAGACGGTGCTGACGATTCGCCGTCGCACGGGCATGGTGTTTCAGAATTTCCAGTTATTTCCGCACCTGACGGTACGGCAGAACGTGATGGAAGGTTTGCTGACCGTACTGAAGTGGGACAAGGAGAGAGCGCGCGTGCGCGCGGACGAATTGCTTGAGAAGGTCGGCATCGCGCACAAAGCGGACGCATGGCCGGCCACGCTGTCCGGCGGCCAGCAGCAACGCGTGGCGATTGCGCGAGCGTTGGCGCCTTCGCCGGAAGTGTTGTTATGTGATGAGCCGACTTCGGCGCTTGATCCTGGCCTTGCTGCGGAGGTGGTGGACGTCCTCAAGCAGCTGGCGACGGAGGGCATGACGATGTTGATGGCGACGCATGATTTGCGTCTTGCCGCGACGATTGCGCGAGACGTGGTGTTCCTGAATAACGGCGTGGTGGTGGAGGCGGGTCCATCGAGGGACATTTTCATGCAACCGCGCGAACGGGAGACCGAGCGTTTCGTATCGACGCTGACACATAGCTTGCCGGACGCATGGACAGCACAAGGCTGACCGAGGGTAGGACAACAACATCCGCCGACGGCGTAAAGCAAAAGAGAAGAAGGGCGCGAAGCGCCCAAAAAACGTACGACAGCCTTCAAACCTTGAACGGGTAGAGGTCTGCCAGCAGACCCTTCCGACGAGCACGCAGTGCGAGTCGGGAGGAATGACTGCTGTGTCACTCACGCCGAATGTGCGAGAACACAGATTCCAGATGCACCACTACCGTAGCTGTGCGGGGGGACCCGCTTATGGGCTGGCGGGGTGAGCCGCTTTCTTTGCTTATCTTTCTTTGCGGCGGCAAAGAAAGTAAGTGCCGCCCCGCACAGGGGCAACACTAATAGACCACTAACAATTCAAGCAAAGGCCAAAAGCCAAAAGCCAAAAGCCAAAAGCCAGAACAGGGAAAAACCCAAAACCTTAAACCACCACCCGCTCCGCTTCCCCCCTCAGCGCAACCTCAAAAAACCGCCCCTGCGCCTCAGCACCCGCCCTCACATAAGCCCGATTAACCCCACTAATCACAGCCCGAATAGAAGCCGTCACCAGATTGGCATCAATACCAACCCCAAAAGCACTCCCAACCACATCAGCGCCGGCCATCTCAGCCACAGCCACAGCGCGAGCATCCGCGCCCTGAGTCAAAGCCCGTTCTTCATAGTGCTGAATCCGCACCGGCACACCGATAGCATGCATCAACGCATCGAGCGGCCCGTTCCCTTCACCGTTCAGCACGCACCGCGAGCCATTAATCTCAACAGTGAGCTTGATATGTTCACGCCCATCGCTCTCAGACAGACTATGTCCAATGTAGTGAATCGGCGCAGCATTCTGTACGTACTCCTGCTGGAACAGTTCCCAGATCTGCGAGGGCGTGACTTCCTGACCGCTAGAGTCAGTAAACCGCTGTACAGCAGAGCTAAAATCGACCTGCAGGCGCCGCGGCAACACCACTCCGTAACTCTGTTCGAGCAGGTAAGCAATCCCACCCTTGCCAGACTGACTATTCACGCGAATCACCGAGTCATAAGTCCGCCCGAGATCGCTGGGATCGATCGGCATATAAGGCACTTCCCACATCGCGTCCGGTTTTTGCACGGCAAAACCCTTCTTGATCGCATCCTGATGCGAGCCGGAGAACGCGGTGAACACGAGATCGCCGACATACGGATGACGCGGGTGCACCGGCAACTGCGTGCACTCCTCGGCGGTACGCGCGACTTCGTTGATATTCGAAAAGTCGAGTTCAGGATCGACACCCTGCGTGTACAGATTCAACGCAAGCGTCACGAGATCGACATTGCCGGTACGTTCGCCGTTGCCGAACAAACACCCTTCGATACGATCCGCGCCCGCCATCACCGCCAGTTCCGCGGCCGCCACCGCGGTGCCCCGATCGTTGTGCGGATGCACTGAAAGGACCAGCGAATCGCGGCGCGCGAGATTGCGGTGCATCCATTCGATCTGGTCGGCGTAGACATTCGGCGTGGCCATCTCCACGGTAGCGGGCAGGTTGACGATTGCTTTATGAGCGGGCGTCGGTTGCCAGATATCGAACACGGCGTCGCACACTTCCTTGGCGAATTCGAGTTCGGTGCCGCTAAACACTTCCGGGCTGTATTGCAGCGTGAAGTGCGTTTCCGGTGCGGCGTCGGCGAGACGCTTCATGGTACGTGCCGCGTTTTGCGCGAGTTCTTTCACGCCGTTTTTTTCAAGGCCGAACACGATGCGGCGGAATTCCGGCGCGGTGGCGTTGTACAGGTGAACGATTGCGCGCGGCACGCCACGCAAGGATTCGAAGGTGCGTTCGATCAGGTCGTCGCGGGCTTGCGTCAATACCTCGATCGTCACGTCGTCGGGGATATGGCCGCCTTCGATCAACTCGCGTACGAAATTGAAGTCGGTTTGCGAGGCAGACGGAAACGCGACTTCGATTTCCTTGAAGCCGATCTGCACCAGGGTCTTGAACATGCGCATCTTACGTTGCGCGTTCATCGGCTCGAACAGCGCCTGATTGCCGTCACGCAGGTCGGTGCTCATCCAGATCGGCGCGCGCGTGATGGTGCGTGACGGCCACTGTCGATCCGTCAAATTGATCGGCTTGAACGAGCGATATCGGGTAGCAGGGTTCTTCAACATTTTCATCATCCTTGGGATCGATCAACCTGGTGTCGACCGGACGACGAACAGAAAAATGCATGGCCGCCGGTCGGAAACCGGGGCTGGGTCAGTTACTGGGGAATTGAGCGGTGCTTCGGGTGTTTCAGATGGAAGCGCGCAGCAGCAGACCTAGCCCGGTAGAGCGGGCTAGTAGTAGCGATAGGATGGTCTGGGCGCGGTACATAGTGGGCGATAAGACCATACTATTGTGGCCGCGTCAAGCGCAGTGCGGTGAGGCGGGTGCCCAGCAGGGCGGCCTTGCGCGCCCGCAGGGCGTCGGAACCCAAGCCCGGCAAGGCAGTCACCGGGGTTTCACGAAACGCAAGGTCATGCGATCCGATTCGCCGATCGCTGCGTATTTCGCCCGATCGACGTCGTGACCCTCATACGTGGGCGGCAGCGACCACACGCCATGCGGATAATTTTTCGTGTCGCGCGGATTGCTGTTCACCTCGCTTTGCGCGGCCAGTTCGAAACCCGCCGCGCGCGCGTGTTCGATGACATAGGCTTCGGTCACATAGCCGGCGTCGATGGTCTGTTGCAGGGTGGTGCCCGGCGTCGCGCGATGTTCCTCGACACCGAGGACGCCGCCCGGCTTAAGTGCCGCGTAGAAGGCGCGCAGGTTTGCGTCGATCTCGCCGTCCTTGATCCAGTTGTGGATATTGCGGAAAGTCAGTACCTCATCGACGCTGCCATTGGCCGGAAAGCCGCTGAACTGGCCCGCTCGCAGCGTGCCGACCATCACATTGCCGTAGACAGCCGGCGTGGCCGCCAGCTTGCGCGCAAACGAAGCCCGCCCGGCCTGCTCCTCAGCCGCCGACCCGGCGTCCGGGCTGTCGTACTGGGCTTCATACAGCTTGCCGTGATCGTGCAAATAGGGTGCGAGTATTTCCGTGTACCAACCGCCGCCGGGTGCGATCTCCAGAACGGTTTGCGACGATGCCACACCGAAGAACCGCAGCGTTTCCTCCGGATGGCGGTAGACATCGCGCGCGCGGTTCCTGTCACTACGCTGCGGCCCGGAAATTGCCGCTTCGAGCGCGGCGGAATCGACGGTCGCGGAGGAGGTGGATGCCGTCGGGGCGGCGCAGGCGGCCAGCAGCAATGTCACGCCGAGGGCCGCGAGCGTGGCGCGCAGCGCGCGGGATTGGAGATTGAGGGCGGGGTTCATGGGGCACATTATCGGGCGCGATCCGTCTGGAAAGAAATCGCCAATCGGCATAACGATATGCGCCGGCGCTATTTGCCGCGTCCGGATCGGCAGTCAAGTCTGCCTCAGATGCCGAACACGATCCGCAATGTATCGTTTTGCGCGATCACGGAGACGCCGATGATCAGCAGGATGAGCGGCAGAAGTGCGGTGCCGTAGCGCCGGATTGGCGCGCCCAGCAAGGGATGCTCCACCAGCCAGACCGCGCCCGCGCACCAGATGCCAATCATGGCGACGAACACCAGCGAGATGAACATGCCCGCGCTATGCGAATGACTCGCGTACAAGGGCACATAGACGGCGATGTTGTCCGAGCCATTGGCCACCGCCACGCACGCCACTGTCCACCATGAAGAACCTGCGCCCGCCGCAGTCGGCGTCGCTGCCACGGCCGGTGTGCTCATGGGCGCCATGGTTCGCGCCGCTTTCTCCCGATCCGTATTGCCGGGTCGAAACCGCGTCCAGGCTTTGCTCAGACCCACGCCAATCGGCAAGATACCGAGCAAACCGACATAGCCGGTGGGTAACTGTGTCAACAAGGCGGCGAGCAGAATCGCGCCGGCGATCAGGGCCAGCGAACCTGCGAACTGCCCAAAGATCACGCGTCGCCGCTGACCGCCTGCTTCCGCAAGGAAGGCGAGCAGCACGAAAAGGTTGTCGATATTGGTGGCGGCGTAGGCCGCGATGGCGAGCAGGGCAAGGCTGAACATGCGGGAAAGCCGGTCGATGCACAGTGGGAAAACGGATCTGTACCCACGGAGCAGGTCCAGCCGAAGGGACGGTGGGCGCCGCAGACATGGATGGCGGCCGCTCAACACGATGCCGATACCGGGCGTCGTGGTCAAGCCGTCTCTTCGTTCGACGTGCTGCGTGCGCGTTGCGATCCAGTCCGTTCGTGCGTCTCGCCGTGCCGAGTCTGTGCGTCTTGAGTGGCCGGTGCGATGCCGGTCCGTCAGCCCGTAAGCTACAATTGCCGACGGCTTGAAAAACGGAACATCAATGAAGATTCGGATTATCTCTATCGCCTGCTTGACGACCGCTGCCGTGTTGCTGGCAGCCTGCACGGCCGTCTACAAGAACTCGGATGCATGCGAGCAGTTGATGCGAAGCAAGCTGGCTGAATCGTCCCAGGATACGCTCAAGGTGAGCCATAAAGGCGTCGGTATCGATGGTTCGCGGGTGATCGTCGAAGGATCGATCGAACATGTGCAGGCGGCTTCGGAGGTTGCGGCCGCTTCGGCTGCTTCCGCTGTGCAGGCGGCGTCGGCGGCGAAGGCGGCACGATCGGCTTCGGGCGCAGGTGCGTCGTCATCGGCGTCCTCGGCTGCGGAGGCTTCCGGCACAGCGCCTGGCGCGGCTTCGAATGCTGCTGCCGCTTCGAGTCCTGTTACAGCCTCGCTCAAATCGGCGAAGCCCAAGACGACCAGCACGGCAGCCGCCGCCGAGTGCACGTTCCACGGCTCGTCACTGGCCGTATTCAGCTGGTTGGCGCCGGCAAACCTTGCCTCGCCGCCGAATCCGGCCAGCGAGGCCACCGAGTAGCAATGCCTTTCGCGCTCGTTGCCGCGCGGCGAGTGCCTCCCGGGTACCCCATGCCGTGCTCAACAACGAACATGGCGCGATCCAGCTAGTGCAAGCAGAATCTCAAGCCGCCCCGTTCGCGAGGCGGCTTTTGTTTTCGCGCAGCAGATTCAGCACGCTTTCACCGAACGCCTGCGGCCGACCTTCGAAGCAGCGCTGCACGGCTTGCGTATCGATCAAACGTTGCCGCAACGCGGTGCGCTCGTCGTGCTGGTCGATCATGCGCACGGCTGCGGCGATGTATGCGTCGACGCTGTCCGTGGTGGTCCACGACGGCATGCCCACGCGTTCGAATAGCGCGCCGTCGATCTGCTCGAACACCTCCGGCCCGCGTTTGCATACGCCCGGCAAGCCGAGCGTCAATGCGTCGACGATACCGTTGGTGTTGCCGAACGGAAACGGGCTGAGGAACAGATCGGATTGATTGACGCGCGCCAGATACTCGGCGTAGCCGTGAAAGTCGTGCACGACGGCGCCCGGCACCGCTCCCATTACGACGCTGCGCAATTGATCGAACTGCAGACCCGAAGGCACCCCGCTCATGAAGTGAAACTCGACGGGTGTCGCGGCGCGTGCACCGACTTCGCGGCACGCATCGAGAAAGCCGGGGTTGAGCTTCATCGCGCTCGCGGTGATGATGACTTGGAGTGTCTCGCGCGGCGGCGGAATCTGCGCCACGATATCCGGCAGCGCGACGGACGGGCGGTACGGTTGCCCATCCTTCGGCAGCTTCATGAGTTGTTCGCTGAAGCAGGCCGGGTCGCCGACATAATCTTCTTCGACGCTGATGTAGTCGATCTTGTCGGAATGCGTGGTGGCGGGATGGCCGAGCGCCGCGATTTGCAACGGCGCGATGCGCAGGTTGGACATGAACACCGTCAGCACGAACATGCCGACGCTTGGCATGTACAGCACATCCGGCTGTTCGGTCTCGGCGAGGTCGCGAATCGTCTTCAGGCATTCGCCGATGTATTCCGGCTCCTTCAGTTCGATGAAGCGGTCGAAAATCTTCCGCCCCGCTTCGTCGACCGCGTAATCGAAGCCGAAGCCCACCAGCTCGAAATGTTCGCGCGCGGCTTCGAGCGTGCGCGAGTGCGTGCGGTAGATCGAATGGGCGCCGGTGAACCACTCCAGCATGACAAACATCACGGGCTTTCTGCCGCGCCGCGATTTACCTTTGGCGGGCGTGCGTTGCAGCGTGGGCAGGTCGGTCAGGCCGAGTTGCGCGAGCTTGCGGCGCACCAGCACATTGATGTCCTGCTTGATGGCATGACGCCGTGGCGTATCGGCATAGCTGCAGAACATATAGGCGTTGTGCAGCACGGCCGAGGGCAGGTCGTCGAGGTCGTCGATTTGCTGAAGCTTGCCGGGCAGCCACTCCAGCAGCGCCTCGCGCTTGAGGTGCGCGCCCGGCGAGCACTTGGAAATCGGCGCCAGTAAAACGAGGGCAAGGCAGGCCGCGAGCGTTTTGTCATACGCCCAGAGGGCGGCGAAGTCGAGCTCCAGTTCGGACTCGGTCGAGTAGAGCACGCATAGCTTCTCGACGAAGCTGTCTCCCGGCAGAAACTGTGCGTTCTCCGGGCCGCGCGGATTCAGGTGACGGGCGACATGGTCCGCATTGCCCGACGCGGTGGCCGAGAACAGCAGGCCGATCCATTCGTGCAGCGTGAGAAACAGCCTGAAGCATTCCGTTGGGAGTTGAAAGTCCGGGTCGGCGAATAGGGTTGATACGGCGCTCGTCAGGCGCGTGCAGAAACGCTGGCGTTGCGCTTTGGGAGACAGGCCGATCAGCCCCGAAGCCTCAAAGCTTTCGTCCAGCTCGCCGCGCGTTTGCTGAAGGCGCGCGAGTAGGACGATGAGCTGGAGGGACGCCTTGCCATGCTGTTGCGTATAAACGAGTTGCTCGAAACGGTCGAGCGAGAAGGTGATTTCCATCGTTTGACTGGTTTTAGATATGCAGGACTAACGATGCTGAGATGCCGCTAGTCAGAAACGATGATTATTGCAGTCAGGACGTATCAAATAAGCCCGGAGTGAGGATTGCGGAATTTTCCGTCCGGGAAAATCTGATCGGTCTGTAGGAATTCTGCGCAGGACGAATCCTCGATGTCGGACGCTCAGAAGGCGTAATACGGACCCGGCCCGGCCGAGGTGGCGCGCGACTCGATCGCCGTGTAGACGCGTCGTCCGAAAAAGAACGGCAAGCCCCAGCCGAAGCTATTGCTGGCCATTCCGGCCAGATTGTTGAACGCGTTATTCGCGGACGCAAACAGCGCGCTTGAATTGCCGATCGCGAACGACACCGTGTTTGTTGCGCCGTCGGTACCCACGATCGAGGCGCTCGTGGTTTGCGTCGAGTTCGGGCAGTACCAGTAGCCGCACCGCGGCAACTGACTGTCGTTGAAGAAGAGCGCGTTCGAGCCGCTATCGACGTAGCTCTGCGCATATGTCTGCCCCGCGCTGCTGGTAACCACATAACCCGTCTGCGTATTCGCCTTGACCACACTGGCGCCGCCGAGCCTGTTATTCGCCTGGGTGCCGATGCCGAAAATCATCGAACCCGACACGCTCGCCGCACCGGCGTCGGCGATCGCCGGCAGGTCGATCACCACGCCATTGTTGTCGAGCGGGAACTGGCTGACCGGATTGGTGACCTGTTGCGCGAGCGCTTGCGCACTCGAGACGCAGGCGCCGCTGGCATCGCAGTTGTAATACCACCGGGGCAAGGCGGCGTTGACGCAAGCGCTGCCGCAGTCGGCTGCGAACAGGCCGACCCCGAGTATGCCGTTGGCGCGCAGGCTCGCCACGTTCAGCATCGACGGGCCGGAGCCGGCGCAACCGGTGGGCACGGTGGGCAGTGTGGGGTCGGCGATCAACTGGATCGGAATCGAGGCGGCCAGTTGGCCGGCCATCCGCACGTCCGCGCTGCGCACGGAACCCCACGCATAGCCGCCGCCGAACACCGCGCATTCGCCCGCTACGCCGCTGCCTGAACCGATCGCCGCGAGCGCAAGGTTGGCCGGCAACGCGGACGCGAGAATCCGCAGGCCCTGCGAACCAGTGTCGACCTGAATGTTGTCGATCGTCGCGCAATTGCTGGTGCCGGGCTGGCAGACGGTGACGCTGGTGGTCAGCATATTGCGCGTCAGACCCGGTGCGGTAGTGACCGCGATCGGCTGAACGTTCGGCGTGGTTGACTGTGGCACGCTCGTGGGCATGCCGGCATTGGGGGCTGTGGACGGTGCGCTGGCCGCGCCAGGACTGCTGGCCGGGCTAGCTGCGCCCGCCTGTGACGAGGCGGCGCTGCCGCCGCTGCTACCGCCGCCGCCGCAACCGGCGAGCGCCAAACAGACGAGCAACAGGGCGCGGAGATGAGAAGAGGTCTTCATGATGCAGTCGGCAATCGGATAGGGGAGGGGTTTTTTGATGGCGCGCGCGGCGTCAGCGCGAACTCAGCGGAAATCGCTGGCCGTGACGCCCGGCGGCAAGGCCGCCGGCAGCCACGCACGTCCTGCATAGCCACGCATCGGACCGCCGGATTCCACGATCACGTCCTGGCGAACCACCCGAGAAGCGTGCAGATTGCCGTCCGGCGCCAAGGCCGCGGCTCCCAAGCGGTAGGAGTCGGCGTAGGGCCCCAGCAGCGCGCGCAGATCCGGCATGGTTGGGCCTTGCCACGTGTAGGCGATGATCTGGCCGGTACTGGTCGCGTACTCGTTGATGGTGGTGTGGCCCGCATCGGTCAGCGTGCGCAGGCGTAAGGCTGCGTTCAGCAAGGCCTGAGGCGCGGCGCCCGGCGAATCCGCCTGGCTGGACATCGTGCCGCCCAATTCGGCGTGCGCGCCGGTGCTGGTGAAGAGCAGGGCGGCCATCACTGCGAGGACGGCGGAGGCCGGTGAAAAACAAGGAATCTGCATGGCAACCTGCCTCGCTATAAGGAGAAACTCGGAACGCTGACGTTTTATTGAGATGTCTAATTCAAGATAACACTCAGGTTTCCTTATCGTTATCAGGCGGGGGTTGTGGCGATCTGGTTAATCTCGAAAACAGGGTGTAGCAGACGTGAAAAGTGCCTTTTAAAACAATGATCTGACAATCAAGCCGGGCGCGACCTACAAGCGTTTGAGAAGTGTTGTGAACTGTTAAATTTGCGCTTGCGGGAGGGGAACGCCGTCGCTATGCATGGCGTTTTTGTGCAATAGGAGGCTGCGCGCCGCGCAGGGATTCGCCGGTATCGCTGCCCTTCGCCGTGGGGTGTCGGTTGCCGTCGGCGTGCTGCTTAATTCATGAGCAAACCCGGCTTTTTGCACATGTCTCGCCGGGATCGGTAAAATGTTGGGTTGATCCACGGAAACTTGCCGTGGCGTAGCGGAAGGATTCCCCGAACATGACTGATCTTCGTCTTACCAAGCGGTTTGCAGTAATGCTGATGGCAGGCGGTCTGGTCGCCGGCTGCGGTACCTCGTCGCCGACCAAAATCGACTACAAAAGCGACTCCAAGTCAAAGCAGGTGTCACTTGCCGTACCGCCGAACATGATCGATGAGACGTCCGATCAGCGTTCGTTGCCCCCGCAAGGCGGCGAAACCTCGCTGTCCACGCTCAAGCAGGTCCAGGCGCAAGCACCGGCCGCCAATACGCTCACGGTGGTGCCGCCGGTGAACGGCATGCACATCCAGCGCGACGGTACGGAAAGCTGGCTCGTGATCGACAACAAGGCGCCCGATCAGGCGTGGGCCCAGATCCGCCGTTTCTGGCAGGAACAGGGCTTCCTGCTGGTGGTCGACCAGCGCGACAAGGGCGTGATGGAAACGGACTGGAACGAAACCCACGCGCAGATCAACGACGGCCTGATCCGCGACACGCTGTCCAAAGCAATGGGCAACAGCTATGTGAGTTCCGAGCGCAACAAGTACCGTACGCGCCTCGAAGCGGCGCCGAACGGCGGCACTTACGTGTTCATCAGCCAGAAGGGCATGCGCGAGGCGATCACCGGCACGAACAACGATTCGACCAAATGGGAAGCCAAGCCGAATGATCCGGGTCTCGAACAGGAATACCTGAAGCGCTTGATGGCGGCGCTGGCGCTGGCCGATTCGCGCGCCAAGTCGAGCGACACGCAAAGTGCCCAGCTCTCGCCGGCGGGTGCCCAAACGGCGCCGAACGCGGCTGCGGCGGGTGCGAAGTCGGCGGCTGCGGCCACGGCGGCGCAGAATGTCGCGCTGTCGGCTCAGCAGCCCGTGCCTGACGACTCGGCCAACAACACGTCGGCCCAGTTCTCGTCTACCGAGTTGACGCTCGGCGAGCCGTATGACCGTGCGTGGCTGCGTGTGGGCCTCGCGCTCGATCGCAGCAACTTCACCGTTGACGATCGCGATGCAAGCCGCGGGTTGTACTTCGTGCGCTACGTCGATCCGAAGGATCTGACCTCGGCGGAGCAAGGCTTCTGGAGCCAGGTGTTCCACGGCAAGAAGGAAAAGGTCGCCAAGCAGTATCTCGTGAACGTTCGCGCGGTGACGCCTGACCAGACCCGCGTGGCCGTGGTCGACAGCAAGGGTGCGATCGACGAGAGCCCGCAGGCCAAGCAGATCATGAGTCTGATGGTCGACCAGCTGCACTGAACGAAGTTGTAGCACGCAGCGAACGCTGTCAGAAACCCGCCCGGTGCGTAAGCCCGGGCGGGTTTTTTTATGTGCGTTCCATCTCCCGTACCGCAAGCCATTCGAGCGTCGTCAAGGCGTGCACGCGTTTTGCTTCTTGTCTGAAACACCGGTATGAACCGGCGCTCAACGGGGAGATGGCTATGTTCGATGTGATTCCTTACTGGATGTGGGCGGCGAGCTTGCTCGTCCTGGCGCTTGTGTGCGGCGCGGCCCTGGCGCCGCGCGAGACGCGACGGCCAATGGATCTGCGAATCAGGCATAGGACGTCGCAGCGCACGAAATGGCCGGTGCGGTGAGGTCGGTCCCGCTTCAAACGCATGAAGCGAGACCGCGCGGCCGCCACTGTGCGGCCGCATGTAACGTGACGTTACCCCGGTGACGTAACTCGCAAAACCCCTTCAGCAAATCCTTTCCAATTCCTTTCCGTGCAAAAAATGACAATAACAATCAACAGTTTGCGAACGATTTCTCGTGAAGCTGCATAACTGGCACGCAATCTGCTTTTAAAGACTCATGGGGCCGGATTCGTAACATTCGACGTGAGTTGGCGGCGAGTTTCGAAACGGCGAGTCCCAGACCCTTTCGGCGCCGGTGAACGAACCGGTGCTTAGCCCGATGATGGCCTGCGCGCGTGGCGCGGCCTCGGTGGCCCCGTCGCCTATCCTCGTAGGGCGACGGTTTCGCCCGCACTCCAACGGAGTGCGGGCTATTTTTTTGGGTAATCGGAATGTGCGGAATGTGCGGAATGCAGTGCCGGTTCGCCGACGCGGCGAGCCGTACGTGACAGGAACGTGGCGACGCTCAAGCCTCAAGCCAGGCGTCGCGCGAGGCGGTTTTCAGGTGTCGGCGCGGCGCGTTCCGCTCCAGGGCAGGCGCTTGATCACACCGGTGGCGAGCGCGGTGCCCACGAGAATCACGCCACAGCCTTCCAGCATGCCCGGCGATACGGTTTCGCCGAGAAACAGCGCACCCCACAGAATGCCAAACACCGGAATCACGAAGGTCACCGTAATCGTGCGCGTCGGTCCGACCGCCGCGATCAGATGGAAGAACAGCATGTAGGCGATACCGGTACACGCGACACCGAGCGCGATGACCGCGCCCCACGCGTGCGCCGAGATCGGCGCAGCCGGCCAGTAGATGACGGCGAGCGGCAGCAGCACGATGGTGGCGCCCGTCATCGTGCCGGTCGCGACGGTCAAGGCGTCGACGCCGGTCAGGCGGCGCTTCGTGTAATTGGAGGCGATGCCATACAGCAGGGTGGCGCCGAGCGCCGCGGCGGCCGCGAGTGCGGCGCTCAGCGGCGTAGCGGCCGAACCGTCCGGCGCGGCGATCTGATCCCATACCAGCATCAGCACGCCGAGAAAGCCGATCACGAGGCCGACCGTGCGCAGCGCGCTCAGGCGGTCGCGCAGCCACAGAAAGCCGACGAGTGCGCCCCACAGCGGCGTGGTTGCATTGATCACGGACGTCACGCCTGCCGACAGCGTCAACTCGGCATACGCGAACAGGCAGAACGGCGCCGCCGAATTCAGAATGCCGACCACCAGCAGCGGAAAGGCATGGGTGCGCAGGATCGTTGCGGATTCGCGCAGCGGGCGCCGCGCGATCAGTACGACGGCAAGGAAGGCCGCGCCGATGCCGACCCGCAGCGCCATCAGCGGCGCGACGCCGAAGTCGGACACGCCGACGCGAATAAAGAGAAACGAGGCACCCCATAGGGCGGCGAGGATCAGCAACTGGAGGAGGTTTCTGGTATTCATTGTCGTGGCGCCGCGCGCGGTTTAGTCGAGACGCATTTGCATCGTAGCAGCGCGATTGCGCGAAACGTTTCAGGTTGGAATGAAACAGCAAAATGCGGGAGAGGGTGGGGCGTCAGGCTATTGTCATCCTAAGCGCGATCGAGCCGCCCGCAAAACGAGCAATTCTCACGCTGATGTGAGAAAAATTGCGATGAGATGGAAGTGGTAAGGATGTAGCGCCAACCCTGGCGGGGTTGGCGCCCATAGAGCGTGAGTTATTTTGCGGCACTGCACGAGCTTTGGCAACGCTGACAACGCCGCCTAACCGCGGCACTTAACCGTGGCACTTAACCGTGGCACCTAACCGTGGCACCTAACCGCGCCATCGGCGTGAGCAGCAACCGCCGCCCACGCTGCCTTGCGCGGCTCGAATGCACGCCTCAGTGCGGGATCATCCCTTGCAGGAAGTTCTGCTGCACCCACACCAATACGCCGAGAATCACCGTCAACAGAATCGAATGCTTGAAGGTCTTGGCGAACACCACGCCTTCCTTGCCTTTGAGCTCGGTCGTGGCCACGCCGGTCGAGATGTTCTGCGGCGAGATCATCTTGCCCATCACGCCGCCCGACGAGTTGGTCGCCGCCATCAGGATCGGGTTCAGGTTCAGCTGGTGAGCCGCCACCACCTGCAGGTTGCCGAACAGCGCGTTGCCCGAGGTGTCGCTGCCGGAGAGGAACACCGCGACCCAGCCGAGGAACGCCGACACGAGCGGAAAGAACGGTCCGACCGATGCCGCGCCGAGCCCGAGCGTGTAGGTGAGCCCGGAGTAGTTCATCAGATAGGCGAGGGCGACGATGGTTGCCACCGTCAGAATGGCGATGCGCGTCTGGACCCAGGTGTCGACAATGGCCTTGCCAAATTCGCTGAGGCCCAGACCCGTCACGAGCGACGTGATGATGGCGGCCACCAGAATCGCCGTGCCGGTAGCAAGCGGCTGGAAGTCCCACACCGCGCCATACGGCGTGTTGTACAGGGTGATGAACACGGCCTTGTCGAGGCCAGGCCACGGTACCTTGACGTCGCCGATCAGGAAGATCTTCGCGACGGTCCAGACGATCACCACTGCCGAGACGATGATCCACGGGTACCATCCCTGGCCGCCGCTGATCTTGCCGCGTACCTCGCCCACGCGATCGATGTTGATCGCAAACTTTGGATCGACGGCGGGTTTCCATACGCGCAGGAAGGCGATCGTGAGGATCAGCGAGACCAGCGACGACAGCACGTCGGTCAAACTGTAGTTCACGTAATTCGCCGTGACGAACTGGGTCAGCGCGAAGCTTGCGCCCGACACCAGCAGCACCGGCCACACGCGCAGCATGTTACGAAAGCCCGCATACACGCCGATCACGTAGAAGGGCAGCAGCAAGGCGAAAAACGGCAGCTGCCGTCCGACCATCTTGGCGAGCGAGTCGGCCGGCAGGTGGGTGACCGCGCCGAGCACCGTGATCGGCACGCCCAGCGCGCCGAACGCGACCGGTGCGGTATTGAAGATCAGCGTGAAGGTGAGTGCTTCGAGTGTGGGGAAACCGAGCAGTATCAATAGCGAACTGGTGATCGCGACCGGCGTGCCGAAGCCGGAAATCCCTTCGAATAGCGCGCCGAAAGAAAAGCCGATCACGACCAGCACGACGCGGCGGTCGTTCGGCAGGTTGTCGATCATCCACATGCGAAAGGCCGCGAAGCGGCCCGAGCGTTGCGAGATGTTGTAGAGCAGGATCGCGCTGAACACGATCCACATCACCGGCCAGCAGGCGAATACTGCACCGTTGGCCACGGAGGCGGCCGCAAGCCCGACCGGGAACTGCCAGACAAAGATCGCCACGATGAGCCCGACGATCAGGCCCGCGAGCGACGCCTGCCAGGCCGGCCGGCGCGCCCAGCCGAGCAGCAGCAACACGACGATGATCGGTAAGGCGGCGACGATGAATGAAAGCAATAGCGAATTGCCGACTGGAGTGAGTAGTTGGTGAAACATCACGTCTCCTTCGTTGTTGTTCGAGATCGACGCGGACTACGCACTGCGGGGCGCGTCGCTCTGGCAGGACGGATGGGCGTCGGCGGCGCGTGCAGGACGCGCCGGGTCGGCTTATTTAAACGAGTACTGCGTGTGGCTTTCCCAAGCATAGAGCCCGGTTGGGAGCCGTCAAGAAGGGTAAGTACGGGCGAAGGAGAGAGGGGGCGCGGCGTCCTGTGAGCGGGGATCGCCGCGGCATGATGCGCGTGAAGCGAGGCCGACGCGGTATGGCGGCTATGCCGGCTTTCAGGCAGCCCGTGCAGTGCAGGTGATACGGCACAGGTCCGTCTCGTGCCCTGATCGCGGCGAGCACGGGACGGCTAAGACAACTCAGCGAGATTCAGCGAAACCCAAGTGCGAGATTCAATGCCAGTGGCCGTGCCCACCGCCCCAATAGCCACGTCCGCCGCCCCAATAACCGCCAAATCCGAAGCCGATCGAGACCGATGGGCCGTACCAGCCGGGGTAGCCGTAATAAGCGGGATACACCGGCGGTGGATAGTAGGCGGGATAGGCCGGAGCAACATAAACAGGTGGCGGTACCGCGGCAACCGTATAAGCAGGAGGCGGGTTCTGCTGGGCGTTCTGGGCCCGCTGTTGCGCTGAAACGGGAGGTTGTTGCGTGAGTTGTGCTGCCTGCGAATCGGGCGGTCCGACCTGCACGTCCTGTTGCGTTGTATTCGCGGGGACCGTGGCGTAATACGGATAGTAGCCGCCCGGATAGTAACCGTACGGGTAATAACAGCCGGACAGTGCCAGCGCGCAGGCCGCACCGGTGAGCGCAAGCCCTGCTTGTGAAATGCGAGGGAAACGGCGCGGCAGCTGCTGGCCGATCGTGCCGACCGTGTTGATGATGCGGGACTTCATGACGCGCTCCTGTTTCAAACCGACGCCGCCATGCGGGGCGTATTGGCTTGAGCTTACGCCCGCGTCGCGTTCGCAGGATTGCAAAACCGTAACGGCTTATTTCACGTCATTGCAAAGCATTGCGTGAAGCGGCCGGCATGGCGCCGGCCGCCTTCCTGGTGTCGTGCACGCTTGTGTCCGCTTGTGCCTGCTTACTTGCCGACCTGATTACCGATAATGCCGCCTGCCGCCGCGCCGCCAAGCGTGGTCAGGGCATTGCCGCCGATCAGCGCGCCTGCCGCGCCGCCTACGCCCGCGCCGATCGCCGTATCGCGCTGTCGCGTGGTCATGCCGTCACACGCGGAAAGACTTGCGACAACCGCGACGATTGCCGCGAGCGCGCCGAGTTGACGAATCGATTTCATGATGCTGACTCCGTTCATTGTGTCTGGAAAGGGTTGGGTTGAAATGGACGGATTACGCCGTCCTTACTGCTGATCTTATCGCCGCAACCCGTATCCAGATGTGTGAGCTTGTCAGTGGATTGTCGGTTTCGTAATCAAATGTTTCTCCTCTCGCAGCATGCGGCGTTCCCGGCGCGCAGAAATGCAAAAGCCCGCCAGTGGCGGGCTTCGGTGCTGCAATACAGTGACGCAAGAGGTTCGAATGGCGAGCGCACGCCAGTGCACCCGCGATCCCTACCTTACTGCCGCTGATAGATCTCAGCGCCTTTCTTCATGAACTCGATGGACTTCACTTCCATGCCTTTCTTCAGCGCTTCGTCGTCGGTGACGCCCTGTTGCGCTGCGAACTCGCGCACGTCCTGAGTGATCTTCATCGAGCAGAAGTGCGGGCCGCACATCGAACAGAAGTGCGCGACCTTGGCCGAATCTTTCGGCAGCGTTTCGTCGTGGAATTCGCGTGCCTTGTCCGGGTCGAGACCGAGATTGAACTGGTCTTCCCAACGGAATTCGAAACGCGCCTTCGACAACGCATTGTCACGCACCTGCGCGCCCGGATGGCCCTTCGCCAGATCGGCGGCGTGCGCGGCGAGCTTGTACGTGATGATGCCGGTCTTGACGTCGTCCTTGTTCGGCAGCCCCAGGTGTTCCTTCGGCGTGACATAGCAAAGCATTGCCGTGCCGAACCAGCCGATCATTGCCGCGCCAATGCCCGACGTGATGTGGTCGTAGCCCGGCGCGATGTCCGTGGTCAACGGTCCGAGCGTATAGAACGGTGCTTCGTCACACCATTCCAGTTGCAGGTCCATGTTTTCCTTGATCAGTTGCATCGGCACGTGGCCCGGGCCTTCGATCATCGTTTGCACGTCGTGCTTCCACGCGATCTGCGTGAGTTCGCCCAGCGTCTTCAACTCGCCCAGTTGCGCTTCGTCGTTGGCGTCGTAGATCGAACCGGGACGCAGGCCGTCGCCGAGCGAGAAGGCCACGTCATACGCCTTCATGATTTCGCAGATGTCTTCGAAGTGCTCGTACAGGAAGCTTTCCTTGTGGTGAGCGAGGCACCACTTCGCCATGATCGAGCCGCCGCGCGAGACGATACCCGTCATGCGCTTGGCCGTGAGCGGCACGTATTGCAGACGCACACCGGCGTGAATCGTGAAGTAGTCGACGCCTTGCTCGGCCTGTTCGATCAGCGTGTCGCGGAAAATTTCCCACGTCAGATCTTCGGCCTTGCCGTTCACCTTCTCCAGCGCCTGATAGATCGGCACCGTGCCGATCGGCACCGGCGAATTGCGGATGATCCACTCGCGCGTTTCGTGAATGTGCTTGCCGGTGGACAGATCCATCACCGTGTCGCCGCCCCAGCGGATCGCCCACGTCATCTTGTCGACTTCCTCGCCGATCGAGGAGGTGACCGCCGAGTTACCGATGTTCGCATTCACCTTCACGAGGAAGTTGCGGCCGATGATCATCGGCTCGCTTTCCGGGTGGTTGATGTTGTTCGGGATGATCGCGCGGCCGCGGGCGACTTCTTCGCGCACGAATTCCGCGGTGATTTCCTTCAGACCGTCGGGACCGAAGGCGCTCGCGCCGAATGCCTGACCCGGATGCTGGCGGCCCATCATCGCGGCGAGCTTTTCGCCGTTCGGACCGCTCGTCTTCAGGCTCTCAAGATACGCGGCGCGTTGCTGGTTCTCGCGAATCGCGATGTATTCCATTTCCGGCGTGATGATGCCGCGACGCGCGTAGTGCATCTGCGACACGTTCTTGCCGGCGACGGCGCGGCGCGGTGTGCGATGCAGGCCTTTGAAGCGCAACTCGGCAGTCGCGGTATCGGCGGCGCGTTCGCGGCTGAAGTCGCTCGACAGGCCCGTGAGCGCTTCGGTGTCGCCGCGCTCCTCGATCCAGGCCTGACGCAGCGCGGGCAGGCCCGCGCGGATGTCGATCTGCGCTTGCGGATCGGAGTAGGGGCCCGACGTATCGTAGACGAAGACCGGCGGGTTCTTTTCGCCGCCGAAGCTATCCGGCGTATCCGCCTGGGAAACTTCGCGCATCGGCACGCGGATATCGGGGCGCGAGCCGGTCACATAGACCTTGCGGGAATTCGGCAGCGGCGCGACAGCGGCGGCATCGACGTGGGCGTCGGCGGAAAGGAACTTCGGGTTGGCGTTCATGCGTTATCTCCATGCAAAGCTATGTGGGGCCGCTAAGCAGGAGACGAGATGGAAGTTGTCGGATTCGCGAGAGATGAAACGGTAGACCAGCTGCGAAATCCGTACGCTTCCCTGCGCTGGCATTATCCAGATCAGGTTCAAAGGGTATTTCTCACCCACGCAACACGGACCTCCAACCTCCGTGCCACGCAGGACCCCCGCGTTAGCAGCGCACACGATACACCGCCCGGGTAGTGCTTGGCAACCCGTCTTGAAAAAGTCAGATATCGGAGATAACGCCGGTCAGCCTCGCACTATTCTGATTGTGATAGGGCTGCCGGGAATGATGCGGCGCAGCAGTTCTGCGTCGCGAATGTGCGTGGTTTACAGCGTGAAGTCGTCGGCCGCTTCGGGCTGGAACAGGATCTTCTCGAGCTTCAGGACTTTTTCCGTGCCGCTTGGCGGCGTGAAGCGGATGCGTCCGCCGCGTTTGGCGCCGAGCAGCGCAAGACCGAGCGGGGAAAACACGTTCAGGCGGCCTTGCGCGAAGTCCGCATCGGGCGGATAGACAACGGTCCACGTCATCTGCTCGTTGCTGGTTTCGTCGACTAGCGTGGCTTGCGAATTCATCGTGACGATGTTTGCGGGGATGTCGCGCGATTCGACGATCGCGGCGCGCGCGAGGACGTCGTCGAGCATGTCCTGCAATCTGGCGTCGGCGCCGGGCGCGGCTGCGTGCTTTTCGAGACGCGCGACGTCGAGTTCGGTGAGGTAACAGGTTTTCGTCTTTTTCATGACGGGTTCTCCATTTCGATCTGCATGTAAGGGGACAGCGTGCGGATGAGATCAGCCCGGAGCCCGACGACGCGGCCCCGGCGATGGAGGGGACCTGCGTTAGATCGGGCGCCGGGCGGCGAGAAGCGGGAGCGTTCGGGTCGGCTGGCCGGCGTGAGGCGCTGCGATCTCCGCGCGCGCGCAACCGGTTGCGCGGCGGGGGCGCAAACGGGAAAGGGCACGGGAAAACGGAAAACGCATTGGAGTAGCCGGCGGATAACGAAAGAGATTAGGGAGCGCCGAAAAGAAAGCTTAATCGACACAATCGAAAGGTGAATGTTAGCACGGCCGGCGCGTCTCTTTAATTGCCGCTGGGGGATGCGCGGTGCGGCGCGTCTGAGATCCCGTGGGAGCGTTCAAGGCAGACGCGGCGCGGCCGTTAATGCGCCTGTAGGGGTGGCCGTTGCCTGGTCGAGGAAGCAGCGGTGGGCGGCGCGCCAATAGCGCGGTGCGATGTGAGACGGCTTAAGGAGATGTGCTGATGAAATCGGGAATCGGGCGGTTTGCGGTACTCGGCGCGGTAGCGGCGACGGCGGCGCTGGTTGCGGTGCCGATGCAGGCAATGGCGAGCGGTGGAACGATCACCTTCTCGGGCATGATCGTGGCGCCGCAGCTGGAGGTATCGGTGGCCCCGGCGCCTGTTCAGGCCGGAGCACGTGTCAATGCTGCCGGCGGGCGGCTGGCGGCGGCCGGTTCGGCGGTTACCCTGACTTTTAGCGCAGAGCCTGGCGTGGTTGCGGGCGCCAATGTCGCGCTTCAGGTGATCAACGGCGCGAAGGCGCGTGATGCCTTGGCCGAGCGTTTTGTCGATGGCAGTGGCCATGTGTTCAGCGCCGCCAGTGACGGGCACTACCGGGTTGGCCGCGATGGCGGAGTGTTGTCGCTGGCTTCGAAGCGTGCCGCGCAGGATACTCAGGTGATCGTTGTCGTTAGCTACGATTGATGCACCTTCCGTGGGACGCCGGCAGGCAGTTCGCCCGCAGGCTTCCCGCGGACATCGACGGTACGGAACGGCCGGAACGGTGGGCGGACACCCCGAATCAAAATAAAAATCGGAACCGGCTGTCATAACTGGTCTCGTGGTTCGACAAACGTGCAGATCCTGATGGAGCACGCCATGCGAATTACCCGAACCCGCCGAGCCAACCGATATGCCGACCGCGCTGTCGCCCGCCGCGTCACCCGCGCGATCGCCCTTGTCGTCGCGCTCGCGACCCTCTCGGCCAGCGGTCTTGCAGCCGCGGCTGGCGCCGTATGCGCGTCGCACAGCCCGTCGCATCGGGTAGCGCTCGTGGAGCTTTACAGCAGCGAAGGCTGCAACAGCTGCCCGCCGGCCGACGCCTGGCTCAGCCAATGGAAAAACAGCGGCGCAAGCCAAAGCATCGTGCCGCTGGCCTTGCACGTGGACTACTGGAACAGCCTCGGCTGGACCGACCGCTTCTCGCAGCATCGCTTCACCGAACGTCAGCAAACCCTCACCGACCTCGCCGGCGGCCACACCATCTACACACCCGAGATCTTCGTATCGGGCCGTGAATTGCGCGGCTGGTCGCAACGCGACAGCTTTCAGAGCCGCGTCGAGAAGCTTGTCGCCGAACCGGCGCAGGCCAACGTGGCGCTCGAACTGAAATCGCAGGCGAAGGATGCCTTCAACGTCGATGCGCAATTCACCAGCAAGGCGGCCGACACAAAGAGCCCCGCAGACCCGTTGAATGCCTACGTCGCGCTCTATCAGAACGCGCTGAGCTCCCAGGTCAAAGCCGGCGAAAACAGCGGCGTCACGCTGCATCACGAACGCGTTGTCCGGCAATGGATCGGCCCCGTGCCGCTGGTTGCCGGCCAGGCACAAATCCGCCGTGATATCCGTATCGACGACGCCGATGCCAACGCGCCGGCCGGCACCTTCGGTGTTGTCGCTTTCGTCGAAAACGCCGCGACCGGCGACGTATTGCAGGTCGGCGAACTGGCCGTGTGCCATTGATCGCGCGACGATCCCGCAGCGCTTCCCATTCCCTTGGAGATTGTCATGGCAACGCCTCATGTTCTCAGTGAAACCGCGCCACCCGCGTTGCCGAAGGGCAGCACGATTCACCCGGTGTGGGTGCGCGTCACGCATTGGCTCAACGCGCTCGCGGCCATTCTGATGATGCTGTCCGGCTGGCGCATCTATGACGCGTCGCCGATCTTCAAGGACTTCACGTTTCCGACAGCAATCACGCTTGGCGGCTGGCTCGGCGGCGCGCTGCAATGGCACTTCGCGGCGATGTGGCTGCTGGTCTTCAACGGCCTGCTGTATCTCGCGCTGAATCTGGTCAGCGGGCGCTTCGTGCGCAAGTTCCTGCCGGTCTCGCCGCGCGCCGTACTGCACGACTTCATTGCCGCGTTGACCGGCAAGCTCTCGCACGCCGATCTGCGCGTCTATAACGCGGTGCAGAAACTGGCCTATCTGTTTGTCGTCTGCGATCTGATCGTGCTGGTGCTTTCCGGCCTCGCGATCTGGAAATCGGTGCAGTTTCCGCTGCTACGCGAGTTGATGGGCGGCTATGACAACGCGCGCATCGTCCACTTCTGCGCCATGTCGCTCATGGCTGCGTTCATCGCCGTGCATCTGGTGATGGTGGCGCTCGTCCCGCGCTCGCTGCTGGCGATGCTGCGCGGACGCTAAGCGGCTGATTCACGGATACGCAAAGCTTAAGGACATCGAATCATGACCCGACCCGATACACAACGCGAGCGAAAGCTTGCCCTGATGACTGGCAGTAAGCTCGACCGCGAATCGATCCTGATCGACGCGCGGCGCGAACTCGCGATGCCCTCGCGGCGCCTGTTCGGCAAGCGGCTTCTGACGCTCGGCGGCCTGTCCATGCTGACCGGCTGCTCGCTCACCGACAACGATTCGGTCAACGCATTCCTCACGGCCGTGTCGCGTCTGAACGACCGCGCGCAAGCCGCGCTGTTCGATCCGAAGCAACTCGCGCCGACCTACACCGAAGCGCAGATCACACGGCCGTTCCCATTCAACGCGTTCTACGGCATCGACGACGTGCCGGATGTCGACGCCTCCGACTACAAGCTGAAAATCAGCGGCCTCGTCACCGGCCAGCGCGTATGGACCTTGCCCGAACTCTACGCGTTGCCGCATGCCGAGCAGATCACGCGGCATATCTGCGTGGAAGGGTGGAGCGCGATCGGCCGCTGGGGCGGCACACCGTTTGCCGATTTTCTGCGACGCATCGGCGCGGACACGAGCGCGAAGTACGTCGGCTTCAAATGCGCCGACGACTACTACGAAAGCATCGACATGCCGACCGCGCTGCATCCGCAAACGCTGCTCACGTTCTCGTACGACGGCGAGCGCTTGCCCGCGAAATACGGTTTCCCGATGAAGCTGCGCATGCCGACCAAGCTCGGCTACAAGAATCCGAAGCACATTGTCGAGATGTTCGTCACCAACACGTACCCTGGCGGCTACTGGGTCGACCAGGGCTACAACTGGTTCGGAGGCTCCTGACGCGCGCGGGTCGGCGCGTGCCAGCTCGCGCGCGCGACCCCGGGCGGCAGAAGCTTCGGAAGTACCCCGGCATCAATGCGATGCCGGTTCAGATTGATCCATAACGAAACGGAGTTTTCCCATGAAAAAGTTCGCAATTGCAGCAATGGCCGTCGCTCTCCTGACCAGCGGCGGCGCCGCGTTCGCTCAGGCAAGCGGCGCAATGTCCAACGATGCGATGTCCAAGGATACGATGTCGAAGGACTCGATGTCCAAAGACACCATGTCGAAAGACAGCATGAAAAAGGACGCGATGAAGCACGACAAGATGAAGAAAAGCGGCGACGCGATGGGTATGAAGCACGAAGCATCGGGCGCGATGGCCAACTGAGCGTGGCCGGCGATGCCGCTCGCATAGTCTGAGCGGCCGGTTTCACACGTCAAGCGAAAGCCGGGGATGCGTCCCCGGCTTTTCTGTTGCATGTACGCAAAAAGTTACGATTCTTTCAAGCGACGCGGTGGACGCTTACTGCATAATGCGGCGTCGCGCCCGATGTTTAGCGCGTGTCAGCCGTGGGTCGATTCCTTGCGACCGCCACGGCGTTGTGGCCCCATTGGCCATCTATCGTCTTTCCGTTCCACCGACATGTCCGCCAGCCTCGCCCGTCAGACCGCATCGCCGATGCGGTGTCCGCCATCCCGCCACCGGGTTTTCAGCGGGGGCGCAGCACCTCGAGCGGCTTGGGCGGGCTAACGCATGTCGCCGCAGCTCCCAAGCCGTTTCCCGCGTGGTTTTCCGATCCGTTTGCCGCAGTCCCGCAACGGCCAGATCGCGCTCGCGCTCACTGTCGTTTATCTCGTCTGGGGCTCGACCTATCTCGCCGTGCATGTCGCACTCGGCTCGTTTCCGCCGCTGCTGCTCTCGGGGTTGCGTAATCTGTTTGCCGGGGTAGGGCTCTTCATTTTCGCGGCGCGCCGCAATCCGGTTTGGCCGACTGCGGGCGAAATCCGCAATGCGGGCCTGGTCGGCACGATGCTGGTCGGCTTGTCGAGCGGCATGCTGGCCTATGGCATGCGCACGGTCGGCACCGGCACCGCGGCCGTGATGGTGGCGACGGTGCCGCTGTTCGCGACGGTGATCGCGGCGGTGGCGGGGCGCAAGATCGGCCGCGGCGAGTGGTTCGCGGTCGGCCTCGGGCTGGTGGGCATCGCGATCCTGAGTCACGGCGACAGCGCCCCGGGATCGGCGGGCGGTAGTCTCGCCATTCTGTGCGGTGCGCTTTTCTGGGCCGGCGGCGCGCATCTGGCCGGCCGGCTGAAGCTGCCGTCGGACCTGTTTCTATCGACGTCGCTGCAGATCGGCCTCGGCGGCGCGATGTCGACGATGGTCGCCTGGGTGTCCGGCGAGCGGATGATGGACGTGCATTTTCTGCCGGTGCTGGCTTTCGTCTACCTCATGCTGATCGGGACGATGGCCGCCTACGTCGCGTACGGTTTCCTGATCCGGCATACGAGTCCGATTATCGCCAGCAGCTGCATGTACGTGAATCCGGTGGTCGCGGTGGCGCTCGGCGCGTTGTTGCTCGGCGAGCCGGTCACGCATTCCACGGTCATCGCGACGATTGTGATTCTGGCCAGCGTGGGCCTGTCTTTCTGGTTCGACTACCGGAAGAAGGGGCTCGCCTGAGCAGAGACGGCGGCGGGCTTGTGTTGCCCGTCGCCGGTTCTCCGGTCTTTGGGTTTCAGCGTTCCGCCGCTCAGCATGCTGTCGCCACCTGCGCGTCTCGCTGCTGCTTCAAAGCGCCGCCGCCACTTCCGCACCCTCGCGTATCGCGCGTTTCGCGTCCAGTTCCGTTGCCACCTTGGCGCCGCCGATCACGTGATAGCGCGGGCCGTTCGTGCCATTTGTGCCATTCGTGCCGTTTGCACCGTTTGTACCGCTCGCGCTGCCAGCCCCGCCACCGGCCTGATTCGCGGCGTTTGACGTGTCAGCAGTGTGTGCGGACGTCTGCGGAACCAGGTCGCGCAAGGATTCCTGTCCCGCGCACACCACAACCGTATCCACTTCGAGCCATTCTTCGACGCCCTCGCGCGCAATCCTCAACCCGCGTGCGCTGATTTCCAGGTACGACACCCCGCCGAGCATCTTCACCCCGTTTCTTGCCAGCGTGGCGCGATGCACCCAGCCCGAGGTTTTACCGAGCCCCATACCGAGCTTGCCCGGCTTGCGTTGCAGCAACCAGATTTCGCGGGGCGGCTGTGCCGGCGCCGGCGCTTTCAAGCCGCCGCGCTCCCGCACCGTGAGATCGACGCCCCATTCGTCGAGCCATGCGTCGCGCGGCATCGGCAGAGGGTCGCCTGCACGGTGCAGCAAGAATTCGCTGACGTCGAAACCGATCCCGCCCGCACCGATCACCGCGACACGCCGACCCACCGGCACGCCGCGCAATACGTCCACATAAGACAGCACGTTGGCGCCGTCGATGCCGGCAATCGCCGGGCTCCGCGGCACGATGCCCGTGGCGACGATCACATCGTCGTAGCCGCCTGCCGCGAGCAGCGCCGGATCGACGCGCGTATCGAGCCGCACGTCGACACGATGCCGCTGCAACTGGCTCTGAAAATAGCGGATCGTTTCGCTGAACTCCTCCTTGCCCGGCACGCGCATCGCCAGATTGAACTGGCCGCCGATGGTTGCGCTCGCATCGAACAACGTGACGCGATGGCCGCGCGAGGCCGCAACCGTCGCCGCGGAAAGTCCCGCTGGCCCCGCGCCGACCACCGCGATCGAACGCGCGGCCTGCGGGCTTGCGACCGGCCGGTAGATCAACTCGGTTTCGCGTCCTGCACGGGGATTCACGAGGCAGGTCGCGCGCTGGTTCTTGAACGTGTGGTCGAGGCAGGCCTGATTGCAGGCGATGCAGGTGTTGATTTCGTGCGCGCGTCCATCAGCGGTTTTCTGCACGAACTCCGGGTCGGCGAGAAGCGGCCTTGCCATCGACACCAGATCGCCCGCGCCCTCGGCGAGCAGTGCTTCGGCGACCTCGGGCGTATTGATGCGGTTCGACACGATCACCGGCACCTTGACCGCAGCCTTGAGCCGCGCGCTCAGCGCGGCGAACGCTGCACGCGGCACCGAGGTCACGATGGTCGGCACCCGCGCTTCGTGCCAGCCGATTCCCGTGTTGAACATCGTGACGCCCGCGGCTTCGAGCGCCTGGGCGACCTGCACGGTTTCTTCCCACGTGTTGCCGCCTTCGACCAGGTCAATCAGCGAAAGTCGGTACACGACGATAAAGCGTTCGCCACATACGGCACGCACGCGCTCGACAATTTCGCGCGCGAGCCGCATGCGGTTCTCGATGCTGCCGCCGTAGCGGTCGGTGCGCCGGTTCGTGCGCGGGCACAGGAACTGGTTGAGCAGATAGCCCTCGCTGCCCATGATTTCGATGCCGTCGTAACCGGCGCGCTGGGCGAGGCGCGCACAGCGGGCATAGTCGCGCACGGTCCGCGCGATACCGGCTTCCGTGAGCGCACGCGGTTTGAACTTCGAGATCGGCGATTTGAGCGCCGATGCCGACACGACAAACGGCTGGTATCCATAACGTCCCGCATGCAGGATCTGCAACGCGATCTTGCCGCCTTCGGCATGTACGGCCTCGGTGAGCAGGCGGTGATTGCGCAGATCGAATACCGAATTCAGCGTGCCGCCGAAAGGCAGCAGCCAGCCTTGCCGGTTCGGCGAGATTCCGCCCGTGACGATCAGGCCGACTCCGCCCTTCGCGCGCTCGCGGAAATACGCGGCCAGTTTCGGGTAATTCCAGAAACGGTCTTCCATGCCGGTGTGCATGGAACCCATCACCACGCGATTGCGCAAGCGAGTGAAGCCGAGATCGAGCTCGGCGAGCAAGTGTTGGTAAGACATGCAGGGACCGTGTAAGTATGGGTTGTGCGCGAACAATACACTGCCGGACGTGCCAACTCTCCGAGGAAAAATTCTAATCCGCGTCGCGCTCCGCTCCATAAAGGCTTCTGCGGATCGGGGAAGCCTGCCGCATCGAGCGGCACATGCATTGCTGAAGGCGGATGCACGGGCCGCGGGCTCGATACAGAGAGGTGAACACAATGAAAATGATCCGAACCATGGCGGCTGTAGTTGCTGCTACATCCATTCTGAGCGCATGCGGTGGCGGCGGCAGCAGCGACGTCGGCAAGGAGCTCGGTCTGACGAATCCGGAAATCCATTTCATCAATGCGATTCCAGGCGGGCCGGCAGTCGACTTTCTCGTGAACGGCTCCGCGCCCTCGGGACAGACGAACGTCAGCTATAAAGGCGTGACGAACCTCACCAACATCAACACGGGTTCGACCACGGTCGCATATGCGCCCACCGGGACGACGACCGCGCTCGCGAGCGGCAACTTCCCCGATGTCGCGAAGGGTCACGATTACACGGTACTGGCGTTGCCGGGCCTGGCCGCACCGGATATCGGCCTGATCGACGACCCGTTCGACAAGGGCCTGTTGTCCAACAGCGCGCGTCTGCGCGGCTTTAACGCATCGGCCAACGCGAGCAATCTCGATCTGTATCTGGTTCAGTCGACCAATACGGCCATCACCGGCATCAGCCCGACAATGGCAGGCGTGTCATTCAAGAACGCCGTGCCGGCAAGCGGCCAGGACTCGATCTATGTGTCCGGCGGGGAATATGTGCTGATCGCGACGGTGGCGGGCAGCAAGACGCCGATCTTCCAGTCGGCATCCTTCTCGCTGTCGAATAACGCGGATTGGCTCGTGACGTCGGTGCCGATCGGCGGCACCTTGAGCCAGCTTGTGCCGGGACAGATCCATCTGCTGGTCGCCCAGAACGGCAACACCGGCACGCCGAGTGTCGAGCTGTCGAACACGCTGACGGGCCAGTAATAGGCCTATGAACCCAGGCCTATAAACCCGCGTGCCAGCGCGAGTGCGTGGCTTGCGGTACATGCCAGCGAGCCAGTCGCTAGAAGGACCATGCGGCGATTCACTTAAGTGGATTGCCGCTTTCCTTGTTTGTTGTTCGCGTGGCTCGCAATAAAAAAAGCCCGCCGCGGTTTCCCGCGACGAGCCATGGAGATCCGGCATCTCAAGAGACCCAAGGCGCCGTAAGGCGCCAGGAAGTCGTTGAGTTGCCGCCAGCCTATTTGGCCTGATCGGCCGAATTGGTGATGGCGTTACCACCCTTCGAAATATCCTGCCCGGCTCCCGCCACCGTGTTGCAACCCGCGAGTGCCGCTGTCCCCGCAATGAGAAGCAAAGCGATCAGTCGATTCATGAGAGTTCTCCTTGTCGAGAATGCATCGGTTGACGTGCCATTCTTTAAGGGCACGCGCTAGCGTGGCTAGCTGTCGTCCGACCGCGGCGTGCGCCAGTCGATCCGGTCTGATTGCATGTTAAAAAAAGGGCGGGGGCCGCGCTGTCAGTTGCGCTGCGATTTTGTTGTAGGCGTGCTCCCGTGTTTGCGTCGGCGCACTCCTACACGGGCTGCTCCAATGTGCCGTAGGGCCTTACTGGACAGGTGTTTTCGACGAAGACGACGCAGGCAGATCCAGCGACGGTGTTGCCGTGCTGACACTGGGCATCACCACACGAATGTCGGTGCCGCCCGGCACGCCGCGTTGAATGTCGAAGCGCCCGCCGTGCGCGGCGACCCGCTGGCGCATGCCGAGCAGCCCGTGAGTATGGGTGCGCTTCAGATCGGCCGGCGTGATGCCGACGCCGTTGTCCGCGATATGCAGCGCCACCTGGCCATCGCCGACCTGCAGCGCGATCGATACCTTCGAAGCTCGCGCGTACTTGGCGGCATTCGTGAGCGACTCCTGCGCGACGCGAAAGAGTGCGATCTCGGTTTGCTCGTCGAGCTGGACATCGTCGGCGGGCAAATGCGATTCGAGCGTCCAGTTGTTGCGCTGTGCGGCTTCGTCGGCGAGCGTGCGCAGCGCGGTGACGAGGCCGAAGTTCGTCAGCACGGTGGGTCGCATGTCTTCGATGATGCGGCGCTTCAGGGCGATGCCCTGGTCGAGATTGGCGAGTGCGCGCTTCAGTTTCTCCGCGATGTCCGGCTCGTTGTCTTTCAGCTTGCGGTGGGCCCAGGCGACATCCATTTTGCTGGCGGTCAGAATGGCCCCGAGTTCGTCGTGCAGTTCGCGCGCGAGCTGGGTCTTCTCGTTTTCGCTGACGGCCTGCAAGTGCCAGCCTAGTGCTTCGAGTTGACGCGTGCGTTCATTGACGAGCTGGTCGAGTTCTTCCTGTTGGGTGATCAGTTGACGCTGCACGCGCGCCTGCCGGTCCATCTGGATGCCGAGATTGCGAAACAGCAGGATGAACAGCACGATGTTCAGCGCGGATAGCCCGGCCGCGCACAGCGTGGAGATACGCTGGTCGGCGCGGCTTGCATCGAGTGCGTGCTGCGCGCGGCGTTCCTCGTTGTCGCGCAGCAAAGTGAGCGTGCTATCAACCAGCGTGGCATCGGCGGGATTGGCCGCGCTCGCGCTGCCGCAGGCGGCGAGATCGAGCGGATGCGGCGCGGCGCGTTGCACCGCAGCAGCCCCCGCTCCGATACGCGCCTCGATCAGCGCGACGATCTGCGTGAAACTCGCGAGTTCGGCGCTGTCTGCGTTGCCGCTGCGGTAGAACCTGCCGAGCTGTTGTTCGTTCTGCCGGATCTGCGCGGCGCTCGCGCAGAAACCCTGAGCGGACACATCCCGCTTCGTCAGAAGAAAATCGCTTTGGTACGCGCTCAGGCGGGATAGCTGGCTTGCGAGCGTGCTCAATTGCACGGTGACGCCGCGTGCTTCGAGCGCCGTTTCGTACTCCGCGGCAATCCGCTCGCGCGCGGTTTCGAGAATCACGAGCCCGCCTACGGTGATGACAATGGCCACGGTCATTGCGATTGCCCAACTGCGATTGCGCATCCAGTCGCCCAATCGCGCTACGGCCCCGGGTTTCTGCATCTTCGACGCGTACGGCACATTCGGCTCCTTAGGTGGGGCATCGGTCTAACGTGCGCTGGGCTTCGCAATTGTGTGCCCGCGTGGCCTCACGAGTTGCAATTTCCGTGCGCCTCGGCCGATGCAATCAGCGTAACGCGGCCGTAATTCCATGTAAGCGGATTCTCACACGAAAAACGGAGCATGTCGGAATGCGCCGACTGCCGACGCTCGATAGGATGGACCTGACCGTTCATTGACTGATTCTGGAGGAGGCCATCATGTTGAAATGGGCATTGTTCTTCGCCGTCGTGGCGATAGTCGCCGGGCTGCTCGGCTTTACCGGCGTGGCGGCGGGCGCAGCGGCGATTGCGAAGTTCCTGTTTGTCGTGTTCGTGGTTCTGTGCGTGGTGTTCCTCGTTCTTGGCTTCGTGGTGACGAAGAAAATTATCGACTAGCGCCGCTCGATGAAACGCGTGCGTGCCGTTCCCACCGGTTGTGAGGGCGTGGTTCGCTTCGGGTTCATACCAGGTGCGGCTCAGGGTCTCCAAGGCCTCCAAGGCCTCTTTACGCAGATATCTACAGGGAGTGTCGCCATGCTTCACTATGCCATCGTCTTTTTCGTGATTGCGATCATTGCCGCCGTGTTCGGTTTTACCGGTATTGCGGCGGGTGCGGCGGAAATCGCGAAGATTCTGTTCTACATCTTCCTTGTCGTGTTCGTGGTGACGCTGCTGCTCGGCGTGTTTCGAACGTAGACGAATAGCCATCCTTGGGCTGCGTTATTTGAACCCCGCGTTATCCGAACCCGCTTATCAGGCGCGATTCGTGCGGGATACGCAGTTCCCCCATACCGGATAAAGGAGAATCTCAATGGCGAAGTCTTCTGGCGCTCAGAGCGCCGCACCTCAATCTGGCGATGCGTTCGTGATGGACCTGAAAAAGATCCGCGACGACGCGCGCAAGCACATGTCGGATGGTCCGGTTACGCAAAGCTACGGGGCTGACCGCAAGACAGTGCTGAAACTGCTCAATGACTCGCTGGCCACGGAAATCGTCTGCGTGCTGCGCTATAAGCGGCATCATTTCATGGCCAAGGGCATCAACTCCGAGTCCGTCGCCGCGGAATTTGCGGCGCACGCGGCAGAAGAGCAGGAGCATGCCGACCGCATCGCCGAGCGTATCGTGCAACTTGGCGGCGAGCCGGATTTCGCACCGGACGGTCTGAAGACGCGTTCGCATTCGGAATACAACGAAGGCGGCGATCTCACGGACATGATTCGCGAGAACCTGATTGCCGAGCGCATTGCAATCGATACGTATCGCGAGATCGTGCGTTATCTTGGCGAGAAGGACGTGACGACACGCCGGCTGTTCGAGGAAATCCTCGCAGTTGAAGAAGAGCACGCCGACGATATGGCGGACCTGCTCGAAGGCCGTGGGTAACAACGGTTGAAGCGCGGGCGGCGATTGCTCGCGCTGAAGGATCTGGATGGTTTGCGTCGCGGCGCCGTCCGCGACTTTTACTACAGTGGCTTCGCGTCGTCGGCGCGGGCGTTGCCGGAGATCACTACAATGTCTGCATTGGAGCAATCCTTTAGCAGGGACACGAGACCGATGATTCGAGTGTTGATAGCTGACGACCATGCGATCGTCCGAGGTGGCTTCAGACAGTTCGTCGCTGACGAGCCGGATATGTGCGTCGCGGCTGAAGCGGCCACCGGCGACGAGACCATTGGCCTCGTGCGGGAGCAGGCGTTCGATGTGGTGCTGCTCGACATCGCGATGCCGGACAAGAACGGCATCGACACGTTGCGGGTCATCAAGCAGTTGAGGCCCGAGCAGGGCGTGCTGATTCTGTCGGGTTATCCCGAGAGCCAGTACGCGATCAACCTGCTGCGCGCGGGCGCCAATGGGTACCTCAACAAGGACTGCGAGCCTGAGGAGATTGTGCGGGCGATCCGAGCGGTGGCGCGTGGGCATCGTTACCTGTCGGAGGCGGTGGCCGATTCACTAGCCGACAGCCTCGACAAGCCTTCGGCGGGGCGGCCGCATGAAGCACTATCTGAGCGCGAGTTCCAGATATTCTGCAAGCTCGCGGCGGGACAGATTCCGACCGACATTGCCGAGGAATTGCATTTGTCGGTGAAGACCGTGAGTACTTATCGGGCTCGCGTGTTGGAGAAGATGCGCCTCGCTAACAATGCCGATCTGACTTATTACGCGATCAAGAATGGTTTGATCGAATAATGGACGTGTCGAGATACGCCGATGAACAGCGAATCGAACAGTGACGCCAATCCAGCCAGCCGCGCGCCGTTGCGAGTGCTGCTGATCGAGGATTCGCCGCTGATCCGCAGGAGCCTTGTCGAGGCCATCGATGCATCGGGAATGTTGCAGGTGGCCGCGTATGCGGATTCTGCCGATCAGGCGATTGCCTTGTTGATCGATGAAGCTTTTGATGCGGTGATTGTGGATCTGCAACTGAAGCAGGGCTCAGGGGTGCCGGTGCTTGCTTACTTGCAGCGCGAGGGGATGATCGATTCGATTTTCGCTGCTGTGTTGACGAATCATGCGTTGCCGGCTTATCGGGAGCGGTGTGAACAGTATGGTGTCCGGCATTTTTACGACAAGTCGTTTGAGTTTGATCGGGTTATTGATGCGTTACATGAGTATGCTTTTGCGCGGGGCGCTGGGGGGTAGGGGGGTGTTCGCGTGGCGTTGGTTTGGTTGTGTTCTTTATGGCGTTGGCCTTTTCTTGCTCTGACTTCTTTGGCCTTTCCTTGAATTGATATTGGTCTGGTTTGTCTGTGTGCTTATGGCGTTGACCTTTCCTTGTTTTGTTATTGGTTTATTAGCGTTGCCCCTGTGCGGGGCGGCACTTACTTTCTTTGCCGCCGCAAAGAAAGATAAGCAAAGAAAGCGGCTTACCCCGCTAGCTCATAAGCGGGTCCCCTGGCTTGGAGGGGGCAGTGGTGCATCTGGAATCTGTGTTCCCGCACATTCGGCGCTAGTGACAAGGGTGTCATACTTCCGGCGGCGCTGCGCGCGCCGAAGCGCGGTTCGAGAACCAGCGCGTTTTTCGACACATCGCCGAGGCGAAGCCGATGGCCCCCGCTACGCGAAATGACCCCCCTGGTTTCCCATGCAGACCCGTCCGCGACGCACGCAGTGCGGAGTGGGAGCGGATGAGCCCTGTGTCACTAAAGCCGAATGTGCGAGAGCACGGATTCCAGATGCACCACTACCGTGGCTGTGCGGGGGACCCGCTTATGAGCTGGCGGGGTAAGCCGCTTTCTTTGCTTATCTTTCTTTGCGGCGGCAAAGAAAGTAAGTGCCGCCCCGCACAGGGGCAACGCTAATAAACCAATAAGAAATCAAGGAAAGGCCAACGCCGTAAGCGCACAGCCAAACAAGACCAATAAAAAATCAAGAAAAGGCCCAAGAAGTCAGAACAAGAAAAGGCCAACACCGCAGGTGCAAATACAAACCACACCACAAACAACCCAACCCGCCGAGCAGGCAAAAAACCCCTAACTCCTACCCCCTGGCTGGAAGCCTCAAATGATTCCACGCTGCAAGCCCTGCAAAAGCCACCCCGGCAACACTAACCCCAACCCATCCAAAAGCCGGCCAAACCACAGCACCAACCCCAGACCCAACGGCCCCGCCAATAAAATAAGCCACCATATAGACAGTATTCACACGGCTCCGCGCCTCCGGCTTCAACGCGTAAATCCGTGATTGATTGGAAATCTGCGCCGCTTGCACACCGATATCGAGCACGATCACACCAATCACCAACCCAACAATGCTCTTCGCCGACAAGGCAAACACAACAAACGAAATCGCCACCAGCACAATCGACACCGTGATAATCGCCCGCGGTCCGCGTCGGTCGGAAAACTTGCCGGCAAGCGGCGCAGCCATCGCCCCCGCCGCGCCGACAATCCCGAACAGGCCGGCGGCCTGCGGCCCAAGGTGAAACGGCGCGCCCGCCAATAACAACGCGAGTACAGACCAGAAAATGCTGAACGCCGCGAACATGGCCGCCCCGGTCAGCGAGGCTTCACGCAGCGCCCGATGCTCGACCACCAGGTGCCACATCGAAACCAGCAGCTTGCCGTACGGCAACGTCGAGGTCGGCTTGCTCTTCGGCAGACGCAAAATGATCACCACCGCCAGCGCCAGCAACGCAACGACCGAAGCGCCAAACACGGCTCGCCAGCCGAAATACTCGGCGACAATCCCCGCCGCGGTCCGGGCCAGCAGAATCCCCAGCAACAGTCCGCTCATCACCGTGCCAACAGCATGGCCACGCCCGGATGCGGGCGCGAGTTCGGCCGCGAAGGGCACCGCCTGCTGCGCAATAGTGGCGAGCACACCGATCGCAAGGCTCGCGACAATCAGCACCGTCAACGTAGGCGCCGTGGACGCCAGCACCAGCGCAACGCATATGCCCGCGATCTGCAGCAGGATCAGACGGCGGCGATCGAAGCGGTCGCCGAGCGGCGCCAGCAACAGCATCCCGGCCGCGTAGCCAAGCTGCGTCACGGCGGGTACCGCGCCGACCCACGACGCGCTGTTCGGAAACGACTGCCGCAAATTGTCGAGCAGCGGCTGGTTGTAATAGATGTTCGCGACCGCTACACCGGCAATCGTCGCGAGCAGAAGCAGCAAGCCGCGCAACGAGCGGTCGGCGGAAACAGGAGTGGACGCTTCGGATGTGGACATGAGAGAAGACCATCGGTGGACCGGCCCATGCGCAGTCCTCAAGCGTGCCGATCATACCGGAGCAGGCCGGATCGTGCTGACGGCACCCAGGGTGCCTTTCAGTAAAAATGAGATGGTCGTTCGGTTTTCATTCGTAGAATCGGCGCGCTCAATACGCGCAACCAGATCCATCACGTGACCGATTTTATGAATACAAGCTCGAAACCCGAACCCCGGCAAATCGGCGGCTGCTTGCTCATCGCCCTGATCTGTCTCGCCGCATGGGCGCTTTCAACCGCGCTCGCATTGCGCGATCCGCTCAGGTTCATGCTCGAATGGGAACTGCTGGCCGTATTCATGCGCCCCGAAACGCACGGCTGGTATCGCACCGTGGTCGCGATGGTGGGCTGCGACGTGCTCATCGGCTCGTTCATCGTTGCCGGCGCGGGCTGGCTGGCGTTGCTCGTGCGGCGCAAATCGGCGCGGTTTCCCATACAGGCGCAGGCGTGGTTGCTAGCAGTCGTCATCATGCGAACCATCGCCTACCTGCTGGGCGATCACATGACGCAGACCATCGGCATCGACATCGCCATCCCGTTCGACGGTTTCGTACAAGCCGTCGCCGCCGCCGCGCTGGGGATACCGTATTTCAGGCTATCCAGGCGCGTACGGCAAACCTTTGTCGCCGCCTGATCCGGCGAAGCGGCGGCGTCATCAATCGATCAACGCGCCTTCAGGCTCGTAAAACGGATACGGGCCGTCGGCCTTGTCGACATACGCATGATGGGTGACGATGCCTGTCGCCGGATCGTAGCGATGCAAGGCATACGCGGGCGGCTCCATCATGAATCCCGAGGGCGCGTCCTCGCGCAGATCGAGCCCGACCTGATGCGCGGGCGCCGGCACCGCCGAGGCGATCGTGCCGCCAAAACGCACGAACATGGGCCGGTGCACATGGCCGCAGATCACCCGCTCGACGTTCGGATAACGTGCGATCAAGGCGGCGAGCTTGTCGGCGGCAACGGGATCGAGCCGTAACTCATCCATGTGTCCGATGCCGCAAACGAATGGCGGATGGTGCAACGCGACCACTGTCGGTTTGCCGTGTGCCGCATCGAGTTGCATGGCAAGCCACGCGAGCCGCGTGTCGCACAGATTGCCGGCGCTTTCACCCGGCACCATCGAGTCGAGCGCGATTACGCGCAGCGGTCCGATATCGACCGCGTAGTGCACGAACTCGCCGCCGCTGTGCAATTCGGCGCGATCGGGAAATGCGGCGCGTAGCGCGGTCCGTTCGTCGTGATTGCCCACCAGCAGGAAGTAGGGGATCTCGAGCGGCGCGAGCAGCGTCTTCAGGTGCGCGTACTGTTCCGGATCGCCCTGATCGACGAGATCGCCGGTCATGATCACCGCGTCGGGACGCGGCTCCAGCGCATTGAGCGCGGCGACAGTGCGCGCGAGATAAGCGCCGGTGTCGACGCGGCGATATGCCAGCGCGCCGGGCCGTTTGATATGCAGGTCGCTAATTTGAGCCAGCAGCATGGGGATGTCCTTCTTTATGGCGCACCAGAAACGCAGCGCTGTGTCATTACGATAGCGCAATCAGCGCGTCCTGCGCGATCGAAATTCCGACCGGCGTGCCACGCGCGAGTTCTACGCGGCCGGCGACGTCGATCAGCAAGGCGTCCGGTGCGGCGCCCCCGATCGTCAGACGGGTGCGCTCACCGAGAAACGCCGAGCTTTCGATATTGCCGCGCAGTTGCGCGTTGGCCGGGTCGGCAAGATACGCGTCTTCGGGTCGGAAGAAAAATTCATGTGCCGCGCTTGCGCGCCCGGAGCCTGCGGGCAGCGGCACGGCGCCGCCGATCGTGGTCAGCAGGCCGTCGCGCCGCTCGCCCGCCAGCCGGTTGATGGTGCCGACAAATTGCGCGACAGTGCGATTCGCCGGGCGGTAATAGATGTCGCGCGGCGACCCGATCTGCTCGATGCGCCCGGCGCTCATCACGACGATACGGTCGCCGAGTTCCATTGCTTCGGCCTGGTCGTGGGTCACGTACACGGTTGTGATGCCCAACTCGCGCAGCAACGTATTCATCTCGCTGCGCAAGGTGTCGCGCAAACGCGCGTCGAGCGCGGTCAGCGGTTCGTCGAGCAGCAGCACGCGGGGTTGCACGGCGAGGGCGCGCGCCAGCGCAACGCGCTGACGCTGGCCGCCCGACAGCTGATCGATCGGTTTATCCGCGTGGGCGGTAAGACGCATCATCGCGAGCAATTCGTCGACGCGCTGCCGTGCGATTTCAGCCTGCACGCGTTTGATTTTCAGACCGTAGCCGATGTTGCCGCGCACGGTCAGGTTCGGAAACAGCGCGTAGCTCTGAAACACCATGCCGACCTGGCGTTTTTCGATCGGCAGCGCGGTGACGTCTTCGTCGCCGAATGCGATGCCGCCGCCGGCGTCGGGTGTTTCGAGGCCCGCGATCATGCGCAGCGTGGTGGTTTTGCCGCAACCGGACGGCCCGAGCAGGACCAGCGTCTCACCGGCGCCGATCTGCAGATCGAGCGGTTCGAGCACACGCGTGCCGCGAAACGTTTTCGCGCATTGCGTGAGCGTGATGGAAACGGAGTCGAGTTTCATGTCGTGGACGTCGGGGTAGGCTTCGAGCGGGAGTCGGCGACGCGTTTCTTTCCCGCGCTGCGCTGGCCAGTCGCATCGACACCGAGCCATTGCATTGCGACGAGGAGCGGCATCGTCATGATGAAAAACAGAATCGTGTAGGCACTGCCGATTTCGATACGCAAGGAGGCATAGGTATCGGCGAGACCGACCGGCAGTGTCTTAGTGTCGGGCGTATGCAGCATCCACGTCAGGTTGAATTCACCGATCGAGAGCGTCAGCACCGCCAGCGCGCCGGCGACGATTCCTGGCCTCGCATTCGGCAGCACGATCGTGACGAAGCGCTGAAAGAAGCTCGCGCCGAGGCTCGCCGCGCCTTCTTCGAGCGTGCGCAGATCGCTGCTCGCGCAGACGGCGGCAACCGCACGCACCATGAACGGCAGCGTGAACACCACGTGTCCGACGACGATAAACGCGACGCTCATGCGAAACATCGTGAAGCCGCCATACACCACCAGCAGCGCAAGCGCTGAAGCGAGGCCGGGCAGTGCGATCGGCAACACCAGAAACTCTTCGATGAGGCGCGAGATCCGCGTCTTGCTGCGCGCCAGCACGTAGCCGGCGGGCACGCCAGTCAGCAGCGTGATCAGCAGGGTCGCCGCGGCTACTTCGAGCGAGAGAAATACTGAGCCGTGATACTGCGTCCACACTTCGCCGAGCCAGCGCAGCGTGAGTCCGCTCGATACGCCCTTGAAGTAGTTGACCGTGAGCCCGGCCATGATCGACATCACGACCGGTACGATCAGAAACGCACACAGCAGCAGCGTAACGAACCACTGGCCGGCTGCCAGCCAGGTGCGCGACGCCGGTAGCCTGAGACGCCGCGCGCGCGGCTTTGCAGCGGGCGTCAGGGGAGTACTGATGGAATTCATCGAAGTCCTGTCATCCGGTTTGGACGTGCGGCTCATGCGCTTGCAGCGACTGTCGAGCCGCTCACGCTACGAGCGAACGCCAGCACGGCCCACGTGACGATGCCGAGCACAATGGACAGGCCCGCCGCGGTCACCATGTTCGCGTTCAGCGTGAACTCGGTGTAGATGGTCATCGGCAGCACGTCGATGTCGGTGGCCAGCGTGAAGGCGGTGCCGAAGGCGCCCATGGCGGTCGCGAAACATACCGCGCCCGCTGCGATCAGACCGGGCGACAACGCGGGCAACACGATGTCGCGCGTGATACGCCACGACGAGGCGCCGAGTGAACGCGCGGCCTCTTCGAGCGAGGCATCGAGCTTGGTTGCCGACGCCATCACGGTAACGATCACGCGCGGAATCGAGAAGTACAGGTAGCCGAGAAAGAGGCCGCTCATCGAGTAGGCGAACACCCAGCGGTCGCCGGTGAGTTTCAACGACAACGCGCCGATCAACCCCTGGCGTCCCGCCAGCATGATCACCATGAAACCGACCACGACGCCTGGGAATGCCAACGGAAACGTCAGCAGCGCGAGCAGCGTGCGCTTGAGCGGAAACTCGCGGCGCGCCAGCAGCAAACCGGCGATCACCGAAAGCACCAGAGTCGCCGCCGTGACCGCCGCGGACAACATGACGGTCGCGCCGAGACTCGACATGTAGCGCGGATTCGTCAGCATCGCGCGATAGGTCGCGAACGCGTGGCCGTCGCCGCTGATTTGCGCGAGCACGCCCATCGGCAGCAGCCAGAACGCGATGAAAACCGCCAGCGCCGGCGCGATCAGGGCGACGCGCCAGCGCAGCGGGAACGTAACGTCGTTCAATGCATCACCTGTAGATAGCGCTCACCGAAACTGGCCTGTTTCTCGGCCATTTTGCCGAAGTCGACCGGCTTGGCGCGTGCGTAATCGCTTGCGGGCAGGAATTTGGCGGCGATATCCGGGGTCATCGCGTTCGCCCGCACCGGGCGCAGGTAGGCTTCGGCCCACAGTTTCTGGCCTTCGTCCGACAGTACGAAATCGAGCACCTTCTTGCCGTTCGCTTCATGCGGCGCACCCTTCACAAGACTCATCACGTACGGAACGGAGATCGTGCCTTCCTTGGGGATCACGAATTCGACGTTGGCGTGATCCTTGTATTTCGCGCGATAAGCGTCGAAGTCGTAGTCGAGCAGGATCGGGATTTCGCCGGACATCACGCGCGCATAGGCGGTCTGCTTCGGAACGATCGGCGCGTTGGCCTTCAGCTTGCGGAACCAGTCGAGACCTGGCTCGAAGTTATCGAGCGTGCCGCCGAGCGCCTGATTCACCGCAACCGCGCCCGCGTAGCCGACAAACGCGCTCGACGGGTCGAGGTAGCCGATCATGCCTTTGTACTCAGGTTTGAGCAGGTCGGCCCACGAACGCGGGACCGGTTTGCCTTCGAGCGCGTCCTTGTTGACGAAAAAGCCCAGCGTGCCCGAGTGGATCGTGAACCAGTAGCCTTGCGGGTCCTTCATGTTCGCCGGAATGTCGTCCCAGTGCGCGGGCTTGTACGGCTGGATGACGCCTTTGTCTTTCGCCTGGAACGCCGACGACACGCCGAGATACACCACGTCCGCGACAGGGCTCTTCTGTTCGGCCATCAGTTGTGCAATCGACTGACCGGAGTTCTTGTTGTCGAACGGTACGCGAATGCCGGTCTTTTGCTGGATTGCCTTGATCTGGCTCGCCCAGTCGGCCCATTCAGGCGGGCAGTTGTAGCAGATCGCGGTTTCGTCGGCATGGGCCGCAAGCGGCGTGAAGGCGGCGAACGCGGCGGTAACGATCATGCCGGCCGACAGCGCGCCGGCCGTGCTGCGGGCAAGGCAGCGCCAGAGCGGTTTGAGCGAAGAAGCAAGACGTGTTGAAGAGCGGATCACTGCGGGTCTCCTGAAGAGAAGAGAGCGGGTGGTTTGAGGTTCAACGTAGTAGTAACGGCTTATGCAAACGGTTCTTCGGCCGAGGTCGACGCACGCGCGGGCGGATTGTCGGCGCGGTTCGAAATCGCCGCGATGGTGGCGCCTTCACGCAAACTGTGCGGCAGCGTCAGGGTGAGCGACGTTTCGCCGAGCGATTCATAGGTGCCGGTTACGCGGGCCAGCAAGCGACGCCAGGCGGCGCAGCCGATCTCGCGATTCGGCGCACAGACGCTTGCCAGCGGCGGCGACAGCAACTCACCCATGGCGAGTCCGTCGAAGCCGAGAATCGACATGTCGTGCGGAATCTGCAGACGCGCCCGTCGCAGTCCGCGCATCACGACCATGGCGAGCAGGTCGTTACTGCAGAAGAGGGCGCTCGGGCGGTTCGGGCCGCTGGTCAGATGCGCGAGCACGGACGGCGACAGTTCGTCGGCGTTGAAATCGACTTCGAGCGCGGGCGAGGGGGTGAGGCCGGCCTGCTGCATCGCCTGCGCGTAGCCGAGATGGCGTTGGCGGGCGCGGTCCGAGGCGGCGAGCGTGCCGGCGAGCATCAGGATGCGGCGATGGCCGTGGGCGATCAGCATGCGTACGCCGTCGAATGCGGCGAGGCGGTTGTCGACCGAGACCGCCGGACGCCGTACCGTGTCGTTATGCATCAGCACGTAGAGCAGGCCGTCGCGGTCGAGCTCGTCGAGCAGCGGATGCGTGTCGGCATCGGCGACGGTCAGGATCAGGCCTTCCACGCGATGCTCGCGCAGCGTTTCAATGGCGTGACGTTCGCGGTCGGCGTCGTATTGCGTGGTCATCAGCATGAGCCGGTAGCCTTGCGCCGCGGCGAGCTCGTCGATGCCTTGCAGGCACTCGGCGAACACGGGGTTGGCGAGCGTCGGCAGGATCACGCCGATGAGGCGCGTGCGCTCGCCGCGCAGCTGCCGGCCCAGCGGGCTGGGACGGAAGTTGAGGGCTTCGATGGATTGACGCACCTTGTCGAGCGTGACCGGGTTCACGGTATGCGGCGCGTTGATTGCACGCGAGACCGTAGCGATGGAGAAGCCCGCGTGGGCGGCGACATCTTTGATCGTTGGAATCATGGTTTCCGCTCGAGATGTAAACGTTTTCGTGAGCGGATTATCGGGAACGTTTATGACCTGCTCATGACTCCGATTCTGCTTGCTGGTGGGGGATAGCGAGGCGAGGGCCGGGGCTGGATTGCGCCGGTTTGGTGCGCTCGCCGGGCAATGGTAGAATTCGCGTCCACGCGTGGTTCTACCCCTGCCGGGGTGATGAAATTGGTAAACATAGCGGACTTAAAATCCGCCGCTTCACGGCTTGCCGGTTCGAGTCCGGTCCCCGGCACCAGAACGTATTCTAGATAATTCCAAAGAAGTCCTGAAACCCGCCGAGCGGAAGGACCCGATGGGGTTTTTGTTTCCAGAATATTCTACGGTTTAGCGTGGACATCCGGGGGTATGTGGGGGTACGTTTGGGGGGGCACTGAGCTTTTTGCCATCATCTTAAAAAATAGCCCCATGTCGCTGACCGATACTGCCATCTGAAACACCAAGCCGGGCGAGACGCCATAAAAGCTGTTTGACGGCGCGGCTTGTTCCTGCTTGTCACGCCTGCTGGGCAGCGTTACTGGCGGCTCAAGTTCCGCTTTGCCGGAAAGGAGAAGTTGCTGGCGCTCGGCGTCTATCCGGACGTTACGCTTGCGGTGGCACGGGGAAAAGGGATGCTGCCCGCAAGAAGTTAGCGGTAGGCGTTGATCCGGCCGAGAAGTACACGCGAGCACTGATCACCGCAATCATCGCCCGGCAGCGTGCCTGAATCGGTGGCGAAACTAGGCGTTGCCTGTCGGCGAATTCACCGGCAACACCGCAGCGCGCTGCCGATGGCATGGAAGTAGAAATTCGAATTTCATGACGACCGTCGCTTATTGGCCGGAGACGGTCCGCATGTTTGAGGACAGTACTCCCTAGCACTTTGCCGCGACCATAGCTCCGGCCTCGATATCGATGTAATGCTCCAACCAGTTCATCGCGTCTCCCAAATAGGTATATTCGAGACTTGGGTAATCGCGCGCATACTTCTGGCCCAAGGGGCTCTTTAACCACACATTCACGTTTGGCATCGGCCAACTACTGCTGATCTCCACGATAACATTCCCGCCAGCAAGCTCGGCGTCGAGTATTTCGCGAAGCGAGCCAGTGAGACGAGGCAAGACTACCGAAAGGTCGTATTCGTAGATCACATCCGTCCGAAGGCACGGGAGTTAAGCTGAGTCATATTGTTGACGATTCATGGTGCTTTGTTGAAGGTCCGTAATTGGTCGAACGCGGAAGTTCGTCGTCGGCCGACGATCAACCTCCCCGACCCAACTCTAAACTTCCGCGTTCGACCCGCAAGAGACCCTCAACTTTCCCGGTACCGGTCGTTTGTGGGCGTCAGCTATGTCAATTGGCGGTTAGCTGTTGCTCGAAACTCACCCGTCAATTCCATGCCAGAACGAGACCAGCGCGTCAGCACGCTTATTGTGCTTGCTCGAGCGGCCACACCTCGACCACGCCGTGTGCGACGGCACACGGCGTCCTCGACACAATCTCCACCGCCTCCGCCAACGTCGCGGCTTCAATTATTGCAAAACCAGCTACAGGCAACGAGGAAGACATAAAAGGACCGGCCTTGGTCTCAACACGTCCCGCATTGGGGTTTCGAACCTGGACGGGTGTGCCAGCGATCCCCATCAAAACCCCTGATTCGATGAGCTGAGCGTCATGCGCGTGCGCTGCATCTCGAGCGCGCGCATCGGTCCGATCGTACCCTTCCTGGTCGCCGTATCCGATCGTTATGAATTTAGGCATGTATCGGTCTCCTTGGTTGCTCCTCACCCCTCTCGAACTCCGAGTAAGGGAGCGATTCAATGCTGTCCCAAACGGCACTTGCCAGATCAAGGTAATGCTGCACCATGTAAGAATTGTCGACCATTTGGCTGCGAGTGTCGACCTTCCGATCGTGGCCGAACTGAGCCCGACGACGACCGGCTCTAGTCGACCTATAAGGGACCTTCGGTCTCCTCCAGAGCGGTCGTTCGGCATGGTCGACGCCCATGCGAACTAGCGATCTGCGAGGCTATCGTGTCCTTCACGAATTCCCCGTCATTGGACACCTCAGAAGCCAGGCAGAGTGGAGCATATCTTGGAACGACCCCGTCAAAGTTTCCAGGTCGTAGATGCGTCCGCGGCTATCGCCTCGCAATTTGGCAGCGATCCGCTTCAGCGGATACCGCCCGCAGATGGGTAGCCAGCGGCATTGGCAATTGAGGTGTCGACGCCCTGCCACCTGAAATAGTAAACGCCAATGACAATGCATATCACGCAGATCGCCAATGCTGCTCCGATCATTTTCTTAGTTGGACGACCCATGAATTGAACCCCATAGTTAGCCCTGGTAGCAGTCGCATTGTCGCCAAGTCCGGTGCAATGGTCCAGCGCTCGCGATTAGCCGAACGGCGCGCTACGAATGCTCACCTCTTCGGGACACAATTTCGTTGCCCGCGCCGCAATCAAAGGCGCTTGTGGCACGGGCCTCGTGATCGCCCCGGACAATCCCGCGCTTGTTACTTGACAGCAACGGCAGCCAGATGCCCAATCCCATCTGCCGCCTGTACGCCCACGTTCCTCGCGACAACGCCTAGTCCGCCCACCACCGTGACGCCTGTGTCGGCCACCTCGAACTCCGTTCCGGCGACCGTGACCGTCCCCTTGATGTGGTCGCTGCCGGCGAGCGCGCCAAAGAGTATCCGTGCCGCAACGGGGCGTGTCTTGAATTCGTTTACGTGAAGTGCGACCGGAACGCCCGACGCCGTAACCGGAATACCGATCTTCGTCATCTCTGCATGGAAGGCCCCGAGAAGGTCCGCCTTCGCTTCAGGAGAAATGTCGAACGATCCCGTATCGATCTGCAATTCACTCACACCACCAGTAAGTGCGACGCTTACATCGTGGCCCCGGTCGGCGGGTAAAGGATTCATGGTGGGCGCTCCCGCGCACGCGGCGAGGAGGAGAACGCAGATCGCTGAAAGCGAGATAAAACGCATTTTGTATTTCCGAATCTATTGTTCAAAAATTGATAACGGCAGTGCCGCGGTCAATGCCTCAGCCACGCAGAGCATCCGAACTTTCAGACCGCGGGAGCTGCGGTGTCGTCATCGGCCTGATGACTGAATATCGGCTGTGGGAGATGATTCCTTTAGCGTTCTCGTGTTGCTCGGTTTCAGTTTGGAATATGAACGAGACTTGCTCCCGTACACAGCGCCAGTAGTCCGTCCACCATTATCAATGCCAACCCTGCAGGCATTTCCCCCTCGCTGCAATCGTGCAAGTGGACACAGATTGTCGCCAATCTAGCTGGTAACGTTGAGCGTCGAAACTGGCCGAACTCTGCCCGATGATGGTCCCTGTTACCTTCAGTCTGCTCGCCAGCGTGCCAATGAGCGCTCTCAAAGTCCTACAGCCGTTCGCTCATGCATGGTCGGCTGCGACCTCGCTGCCGAAGTTATACGTTTCGACCCGGCCGCTGCCGGTCACGCGCTTTCCGAAACTGGTCGAGCGCTGGGCGTTGCTGTATCGCACGAGCATACGGTTCAGATCAGCGTGAACAATGTCGACCGCAAAACCAACTCTGTGCAGCAACGCACGCCGCAATAGGCCTTGTCTTTACCGCGGGAATTGGCTCCGACCGGAATACCTAGGGTCCGGAAATTACCTTGGTGAACATGTCAATCGGAGCAGACTGAGTGCCAGATGGGGTGACACCTTTTGACGGTAGCATCAAAAACTGAACAGTTTGATTGTTCGCGGCGCTTGGGGGCTGAGTCACGACATACACGGTTCCATCACCCAGCATGAAGTGCGCCCCTTGCGTAACGTCCTCGGCTTTCACTGCGGGCTTTGGTGTACTCGACTGCGGGCCTGGTACCGATGTCTGCACCGCCTTAGGCTGATTTGCGAGAACGTACGTCAACGCGCGATCCAGCGAACATTCCCGATGAAACGTCTCGATATTCGCGACCTCGAGCGGCGGCGAAATCTGCGTAGGGTCCTTGGCACCCTCCAGTTGTTTGGCGTAATCAGCGTAGTCCTTGTAATACGTCGCGTCGATTGCTTGAACAAGTAGCTGCGCCGTCTCTTTCTGATAAACATCCTGATTGATCGCTAGTTTGCTTCCGGTTGAAACGGTTGCCCCCGCAGTCAACGCATGGATAGTAGTCACCGGAGTAAACACCGTCGCCACTGCATTCAGCGTCGTGGTCAGAAAATCAAACGTCAGGTCGTTTATCCGTTGCCCGGCCGACAGCGAACCGACGAAAACGTCGCACTTGTTTGCGGAGTCGGCTAAGACCGCGCCGACATAGTTTTTCCGATCGTCGGGATTGATATATCCAGTCGCGGCGGCTGTACCTTGTTGTGGCGCGACCTGCGGTTGGCCCAAATCGCCGTACGCATTTTTTAGCGACAACGGTGCCGCCGTCGTGAGGAGCGCTTCTGATTTCTGCATGCGCTGAATCCACCAACTGCACCCCTGCAGAGAACATGATAGAAAGTAAATTGCAATAAAATAGAAGGCAATTCGAAACATTATTCCCCCGCGTCTATTTTTTGGTTCGATCAAGCTCAAGTGGCTGTTGCGACCGTCTTCGTTCTTGTTATGCCTATTATAGGAACAATGAGGCTGGTAATAAGCTGATTCTAACAATGGTGCATCTTTGGCGTGGAGTGCTCAGCTGTCACGTTTCCTCCGAACACACTCTCGCGAGCTAGCCGAACGCTTTCATTAGTCATGCTCCGTCGCAGTTGGTCGCATACGTACCGCGACCATATCGCATTGCTAGCCGAATTCCTCGCCGATCCTATCCGGCTGCGCTCGCCGCAGAGCGGCTGTATCCGTAACCTCCGTGTCATTTAGGCGACAAATGGACATAACTTGTGGTCATATCGGATTACACACTCGCCGACTGTGGCGGAATCGTTTTCGGCTCTAGCGCGATAGTGCTTTGGTGTTACCAACGAAAGCGCGAAAGTAGTTCGCGAGCGCCCATACTACGAGCATCAGATTGCCGCCTGACCCGCTGAATCCTAGTTCGCACTCGTTCAACGTGGTTCGCGACGGGCGAGAGTCATACTGACCGTATGCATGGACGCATATGGCAAGTTCAGTGTCGGTATCCCTTGACGCGTTTCAAAAACCTTACTGACGATCAGTGCTTGCAGTTTGCTTCGACCCCGTGACATCGGCCACGAATTCAGTAGCCGTGCGCGCCACGTCTGCTTCGATTTTTTCGAAGCGCTTGATCAGGCGCTGTTCGTAGTTAACATCGTATCCGTCAATCTCCAATTCCCTTCGCATAGCCGCCATCACCGGTGCACTCGCGCGCATGATGGTCCCAATATTCGATGTCGCGAATTCTAGATAACCTCTATGCAACGCATTGACCGAGTCGTAAAGCTTGGATCTTTCCGCGATCGCGACGTCGGAGACTCCTTTCTGTATCGTGAAGGATCGATTTAGCGCTTCGAAGATGTGTTTTTCGGTTCTTGCTGCTTCATTGAATGCGGCCATCTCGGAAAGTATGCGTTTCATTTCTGCTTGGGCGTTCTCAAATACCTGCGTTTGCGACTTTATCTGAGATTTTATGTGCTGAATGGGCAACAGCTTCGCTACGGCTTTCACAAAGTACTTGGTGTGTATCCCCATCAAGTCCGCGATCGCATCCGATGTCTCGATATTAGCGACCAACTGAGCTTTAGCGGCTGCCGCATGAAACGGCTTTAACGCATCAGATACGTTCTGACCATCCTTTATGTCTTCGTTGCTCATGCCACCTATGTACGCGTTGACCGTGGAAAATTGCTCCAACAACTCCAAATAAACAGCTTTGCGGACATCAGCACGCCGTTGTGTTGACTTCTCCTGCGCATCGTGGCGAAGTTGTTGCGTCAGCCTGTCTGTATTGCTTTTGTTGGACATCCAGACACCGATGAAAGCGATGGACGAGCCGATTGCGCCTGACCAGACAACATCTGGAACCCCGAGGAAATCACTCATTTTTTCTCTCAATATTTCGTCTAATCAGCAATGGTACAACTAAGCCAGAAACCAGACTTGTGCCCATAAAAAAAGACAAAATTAGATGCCGCGCTACGATCGCGCTACGTGTGACAAATTCTAGGCCAGCGAAACCGCGCATAGGGTGCAGATGTTCTATCAGGCTAAAAAGGGTGTGGGTTTTTCTGCCTCAAAGCTATGAATTACCGTTCACATATACAGTATCCGATTGCTCAGCAAACCCTTATAGCATCATGTAAGGCATGCCAAGAGCCTGTGTTTACTCACAGCTGTAAAGGACTTAAGATCCGCCGCCTCACGGCTTGTCGGTTCGAGTCCGATCCCGGGCACCAAGTTGTATTCCGTCGACTTCCCGGATATTGCCTAAACCCTTGATACAGCAATGCTTCGAGGGTTTTTTGTTTCCAGCGGGCCCCATGGTCTTCGGCGTCAGCGCCCGCCCCGTCAAACTTCCCGAGGGATACCGACGTTCGTCGTTCATGGCGGCCGTCCGCTGCCGGCGCACTAGCGGCGGCAGAAAACTTTCGCAAGAAGCCGTTTCCAACGCGCCGCACTCCTTTCCCACGTTGTCCGATGCGATGAAAATTGAGTGACTAGGCTCGCGAGGATCGCAAGCGAGCCGATCACATCGAGCAGGGTTAACATCATGGATTGCTCACAGCGGCATACGTGTCAAAAGGGCACTGTTCATTGGAGCGGTATTGCCGGGTTGCGCCTGACGCGGATCAATCGCCCACCCAGTTCCGCAGCTCAGGGAACACGCGATGAAACGTGCGCATGAAGTCGGCATGCTGTTCGAAGCCGATTCCTGGCGCATCGGGTACCTCCGCGAAACCGCCGTCGATACGCATGACGTCAGTACCCGTCGAGAACGGATAGAACGCGAACGGATTGAGTTCAGCGCCGCCCAGGCCAAGTGCTGCCACTACGTGCAAGCTGAACAGATGCCCGCCATGCGGCCAGAACGCGCGCGCGGGCCAGCCTTCGCCTTCGAAGTAGTCGACGATCTGCACGAAGCCGGTCAGCCCGTAGCAATGCACCGGATCGAACACGAGCACATCGCGGTCCTTGCGCAAACCGCCGTACCGGTTCAGCAAGCGCGCCTCCGGAAGCGAGAAGAGCGCTTCTCCCGCGGCAATCGGATTCGCGTAAATGGCGGCGACATCGGCCTGTGTCGAGAAGTCCAGAGGATCGCAAATGTCTTCGAACCACCAGAGATCGAACCCGGACAGCATCCGGGCAGCCGATGCAGCGGTGGTGGCTGTATATGTGTTCATTGCGTCGACGGCCAGACGGGCGCCCGACGGCAATTGCGCGGTTGCAACTTCGATACGGCGGCGATCGATCTCCAGAGTCGACCCGCCTATCTTGATCTTGACGCGAGTAAAACCGAGATCGACGCATGCACGCATTTCGTCCGCCAGTCTCGTGAGGTCGTCTTCGGGATATCGATAGCCACCGCCTGCATACACCGGCACGCTCGCGCACTGCAGGGGGACGCGCCCCTGACGTCGAGCGATATGCTGATACAAAGGCTCGCCGGCAATCTTCGCGGCGGCGTCCCAGATGGCCATGTCGAGCGTGCCGACCGCAACGCAGCGTTCACCGTGGCCGCCCGGCTTCTCGCCGGCCATCATCACGCGCCACGCGCCGAACGGGTCCAGGTTCGTGCCGGACGCATCCGCTAACGCACCGTCCTGCGCGCTCAGCAGGCGCGGCGCGAATCGCTCGCGGATCAGTCCGCTCTGCGCATAACGCCCGACAGACCCATACCCGAGTCCGACAATCGGACGCCCGTTGCGCATGACATCCGTCACGACGGCTACCACGCTGGTATCGAGACCGCCTGAGGCGATCGTGGGATCGGCGTAACGCGATACGGGAACGGGAGACTCCAACACATTCTCGATTCGCATTAACGGTTCGCCTTACGGAGGTTCGTCTCCCGGAAAAAATCCGCCATACTTCTCTCCATGCTGGTCGGTACTGCCGATTGACAGCTTAGATAGGCTGCTTTAAAAAGTAAAGCATGAAGATTCCAAAAATTGGACAAGCCGTTCGCGGATCGAAGTCGGGCCGACCCATCATGGTTGTGCTGGATTTGCTCGGGCGCCGCACTACGCTGCGCATTTTGTGGGAGTTGCGCGGTCCGGCAATGACGTTTCGAGCCCTGCAGGATGCCTGCGACACCAATGCGCGTTTGCTGAATATCCGGCTGACGGAGCTGAAGGCATCCGGTCTGGTCGAGCATGGCGAAGGCGGCTATTGCATGACCGCCGAAGGCCGGCGGCTGGAAGCCGCGCTCCAGCCTCTGCTGGGATGGGCCCGGCAATGGGCAAAACGGGACCCCGATGCACTCGACGCCGCCGATCGCGAACAATCCAGCCGGGATGGATGATCGGTTGGCGAACTCAGTAGGAAATGCAATCCTCTCATTGGCCCAGCGGAACATCGAACCATCATCAAATTTTCGGGATCCGTATCCGGCTGATCATGAGTGAGCCCGACAGTCCGATGACGAGCGTCAACAAGTGACGCACTCCGCCTCCCATCGCTATCTCGCCGAACCACATAGACGGGCCGATCCCATTGCACAAGGTGGCAATGCAGAGCATCAGCACGATGACGATCGACGTCGGGATAAGCGTTCCTTCGAAGTACTGCGCGTTCCCGGTCTGGACCGCTAACGCCTGCGCAATTGCGAGTCTATTCATCGGTGTTCTGGTTGACAGCGTAGACATCGTGCTTTAAAAAGTAAAGCGCGCGGGGAGTGCGAATTCTGGCAGTTGGCGCAAACGGTCGCTTCTGGTGGTGCGAGAGTCGCAGGATCCTTTCCTATGCAATCACTTATTCTGATCACGCCTATTTTCGCGGCGGCGGACTTCGCCGCGGTGTCGGCGGCCGGCACCTTGTTGCCCGCGGGCTGGGGCAACGCGACCATCGACTGCACGCTCAAGATTGTCGGTCCGCCCGACGGCGACACGCTCGTGGCGCGTTGACGCGTGCTTCATGCGGCCAGGCTGCTGACAATCGCGGAACCTCACGTTTATTCGTACCGGAATGGCAAGGAAAAACTTTGCGCCACGATGCTCGCGACCGCGCGCAACCTGGCGCCTACAGGCTAATCGGGTTCATCCGTCCGCAAGCAGCTTACCCGCTTTAGCCCAGGCGTCGCGCGGCACTTCGGTGATCACGACTTCCACGCTCTCGGGCGGACAAGCCAGGGTTTCAACCGTGACCCGCGTCACTTCGCGAACGAAGGCGCGCTTTTGTTCCAGCGTCCGGCCAGGATGCATTTCCAGATGTAAAACAGGCATGACAGTTCCTCTGTAGGCGACACCCCGAATGGAGCGTCAATACCTTCAGTGTCACGCACTTCGGACGCCGGATAAACATGCGATGATTTGAGTCATTCAAAACCTCGTGGTTCTCAATCATGGACAAACTGGCGGGCATGGCAATGTTTGTGCGAGTGGTGGAAAGCGGCAGCTTCAGAGCGGCTGCCGTGATCAGCGACGTTTCCCCGACCATGGTTGCCAAGCATGTCAGAACAATCGAGCAACGACTTGGTGCACGTTTGCTTCATCGCACTACGCGCCGGCAACAGCTTACTGAAGTAGGCCGGCTTTACTACGAGCGCTGCAAGAGTGTGTTAGCGGAAGTGGAACTTGCCGAGGCCAGTGCGTCGGAGTTGCAGGCCAGCCCACGCGGTCAGGTCAGATTGGTGGCGCCGGTCAGCTTTGGTAGCCAGAGCCTTGTGCCGGTATTGACCGCCTACCTGGATCGTCACCCTGAGGTCAGTGTCGAACTGACACTCGACAATCGCGTCCCCGACCTGATCAACGAAGGTTACGAACTCGGGATTCATATCGGCGCAATAGACAACGACGGGCTGGTCGCGCGTCCGCTGCAGCCCTATCGCAGGATACTGGCTGCTGCGCCGGCCTATCTGGCCCAGCATGGGCAGCCAGAGCATCCCGAACAGTTGGGCTCGCATGTCTGCCTGGGCTTGTCCTACTGGAGACATCACGACCGCTGGTATCTGAGTGGACCTGGTGGAGAATCTTGTGAGGTGCCGGTAAAAGGCCGATTCAGCTCGAACCAGGGGAGTGCTTTGCGCGTTGCCGCGTTGCACGGTGCCGGCATCGTCCTTCAGCCCGAAGCGTCTTTGGCCGACGATGTTGCTGCCGGTCGTTTGGTCCACGTACTGCCGGCCTGGTCGTATATGCATACGCCTATGCATTTGATCTACGCGCAGGATCGCCGGCCCACGGCAAAGTTGCGCAGTATCATTGATTTCCTGCTGGCGCGATTCGAAGTTGTTCGTACTCCTTGATCATATAACCCGTCGATCTATAGGTGGAGAATTTGAACTTGCTTACGCTCGCTCGCGGTGTTCAAGCCGGCTTGCAGATCCGGCCGCGCTGGCCCGCACGACACGTCTACGTGGACGCACGAGTTCTGGGTAGGCTTCAGTCTGTCCAGACTGAGCTGCCTGCGGAGATTACGTTGATCCTGACACGTGGCTACGAGCCGCCGGCGTCCAGTCTTGGTTTTGCCCGCAGTCGGTTCCGCGCGATGGGCATTGGTCTGTTCCGCTTGTTCTATCCCGCGAGACGCCACGAGTTAGCCGATATTTTCGGAAGCAATGGACATGATGTTGACGGCACACATGTTGACGTCTCATTCAGATTGAATGGTCGTCGCGTGAGGATGTTGCCGCTGGGCGTATTTACGCCTCCTTTCTGGCAGCGGCGTCGCGTGCGGCGATACGCTTCGGCTCTTGTGAAAATCAATTCCGCGCTGACACGGCAAGGGTTTCAGCTTCACCATAACGCAACGGAAAAGCTGCAGATTCATTGCGATCTGATCCCCGATCGCAGCCTCTCCCTCAGGAACACACCGATGGCCTCAAGAGCCTGTCCCGATGCCTTCAACGCCCCGATCCTGCCAGCGAATCCGTGCGGCATCCCCATCCAGACATCAACTCGCGCGTCTACACCTGCGGCGATGGCACGTTTGACATATTCAAGCGAGTCGTCAAGTAGCACTTCATCGTCTCCCACGTGAACGCGGACAGGAGGTAAGCCGGTCAACCGGGCATGGAGCGGCGAAGCGTGGGGGTGTTTGGGATCGGCGCCACGCAAATAGGCATTCACAAGCTCAGACACTTGCGCGCGCGTGAAAAGCGGATCGGCATCCGCACGCGTCTCGTACGACGCACCGGAGAGCGTCAGATCGGTAACGGGTGACAACGCAACCACCCCAGCGAGAGTCGCCTTCGCAGAGACGTCGCTTTCGGCGATGCGCGATGCGAGCACCAAGGCGAGGTTGCCGCCGGCCGAGTCCCCGGTTATGGCAATCCGGAAAATGTTTCTCCCATCGAGTCCGCGATAACAGGCTAGCACATCATCAACGGCTGCCGGGAACGGGTGCTCTGGCGCCAGCCGATAGTCCGGCACAAAGGCCTTCGCTCCACCCCTCGCCGCGATATGTGCAACAAGGTGACGGAATGCGTTGGCGGAGCCGAAGTTAAACCATCCTCCATGTAGGTGGAGGATGGCTTCGCCCGGCCGACTGTGCTCAGGAATCGCCCAGATTCCTGGGACGCCGCCCACGGTGTCATGTTCGAACCTCACATTTTCGTGCGGCAAAACGCTTTCCATCATGGCGTCGAAAGCCCCGCGTGCCTCGATCCCTAACGTCATGCCCTTGGTGGAACTGGCGCCGGCTCGCATCATGTCAGTGAGCTTCCTATCGTCATGATCGAGTGGATGCGTCACGACAAAATGGTTCGATACGTCGTTAGCGGGTGAATTTTCCATTGTCAACACCTTCGTCGTGTAAGAGACATGTCGCCGCTCTCACGGCGCTTCGGGCACGGATGTGGCTCCGGGCGAGAACTTCGACACCAGCGTTCCCTGCTTGACCAATCACCTTCTTACATTCCCCAATCCTGCGACGTGGCAGGGCGAGGAAGCCTGCAAAGGCGAGATACCCGCGGACACCAGATGTCTGTGACCGGACCTGTGTACGGATCATAAATTGGCAGCGCGGAGGCGCATATGTCCTGAAGTGCAAAGCAACGTTGCGCGTGGCAGAACGCCGGATTCTCGACGAGGACCCGGCTCCGATGCTTTGCCGGCGGTGGGAAACGGTTGGGGAACGTTGCTCTCTTAAGGTAAAGGTGCGACTTGAGTACTTCACCCCTTTTTGATCCTTTTTAGCCCGGAATGGTTGCTCGACGGATTTCGATGCAACGACCGATTTCCAGGTGGAAGAGACGTGCGCAACGATGCAGAGGCACCGGCGGCAGGATGCACCTCGACACGCACGAACGCTGGCAGCATGGGTGACTGCGATACGACGATACGTTCACTGACCCGCAATTTCTTAGGTAATCGGTAGTGCGAATATTCAATTCGAAAGGAAAACCATGGGTAATGGCATTGCGCCGACACCCTGAGAATTCTGAGTTGGGGGATCGACATCCGCGTTATCCGCACCGAGTTCGGCATTGAGTTCGCGTACGCCAAGGCTATGGGAAACCCCAAAACAAAGACCTTCACGACGCTCCCAGATCAGTTCTTCATACGACTCCAGGTGTTACGCCCAGATGAGTCCGTATCCGGATGAAGACTCAGGGCGGCGACTGTATCGGAATCTCCACGGGAATACATGCCGCTCGCTCATTCAACTCCAGGCTTTTCACTAAAGAAGAGGGCATCATGCCGCGACTATTGGATACCAAAGGCATCAAGGAAGTCCTGTCAAATTACAATCAAACGCAGGCCTATTTTCCAGGCACGGACGATACGCCGACCTTCAACGGCCCTGTCGCGCCGCTTTTGCATCTGCGCCACTGCGGCCCGTCGTCCCAACTCAATGACTGATCATCCACGGCCGCGTGCCGGGGAACGTTCGCGTGCTGCCGGCATTGGCGGTTTTCGCCGGCTTCGCCGCACCGCAGCCGCAACCCGGTCCATGCCGATGCCCATAATCCTTCGAGCTCACCGGGGCATGCGCGTTGCGTTCGTTGGTCGAGTGTGCCGCGCGCTGTGCTTGCGGCATCAGTGCCAGCATTGCACCGCTCGTGACGACCCGCGTCGTTTGGATACCGCATTGCGGGCAGAGGTGGGGCAGGTTGCGATCGGCGATACTGCGCATCGCATCGAAGCGGCCGCAGGAGTGGCATTCGTATTGATAGATCGGCATCGTCACTGTTCTCCGTGAGTTTGACGCTGGCGAAGGCGCAAAGCCCGAGGCTTCGTGCCTTCGCACAGCATGGATCGATGGAACGCCGCTTCAGGTCCGGTCGAGCGACAAGGGCAGGTCTACACCGCCCTTGACATGGCGAATCGGACCGTCGGCGTTGGGGCGAATGTCGAAGTCGAATATCTGGGTGGGCAGCCACAGGGTCGCACAGGCGTTCGGAATATCGACGACCCCGCTGATATGCCCCTGAACCGGCGCGGTGCCGAGGATCGAATAGGCCTGTGCGCGTGAATAACCGAATTTGGTCAGATACTCGATGGCATTCAGACACGCCTGGCGGTAGGCGACATGTACGTCGAGGTAATGCTGCTTGCCCGCTTCGTCGACGGAAATGCCTTCGAAGATCAGGTAGTCGTCATAGCGCGGTGTGATTGGGCTCGGCTTGAAGATCGGGTTCCTGACGCCGTACTTGGCCATGCCTCCCTTGATCAGGTTGACCCTCATGTGGACCCATCCCGCCATCTCGATCGCACCGCAGAACGTGATTTCGCCGTCGCCCTGGCTGAAGTGGAGATCGCCGACAGACAGTCCCGCGCCGTCGACATAAACCGGGAAGTAGATCTTCGAGCCGCGCGAGAGATCCTTGATATCGCAGTTGCCGCCGTGCTCGCGCGGCGGCACGGTGCGTGCGCCTTCCGCGGCTGCTTTCTTGCGCGAATCGCCTGTCAGCTTACCCATGTGAGCGGTGGATGCGAAGGGCGGATTCGCAAGCGGCGGCACGCGATCCGGCTCTGTCTTGATGAAGTCGATCTCACGATCGTTCCATGCTTTCAGCAGCTTCGGATCGGGCAGACAACCAATCAGGCCCGGATGAATCAGACCGGCGAATTCGACGTTCGGAATATGGCGAGACTTCGTGAACAGGCCGTGAAAATCCCAGATGGATTTTTGCGCGTGCGGAAAGTGCTCGGTCAGGAAGCCGCCGCCATTCTGCTTCGAGAAGAAGCCGTTGAAACCCCACTGGCTCTCCGCCTTCGTGCCGATGTCGAGCAGGTCCACGACCAGCAGGTCGCCTGCCTCGGCGCCATGCACGCCCACCGGCCCCGACAGGAAGTGGACGATGGAGAGATCGATATCGCGTACGTCGTCGGCGGAATCGTTGTTCTTGATGAAGCCGCCGGTCCAGTCATAAGTCTCCAGGATGAAGTCTTCGCCGGGTTTGACCCAGCATGCCATCGGAATGTCCGGGTGCCAGCGATTGTGAACCTGTTCGTTTTCGTACGCCGACTGCTTCAGGTCGACTTTGATGAGCGTCTCAGCCATGGCTAGTGTCTCCTTGCATTGGATCGATCCGGCGTGCCTGCCGCCGTGGAAGAAGGCTTCTTGCGAAGCACGTTGGGGATTCGTCGGGAACGCGTTGGCAGCGGCTATTTCAGCGTGCCGCTCAGCAACAGGTAACCTGGCAGCCAGCCGGTGAGGATCCCCGTAATCACGGTGACCGCGCCGGTCAGTTTCACAATGGGGCGCTGCATGGCCAGCAGGATGAAGAACAGCAGCCACAGGAAAGCCCAGCCGAACCAGCACAGCGCAAACCAGATGCCCCACATCGATGAGGCGTGCAGCAGGGCGTCGATGGCGACGGGAACGGCGGTGATGGCGACGAAGAGACTGAACCAGCCGAGACCTCGGCCGTCGGCGCCGTTATAGCGATTGATGGCCACCCAGAAATAGGTGAACGTGAAGAGCAGCGTGAGCGCCGCGGCCTTGATCGACGCGAGGTCGGCACCGGTGCCGAATGCGAGGTGCAGCGAAACGAGCAGGGTGATGCCGCCTGAGAACACGTTGATCACCCAGATCTCGCGATCGCCGATTCGTCCGAGCAGCCACAGGCCGTTCAAAAACAGTACGGCGCCGACATAAAGCAGACTCAGACCCAGCATGGTGACCTCCATGTCTTCCACGCACCGCGGTGCCGGCAGGTCATAAGTTATGCCTGGCTACACTGCGTGTCCCGGTGGCGTGGGACGTCCGCTGGCAAGTTTCGAAATCGCCAGACGGCGCCGGGACAGAAGCCATCATAGGCAGGTGGCAGCTCGCTCGAATCCCCCGCCGCAATGATTCTCTTGTCCCTTTGAAAGGGGAGGCAGATTCACCCAGTTGGGTGAGGCGCGGCGTCGGCTATCGTGGTAGCGTGGTTAAGCGAGGGGGCGTGGCGGGAGTGAAGCTCAGATGGCGAGGCAGATTCGCCCGTGCAGGTGCACGAGTTCCATTTGGCCGTGAGTGTCGGTTTTCAGGAAGATCTGCTTGAGATGACTACGCGCGGTGTTTTCGGATACGTGCAATTCGTGCGCCACGCTGGCGATCGAATGCCCTGTGACGATCAGCGCGTTCACCCGGGCTTGCGCCGGGCTCAGGCCGAACTGGCGTGCGAACGAACAATCGACATGATCGTCCTCGGGGCGTGTATTGAGTGCGCTGACAATGGCGAGGCCGCGAACTTCGCCGAGCTCGGCGCAAAATGCCGCGCCCGCCGGACGTATCGACACGACCATCGGTTGAACACCGCCTGGCGCGGACAACGACAGCACTTTCGTCGCGTCAGTGTGCTCGTCCGCATTGGGATGCGTGGCGCTGGCAATGGCTTGCTGGAAGATGCGATCGTCGGCGGCCGTCGCGGCGGCAATGCGGCCTCCGTCGACGCGCAAGCCCGCACCGCGCTCGCAGATGCGTTGCGCGCCACGATTGCCGAAGACCATTCTTGCCTTGGCGTCGACCAGCATGGCCGCGTGAGCATGGGTATCGACGATGCGCTTGAGCGCGGTGTTCAGGCCGTCGGCTTCCCAGCGCCGCCAGCGATTCTCGACAGCGAGCGCAAGATGCGACAGCAGCGAGCCGAATGCTGTTTTCTCGCGTGGCCCGAAACGGGGGTCGTCCGGGCCGCGATGCAGGTCGACGTAGTAGACGAGCTCTCCGCGTCGTGCAACAACGCCGCACAGGCGGTGATAGAGGCCGTGCGGCAACAGGAGGCCGTGATAGAAATCGGTTTTGACGAGGTCCCTGTTGCTCAGCAGTTCCTCGCCGGCCATCACGCGGCCGGGACGGTAAGCGTCGCTCGACAGGAACCACGGATTACGCGAGGCGTAATCCGACAAGGCCGCGCACAAGCCAGGATCGCGCGGCGCTGCATACAACGCGGCGCCTTGCCGGCTGACGAAATCGTGTTGGGCGAGCGCGGCCCAGCGAACCTGAAAACGCTCCCGGATCTGCGCGAATACCGCGTGCCAGGCGTCTTCCGAGTCGCCGGCTGCGTGGACACGGTAGACAAGGTCGTCGCTTGCGAAGGGGGCAAAGGCGCTGGCGGATAGCCGCGTCGTCATGTCTGTCCTGATACAGGTTAGAGGTCCGACTGGCGCGGTATGGTTCGCAAAGGTTCGCAAAACATGACGTCATACCGGCACCGGAATACGCTGCCGCCAGTGTTTCGAGTCGACCTTCAGAAGTCAACCCGCAAAAACCCGGCAGGCTGTGAGCGGGCTGTGCCGGACATGCTGGCGGCGTGTTGCTGCGGGGCCTGTTTCAGCGAATAATCGGATCGGCCCGGAGACTTGCCGATGCCCTTTCACCTGCTTTGAGCCGATCTTTTATCGTAGGGCCATGCGAATCAAACGCGACTATCAATCCTGGGTGGCCAACGAAACGCTGGAGGATTACGCGTTGCGCTACGCAGCGCGGTCCTACCGGAGATGGTCGCCATTCGCGCTCGCCAACACGGCGCTGGGCGGCATCTCGTTCCTCGCGCTCGAGGCGATCGGCGCCAGCATCACACTGAGCTTTGGTTTTCACAACGCGTTTCCCGCCATTCTGCTGGTGTGCGCGCTGATTTTTCTGGTCAGCCTGCCGATTGCGTATTACTCGAGCGAAGCCAATGTCGACATCGACCTGCTCACGCGCGGCGCGGGCTTCGGCTACGTGGGTTCCACCATTACGTCGCTGATTTACGCGTCGTTCACGTTCATTTTCTTTGCGCTTGAATCCGCGATCCTGGCGCAGGCGCTCGAACTGGCCACCGGCATCAACATCGTGGTGGGCTATTTGCTGTCGTCGCTATTGATCATTCCGCTGGTGTTTTTTGGTGTCACGTTGATCAACAAGCTGCAGATGTGGACGCAACCGCTTTGGGTGGTGCTGTTGCTATTGCCGTTTGTCTTCATCCTGTATCGGGAACCCGGTGTGCTGAGCCGCTGGGCTGCGTTTCCGGGCCTCGGCACCGGCGGCGCGCCGGGAGCGGGGCATGGCATCAACCTGCTGCTTTTCGGCACCGCCGCCGGCGTGCTGTTTTCGCTGATGGGGCAGATCGGCGAACAGGTCGATTATTTGCGCTTTCTGCCCGAGCGAACGCCTCACAACCGGTGGGCGTGGTGGAGCGCCATGCTGCTTGCCGGTCCGGGCTGGATCGTGGTCGGCGGACTCAAATTGCTGGCCGGCAGTTTGCTTGCGGTACTCGCGCTGCAGGACGGCGTTTCTGTCGGCGACGCGGTGGTCCCGGTGCGCATGTACGTGACGGCCTATGAGCATGTGTTCGACAACCATGCGATCGCACTCGCCGTTGCGACCGTCTTCGTTGTGATATCGCAGGTCAAGATCAACGTCACGAATGCCTACGCGGGTTCGCTCGCGTGGTCGAACGTCTTTGCACGCCTGACGCACTATCACCCGGGCCGGGTGGTGTGGCTGGTTTTCAACGTGCTGATTGCCCTGTTGCTCACGCTGCTGGGTATTTTCAAAACGCTCGAAACGGTCCTCGGGGTCTACTCGAATCTCGTCATAGCGTGGCTCGGCGCGCTCGTCGCCGACCTCGTGGTGCTCAAGCCGCTGGGTATCAGCCCGCGCAAGATCGAGTTCAAGCGCGCGCATCTGTACCAGATCAACCCGGTTGGCTGCGGCGCGATGCTGATCGCCTCGGTGGTGTCGACCTGTGCCTTTGCGGGTTTGTTCGGCGACTACGCACGCGCGTATGCCGCGTTCATCGCGCTATTGCTGGCGTTTGTCAGCGCGATTGCGATCGCCTATGCAACCGGTGGCCGGTATTACATCGCGCGTGCCGATCTGCGCTACGGCGAGGCGCGCCGTGACGAACTGGTCCGTTGCTGCATCTGCGAGCGCGACTACGAAGCCGCGGACATGGCCCATTGCCCTTTCAACCAGGGGCCGATCTGCTCGCTGTGTTGCGGGCTCGACAACCATTGCCGCGATAGCTGCAAGGAGCCGGAAGCGGCCAGCGCGACTGTGCCCGCTAACGCGTTGCCGGGGCCCGCGACCTTGGCGCCGGATTTCGGCCGCCGTATCGGGCGTTTCTTCGGCCTGTTCGTGATTGCGTCGACGGCGACCGGCGCGGTGTTTCTGCTGTCGTACCGACTCATCGAGATGTCCGATGCCGCGACACGGGCGCAACTCGCCAGCGTGCTCCTGCACACGTACGCCGCGACCTTGCCGCTGCTCGCATTCGGCGTCTGCTGGATCGTGCTGTCGCAGGAAAGCCGTGAACTCGCGCAGGGCGACCTGATCCAGTCTCTGCATAACCTCGAGGAAACCCGCAAGGATCTTGTGGAGTCGGAAAAGATGGCGTCGCTCGGCGGTCTGGTGGCGGGTGTCGCCCACGAAATCAATACACCGGTCGGGATCGTGGTGAGCGCGGCGTCCTATCTGCGCGACCGCACCGAGGCGACCAGCGGCAAGCTGGCGCGTCAGGAGCTCACCGCGGACGAACTGGCTCACTATATGCGCGATGCCGCGCAGTCGGCCCGGCTGCTGCTCTCGAACGCCGACCGCGCTGCCCGGCTGGTGCAAAGCTTCAAGCAGGTGGCGGTCGACCAGACGAGCGAAATACGGCGTCAGTTCGATCTGAGCGACTATCTGCGCGAAACTGTGCTCAGTCTCGAACCGAAGCTCAAGGAGGCGCAGGTGTCGCTGCGCGTCGACTGTCCACCGGGCATCCGCATGGACACGTTTCCAGGACCGCTTGCACAGGTGCTGACCAATCTCGTCGTCAATTCGCTGGTGCATGCGTTCGCGCCTGGGGAGGCCGGCCAGATCGTCATCTCGGCGCGCAGGGCGGGCGACCACGACGTGCTGATCGAACATCGGGACGACGGCTGCGGCATCCCCGACGAATTGCATGAAAAGGTCTTTGAACCGTTCTTTACCACGCGGCGCGGCTCAGGGGGCAGTGGTCTCGGCTTGCATCTCGCCTATGCGCTCGTGACCCGTACACTGAACGGCAGTCTGTCGGTCCGCAACGGGACGCCGTCGGGCGCGGTGTTCGTCATGTGCCTGCCGCGCGTTGCCGCGACCCATAGCGGCACGTCGAACGTAATTCAGATCATGCCGGGGAGAACGCGATGAATACGCCCTCGTGGCTGCGCCAGGTGGCGGCAACGGATGCCGCTCAAGACCGGAGCATGCCGGCGGAACCGGGCTGGACAGTTTTGCTCGTCGACGACGATCCGGAGATTCACGAGGTCACGCGAATGGTGCTGGCCGACGCCACCTTTGCAAACCGGCCTATCGGACTGGCCAGCGCATTCTCGGCGGCGGAGGCGAAGACCTACCTTGCGACCCATCCGGACACCGCGCTGATCCTGCTGGACGTGGTCATGGAGGCGGATCATGCCGGGCTCGAACTCGTGCGCCATACCCGCGAAATCATCCGCAACCGGGACGTACAGATCGTGCTGCGCACAGGGCAGCCGGGCATGGCGCCCGAGCGCGACGTCATTGTGCAGTACGACATCAACGGCTACTTCCTGAAGACCGAATTGACGGCGCAAAAGCTGACGTCGATCGTGGTCGCGGGCTTGCGCGCGTATCAGTACATCAAGGCGCTCCAGCCGGGTCACGCATCGCCGGCAACTTCGGCGGCGCGCAGTCTGGTGGAACCGCAGGAACAGGAACGGCGTGCCCGGATCGTCGCAGATCTCGTGACGGCAGCCCAGACCGGGCTGGTCGGCGTGCAGGCTTTGCCGCAAGTGGAGCTCGCCTCCAGCGCCGTGCTTGGGGTCGAGATACAGCCGGCATGGACAACGCGCGAAGGTGTGCTGAGGCCGGCGGAAATCGTCGCGCTGACAGACGACGTTGGACTGCATCTGTCGCTCGACACGCTATTGTTACGTCGCGCATGCGAGCTCGCGCGAGACTGGCGCAACAACAGGACACCCGCACCGCGCGTCTCGGTGCCGTTGCTGTCGACGCGCCTTGACGATGTCGAATTGACGGCGCTGGTCAAGCAATGTCTTGACGACACCGGCCTCGATGGCGCCGCGCTGGATTTGCAGTTGAGCGGCGCGGTTCTGCGCAGGATGCGCACGGCGGCGCGCGCGTTGCAGGCAGAAGGCGTGTCGATCACGCTGGTCGATTTCGGTCCTGAGTTGATCTCGTTGTCGGGCCTGCATGGCCTGCGACCCGACCGGATCAGGATTCACCCGACTTTCGTGCGCGACGTGACGCACGAACCAGAGCGGGCCGCGGTCGCACGCTCGATTGTGGCGCTTGCGCACACGCTCGGGATGAGCGTGATTGCCGATGGCATCGCCAGCGACGACGATCTTCAGTTTTTCCGCTGGGAAGGCTGCGACTTCGGCCAGGGTGAGGCGCTCGCCGCTGCGTGGAGTCTCTGAACCCTATGCGCCTGCCGGGCGAAGAATCTGGGGGCTGATTTCGTTCCGGCCCCCAGCGGGGAAAGTGAAGGTGCCCCCTGGGCTTTTTCACATTGACTGCCTGACCATCCTTAACACTACGTCACCCGCGATCGTCTTATGCTTGACGGCTAACGAATCGGGGGATTTCATGACTTACCCATACGACTTGATTTCGGGCGGTTTTTGTCTGGCTTTGGCCGTTGCGTGTCTCGTCGCGCTGCTGATTGCCTGACGCCGTTACCCACCACCAGGTAGCAGGGCAACCGCCCGAGCCACGAGCAGATACTGGCTACCTTCATTCCTCGTCGGCTTTCGAAACCACCGTTGCTCCCAGACGGAGAGCGTGCCCCTTTTTTCGGTGCCGCCGCCGATCGCCGCACATCCAGCAAAGCAGGGGGCGGCGTTCTGTCCGCCGGTGTGCCGGGTCACGTCACGTCGCCCACCAGACTTGCAGCAGCCGTTTCATCAGGCAGCGCGGCGCTGAGAATCGGCCATCGGGTCGATGCGTCACCGTGCCAGCCTGAGGGTCTGCAGCTCTGCTGCGGTGCGAGCAAGTGCGCCGGAAGAGTGGTTCGCCACACCCTATTCGGGCGCTGCGCATAATCGGCTGACATCGGCTGACTGACCGCGCCGATGTCGAGCCGGTGCAACTCCACCTCAAGTCCTCCGTGCGACCGAACAGCGGCCGCCATCTTCCTCACAAGTCACGCCGCATAGGCCGTCTGGCCCGCTGACGGCCGCCTATCCGTAGAGACCCCTAGCCGGGAAAAGCTTGACACCTAAATTATGTGCAAATAATCTGAATTCAGAATGTTGAATTTAGTTCGAGACCCCGGCTGGTGTCCTCGTAAAGGATCACCCCGTCAAACTGGAAAGGACTATCCGTGCCAGACGCATTGCAGGCTGCGCGCATCGTGAAGCCGACGATCTCAGCGCTTGAGGATTCACCCATCATCGACGTATGGCGGCTCGGGATCGACCGCCCGGACGTGATCGGTCTGTGGGCCGGGGAGAGCGATCTGCCGACCCCGGCGTTCATTTGCGAGGCTGCCAGCGCGGCGCTTGCGCAAGGCAAGACGTTCTACTCGCAAAATCGCGGCATCCCGCCGCTGCGTCAGGCCATTCGCGACTATTACGCGCGGCTGTGCGGCGTCGAGATCGACGATGGCCGGATTTCCGCGACATCGTCCGGGATGAACGCGGTGATGCTGGTTGCGCAGGCGATAGTCGGCGCGGGCGATAACGTTGTTTGCATCACGCCCTCGTGGCCGAACATCCTGCGCGCGATTTCGATCCTGGGCGGGGAGGTGCGCGAAGTGCCGCTCGGCCACGACGAAAGCGGCTGGTCGCTCGATCTGGAGGCTTTGTTCGCGGCCTGCGACGGCCGTACCCGCGCCATTTACTTCGCTTCACCCGGCAATCCGACCGGCTGGATGATGGAGCGCGCTGAGCAGCAGCGCCTGCTCGACTTTGCGCGCCAGCGCGGCATTGCGCTGATCGCCGACGAGGTCTATCAGCGCATTGTCTATGACCGCGATTACGCGCCTTCGATGGTTGAAATCGCACAACCCGACGACCCCGTCTTTATCGTCAACAGCTTTTCGAAAGCCTGGGCGATGACCGGCTGGCGCATGGGCTGGATGATCTTCCCCGAAAGCATGACGGCGGATTTCGAAAAACTGATCCAGTTCAATACGAGCGGCGGCCAGGTCTTCTCGCAGGAAGCCGCTGCACTCGCGTTGACCGAAGGCGAGCCGTTCGTGAAGTCGTTCGTCGAGCGGTGCAGACGCGGACGCCAGATCGTGCTCGATCGTTTCGCCCGAATGCCCGGCGTGCAGGTCGTGCCCAATCTCGCGTCGTTCTATCTGATGTTCGAGATCGAAGGCGTCACGGACACGCTCGAATTCTGCAAGCGGGCGGTGCTCGAGGCCGGCGTCGGTCTCGCACCCGGGATGGCCTTCGGTGCCGAGTCGGCGCACCAGATCCGGCTTTGCTACGCGCGCAGCGACGCCAGCCTGAGTGAAGCCATGGACCGTCTCGCACCGTTTATCGCACGCGTCGCGCAACCCGTCATACAGACCGGCTAGCGGCTCTCGCCGCTGTTCCTTCTGATTCGCATCGATCGCAGGCGCCACGCGTCCGCGAGGGTGCGGCACGCATGCAGTTCGACCGTATTGAGGATTCCAGATGACAGACACTGCCAACGCCAGACCATCGCAAGCAACCCTCGATTGCCTGAGCCAGTTGATCAGTTTCGACACCACGAGCCGCAACTCCAACCTGGCGTTGATCGAGTGGGCCGCCGAGCGTCTCGAGTCGGCCGGTGCGACGCTGCGTTACGACTACAACGCGGAGCGCTCGAAGGCGAATCTGTTCGCCACCTTCGGCAATGGGCCCGGCGGCGTCGTGTTGTCGGGGCATACGGACGTCGTGCCGGTGGATGGCCAGGCGTGGACCAGCGATCCATTCGCGGCGCAGATTCGCGATGGCCGCCTGTATGGCCGCGGCGCGTGCGACATGAAGGCGTTCATCGGTGTCGTGCTGGCGCAGGCGCAGCGTTTCGGTGCCGCCAGGCTGCGTGAGCCGCTGCACGTCGCTTTGAGTTATGACGAGGAAGTGGGCTGTCTCGGCGTGCCGGGCCTGATCGCGGCGATGAAAGACGCGGGACTGACGCCGTCGGGCTGCATCGTCGGCGAACCGACCGGCATGCGGGTGATCGCGGCCCACAAGGGTGGACGCATCTACCGGTGTCACGTGCGGGGTTGCGCGGCGCATTCGTCGCTGACGCCGAAGGGCTTGAACGCGATCGAATACGCGTCGCGGATCATCTCGCGCATTCAGGATCTCGCGGAAGAGGAAGAGGCGCATGGCGAGCGTGCCGACGGTTTCGACGTGCCGTTCTCGACCATCTCGACCAACACGATCGAAGGCGGCAACGGCCGCAACATCATCCCCGCCGACTGCGAGTTCTACTTTGAGTACCGCTTCCTGCCGGGCGTCTCGCCGGAGCGCTTCATCGACGCGCTCAAACATTATGTCGACGGCACCGTGCTGCCAAAAATGCGCGCCCGTAACCGGCTAGCCGACGTCTCGTTCGAATGCGTGGGCAATATCCCCGCGCTCGATGCAAGCGATGCGGACGAGATTCACCGTCTTGCGATGGCGCTGATCGGCGACGTGCATGGCCGCGGCGGCAAGGTGGCCTACGGCACCGAAGCGTCGTTCTTCCAGAACGCCGGGGTGCCGGCAATCGTGTGCGGACCGGGTTCGATCGATCAGGCGCACAAAGCCGACGAATATGTGTCGCTCGACCAGCTTTACCAGTGCGAGCGCTTCATCGGCCGTCTGTTCGAACGGGTGAGCATGGCCTGAACGTTGCCGCTGCATCCGGGGTTCTGTTCTTACGCCGCTGTTTCCTTCGTCGTTCCATTTCGAGCCGCACGACCAGCATTCATGCCAACCGCCCATTCCTCACTGCCGATGCCTGACGCCATTGAAACCGCACGCGACGCTGACCTGTTCCGCAAGGTGACGTGGCGCCTGATGCCGATTCTCTTCATCAGCTACATCGTCGCGTATATCGATCGCGTCAACATCGGTTTCGCCAAATTGCAGATGCTCGACGATTTGCATTTCAGCGCGGCAGTCTACGGTTTCGGATCGGGCGTGTTCTTCGTCGGCTTCCTGCTGTTCGAGGTGCCGAGCAATCTGATCCTGTACCGCGTGGGCGCCCGAGCGTGGATTGCGCGAATCATGGTGACGTGGGGCGTGATTTCGATGTTGACGCTGTTCGTGAAGACCCCGGCGGCGTTCTACGCAATGCGTTTTCTGCTCGGTGCGGCCGAGGCGGGTTTTCTGCCGGGGGTGGTCTATTACCTGACCCAGTGGTATCCGAAACACCGGCATGGGCGCGTGATCTCGCTGTTGATCACGGCGGCGGCGGCCGGCGGCGTGGTCGTCGGTCCGCTGTCGGGCTGGATGATGGATGTGTTCACCGACGTCGGTTCGCTGCGTAACTGGCAATGGCTGTTCCTGCTGCAAGGCATCCCTGCGCTGATCGTCGGAGCAGTGGTGTTTATCGGCCTCGCGGATTCGCCGGCCAGGGCGAAATGGCTGAGCGCGGCCGAGCGGGAACGCCTGCTCGCCATCGTCGAAGCGGATCGCACCGGCACGCATCAGCGCGCGCGCATCCGGGACGCGTTCGGCGAAAGCAAGGTCTGGCTGCTCGGCGCGGTGCTCATCGCGCTGAATCTCGGCATCTATGCGGTGGTGTTCTGGACGCCGACGATCATCAAGGCCGCCGGCTTTGTGCACTACCGGACCATCGGTCTGATCTCCGCGATTCCCTATCTCGCCTCCGGGGTGGCGATGCTCCTGCTTGGACGCAGCTCCGACCGGGTTGGCGAACGGCGCTGGCACATCGCCGGCGCATGTGTCGCCGGCGCGCTGGGGCTCGTTTTCAGTGTGATGTTCACCGGCCGGCCGTTGTTCTCGATCGCGGGCATCGTGCTGGCCACCGCGGCCTTCATTGGCGCGACGCCACTCGTGTGGGCGCTGGCCTCGAACTTCATGAAGGACCGCGCCGCGGCGGCCGGCTTCGCGCTGATGAATGCGCTCGCGGCACTCGGCGGTCTATTCGGCCCCTATCTGATGGGGGTTGCACAGGACCTCACCGGCAACACGGCAGTGTCGATGCTCGGCGTGGCCGCCTGCGCGGTGGCCGGCAGCCTGATCGTGCTGTTCCTGCCCGCACCGCGGCGCCTCGCGGACCAGCACGACGCACGTTTTCACCCGGACACAGGCGGCGCGCCGCAGGTCACGGATCACAGCAGGACGCAGTAAGACGCGCAGTTAGACGTTTCGTTTTGAAAAAGCAGCCGGTTCACCCGCCGACGCGCGGCGCTGTTGCGCGTCTCCTTCAATTCGCCTGACGCATTCGTCTCACCCTAACCTGATCGCGATCGATGAAACCGACGCCTAGAAAAATTGCCGCCTCCACGCTCCTCGCCGGCTCCTGTGCCGGCATGTCGATGGCCGCACACGCGCAAAGCACAGTCACGCTGTACGGCATCATCGATGCCGGCATTACCTGGGCCAGCAACGAGGGCGGCCACTCCGTGCCGTTTCTCGACACCGGCGTCATGCAGGGCAACCGTCTCGGCTTCAAAGGGGCCGAAGACCTGGGTGGCGGCATGAAGGCGATCTTCGTCCTCGAAAACGGCTACCAGTTGCAGAACGGCAAGCTGGGGCAGGGCGGCGCGCTGTTCGGCCGCCAGGCATGGGTGGGCTTGTCCGGCAATCGCTGGGGCGTGCTGACCGCCGGGCATCAGTACGACTTCATGTGCGACACGCTGGAGTCCTACTACACACCGACCTGGTCGGCGGGCGGCTATGCAAACAATCCGCTCGATAACGACCGGATGAGTGGGCAGCGCGTCGACAATTCAGTCAAGTACATGTCGCCCGATCTGGCTGGTTTCAAACTAGGGGCGATGTACGGCTTCTCCAATCTTGCCGGCGATATCAACGGCAAGGGGCGCACCTACAGCTTCACCGCTGTCTACTCGCGCGGCAACTTCAGCGCGGGCGCGGCCTATACGGAGGTTAGCGGGACCACCCTCGATATTTCGCCGCTGGTGGGGTCGGCTACGCCGGTCAATGTCGGCGGCAGCAAGCTGCGGACGTGGGGGGCGGGCGCCGACTATCAGTTCTCCAAAGTGACGGTGTACGGCGTCTATTCGCAGGCGCAGTACGAGTCGGCGAACGGGCTGCCTTCCGCGATGTTCCGCAATTACCAGGGTGGCGTCTCCTACACGAATGTCGCGCAGGTCTATGGTATCGGCTATGGGCTGACGACCCTGGGCGCGAACAGGTACCACCAGCTGAATCTGACCTTCGACTATTTCCTGTCGAAACGGACCGACGTATACGTGCAGTCGATCATCATGCACGCGACCGGCGACTCCCCAACCGCCGCGATCATCAGCATTCCTGCATCGTCGAATGGCAATCAGGTGTTGCTGCGGCTCGGTATGCGCCACAAGTTCTGAACGGCTTGCACGGCGCCCCGACCTCTAACCTCTGTCGCACTACCTCACACACACGTATTCATGCAATCGAACGTAAATTCATCGCCGGGCACATACGACGGCTGGCTGATGTACCACTCGGTCGGCCTGTTTCCCGATCAGGAAGCGGTGGTGCGCGACGCGCTGGCGCAGTTCGCGTCGAGCTGGTGCGCACCCGGTCTCAAGCGCTGGGACGAAGGGCTCGCGGCGCGGCAAGGCGTGCTCGACAACTGGGCACGCCTTGTCAATGCGGACCCGCGCAACGTGTTCGGCGCCGAGAACGTGACCGATGCGTTCGGCAAGTTCGTCGCGGCGCTCGGTACGCGGCTTACTGGCCGCAAGGTGCTGATTGCCGCCGATTGTTTTCCGAGCCTGCATTTCCTGCTCTCGGGTCTGGCCGGCACGTTCGGCTTCACGCTCGAAACCGTGCCGCTGGCAGCCGGTGCGGCGTGGGTCACGGACGACGCTTTCATTGAAGCATGGCGCGACGACGTCGGGCTCGCGGTCGTCACATGGGTCACGTCGACCGCGTCGAAGCGCGCCGATCTCGACCGGCTCGTTGCGCACGGCCGCAAGCAGGGCAGCCTGATCGCGGTCGACATTACGCAGGGCGCCGGCATTCTCGACTTCGACGTGACGAGGCCGGCCGTCGATTTCGCCGCGACGACCACGCTGAAATGGCTGTGCGGGGCGCCCGGAACCGGCCTTGGTTATGTGTGTCCCGCGTTGCTCGACAGCGGGCTCGCCCCGCAGATGACCGGCTGGTTCAGTCAGCCGGATCCGTTCAATTGGGATATCACGCGTTTTTCGCTGGCGGCGGAAGCTCGCCGGTTCGACACCGGCACGCCGTCGTTCCTGCCGTTCGTGGCGTCGGCGCCAGGCCTCGCATGGCGGCTGTCCGGCGCGGCCGATGGGCTGCGCGAGCGCAACCTGCGCTTGTGCCGCGCGGTGATCGAGGTGCTCGAAGCCAAAGGCTACGCACTGCATTCGCCACGTGCCGACGCGGCTCGCGGCGGCAGCGTGATGGCGACGCTGCCCGTGCATATCGATCCGCAAACGCTGGAGGCAAGGCTTGTGCAAGCCGGCGTCGTGGTCGATACGCGTGGCCGCGTGATGCGTTTTTCGCCGGGCGTGCTGACGCACGACTCGATCGCGAGCCGGCTCGCGACGCTTTTGCCTGACTGACCCGCGTTTCCGTCGACGTGGTTTTGCGCCTGTTAAAGGGAGTCTTCAGATGGAAGTCACACCCGCAACAAACCGGGAAGCCGGCCTCGAAAAAGCACTGAGCCAGCGTCAGATCACGATGATCGGCATTGGCGGCGCGATCGGCACTGGGCTTTTCATGGGCAGCGGTATTGCGATCGGCTATGCCGGCCCGGCTGTACTGATCAGCTATGCGATCGCCGCGCTGGTAGCCGTCATCATGGTGTTCAGTCTTGCCGAGATGGCGGTTGCCCATCCGTCGGCGGGATCGTTCGGCACCTATGCCGAGATGTATCTGAACAAGTGGGCCGGGTTCGTCGTGCGTTACACGTACTGGGTGATCGAAGTCGTCGCGGTGGGCGGCGAGGCGATCGCGGTCGGCATCTACATGGGTTTCTGGTTTCCCGGCATACCGGTGTGGTGGTGGTCGCTCGCCTTCGGCGCGGTATTGGTCTATGTCAATTGCCGTTCGGTGACCAACTTCGGTTCGTTCGAGTACTGGTTCGCGCTGATCAAGGTGGTGGCGATCATCGCGTTCATCGTGTTCGGCCTTGCCGCGATCTTTGGCTTCGGCGGCCTGGGGATATTCGGTGCAGGTGCGCATACGGAACCGGTGGGGATGCATAACCTGACCGGATTGCCCGGTGGCTTCATGCCGCACGGTTTCAGTGGCGTGTGGATGGGCGTGCTGATGGCGATCTTCTCGTTCTACGGCGTCGAAGTAGTCGCGGTGACGTCGGGCGAGGCGCGCGATCCGCAGAAAGCGATCCCGCATGCATTGCGCTCGATGGTGCTGCGTCTCACGCTGTTTTACCTCCTCGCGCTCGGCATCATGATTACCTATCTGCCGTGGACGGAAGCCGGTGCGAAGATCGTGCAGCAAAGCCCGTTCGTCAGGCTGTTCGAACACGCCGGCGTGCGCCATGCCGCGGGGCTGATGAACTTCGTCGTCGTCACCGCGGCGCTCTCCAGCATGAATACGAATCTGTATCTGTCGTCGCGGATGATGTTCTCGCTGGCCCGCGGCGGTTTCGCGCCGCGCTGGCTGGGCACGCTGACGGCGCGCGGCACGCCGCTCGCCGCCACGCTGGTGTCGGGGCTCGGCGTGCTGGTGGCCGCTCTCATCTCGTTCCTGAGTCCGCTGGCGTACAACTATCTGTTCGGTATTGCGCTGTTCGGCGGGATCATGGTGTGGATCGTTATTCTCGTGACGCACCTGCAGTTCCGGCGTGCATGGCGTGGCCGCAAGCTGCTGGTGCGCATGCCGTTCTTTCCGTATGCGCAGATTCTCGGGATTGGTTTGCTGGCGGCCATTCTGATCACCATGGGGCTCGATACCGGTTTCTGGAACATTTCGTGGATCGTCGGCGTGCCGTGGCTGCTGCTGGTGTCGCTCGTGTATTTCATGTTCCGTAAGCGGCTCAGCGGACTTGCCGCTGTATCGACCTGAGCCGGATGCCGTCATGCAGATCAGCTACTTCCTGTTGTGGCAGGCGAGCGCTGCGCGGCCGCCGGTGCTCGACGTCGAGGCCGCGTATCGATGCCTGCGTGCCTGGTCTCGCGACGTGCCGCATCTGAGCCGTTACGTCTTGCATATACCGGGTGCCGGCAGCGATCCCTATGGTGACGATGTCGACGGTCCCACGCTGGTATTGCAATGCTATTTCGACAACCCCGTGGCGCTCGATCTCGCGCTTGCCGGACACGGCGCATTCGAGCGATTGCTGCAACACGATGTGTTCCGCGATCTACAGGAAGCATCGGCGTGCGAAGTGTCGCAGCAGGCGATGCTTGTGCGCCGCTATACGCCGCCTGCTGACGAAGCGCCGTGCGAGACGCAGCGTTGCACCTATCTGGTCGCATACGAAAGAGGCGAGGCTTCATCCACCGGTTTCGACGCGTGGCTCGCGGACTACCTGACGCATCATGTGCCGCTGCTGCAAGCCTTTCCCGGTCTTCTCGAACTGGAGGTGTACACACCGGTCCACTGGACGAGCGCATTACCCTTTGCGCGCGCGCAAGCCGCACAGCGTAACAAGGTCGTCTTCGCCGACAGCGCCGCGCTGAGTGACGCACTCCATTCGCCGGTACGTCACGCGTTGCGTGAGCATTCGCGACGTGCCCCGTCGCTGGGCGGCGGCAGTACCCACTATCCGATGACCAGCCGGTCGCTGCAGCTGCGGCCGGTCAACGACAGGGAGACAACGTGAGCCTGACTTTGAATCCAATGCGTGGACCCAATCCTTTCAAGGTGGGTGTTTTCTCGGCCAACGCCGACGGCGGTTTGAGTTTCACCACCGTTCCCGAGCGCTGGCGCGCGGGCTGGGACGACGTGCAGCGCGCGGCGCGGATCGCCGACGAAGGCGGTCTCGACTTCTTCCTGCCGATTGCACGCTGGCGCGGTTTCGGCGGCGCGACCGACGTGCGCCAGTGGTCGTTCGAAACGTTCACGTTTGCCGCCGCGCTCGCTGCGGTAACGCAACGGATCGCGTTGTTCATGACGGTGCACGTTCCGCTCGTGCATCCGCTCTACGCGGCCAAGGCGCTGGCGACCGTCGATCACATCAGCCATGGGCGCGCCGGGTTGAACATCGTCTGCGGCTGGAACCCCGACGAGTTCGCGATGTTCGGCATGCAACTGAATCCGCAGGGCTACGCACAGGCGGCAGAATGGACGGAGATTCTCCAGCGGCTCTATACGTCCGCGGAACCGTTCGATTTCGACGGCCAGTTCTATCAGTTGAAGGAGGCCATTTCGCGGCCGGTGGCGGTGCAGACACCGCGCCCGGTGACGATGAATGCCGCGTTCGGGCCGCCGGGACGCGATTTCGCCGCACGGCATTGCGATTGCCTGTTCACGACGTTCTCCGAACTTGAGGCGGGGCGCCAGCATATCGACGATATTCGCCAACGCGCGCAGGCGGTGCAACGCGAGGTGCTGGTCTACACGGTAGGGCATGTGGTTTGCCGCGAGACCGAAGCGGAAGCGCGCGCCTACTACGACCACTATTCGCGCGACCATGCGGACGAAGCCGCGCTCGACTATCACATGCGCCAGAAGAAAGGCTTTAGCCAGAGCCACGACGACGCGGCCTACCGTCTCTACCGGCAGCGCTTTGCCGCGGGCACGGGCACTTTCCCGCTGGTCGGCACGCCGCAACAGATTGTCGACACGCTGGTGCAGATGCATCGCGCCGGTTTTGCCGGCGCCGCGCTGTCGTTCGTGAACTATGCCGACGAACTGCCGTTCTTTTGCGAGCGGGTCGTGCCGTTGATGCGCGAGGCCGGTCTGCGGGTCGATTGATGAGGCATACGATGAACCCAACACCCCCCACGCTTCCTTCTACGAATCAGCCGCTGGCGGAAGCCTTTCGCGCCGGCATGCGCCGTCTCGCTGCCGGCGTGTGCGTGGTGGCTGCACGCAATGGAGCGGGTATCCCGCTCGGCGTTACGGCGACCGCGCTGTGCTCACTGACGATCGAGCCGCCCGCATTACTGGTGTGCGTGAACCTGAGTTCTCCACTCGCGCAGTGGCTTACAACGGGTGCCGGCTTCTCGGTCAATCTGCTCGGTCATGACCATGAAAGACTGGCGCGCGTATTCGGCGGGATGGCCGGTGTGCCACGCGAAGCGCGCTTCGATCATGGCGAATGGCGTGAAGGTGCGGACGGCGCGCCTCATCTCGCGGATGCGCTGGCGAATTTCCAGTGCAGCGTTGCGAGAACCACCGATTACGGTACACATCGCGTGGTGATAGGCGCTGTCGATGCGGTCTCGCTGGGCGAGGCCGCGGCGGCACTGGTCTATCGCGACGGGGCATTTCATCCTCTTCCTGCGATACAGACAGAAAGTCGCGCATCTACTGCTTGACTAACGCGCCCCTTCACCATAATCTGAATTCAGAATTCGTAAATCAAACAAGGAACCACTGTGGCCCAGTCCGACGACAAGGTTGTCAAACTTCCGCGGCGAACCGCTCTCAAGCCAACCACGCTTAGCGAGAGCATTTATCAGGAGGTGCGTGGCCGTCTGCAGCGCGGTGAGATCGGCACGGAAGAGCGTGTGCTCGACTACGAAATTGCCGCGGAATTCGACTGTACCCGCATGCCGGTTCGCCAGGCGCTCTTGCGGCTCGCGAACGAAGGCTATCTGGTCGGCACCACGCGCGGTTTCGTTGTGCCGACCATTACCGGCGACGACATCCACGAGATTTTCGAAGTACGCCGGCTGCTTGAACCGGCCGCAGCGGCGAGCGCTGCCGCGGTACTGACGGACAAGCAGGAGGGCGAACTCAAGAAGGCGTACCAGAAGGCGCGCCGTGCGTACGACAAGCAGGATGTCGATCAGATGATTTCGGCCAACGTCGAGTTTCGTGCGACGTGGCTCGAGGCGGTCCAGAACGCGCGCCTGCGCTCCACCATCCTGCGCTTCGTGGATCACGCGCAGCAGGTCCGTATCGGCACGCTCAACAACCGCTCGACGCAGAAGATCGTGATCGACGGCATGCGGGCTTTGCTCGAAGCATTTGTCGAACGCGACCCGAAGCTGATCAAGGTGGCCATGCTCGAATTCATGCTGAACGCCGAGCAACAGTATTTCGCGTTGCTTAACGGTGACAAGTCGGACGAATAACGCCACAGGCAGCACTACGAAGCTACGGGCGCTGCAAGCGCCGAATTTCAGAACCAGAGCAGGAGACAGTGTGCACGACACCCCGATTCTTTCGATGCTGCATGACAGACAGGCGATCGACCTCATCTGGCTTGCGTTGGGCAGTCCGGCCATCGCGGAGATCGCCGCGCAGGCGCGGCCAGGCGCGATTGTGATCGACATGCAGCACGGCTTGTGGGACCGTGCATCGCTCGAAGCGGCGGTGGGCATCGTGCGTAACAGCACCCGCGTTATCGTGCGCTGCGCCGACGACTCGCCGACTTCGATCGCGCAGGCGCTCGATTCGGGCGCGCATTCGGTCCTGATTCCCTTGATCGAAAGCGGGCGTGCGGCGGCGGATGCCGCATCGGCGAGCCGCTATCCGCCGGAAGGCACCCGCTCGGCGGGCGGTGTGCGGCCCCTGTTGCGCGGCGTCGAGACACTGCTCGAAGCCAATCGCGAAGTAGCGGTCGGCGTGATGATCGAAACCGTCGCGGGGGTCGAACAGGCCCATGCGATCGCGCGGGCAAAGGGCGTCGACTACATCTTCATCGGCACGGGCGATCTGGCCATGTCGCGCGGCGCAAACCCGCCTGCCGACATTGAACGCGATTGTGAACAGGTCCGCAGGGCCGCGCTGGAAGGCGGCCTGCCGTGCGGCATTTTTACGTCCAGCGCCGCCGATGCCGCGATGCGCCTCGAAGCCGGCTACACGCTGGCGGTGGTCGCCAACGATATCGAACTGGTCAGACGCGGCGTGGCCGATGCACGCGCGGCGTTGAAGACACGCACGACATAACGAAACCGGCAGAAGCAGCAGTTTGGCGGCGATGCGTGATGCACGCGCTGCGGTCTGCGCACGTCCATTCTTTTCGTCAGGAGTCGAGATGACTGCACGAAGCACTGTTCTCGCATCCGCGCCGACGCTCGAGCACGGGGTCGAGCGGGCGCTGTTCACCAGGATCGCGTGGCGTCTGATGCCGTTTCTGTTCTGCTGTTATCTGATCGCGCAAATCGACCGGATGAACGTGAGCTTCGCCAAGCTCGAAATGCTGCAGGATCTCGGCTTTTCGGAAACGGTGTACGGCCTCGGCGCGGGCATCTTCTTCGCCGGTTATGTGCTGTTCGAGGTGCCGAGCAACATGATGCTCAAGCGCTTCGGCGCGCATCGCTGGATCGGGCGCATCATGATTTCGTGGGGGCTGCTGTCGGCCGCCACGCTGTTCGTCACCACGCCCACTCAGTTCTACTTCATGCGCTTCCTGCTCGGCGTGGCGGAAGCGGGATTCTTCCCCGGCATCATCTTCTATCTGACCCAGTGGTTCACCACGCGCTATCGCACGCGTATGACCGCGATTTTCATGACGGCGATCGCAGTGGCGGGGTTGCTCGTCGGTCCCGTGTCGGGTCTGATTCTGCGCGGCATGCCGGGATGGCACGGCTTGCACGGCTGGCAGTGGTTGTTTCTGATCGAGGGCGTGCCCGCGGTTGCGCTCGGCCTTGCCTCGCTCATCTATCTCGACGCCACGCCGCAGCATGCGACATGGCTGAGCGCCGAGGAGAAGCTCGCGCTCAACGAGGCGCTCGCCGCGGAGCAAACCAGTGCGGCGGATTCGCGGCTTGCCGACGTGTTCCGTTCGCCGCGCGTCTGGCTGCTCAGCGCGATTTATGGCTGCTACGGCATGTCGTTTTTCGGTTTCGTATTCTGGCTGCCGACGATCGTCAAATCCGCCGGCGTCGATAACCCGCTGCATATCGGTCTGTTGACGGCGATACCGTGGGCGGTCGCCGTACTCGCGATGATGCGCGTTGCCGCTTACGTGGATCGCCATCGCAACACGCGATCCGTGCTGATCGTGCTTGCGGTGCTGGCCGCGTTCGCGTGGGGGTTGAGTCCGCTGGTGCAGCACAACGCGGTGCTGTCGATGTCCGTGCTGACGCTGGCGATGTTCGGTTTGATGGCGTCGTTGCCGGTGTTCTGGAATCTGCCGACCACGCTGTTTCGCGGCTCGGCGGCGGCCGCGGCGATCGCGATGATCACGTCGCTCGGCAATCTGCCGGGATTCTTTTCGCCCTATATCGTGGGCTGGATCAAGCAGACCACCGGTTCGATGAACCTCGCGATGGCGTTGTTCGCCGCCGTCACCTTGCTGGGCGCAATCCTGCTTGCCGTGCTGCGCGATGACCCGCGTGAGGCGGCCCGCTCACAACCTGCCACCTGATACGCCAGACCATCATGATCCAGCTTGCACATGAAGACGCTGCCTTGCCGGCCGACGCCATCGGTGAATTGATCGCCCAGCTTGGCGCCGAAGTCGTGACGCTGCCGGACGCATTCGGCAGCCGTAATTTCACGGACTGGAGCGGCGTGGCGGGTGCGCAGCCCCGCGCGCTGATCCGCCCACGCAATACAGCCGAAGTGGCGCGTGCGCTGGCGATCTGCCAGCGGCACCGGCAGCCTGTCGTGACGCAAGGCGGTTTGACCGGGCTGGCCGGCGGCGCCTGTCTGTGCGGCGGCGAAGTGGCGCTGAGTCTGGAGCGCATGAACGCGATCGAGTCGCTCGATACGGTATCGGGCACGATGACGGTTCAGACCGGCGCCCTGCTGCAAACCGTCCAGGAGGCGGCTCTCGCGGCGGGATGGTTCTTCCCGCTGGATCTGGGCGCGCGGGGCAGTTGCACGATCGGCGGCAATCTGGCTACCAACGCGGGCGGCAATCGCGTGATCCGCTACGGGATGATGCGCGACCAGGTGCTCGCCGTCGAAGCGGTGTGTGCCGACGGTGCCGTGATCGGCGAGTTGCAGCCGATGATCAAGAACAACTGCGGCTACGACACGAGGAACCTGCTGATCGGCAGCGAAGGGACCCTAGCCGTGCTGACACGCGCGGTGTTGCGTTTGCGGCCCCGGCCGCGCTCGGTGGCCACGGCATGGTGCGGGCTCGCCGACTACGCGGCTGTGACGCGGCTGCTGACGGTTGCACAGGCGGAATTGCCGGCCGGCGTATCGGCCTTCGAGGTGATGTGGCCGGGCTACTACGACTTCGTACTCGACCGGTTGCCCGCGTTGCGTGCTCCCCTCGCGCAGCGTCACGCGTTCTATGTGCTGCTCGAAAGCACGGGAGGCGATGCGGCGCGCCACACGGAGGATTTCGAGAACGCGCTTGCTGGTCTACTCGAAGACGGCACGGTGACCGACGCCGCGATCGCGTCGAACGAGCGCGATGCGCTCGCGTTCTGGGCGATCCGCGACGCACCGGGCGAGTACCCCAAGCTGATTCCCGGCATGGTGGCGTTCGATATCAGCTTCCCGATCGCGCAGATCGGCGAGGTCGCGCAACGCTGCGAGACGGCGCTGAAAACGCGCTGGCCGGACTGCGTCGCGCTGGTCTATGGCCACCTCGGCGACGGCAATCTGCATGTCGTCGTGCATCGCCCAGGTATCTCGAAGGAAACGGCACGGGACATCGAAACGCTCGTATACGGCCTCACACGCGAATACAACGGCTCGGTATCGGCCGAGCACGGGATCGGGCTGAAGAAGCGCGATGTTCTCGGCCATACGCGCAAGCCCGAGCATGTCAGATCGATGCGTGCCATCAAGGCCGCGCTCGATCCCTGCAACATTCTGAACCCTCACAAACTGTTTGGTACTGACTGAGCCGTACCGGACGGCGCAGCACAAGGGGGCTGTTGCGCGCAGCAGACCGCCTTGTATGCCGCGGCCCGCACGCTCATCGCAAGGAAAGCATCGACATGGCTGAAAGATCGTTTAAGGCTGAAGTGGAGAAACTGCGCACGCCGGCAGGCGAGGAGTTTCGCGGCGAAGGTATTCTGGGCGTCACCAAGGCGCTGCTGCAATCGGGTGTGTCGTATGTGGCCGGTTATCAGGGGGCGCCGATTTCGCATCTGATGGACGTGCTCGCGGATGCCAATGACATTCTCGAAGAACTCGGCGTGCACTTCGAGAGCAGCGCGAGCGAAGCGACGGCCGCGGCGACGCTCGCAGCTTCCGTCAATTATCCGCTGCGCGGCGCGGTCACGTTCAAGGCGACGGTGGGCACCAACGTCGCTTCGGACGCTCTGGCCAATCTCGCCTCAGGCGGTGTGACAGGCGGCGCGCTGATCATTGTGGGCGAGGATTACGGCGAGGGCTCGAGCATCATGCAGGAGCGCTCACATGCCTTCGCCATGAAGTCGCAGATCTGGTTGCTCGACCCGCGCCCGAACCTGCCTTCGATCGTCCATGCCGTCGAAAAGAGTTTCGAACTGTCCGAAGCGAGCAATACGCCGGTCATGCTGCAGATGCGGATCCGCGCGTGCCATGTCCATGGACGTTTCATCGCCAGCGAGAATATCCGGCCCGCGTTCACGCTCAAGGATGCGATCGAGAATCCGGTGCGCGACGTCAGCCGGATTGTCCTGCCGCCCGCGAGTTTTCTTCATGAAGAGGAGAAGATCCAGCGCCGCTGGCCGGCCGCGATCGAATTCATTAAACGCGAAAAGCTGAACGAGTTCTTCGGCGACGAACACGGCGATATCGGCATCGTCACGCAAGGCGGCATGTACAACACGCTGATGCGCGCGCTTCAATTGCTCGGTCTCGCGGACATTCACGGCAATACCGATGTGCCGCTCTATGTAATGAACGTCGCTTATCCGCTGGTCGACGACGAGGTCCGCGGCTTCTGCGAGAACAAACGTGCGGTGCTGATGATCGAGGAAGGTCAGCCGGAGTTCGTCGAACAGTCCGTCAACCTGATTCTCAGACAGGCGGATATCGGCGCGCGGCTGCACGGCAAGGATATGTTGCCGCGCGCCGGCGAATACACGCCGGTTGCGGTGATGAAGGGGCTACTGAAGTTCTTCGAACGCTATTGGCTGAATTGGAACGGCCGGGCGGCGCTGTCCGAGGGCGTGCTTGCGGCCATCGCGCCGCAGCGGCCGGTGTCCGTGCCGGTGCGCGTCGCAGCCGCCGGCGGGGCGGCGGACGATGAGGTGGCCGGGCAGGCCGTGGCACGGGTGGCCGAACCGCCCGTAGCGGCGCCGGCGCCTGAGTTGCATCCAAGGCCACCGTCGTTCTGCACCGGCTGTCCTGAACGGCCGATTTTCACCGCCATGAAACTGGTGGAACGCGAACTCGGTGCACATCATGTCAGTTGCGACATTGGCTGCCATCTGTTTTCGATTCTGCCGCCGTTCAATCTCGGCGCGACAACGATGGGTTACGGGCTCGGCTGGGCCGGCTCCGCCGCGTTCAATACCCGCGAAACGCAGCGCCGCACGATCAGCATGATGGGCGACGGTGGCTTCTGGCACAACGGGCTGACGAGCGGTGTCGGCAATGCCGTGTTCAACAAAAACAATAACGTGCTGGTGATCGTCGACAACGGCTACTCAGCTGCAACGGGTGGCCAGGACATCCTGTCGTCGCGCGCGGCCAACGCGATCCGCGCGACCAATAATCCGATTGAAACAGCGGTGCGCGGCGTCGGCGTGAAATGGGTCAGGACGATCACGCATACCTACAACGTCGCGCAGATGCGCGACACCTTGCGTGACGCGCTCACCACGCCCGAGACCGGGCCGAAGGTCATCATCGCGCAATCCGAATGCATGCTGAACCGGCAGCGCCGCGTCAAGCCGCTGATGAAGAAACTGGCGAGCGAGGGTAAGCGCGTAGTGCGCGAGCGCTTCGGCGTCGATGCCGATACCTGCACGGGCGATCATTCGTGTATCCGCCTGTCAGGCTGTCCCTCGCTGACGGTGGCGGACAATCCCGATCCGCTGCGGCGCGAACCCGTTGCCGCCGTGCTGAACAGTTGCGTGGGTTGCGGCTTGTGCGGAGAGGTGTCGCACTCGGCGGTGCTGTGCCCGTCGTTCTATCGCGCGGAAGTCATTACGAACCCGGGCTGGTGGGACAGATTGTCGGCGCGCCTGGCGGGTGCCGTGATCGGCTGGTTGCAGAAACGCGTGGCTGCACGGGAGATCCGCTATGTCTGAGCGTCCGATCGGTATCGCGATTCTGGCGATGGGAGGCGAGGGCGGCGGCGTGCTCGCCGACTGGATCGTCGATCTGGCCGAACACGAGGGCTATCCGGCGCAGACCACGTCGGTGCCGGGCGTTGCGCAGCGCACCGGCGCGACGATCTACTACGTCGAGTTTCGTCCCTGCGCGCTCGATGCTCACGACCGCGCGCACGAGCCGGTTCTGTCGCTCGTGCCGACGCCGGGCGACGTCGACATTGTGCTGGCATCCGAGTTGATGGAGATGGGGCGTGCGATCCAGCGTGGACTCGTCACGCCGGACAGGACCACGCTGATCGCCTCCACTCACCGCGTGTATTCGATGACCGAGAAGACGTCGATGAGCGACGGCCGCGTCGATCCTCGTCCATTTGTCGCGCAGGCGCAGAAAGCCGCGAAGCATTTCGTCCACGCCGATTTCGCACGGATCGCCGAGAACAACGGGAGCGTGATCAGTGCGGCTTTGTTCGGTGCACTGGCGGGCGCCAACGCGCTGCCTTTTTCGCGTGAGCAATTCGAAGCCGCGATCAAACGGGCGGGCGTCGGTGTGCAAAGCAGTCTCAAGGCCTTTGCTGCGGGATTCGAAACGGCGGTGGGGGCGGGCAGCAATACGGCTCAGGAAAAGGCCCGGCTGCCGGGCGATGCTGTGCCGGCACGGCGGAGTCAGCCATTCGATATCGGTGCGGCGAACCATCCGGAGATCGCCGCGCTTGATCGACGCATACAAAGCGAATTTCCCGTTGAAGTCGCGGACATTCTGCACCGTGCGGTGCGCCGACTCGCGGACTATCAGGACGCGGGGTACGCGCACGCGTATCTGGAACGCCTCAAACCACTGCATGCCGCGGACGATGCTGCCACCTACGCGGTGCGCGGCGACGAATTGCTGCTCGCCGAAACGGCGCGGCATCTTGCGCTCTGGATGTCGTATGAAGACACCGTGCGAGTCGCCGAACTGAAAATCCGCGCTACCCGGTTCACCCGTGTGCGAGACGAGGTCAAAGCTACGCCCGAACAACTGTTGCACATCAACGAATTTCTGCATCCCCGGGTCGAGGAGATTGCCGACACGCTGCCAGCCGCGCTGGGCCGCTGGCTGCTGAAGCCAGGCGCACTGCGTTCGATGGTCGAGCGGTTGACATCGCGCGGACGCGTTGTGCGGACCACTTCGTTGCGCGGTTTCCTGATGCTGTATGGCGTAGCTTCGCTGCGTGGCGCGCGGCGCCGTTCCTTGCGCTACCAGCGCGAGCACGCGGAAATCGACGCGTGGCTGGCACGCACGCTGCGCTACGCAGCTCGCGACTATTCGCTCGCGCTTGAGATTGCGCGCAGTCAGCGTCTCGTGAAGGGCTACGGCGACACGCACGCGCGGGGCATGCGTAACTACAGAAAGATCGAGGCCGTCATACCGCTCGTGGCCCGAACCGCCGCGCCGGCCGCTCGTCTGAAAGCGCTCTGCGAAGCCGCGCTGGCCGACGAAGAGGGCGAGCGTCTCGACGCGCTTCTCGATGAGCTGCGGCGCAACGACCGGCGAACCGGGCAGGACAGCGCGGACGTGGCGTCCGCCACTGTGAGTTCCGCCACGCATTGACAGCTTGCACAACCGGTTGCAGACGCATTCAGCGCGATCCGCAACCGCCCGTATCGAACTGACACTCGACCGTACAAAGGAACCCGTCATGCCGACTCTGCTGAACCAGCTTGCCCACGCGCTCGAACAGGGCACGATTCAGGTGATCGATCTGAGCCAGAGCCTTCACCACCGCACGCCGATCATCTCGCTGCCGCCTCAGTATGGACAAAGCGCACCATTTCGCATGGAGGAGATTTCGCGCTATGACGAACGCGGCCCTGGCTGGTACTGGAACAATTTGTCCTGCGGCGAACATACCGGTACGCACTTCGATGCGCCGGTTCACTGGGTGACGGGCAAGGACTTTGCCGACAATACGACCGACACGATTCCGGTCGGCAACTTTATCGCGCCGGCCTGCGTGATCGACGTGTCGGCGCGCGTGAAGGAGGATAGCGACTATCTGTTGACCGTTGCCGACGTAGAGGCGTGGGAGGCGGAGCACGGCCGCATTCCCGCGGGCTCATGGGTGTTGATGCGCACGGACTGGTCGCGGCGCACCGATCCCGACGCGTTCCTGAATGCGCGCGAGGACGGTAGTCATACGCCGGGGCCGCATCCCGATCTGCCCGAGTTTCTGGCGCGGGAGCGCGATGTGCTCGGCTGGGGCGCCGAAGGTGTGGGAACCGATGCGGGTCAGGCTTATGCGTTCTCGAAGCCATTCCCGTGTCATTCGACGATGCACGGCAACAACAAATTCGGGCTCGCGAGCCTGGTCAACCTGGACCGATTGCCCGCGACCGGCGCGATGCTGATTACGCCGCCACTGAAGATCGTTGGCGGCTCGGGAAGCCCTTGCCGGGTGCTCGCGCTCGTTGAGCGCGGAGTCTGATGCTGATGCGCTGACGTGCTGACGTGCTGACGTGCGGCCGGGTCCGGTTCCAGGGCACGCACCAGGTTGTATTCCACTCGATCGCTGGAGCACGGCGCGTCATCTGCGCGCCGCACTCTCCAGACACGACACGAACTGCGCAACCGCAGGTGTCGGCAACAGATCGCGCCGCGAAATAATGCTCAGATCGTAACCAGGCATGGTTTCTTCGATATTCGCCACATGAATCCCGAGCGGCGTCACCATGGTCGCCAGCGCCTTGGTGAAGCAGCCGATCATATCCGTCTGCGAGACGAGCCCGAGCGCCACCGCAAATGACGAAGGCGCATGCAGCAAGCGTTTGGGTACAGGCAGGCCATGCGTCGTGAACATGGTAGTCAGCACGCTCTGGGAGAAATGGTCGGAGCCGCCCGTGGCAATCCATTCCGCGTCGAGCAACTGCTCCAGCCGGGTCGAGTTTTCAAGCGGATGACCGGCGCGCATCGCAACCACGAACTGCGTTGAATAAAGCGGCACCTGGACCAGATCGCTCTCGAGTTCAGGGACATGGCGAATCGCCGCGATGTCGATCTTGCCGCTGCGCAGTTGCGCCAACGCGTCCAGCACGGTGACTTCCTGCATATGCAGCTTGACGAGCGGCATGGCACGGCGAAACGCCGTCACCGCCTTTGGCAGGAAGGTCAGCGCAACAGACGGCATGGTTCCGATACTGACCTTTCCCATCAATTCGCCGCTCACCTGCTTGACCGATTCAATGGTGCGTTGCATGTCGGCCAGCAATTGCTCGGCGCGCGGCAGCAGCGCGCGGCCGCATTCGGTGAGTTCGATGCCCCGTACGCCGCGCGTTACCAGTTCCACTTTCAATGCGCCTTCCAGTTCGCGGATCGTGCGCGTGACCGCCGGCTGCGTGAGGTCGAGATCGCGCGCGGCGCCTCGCAGGCTGCCGTGATGCGCGGCGGCGACGAATGCCTGTAGCTGCTGAAGTTTCATAGGGTTAACGCGGGAGATAAGGTCTGGTGATCGGGGTGAATAAAAAAGCATCTTATTTGAACAAAATGGCGCCGATATATTGAGCGCCACTTGATCGCGTTGACCCGAATTGTGCACGACGCACGACAACGTGACACATCGCATCGACTGAAACCGAATCAGGATCCGATCTGTTAATTGAACTGAGCGTCTCAACCACAATGAAGAAAAAAATCATCTTGATCGCCACGTTAGGATTGCCAGCATTCGCCGTTCCGGCTTTCGGACAAAGCAGTCTTTCACTGTCGGGCGTCATGGACGAGGGCCTCGTCGTCACCAACCACGCGAATCCGCACGGCGATGCCGCTTATCAGTTCCAGAGCGGCTACGCGCAAAGCAACATCGTCACGCTCAGTGGCACGGAAGATCTCGGTGGCGGACGAAAGATCACGTTCGTGCGCAAGACTTCGTTCGATATCAACAGTGGGCTATCCGCTCCGGCTCGAACGTATATCGGCATGTCGGATGAAAAGCTGGGCACCGTCACGCTCGGCCGTCAGTACGACTCCGTCCTCGATTATCTTGCCCCCGTGACAGCCAACGGCAACTGGGGCGGCGTGCTGCTTTCACACCCGCTGGATAACGACAATACGGACGGGTCGTTTCTGGTGAACAACGCTATCAAGTACGCGAGCGTGGAGTTTGCCGGTTTCCAGTTCGGCGGCATGTACGGTTTTAGCAACGACACGAAATTTGCCGACGACCGTCTGTACAGCTTTGGGGCGCAGTATGTGCACGGCCCACTGCAGCTTGCCGCGGCCTACCTGCAGGCCGACAACCCCGGCGCGCAAAACAGTGGCGCGACACCGGTTGGCGACGTGAACTTCACGGCAGCACGGTTACGCATCTTCGGCGCCGGCATCAACTATCAGATCGGGTCCGCAACGCTCGGTTTCGTCTATTCCAATACGAATGTCGGGAAACCGGTGAGTTCGAGCTGGTACACCGGTTCGTCGGGCACGACCCAGTTGGCCGGCAGCGGGCCGGATGCGTTCAGCCTGTTGAGGTTTCAGAACCTGGAATTCACCGGAACCTATCAGGTCACGCCGAGTTTCTTCGTCGGCGCGCAATACGTCTATACGCTGCTTGACGCCAATACGGCGGCGAGAAACATGAGCCTGAAATTTCATACGGCTGGGTTGATGGCGGATTACGTCCTGTCGAAGCGCACAGACATCTATGTGCAAGGCGCCTATGAAAAGGTCGCGGGCGACAAGACGGGCACCGTACTCGATTACGCCTATATCACCGGGGCCGGTGGGATTTCGTCGACCTCGAGTCAGATCGCGTTGCGCGCCGCGATCCGTCACAGATTCTGAACGGCCTGAAGCCGTTCAATGTCTTCCTCACGTGCTTTCCAATAACTGAAAAAATCCAGAAGGTACTATGAATCGCACCGTTGTCATTTCTCCACTGCTTATCTCCGTGTCGCTCGCGGCGGGATGCGCGCAGGCGCCCAGGTCCGAACCCGTCGTCGCTCAGGGCGCGCAACAGGTTCGTATCGATCGCGATGCCATGGGCGTTCCCCATGTTTTCGGCAACACCTCGGCGGCGGTGATGTATGGAGCGGGTTACGCCGAAGCACAGGACCGGCTCGCCGACATGGAACTCTCGCGCCGGCGGGCGTTGGGACGCACGGCGGAGGTGCTGGGGCCGTCGGCGGTCCAGTCGGACATCATCTCGCGCGATCGCAAGCTCGACAGTGCCGAACTGCTGCGTATGTATCACGAGATTCCGCCCGAGCATCAACGCATGATGCAGGCCTATGTCGACGGCGTGAACCAGGAGATCGCCGAGATCGAGCAGGACCCGGCTCACAGGACGCCTTATGAAATCGCGCACTGGGGTGTGAAACCGGAGCGTTGGACGCTCCTCGATTACCTGTCGATGATTTCCGGTTTCCCGCGTGATCGCGGCGGATTCGAGCTGCAGAACCAGGCGTTTTATAACGCGATGGTGGCGCGCCACGGCCAGACGGCCGGGCGCGAGATATTCGACGACGTCGTGCCGGTGAGCGACCCCGAATCCCCGACCGCGATACCGGCGGGCGAGGATCTCGCACCGGCGCGGCCTATGCCGCAGGCGACCTATCTGACGCTGGCGCAGACCGAAGAGGGCACGCCACCCGCGGCGGCCCCGGCGCCGAGCAACAACCATAGCCGGTGCCTCGTGATCGGCCCGCAGCGATCCGCGAGCGGCAAGGTGCTGATGCTGGAGTCGACCGCCGACGGCGCTGAGATTCATCTGCATGGCGGCGGTTTTGACAGCGCCGGCTTCACGTTGCCCTCCTGGGGCATCCCGATCATGGGACGCGGCCCGCATCATGGCTGGCTCATCACCTCCGGCCAGGAGGACACGACGGACACCTTCGCCGAACGTCTCAATCCGCAGGACCCTCATCAGTACTGGTACAAGGGCCAGTGGCGTCAGATGGAAGTCCACAACGAAAAAATCCTGGTCAAAGGCGCGGCGCCGGTCGATCACGAAGTGGCGCGCACGATTCACGGGACAGTGGTCAGCTGGGACAAACCGCATGGCGTGGCCTACACGCAGCGCTTCGCCGAACGTGGCCACGAACTGGACAACTGGGTCGCCGTCGTCGAAATGCAGCGGGCAGGTTCGCTCGCCGATTTCGAAACCAAAGGAATCGCACGGGTTTCAACCGACTTCGGCATCTGCTACGGCGACGAGAGCGGACAGATCGGTTTCTGGGAGACCGGTCTGCAGCCGAAGCGCGCACCCGGCACCGACCCGCGACTGCCCACGCCCGGCACCGGCGACTACGAATGGCAGGGCTTTCTGTCGCTCGCGGAGCGCCCGCACATGCTCAATCCGAAGCAGGGGTACATCCACAGCTGGAATAGCAAGGCGACCACCTGGTCGCGCGAAGGGGACGAGGGGCGCTTCGGTGCGACTTTCCGCACCTGGTTGGGAAATCGTCTCGGCGCCTCGTCCACATCGGTCACGCTGCTCGATATGGAGGACTACAACCAGCAGATCTGGAACGCGATGGGCGCGCGCGACCGGAATCAGACCTCCCCCGACTTTTTCGCACCGGTCCTGCGCGCGGCGGCCGCTGAAGCACATGACCCCCAGGTCTCGCAGGCCGTGGATCTGATGCTCTCGTGGAACGGCCTCTATGAAGATCGCGACGGCGACGGCTACTACGATAGCCCGGGCCTCACCCTGTTTCGCACGTGGCTGGAGGTCGCCCCCAAGATGATCTTCAGCGGTGCTACGCAAGACTGGTGGAACAAGATCGATGCCGACCGCTATCTCAAGTATCAGACGAGCTTGCTGTATCGTGCGCTGCAGGGATCGAAGGCCGGTCTGCCGGTCAAATTCGACTATTTCAATGGACGTTCACGCGATTCGGTCGTGATCGACACCATCCGGCAAACGATCGCAACGGCACGCAAGCAATTCCCCGGCAAGCCGATGGCCGCCTGGCGCATGCCGATTTACTGGAAATACTTTACGGATCAAGCTGACGACCCGGCGCGTTTGCCGCTTCCCGACGACGATGAACGAAGCAGCACGACATGGGCGGAGCTCGGTCTCGGACCGAAGATGGTGCCGTTGAATGGCGGCGAGCAGTGGGTCGGATTGATGGAGCTGGGCAACGGCCACCCCGTGCTCTATTCCGTGACCGAGGCCGGCGGACAGAATCAGTTCATCGATCCGTCGGGACATGGAACGCCGCATCTTACCGATCAGGTGCAGATGCACGCGCAGAACCATCTCAAACGGATCGACCTCGATCCGGAGGATGTCCGGCGCAGCCGGAGTTCTTCGGTGACGCTCGAGTACGACGGAGGGGTATCGCGGCTGCCGTGAGATTGTCGGTTGTGAGTCTGCCGGTCGCCGACCGGCAATCAGCATGCCCGCGGTGGAATCGCCTCTGAACGGTGACTCGAGCGCGGCGTCATTTTCTGAATCAAGACGAGCGCGAGGCCCGCCGCGGCGATGAGCGCTCCGGCAATGGGGACGGCTGAGTAGCCGAACCCCGCCGAAATGGCTGCGCCGCCCGCGGCCGCACCCAGTGCATTGCCGAGATTGAACGCGCCCACGTTGACCGATGACGCGAGCCCCGGCGCTTCGGCTGCGGCGCGCATCACACGCATCTGCAACGGCGGCACGACAGCGAACGTTGCAATACCCCACACGAGCAGGCCGATGGCGGCGCCGAGGTGGCTTGTCGCGATCGTCGGGAAGGCGAGCATGACCGCGATCAGCAGCACGAGGAAGCCGATCAGGCTGCCGTCGAGCGAGCGGTCGGCGAATCGGCCGCCCACGACGTTGCCGATCGAAAAGCCGATGCCGATCAACGCGAGCATCGCCGTAATGAACACGGGCGATGCGCCGGTGATCTGCGTCAGCGTCGGCGAGATGTAGGTGTAAAGCGTAAACATTGCACCCGCGCCGAGCACGGTCGTCGCCAGTGCGCTCAACACGGTGGGGCGCGTGAGGACCGCGAGTTCGCTGCGCAGGTCCGGCAGGCGGCCCGCTTCGCCCTTCGGCAGTACGGCAAACAGGCTCGCCATGGCAATCACGCCAAGCCCGGACGTTGCCGCGAACGACATGCGCCAGCCGATCGCCTCGCCGAGCCACGTCGCGACCGGCACGCCGCCGACGTTCGCGATGGTGAGCCCCATGAACATGGTTGCGATTGCGCTTGCTTGCCGCTCGCGCGGCACGAGGCTCGCTGCAACCACCGAGCCGAGTCCGAAGAACGCGCCGTGGTTCAGGCTGGTGACGAGCCGCGCGAGCAGCAGCGTGGTGTAGTTCGGCGCCACTGCCGAGAGCAGATTGCCGAGCGTAAAGATGCCCATCAGCATGATCAGCGCGGAGCGTTTCGGCCAGCGCGCGAGCGCGAGTGTCATCAGCGGCGCGCCGATCATGACGCCGATCGCGTAGGCGCTGATCAGCATGCCCGCGCCAGGGACGGATACGTGCAGGCCGCTGGCGATCGCGGGCAGCAGCCCCATCGGGGAGAATTCGGTCGTGCCGATGCCAAACGCGCCGACAGCGAGCGCAAAGAGCGGCAACGCCGCGCTACCGCGTGTGGACTCGCGGGAGGAAGTCGTGGAGATCATGCTTCATGCCTCACAGGAAGACCGGCCGAAAGACGGCTCAGGTCAGGATCAGAATATGGCCTGAAGTGTGCGCGCTTTACTTTTGCGGAAAAAGTGGTCTATAAACGAAATTATTTTGATTTCAAATCAACAATGAAGACCACACTGGATGAACTGCAAACCTTCGCGACCGTGGTCGACATGGGATCGATCACGGCGGCCGCCCAGCAGCTTGACCTGACGGTCTCGGCGGCGAGCCGCACGCTCGCGAGACTCGAGGAGAAGCTGAAGACGACCTTGCTGCGCCGAACCACGCGCCGGCTGGAGCTAACCGAGGAGGGGCGGGCGTTTCTGCAGAATGCGCGGGCGATTATCGAATCGGTGGAGAGCGCGGAGGAACAGATGGTGGCGCGGCGCGACATGCCGTCCGGGCGGTTGCGGGTCGACGCCGCGTCGCCGTTCATGCTCCACGTGATCGTGCCGCTCGTGCGGGGGTATCGGGAGCGCTATCCGCATGTGGAGCTGGAACTGAACAGCAACGAGGGGATCATCGATCTGCTGGAGCGGCGCACCGACGTCGCGATCCGGATCGGCAGGCTGAAGGATTCGACGTTGCATAGCCGGCTCATTGGCAACAGCCGGCTTCGTATTCTGGCGAGTCCCGGTTTTCTGGCGGAGCACGGCCAGCCACGCAAGGTCGAAGATCTCGGCAAACATGCGTTGCTGGGATTCAACCAGCCGGAGTCGCTGAATGTCTGGCCCGTGCTCGGCGCCGACGGCGAGCTGCAGCGCATCGAGCCTACGGTCTGGTCGTCCAGCGGCGAGACGCTCAGGCAGCTGGCGCTGGATGGCGTTGGTATCGTCTGCCTGTCGGACTTCATGACTGGGCAGGATCGGGAATCGGGACGCCTCGTGCAGATTCTCGGCCGCCAGACCCAGGACATCCGGCAGCCGATCCACGCCGTCTATTATCGGAACACCGCTATTTCCTCAAGAATTGCTTCGTTTGTCGACTACCTGGTCAAAGCGTTCGAGACTCGGTGAGGCACGATAATCGCGCAGCCACTGTTCGCGTTTCGTCGCGGCCGCGACGACATTGCGCTCCTTGACGTGCCCGAATCCGCGAATTTCATCGGGCAGATTGGCAAGCTTCATCGCCGCCTCGAAGCGCGTGCTGTCGAGCGTTGCGCAGAACTCATCGATCAGCATGACGTACTGTTCGATCAACTCACGTTCATTGCGGCGCTCGGACGTCTTGCCGAACACGTCGAAGGTGGTGCCGCGCAGGACTTTGAGTTTGGCGAGAACGCGGAACAGGCTCAGCGTCCATTGACCAAAGCGCTGTTTCTTCAGGTGGCCGTGTTCGTCGCGTTTCGCCAGTAGCGGCGGCGCGAGATGAAAAGCGAGCTTGTAATCGCGGCCCGGTTCGCCTTCGAATTGCGCGCGCAGTTTGTCCAGGTAAGCGGGGTCCGCGTAGAGACGCGCAACTTCGTACTCGTCCTTATAGGTCATCAGCTTGGCGAGATTGCGCGCGACCACCGGCGTGAGGCGTAGCTTCGCACCCGCTGCCAGCTTCGTTTCGGCGGCGCGCATGCGGGTGACCACCTCCATGTAACGAGCCGCATAGCGCGCGTTCTGATAGAGGCCAAGCCGTTCCACATTGCGTTCGATGAGACGGTCGAGCGATTCCGGCATTTGCACCACGATCGCCTGCTGCTTTCCGGCACGCGGCGCAAACGCATCGGCTGCGGTTTCGCCATGCTGCGCGACATAGCGGCCCCACGCGAACGCGAGTCGATTCTTCTCCACCGCGACACCGTTAAGCTCGATTGCCCGGTCGAGGCTTTCGTAGCCGACCGGCAGCCAGCCGCGTTGCCACGCAAAACCGAGCAGCAAGGGATTGGCGTAGAGCGTGTCGCCGAGCAGTTCGAGAGCAAGACGATTTGCGTCGATGAAATCGCAGTCGGCGCCGACACTCTTCAACAGGTCGTGCCGCGTCTCGTCGGCGGGGAAACTCCACTGCGGGTCGCGGACAAATTGTGCGGTTGGCGTCGCGCTACTGTTGATCGCCGCTCTCGTCACGCCATATTGCGTGCGGGAAAGCACTTCAGCGGACGCGGAAACGATGGCATCGCAGCCGATAATCAGACGCGCTTCGCCGGTGGCAATGCGCGTGGCGTGCAATTGATCGGGGGTCGCGGCAATCTGCACGTGACTGAGCACCGCGCCGCCTTTCTGCGCGAGACCCGCCATGTCGAGTACGGTGACGCCTTTGTTTTCGAGGTGAGCGGCCATGCCCAGCAAGCCGCCGATCGTCACGACACCGGTGCCGCCCACACCGGTTACCAGCACGCCATAAGGCTTCGACAAGGGGGCCATCACAGGCCGGGGCAGCGCCGCGAAATCGGGCAGCGCGGTGTCCGGACGGGCTTTAGCGGGCTTCTTCAGCTGCGCGCCTTCCGCCGTCACGAAGCTCGGGCAAAAGCCATTCACGCATGAGAAGTCCTTATTGCACGACGACTGGTTAATCTTGCGCTTGGTGCCGAGCGGTGTTTGCAGCGGCTCGACCGAGAGGCAGTTCGATTGCACCGAGCAGTCGCCGCAGCCTTCGCACACCGCGTCGTTGATAAACGCGCGTTTGGCCGGATCGGGATAAGTGCCGCGTTTGCGGCGCCGGCGCTTTTCGGTTGCGCAGGTCTGGTCGTAGATCAGAATGGTCGTGCCCGTCACCTCGCGTAACTCGCGCTGCAACCGGTCGAGTTCATCGCGGTGGTAGACCTTCACGTCATCCGGAAGACGGACCTTCGCATCGTATTTCTCGGGCTCGTCGGTGACGATCAGCACCCGTTTCGCGCCCTCGGCCGTCACCTGAAACGCGATCTGCGGAACCGTGAGCACGCCGTCGACCGGCTGGCCGCCCGTCATCGCGACCGCGTCGTTGTAGAGGACCTTGTAGGTGACATTCGCGCCCGCCGCAATCGATGCGCGAATCGCGAGAAGACCGGAGTGAAAGTAGGTGCCGTCGCCGAGATTGGCGAATACGTGCCGCTCATTCGTGAAATGCATCTGCCCGGTCCACGCGACGCCTTCGCCGCCCATCTGGCTGAACGTCTCCGTATTGCGGTCCATCCACATCGACATGTAGTGGCAGCCGATACCGGCCAGCGCGCGTGAGCCTTCCGGCACGCGGGTCGACGTGTTGTGCGGGCAGCCGGAGCAGAACCACGGCTGACGTTCGGCCACTGAACGCGGCGTGGCGGCTTCCCGTTCCTTGGCCTCGATAATGGCAACGCGCGCTTCGATCCGCGCGCGCACGTCGGCCGGCAGATCGGCCTGTGCCAAACGCCGCGCGATCGCCTTCGCAATCAGGGCGGGCGAGAGTTCGTAATGCGCCGGCAGCAGCGTCTGCCCGCGCGGCACGGACCATTCGCCGCCGGCGTTGTCGCGCTGATCGAATTTGCCGAATACCTTGGGACGAACATCGTCGCGCCAGTTGTACAACTCTTCCTTGAGCGCATATTCGAGGATCTGGCGTTTCTCTTCCACGACCAGGATTTCGTCGAGTCCGGTGGCGAAGTCACGCGCGTTCTGCGCATCGAGCGGCCACACGCAGCCCACTTTCAATACGCGAATGCCGATGCGCGCGCAGGTCTCGTCGTCGAGCGACAGATCGGCGAGCGCCTGCCGCACGTCGAGATAAGCCTTGCCCGCGGTCATGATGCCCAGACGCGGCGTGGGGCTGTCGATCACCACGCGGTTCAGTTTGTTGGCGCGCACGTAGGCGAGGGCCGCGTACCACTTGTGATTGAGCAGACGCGCTTCCTGCGCGAGCGGCGGATCGGGCCAGCGGATATTGAGTCCGCCGTCGGGCATGTCGAAATCGTCGGGCAAGACGATCTGCAGGCGGTCCGGATCGATATCGATCGACGCGCTCGATTCGACCACGTCGGTCACGCATTTCATCGCGACCCACAGGCCGGAATAGCGGCTCATTGCCCAGCCGTGAAGTCCGTAGTCGAGATATTCCTGCACGCTCGACGGATAGAGCACCGGAATGCCGCTCGCGACGAACATATGCTCGGACTGGTGCGCAACCGACGACGACTTCGCCGCATGGTCGTCGCCCGCCAGAACCAGCACGCCGCCGTTCGGATCGGTGCCGGCGGAATTCGCGTGCTTGAACACATCGCCTGTGCGGTCGACGCCCGGGCCTTTGCCGTACCACATGCCGAATACGCCATCCACCCTGGCGCCAGGCCAGAGATTGAGCTGTTGCGTACCCCATACCGCGGTGGCCGCGAGATCCTCGTTAACCCCAGGCTGGAACACGACATCGTGTTCCTTGAGATGCTTCTTCGCTTTCCACAATCCCTGATCCAGCGCGCCGAGCGGCGAGCCGCGATAGCCGGACACATACCCCGCCGTCTTGAGGCCGGCTCGCTGGTCGCGCGCCTTCTGCAGCATCGGCAGACGGACCAGCGCCTGCGTCCCGCTCATGTAGACGCGGCCTTTTTCGAGTGTGTATTTGTCGTCGAGCGAAACGGTGGCGAGTGCGTCACGTAGCTCGGGCGATAGCGGGGCGTTCATGGTCCATGTCTCCGATGGCTTTATTTCAGCCCGAGTATAGGAAGCGGAATTTCCATCGTAAAATCACGAATACCGAATCCTGCTATTCGAAAAACACATGTCAAAAGACATCACCCTGCGGCAGATGCGTTACTTCGTGGCAGCCGCGCAAAGCGGGCAGTTTTCGATGGCGGCGACGGTCGAACACGTATCGCAATCCGCGATTACGAACGCTGTACTCGCATTAGAGGAAACCCTGGGGACGCGGCTGTTCGAACGTTTGCCGCAGGGTGTTGCGTTGACACCGGACGGGCAGGACTTCCTGAATCACGCGCGGCACATACTCGACTCCGTGCGCGACGCGGTCTACAAGGCCCCGTTCCGTTCGCACGACCTGAAGGGGACGGTGCGTATCGCGGCCTCCTATACGCTGCTGGGCTATTTTCTGCCGGAACTGATGGCGCGCTTTCGCGCGACTTACCCCGATGTCGAGATCGATCTGCACGATACGGACCGTGCGTCGATCGAACAGGCGGTGCTCGAGGGCGAGGTCGATCTCGGCATTGCGTTGCTCTCGAATGTGGAGAATATCCGGCGTTTTCAGCACCACACGCTGATTCGTTCGCGGCGGCAGTTATGGACGTCGCCCACGCATCCGCTGGCGAAACTCAATGCGCCGTCGCTCGCGGATATTGCGAACTATCCGTATATCCTGATCACCGTGGACGAAGGCGAAGAGTCCACGCTGCGCTACTGGCGGCGCAATGAAATCGAGCCGAATATCGCGTTTCGCACGGGTTCGATGGAGGCGTTACGCGGTCTCGTGGCGTATGGCTTCGGTGTGACGATTCTGTCCGATATGGTATTTCGTCCGTGGTCGCTGGAAGGCAAGCGGATCGAAGCGCGGCCTATCCTCAACGCGATTCCGCAGATGGATGCGGGCATGTTGTGGCGCAAGGGCTCGACGCTGGATACGCCGGCGGTGGCGTTTCAACAGTTCCTGATTCATGCCTGCGGAAGTTGAGGACGGGAGGCGAAGTTACAGACTGATTCGCGCCGTGACGATGCTGTCATGACGCCGGTGCTTTCGGAACTATCCGTTTTTCGCATACCCGGATGCGTGGCCTGGGCGCTGCGTAACCCACGCTTCACCACGTCGAGACTTGGCGAAAATACGATGGCGGAAACGGTGGCCCGGGAACCTGGTGATCCGAATGATTTAACCCGTCTGGCGCTTACTTGCCGGGACGATCGCTCTCGCTGCTCGATCGCAGCCACTCGACGAAATCCCGCATATGCGTGGGCTTGTCGGCGTCCAGCGGCACCAATGCATAGTAAGTCGATCCCGCTGAAGTCAGATTGGGAAACGGCTTTTGCAGACGCCCCGAAGTACATTCCGCCTCGAGCGTAGGGAACGGCCCGATACCGAAACCCAGACCGTCGACGACGGCCTGCACGGTCACAAAGAAATGATCGAACCGCAAGGTTCGGCCGGCTCGAAGGGTCGGCTGACCGGCTGTCTCGGCCCACATCTCCCAATCCCGGGGACGCGACTCCGTGGTGAGCCAGGTTTCGTCGGCAAGCTGTTCAATCGACAGAATGCCGGTTTTCGCGATCAGCTTCGGGCTGGCGATCACCGTATTGCGCTCCCTGAACAATGGCCACGCCTGAAATTGCCCGTCGGCAGGGACCTCGCGGCGAATCGCCAGATCGAAACTGCCGCGTAAGGTGGAATCGGTGGAAAGCGCCGTGGAAACGCGCACGTCCACGTCCGGACAGATCGCCTTGAAGGAGGGCAGGCGCGGGATCAGCCAGCGCATCGCAACCGTCGCCGACGCGCTGACGCGAATCACCTTGAGGTGCTGGCTCTTTCCATACCGTTCCGCCGCGTCCGCAATCTGATCGAAAGCGACGCTGATCTCACGGGCGAAGGCCCGTGCGTGCCCGGACGCCACCATGCTTTGTCCGTCCCGCACGAATAGCGGCTGGCCGAGCCAGTCCTCAAGGATGGCGATGTGACGGCTCACGGCGCCGTGAGTCAGGTTGAGCTTTCGCGCAGCGGCGGAGTAACTGCCCGCGCGCGCGGCGACTTCAAACACACGTAAAGCATTGAGCGGAGGGAGTTTGGATCGCATGTGTGAGTTTATCTAGCAAGTTCGGCACAAATTTGTCGATTGTGTGAGCAGATTGAACATCATACGCTGATGCAAACTGACCCAGAAAGGTGCCCCCCATGAGCAAATCGATCACTGTTAATTCCCGAGCCTATCGGCTGCCGACCGCCCCGACGATCGTGGTCTGCATTGATGGATGCGAACAGGAATACATCAACCAGGCCATCCTGGCTGGCGAAGCGAAATTTCTTGCCGGGTTGCTGTCGTCGGGCACGGTGCTGGCGGGGGACTGCGTGGTCCCTTCCTTCACCAACCCGAACAACCTCTCGATCGTCACCGGCGCGCCGCCCTCGGTGCATGGCATCTGCGGCAACTTCTTCTTCGACGAGGAGACTCAGGCCGAAGTCCTGATGAACGACGCCAAATACTTGCGCGCGCCGACCATTCTCGCGGAGATGGCCCGTGCCGGCCGGCGCGTGGCCGTCGTGACTGCGAAGGACAAACTGCGCAGTCTGCTCGGACATCAGTTGAACGGGATCTGTTTTTCGGCTGAAAAGGCCGACCAGGTGAACCTCGGCGAGCACGGCATCGAGAACATCGTCGCGAGAGTCGGCATGCCGGTGCCGTCCGTGTACAGCGCTGAGCTTTCGGAATTCGTATTTGCGGCAGGGCTTTCCATCCTGCGTGAAGAGCGCCCCGATCTGATGTATCTTTCGACGACGGATTACGTCCAGCATAAGCACGCGCCCGGCACGCCGGAAGCGAACGGTTTCTACGCGATGATGGACGACTACCTGGCGCGCTATCACGCGGAAGGCGCCGTGTTGGCGATCACGGCCGACCATGGCATGAATGCGAAGACCGATGCCGTGGGCCGGCCGAATATCGTGTTTCTGCAAGACCGGCTCGACGAGCGATACGGCGCGCACACGACACGCGTGCTCCTGCCGATCACCGACCCGTATGTCGTGCATCACGGCGCGCTCGGCTCTTACGCCACGGTCTATTTGCCCGATCACGACGAGCAGAAACAGCGCGACGTGGCCGCGTTTATCGCGGCGATCCGCGGCGTCGAGGCGGTTTTGACCCGCGCCCAGGCTAGCGAGCGATTCGAGTTGCCGCCCGAGCGGATCGGCGAACTCGTGGTGCTCGGCGAAAGGCTCACGGCGCTCGGCAGCGCTGCCGACAAACATGATCTCTCCGGGCTCACCGTGCCGTTGCGCTCGCACGGCGGTCTGTCCGAACAGAAAGTGCCGCTCATTTTCAACCGCAAGCTGGCCGGTATCGACGACGCGCGGCGTTTGCGCAATTTCGACGTCATCGATCTCGCACTCAATCACCTCGCCTGATAACGAAAAACGGCCAGCGCGGCGAAGACCGCGCGCCGCATGGAGACAGCAATGCCCACAGATACGCCTGACGCGTTGCAGTACGCGTCGATCAAAGGGAGCACGACGTTCGCGCAATACAAGTGGCGTGCGTTGATCGGCGTGACCTTCTGTTACCTGTTCTACTACACCGGCCGGCAGACGCTGGGTTTTGCCGTCGCCGGTATTCAGCATGACTACGGTCTGTCGAAGTACGAGATCGGCTGGATTAGCGCGACGATGCTCTGGTGCTATGCCGGCGGCCAGTTCATCAACGGAAATCTGGGCGACAAGCTGGGTGGCAAGACGATGATGATCGCCGGGGCCGTCCTGTCGCTGGCCGCGAACTGGTTATTCAGTTTCGGCCATACGTTCCTGTTCTTTCTGCTGGCGTGGGGGCTCAATGGCTATTTCCAGTCGATGGGTTTCGCGCCAGGCAGCCGCCTGCTTTCGAACTGGTGGGATCACAAACATCGCGGCTTCGTATATGGCATCTATGTGGGCTTTTCCGGATTCTCTTCGGTGCTCGCCTATATTTTTCCGGTCGTCATTCTGGGGGCGATGCAGCTTGGCTGGGTCTGGATTTTCCGTCTCGCGCCGCTTTCCATGCTGCTCGGTGCGCTGGTGTTGCTGCTATTCGTTTCTGAACGGCCGGAGGCCCGGCATCTGCCCGCTGCGGACCATTCGGAAGACGCCGCTTCTTCCGAGGAGCCGGGCGACGAACTGACGAGCGCGCAGCGCTATGCGCTCGTGATGAAAAACTGGCGCCTCTACGTCACGGGTTTCGCAATCGGTTTTCAGAACGCCGCACGGTATGCGCTGGTTGTCTGGGTGCCGGTCCATTTTCTCGGCATGGACTGGAAGAACTCGTCGGCGCTGATCGACCCGAAGTGGATCACGGTCGCGTTGCCGGTCGGCATGGCGCTGGGTTCGCTGTCCAATAGCTGGATCTCGGACGTGCTGTTTCAGGGGCGCCGCTATATGGCGATCGTCTGGTACATGGTGCTGGCCTGCGCGACGGCTATCTTCATGATGTTCGTACCGCACGGCAGCATGCTTGCGATCGTGCTGCTGTTCCTGTGCGGCTTTTTCGTGTTTGGCCCGGCGTCTTCTTTCTGGGCCCTGTGTCCTGACATTTTCGGACGTCGCGCGGCGGGGACGGCGACAGGCGTGCTCAACACCATGTCCTACATGTTCGCCGGTATCGGCGAGCCGGTGATCGGCCACATCATCGATGCGACCGGTCATACGGGGATCATCTTTCCGATTGTCGCGGGGCTTTGCGCAGCAAGCGCGGTGCTGTCGATGTCGATCCGGCGCTGAGGCGCGGCGCCCGGAGAAACCCTTAGATGCTGCCGTTCTCGACGGCGCGGCCTTCTGCGCGCCAGCGGAGCATGCCGCCGGGCAGGTTGGCAACCCGCTCGAATCCGGCCTGCCGCAGAATGATCGTGGCTTGCGCGGAGCGCCCGCCGGCCCGGCAAACGGTCACGATCGGGCGCTCCTTCGTGAGTTCGGCGGCGCGCCCGGCCAGGTCGCCTAATGGGATGAGCGTGGCGGCCTGAATGCGCCCCAACGGTCCGTCGAACTCGTCGGGCTCACGCACGTCGACGATCTCCACCGCATGCAGATTTTCCTCGAGCCACTGGGCGTTGATTTCCCAGATTCCCGCGAAACTGCATGTCAGCGGCGCCCAATCGGGTTCCGCCATCTGCGCGGGGTAGCTCGCCGCCAGGCCGCATTTCAGGTTTGCGGGCACGGCTATGTCGATCTGCTTCGGATGCGGCAAGCGCAGATTCGTCATATAGCCGGCGAAATCGTCTTCACACAGTTCGCCGCCAAGGCGCGGATTGAAGCGCCGCTCCTCGTCCACACTCGTGACCGTCAAGCCGCGATAGTCGTGGGCCGGGTAAAGCAGGCACGCGGCGGGCAGGGTAAAAATGTGATTGTGGATCGCGCGAAACATGGCGTGTGCGTCACCGCGCTGGAAATCCGTGCGCCCCGTGCCCCGGATCAACAGGCAATCGCCCGTAAACGCCATGGTTTCGTTGTCGAGCACGAGCGTGATGCAGCCATCGGTATGACCCGGTGTCGCGCGTACGGTGAGGTACCTCGGACCAAACTCGACCCTGTCGCCATGGCTCAGATAGCGCTGTGCGCCTTCGGCGCCGCTCGCCGCCGATATCGCGATCTGACTACCTGTACGGCGATTGAGCATCCACGCGCCGGTCACGTGATCGGCGTGGACGTGGGTCTCGATGGTGTAGAGCAGATGCAATCCAAGCTCGTTGATCAAGGCGGTGTCCCGGCGCGCCTGTTCGAATACCGGATCGACCAGCACGGCTTCTCGCGTCGTGCTGTCGGCGAGAAGATACGTGTAAGTTGAAGACTGCTGATCGAATAGCTGCCGGAAGATCAACACAGTTTGGCTCCGAGGTTCGCGTTTGCGGGTACTTTACTTGGGTTGCTCAACGTAGCGCAGGTAAGGCTTCACCGTTTTGAAGCCCTGCGGATATTTTTGCGCCGCGGCATCGTTTGAAACAGAGGTTGGAATGATCACGTCTTCGCCCGGTTTCCAGTTCACCGGCGTTGCCACCGAGTGTTTCGCGTTGAGCTGCAGTGCATCGAGCAGGCGCAGCACTTCGTCGAAATTGCGGCCTGCGCTCATTGGATAGACGAGCATTGCCTTGACCTTCTTGTCCGGCCCGATGAGAAACACCGAGCGGATGGTGGCATTGTCCACGGCGGTGCGCGGTCCGCCGCCGCTTGCCTCGGGGTGAATCATATCGTAGCGCTTCGCGACCGTCAGGTCCGCGTCGCCGATCAGCGGGTAGTTGATCGCGTGGCCTTGCGTCTCCGCGATGTCCTTGACCCACTCGTTATGGTCACTGACCGGATCGATGCTGAGCCCGATAATTTTCGTGTTGCGCTTGTCGAATTCCGGCTTGAGGCCCGCCAGGTATCCGAGTTCCGTGGTGCAAACCGGGGTGAAATCCTTTGGATGCGAAAACAGGATCGCCCACTGGTCGCCGATCCATTCATGAAAGTGAATGGTTCCTTCCGTGGTTTCGGCAGTGAAATCGGGCGCGTCTTCTCCCAGTCGAATTGACATCATTAGCCTCCATAGGGTGGGTGCATCAGGGTGCCCGTGTCGCGGTGGAGCGGGGTACGCCAGGGCTACCTGGGGTTGGGTTTCGATTGATCCGACTCGAGATCGCCCCAAGGCCGGTTGCATGGCATCGCCCTGGCGGACCATTCGCGGGTCGCCCATATAGCGTAGAACAAAAAAAGACTTTCGCTATCAGCAGACGTTAGGGTGAATCCGCCGTTATGGCGGCCAGCTTTGCTGGCACACCGAAGAAACACCCCCGCAGGTTGATCCGCTTCGTGCCCGGATTGCTGCGATACGTGGGCGCAGCCGTCTCGCTGCCAGCCCAGTTTATGTTCGTAAGATCCGTGACCCGTCATCGACATGGCGCTTTCGCATCATGCGCTCACGTTAGACAGCGGATCTGCAGAACCCTCCTCGCGACGCGCGACACACCGGTCAAACATCGCACCTCTGCAGTCCAGACAGTTCTACGCATTTTTTCAGTACCCCGCGGTGCGCGCTCGAGGCGTGCGCTGCGGGCTTGTGTTTGGTCTGTCGGCTCCATCAATCAAAACATGCAGAGGGGAAGTATGAGGAAAGTCTCGTTCATGGCGCTGTCGGCGATAACGCTGGCAAGCGCGTTAGTGGCCGCCTGCGGCGGCAGTCTCAACAACGACCCGGCACCCACCGCCGCCACGTCGCCGGCCGGCGCGTCGGCGCCCGTTGCGGCGTCAACGCCGGCGGTTGCGGCAGCAAGCGTCAAGTGGTCGCTGGATAGCGGCGTGCAACCGGCGGCGGCCCAGATCAACGTGGGCACGTCGATCGGCAAGGGCGCCGGCGCGACGCCGTTTACGCTCGACAAGCTGGCGCTCGATCCGAACAACACGCAGAACACGAGCAACCCGTTTCTGACGACGGGCAACGTGCCCGACACGGCCGCCGGCTATTGCGACTACACCGTCACGCCGCCGGTTCGGAAGACCTATGCGACCGGCTCGAAGTTCGTCATGCCGCCGACCGATCCGCTCGTCAACATGGCGCCGTTCTATTTCCCGCTGGTGTACACCAGCAACCTGACGACGACCGGCAACGTGAACGGCACGACCACGCCGATCATCGGCCTGTTCGACTGGCGTCCGAAGGACATCAACGAATCGGTTGTCGCAGCTGAATCGGACGACAACGGCAAGACCTGGTACTTCATGCAGAACGTGCTGGAACTCAACCCTGGCGTGTGTCCCGCCACGATCACGAGCACCAATGCAGCGACCACCGCCGACAACGGCTGGGGCCATGCATCGCTGCTGCAACTGCCGGGTACGCAGGCCGCGACCGGTCAGATGCTCTACACGCTCAATCGCGACCCGGCCAAGGTCGACGTGGCGCCGCTGAACGTGATCTCGCTGCCGCTCGCCAGCGCCAAGTTCCCGATCTGGAACACCAACAACACCAACGTGGGCGGTCAGGACATCGCCGCCGTCGCGACGGCGACCACCAACACGGCGGGTGCGGTCAACCCGGTCGTCGTGCAGCAGACGAGCGGTTTGCTGAACCCGGACGGGATCATGGCGGTCGTGCCGAACACCGACCCGACCAAGCCGACCACGGTGCTGTACGTACAAAAGATCCTGAATGGCGACAACACGGGCAGCACCGCCATGCCGGTTGCCAACCAGTGCGCGAAGGCGCCGTTTAGCGGCAAGACCAACCACGACATTTCGAACGTGCGTCTGGCCACGACGAAGGACGGCGTGAACTTCACCGATCTGGGTGTGGTGAGTGGCCTGAACGATCCGACCACGGTGGACTACAACGGCACCCGCTGGATCAGCCCGCGTGGCACGCTGATCGATATCAACGGCGACGGCAGCCGCTGGGGCCTGTACTTCTCGGGTGGCAACTGTCTGGACGGCGACTCGGACGCGTTCCACTACATCGGCTATGCGGAGTCGAGCGACCTGAAGACGTGGACGGTCTATAACGACATCAACAGCCCGATCGCGTCGATCAATTCGATCACGACGACCAACCAGGGTGGCGCGAAGACCACGGTGACGATTCCTGCCAAGGCGCCGATCATCCCGACGCAAACATGGTTTGCTCAGCGTCTCTATGCACCGACCGCCATTCAGATCGATGCGACACACCTGAGCGTGACGTTTGCCGGTTATGGCGTGCAGTCGCCGAACACCAATCTGCTGAACTACCGTCAGATCGGCAATGTGGTGCTGACGGCCAGCAAGGCGCTGCCGAAAGCACCGAACAACATCAACAACCAGTAAGGAACTGGCCCGATTCAGGCGCGGCGCGGTGGCGCCGTGCCTGAATGGATGGCAGAGCAGGCCGCCCCGGTTGGCAAACCGCGGCGGCTTTTCCCGTTTTTGTTGCGCATGCAACCGGATTAGGTTCGTAAGGTATCCATCACGGTCGATTAACGCCCGGTCTTTAGCATGGCCTTATTCGCTGATCACTCGACGGTCATTCAAGACAAGGATGCTGAAACATGCAACGGGTACGTTCAAGGTTCCGCAAGAAACCGCTTACGCAGTTCGTTCTGGCCTCGCTTTGCGCAGCCGGCACGCAGCTTTCCTTCGCTCAGGCCTCCGGGGATCTCGGCTCGGTGCAAAGCACGGCGACGGGGTCGTCCGCCGGCGCCGCGGCGCCCTCCGGCAACGTGCAGTCGGCACCGGCCCAGGCGCCGTCGCAAGGGGTGTTGAGCGCAAGCGAGCCGAAGTCGATCGTTAGCCGCCACTACATCGAGAACAGCACGGCGCCGAGCGCGAACTATAGCGACATCATTCAGATTTCCCCGAGCGTGTCCAATATCGACCCTAACGGTGCGGGTTTGATGGAGTCGCAGAGCCTGTCGATTCGCGGCTTTCAGGACGGTCAATACAACGTGACCTTCGACGGTATTCCGTTTGGCGACTCGAACGACTTCACCCATCATTCGACATCGTTCTTCTCGTCGCGCAATATCGGTTCGATCGCGGTGGATCGCGGTCCAGGCGACGCTTCGCAGATCGGCTTTGCGACCTTCGGCGGCACGATCGCCGTGCAGTCGGTGGAACCGTCGCTGACACCGAAGTTCACGGTTTTCGGTTCGTACGGCAGTTTCAACACCTGGACGAGCGGCGCCGAACTCAACACGGGCGACATGCAGCAGTGGGGCGATGCGCGCGCGGTGGTCGGCTACAACCACGTCGGCAGCGACGGATACCTGACCAACGGGGCGCAGCGCCGCGACAATTTTTTCTTCAAGCTCGACAAGCCGCTCGGCGACGACACGCTGCTCACCTTGTATGCGGACTACAGCCGCATTCACCAGAATGTGTCGCTCGGCGCGACGGCCGCGCAGATTCGCGAGTTCGGGCCGAACTTTGGCCTGAGCGGCGATCCGTCGAGCCAGTCGTACTACGGCTACAACTTCGATCGCATCAGCACGGACTTCGAGTACATCGGCATCAAAACGAAACTCGCGGACTGGAAGATCGAAAACAAGCTGTACACCTACGCGTATTACCACGACGGCTTCAATGGTCTGGACCCGAACGGAGAAACGCCGAACGGCACCACGTTCGGGCCGAACAACGTGCCGGGCCAGCAGATGGCCAACAACTATCGCGCGTTTGGCGACGTGGTGAACGCCGAGCGGCAGATCGGCCCGGGCAAGCTGCAACTCGGCGCGTGGCTCACGCATCAGTCGAATTTCCGCGACAACATGAACGTGGACGATTCGCTGAATTTCGCGCTCGAGCAGTTGAACTTCACGATGCACGACACGTTCCTCACATTCGAACCGTTCATCCAGTACGAGTGGCAATTGCCGCACGGTCTGACCGTGACGCCGGGCGTGAAGTACGTGTCGTTCAATCGCAGTATCGATTCGCCGATCGATCAAGGCTCCGGCGCGGCGGTGGACTTCAGCCATACGTGGACGAAGGTGCTGCCGTCGCTGACCCTGCATGAGCAGATCAACCCGAACTGGAGTGCCTATATCCAGTACGCCCAAGGTTTTCTCGCACCGAACCTGAATGTGTTCTACGTGCAGAACCCATCCGTCTCCGGCCAGCCTGACCCCGAGCAGACGGACAACTATCAGATCGGCACCACCTACAGGACCGACCGGCTCACCGTCTCCGCGGACCTGTACTACATCAACTTCCGCAACGCGGTGACGAGCCGCGTGGTGGGCGGCAACGCGACGTTCTCGAATGCGGGCGGCGCGGTCTACAAAGGCTTCGAATCGGAAGCGACGTTCTATGCCGGACTCGGTTTCAGCCTGTACGGCAACCTGACGTTCAATTCGGCCAAACAGAAAAGCACCGACACGTGGATGCCGAACGCACCGCAATCCACCGCCGCTCTCGGTCTGATCTATGAACGCGGTCCGCTGTACGGCTCGTTGATCACCAAGTTCGTCGGCCATCAGTTCGGCGACACGGGCGACACGCAGCCGCTCGGCGGATTCGCGGTGACGAACCTGTCCGGCGTCTACACGATCAAGAGCCCGGCCGCCTGGATGCACAACACGCGCATCGGCCTCGAAATCGACAACCTTTTCAACCGCACCAGCATCAACGGCCTGGCCGGCTATACCGCAGCCGACAACACGCCCTTGTACTGGACGATTCCCGGTCGTGCGTTCGTCGCCACGCTGTCCACCGACTTCTAACTGGAGATTGATTCAATGAATGTCGACACCCTGCTGCATCTCGCGAACGACTCCGGCGGCGTGCTGTATGCCATTGCGGCGATGCTGTTCGTCGCGCTGACCGTGATTCTCGAGCGCTTCTGGTTTCTGCATCGCCTCGCGGCATGCGGTCGTGCCGCGCTCGACCAGATCGACCGGGTCGATCATCTCGACGCGGCGACGCTCGCTTCGCTCACTCGGCAATATGGCGATCTGCCGGTCGCACGGCTGTTCGCGACGGCCACGCGCTTGCAGGCCACGCACAACCGCGAGGAACTCGACGCGCGTTTTAACGAGGTCATCATGCGCGAGGCGCCGCGCATCGACCGGCTGCTGTGGGTGCTCGACACGATTGTCACGCTCGCGCCGTTGCTTGGCCTGTTCGGCACGATCATCGGCATGTTCAACGCGTTCCAGGTGTTGTCGAATCCGGGCAACGCGCCGACCCAGGTGACGGGCGGCGTCGCCCAGGCGCTGGTCGCTACCGCGTCTGGCCTGTTTGTGGCGATGCTGGGGCTGGTGTTTTTCAACGGGCTGCATAACCGGGTCCGCTCCGTCGTGCATCAACTGGAAACGTTGAAGGCAGCGCTCGTGAATCGCATGACCGGCCTCGCCCATGAGCCGGTGGCGAGAGGCGAACGGGAAGGGCTGCGCGCCGTGGCTGGAAAGCCGGTGTCGCAAGGAGCATGACGATGAAGTATTTCGAAGCGCGCAAAGCACGCATCGAGATCATCCCGATGATCGACATCATGTTCTTCCTGCTGGTGTTCTTCATCATGATCACGCTGCACATGATTCCGAACGCAGGTCTGAAAACGCAGTTGCCGTCGAGCGCGAGCACTCAGGCGTTACCGCCGGCAAAGGTGCTCGTCACACTGTCCGACGACGGGGCGATGTCGGTCGAGGGCAAAACGCTGACGGCCGCGGAACTCACGGCGATGCTGTCGGCGCGTCCCGATGCGGCGCATACGGCGGTGACCATCGCCGGCTCGAAGGTGGCGCAGATCCAGAAACTCGTGGCCGTGATGGACGCGTGCCGCGCGGCGGGCGTGTCGCAAATCGCGCTGGCCGCGCAACCCGTGGCGCAGTGAGATGGCGACGATCTCAGCATATGTCCGTGCGCCCGAGCGGCGGCGTATCTATCTGGCGGCGGCGCTTGCGCTCGCCGTGGAGGCCGGTGTGCTCGCCGGCGCCTATCTGTTGTTGACGCATCGGCCGGTGGCGCAAGCCGAGCCGCCGGCGATGGCGTTGACGCTTGCACCCGCAGCTCCGGCGCCGGCGCCCGCAGCGCTACCACTCGTGCCGCCGGCGGCGCCTCGGCCGCAGCCTCAGCCCGCAGCGCACCCGCCTCAGCCCGTGCATCGCCTCGAGCGGTCGGTGACACAGCGCCCGGCCATGCCTGCGCCCGCGCCGGCAACGCCACCTGCGCCGCAGCCCGCACCCAGCGTGCCGTCGGCGACACCAACGGAGCCGCCTGCTGAGCCTCATCCGGCAGCGCCACCGCCTGTGACTGCGGCCGCGACACCCGCCAAACCGGGCGCGAGCTTCGAAGCCGCTTTGCGGGCGGCCATCCAGTCCGCGTTGCATTACCCGGAGTCGGCACGCATGGGCGGTATCGCCGGGCGCACCCGGGTGTCGTTCGACTACCGCGACGGCGCGATTTCCGATGCGCGGGTCGTCGTTTCCAGCGGCGTTGGCCTGCTCGATCGCGCCGCGCTGGCGGCGGTGCGCGACGCCGTGTGTCCGAAGCCCGAGCCGGCCTTCGCGGGAAAGACGCTTTCCGAACAACTGTGGGTCACTTTCAATCTAAACGAAACCGAATGAAACCGATTCTTTCCGCTCTGACAATCGCACTCTCGCTGTCCGTTCCCGCCGCAGGCACAGCCTGCGCGGGGGAACTGCCGCCGGGGGCACCGGTGCAACACGTGCTGCTGATCAGCGTCGACGGTCTGCACACCAGCGACCTCGCCAACTTCATTCAGGCGCACCCCGATAGCACGCTCGCGAATCTGTCGAAGCAGGGCGTCGACTACACCAACGCCCATACGGTCGAGCCGGCTGATTCGTTTCCGGGCCTGCTGGCTCTTGTTACAGGCGGCACGCCCGCGGTGACCGGCGTGTATTACGACGACTCGTACGATCGCGAGCTTGCGCCACCGGGCAGCGATTGCAGCCGCACGGGGACACGGGTGCGTTATGACGAGTCGCTCGACATGACCGGCCCCGACGGGCGGGATGCAATCGATCCGGCCAAACTGCCGCGCGATCCGCAGCACGCCTGCGCGCCGGTCTATCCGCACGCGTTCCTGCGCGTCAATACGATCTTCGAGGCGGTGCGCGATGCGGGTGGCTACACCGCCTGGACCGACAAGCACCCGACTTACGAACTGGTCGAGGGGCCATCCGGTCACGGCGTGGACGATCTGTTCCTGCCGGAAATCGGCGCTAACTACGAAGGCCTGAGCAACGTGACGACCCGTGAGATCACCGGTTCGCTCGGCAAGACGGAAGACTACGACGATCTGAAAGCGCGCGCGATCATCAATGAGATCGACGGCTTGAGCCACGATGCCAGCCGGCACACAGCCGTGCCGAACGTGTTCGGGCTGAATCTGCAGGCGGTGAACGTCGCGCAAAAACTGTATGGCTATCGCGATGCCGAAGGCGGCCTGACGCCGGGTGTCGATCGCGCGATCGGCCATGCGGACCGGTTGATCGGCCAGTTCGTCGGCGAACTTGGGAAACAGCATCTGCTCGACGAAACGCTCGTGATCGTGACTGCCAAGCACGGCAACGGGCCGATCGACCCGGCACGTCTGAGCAAGATCGACGAGCGCCGTCTCCAGAAGGTGATCGACGCCGCCGCGCCCGGTGCGCTTGCGCAATTGACCACCGATCACGGCGCATTGATCTGGCTGCACGATGCATCCGCGACGCAGCGCATCAGCGCCGCGTTGCGCAGCCAGGCGAAAGCGCTGGGCATTGCTGACGTGCTGAGCGGCGAGCGCCTCGCGCTGCGGTTTCCCACCCCGCTGCAGGACAGCCGCACGCCCGACATCGTCGTGGTGTCGCGCGACGGTGTCATATTTACGCCACCAAAAGATGGCAAGCTCGCCGAACACGGCGGTTTTCATAACGACGACACGGCGGTGGCGCTGCTGCTCGCGAGTCCGCGGCTTGCGGATCAGGGGCGCCACGTGACTTACCCGGTTTCGACAACCCAGGTCGCCCCCACCATTCTGGCCGCGCTTGGCTTGCCACCCGCCGCGCTGCAGGCGGTCGCGCAGGAAGGCACCGCGGTGCTGCCGGCCGCGACGTGGGCGCAGCCGCGGCAACTGGCTCAGGATCAACGAGGAACGCATCCACTTGGCAAGTGACCTGCCGATTTCCCTGCTCTGCGGGGGTACGCCGAGCGTGCTGGTCGTCGAGGACGATCAGCACGTCGCGCTCGAAATTCATGCGGCGCTCGAAGACTACGGTTTCGAAGTGGAATGCGTGCCGACCGGTCACCATGGTTTGCTGCGCGCGCTGAACGGCGACTTCGACGCCGTGGTGCTCGACCGCATGCTGCCGGACATCGACGGCCTGTCGATCCTGTCCACCTTGCGCAACGTCGGCAAGCGCACGCCGGTGCTGATCCTCAGCGCACTGGGCGCCGTCGACGAACGCGTGCGGGGACTGCGAACCGGCGGAGACGACTACGTGACCAAGCCGTTCGACGCGCTCGAACTGACCGCGCGGCTGAACGCATTGCTGCGCCGCCATTCGTCGGTGGGCGAGCCGTCCTTGCTGTGCGTCGGCGATCTGACGTTCGATCCCGCCACGCGCGTCGTTCAGCGTGCCGGGCAAACGCTCGAACTGCAACCACGCGAGCTGGCGCTGCTCGAGTTCCTGATGCGCCACGCGGGGCAAGTCGTCACGCGCGCGATGCTGTTCGAGTCGGTGTGGAATTACCCCTTCAATACGCAGACGAATGTCGTCGATATGCATATTTCCAATTTGCGCCGCAAGGTCAGCTGCAATGGGCGCCTGCCGGCCATGATCGTGACGGTGCGCAATGCCGGCTACATCATCCATGCCGACAGTTAAGCGCCCGGCGCGGCTGAGCGCCGGCCGCGCGGGCAGCGTCGGCTGGCTGGTGATCGTTTTCGTCGGTTCCGCGATCGCGCTGTTCGCGCTGCTGTACTGGCTGACGACCAGCTATCTGCTGCATGAAGTCGACGAACGTCTGCGTGGCGAGGTGGCCGAATTCCACACGATCGGCCGTGCCGAGGCGATTGCGAGCATCGCGGCATTGAGCCGGCGCGATATCGCCAACAGCAGGCCGTATGGCGTGTTCGATACAAACGGTGCGTGGCTCGCGGGCAACGTGGCGACCCTGCCAGCCGAGCCGGAGCGCAAACCCTTCAACTACACGCAGACGTTCCTGGACGGCGGCGCGCAGGTCGAAGGCCACTATCGCGGCATCATTGTGCCGACCACCAGCGGTGTGCTGATCGTGGTCGGACATTCGATCGACGAGATCATCGTTTTCGACCGCACCCTGGTGAAGACGCTATGCGCGGGTCTCGCGCTGACGATTCTGCTGGCGATCGGGTGTGGCGCCGCGCTCAACTGGATGTCGAACCGGCGCATTCGCGCGATCAGCGAAGCCAGCCGTGAAATCATGAAGGGCAAGCTGAACCGCCGTCTGCCGACGCGCGGCACGAACCACGATCTCGACCGGCTGGCGGTGATCGTCAATACGATGCTTGACGAGATCGAACACCTCGTCGAAGAGGTGCGCGGCGTTTGTGCCGGCATCGCGCACGATCTGCGCACGCCGATGACGCACTTGCGCGCGGGGCTCGAACGGGCCGGCCGGCGCTCGCGAACGACTGAAGACTATGCGAGCGCGATCGATAGCGCGATCGTGCAATCGGACGTGGTGCTCAATCGTTTTACGGCGCTGCTGAGGATCGCCGAGATCGAAGCGGGCGGACGCCGGGCGAGTTTCGGACCGGTATCGCTCGACACCGTATTGCGCGATGTCGTCGAACTCTATGAACCGCTGGCGTTCGAGCGGGGATTGACGATGAAGTTGCAAGCAGTCGCGCCGGTGGAAGTCATCGGCGATGCGGATCTGCTCTTTGGCGTGGTCGAAAATCTTCTCGACAATGCGCTGAAGTTCACGCCACGAGGCGGCGAGATCACGCTCGAAGCGCGCCGGGTCGACGCGCTCGTGGTCCTGGAGGTGGCGGATACGGGGCCCGGTATCGAACCCGGCGAGCGCGAGGCGGTGTTCCGGCCGTTCTATCGCAGCGGTGGCGCGAAAACGCAGGCAACGGTTGGGCATGGCCTCGGGCTGAGTCTTGTTGCGGCGATTGCGCGGGTACACGGCGCGGACATTTCGATCAGCGACAACCAGCCGGGCTGCAGGATGCTGATGCGATTTGGACAGGATTGAGGTTCATGCAGCCGTGCCTTTGCGGCATGGCTTGAGCGATACGCATTGCCGGCTGTTCGCTGAAAGCGATACCTCAGGCTCACGATTAATGTAAATTGGTCGTCTTCGAGCATGCTTTTCAGCGCACAGATCCATGAAAAACGGAAAATCCAAACTGACTCGTCGGGATGCGGACGGTCTTTTCCCCGACCTGCAGCAAAGCGGCGCCCATCTTGCCAGCCGGCCCGACAATCCATTCGGGGACGATGTATCCAGAACCACCGAGCGGCGCGATCGTGATGAGGCGACGCTTTGGAAAGACAACCTCGTGACCTTGCCGATCGGGATCGAGTTGCCTCCGGGGTATAAGTCGGTGTCGCAGCTGCGCGAGGCGATGGAGAAGGCGTGGCATATGAAATGGGTCAGGGAAAGCGGCAACGAAGTGGTCGCGGAGTTTCCTGAAGGCTGGTCGGCGGTTCGGCCGGCGAGCGGGGCCGTGGAGTTGCGGGACGCGACCGGCGTGGTGCGGGCCGTGTACGGCTGGGCAGGGGACGCGGAATTGAGGCTTTTGCCGCGCTATCGGGTCGAATCGCAGGAGAACAGTTCAAGCGGTCTCGGCAGCCTGGTGGTCCGTGATCGCGAGAACGGACAGATTCTTGAACGGTCGTCGACCTGGTCCGCTCAGAGCGGAACGAATCACCCTGATTGGACCCGGCTGTCGACCTGGCTCGACAGGCAGTATCCGCTTCACCGCGATCCGCTGCGGCTCTGGGGCGATTGCGAAGACAATCTGGGTTGAGTTCGGGGTACCGACTATCAGCACCGCACTGCTACTGTCTTTGCCTTTGCTATGAAGCAGGCAACCCGAGCGGCCGCCAATCGCAACGAACACCACCATGCAACACCTGAAATACCTCACCGGCTACCCCGCACCTCTGCAGGAGAAAGTGAAAAAGCTGATAGCCGACGAGCGGCTCGGCGACTATCTCACTGAGCGGTATCCCGGCACTCACCAGGTGCAAACTGACCGGGCCCTGTACGAATACTGCGCGGAGCTCAAGCGCGAACACCTTCGCAACGGCGCGCAAATCGACAAAGTCGCTTACGACAGCAAGCTCGACGTCGTGCGTCACGCGCTCGGCCTTCACACCAGCATTTCACGCGTGCAAGGCGGCAAGCTGAAGGCAAAGAAGGAAATCCGCGTCGCCTCGCTATTCAAGGACGCCGCGCCGGAATTCCTGAAAATGATCGTCGTGCATGAACTGGCCCATCTGAAGGAAAGCGACCATAACAAGGCGTTCTACCGCCTCTGCGAGTTCATGCAACCGGGCTACCACCAGATCGAATTCGATCTGCGCCTGTACCTCACCTACCGCGATCTGGCAAAAAACCAGACCTGAGCTTCACGCTTCAGGTCTGGCGCGTTGCGCGGCATCGCGTCAGGCAGCAACCGCGTCGACCACCGCCGAGGCCGTCAACAACACCGGAATCGACTTCGACGTCGGCGTGCCCGCGCCGTCGGCGACCGAGGCGAGCGGTACCAGCGGATTGGTTTCCGGGTAGTAAGCACCGAGACAGCCACGCGGAATGTCGTACTCCACCAGCAGGAACCCGGCCACGTGACGCTCGACCCCGTCGGCCCACACGCTCGTGATATCCACGCGCTGGCCCGCGGCGAAGCCCAGCATCGCCAGATCGTCCTTATTGGCGAACAGCACGCGCCGCTGCCCGTACACGCCGCGATAACGGTCGTCGAGGCCGTAGATCGTGGTGTTGTACTGGTCGTGTGAGCGCGTCGTCATCAAGGTCATCAGACGCTCGCCGTGCGCGGCGCGCGCCTGGTGAATCGGCGTGTCGACGTCGATTGCGTGCACCAGGAATTGCGCCTTGCCGCTCGGTGTTTTCCAGATCCGCTCGCGCGACGCCACGCCCAGGTGAAAACCGCCGGGGTTTTTCAGGCGCTCGTTGTAATCCTGGAAACCTTCGATAACCTGCGCGATGCCGTCGCGAATCAATGCATAGTCGGCTGCCTGGGCGAGCCAGTCGACTTTGCCGCTGCCGAGCGTGGCGTGCGCCATGCGCGCGACGATGGCAATCTCCGACAACAGGTTCCCGGAAGCCGGCTTGTTCATACCGTACGAGATGTGCACCATGCTCATCGAATCCTCGACGCTCACGCCTTGCGCCACGCCATTCTGCAGATCGATTTCGGTGCGCCCGAGCGTCGGCAGAATCAGCGCGTCGCGGCCGTGGATGAGGTGGCTGCGGTTCAGCTTGGTCGTGATATGCACGGTCAGTTCGCACGAGCGCATGGCTTCCCATGTGCGCGGCGTGTCCGGCGTTGCGATCGAGAAGTTGCCGCCGAGGCCGATGAACACCTTCACCTTGCCGTCGAGCATTGCCTGGATCGTGTTGACGACGTCGAGGCCATGCTCGCGCGGCGGCTCGAAATCGTAGACTTCGCCGAGCCGGTCGAGAAACGCCTGAGTCGGCCTTTCCTCGATGCCGACCGTGCGGTCGCCCTGCACGTTCGAGTGTCCGCGCACCGGGCACAGGCCGGCGCCGCGGCGGCCGATATTGCCGCGCATCATCATCAGGTTCGAGAGGATCTGCACCGTCGGCACGGAGTTCTTGTGCTGGGTGAGGCCCATGCCCCACGTCGAAATGACGGCGCGGCCCTTCACGTAGATGTCGGCGAGCTTCAGCACGTCTTCAAACGGCACGCCCGCTTCGGCCACGATGGTGTCCCAGTTTTCGGCACGCAGATCGTCGGCGAACGCATCGAAGCCCACCGTGTGTTCGGCGATGAACGCGACGTCGAGCACGCGATCGAGACCTGAGGCCAGCGCTTCGTCGTCGAGCTCGATCACGCGTTTGGCGACGCCCTTGATCAACGCGAAATCGCCGCCCACCTTCGGCCGGATGAACACGGAACTGATCTTCGTGCTGCCCATCGTGATCATTTCGACCGGATGTTGCGGGCTTGCAAAGCGTTCGAGTCCACGTTCCTTCAGCGGATTGATCGACACGATGGTCGCGCCGCGCTTTGCGCACTCACGCAGCTCGCCGAGCATGCGCGGATGGTTGGTCGCCGGATTCTGGCCGAAGATCAGGAGCGTGTCGGCGTGCTCGAAGTCGTCGAGCGTAACGGTGCCCTTGCCGATGCCGACCGTGTGCGGCAAGCCGCGGCTGGTCGCTTCGTGGCACATGTTCGAGCAATCGGGGAAGTTGTTGGTGCCATACATGCGCACGAACAACTGATACAGGAAGGCGGCTTCGTTGCTGGCGCGGCCCGACGTGTAGAAGGCGGCGCTGTCGGGATGGTCGAGGCGCTTCAGGTGATCGGCGATCAGATCGAAGGCCTGGTCCCAGCCGATCGGCACATAACGGTCGCGCATGGCGTCATAGACGAGCGGGTCGGTCAGGCGGCCGTGCTGTTCCAGTTCGAAATCCGACTGCGCCATCAGTTCTTCAACCGTGTGCTGCTCGAAGAAGGCCGGCGTCACGCGCTTGCTGGTCGCCTCGGCGGCCACGGCCTTGACGCCGTTTTCGCAGAACTCGAAGGTCGACGCATGTTCGCGGTCCGGCCACGCGCAACCCGGGCAATCGAAGCCGTCCGGCTGGTTCTGCCTGAACAGCATGCGGTAGTCGCCGCCCGTCACCTTTTCCTTGATCAGGTTGATGGCGACGTACTTGAGCGCGCCCCAGCCGGCGGCGGGGTGCGTGTACGGTTCGATGCGAGCTTCGGGTTTCTTCATGATCTTGCCGCCGGATGCGGCCTGGACGAGGCTTTTATGCCGATGCATGGAAGCCTACTGTGTTCCAAACGCAGCGCAGCATACAGAAAATCGGAAAGCGGAGGGATACAGTTGCCTGATATTTGTCATAGACTGACGTTCCCGCCGACACGTTTGTTTGAGCCAGGTCCTTGAAACTCTACGAAAAACTCGCTGATGAAATGACCGAAGCCGTGCGCCGCGGCGTCTTCGCGGCGGGCGAGCGGATCCCGTCGGTGCGACAGGCGAGTCAGCAGCACGGCGTCAGCATCAAGACCGTGTTGCACGCGTACGCGTTGCTGGAAAGCCGCGGGCTTGTCGAGACCCGGCCGCAGTCGGGTTATTTCGTACGCGACGCGGTGGCGACGGCGGCAGCGCTCGACGAGCCGCGCCTGAGCCGTCCGCCGACGGGCGATACGCCACCGGTGGCGGCCGCGGTCGATGTGAGCCGGCTGGTGTTGTCGACCCTGCGCAGCATCCGCGCGCACGACGCAGTGCCGCTCGGCTCGCCGTACCCCGATCCGTCGCTGTTCCCGTGGCGGCGCATCAACCAGTACGCGAATGCGATCGCCCGGCGCCAGGCGAGCTGGAATCTGATCGACGATTTGCCGCCCGGCAATCCCGAGCTGATCCGCCAGATCGCGCGGCGCTATGCCGAGAACGGCGTGCCCGTCGATCCCGACGAAATCGTCATCACGCTCGGTGCGACCGAGGCCATCAACCTCAGCTTGCAGGCGGTCGCCAAGCCGGGCGACACGGTCGCCGTCGAGTCGCCGACTTACTACGCGATGCTGCACGCCATCGAGCGTCTGGGCATGCGCGCCATCGAAGTGGCGACGCATCCGGTCCACGGCATCGATATCGAGGCGCTGGCGCAGGTCATCGCCCGGCAGAAGATCGCCGCGTGCATGGTGATGCCGAACTTCCAGAATCCGCTCGGTTTCCAGATGCCGGACGCGCGCAAGCAGCAACTGGTCGACCTGCTCGCCGCGCACGAGATTCCGGCCATCGAGAACGATGTCTATCAGGAGCTGTATTTCGGCGAGGCGCGGCCGTCGACCTTGAAGAACTTCGATACGAAGGGGCTGGTGCTGCATTGCGCGTCGTTTTCGAAGAGCCTGACTGCGTCGTATCGGATTGGCTGGGCCATGCCGGGGCGCTACCGCGCGCAGGTCGAGAAGCTGAAGTTTCTCAACACGCTGACCACGCCCTCGGTACCGCAGGTCGCCGTTGCCGACTACCTTCGGCAGGACGGCTACGACCGGCATCTGCGGCAGGTGCGCAAGGCGTACCGGCAGCAGGCGAGCATCATGATGGCGATGGTGCAGCGGTTTTTCCCGGCGGGCACGCGCATGTCGACGCCGCAGGGCGGCTACGTGCTGTGGGTGGAATTGCCCGAACGGGTCGATTCGATGCGACTCTATCAGGCGGCGCTCGCGCGCAGCATTACGGTCGGGCCGGGCATGATGTTTTCGATGCGCGACGATTTTCGCCATTTCATCCGGCTCAATTACAGCTATCCGTGGACGGCGCAGACCGAGGCGGCCTTGAAGACGCTGGGAGAACTGGTGGCGCAGATGGCCTGATAGCGCCACGCAGGACCTGGTGCAGTCTGGTGCGGCGTGGCCGTGTTTAAGAAAAACGAGGAGACATTCACGATGGAAGACGACGAACTCGATCCGGTGCTGGCCGCCATACTGGCGCAGTTGTGGCGCGCGTATCAGGAAACGCCTGGCGGCGCGTGGTCGCTCGCCAAGCTTTCCAAGCAGGCCGACGTGCCGATGAGTGCCCTGCGGCGGCAGTTGACGGCGCTCGCCGACGGCGGCCTCGTGGACACCACCTTCAATGAGGAAGGCACGGGGACGGCGCGTCTGAGCGAGATCGGCCAGGGCCTGTGTGCGGACCTGTTCGGCGAGGCCGGTGCGCCAGACGACGAGGCGGGCTCGCCGCCGCAGGTTCATTGAGTGACAGCGGGATTCGGCGCGAGGGCTTTGCTGGTGCACGGGTTCGATGACATCGAACAGGTTTTTCGGCGACCAAAATATGGAATTCGTTATAAACGGGATAACGGGAAATATTTTTTGCGCTGAAATTGACCTTCGAATATGGCCCCTTATGCTGAAGCCTTGCCCGGGACACGCCCGCGCTGTGGCCGGCACCTGGAAACCATCTTCGGAGAATTCATGAAAGCAAAGCTGGCGCGCGTGCTGCATCACTCATTGCGTATCAAAACCGTCCGGACCGTTCGCACTGTTCTTGCCACAGCGCTCGGCGTGTCCCTCGCATTCAGCGCAGGGACGGCGGCCGCCGCGAGCGCACAGCCGCTTGGCATCGCCTTCGTCTACCTCGGCAATCCGGGCGACGCCGGCTGGACCTATGCGCACGAGCAGGGCGTGAAAGAGGTCGAGGCGAAATTCGGCGACAAGATCAAGGTGACGCGCGTCGAGAATGTGCCGGAATCGGCGGATTCGGAACGGGTATTCCGCGATCTGGCGTCCAAGGGCAACAAGATCGTGGTGGGTTCGAGCTTCGGCTTTCAGGATTTCGAACTGAAGGTCGCCAAAGACTTTCCGGACGCCGTATTCGAGCACGCGACCGGCTACAAGAAGGCCGCGAACTTCGCCACCTATGACGTGCGGACCTACCAGAGCGCCTACCTGGCCGGGCTGGTCGCCGGTTATACGACGAAGTCGAACACGCTCGGCTTTGTCGGCTCGGTACCGGTGCCGGAGGTGGTGCGCAACATCAACGCGTTCACGATGGGCGCGCGTTCGGTCAATCCGAATGCACGCGTGAAGGTCGTGTGGATCAACAGCTGGTTCGACCCGGGCCGCGAGAAGCAGGCCGCCGAGACGCTGATCGGTCAGGGCGCCGACGTGCTGATCCAGAACACCGATTCGACGGCGACGATGCAAACGGCCGAACAGAAGAAAGTCCACGCATTCGGTTGGGACTCCGACATGAAAAAATTCGGACCGAACGCGCAGCTGGGCGCATGCGTGAGCAACTGGGGCGTGTATTACACCCATCTGGTGCAGCAGGTGATGGCGGGCACGTGGAACAACTCGCCGGTGTGGTGGGGGCTGAAAGAGAAGGCGATCGATCTGGCCAATATCAACACGGACGCGGTGTCGCCGACGGCGCAAAAGGCGCTGAGCCAGAAACGTGATGACATCATCTCAGGCAAGTTCAATCCGTTTGCCGGTCCGATCGCGGACCAGTCCGGCACGGTGAAGGTCGCTGCGGGCAAATCGTTGAGCGATGCGGAACTGCTGCGTTTGAACTGGTTCGTGCAAGGCGTGGACGGTTCGCTGCCGAAGTAAGAAATTGATCTGGTTAGCTAACTATTGTTGAAGGAGGCCGCCCGTGAGTCTTACCGCTCCGACCGATACCGGCGCCGCAGGCACGGCGGCGACCTATCCGAAGCAGGGATTGACGCCGACTCACGAGCAGATCGTGCGGCATTTGCGGCATTCGAGCCGGGTGGCCGAGCGGGCGACGCTGCTGGGGCACCACCCGTTCGGCGCGGTGCTGATCGGCCCGGATCAGGAGACCGTGCTGATGGAGCAGGGCAATGTCGACACGGTGAATCACGCTGAATCGGTGCTGGCTCGCGTGGCGGCGTTGAACTTCACGCCGGAATACTTGTGGAGTTGCACGTTGTACACATCGGTCGAACCTTGCTGCATGTGTGCCGGCACGATGTATTGGGCCAACATTGGCCGCATTGTGTTCGGCATGACCGAGAACCGCCTGCTGGAAGCAACCGGGGATCACGCCGAGAATCCGACCATGAGCGTGGATTGCCGCTATGTGTTCGACCACGGCCAGAAACCCGTCGAGGTGATCGGCCCTGTGGTGGAAGTGGAGGCGGAGGTGATGGAGGTGCAGCGGCGCTTCTGGAGCTTAAGGTAGCTGTTGTAGCTATTGCTATTGCGCTGAGGAGAGCATCGCCAGTCCGCAGAACCAGTCGCCGCCATGTGGCTGATATTTCCACCGGCCGTTGTTCTCCTTGAGCACCGTGGGACATTGCTCATTCACAACGATCCCCGGATTCGCGGCGGTGCAGCTAAGCATCGCCGTTTCGGTTTGTTGTAGCACGGGCATGACTGCCTTACGCCGTGGGTCCGGTTTGCCCGGCCCATCCGGTGTTCCTGTTTGCATGCTTTCTATGAGCTGCTGCAGTTCCTCGATCCGCGTTTCATACCACGTCCCCAGACACGCCGCATCGCGGCAATTCGCTTCCCGCCACGCCCATTTGCTGTCACTGTCGGTGAGAAACGCGCGACGGTCGATGACCCGCCGCCGTGCTTTCCAGTACAGTTGTCCAAGCGTGTCGTCGAGTTTCGAGAGCGCGGGGTCGTTGCAGATCATCCGTTCGGTGAGCGAGCGTCCGCGGTTGCAGTCGAAGCTGGTAGCGTGAGCGGGCAGATGCATGAGCATCAGTGCGGCGACAAAGACAAGGCGGAAAATTTTCATGGTGGTTCCGGCAGCGCATGGGTTTTTCATGCGATAGATGATCGGTCGAGTCGCCGGAACACAGATGGCCGAGAACAGCGTGAGTTCGGGTGGGTGATTACCAAATCTTGCCTGGCGCACGCCGCCCGCAAGGCTTGCACCTAACAAATGCGGAACGCGAAAACGGGAGGCACAATGAAACAACACCTCATGCCATGGCTTTGCGCGGCGGCCGGCCTGCTGGCGCTGCCCGCAGTGGCTTCAGCGCAGTCGCAGGCGTACACGAACAGCAGTGTCAACGTACGCGCCGGGCCTGCGAGGGACTACCCGGTCGTGACGCAGTTGCCGGGCGGCGTGCCGGTGACGGTGATGGGTTGCATCAGCGGTTACCAATGGTGTGACGTGGCCGCGCCGAATCTGCGCGGTTGGGTCTATGCGGGACGGCTCAGCTATCCCTATCAGGGCAGCAATGTGCCGGTGATGAGCTACGGCACGGTGATCGGCCTGCCGATCGTGACGTTCTCGATCGGGACTTATTGGGGCAACTATTATCGGGGCCGGCCGTGGTACAACCAGCGCTCGCGCTGGGCGCACCATCCGCCTCCGCCACCGCCGAGACCCGGTGCCGGGCGGCCGCCTGGCGGCCGTCCCCCGGGAGGGCCGCCGCCCGGGAATGTGGGGGGCCGGCCGCCAGGCGGCAATGTTGGCGGGCGTCCACCGGGTAATCGGCCGCCAGGCAATGCGGGTGGGCGGCCGCCAGGTGGACAGCCACCGGGGAATGCGGGTGGGCGGCCGCCAGGCGGACAGCCACCAGGGAATGCAGGAGGGCGTCCGCCGGGGAACGCAGGAGGGCGTCCACCGGGCGGTCAGCCGCCAGGGAATGCAGGCGGCCGTCCACCCGGTGGCCGGCCACCGGGCGGCCAGCAAGGCGGTGGGAATAATCGCCCGCCAGGCGGGTCTTCGCCTGGTGGCGGCGGCAGGCCCCCAGGCGGCGGAAACGGTTGAGGCGTGGCGGGCCGCCCCTGCCGTCCCTCCGGCCCGGGCATGCTCTTCAGTACGCCGCGCTCAGAAACGCCGAACTGACGGCTCGCAGGGTTTCCTGCGAGCGCGGGTCGCTCAGCCGCGTATGCAGCACCACCTTCGAGGTCGGCAGGGGCGGCAACCCGAGTTGCTCGCCGACCTCGACCGCGCCTGCCGGCGCCACGCGCTGCGCCAGTGCGGCCACGGCGAGCCCCGCGCTGACGGCTGCGCCGACGGCCATTACGCCGCCGCCGACGAATACCTCGGTCCACGCGATTCCGGCTGCATCGAGCGCGTCCGTGGCAATCGCGCGGATTCCGCACGGCGCGGCGAGCGTCGCGAGTCTCAGCGGCTGGCCCTCGCGCTGCTGCCAGCCTGGCGCCGCGAACCAGCCAAGCCGCTCCTCGGCCAGCAGTTGGCCATCGCGCCGATCGCCCTCGCGACGGCCGATGGCCGCGTCTACTTCACCCCGCTCGAACCAGGCCAGCACGTCGCGTGACGCGGCAATGCGCACTTCGATGACGAGCAGCGGATCATACGTGGCGAGCCTGCCCAGCAAGGCCGGCAGATTGGGTCCCGCCACGTGGTCGCTGATGCCCAGCTTGAGCCGGCGCTCCGGCGTGTCGGCGGCGCTGCCCGCGAGAGCCCGCTCATGCGCGAGCAGCAGGTTCCGGGCGGCGCCGATGAAGACATCGCCGCGCGGCGAGAGCCGTACCACGCGCGGCGTGCGTTCCAGCAAGCGGTAACCCAGACGCTCTTCGAGCCGTTTGAGCTTGAGGCTCATCGCGGCTTGTGAGGTGTCCATGACTTCGGCCGCGCGCGTGAAGCTGCCGAGATCCGCTACCAGCACGAAGGCCTGAATCGCATCCAGATCGAGAGGACGGGTGAGGGCTGTCATATCGAAAATTTATCGCAGATATAAATCACCATATCTTGATGTAATGATCGCGCCGGCGCAAGCTCACCGTGAGTCGAAACCATGAGGAGTTCACCATGTTTGCCAAACAGTATTCGCACCGTCTGCCCTCCACCTATGACATGGGGATCATCCGCGAGCGCGCGACGCGGCGTGGTCCGTTGTGGGACGAGACCGAGGGTTTGGGTTTCAAGGCATTCGTCGTCCGTGAAAAGGGCCGCTATGGCGCCACCGCGAACGTGTATGCAGCCGTGTACTTGTGGCTCGACGCCGGGCAAACCGCCGACTTCTTCATGGGGTCGCGCTTTCAGAACGTGATCGACGACTTCGGCCGTCCCGACGTCGAAACCTGGCTACCGCTCGATGCCCGCAAAGGGCCGGCGCAACGGGCGCTCTCCTTGTATCGCGACGAACGGCCGATCGGCGAACAGGACAACCGCGCCGAGTTGCGCGCCGCGTTGACCGAAGAGAATCGACGCATCGCGGAGCAGGACGATACAGTCGCCGTGGTCTCCGCGCTCGATGTCGCCAACTGGAAGCTGATCCGTCTCACGCTGTCGTCGTCGGCGCCGGTTGCCAGCGCGGGCCGCACGGTCTACGAGGTGCTGCATCTCGCGCGGCCGGGCGTCGCGAGCCTGACGTGAGCGCGTGTGGTGCGTCCAGTTGTGCGACGCTCAGGCGCGGCACGTCGTCCAATAGCAGGGCGGCTGAAAGTGGTTCGACAGCGGGGCGGGCGGCTCATGATTCAATCGCGTCACCCGCGTCACCCGCACCGCTCGATGCCCGCGTTGCGCTGTCCGCGCATCTGGCAGGGCTCGCACTGACGGCGGGCTCGATCGTTGGATTCACCGTGTTAATGGTGCTGTTGTTTCATTGGCTGATGAGGTAGCGGGCCGGGTCATGTATTTCGCGCTATGCATCGCGATTAAAGTGCGCCGGCCTCGCGTAAACCCCGGTGCGCCGCGTACACTAACTTGCCGATGTGGGGTTAGGGGGCGCACAAATGACACGCGAAGCGACATCAGATTACACGATGGGAGCAGCGCCTGAGAGCACCCGCTATGGGCCGGATCGGGCCGAGGGGGTGTTGGCTTCGGAGCGTACGGTGTTGCGGCTGATTACGCGCAACACCCCGCTGCCGGAATTGCTCGATGAAGTATGCCGCCGCGCGGAAGCGCTGCTCGGCGATGGCGCGACCTGTTCGATCCTGCTACTGGATGCGGACGGCATACGTGCGCGCGTGGGCGGCGCGCCATCATTGCCGGCGCATTTCAGTGCCGCGATCGACGGCGTCGCGATCGGTCCGGGGGTAGGGTCTTGCGGCACCGCGATGTTCGAGCGTCGCATGGTGACGGTCGAGAACATCGAAACCGATCCGCTATGGGCCGACTTCCGGCACCTCGCGCTGCCGCTCGGCCTGCGCGCGTGCTGGTCGGTGCCATTTGAAAACGATTCCGGTACCGTGCTGGGCGCCTTCGCGGTCTACCACCGAACGCCGCGCCGGCCGAGTGCCGAAGAGGCGGCGATACTCTATGACATCAGTCACAGCGTCGGTCTCGCCGTGCATCAGGACGCCATGGCGCAACGTCTCGCGCAGAGCGAGGAGCATCACCGGCTGGTGGTCGATCATCTGAACGAAGGCATCATCGTGCAGTCGCGCGACGGTGTGGTGCTGGCCTGCAATCCGAGTGCGCAGCGCATTCTGCGGGCGAGCGCCGAACTGATCGGCCACGACATTCTGTCGGTGATGGTGCGTGCATATCACGAGGACGGCTCGCTCGTTACCGAGGCGGATCGCCCGACCACCCGGGTGCTGGCAAGCGGCAAACCCCTGCTTGGCGTCACGATCGGTCTGGAGCTGATCGACGGCGATGTCGTCTGGATTACTGAGAATGTTGTGCCGATCATCAAACCGGGCGACAGCGAACCCGGTTCGGTGCTGATCTCGTTTACCGACATCGGGCCGGTGCGCGAGGCGCAACGGCAACTCAAGTTTCTGGCCACGCGCGATCCGCTTACCGGGCTCTACAACCGCGCCTATCTGGCCGAGCGGATGCGCGATCTGTTCGCGCCGGCCGGGGTGGCCGGGATGAGCGAGCTGGCGCGGGTTGCGGTGCTGTTCGTCGATCTGGACGGGTTCAAGAAGGTCAACGACACCGCGGGTCACGAGGCCGGAGATGCGCTTCTGTGCAGCGTGGCAGAGCGGCTGTCGGCATGTGTTGCGCCGGGCGACACGCTCGCGCGCGTGGGCGGCGACGAGTTCGTGATCGTGGTCAGCGCATACGAAAACACCGGGCATCTGATCGCGCTCGCCCAGCGTATTCTCGACACGATCGCGGTGCCGTTCGCGGTGGCGGACAACGAGTACTACATGGGCGCGTCGATCGGCATCAGTCTCTTTCCCGAAGACGGCCAGGACGTCCCCACGCTGATGCGCAACGCCGACTCGGCGATGTACCACGCGAAACAATGCGGCCGGAACAATTTCCAGTTCTTCACGGCCGAACTGAACCAGCGTCTGCAACGCCGCTTCATGATCGAACAGGCATTGCGGCGCGCGCTCGCCACTGACGAACTGAGCCTCGTGTATCAACCGATCGTCGACAGCCAGTGCGGCCGCACGATCGGCGCCGAGGCGCTGCTGCGCTGGTACAACAGCGATCTGGGCAATGTCTCGCCGGTGGAATTCATCCCCGTGGCCGAAGACGCCGGCCTGATCGTCGAGATCGGCTCGTGGGTGCTGGCGCGGGCCTGCGAGCAGGTTGCGCTCTGGCGGCGCACGCTGGCGCCGGATCTGATCGTCGCGGTGAACCTGTCGCCGCGCCAGTTCAAAGGCGGCCTGGTGGAACGGATCGAGCACTGTCTGGAGCAATCCGGACTCGAGCCGGGGGCGCTGGAACTGGAGATTACCGAGCGGCTGTTGATGAGCGACAGCGACGCTGTCTTGCCGATGCTCACTGCGTTGAGCGCGCTGGGCGTGCGGATTTCCGTCGACGATTTCGGCACCGGTTATTCATCGTTGTCGTATCTGAAGCGGTTTCCGCTGCATAACCTGAAGATCGATCGTTCCTTCGTCGCCGGGTTGCCGGATCACCGCGATTCGATTGCGATTACGCAGGCGGTGGTGGCAATGGCCCATTCGCTTGGCATGAATGTCACTGCTGAGGGTGTGGAGACTGCCGAACAGGCGGCGTTTTTGCGCGGAATCGCTTGCGACAAGCAGCAGGGATATTTTTACAGCCGCCCGGTTGGGGCGAGTGCTTACGCGCGCAGTTTGTGTGACGCGCAGGTGGGGATGGCCGGCGCGTCATGACTGGCAAGGCGCTTGCGGACATGGCCGCAAGCGCCGCAAAACCTCATCCGCGGGCGGGTTATCCAAATTGCCTCGCTGCCGCGGGTGCCCAGATCCGATTGTTCAGTTTGACGAACAAGTGCCTTCGCGTTCCCGGTATTTATCCGCGCCTCCAGTCTCCCTAGAATCCTCCCATCGAATGTTATTTCCGCGCTGTGCCGAAGCGGCCCCGCGCGATGGGAGCCGTTATGCCAGCCTTGATTACGAACCAGCTTTACCGGCCGTCGGTGGTTCTGCCGATGGTTGCCCTCATGCAGGTGATGGTGTCGCAGGATTTCAACCTCGGGCAGGTCGGTTGGGTCGTTGCGACGCGCGGCGCGCAAGCCGCGCTGCAGCGCTCGCGCGAATTGTTCTGTGCGGTGCACTGCGACGCCTGAACGTCATCCGTCAGGCGCAATTCCCGTCAATCGGCCGGTGCAGGCCCCCCCGGTGGGGCGAACCTGGATCGTGAGCCGGTTCCACCAGTTGGACAACGCAACAGAAACGATCAGAAAGAGCGATAAAGGCAACCCGAGGCGCTGAGCGTAAGATGCTACGACCAGCATCCCCAGCTTCGGGAGATTTGCCATGCCACAGCACTTCGACGCAGTTGTGATCGGCACGGGACAGGGCGGTGGGCCGCTCGCCGTGCGTCTGGCTCAAAGCGGGCGTAAAACCGCGGTGATCGAGCGGGCGGCTTTCGGCGGGACCTGCGTGAATGTCGGTTGTACGCCGACCAAGTCGTATGTGGCGAGCGCCCGTGCGGCCCACGTGGCGCGTCATGCCGCGGAGCTGGGCGTGCAGGTGAGCGGCGCGGTCAGCGTCGATCTGGCGGCGGTCAAGGCGCGCAAGGACCGGATCATCGGCGCGGCGCGCGACGGCGTCGAGAAATGGCTGCGCGGCACGGACAATGTCACCGTCTTCAACGGCCACGCCCGCTTTACCGGTGCGCATGCGCTCGCTATCAGCGGCCCGGACGGCACGCTGCTCCACGAACTTAGCGCCGACGAAATCTTCCTCAATACCGGCACGCGTGCCGTCGTGCCGCCGCTCGAGGGGCTCGAGCGAATTCGCTACTACACCAACTCCAACCTGCTCGAACTGACGGAATTGCCGGAGCATCTGGCGATTGTTGGCGGCAGCTATATCGCGCTCGAATTCGCGCAGATTTTTCGCCGTTTCGGCAGCCGGGTGACGGTGCTGGTGCGCGGTGAGCGCCTGCTCACGCGCGAGGATTCCGACTTCGCCGCCTCCGTGCAGAAGGTGCTGGCGCGCGAAGGCATCGAGTTCATGTTCGGTGTGCAACCCTCGCGGGTCGAGCCGCATCCGCATCACGAGAACGAGGTGTGTATCGGCTTCGAGCAGAACATTCCCGCGCTCGAAGCGTCGCACGTGCTGTTCGCCACCGGGCGTGAACCGAATACCGACGACCTCGGGCTCGACGCCGCCGGCATCACGCGGGACAAACACGGCACGATTCCCGTCGACGGCCAGTTGCGCACCAACGTGCCGGGCGTCTGGGCGATCGGCGACATCAACGGACGAGGCGCCTTTACCCACACGTCCTACGACGATTTCCAGATCGTTGCGGCCAATCTGCTCGACGGCGGCACCCGCAGCGTCGACACGCGGATCATGGCGTACGCGGTGTTCGTCGACCCGCCGCTCGCGCGCGTCGGGCTCTCGGAGGCTGACGTGCGCAAGGCCGGGCACGACGCGCTGATCGCCACCATGCCGATGACGCGGGTGGGCCGCGCCCGCGAACGCGGCGAGACCGACGGGTTCATGAAGGTGCTGGTCGACGCGCGGAGCAAGCAGATTCTTGGCGCGGCGATCCATGGCATCGAAGGCGACGAAGCGCTGCACACGTTCATCGACATCATGACCGCGGGCGCACCGTATCCGACCTTGCAGTACGCCATGCACATTCATCCGACCATCAGCGAACTGGTGCCGACCTTGCTCGATGGACTCAAACCAATGAAATGAGCGGCCCACCTGATGGCAACCGGGGTGACGGGTGCAATGGGCCGCGACGGACAGGAGGACCCGCAGCGCGCCGTGATAACCGTGATAACCGTGGTGAAGGACCTATCCGGAGCATGAAAGATGAAACGCGTGAGCAGCAGTGGCAATGTCTTCGATCTCAGCGCGCCGGCAGGCCCCGACGAACAGGTCGACGCGCTGGTGGAAGAGGCCGGCGTGAGCATCGAGCGGATCGTCTCGCGAGGACACGCAAGCCCGCCGGACTTCTGGTACGACAGTCCGCGCGCCGAGTGGGTCGTGCTGCTGAGCGGGGCGGCGGCGCTGGAATTCGAAGGCGAGCGTGAGCCGTATCCGATGAAACCGGGCGACCACGTGCTCATCGACGCGCATTGCCGGCACCGGGTGGCGTGGACTAGCGACACGGAGCCGAGTGTGTGGCTGGCGGTGTACACGCCAGGCGGATCGACGGGCAATGACCGATAGCTGAGATTGCGCCACCCTAACGGGATTACACTCGAACTGGCACGTATCCTGGAGCGAGATCATGAATGATGCCGAACCCAACAGCACGTTCCGCGGTCTTCCGTTGACCCCGGAACAGGACGCGGAAGTCAGACACTACATCAAGAAGCAAAAGCAGCAGGGCGCGGAATGGGACACGCCGGAGCTGGCGGCGATGCTTCGCGACATGCTGGAACCGCCGGGCGACGACGACGCGGAATTCGATCCCGTGTTCGACGAAACGAAGGCGGTCGCGGAACGTGCGGCGGCTTCGATCGACGAGTCGATGGACCCGATCGAAGCCAGCGAAGAGCGGACCGCAGCCATGGAAATCGAGGCGATGAAGGGCCTGAGGCGTTGAGCCTGCGTCACGAAACCACCGGCGAGCGGCGGTGATTGGCCTGGGCTGGCTTGGCATCGGCGCGACGCCGACCCGCCGCAGGACGGTCGCGAGTCCGCTACGGTCCGTAACGAATCGGGGAAAACAACGATCGGGGAAACAGAATGAGCATTAGCATCGTCCAGCTTGGTTCGCCGAGAGCCGCCGACGAAGGCTTGCGGATCGGCACGGTTCGGCGGCCGCCGCGCGGCGTACCTCGAACGGAATTCGCCAGCCGCGACTATTACGATGTGTGGCTGCCGAATCTGTCGCCCGATGCGGAATTGATAAAAGAAGCCAAGGCGGCCGCCAGCGACGCCGCGTGGGCCGCGTTTGCGAAAAAATTCCGCGCGCAGATGAACGATGGCGATACCGCCAAGGTGCTGGACGTGCTTGCCGCATTGTCAAAAACGACGCACTTTTCCGTCGGCTGCTACTGCGAAGACGAAAACCGGTGCCATCGCAGCATTCTTCGTCAATTGTTAAACGAGCGGGGTGCGCTGATCCGGTGAGACGTGCCTGCGCGGCCGGTATTCGACAAGTCCGGTTGTCATCGCCGATAATCGGCGGCGTGTGGCCCGACCGGGCTTCACAACGAGCCTCGCAACGGACCTCACAACGAGCCTCAAAATCGCGATTACACAATCAGGAAACCGACCGATGGGCAAGGGACGCGTCGAAGCCTTCAGCGATGGCGTGATCGCCATCATCATCACGATCATGGTGCTCGAATTGAAGGTGCCGGAAGGTCACGATCTCGCCGCGCTGCGCCCTGTGATTCCCGTGTTCTGCGCCTACGTGCTGAGTTTCATCTACGTCGGCATCTACTGGAACAATCATCACCACATGTTCCATGCCGTGCAGAAGGTCAATGGCGCGGTGCTCTGGGCCAATCTCCATCTGTTGTTCTGGCTTTCGCTGCTGCCGGCCGTCACACACTGGATCGGCGAAAGTCATCTCGCCGCGTGGCCGGCCGCGATGTACGGCATCGTGCTGTTCATGTCGGCGATTGCATATTTCATTCTGACCCGCATGCTGATCCGCGAGCACGGCGCGGAGTCCACGATCGCGAAGGCGGTCGGCAACGACTTCAAGGGCAAGGTTTCGGTCGTCATTTATCTGGCGGGCATTGTGCTGGCATTCGTGCAGCCGTGGCTCTCGGCCGCGCTCTACACGCTCGCCGCGGCGTGGTGGCTGGTGCCCGACCGGCGTATCGAACACATGATGGAGGTGTAGGCATGTTGCTGACGCTCTGGCTCGTGCTGGCGTTCGCGTTCCTTGCCGCGCTGAGCGTGAGCGTGAGGATATCGCAGCGGGAACCCGCTGCCACCGGCAGACTAAGGCCGGTTGACCGATACCTGGCGCCATGACTTCGCCTACTCATCGCTCCCAAATCACCCGGATCGGCCTGATCTCCGACACGCACAACCTCGTGCGTCCTGAAGCCCTGCAATATCTCGCCGGGTGCGACGCGATCATTCACGCGGGCGACATCTGCAATCAGGCGGTGCTCGATGCACTCGCGCGAATCGCGCCACTCACCGCCGTGCGCGGCAACAACGACATCGGCGAGGCCGTCGCTTCGTTGCCGACTCACGTCAAGCTGACCGTGCAACAGGTGACGATTCTCGTGGTGCACGACATTGCCGATGTGGGTGACGATCCGCGTCGAGAGGGTATCGGCGTGGTCGTGACCGGACACTCGCACAAGCCCGCGATCAGCGAGCGCGACGGCGTGCTGTTCGTCAATCCAGGCAGTGCCGGGCCGAGGCGCTTCAAGTTGCCGATTTCCGCCGGCATGCTGCTCATCGAAGGCGCGCGTGCAAGTGCGACGTTCGATTCCCTGGTGGCATAAAAAAACGGGCCGGCAAATTCTTGCCGGCCCGTTTCTGAACACACTCATGCGGATTGCCGCGCTTGCCTGCCTTCGCCCGCCGATGATTGCCGCAGGCGGTACGCGTGCAACTCCGGCAACCGGCTGCCGCGCAACCCAGGATCAGGCACGTGCTGTGGCCGTGGCCGCGTAGCGTTCGTCCATCTCTGCGGCCTCACGCTCGCCACGCAGCACCGCATGCGCTTCCGCACGCGTGGCCACGCACGGGCCAGAGCCGAGCAGCGGCTTGCGCGCCGTTTCACGCAACGCGAGCACCGAGACGATACCGATCAACGACGCGCCCATCAGGTAGTACGCGGGCATCATCAGATTGCCGGTGCTGTCGACCAGCCAGGCGGTCACGAGCGGCGTCGTCCCGCCGAACAGCGACACCGAAATGTTGAAACCGATCGCGAGGGCGCCATAGCGGATCTTCGTCGGGAACAGCGCCGGCAGCGCCGAGGGCATCACGCCGGTGAAACACGACAGCAACACGCCGAGGATCATCAGGCCGCCGAACACCGGCAGCATCGCGCCCATGCGGATCAGCAACAGCGCGGGAATCGACAGCACGAGCAGACCCACGCAACCGAACAGCATCACGGGCTTGCGGCCGATCGTGTCGGACAGGCGGCCGGCTGCCAGCGTCATCGGCATCATCAGCACCATCACGAGCAGCACGAGGAACAGACCGTGCGTTTCGTTGAAGTGCAGCGTGGCCGACAGATAGCTCGGCAGATACGAGAGCGCCATGTAATCGGTGACGTTGAAGATCAGCACGAGGCCGACGCACAGCAGAAGCGGCTTCCATTGCTGCATCAGCAATTCGCGGAAAGACTGTTTCGGAATCGCCTTGTCTTCGGCTTCGCGTTGCTCGGCCTGCTTCTTGAACGCGGGCGTTTCTTCGAGCTTCATCCGGATGTACAGACCGATCAGTCCCAGCGGACCCGCGATCAGGAACGGCACACGCCAGCCCCAGGAGAGCAGCGCGTCGGTCGAGAGCGTTGCCGTCAGGAGCGTGACCGTTCCCGCGCCGAGCACGTAGCCGATCAGCGTGCCGAACTCGAGAAAGCTGCCCATGAAACCGCGGCGCTTGTCCGTCGAGAATTCGGCGATGAAGGTCGCGGCGCCGCCGTATTCACCGCCGGTCGAGAAACCTTGCACGAGGCGCGCGACCAGCAGCAACACCGGCGCAAAAATGCCGATTGTCGCGTAGCTCGGAATCAGGCCGATCGCGAGGGTGCCGGCCGCCATCATGATCATGGTCATGGCCAGCACGCGCTGGCGGCCGATGCGATCGCCCAGCGGCCCGAACACCATGCCGCCGATCGGCCGCACCAGGAACGCCGCGGCAAATGTGCCGAAGGTGGCGAGCAACTGGGCGGACGGGCTCGACGACGGGAAGAACACTTTGCCGAGCGTGACCGCGATGTAGCTGTACACGCCGAAATCGAACCATTCCATCGCGTTGCCGAGCGCCATGGCGCCGACGGCTCGCTTGAGGAGGGATTTGTCGACGACGGTGATGTCGTCGAGGGAGAGGCGTTGTTCTTCTTTGTGGTGTCGCCAGAAGCCGTTGCTGGAAGCGGTCAAGGTGAAAACTCCAATGACTGCGACGAAACTCATGAAAACGCATGAACGTTCCGCCACGGGTGCTGGGGAAGTGCAGTTTCGCGAGCAGCGCGATGGCGTCTCCCTCGCCGGCAGGCGATGGAAGGTGGGCGAAAAAAGAAAATAAAACGCCCGTGCCTCGCGAACGATTCGCGAAAAAACACTCGTCTAGATTGTGCTGACTGTTGCATCTGCGTGGCCGTGGAAGGGGGGCAGATGCATGAGGACGCTGGGGTGGCTGGAAGCTGGCCCACGCGCCGCTGAAAGGCTTGAAACGAAAAAGGCCGGTGCTTTATTTGCCGCTCATGCTGAGATAAAGCGGGGAAACGACCGACAAGCCTTCTTGTATAAAAACTGTTCGATTCAGCGTGACGGCGTACCGGGAAAGACACACCCAAGGTACATGCGCACCACTTTGAAAAGAACGCGAATGAAGGTGAAATGCTGTTGGAACGAGGCACATGTTAGCACGATGACAGAGGATCGTGCAAACCCGGGGTGCGCCGGACAGCCCCGGAACGGCGCCCAATCCCTTGCCGGGTGGGGGATTCAGCGGATCGCGGCGGTATGAAAAAAAGACTTAAAAATTGTTGAAAATGTACTGTCTGGAGAGTTCGCGGGTCTCTCGGGACAAAAAAAAACCGCGCACGCGGCGCGGTTTTTTTCGCATGTGCGCCCAGCATGGGCGCACTCCAGTGGGTGCAAGTCCCACCGTAAGTTGATCACAGCGAGCGAAGCGAAGCGCAACTGCGTGAGGGCGACCCGACGTGGGGAGGAAGCGTGGAGCGAAACTGCGAGCCGATGGACAAGAACCGGATAGAAGGCGTTACCGATCAGGGCGAGCGGGCATGTAACCGCAAAGCTCTCGTGATCAAGGGGCGGTGGCGTAGATCCGGCGGCTGTGCAGTGAAGGAGTGCGTTCTTACCTGGGGAGATCTCGCCTCATGCCTGAAAGGGCGACGGTGTCGAGCCGGAGCGAGAAGTCAGCAGAGGCCATAGTAGTCACAGGATAAGCCGGGGAGGCTGAAGCTGGTGACGAAGGGCCGAACGGGAAGGAGTGTTCAACGTCATGTCGATGCGACAGGTAATGCGTCAGATGCCCGTGCAAACGGGGCGAGTGGGAGTAGGGCGCGGTGAAGCCGCGCGTGTACCCGTGAGCGACGAAGCCTACTGCCCGCGGCATGAACTCGGGAACACAGGGTCAGCGCTGCTGGAAGCGGCGCTGACGAGAAAGAACCTGAAGCAGGCGTTCAAACGGGTACGGGCTAACGGAGGAGCCGCGGGCGTGGACGGTCTGGATATTGACCAGACGTCGCGTCATCTGGTGACGGCGTGGCCTGTGATCCGAGAGCAGTTGCTGAAGGGGAGGTACCGGCCCAGTCCGGTACGTCGGGTGACGATTCCAAAGCCAGACGGGGGCGAGCGCGAGCTGGGTATCCCGACGGTAACGGATCGGCTGATCCAGCAGGCGTTGCTGCAAGTCTTGCAGCCGGTTCTGGACCCTACCTTCAGCGAGCACAGCTACGGCTTCCGGCCCGGACGGCGTGCGCACGACGCAGTACTCGCCGCGCAATCGTACGTGCAGTCAGGCCGGCGAATCGTGGTGGACGTTGATCTGGAGAAGTTCTTCGACCGGGTCAACCACGACATCCTGATCGACCGTTTGCAGAAGCGGATTGGAGACGCTGGCGTAATCCGGCTGATCCGTGCGTACCTGAACAGCGGCATCATGGATGACGGCGTGGTCCAGCAGCGGGATCAGGGCACGCCGCAGGGCGGCCCGCTATCCCCACTGCTGGCCAACGTACTGCTCGACGAGGTGGACAAGGAACTGGAGCGGCGGGGTCACTGCTTCGCACGCTACGCCGACGACGCGAATGTTTACGTTCGGAGCCGTCGTGCGGGCGAACGGGTGATGGCGCTGCTGCGACGCCTGTATGGTCGACTGCGTCTGAAGGTCAACGAGACCAAAAGTGCGGTCGCGAGTGTGTTCGGTCGCAAGTTTCTGGGCTACAGCCTGTGGGTCGCTCGGGGCGGTGTAGTGAAGCGCAAGGTGGCGGCCAAACCGCTGCAGGCGTTCAAACACCGTATCCGTGAACTGACCCGTCGCTCTGGCGGGCGCAGCATGAAGGAAGTGGTAGAGCGGTTACGGTCTTATGTGCAGGGTTGGAAAGCGTACTTCCGGCTGGCGCAAACGCCACGAGTCTGGCTGGAATTGGACAAATGGGTGCGTCACCGGCTGCGGGCTATCCAGCTTAAACACTGGCGCCGTGGCACGACGATTTACCGGGCGCTGCGTGTGCTGGGTGCGCCGTTCACGGTGGCACAACAGGTGGCGGCCAACAGTCGTCGCTGGTGGCGCAATAGTGACCGGCTGCTCAAGAGTGTGCTGAGCATCGCTTACTTCGACCGGCTGGGTGTACCCCGGCTCTCCTAACCTCAACTTCCCGAACCGCCCGGTGCGGACCCGCATGCCGGGTGGTGTGGCAGGGGTACGGCCTCATGGCCGTCCCCTATGCCGAT
>NZ_MCAS01000012.1 GCF_003610895.1 Paraburkholderia fungorum
GCGTCGCGCCTGAATCTCGAAGCGCTCGGCATGGCGCCCGACACGCTCGTCAAGTTCGACAAGCTGATCGGCAAGCCGCACGGCATCGTGCTGGTGACCGGCCCGACCGGCTCGGGCAAGACGACCACGCTGTATGCGTCGATGTCGCGGCTCGAAACCGCGACCACCAACATCATGACGGTCGAAGACCCGATCGAGTACGACCTGTCCGGCATTGGCCAGACGCAGGTCAACGAGCGGATCGGCATGACCTTCGCGCGGGCGCTGCGCTCGATTCTGCGGCAGGACCCGGACGTCATCATGATCGGCGAAATCCGCGACCTGGAAACTGCGCAGATCGCGGTGCAGGCGTCGCTGACCGGTCACCTTGTGCTCGCGACCTTGCACACGAACGATGCGGCCTCTGCAGTGACGCGTTTGACCGACATGGGCGTGGAGCCGTATCTGCTGGCCTCGTCGCTGCTTGGCGTGCTGGCGCAGCGGCTGGTGCGGCGTTTGTGCCCGGTGTGCCGCGAAGAGCGTGTTGAAGAGGATGGCAGCGTGCGCTGGCATCCGGTCGGCTGCGACAAATGCGGACAGTCGGGTTATGCGGGACGGCGCGGCGTGTACGAACTGCTGCTGATCGACGACGAGATCCGCACGCTGGTTCACCGCAATGCATCCGATGCGGAGATTCTGGCGTCGGGCCGTGCGCAGGGCATGCGTACGCTGCGCGAAGATTCGGACCGCTGGCTGGCGTCGGGGCTGACGTCGCTCGAAGAAGTTGTACGAGTCACTGGAGGAAGCTGATCATGACCGCGTTCCGTTTCGAAGCGATCGACGCAGCAGGCAAGTCGAAAAAAGGCGTGCTGGACGGCGACAGCGCGCGTTCGGTGCGCAGCCAGTTGCGCGCCCAGGGGCTCGTGCCGATGACGGTGGCCACCGCCGCGAGTCACGCAGGCGGCGCCTCCGCGAAAGGCGCAAAGGCGTCTGGCGGTTTTGGCCGCACCCTCTCGCAGCGCGAACAGGCCTTGCTCACGCGGCAATTGGCGAGTCTGCTGGTCGCCGGCTTGCCGCTCGACGAGGCGCTTTCCGTACTGACCGATCAGGCCGAGCGCGATTACCTGCGCAGCCTGCTCGCGGCGATTCGCGGTGAAGTACTCGGCGGCCATTCATTTGCGAATGCGCTCGCCCAGCATCCAAAAGACTTTCCGGATATCTACCGCGCGCTGGTGTCGGCGGGCGAGCATACCGGCAAGCTCGGCCTCGTGTTGTCGCGTCTGGCTGACTACATCGAGCAGCGCAACGCGCTCAAGCAGAAGATCGTGCTGGCCTTCACGTATCCCGCGGTCGTCACCGTGGTGGCGTTCGGCATTGTCACGTTCCTGTTGAGCTATGTGGTGCCTCAAGTCGTGAACGTGTTCGCCAGCACCAAGCAGCAGTTGCCGTTTCTCACGGTGCTGATGATGGCGCTGTCCGGTTTCGTGCGGCAATGGTGGTGGGCGGCGCTGATCGCGATCGGCGTGGTGGTGTACGTGGTGCGCTCGATCCTGAAGCAACCCGGCCCGCGCCTCGCGTTCGACCAGTGGATTCTGACCGCGCCGCTCGCGGGCAAACTCGTGCGCGGCTACAACACGGTGCGTTTTGCAAGCACGCTCGGCATTCTGATCGCCGCGGGCGTGCCGATTCTGCGCGCCTTGCAGGCAGCCGGTGAAACGCTCAGCAATCGCGCGATGCGCACGCTGGTGGATGACGCCATCGTACGGGTTCGCGAAGGCACGGCGCTCTCCCGCGCGCTTGGCAATACCAAGACCTTCCCACCGGTGCTGGTGCATCTGATCCGCTCAGGCGAAGCGACCGGCGACGTGACCACGATGCTCGACCGTGCGGCCGCGGGCGAAGCCTCGGAACTCGAGCGCCGCACGATGTTTCTCACGAGTCTCATGGAGCCGCTGCTGATTCTGGCGATGGGCGGCACCGTGCTGGTGATCGTGCTGGCGGTGATGCTGCCGATCATCGAACTGAACAATCTGGTGCATTGATGCATGCCGCTGCCTTGATGCTGATGGGTTGCGATTGCCGTCGCGGCTACGGTAACGGCTACGGCTACGGCAACGAGCGCAGCCGCAACGGCTGTTGTGAGCGCCGCGATAGCCACGCCCACAACACGCGCGACCTAGCGGACAAACGCGCTCGGCGACTCCACAGCGGGCAGCGCGATCTCACGTCGAACGCCGTTGTGTTCGACGACGATCGAGCGGCCATGCACCTCGGCGAGCGTCGCCGACGTACCGATCGCGCCATTCACGCGCACCACGTGTGCGGCCTCGCCACCCACGCTCACGATAGCCGCTGCGTGCTGTGGATCGAACGCGAGAATGCCGAGCAGTTGCACGTCGTCGCGGCGTCCCTGGTCGGGCGCGGCGCCGAACAGCGCGGCGCCGCCGGTGGCGTCGATTGCTGCGTTGGGCGGCACTTGCGGGTTGGCGTGCGGCAAGGGCGTGAGCAGGACATGCGCGGACCATACGCTGACAGCGGCGAGCAGCGCCGCGCTGGCAACCGTGGCGAGGAGCGTGGAGCGGAGTGGCAGGCGCATGGTGTCGGCAGCGTAATGAGTTGGAAGTCCGCATTCCGGCGGGAGCGAACGGCGCGCCACATCGAGAGCACGCGCCTTAGAACCTCATTCTTGAACGCAAAGGTGAATCAATGATGACCGATTCGACAGTGGCGCATACGCACACCAATATCGAACGCGTGGTGTGCGCAAAGAGCAGCCGCAAAACACAGCGCACCCAGCGTGGTTTCACACTCATCGAAATCATGGTGGTGATTGCGATCCTCGGCATTCTCGCCGCGCTCATCGTGCCGAAGATCATGAGCCGTCCGGACGAAGCGCGGCGCGTGGCGGCGAAACAGGATATCGGCGCGGTCATGCAGGCACTCAATCTCTACAAGCTCGACAACGGCCGCTATCCGGCCAACGACCAGGGCCTGCGCGCGCTGGTCGAGAAGCCCTCGACCGATCCGGTGCCGAACAACTGGAAAGCGGGCGGTTATCTCGAACGTCTGCCGAACGATCCATGGGGCAATCCGTATCAGTACCTGAACCCCGGCGTACATGGCGACATCGATGTATTCAGTTACGGCGCCGACGGTAAAGCAGGAGGAGAGGGCAATGATGCGGATATCGGCTCCTGGCAATGACGCGGCGGCCGCGCGACATAAGACGCGGCATAGAGCGCGGCAACGGGGCTTCACGCTGCTCGAAATGCTGGTGGTGTTGCTGATCGCGGGTTTGCTGCTCGCGGTGGTCGGCCTTGCGCCGACCCGTAACCGCAACACCGATCTGACCGAGGAAGCGCAACGCCTCGCCTCAATGTTCGAATCAGCGCTCGACGAAGCACAGGTGCGTTCCTCGCCGATTGCCTGGCAGCCGGTCGGCGGCGGTTATCGCTTCCTGCGGCGTGCCGCGAACGGCACGTGGCAACCGCTCGCGGACAGCGTGCTCGGCGCGCACCGCTGGGAAACCGATGTCACGGCGGTGACGATCCGCTATGCGGACGGCGCGGCGGTGCAACGCATTGTCTTCGGCGAGGAAAGCATCGACGCGCCGGTGACCGTCACGCTCTACTCCGGCGCCGTACACGTGCGGGTCATCAGTACGGGAATCGGCAGTTTCGGCGTGCGTCGTCCGTGACCCGCGCGCTAATTTTGCAAGGACTTATGAAGGCGATGGCCCCAATCACACGAGCCGAATCGAAGAGGTCCGAATGTCGACTGTGATCGTTCTGCTGCCCGCGCGCGACGTGTGTGTCACGCGCGACTGGGACACTTACGCGTTTCCCTTCGCGCTCGTGCCACGCAATGGCGATCGCGAGATCGAAACCGGCTTCGCGACCTTGAAGACGCTGCCGGGCGCGACATCGACAATTCTGATCATCGCGGCGCGCGACACGCTGATGCTCGCCGCCGCGTTGCCGCCCGTGCAAGGCGTGCGCTTGCGGCGGATGCTGCCGAATGTGGTTGAAGAGTATCTGATGCAGGACGCGCAGCAGTGCCACTTCGCGGTTGCACCGGCGGCGCGCGGCGAAACGATACGTTGCATCGCGGTGGTGGACCGGGAATGGTTCGGCATGGTGCTCGACCGGTTCGCTGAAGCGGGGCATCGGCGGGTACGTGCGGTGCCGCTCGCGCCGTGCCTGCCGGTCCAGCAAGTGGAGGATGAGAGCGCGCAGATCAAAGCCTTAGCCGGAACAGCGGACGATCTGGATGCCGAACTGGCGGCCGATGCGGAACCGAACACGGTTCAAGCGACGGCAACCGTGCAGGCCGACGCGCCCCACAATGCACTCAAACACATCACCGCGCTCATCGTACCGGTTGCGCAAAGCTCTCCGGTCACAGCCGACGAATTAGCGCCGCCCTATACGGACGCGCCCAAAGTCGAACACGAGCGGTTCGAACTCGCCTTGCGGCGCGGCGCGTTGGGGTTTGGCTTTAGCGTTGGCGCGGCCGAACTGGACACAACGTTAAAACACCTCTCGCACGATGCGGATCTGACCGTCTATCAGCTTCAGTATGACAACGCGCCTGTCACGCCCGATGCCGATGCATCAGCGTTAAAAACGCTGTCATGGCAGACGCTGGCGCGCTCGGCTATCGCATGTCGCTTCGATCTGTGCCAGTTCGAATTCGGTTCCTCGGGACGAGGCGGCGCCGCGGCGCGGATACGCCGCTGGCGTATGCCGCTCGCGATCGTCGCCGCCTCCGTGGCCGTGGCGCTCGTGACCGTCAATGTGCAGTGGCTGCGCCTGCGCCATCAACGCGACGCTCTGACCGAAACCATGACGCAGCTTGCTCAGGAGGCGTTGCCGCCGACAACGGTGATGCTCGATCCGCACGCGCAAATGGCTTCGCAACTCGCGCGTATGCGGGCAACGGCGGGTGAATTGCGCGCGGACGATTTTCTGACGCTAAGCGCCGGCATCGCCCATGCATTGGGGCCGATTCCGGCCGCGTCCATGGCTTCGCTGAACTACAGCGGCGGGGCGCTGGAAGTGTCGTTCAAAGCCGGTACGGACGTGGACCGTGATGCTTTCGTGCGCCGTCTCGCCGCGCAAGGTATCGCCGCGCATCTCGAGGAGGGGAAATGGACGCTAAAGCCGTCGCCATCCGGCACGCGCTGACGCAGTGGTGGGAAGCACGCGCCACGCGTGAGAAACAGTTGCTCGGCGCGAGCGCGTTGCTTGCCGGGGTTGCTGTGATCTACAGCGTGTTGTGGTCACCCGCATTCGACGGCAGCGCGCGGATTCTCGCGAGCCTGCCGGGTCTCGAAACCGAAGTGGCCGACGTCGGCGTGCTGGCGGACGAAGCGCGCCGCTTGCGGGCGGCGGCATCTGTCGCCGCGCCTTCGGGCGCCGCGTTGCGCGATGCACTGTCCGCTTCGCTCGATGCGGCGGCGCTCGGCCAGGTTCAGCTCGCCGTGCTCGACAAGGCGGTGCAGATCGACGCGAAAGATGTGCCGTTCGGCGCGTGGATCGTCTGGCTGGACGATGCGCGAAAGCGTTTCCATGTCCGCGTGATCAGCGCGCGCGCGACAGGTAACGACAAACCCGGACACGCCGCGGTGTCGGTCACGCTGCAACCTGCCGGCGAGCAGTGAAAGATACCGATGCGGCTCGCTTTGCAAATGCAATAGCGTCGTTATTTCCGATAATAAAAATGCAGCCATAAGGCGATTATTCCCGGGCCGCCTAATATGAACATCTGGTGTTAAAAAGTACGTACTTTTTTAGAGGCGATTTTGTTTCAGGCCGATAAGGTACGTACCTTTTGTCGCTCAACCATAATATTTCGGGACGCGAAATAAATGTTTTGTTGAAATTGCAATGATAGGTTGTTAAACATAATCGCCGTCGCTAGAATGGGTCAGACAAATAAATCAAAGGTCTTGACGTGCCGCTGTTCATGGGCAGGTGCATCTGGCGGTCGCAGAGGGTGCCGGTCAGAAGACCCTCTATAAGGAACCACAGGTGGAGCAATTCTTCTGGCAACAGGCGGTTAGCATGGCCACGCGAGATTTCAGCAGAAATCCATCGCATGCATTGAGAGAGGCGCAAAGCCATCCGGTTATGGTGACCAAATACGGTCAACCGGTTGCCTGCCTCGTTCCGATTGACTACTGGAACGCTTTAGTCGACACCCTGCGCGACCGGGACATGTCGGAACGCATCGAACGGCGTGTCACCTGAATACTGCTTACTGTCGTGCTGCAAGAGTACGGCGCGCTTCAACTCGTTAAACGGTGCACCCACACTACCGCGGTCCAACTGAAATCGCCAACGCCATAGCGGGCGATCAGCGTGTCCACACGTGTGTCGATCCGGTCCGAAACGATCCGGCAATGAACGATGAAATAGCCGCTGTTCACGCCGACGAGAGAACCTGCCGGCAATTCGCCATTCGTCATGCCCGCGGCCAGCACGGTGGCGATATCGCCGGTGCTCACGAAATAGGCCGTGTTGCGCCGCTCGATCAGCGTTTGCGCCTGGCCCGCCGAGAGGGTCGGGATCGCCGCGGTGAGAACCGGTGCGGTGGCGGTGTTCGCATTGACCATGGTGAAGTCGGGCAGCACCGTCACGAGGGGCATTAATGTTTGCACGGTTCGCGCGTCATAACCAGGAATGCGGATCAGATCGTCTACCGTCACGAGTTGCAGCGGCCAGCCATTCGCGCCCGCGCCGTCACCTAACGATTGCAGCATGTGCGCCGCGGTCAGTTGCGCGAGACCCGGACTCAGGCCGAGACTGCTGAGTAAGCGGCGATAGGCCGCCAAACCCTCGGCGTTGATCTGGAACGGCGCGCTCGGCCCCGCGCGCGACACCAGGTTCATCAGATTGAATTTTGCCTGCGCGTCTTCCATCTCGCCTGAGATCTTCGCGCGCGCGAGTTCGCCGTTCACGGCCAGCACGTTACGCGGCAGGAAGTCCGCGAGCGCGAGGTTCTTTACCGGCAACGACCAGCGCTGTCCCGCGTACACCACGTTCGAGGCGGTCGCCTGCTCGCGCAGGACCTGTCTTGACCACTGGATGGCGGCGCGTTCCACCCACATGGTTTGCGCGGCGACGCGCTGGTTCTCCACGTCGCGCACCGCAACCAGTTCGCGCCATACGAGACTAGCCGCCAGTGTCGCCACTAGGGCCACGATGAGCAGCACGGTGATGATGGCGACGCCGCGTTGCCGCGCCGTACCAAACCTGTCCACACCTCCTGCATCCTTCATGTCGTCCCCGCACGTGCGCGTGGTGCAGATGGTAGGGCGGTGAGCAGCGTCTTCGCGTGACAGATGGTGAGTACATTTTCTCCAGGCGAGTTTCCGCAAGAGGAACATTCGGGGACGGTCTTGAAGGCGTCCGGTGTCGGTCACCTGGTTTTATCCAATTAGATTCGTTGTACGTATAACCGGTCATAACGTGGACTTTCGACCTTTGTATTGTTCGTGACTTGAAAAATGAGCCGGTCTAGCAAGCCCGAATTCAGCCGGCATATCGAATCACGAAGGAGTGGCGCAATGACGCCAAAGGTGTACGGGGAAGCACGCATTCGTCGGCGCAGCTGGGTCGGCGTTCTGGTGATGGGGGGCATGACGCTGACGGGACCGGCTCACGCACAGTCGAGCGCCGCCTCGGCCGCAACGCCGGCCGTCGCCGGCACGCAGGCGCCACAGAGCGGGCAGGCCGCGCCATCTGCCGGTACGGCGCCGAAAACGTTCGACGTGAACGAGTTCATTGTGCGCGGCAACACGACGCTTCCGAACCTGGAAATCGAGAAGGCTGTCTATCCGTTCGAAGGTCCGGGCCGCACGCTCGCTGACGTCAACGGTGCGCGCGATGCGTTGCAGAAGGTGTATCAGGACAAGGGCTATCAGTCGGTGGTGGTCGAGTTGCCGCCGCAGCAGGTGAAGAACGGCGTGATCGTGTTGCAGGTGGTGGAAGCGAAGGTGGGGCGCTTGCGCGTGGACGGTGCGAAGTATTACTCGCCGCTCGAAATACGCGATGCGGTGCCCGCGCTTGCCGAAGGCAGCGTGCCGGATTTCAATCAGGCGCAGCAGCAGTTGACCGATCTGAATCGTTCCGCTGACCGGCAGGTGATCCCCGTTCTCAAACCAGGCGCGCTGCCGCAGACGGTGGACGTGGACCTGAAAGTGGACGATCACAGCCCGTGGCACGGCACGGTCGACCTCAACAACGACAACAGTCCGAACACCTCGTCGCTGCGTACGAGCGTTTCGCTCAGCTATTCGAACTTGTGGCAACTGGGCCATGTGCTGTCGGGAACGTACCTGATCGCGCCGCAGCATCCGCAGGATGCGCGGGTCTACTCGTTCTCCTACCTTGCGCCGATCAAGGACTCGCACTGGAGTTTCCTCGCCACGGTGATTCACTCGGACAGCAATGTCGCGGCGCTGGGCGGCACCAACGTGCTCGGCAAGGGCACCACCTTCGGCTTCACCGCGAGCTACGCACTGCCGTCCAGCGAAACGTACGCACATACGGTGAGCATCGAGATCGACCGCAAGCATTACGACGAGAACGACACCATCGTCGGTCAAGGCACAAGCTCTGTGCCGCTCACCTACGTGCCGGTCACGTTCTCGTACAACGGCCAGATGAATCTGAAGAACTCGCAGACCTCGTTCGCGGTGGCGCTGACAACCAACATTCGCGGTATCGGCAGCGACTGGAACTCCTACGACAACAAACGCTACAACGCGACGCCCGACTTCGTGTACGGCAAGTTCGACCTCAACCATACGCAGAACTTCGATCACGACATTCAGGCCAACGCGCACGTGAGCGCACAGCTGGCGAACTCGCCGCTTGTGTCGAGCGAACAGTTCGCGGCAGGCGGCATGAATAGCGTGCGCGGCTACATGCAGGCGGAAGACACGGCTGACAGCGGTGTGATCGGTTCGCTCGAATTGAGGAGTCCGTCGGTCTCGAAGTACCTGGGCGGCGTGTTGTCGAGCAACGTGAACGAATGGCGCTTCCACATGTTCGTCGATGCGGCGCATCTGTGGCTGCTGAGTCCGCTGCCGGAGCAGACCGCGCGCTTCAACCTGCTGTCCGTCGGCGTTGGTACGCGCATGCAGTTGCTCAAGTATGCGAGCGCCGATTTCGAAGCCGGCTGGCCGTTGAAGGCGGGCATCTACACGAAGCAGTACAGCCCGCGCTTCGATTTCTATGTGCGGGTGGGCTTCTGATGCATTACACGCGCCACCTTGACCCATTTTCAAATCTCTTGTGCCGGCTGTTGCAGTCGGTTTTTCGGGGAGTATGACTGTGAAGCGAGCATTGTTCCTTTTAATCTCGGCCATGACGGTGCTGCTCGGCTGCGTGCCGGGCGTCGCCAACGCGTGGTGGCAGAACGACTGGTCGTATCGCAAGGCGATCACGATCGACACCAGCGCGAAGGGCGCGAACCTGACGGAATCGGCCGGCCGTGTGCCCCTGCTGATTCGCCTGCATTCGGGCAACTTCCAGTTCGACGGCCTGCAGGATAACGGCGCGGATATCCGCTTCGTGGCGGCCGACGACAAGACGCCGCTGAACTACCAGATCGAGCAGTACGACGCCGTGCTTGGCGTGGCGCTGGTTTGGATCGACATCACGCAGATGCCGGCGGGCGCCGCGCAGAGCATCTGGATGTACTACGGCAACAAGAAAGCGCCCGACGGCAGCAAGCCGGCGGAGACCTTCGACGCCGATTACACGCTGGTGTATCACTTCAACGGCGCGGCAGGCACGCCGCCGAAGGATTCGACCGCGTACGGCAACAACGCGCAGAACGCCCCGGCGCGGATTGCCGAAGACGGCATCATCGGCCGTGCCGCGCAGTTCAACGGTGCGAGTCCGTTGAACCTGCCGGCGAGCCCGTCGCTGAATCTGGGAGCCGGCGGCAGCTTCACCTTCAGCGCGTGGGTGAAGCCTGCCGCGCTCGCGGCGAACACGCTGGTGTATAGCCGCCGCGACGGCGCCAATGCATTGCTGATCGGTCTGGACAACGGTGTGCCGTTCGTCGAAGTGGACGGCGGCGCAGCGCCGCTGCGTACACCCGCCGTGCCCGCGGTTGCGGCGAATCAGTGGAGCGAACTCGCGGTCACCGCCGACGGCAAGAACGTCACGCTCTACGTCGGCGGCAAACAGGTCGCGCAGATCGCCGCCGCGCTGCCCGCGCTCAATAGCGCCGCAGCGGTTGGCGGCGACGTGGCGAACGCGCCTGCCGGTTTTGCGGGCTTCAACGGCGAGATGGACGAACTGCGTCTGTCCAAGGTCGCGCGCCCGGCGAACCTGATCGCGCTCGACGTGCTCTCGCAAGGCGCCGAATCGAAACTCTTCAGCTATGGCGCGGATGAAAAGCAGTCGGGCTTCGGCTTCGGCTACTTCGGCGTCATCGTCAAGTCCGTCACGGTGGATGCGTGGGTGGTGATCGGCATTCTGATGCTGATGGCCGTGACTTCGTGGGTCGTGATGTGGACCAAGGCGTCGTATGTCGGCACTGTCGACAAAGCCAACGGCTTCTTCGTGCAGCGCTTTCGCGAGGTGGCGGGGCGCCACCTGGTCGGCCTTGCGCATACCGACGAACGCAGCGAGGAAGGTCAGCGCCTGCGCCACTCGTCGCTCTACCGGTTGTATCGCGCGGGTGTCGCCGAAATTCATAGCCGCGTGGATGGCCACGGCCGCACGCTGATTACCGCCGAGTCGATCGAGGCGATTCGCGCCTCGATGGATGCGACGCTGGTGCGCGAGAACCAGCGCCTGTCGAAGTCGATGGTGCTGCTCACCATCGCCATTTCGGGTGGTCCTTTCCTCGGGCTGCTCGGCACGGTGGTTGGCGTGATGATCACCTTCGCCGCCATCGCGGCCGCCGGCGACGTCAACGTGAACGCGATCGCGCCGGGTATCGCGGCCGCGCTGCTTGCCACCGTCACGGGTCTGTTCGTCGCGATTCCCGCGCTGTTTGGCTACAACTACCTGCTGATCCGCAACAAGAACGTCACGGCCAACATGCAGGTGTTCGTCGACGAATTCGTGACGCGTCTCGCGGAAGCCCATCGCAGCGCCGACCATTCGCTGGCCGCCGAGTAACCCGCAGCGTAACCCGCAATCCAGGAGAAACGCGCCATGCAGGTTCAGGACGACGACAAGCCCTACGACGACATCAACATCACGCCGATGCTCGATCTCGCGTACGTACTGCTGATCATTTTCATCATCATGACCACGGCGTCGGTGCAGGGCATCAAGGTGGATTTACCGAAGGCGAGTTCCGCGGCGAGTCTCGCGAAACCGAAGACCAAGGCCATCACGGTATCGGACACGGGGCAAATTTATCTGGATGCGTATCCGGTCTCGATGAGCGAACTGGAAGACCGTTTGCGCACGCAGAAAGCGCTGACGCCGGAGTTTCCGATCGTCCTCAAGGGCGACTCGGCGGTCGCCTACCAGAAGGTGATGGACGTGCTCGACCTGTTGCGCCGTCTCGATCTCTCGCAGGTGGGACTGGTGACCGGCAAAGCTCACCAGGGCGGGTAGAGACCGGCCATGGAAACAACCTATACCAACGGACCCGGCGGCTCCGGCAATGGACCGGGGCGCTTCGTCAGGCCGGTGCTGCTCGTGCTGGCCGCGGCGGGGCTGGTGGCGCTCATCTGGCATTTTGCGAGCGATACCGCGGGCGTCAAACGGGCGGAGGCGCCGCAGGTGACGACGGTGATTCCGTTGCCGCCGCCACCGCCCCCGCCGCCCAAGGAAAAACCGCCGCCTGAGAAGGTGCAGGAAGACGTCAAGACGCCGGTGGAGAAACCCACCGAAGTGCCTAAACCGGCGGAAGCGCCCAAGCCGTCGGACAACCAGCCGAAGCAGATGACGATGGACGCACCGGCCCAGGCCGGCACGGACAACTTCGGCATCAGCGCCGGCGACGGCAGCGGCATGGCGGGCAGCGGCGGGGGCGGCAGCTTCGGCAACGCCACTTACCGGCAATACATCGGCTACCTGCTGCAAGGCGCGGTGGAACGGGACAAGCAGGTGCAGGCGTCGGGCGGGGGATCGCGCTTCAACGTGAACCTGAACATCTGGATGGACCCGGACGGGCGCATCACGAAGGTGGCGATCGCCCAGTCGACCGGCGACAGCAAGCTCGACGACGCGGTGGTCGGCGCGGTCGAAGCGCTCGGCAAGGTGGATCAGGCGCCGCCGCCGCGCAGCGCCTATCCGGTGCTGGTGAAGTTGCACGGACGCTCGCCGGCTTGAATGCCGCCGGGCTGAAACGAATACGAACGCAAGTAACGAACGCAACGAACGCAACACCTGACACGAGATCACAAAGCCGGTTCGCCCACGGGGGTGGGGCGGACTGTGCTGCAAAAACGCACGTTATGTGGAGAACGGGAATGTCTATTCAGACGGCACGAAGCGGCCGCAGTCAACGCGCGAGCATGGACCAGCTGCGCCGCTCGCGCATGAGTTTGGCGGTATTGGCGTCATTGGGCCTGGGCCTTGCCATCAGCACGGGGGTCCACGCACAGTCGCTCGAAACGCAGGCCGCGACCGCCAAAGCCGCGCCGACGGAAAGCACGGTGATCAACCTGATCAATCTGCTCGTGAAGCGCGGCGTGCTCACGCAGGCCAACGCGAACGAACTGATCAATCAGGCGCAGAGCGAGGCGGCCCAGGCGAGAGCCGCGAATGCAACGAACGCAACGAACGCGAGCGGCGCGCGCGGCGGCGTGGCGGTGGTGAACGCGCCGACCCAGCCGGGCGATGTTGCCGTGCCCTATGTGCCGCAAGTGGTGCGAGATCAGATCCGTGATCAGGTCAAGCAGGAGGTCATCGCGCAGGCGAAGTCGGAGAACTGGGCGCAGCCCAACACATTCCCTGACTGGGTGTCGCGAATCAAGATCGACGGCGACGTGCGGGTGCGCGACGAGTACCACTTCTACTCGCCGAACAACGCGACCGGGCAGACCAACTTCGCGCAGATCAACCAGAACGGCGGGTATGACATCAACCCGAACACGAATACCGCGCTGCCGCCGTCGCTGAATACCACGCAGAACCGCAATAACCTCGAGCGCTACCGTGCGCGCCTTGGCGTGACGGCGCTGCTGTCGGACCAGTTCACCGCCGGCATCCAGCTCGCAAGCGGCAACGACAGCGGGCCGGTGTCGACCACCGCGACCGCGGGCGGCGGCTTCGCGAAGAAGGACATCTGGCTGAACAAGGTCTACATCAACTATCAGCCTACCGCGTGGCTCAACGTCACCGCAGGACGTTTCGACAATCCGTTCTTTACCTCCGACCTGCTGTTCTCGAACGACCTCGAGATGGACGGTCTGGCCGCGAGCTTCCGGCGTGCGTTGCCGTCCAATCAGGACGTGACGCTGTTCGGCACGTTGGGCGTGTTCCCGATCCAGTACACGAGCGAGAGCTTCCCGTCGAATAGTCTCTCCAAATCGGGCACGGACATGAAATGGATGTTCGGCGCGCAGGTGGGCGCGGAATGGAAGATCAATACGCAGAACCGCGTGAAGGGCGCACTGGCGTATTACGACTACCAGAACATGCGTGGCACGCTGTCCACGCCGTGCGCGCTGTATCTGGGCCAGACGAGCTGCAGCACCGACAACGAAGCACCGGCCTTCATTCAGGGCGGCAATACGTTGGTCGCGCTGCGTAACATCGCGCAGAACCCGAACGTCGCGCCGGGTTTCACGCCGGATACGCAGCTGTTTGGCCTCGCGTTCAATTACCGCCTGTTCGACGTGAAAGCGCAGTGGGATACCGTGGTGGCGAACCGCGTGAAGCTGCGTCTGGATGGCGAATACGTCCGCAACCTGGCGTACAACGAGAACAAGGCGTTCACTGCGGCGACGCTGCCGGTGAACAACTACAACTCGAATTCGGTGAATGTGTCGCAGTCGGATTTCAGAAGCGGTCCGAACGGCTTCCTTGCGAAGGCGACCGTCGGCGAGCCAGAGCCCAAGAACAAGGGCGACTGGAACTTCTCGATCGCCTACAAGTACCTGCAACCCGACGCGACGCTCGACGCCTTCACCGATCCGGATTTCCATCTCGGCGGCACCAATGCGAAGGGCTACATTCTCGCGACCTCCTATGCGGTGGCACGCGATACGTGGCTGTCGGCGCGTTATTTGAGCGCGCGTGAAGTGTACGGGCCGCCGGTGTCGATCGACGTGTTGCAAATCGAACTCAACGCGCGCTTCTGAGGCAGCACATGAAAAAGCCCATTGCTCTGAGCGCGCGCCGGCTGACGGTGCTGCGTGAACCGCTTATCGCTGTGTCGGCGTTGCTGTGCGTGTTGTTGAGCGCGCCGGGTCCGGCCTGTGCGCAAAGTATCGAAGACAAGTTGCGCAGCCAGCTGCGCTCGACCACGCAGGATCTGCGGCAGTTGCAGGACACACAGGCGCAGTTGCAAGCCGACAAGACCGCCGCCGAGCAACAGCGCGACAAGGCCCTCGCCGATCTGAAGCAGGCGCAGGCCGAGCTCGCTGCCGCGAAGGGTAAGTCGGGTGCCGAAGTGGCGGCCGAGCGGGCCTTGTCGAGCGAGAAAACCAGTCATGCACAGGACGCGCAGCAACTCCAGAAGTCGCGTACCGAGTACCAGAATCTGCTCGCCACCACACGCTCGCATGATGCCGACCGCACGCAGATGCAGGCCGAGCTCAAAGCGCGCGAGGCGCAGCTGCAGCGTTGCGAAGCGCAAAACGCGGAACTGGATCAGGTCGGTCATGACATTCTCAATGCCTATGAGCATGTCGGCTTCGGCACGATCTTCAAATTGCGTGAGCCGTTCGCCCAGAGCGCGCGCGTGAAATACGACGACATTGCGCAACGTTACGGCGATGCACTGCATGCGGGCCGTTTCAACCCCGCCGCCATGCCGGCGAAGGCTTCGTCCGATCCGGCTGCGGCGCCGCCCGCCGCTGCCGCTGCGAAGTAACCCCATTGAGAATCCCGAATAACCGATACGGATGACATGATGAGCACACTTGATAAATCCAGCGAAACGAAAGCCAATCAGAACGCCGTGCAGGTGAACACGCCGGACCTGATCGATTCGATCGGTGTAGAACAACTCGCCGACGTGCTCAAATCGGCGGGCTATCGCGTCACGGCGGCCGAGCAGAACGGCGTCATGCAACTGATGAGCGCGAGCCAGGGTGTGGGCTTCGTGGTGCGCTTCGGCAATGGCGCGCAGCCGGGTGTCACGCTGGCGGCTGACGGCACGCCGGTGTACATCGACTACACGCTGAGCTGCGCGATGCAGGTGCAAGGCGATCTGCCGGCGGATCTGGTTGCCAGCTGGAACCGCACCAAGCGCTTTGCGCGGCTCGCGGCACACGGGCAGTTTCTGCTGCTCGAAATGGACGTGGTGGTGGCGGGCGGCGTGAGCATGCGCCATCTGCTGTCGACCATCGAGTTGTGGGACCGGCTGATTCAGGAGTTCCTGCTGCATCTGCGCAACCGGCCCGTAATGGCCGCTGCCGAAGAGGCGGCGCGCGCACAGGCAGTGGGCGAATCCAGCGGACCCGCCGCGCCGGGTGGGCGCGAGGGCGTGCAATCCGTGCATTCGTCGAGCGATTCCGCCGACGGCAAGGCGACGCTGCAGTGACGCGCGAACACCGCAAGCACCGCGGACTGCGCGCGTTCGGCGCGGCGCTGCTCGCTCTGTTCGGTGCGGGGGCGCTTGCCCAGTCGCAGCAACCAGTGCCTGCCGCGCAGGCGCCGCAGGCGTGGATCGCGTATGCCCACCAGGTGTCGCAACAGTTCCAGAACGCGCTTGAAGGGGAGAGCCCCGAGGCCCAGCGCTTTCATGCGTTCTTCGAACAGCGCGCCGCGTCCGACAGCCACGTCGCCGATATACCGCCTGTACTGAGCGTCAAGGCGTGGTTCGATGCGAGCGGGCACGTCGTGCGGGTGGTGTTCGCGCCGCTCGGCAACGAGCAGGCCGACGCCGACCTGCGCACCTTGCTGCTCGAACAAAGCGCCGGGATACCGCCGCGTGGGATGCGGCAACCGCTGGTCGTGCGTCTTCATCTTTCGGATACGGCGGCAGGCGAAGTGCGCGACGGGCACCCCGGACAACTGGAAGAACCCGGTCACGGCGCGCTGGCGCTTGCCGCGCACCGGTCCGATTCGCAGGAGTAGCACATGAAACGATTCCTGATGCTCGCGGGCGCGTGCGTGCTCAGCGCGCCTTTGCTTGTGTCCGCACAGAGTGCGGTCGTCGCGAGCGCCGGTCAGACTTCGGTCACGCAGGCGCAAATGACCTCCTTGCTGAAGTCGCTCGATGCCGCGACCCGGGAGCGTCTGGCCGCCGATCCGGCGAGCCTCGATCAGCTCGTGCGCGCGCGGCTCGCACAATCGGTAGTGGTCGCCGAAGTCAAGGCCAAGGGCTGGGACCAGCAGCCGGAAGTCAGGCAGATGGTCGAGCAGGCCGAGCGCGATGCGTTGATGCGCAGCTATCTGGCTTCGATTGCCGCGCCTGCTGCGGATTATCCTTCGGATGCCGAAATTCAGGCTGCGTACGATCAGAATCGCGCCGTCTTCACCACGCCGCGCGCGCTGCATTTTGCGCAGATCTATGTGGCTGTTGCGCCCGGCGCCGATACCGCAACCCGCACCAAGGCACATAAGCAGGCCGACGATCTCGCGCGCCAGGCCCATGCGAGCGGCGCGGATTTTGCCGCGCTCGCGGCGGCGAATTCGCAGGACAAGGCCAGCGCGAGCCAGGGCGGCGACATGGGTTTCGTACCGGAGAGTGTGCTCCTGCCGGAAATCCGCAAGGCCGCCGAGTCGATGAAACCGGGCGACGTGTCCGCGCCGATCGAGACCACGGCCGGTTTTCACGTGATGAAGCTCGTCGACACGCGGGCCGCCGGCGTGCGTCCGCTGGCCGAGGTCAAGGATCAACTGCGTGCGATGCTGCGCCGGCAGCGCACCCAGCAGAACATCCAGGCGTATCTCGCGAAGCAGGTCGGTCCGGGCACGGTCGCCATCAATGAAGATGCGTTGAAGAAAGCGCTCACCGCCGCGCAATAGGCGCGACCGGCACAGGACGGAGAACGTGGACAAAGGCTGGCATCCGCTCGATGAGCGCTACGTCGAAGCTTACGGCGCTCACGCGCGGACCCTGGCGGAGGAGGCGGCCTCGGCGCCCCATCCGCGCTGCCCGTTGTGTCTCGCCGAGCTTGTGTTTACGCATCGGCGGCGTGGTGGGCATCGGTACTACCGGCATCTCGAGAGCGCCGACGATGCGCGCTGTCCGCTTACCACGCCGAGTTACGATCCGGCCGGGCTGGCGGTGAACGCTCACGCCTTGGCGCAAGGCGTGAGCGCCGCGCTCCATCGCGAGCGTTTTCTACAGCATTGGCAGCGTCACTACCGGATCGCACGGCACGCGGCGCCGCCCTTGACGCTGGAGCGCTTCGCCCGCCTGATCGAGTACGCCGACGTGGTGGACCTGTGGCGCTATGCGGCATTCGATGAACGCGATGCGCCCTATGTGTTGCTCGCGTTGGCGGGCTTCATCAGCGTGCATGATCGCGACGAGCGGGCGCGTATCCGTATCTGGTTCGACGGCAGCGTCCGCGATGTAGGCGATCTTTGGCATGAAGAACGGCGCAGGCCGCCGGGGCTGTTCAGGGTGACGTATCGGGAGCCGCTGCACACGCCGTTTCCGACCTCGGCGGATATTCTGTTCTGGGAGCCGGTGGAGCGCGTCGAACGGCTCTCCGATTGCACTGCGCCCCGCTTGCGGCAGACACAGATCAGGATGTTCAACCGGTTTATCGACGGCTATGAGCGTGAGCGGCGCAGGCGCGGAGAACACGCCTCCGGAGCGGACGAATGATAGGCAATGCGAGCGGTATGCGCGGTGAAATGCGCGCGAGGTTCGCGAGGTTTGCGATGATCGTGGCGGCTGGTTTGCTGCCCTGCGGGTTGGCCTTCGCGCAGACCCCGCCGGCTGCGCCGTCAGCGGGGCAGGTTTCGAAACGCGTGTGTGTCGATGTGGAAGTCGGCGGAGAGCGGACCCTGTCATACGATTGCCTGAGCCAGCAGCTCACGCCTACCGTGCCGCCCGACGCGCCCGCTTCGCAGAGCGCGGCGCAGGCGCTGGCCAATGGGCCTTCCAACCGGGTCGGCACATTCAATCTGTCGGCCGAGCGTAACCGGTTTGGCGCGAACTGGGGCAAGTCGATCACGCCGCAACGGCCGCAGTCGCCGCAGCCCGCGCCGGTCGGACGCTAGGACGCCAGGACGCCAGGACGCCAGGACCGGAGCGAATGCAAGGTGGTGCAGGAAGTCTTATCTGGAACTGCGGCTGAGGGCTGTGCCGGCGGCGCGCAGTGGCTGACACAACGATCGACTATCGCCGGACTTCATATGACGGACAGCTTACGCAACGCGCGGCGGGTGCTCCGATGGGCTTTACCCCTGATAGGGTTGGCGCTGGCGGGTGCCGGGACGGCGAGCTTCGCCGGTTCGCAGGAGACATTCACGGCCGCCGGGCCGGGCGCGACTCAGCTGGCGGTGCCGAATTTCGCCGTGCTCGTACGGCGCTATGGGCCGGCGGTCGTCAACATCAGCGTGACGCGCGAAGTCACGCAGATGGGCGTGCAACTGCCGCCGGGTATCGCGCCGGGCAATCCGCTCGCGCCGTTCCTTGCGCGCCGCGTGATAGGCAATCGCGAAGAGGTGAGCCTGGGGTCGGGATTCATTGTCAGCGCGGACGGCTATATCCTGACCAACCGGCATGTGGTCGGCGATGCCAGCGTGGTCGACGTGAAGCTGACCGACAAGCGCGAATTCAAGGGCAAGGTGATCGGCAGCGATGCTCTTTCGGACGTAGCACTCCTGAAGATCGATGCCGACAACCTGCCGGTTGTGGTCACCGGCCATCCGGAGCGCACCAGCGTGGGCGACTGGGTGATGGCGATCGGTTCGCCGTATGGCTTCGCGAATACGGTGACCGCCGGCATCGTCAGCGCGAAATCCCGTTCGTTGCCGGGCGAGGCGTACATACCGTTTATTCAGACCGATGTGCCGATCAATCCGGGCAACTCTGGCGGTCCGCTCTTCGACCTTGACGGGCGGGTGATCGCAATCAATTCGCTGATCTACTCGAAGACGGGGAGCTACCAGGGACTCTCGTTCGCGATTCCGATCGACGTCGCGCTCAACGTCAAGGAGCAATTGCTCAGGACGGGCCGCGTCAGCCGTGGCCGTCTCGGGGTTGCCGTGCAGGAAGTCAGCCAGTCGCTCGCGCAGTCATTTGGGCTCGCGAGGCCGGATGGCGCGCTGATCAGCATGGTCGAGGCAGGCGGCCCGGCTGAGTTGGCGGGGCTGCGCGCGGGCGACGTGGTGCAGGCTGTCAACGGTGTGGAGATTGGCGACTCGGCGGATTTACTGACAACGGTGGCAAAGATCCGGCCTGGCCAGAAGGTGAATCTGCTGGTGTGGCGTTCGCGGGCCACGCTGCCGGTCGAGGTTACGGTAGGCGAACTCGACAGCAACGGCTCGCCCGTCATGACGCCGAAGCCCGCGCGGCTCGGCGTGACGGTGCGCCCGTTGACGCCGCAGGAGCAACAGAGTCTCGGCGTCGATCATGGCTTGCTGGTCCAGCAGGTGAGCAGCACGGGGACGCGTACCGGTTTGAAGGCCGGCGACATCGTGCTGTCAGTCAACGAGACACCGGTGACGACGATCGACGAAATGGCCGAGCAGATCCGCCAGGCGCGCGGCAGCGTTGCATTGCTGATCCAGCGGGGGGCATCGCGGCTTTATTTGCCGGTCAGTTTGAGCTAGGTGGCCGCGCGCTGCGCGGCCCTGAGGTCCGGCTTAGCCCTTGATGTGTTCCGTCGAGAGCCACCCGCCGCTGACACCGATCTGCGCCACCTGTTTGGCCACCGCGTCGGCCAGACGCGTGGCATCCGCTGAAACAGCCGTCTTTTTGCTTTCGGATATACCGTGCAGGCCGCCGCTCACCGCCGCGGAGGTTGCGATGCTGCCGACCGCGGCGCCCACGCCCGCGGTTTCGACCATGCCGGGCGCCTTGCCGCTGTCGCCCGTGGCCGTGAAGCTCTGCACCAGCCGCGCGGTGCCGCCTGCGGGTTTGTACAGAATCTGCACGGAGCTGCTCACCTCGCTCTTGCCGGCGCCCAGTCCAATCAGCACGCGGCGGCGGCGATTGCCGGCGTCGATCGTCTCGAAGCTGCCTTGCACGAGCAGGACGTTCTGGTCGGCGGGGGCGGGAATGTCCGAGCGAATCGCGCGCAGCCCCATCGATTGCAATTGATGCACGATTTCGTTGGCAACCTGCTCACGCACGGCGATTGCATCGGCGGATTGCTTTTGCGCGGTGGACGAGCCGTCGAGTTGCGATTTCAGTTTTTTCAGCATGCCGCCGTTGTCCAGTTTCACCTGATCCGGATTGCTGTCGAAGGTGTAGACATAAATATTGTCCGGGCGCACCTGCGGTTCCGCGCTGGTCTGGGTCGCGTTGTTGATGCTGCCGCCGGCGCAGCCGGTCAGGAGCGCGCTGCCGCAGACCATGGCAACGCATGCAAAACGAGCGGCATTCTTTTTGAGGAAACTCACTGAAGTCAACATGTTCATCCCTGTCGTCGGCACCCGGTGCCGTTGTGTTCAAACGCCTCTTTCGATGATCGGGCAACCGTGGATCGTTGATCATCGGGAGCGCATTCGCACATAAAACACCCTTGATCTCATGCGTCTTTTTTCGTACGCACCGGCAGCGAAACGAAGTATGGGTGAGTCACTTCCCAAACTCCATTCAACAATTATTTCGCGCCATGTCACGGCGAAACACGGCTAAACATGCAGCCGCGAGGCGGGTTCAGGAAGAGGTGAAAACGACGGCGGGCGGGCGTCAGCTCAAGGCGAGCTTGATGATGCAGAACAGGACGAAGACAAGCAGAGCGGCGGCGACAGCCATATCCAGCGGGTAGCGCATTATTCACCAGACACTAGCGTTGCGGTGCTCTAATCCTAATCACCTGACGGAAGATGAAAAGTGGGCAGAGCGGCGGCTATGTGCGAAAGCTAACGCAGCGCACCGAACGGCTGCGCTGATTTCTGGCGGAAGCGTTTCCAATTGATTGTGTGCCGGGACGAACCGCGCAGGACGAGTTGCACGGGGGCGCGCGGCATGCACGCTATCCCGTGCGACGTTCGAACGCGTGATGCTTCGGCGGCGCGGTTTGCCGCGCTTTATTGCACAGCGGGCGGTGTGCCCGCCGGCATGCCGCGCGGCGACTTGTCCGCCGCGACGAGGTCTTCCGACAGACTGGTGCGCAGCGTGGCAATGGCCTGGTCGGGATTGGCGGGCTTCAACTGCTCGCGGGCCAGCGAGTCATACACGTAGTGGCGCAGCATCGGATCTTGCGTCTTGTTCAACACCTCGTGATACACGGCGACGATCTCGCCTTCGCGTCCGCTCATGGCATAGAGGCGGCGCAACTGTTCCAGATCGTTGATCACGGCGAAACCGGGGCCCATGAGCCCGTGCTGCCAGTGTGGGCCGCGCGCTCCGGGCGGGCCGTCGCCGCGCTGCGGTTCTCCCCGCGCATGAGCCGGCGCCGGTGGCGTTCCCGCTTCCTGTGCCAGCGCACCGGTCGCGGCCACGGTTAACACGACGGCGGCCAGTGCCGCGCTCATCCATTCTTTTGTCATGATCTCGCTCCCATCGAGACAGTGCCGGCGCGCCAGTGCGCCAGCACATCGGCAACGATAGTCGAGATGGCGTGGCGTCGGGTTACGGAAGCCGCCGCGTAACTTACCGGGCCTTGCATGCCTTGTGACCTCGCTGTGACCTTGTGATGACCGAACCGTGAAACGGTCCGCTCGCGGGACGGGTGAGCTCAGGGTGTGCCCGCTGGCGCAATGCGGCCGGATAGCGCATGATTGACCCAATGTGCCGTCCGACCCCAGATGCAGCACGCCTGAGCGGGAAGTGCGGCGCACACGACGCCACGGGTGCATAGCCGGAGCAACCCATCGCGGTGATGCACCGCGGGCGAGTATTCAATCGTTAAGGAGGATTTCGCATGGACCGACCTGACGCCGCCAATCCGTTTGGCGATTTCACCAAAATGCTGGAGCAGTTCAAGCTTCCCGGCTTCGACGTACCCGCCATCATGGAAGCGCGACGCAAGGACGTGGAAGCGCTGGTTCAGGCGAATCAGACCGCCTTCCAGGGCATGCAGTCGCTCGCGCAGAAACAGACTGAAATGCTGCGCGCCACGCTGGGCGAATTGCAGTCGCTCACGGGGCAGTTGTCGGCCGGCGGCGCCGCGCCTCCGGCGAAGGCAGCCGAGCTGATCCAGCAAAGCCTGCATAAGTCGCTCGCCGACATGCAGCAGTTGGCGCAAGCCGCGTATCAGACGCAGGCGGAGTCGTATGCGGTAATCGCAAAACGCGTAGAAGAAAACGTGCAGGAGCTCAAGTCGCTCTTGCAGCAGCAGAAAAAGTAAGGACGCGCCCGCGTCGAATCGCTCGATGCGGATTCGGCGCGCAGATGTCGAAAACGCGTCGATGTCGAAATGATGCACCCGGTGCCGTGGATGACCCTCAGGTTATCCACGGCATTTTTTTTGCCGGCTCGAATCCTGCCGATGCCGATGCGCTGATCTGCTCACGCAACGTGCTCGCTCGCGTTTTTTTCGTCACACAAAAGCAGCCGGCACGCGCCTCAATGATCAGATGAAACAGGCGGTTCGACGCGAATTATTCAGCACCCGCTTACATTGACCGCCTCATGCGACACGCATTGATATTTTTCTGCTGCGGCCCTGTTATTTTTTGCATGTGTTCGCTTTAAACAGGCTGGCCCGGAAAAATAGGCGTCTGAGCGCCGCGCCTTGGTGATCCGGTCCTCGACTATCAAACAGATTCGAACGGCAGGGCGCTCGCGGAAGGTTTAAATCGTCTCGCAAACGATTGCCGCGCCGCTTCGCGGTGCCTAAAGTTTCGCGCCGCCACTCCGTAGACGCATTCACGCAACCCAACCGGTGTGAATGCAATACCGGCACCGCCGGTCTGGAGTGCGCCCCTGAATTCCCGTTCGTGATCGGCTCACCCGTCAGTCACGAGCGTTTCACCTCGAAGGAAATCTCTTGAAACCGATGCTCTCTACAAGCATTGCTCGCGCAATGCTCGGGGCCGGCTGCGTGCTGTCGTTTGCCGCGCACGCCACGCTTGGCCAGAACGTCAGCACTGTCGACAGCGATCTGACGCGCCTTCGCGCCGTGGCTCATACGGCCACTACACAAAGCGCGTATTCGGTACACCTGATTACGATGCCGTCCGGCACGCTGGTGCGCGAGTACGTCGCGCCCAACGGCATCGTCTTCGGTGTCGCGTGGGAGGGGCCGACGCTGCCGGATCTGAAGTCCATGCTGGGCGCGTCGTTCGACCAGTACGTCGCCGCCACCGCAACCCGCCGCGGCACGCCGCTCGCGGTGTCCAGCAGCGACCTGGTGGTCTACTCCGGCGGCCATCTGCGCGCGTTCGCCGGGCATGCCTATCTGCCGCAAGCGGTGCCCGCGGGCGTCGATGTCGGCGCCATTCAATAACGGAGCGAATCATGCGTCATACGTCTTCGTTTGTGACCCTGCTGTGCGCGGCGCTGCTCGCGTTGCTCGTCAGTGCCTGCGGCGGCGGGGGCGGCGGCTCCAGCGGTTCGGGATCGGCCGCGAATTCCAGCGGCACGACGAGCCTATCGGCCGGTCCTACCGTCACCAATACGTCGCCTGCGCCGCAGGTGATTGCCGCCAACGCCGTGCGCGTCACGGTCGACTCCGGCGTGAGCAACGTGCCGAACATGCCGTTCGTCAGCATCACGATTTGCGCGCCAGGCACCAGCCAGTGCCAAACCATCGATCACGTGCTGGTGGATACCGGCTCGTGGGGCGTGCGGGTGTTCGCCTCGCAATTGCCCGCGTCGATGGCGCTGCCGCAACAGAAGGACAGCTCAGGCAATCTGGTTGCCGAATGCATGCAGTTCTTCGACGGCTACACGTGGGGTTCGGTGAAGCTCGCCGACCTGCAGATCGCCGGCGAAAAAGCGGCCTCGTTGCCGATCCAGGTGATCGATCCGAACTACGCGTCCTTGCCCTCGGATTGCGCGACTTTCGGTGCGTCGCGCAACACGCCGGGCACGTTGCAGGCCAACGGCATTCTGGGTATCGGCGTGTTCAAGCATGACTGTGGCGCGAACTGTGTGCAGCAGGCGGTGACCGGCACGTATTATGCCTGCAACAGCACGCCCTGCAAGGCGATTCCGCTCGCTGAAGCGCTGCAGGTCGCCAATCCGATTCCGTATTTCGCGACCGACAATAACGGCTCGATGCTGAGCCTGCCCATGGTGTCGGGCGGCGCACAGACGGTGAGCGGGCAACTGGTGTTCGGCATCGGCACGCAGAGCAACAATTCGTTGGGCAGCGCGCAGGTGATCGGCGTGAGTCCGTCGAACGGCACCTTCACGACGGTGCAGAACGGCACGACGTATTCGAGCAGTATTCTCGATAGCGGCTCGACGGGCCTGTTCTTCCAGACTAGTGCGATGCCGGCTTGCGCGAGTCCCAACGATGCGTACTACTGCCCGCTGTCGACCCAGTCGTTGAGCGCCATGATTCAAGGGGTGAACGGCACGACGAGCACGGTGAACTTCAGCGTTGGCAATGCCAACTCGATTTCGCAGACCTACAGCGGCGATTCGGCGTTGCCGCTGCTGGCGGGACCGGCCTTTGTGAAGTCGCCGGTTTTCGACTGGGGCCTGCCGTTCTTCTATGGCCGGAATGTGTACGCCGCGGTCGAGCAGCAGGCGACGCCTGGCGGTGCGGGGCCTTATGTTGCTTACTGAGGTTGCCTGCTGAGGTTGCGCACTGGGGTTGCTTATTAATCTCGCGTATCGAGCGCCGGACGGCGGCCAGGTGTGGCGCCGTCGGCAACAAGCCCGCTGCCGGTTTATCCGGCGGCGGGTTTTTTTTCGGGCGGCTGCCGAAGCGGCGTTTTATCGCCGGCCGCCGCAATCACCCGATGGACGAAGCGCAGCTTGTCCACCACCGGCGAGGCCAGCGTGAACGGATAGCCGTCGGGCATGCCGAGACTGCGGTTCAGGCTATTTAACGCATACGTGAGCGGAAACCAGCGCTTCATCAGATTCTCGAAGCTCGCGTCTTCCACGGGCGTGCGGTCGGTCAGCGTCGGCTCGCTCGGGTCGTCGGGCAGCAGCGCGAGGCCGTATGAGGTCGAGGTATCCAGCACGTCGACGATCAGCAGGTAGTGCGCCCACGTCTCGGCCCAGTCTTCCCACGGATGCATCGTCGCATAGGCGCTGATGAAGGATGCCTGCCAGTCTGCCGGTGCGCCGTCGCGGTAGTAGGCCTTCAGCGCCTCGCCGTAATCGGCGCGTTCGTCGCCGAACAGCTTGCGGTAGGACGCGAGCCAGCGCGGATCGTTTTCCACCAGCTGGCTGAAGTAGTAGTGGCCTGTCTCGTGGCGGAAATGGCCGAGCAGCGTGCGATAGGGCTCGCCCATCGCACTGCGCACCTTTTCGCGGTAGGCGTCGTCGGCTTCGGCGATGTTCAGGGTGATGAGGCCGTTGTCGTGGCCGGTCATGACCGGCGAACCGTCGCCGCCGTCCTCGAGGAATTCGAATGCCAGGCCATGCTCCGGATCGGTCTGATGTGGCTGCACATCGAGGCCGAGCGCGGCCAGCGTGTACAGCAGACGCCGCTTCGCCATCTCCAGCCGGTACCAGTAGAGCCGGTTGTCCGGCACGCCCAGATTCGGAATCGTGCGCGTGAGCTGGCAGGCACGGCACAGCGTGTCGGGCGAGTCGGCGGGAATCATCCAGTTGCAGACGTTTTCGACCGCATAGTTGTGGCACTGCCGGAACAGCGCGCCCTCGGCACGTGGATGCAGACTGCGCCAGAGCCCTTCGCCGGCTTCTTCGAAGGTGCTGATTTCGGCCAGTTCGGGCACATATCCAAGCAGGGACTCGCAGCGTTCACAGCGAACGTTCTCATAGAACACGAGGTGCGCGCAGCAGTTGCAGTGGAAGGTTCTCATCGAGCGTGGCCGGTGGTGGGTGACAGTGATGGGGTGAGGCCGATGTGCAATCTTCATGCCGCATTTGCCAGACGTCACTGGTTTAACGCACATTACGTACATGATCGTGCATCGGCGCTGCGCCGCTTTGGTGCGTGCCGGCCGAAAAGGCGGTGCAAAGGCGCGCTGATCGATCCACCGGACGATCGGTCGATGCGGCAAACTTCGTAGCAGGCGGTAGTCCGGGCGGTACGGGCAGTTCACGCGGTTTTTCGCGCTTGTTCTATAAACGGCATGAAGCTTGCTTTTTGGCGGGCTGCCATCCTTTGTCCAGGAGTCTGGTGTGTCCATACGCGTCGCGTTGAATCATGTCACACATTACCGCTACGACCGGCTGGTCGCGCTGTCGCCCCAGGTCGTGCGTCTGAGGCCTGCGCCGCATTGCCGGACCCCGATTCTGTCGTATTCGATGCGGGTCGAACCGGCTGAACATTTCATCAACTGGCAGCAGGACGCGTTCGCCAACTATCAGGCGCGTCTTGTGTTCCCCGAGAAGACGCGCGAATTCAAGGTGACCGTGGATCTGGTCGCCGAGATGGCCGTCTATAACCCGTTCGACTTCTTTCTCGAACCGTCGGCGGAAAAGTTTCCCTTCGAGTATGCGCCCGGCCTCGCGCTGGAGCTCGCGCCGTACCTCGTCAAGCGGCCGATGACGCCGCGCTTCGCCGAGTTCGTCGCGAGTATCGACCGCAAGCCGATGGTCACCGCCGATTTCCTCGTCGCGCTGAATCAGCGGCTGCAACGCGAGATCCGCTACCTGATCCGCATGGAGCCCGGCGTGCAGACGCCCGAGGAAACGCTCGTGAGCGCCGCGGGCTCGTGCCGCGATTCGGGTTGGCTGCTGGTCGAAACGCTCCGGCAACTGGGGCTGGCGGCGCGCTTTGTGTCCGGCTATCTGCTGCAACTCGCACCGGACGTCAAATCCATCGACGGCCCGAGCGGCACCGAAGTCGACTTCACCGACCTGCACGCATGGTGCGAGGTCTATCTGCCGGGCGCGGGCTGGATCGGCCTCGACCCGACCTCCGGCCTGCTCGCCGGGGAGGGCCATATTCCGGTCGCCTGCACGCCCGAGCCGGGCAGCGCGGCGCCGATTTCCGGCGCGGTCGACGAATCCGAAGTCGAGTTCGAACACACCATGTCGATCGAACGGGTACTGGAGACGCCGCGCGTCACCAAACCCTTTACCGAGGACGTGTGGAACGACGTGCTGAAAATGGGCGCGCAGGTCGACCGGCGGCTGGCCGATATGGACGTGCGCCTGACGATGGGCGGCGAGCCGACCTTCGTGTCGGTGCGCGATCGCGACGCCGCCGAATGGAACACCGACGCGCTCGGCCCCACCAAGCGCGGCTACGCGGTCGCGCTGATGGACAAACTGCGCTCGCGTTACGGCGCAAACGGCTTCCTGCATATCGGCCAGGGCAAGTGGTATCCGGGCGAACAGTTGCCGCGCTGGGCCATGTCGCTCTACTGGCGCGCCGACGGCGAGCCGTGCTGGCAAGACCCCGCTCTGTTCGCCGACGAACGCGAGCCGGGCACCTACACGGCCGAGGACGCCCGGCGTTTCCTCGCCCATCTGGCGACCCGGCTGGCAGTCGATCACGACCACATCCAGCCCGGTTTCGAAGACGCCTGGTACTACCTGTGGCGCGAGCGCCGTCTGCCGGTCAACGTCGATCCGCTCGATGCGCGCCTCGACGACGAACTGGAGCGTGTGCGTTTGCGGCGCGTGTTCGACGCGGGGCTGGGCGGCGCGACCGGCTATGTCCTGCCGCTCGCGCGCGAACGCGATGTGCCGGACGAGGCGGCGAAGTGGATCAGCGGCCGCTGGTTCTTCCGCGACGAACGCATGTTCCTGATTCCCGGCGATTCGCCGATGGGTTATCGCCTGCCGCTCGATTCGCTGCCGTGGGTGTCGAAGACCGACTATCCGTATCAGCACGCGCACGATCCGTTTGCGCCGCCGGTGCCGTTGCGCTCAGCGGCGCAACTGCGCATGCAATACGAGGGCGACGGCGACGCTGGGTCCCGCCGCCGCTCCCTGAGCGCCGCCGATGCGCGGCATGCAGCGGCGTTGTCGTCGTCAGCGGGGGATTTGTTGAGCGGCGTGGCGGGCGCCGGCGTGCTGGCTTTCGCTCCGCAGCGGGGTGACGAGCAGGCGCCGGCGCGCGGCGAGTCGTCGAAGGAAACCTTGCGCACGGCGATCTGCGTCGAGGCGCGCGACCCGAAACGCGCCGCCGGTCCGAAGGCGGAAACCGAAGCGTTCGGCAGCGGCCGCTCGCTGCTGCATGTGTTCATGCCGCCGCTCACCGAACTCGACGACTATCTCGACCTGCTGGCGGCGATCGAAGCGACGGCGGCGGAGTTGCGGATGCAGGTGGTGCTCGAAGGCTATCCGCCGCCACGCGATGCGCGCCTGAACGTCCTGCAGGTGACGCCGGACCCGGGTGTGATCGAAGTGAACATCCATCCCGCTTCGAGCTGGGCGCAACTGGTCGACAACACGGAGTATCTCTATCAGTCTGCGGCCGAGAGCTATCTGAGCAGCGAGAAGTTCATGACCGACGGCCGGCATACCGGAACCGGCGGCGGCAATCACTTCGTGCTCGGTGGGGCGACGCCCGCCGATAGTCCGTTCCTGCGCCGTCCTGACCTGCTGGCGAGCCTGATCGCCTATTGGCACAACCATCCCTCGCTGTCGTATCTGTTTTCCGGGCTGTTCATCGGGCCGACGAGCCAGGCGCCGCGCGTCGACGAAGCGCGCAACGATCAGGTGTATGAGCTCGAGGTGGCGTTCCGCGAGTTGCAGCGGCAGATCGACCTGCTCGGTGGCCGCGACAGCGCCAATCTGCCGGCGTGGATGATCGACCGCTCGCTGCGCAACATCCTGATCGACGTGACGGGCAACACGCACCGCGCCGAGTTCTGCATCGACAAACTCTATTCGCCCGATGGTCCGACTGGCCGTCTCGGCCTGCTCGAATTGCGCGGTTTCGAAATGCCGCCGCACGCGCGCATGAGTCTCGTGCAGCAGTTGCTGCTGCGCGCGCTGGTGGCGCGCTTCTGGCACACGCCCTACACGCAGCGCCTCACGCGCTGGGGCACGGAGCTGCACGACCGCTTCCTGCTCGGCACCTTCGCGAAGATGGATTTCGACGACGTGCTCGGCGAACTCAACCAGGCGGGCTTCGCCTTCGAGAGCAGCTGGTTCGCGCCGCACTTCGAATTCCGCTTCCCGCTGGTTGGCGAGACCACGGTGAACGGCGTCTCGCTGACCATCCGCAACGCGCTCGAACCCTGGCATGTGATGGGCGAAGAGGGCTCGCCGGGCGGCACGGTGCGCTACGTGGATTCGTCGGTGGAAAGGCTCGAGGTGCGCGCGCTCGGTTTGAACGACAACCGCCACGTGCTGACGGTGAACGGCGTGCCGGTGCCCCTGCAGCCGACTGGCCGCGTCAGCGAATATGTGGCCGGCGTGCGCTTTCGCGCCTGGTCGCAACCGTCGGCGCTGCATCCGACCATCGGCGTGGATGCGCCGCTCACTTTCGATCTGGTCGATACATGGACGGGCCGCTCGGTCGGCGGATGCCAGTATCATGTCGCTCATCCGGGCGGGCGCAACTATCAGACCTTCCCGGTCAATGCTTACGAGGCGGAAAGCCGGCGGCGCGCGCGCTTCTTCTCATCCGGCCATACGCCGGGGCCGCTCACGGTCGGCACACCGCAGCGCAGCCTCGAGTTTCCGTTCACGTTGGACCTGCGCTACTGGTAACCTGGTAGACTGAAAAGCGACGGCACATTTTTAAAAACGACACGACCTTGGCCTTTCAATCGACCTTTCCCTTCGAAACGTCCGCGGCGCGCGCGGACGCTTCATCCTTATTGCGGCTGTTGCCGGCCTACGAAGGACATTGGGACGAGTTGCGCGATGCCTCGGGCGCGTTGCGCGAACCGTGGCGGCAATTCTTCGAGCGGCTCGGCGAAGACGGCATCGCGCGGCTGGAGGATCACCGCGCCTCGATCGCGCAGCAGATCCGCGACAACGACATCAGCTACAACGTCTACGCGGATAACGGCGAGCCGCGGCCATGGGCGCTCGACCTGCTGCCGTTCCTGATCAGCGAGGCCGAGTGGGCGCATATCGAGCGTGGTGTGACGCAGCGCGCGCATCTGCTCAATGCGATCGTCGCCGATATCTATGGGCCGCAGAGCCTGCTCGAGCGCGGGCAGCTGCCGCCCGCGCTGGTGTTCGGACACCCCGGCTATCTGCGCTCCGTGAAGGGCTTCACGCCACCAGGCGGGCAGTATCTGCAGGTGGTCGCCGTCGATCTGGCGCGTACGCCCGGCGGGCAATGGACCGTCATGGTGCATCGCACCGAGGCGCCATCGGGCCTTGGCTATGCGCTGGAAAACCGGCTGATCGTCTCGACGCTGTTCGCCGATCCGTTCCGCGCAATGCATGTGAGCCGCCTCGCGCCGACCTATTCGCAACTGATCGCGACGCTCGTGCAAGCCGCGCAGGCCACCATGCGGCACGACAGTTCAGGCGCCGACAGTTCGCCGCATATCGCCTTGCTGACACCTGGGCCGTTCAGCGAGACTTACTTCGAGCACGTGTTTCTCGCGCGCTATCTCGGCGTTACGCTGGTCGAAGGCAAGGACCTGACCGTGCGCGACGACATGCTGTATCTGAAGACGCTTGCCGGTCTTGAACGTGTGCACGTCGTGCTGCGCCGTCTTGACGATGCATTCTGCGACCCGGTCGAATTGCGCGCGGATTCCAGCATCGGCGTGCCGGGCCTGTTGCAGGTGATGCGCGCGGGCAATGTGATCGTCTCGAACGTGCCGGGCTCGGGCTTTGTCGAATCGCCGGCTTTGCATGGGTTTTTGCCGGGCATCGCCGAAGTCCTGCTCGACGAGGACCTGGTGCTGCCGAGCGTGGCGACCTGGTGGTGCGGCGAAAAGGCCGCGCGCGAACATGCGTTCGCGCGTCTGGACGAAGCCTTCATCGTGCCGACCTGGCCGGTCGCGCCGCGCGACGCGCCGCCCGGGATCGAACAGGGGCGTCAGCGGCTCTCCACCTGGCGTGAACGCATCGAGGCGATGCCCGACACCTATACGATCCAGCAACCGCAGCGTTTTTCCTGCACCCCGCGTTACGAAGACGGCACGATTGGCCGCCGTCCCTCGGTGCTGCGCGTCTATGCGATTGCCGACGTGAACGGCGGCTGGCATGTCATGCCTGGCGGCTTCACACGGGTGGCCGCCGAGCGTCAGGCGACGGTGTCGATGCAGTACGGCGGCAGCAGCGTCGATACGTGGGTGCTGTCGAGCCAGCCCACCTCGACCTTCACGCTGCTGCCTTCGCCGATGCAACCCGCCGACCTCGCGCGCAAGCATCGCACCGTGTCGAGCCGCGCGGCGGAAAATCTGTTCTGGGCCGGACGTTATGGCGAACGCGCCGAAAACAATGTGCGGCTGTTGCGCCTGATTCTCGGCTCGCTGGAAGGCAACGACGCCGACGCGATGTTCCCGACGCTGGTCGAACTCGCCACGCATTGCGGGCTCGTGCAGTCCGGCGATATGTTTGCGCCGAACTCGCCGCAAGTGTTCGAACGCGCGTTGGTCGCGAATCTGGGCGAGAGCACCGGCCCCACGAGCATTGGCCAGAATCTCGCGTGGCAGGCGCGTTCGAACGGCGAAGTGCGCGGGCGTCTGTCGAACGATCACTGGCGCACGATTCTCGCGGCGCGCAACGATTTCCGCGACGCATTGCAGACCTTGATGCCGGCGGCAAGTTCGAATGGGAACGGGAACGCTAATGGCCGTGGTAACGGCCGCGCCGAACGTAGCGAGCGCTACGACCGCTATGACCGGGTGACGTTGATGAGCGCGCTCGAACGCCTGTCGGTGCAATTGTCGGCGATCAGCGGCGCGCAGGGCGATCGCATGACGCGCGACGAAGCGTGGCGTTTGCTGTTCGTCGGGCGGCACATCGAACGCGTGTCGGCAATGACGTCGTTCCTGCGTGTGGTCGCCGATAAAGGCCAACTCGCGACCCCGGCCGGGTTCGATCTGCTGCTGCAACTGTTCGACAGCACGCTCACGTATCGCGCGCTGTATCCGGGCCGTTTCGAAGTGCCGGCGCTGCTGGATCTGCTGGTGATCGAGCCGACCAACCCGCGCGGCATCTATGGTGTGTATGAGCGCCTGCGCAAGAAGCTCGACGAGATCGCCGTGGCGGCGGGCAGCATGCGGCATCGTCCGTTTGCGGAATTGATGCCGCCTGCCGCTTCGTTGCCGACGCTCGAATCGCTGTGCGCGGTCGACGAAGATGGCGCATACGCCGAGTTGATGGCGGTGTGCGATCTGATTGGCGGCTATGTCAGCGCGGCCGCGCACGAGATCAGCGCGCGCTATTTCAGTCATGCCAGTACGGTGGCGTCGCAGGTGTGGTCATGAAGAACACGCCGACCGTGTTGTCCGTGTCGCATCGCACGACTTACCATTACTCCACCTATGTGGAGACCGCCCAGCATCTCGCGACGATCCGGCCGATCGCCTGCGCATGGCAGCGTGTGGTCTCGCATGACGAAAAGATCGAACCGGAACCGTCGTATCAGACCAGCCGTATCGACGCATTCGGCAACGACGTGCTGTACTTCGCACTGGACGCCCCGCACGAGCGCTTGCAACTCGTCAGCGAAACCACGGTGGCGCTCCTGCCGCGCTGGACCGATCTCGACCCTGAAGAAACGCCGGCATGGGAAGAGGTGGCGGACGCGCTGCGTTTTTGTGTGGGCGGCGAGTTCCGGCCCGAGGTGGAGTTCTGCTTTGCCTCGCCGAACATTGTGCCGCGGCCGTCGTTGCGCGCTTATGCGCTGCCGAGCTTTCCTCCCGGCATGCCGGTCGTGGCGGGCGCGATCGATCTGATGCACCGGATTCACGCCGACTTCGCGTATAAGCCCTCGGCAACGATGTTCGACACGCCTGCCGAGCGTGCCTTCGAATTGAAGAGCGGGGTGTGCCAGGACTTCGCGCAGGTGATGATCGGCTGCCTGCGCTCGCTGGGTTTGCCGGCGCGCTATGTGAGCGGTTATCTGCGCAACGATCCGCCGCCCGGGCAGCCCCGTCTGATCGGCGCGGATGCCTCGCACGCGTGGGTGTCGGTGTATTGCCCGGAGAGCGGCTGGATCGACCTCGACCCGACCAATGACGTGCTCGCCGATATGGACCACGTGACGCTCGCGATCGGTCGCGATTACAGCGACGTGTCCTTGCTGCGCGGGACGATTCTGGGGGGCGGGGCGCATCGGGTAGAGGTGGGGGTGACGGTGTTGGCGCTTTAACCCCCTTAACCCCCTTAACCCCGCTTTAACGCCTTCGACGCTTTTAACCCTTCCAGCAAGCCGCTTTCAGATCAGACAGATTCGCTCGACGCGCCGGGCGCGCTTCGGCACGCTCTTTTATCCCGCTTTCGGGGAAAACCCTCTCCATCCATTCCCATCCAGCGGGAATCCATTTTTTGAAATCCGAGAATACTCTGGCATTCTGATTCCATTATTCATTGTGGGTAGTTTTCATCGTGAACGCGGAACAGGGTGTGACAGGGGCTGAGCGCGTGCTGCTGGTGCTGGCGGCACTCGCCAGTCATGGCAAGGCCATGTCGGTCAAGGATCTGCTCGCCGTCACCGGTCTCGCGCAAAGCACGCTGTACCGGCAGATCGCCTTGCTCAAGCGCTGGGGTTTCGTCGCTGAAAACGCGGGTCATTACGCGCCGGGTCCGATCAGCCTGCAGCTTGCACTCGGCTTCGATGTGAATTCGCTGCTCGTCGAAGCGAGCCGCAGCGAAATGCAACAGCTCGCGCGCGCGTCGCAGGAAAGCATCGGTCTTGTGGTCGCGGTCAAGCATCAGGTGATGTGCCTGGAGATGGTCGACAGTCAGCACTCGTTGCGTTGTTCGTTCGAAAAAGGCCGCGCCGTGCCGCTGAAAGCTGGCGCTTCGGCGAAGTCGCTGCTGGCGTTCATGGCCGACAAGGCGCGCACCGAAGTGCTCGATAGCGTGTTCGACAACGACCCGGCCGGCCGCGCCGAGATCGAAGCCGAGCTCGAACAGATTCGCGCTCAAGGCTACGCCGTCAGCGACAGCGAAGTCGATCCGGGCGTGTGGGGCGTGAGCGCTCCGATCTTTCATCGCAGCGGACGCGGCGCCGGCAGCAGCGCGTCGATCACGCTGATGGCGCCGTCCACACGCGCCATCGGCCGCGAAAGCCAATTCATCGACGGGACGCTACGCACGGCCCGCGCTATTTCCGAGCATATGCAAACCGATTGATCGGGCAAGACCGCTTGCACTCAGAATTCGATCTGGATACCGAACGAACTGAACGAAGCGAAAGAAGCGAACCAAGCGAACGAGTTGAACGAACCACCAGGAGCCCTCCCATGAAACTGAATCGACTGTTGTCCCTCGCATGCGTCACCTTTGCGGTGACGTTCGCCGGCTTCTCCGGCGCGGCGTCCGCACAAACGCCGGACGTGCTCAATGTCGCCACCGACGCGACCTTCCCGCCGATGGAATACACCGAAAACGGCGCCCGCACCGGCTTCGACGTCGATGTGATGAATGCACTCGCGAAAGCCATGGGCAAACGCGTGCAATGGACCGATATCGATTTCAAAGGCCTGATTCCGGGCCTGATCGCCCATCGTTTCGACGCGGCGATTTCGGGTATCTACATCACCGACGAGCGCGCGAAAGTGGTCGACTTCACCGACTCGTACTACGCGGGTGGCCTCGTTGCGCTGGTGAAAGCCGATTCGCCGATCAAGTCGGTTGCCGACCTGAACGGCAAGAAAGTGTCGGTCCAGGTGGGCACGAAATCGGTCAATTTCCTGCGCGACAACTTCCCGCAAATCAACCGCGTCGAAGTCGAGAAGAATCAGGAAATGTTCGACCTGGTCGGTATCGGCCGAGCCGATGCCGCGGTGACCGGCAAGCCGGCTGCTTACCAGCTGGTGAAGACGCGCGGCGGTTTCCGCGTGCTCGACAAGCCGCTGACGACCGAAGCCTACGGCATCGCCGTGCGCAAGGACGAACCGCAACTGAAGGCGGCGTTCAATACGGCGCTGGCGAAGATCAAGGCCGATGGCACGTATGCGGCGATCGTCAAGAAGTGGTTCGGCGCCACCGCGCAATAACTGGCTGAGCAGACATAATGGAACTCGATTTTTCGCCGGTGATTGCCGGCTGGCCGGACATCATGCATGGCGCACTGGTGACGGTCGAAGTGACCGCCGCCGCGCTCGGGCTTAGCTGCGTGCTGGGCCTGCTGATCGGTATCGGCCGGTTGACGCCGAAGCGGCGCGTGGTGTACGGCTTGTGCACCGCGTACCTCACGTTTTTCCGCGGCACGCCGCTGCTCGTGCAGCTTTTCCTGCTGTTCTTCGGTTTGCCGCAATTCGGCATTCTGTTGCCGGCTTTCGTGTGCGGGATGCTTGGGCTCGGTTTGTATTCTGCAGCCTATGTATCGGAGATCGTGCGCGGTGCGATTCAGTCGGTGGATCGCGGCCAGATGGAGGCGGCGCGTTCGATCGGCATGTCGTCAGGGCAGGCCATGCGCGCGATCATTCTGCCGCAGGCGATCGTGCGGATGATCCCGCCGCTCGGCAACGAGTTCATCGCCTTGATCAAGAATTCGGCGCTGGTGTCACTGCTGACGATCGACGATCTGATGCACGAAGGCCAGAAGATCATCAGCGTGTCGTACCGTTCACTCGAGGTGTATCTGGCCATCGCGCTGGTTTATCTGGTGTTGACGCAGGCGACCAATTACGCGCTGCATCGCGTGGAGCGCCGTTTGCGTGCAGGAGGGATGGTGCAATGAATACCGTGGCCAAAGTGGATGAACCTATCGTCAGCATTCGTGGGCTGACCAAATCGTTCGGCTCGCACACCGTGCTGAACGGTATCGATTTCGACATTCAGCCGCAGCAGGTGGTGGTCGTGATCGGGCCGAGCGGCTCGGGTAAGAGCACTTTCCTGCGTTGCTGCAACGGGCTGGAAGAGGCGGAAGGCGGCACGATCGATATCTGCGGGCATCGTCTGGTGGATCATGGCGTCATGCTCAAGGACCGTTCGCTGAATGCGCTGCGCACGGAAGTGGGCATGGTGTTTCAGTCGTTCAATCTGTTTCCGCATCTGTCGGTGCTGCATAACATCACGGTCGGTCCGCGCATGCTGCGTGGCGCCAGCAAGGCGCAAGCCGAAGCGGCCGCAATCGCGTTGCTGGAAAAAGTCGGGCTGGCTCACAAGGCACATGTGATGCCGGCGAGTCTGTCAGGCGGCCAGAAGCAACGCGTTGCCATTGCCCGCGCGTTGGCGATGCAGCCGCGCGTGATGTTGTTCGACGAGCCGACTTCCGCGCTCGATCCCGAGCTGGTCGGCGAAGTCCTGCAGGTGATGAAGCTGCTCGCGAGCGAAGGTATGACGATGGTGGTCGTCACGCACGAAATGGGTTTCGCGAAGGAAGTGGCCGACGTGGTGGTGGTCATGGACGGCGGCGTGATCGTCGAGGCCGGCGCGCCGTCTGAGATTTTCTCGGCGCCCTCGCAGCCGCGCACGCGGGCTTTCCTGCAGGCAGTGCTGTCACGCGCATGAGAGTTCCATTCGACGACAAGGTGTGGATCGGCCGTTCCGACGATGGTGAACCCGGCGACACCCGGCGCATTTTCAATCAGGTCGTGCCCTTCGGCGGCGCACCGGCGCGTACAGATGGTCTGCACGGCGCGCCGCATCGTGAAAGCGACCTGCCGGTGATTGTCGGCTTTGGTTCCGACGAAGGCGTGCGGCGCAATCAAGGGCGTACCGGCGCGGCACATGCGCCGAAGGAGTTGCGCCGGGTGCTGGCTAGTCTGCCGGCAAAAACGTCGATGGCCGCGCTTGCCGATGCGGGCGACGTGGTGTGCGACGACGGCGACCTCGAAGGCGCGCAGGCGGAACTCGCGAGCGTGGTGAGCGATGTGCTCGCGAGCGGCGGCCGGCCCTTGGTGCTCGGCGGCGGTCATGAAGTTGCGTGGGGGACGTATAGCGGTTTGCGCCTGCATCAGGATCGCGCGGCTGCTGCATTGGCCACCTCATTGACCACCTCAACCGCCACACGCCAGCTGCTCATCATCAACTTCGACGCCCACTTCGATCTGCGCCAGAAGCGGCCGGCCAATTCGGGCACGCCGTTCGATCAGATCGCGAACGACTGCGCCGAGCGCGGCGTACCGTTCAACTACGCGTGCTTCGGTATCAGCGATCTGGGCAACACCGCTTCGTTGTTTGCGCATGCAGAGGAACTTGGCGTGCGCTACGTGCTCGACGTCGACATGCAGGAACCGCAATTGCCGCAGCGTCTGGATGATCTCCAGAAGTTGCTGGATTTAGCGGACGATGTCTATCTGACCATCGATCTCGACGTGCTGCCGGCCGCCACCGCGCCTGGCGTATCGGCGCCTGCTGCGTTAGGCGTGCCGCTGTCGGTAGTCGAAGCGATGGTGCAGCGCGTGCGGGCATCGGGCAAGCTGCGCGCGGCGGATATCGCGGAGTACAACCCGTCTCTCGATCAGGACAGGCGCACGGCGAGGGCGGCGGCGCGCCTGGCGTACCGGTTGCTTTAAGGCGGACCCACTGCGCCGCAGCGCGTCGCACGGCTAAACAAAACGGCTCACCGGATTACGCCAGTGAGCCGTTTTCCATTTCCAGCGCGGCGGTACCTACTGCACAAACGCTCCAATCGACAGAAACGGATTCACCTTGCCGGCATAGTTCGCCGGATCGTAGGTGAGCGCAGGTTGATTGACCCCGTTCATCAGCAGACCGTACACCGGGCCCACCCTCACCATCACCCCGCTGTCCCCCGCCTTGTAGATTGCGGTGCCGCCGGACATCAGGTCCTTGTTCGCGGTTACCTTGACGAGGCCGGGCTGCGTCTGCGTGAAGTCGAGCGAGAAGTTACTCGATACCGACGAGGTGAATGGATTGAGCAACGCGGCCGACGGACTCTGGAACAAGGTGGCGCCGTAGTTCACACCGGCATTGAACGAGGCGCTGCCGTCGCCGCACGTGCCCACGGCGACATAGACCAACTGCCCGTTGAAGAAGATCGCCGTTGGACCCTGGCCGATGCTGGTCACCACGCCGCACGCCGAAGCGCTGTTGGCGCCGATATATCCGCCGCTTAGCGCTGTTTGGGCGATCTTCGTGGCGGGCGCCAGCAGCGAGATGCCGAGCTGATCGTCGAGGGCGTTGTTCGTGATGTTGAGCGGGTTCGCATCGGTATGCGCATAGCCGACGCGAATCACGACCGGCACGAGCTGGTTGTTCACCTTGCCGACGATCATGATGCCGTGCGCGAGGCTCTGCGAGAAGAGCAGTTGCAGCACGCCCACGCCGGCGGCGGGATAACTCAGAGTGCTCGGCAAACTCGCGCTGACGAATACGTTGTCCGGCGTGCCATCGGCATTGGTGCGCAGCGTCCACGGCGTGCCGGTCATCGCGCACGAGTACAGCGACGAATCGGCCGTACAGGTGCCGTCCGCGTTGAGTGTCTCGCTGGCCTGAATCGCGGTCGGCGACCAGCCGGTCATCGACTGGCCGTCGGCGCTCTGTGCGAAGCTGCCTTCCGGGTTCACGCGGAATCCCAGTTCGTTATAGGCGCCGGCCACCTGCGTGAAGTCGGTGACGGTTTGGCTGAAGCCGAGGAACGGATACGAGTCGAACGTGCGTGACGGCACGGCGCCGATCAGGAATCCCGGGAAGGGTTCGAGTCCGTCGAACTGAATCGTCGCCCCTGGAATGCCTCCGCCGATGATGCCCTGGCCAACGAACAGCATCGGCGGGTCCTGCGGATTGATCGTGACGCTATAGCTGCCGTCGGCGGTCTTGCCGTTCTTCAGCATGATCGCGCAGCGGTTCTGCTCGGCGGTCGGCAGCGCAAACGCGCCGCTCGGGTTGTCGTAGTCGCCGGTGATGGTCATGCCGGCGCGCGTGTTGTTGACCTGGCCCGCCGAAGTCGGCACGGCCGATTCGATGAAGGTCATCTGGTACTGCTTCTTCGTCGAATCGAATTTCATTTTGACGTATTCGCCGCTGCCCGAGCCGCCGGTATAGGTGGTCGAATAGTCGAGTGCGTCGGGGCACAGTTTGGCCGCGACGACGGGGGTGCCGGGTGGTTGGCCCTGTGGCGGGCAGGAACTGCCGGAACACTGGGGCACGGCGACGGCGGCCGGGTCGTCTGTTTTGCCACCGCCGCAGGCCGCGAGCACGACAGGCAGCATGAGTGCGGCGAGGTGTGTCGCGGCGGATAAACCGTTGCGCCGTTTGAATGTCATTGTTTGTCTCCTCGTGAATCGTCGTTCGTTGTTCGTTATTAATTGCGTCGATTACGCCACCCGATTGGATCGCCCGATTTATCGGACTCCGTGTCGCTGTGCTGATCTGTCCTTCGATTGTTATCTGAACAGATGTGTCCGCGCATCCGCATATCGGCCCGCGGTTTATCTCTGCCATAGCCAGGCTCGACGGCGCTTAAACAGGCTCGCGGGCCATCCTGAACGGCCGCTTGAGCCAGCCCGCAAGGCGGGCGGATTTCTCGTCAGGTGGAGCGGTGCGGATCAGCCAGAACCGGGGTCGCGCTAATGCGGATAATCGGTGTGGCATATTCAATCTGGATTGCGAATCTCGCTGGAGTCGTTCTGGATGACATTAATGTCTCCTTGGCCCGTTATTAGAAGTTTAGACGCTATTAGATTTAATGTTTGCGGGTGAACATTAAGCCGCTGCTGCGGACTTGTATATAGTGGCAATAATCCAAACTCGATCCATGGGTTTTCTCACCAGCCCACGGACCTTACAGGGAAATTTCAAACAGACGTATGTATGAAGGTCCGCTTCGGATAGGCCCGTTGAGCAGATTTCGCAACACAGTGTTCAACGCCTGCAAACTTGACGCTGTGCGTATGCACATATAGACTGCCGAGCATGAACCGTCCACTCTCTTACGACGAATGCAACTGTTTCGCGCTGCGCCAGGCGGCCCGGCACGTCACGCAGATTTACGAGCGCCATCTCGGCCAGGTCGGGCTCACGGCTGCGCAGTTCACCATTCTCGCCAAGCTCGCACGCACGCCGAATCTGGCGATGCTGGATCTGGCTGACACCATGGTGATGGAGCGCACTACGCTCGTGCGTGCCATGAAGCCGTTGCAGCGTGACGGGCTGGTGGTCGCCGAACCGGCGGAGCATGACGGCCGCACGTTTTTGTTCAGTCTCACGAAGCAGGGCGAGACGACCTTCGATCAGGCGGCTATCGCATGGCGTGCCGCGCAGAACGAGTTCGAGGAAAAGTTCGGCCATGCGCGGGCCAAGGCGCTACGCGCCGAACTCTTCAGCATCACCGGATAGACACAATGGATCAGCTCGTTTCGGCGGGCTTTGGTTTACCTGATTATGTGCATACGCACTCACGAAAGGGAAACGCAGTGATGGACGGGCTCTTCGACGACGACTGCTTTGCGATCCGCCAGGCCGCACGCTATGTGTCGCAGATATACGACCGGCACCTGGCAAATGTTGGCTTGACCATCACACAGTTTTCGCTGCTGGGGCGGCTCAAGCGCACCGGGCCCATGACGATGAAACAAATGGCGGAAGCCATGCGCATGGAGCGCACCACGCTGGTCCGTACGATCCAGCCGCTGCGCCGCAACGGTCTGGTGTCGAGCGAGGCGCTGGGTGCGGACGCGCGGGCGTTGACGATTGCGCTGACTGCCGCGGGTGAACAGCGTCTTAAGGCAGGACGTGAACATTGGTATGCAGCCCAGGCCGAATTCGAACACCGTTTCGGCGAGCGGCGCGCGGCGGCATTGCGAGGCGAACTGTTCGCCATCACACGGGATTCAATCTAACGGTCGCGAGTAGGGCGACCCAGGGGCGGCGTTATCTCACGCGCTGTTTTCTCAACGTAACGAGTGCATACACACATACGAACATCATGTCCACTACACCTTCGACTATCGCGCCGCCCAGCGTGGCAAACGCCGCCAGACCGGCACGGCGCATTCCGTGGATGCTGCTCGCGATCATCACGGTGCTCGCCGTGCTGGCGCTTGCCGCGTCCTACTGGTTCTTCGTCGGCCGCTTTGTCGAAACCACGGACGACGCTTACGTCGGCGGCGATGTGACCGTGATGTCGCCGAAGGTAAATGGCTTCGTGACTGACGTGCTGGTGCGCGACAACCAGTTCGTCCACGCGAATCAGGTATTGATCCGGCTCGATGCGCGCGATTACGACGCACGCCTCGCGCAAGCCAGTGCGGAAGTCGAGAGCGCGCAGGCCGCCGTCACCGAATTGCAGGCGAAGAAATCCTTGCAGCTTGCCACCATCAATGAGCAGGCCGCCGAGGTTCGCGCGTCCGGCGCCGAGTTGACGCGCAGCGCCGCCGATCAGACGCGCTATCGCGAACTGGTGAAGGACGACGCGGTATCGAATCAGGTCGTGGAACGCGCGGACGCCGATCTGTCCAAGGCGCATGCCGCGGTCGACCGCAGCAGTGCGGCATTGATCGCCGCGCAACGGCAGATCGCCGTGCTCGACGCGCAGATCGGCGACGCCCAGGCGCGCATCGCCACGGCGCAGGCGGCGCAACGAGTCGCGGCCCTGAATGTGGAGTACACCACGATCCGCTCGCCGATCGACGGTTACGTCGGCAACCGCACCGCGCGCGTCGGCCTGCTGGCGAACACGGGCGTGTCGCTGCTGACCGTGGTGCCGTCGAGCGGACTGTGGATCGACGCCAACTTCAAGGAAGACCAGTTGAAGAAGATGCACGTTGGCGACGGTGTCGATGTCGATCTGGATGCGTCGAGCAAACGGATTCACGGCGTGGTCGAGAGCCTCGCGCCCGCGACCGGCGCGACCTTCAGCGTGTTGCCGGCAGAGAACGCCACCGGCAACTTTACGAAGATCGTGCAACGCGTGCCCGTGCGCGTGCGCCTCGACGTGCCGAAAGACATGCAAGGCGTGCTGCGGCCCGGATTGTCGGCGACCGTAAGGGTGCATGTCGACGCCGGCAACGCGAACAACGCGCCGGCGCGTGGCTGAGCCGATCATGACTCAAGTTCTCGCCAACCCCGCCGATCTGCCGACGCGAACCAAAGTCCTGGCGTTCACGTTGATGTGCGTCGGCTTTTTCATGGCGACGCTCGATATTCAGATCGTTGCGTCGTCGCTCAAGGACATCGGCGGCGGCTTGTCCGCGAGCCAGGACGAACTCTCGTGGGTGCAGACCTCATATCTGATCGCTGAAATTCTGGTGATTCCGATGTCCGGCTGGCTCACCCGCGTATTCTCGACGCGTTGGGTGTTCGCGTTTTCCGCGCTCGGCTTCACGATCACCAGCATGTTGTGCGGTCTCGCGTGGGACATCAACTCGATGATCCTGTTCCGCGGTTTGCAGGGCGCGCTCGGCGCCGCGATGATCCCAACGGTGTTCACCACGGCGTTCGTGCTGTTTCCCGGCAAGCAGCGCCTGATTGCCTCCACCACCATCAGCGCGCTCGCCACACTCGCGCCGACCGTCGGCCCGGTGATCGGCGGCTGGATCACGTCGCAATGGTCGTGGCACTGGCTGTTCTATCTGAACCTGGTGCCGGGTGCGGTCGTCACGCTGATGGTGCCGAGGTACGTGCACTTCGACAACGTCGATCTGTCTTTGCTGAAGAAGGGCGATTACCTGGGCATCCTGCTGATGTCCGGCTTTCTCGGTTGCCTTGAATACGTGCTCGAGGAAGGGCCGCGCAAGAACTGGTTCGGCGACGACGTGATCGTGACCTGCACCTGGATCGCGGCGATCTGCGGCTTCCTGTTCATCGTGCACGCGTTCACCGCGAAAGAGCCGATCGTCGATTTGCGCGCGCTGGCGATCCGCAACTTCGGGATTGGCAGTCTGCTGTCGTTCATCACCGGGATCGGGATTTTCTGCGCGGTGTTCCTGACGCCCGTGTTCCTGTCGCGGGTGCGTGGGTTCGATTCGTTGCAAATCGGCGTGGCGCTATTGTCGGTCGGCTGTTTTCAATTGGCCGCGATGCTTGTCTATTCGGTTGTCGCGCGCTTTGTCGACATGCGGATCCTGCTGGTGTTCGGCCTCGTGCTGTTCGGCGTCGGCTGTTATCTGTATGTACCGCTGACCAACCAGTGGGGCTGGCAGGAGTTGCTGATTCCACAGGCCTTGCGTGGCATCGGCCAACAGTTCTGCATTCCACCCATCGTGACGATGGCGCTAGGTTCGTTGCCGATGTCGAGGCTTCGTTCCGCCAGCGGCCTGTTCAACCTGATGCGCAATCTGGGCGGCGCGATTGGCATTGCCGTGAGCAGCACGATGCTCAACGATCGCCTGAATCTCCATTACGAACGGCTCGATGAACATCTGAGCGCGGGCCGTCCGGTGGTCGAGTCGATCTTGCAGCAGCAAAGCGCGCACTTCGCGCAAGTCGGCGGCGATGCGCTGAATGCGGCCAATGCGGGTCTCGGCCAGTTACATGCGCTGCTGATGCGCGAAGCACTCGTGCTCACGTTCTCCGACACGTTCTTTGTACTGTCGCTCTGTTTTGTCGCCGGTTTGCTGAGCGTGCTGTTCTCGCGGCCGTTTGGCAATACCGCACCGCCGCCCGACGCTCATTGAGGAATTCGGCATGAAACCAATCGTTATCAAAGTACTCGCGAGCGCCGCACTGCTGACGCTGGCGGCATGCGCGGTGCAACCGGCAACGCATGCGGATCTGAAGCAGTCGGTTCAAACCGTCGCACCGGCCGCGTGGAATGTGGAGGCGCGCGAAGACAGCATCAATGCCGATACGTGGTGGGCGCAATTTGGCGACCCGGTCATGCATCAGCTGGTGGAATCGGTGCTGACGGGCAATCTCGACGTGCAAGCCGCGGTGGAGCGCGTCAAGCAGGCGCAGGATATCGCGACGCAAAATCGCGCGGCCTTGCTGCCCGAACTGGACGCCAGTGCGAGCGCGGCGGATTCTCGCCAGAACACGCCGCCGCCGCTCGGCTATGTGCGTCAGGCCGGCATCGGCGTGACGGCGAGCTGGACGCCGGACGTGTTCGGCGGCGAACGTCTTGCCGTTCTCGCAGCTCAGGCGCAAGTGTCGGGGCGGCAGGCAGCATTGAATCAACTGCGTCTGGCACTCGCGGCGAACACCGCGGCGGCATATATCGATCTGCGCTGGGCGCAAGCGCAACTGCAGATTCTCAGCGACAACGAACAGATTCGCGCCCGCGCGTTGACGCTCACGCAGCGGCGTTTGCATTACGGCCTGTCGACGCAACTCGACGTCGCGCGTGCGCAGAACCAGTTGGAGGATTTGCAGGCGCAGATTCCGCGCATGCAGTCGACCGTGCAGCATCAACTGAGTCTTATCGCGGTGTATTCGGGGCGTACGCCGGAGAGCGTCGACGGTTTGCTGCTGGCCGATCCGCATCAGGTTCGCGACATTCCGGTGCCTGCGCAAAGCGTGCCGCAGACCTTGCCGTCCGAGGCGCTGTTGCAGCGGCCCGACGTGCGCAATGCCTACGCCACGGTAGAGCAGCGCGCGGCGGAAGTGGGCGTGTCGAAAGCGCAGCGCTATCCGCAGTTCAGGCTCAATCTCGCGGACGGTTTGCTGGCCTCGTCCTACCTCGGCTTGCCGACGCTGACCGATAACCTCTTCAGCGCCGCGTTGAACGCGACGAGTCCGATCTTCAATGCCGGCCGCATCACCGCGAACATCGACGCGAGCGAGAGCCGGATGCGCGAGTCGCAACTCGGCCTGCAGCAGACCATGTTGCAGGCGCTCAAGGAGATCGAGGACAACCGCAGCGATCTCGTGAATGGCGCGGTGCAGGTGCAACGCCTAGGCGGCGCGCTCGATGCATCGAACCAGGCGCTGCGCCTGTCGAGTGAGCTTTACAAGGGCGGTGCGTCGAGTTTCCTCGACGTGCTCGCGGCGCAGGAGGCGTATCTGCGCGATGCGGAATCGTTGAATCAGGCCAAACGCGAGCATGCGCTCTCGGCCGTCGCGCTGTACCGCTCGCTCGGCGGCGGCTGGGATGTGCCTGAAACGGTCACAGCCGCATCCGCGAATTGATATGCGCGGACATGGTGACGCAATGAGTGAAATGGGTAGTCCAACTGGAGATGAGCGATGAGTACGCGAGAAGTAGTGATCTGCAATCCGGTGAGAACGCCGATTGGCGCATTCGGCGGATCGTTGAAAGAGGTGCCCGCAACCGAACTTGGCGCAATTGCGGTGCGTGAGACGCTGCGGCGCAGCGGGCTGGATCCGGCTGCGTTGGCATCGGTGGTGATGGGCAACGTGATTCAGGCCGGCAACCGGATGAACCCGGCGCGTCAGGCGTCGATTGGCGGCGGCGTGCCGGTGGCCGTGCCGGCGTTGACGGTCAACCGTGTGTGCGGTTCGGGCGCGCAGGCGATTGCATCCGCGGCGCAGGAAATCTGGCTTGGCCTCGGTGACGCAGCGGTGGCCGGTGGCATGGAAAACATGGACCGTGCGCCGTATTTGCTCGACGGCGGCCGCTGGGGCTACCGGATGGGCAACGCGCAGATTCACGACAGCCTGCTGCGCGACGGCCTGAACGACGCGTTTTCCGGCGAGCATTCCGGCTGGCATACCGAAGACCTCGTCACGCAGTTCGACCTCACGCGCGAAACGCAGGACCGTTGGGCCGCGCGGTCTCAACAGCGCTTTGCCGAAGCGCAGGCGCGCGGCGATTTCGACGCTGAACTGGTCACCGTCGAAATCCCGGGTCGCAAAGGTCCGCAGTATTTTTCGAGCGACGAACAGCCGCGCCCGGATACCACCGTCGAAACGCTCGCCAGACTGCGCCCGGCCTTCCGCCCGGACGGCACGATTACCGCGGGCAACGCGCCAGGATTGAATAGCGGCGCAGCAGCGATGCTGGTCGCCGAGCGCGGGTTTGCCGAGGCGCGCGGCATCGAACCATTCGCGCGGCTGGTGGCGTATGGCGTTGCGGCAGTCGAGCCGGGCCTGTTCGGTCTTGGCCCGGTGCCGGCTGTGCAAATGGCCCTGGCCCGCGCGGGTTGGCAACTCGGGGACGTCGAACGCTTCGAGATCAATGAGGCTTTCGCGGCCGTGCCGATCGCGGTGGCGCGCAGACTCGGCATCGCGCAAGAACTGATCAACGTGCAAGGCGGCGCGATTGCCCATGGTCATCCGATCGGCGCGACGGGTGCGGTATTGACGACACGTCTGCTGCATTCGATGCGCCGTGACGGCTTGAAACGCGGCATCGTCACGTTATGTATCGGCGGCGGCCAGGGGATTGCGCTGGCATTGGAAGTGATCTGAGATCGGCTGCGCGTTGCGGCTGCGCGTTGCGGTGTCCGTGACCGCAAACGCGCAGCCGCGACATCCGCTAATGAAAGATCGGCAAAGCCAGAAACCCCTTGATGACGATCGCATTGGCGATGTCGATAAAGAAGGCGCCCACCATCGGCACCACCAGAAAGGCGAGATGCGAATGGCCGAAGCGGGCCGTGACGGCCTGCATATTCGCAATGGCGGTGGGCGTGGCGCCCAGGCCGAATCCGCAATGACCGGATGCGAGCACGACGGCATCGTAGTTGCGGCCCATCACGCGGAACGTGACGAAGATCGCATAGAGCGCCATCAGAATGGTCTGCGCGACGAGAATCGAAATCACCGGCAGTGCGAGCGAGGCGAGGTCCCAGAGCTTGAGCGTCATCAGCGCCATGGCGAGGAATAGCGCGAGACTCACATTGCCGAGCAGGGCGACGGCGTGATCGAGAACGGGTTTGCCCGCGAGCCCGAGTGCATTACTGAGCAACACGCCGACGAATAGCACGCAGACAAACGTCGGCAGCTCGATCGCCGTGCCGGCCAATAGTTGGCCAAGTGCTTCGCCGGCCGCGAGGCTGATCGCAATCAGCGCGAGCGTCTCGATGAAGGCGGCAGGTGTGGTGGCCTGTTCGGCCTTGGGTTCTTCGAAAGCAAGCGGCGCTTCGGTGTGCGCCTCGAGGCGGTTATCGGCGGGGGCATCAACGGCGTTGCCGGCGTGACTCCGGGGAGGTATTTCGGCGCGCGCGGGGTGCTTCCCGGCGACTTGCCGCATCAGCACACGCGCCACCGGACCGCCGAGAATCCCGCCCATCACGAGGCCGAAGGTCGCACAGGCGATCGCGGCCTCCGTGGCGGACTGAAGCCCGTGGTGTTCGGCGAACACCTTGCTCCATGCAGCGCCTGTGCCATGACCGCCGGACAACGTGATTGAGCCGACCAGCAGGCCGTACAGCGGATCAATGCCCAATAGATAAGTGAGCGCGATGCCTACTGCATTTTGCAGGATCAGCAGGCCGATCACGAGACCGAGAAAACGCAGCAGCAGCGGACCGCCCGACCTGAGGCTCGCGAGGTTGGCGTTAAGACCGATGGTCGCGAAGAATGCGAGCATGAGCGGCGCTTGCAGCGCGGTATCGAAGCGCACTTCGATGTGGCTCGTGGTGCGCAGGATCAACAGGACGATTGCCACCAGAAGGCCGCCGGCAACGGGTTCGGGAATCGTATAACTGCGCAGCAGGGGGATCCATCCGACCAGCCTGTTGCCCAGCAACAGAACCAGTGAAGCCGTGACGAGTGTTCCATAGATACCGACGTTCATAGGCGACCTCGTTAAGCATGAGTGAGAGCGGCAACGAGGCGTCAGACGGCGCGCGGAGCGCCAACGCTGCGGTAAGGACAGAAGGACCGGAGCGGGAAACGCCTGTGGCGTGAGGGTACCTGAACGGCGTTGATCTAACAACGACTGGTATCGATGAACGCCGTTGCCGACCGTAAGCTTGCCAGGACTTGAGTCAGGCGATGTTTAGAGTTTTTTCCGGCGTCGGTTTCGTTTAGCATCGTTGCCACTTTCACAAGAAGATCATGAGACATGGCACTGATTGCACGAAACATCCTCGGAATTGCCGTACTGCTACTCATCGCATTCATCTTTTCGACCAACCGGCGCGCCATCCGCTTGCGGACTGTCATCCCGGCGCTGCTCGCGCAGGTTGGTATAGGGGCCTTCATTCTGTTCGTGCCGGCGGGCAAGACGGTTCTCTCCGCCGCCGCCTCGGGCGTCAATCACGTACTCGGCTATGGCAACGCGGGTATCGAGTTTCTGTTCGGCGGCCTCGTGCAAGCGAAAATGTTCCAGGTCTTCGGCGACGGCGGCTTTGTGTTCGCCGTGCGGGTGTTGCCGGCCATCATCTTCGTGACCGCGCTCATTTCGGTGCTGTACTACATCGGCGTGATGCGCTGGATCGTGCTCGTGCTCGGCACGATATTCCAGAAGCTGCTCGGCGTATCGAAGCTCGAATCGTTCTCGGCCGTCACCACGATCTTCCTCGGGCAAAGCGAAATGCCCGCCGTGGTCAAGCCGTTCACGCGCGACATGACCGGCGCCGAACTGTTCGCGGTGATGTCGAGCGGCATGGCGGCGATTGCCGGCTCGGTGCTGGCGGGCTACGCGGGCCTTGGCGTGCGGGTCGACTATCTGCTGGCCGCGTCGTTCATGGCGGTGCCCGGCGGCTTGCTGTTCGCCAAGATCATTCACCCGAGCACCGAAGCGAGCCGCGTGCATCTCGAGAACCTGAGCTTCGACGAAAAGCGTCCCGCGAATGTGATTGAAGCCGCGAGTTCCGGCGCGACCGTGGGCCTCAAAATCGCGGTGATGGTGGGCGCCATGCTGATCGCGTTCGTCAGTCTGATCGCGTTGCTCAACGGCATTGTCGGCGGTATCGGCGGCTGGTTCGGCCATCCGCAACTGTCGATGCAGTCGGTGCTCGGCACGGTGTTCGCGCCGCTTGCGTATCTGATCGGTGTGCCGTGGAGCGAGGCCGGTATCGCCGGCAATTTCCTTGGCCAGAAGATCATTCTGAACGAGTTCGTCGCTTATGCATCGTTGTCGCCCTATCTGAAAGACGCCGCGAGTGTGAGCGCGGCCGGCCTGCAGGCGCTCGATCCGCGTACCCTTGCTATTCTGTCGTTTGCGCTGTGCGGCTTCGCAAACTTTGCGTCGATCGCGGTGCTGACTGGCGGTTTTAGTGCCGTCGCGCCGGAACGCCGCGCCGAAGTCGCGCGCTATGGCTTGCGTGTGGTGCTCGCCGCGACGCTCTCGAACCTGATGAGCGCCACGATTGCGGGCATGTTTCTGACGCTGAATTGAATTGAGGATCGCTGCATGAACATGGAACAACTGCTGGAACGCGCGGGTGTCGCGCGGGAAAAGGCCTACGCGCCTTATTCGAAGTTCAAGGTCGGCGCCGCGCTGCTGACCCGGGACGGCACGGTATTCGACGGCTGCAACGTCGAGAACGCCTCATACGGTCTGTGTAATTGCGCTGAACGTACGGCGTTTTTCAGTGCGATTGCCGCGGGTTATCAGCGCGACCAGTTTGCTGCGCTTGCCGTGATCGGCGATACGGATGGGCCGATTGCACCGTGCGGCGCCTGCCGCCAGGTGATCATCGAATTGGGCGGCCCTGAGTTGCCGATCCGCCTCGGCAATCTGCATGGCGCGACGCGCGATACCACCGCGCGTGAACAATTGCCGGACGCGTTTTATCTATGAGCAAGCATAAGGTTATCTACGACACCGATCCCGGTGTGGACGATGCAATGGCGCTCGTTTTTCAGGCGCTGCATCCGGACATCGAGTTGCTGGGTCTCACCAGCGTATTCGGCAATACCACGATCGAGATCACCACGCGCAACGCGCGTTTTCTCGCCGCACGGTTCGCGCCGGGCGTGCCGGTTGCGCAAGGCGCCGCGGCGCCGCTCAAGCGCGCGGCGCCTGAGCCGGTTGCGTGGATTCACGGCGACAACGGGCTGGGCAACATCGTGCTCGAAAGCGCTCCTGAAGCCGCGCTCGACGCACGCCCCGCACACCGCTTCATCATCGACACGGTGCACGCGCATCCGGGGGAGGTCACGCTGATCGCCGTGGGCCCGCTCACCAACCTGGCATTGGCGCTCGCCGACGATCCGCGGATCGCTTCGCTCGTCAAGCAGGTGGTCATCATGGGCGGCGCGTTCGGCACGGACGGCGTGCTCGGCAACGTGACGCCGGCTGCCGAAGCCAACATTGCGGGCGACCCCGATGCCGCCGACGCGGTGTTCGGCGCGCCGTGGCCGGTTGCGATCGTCGGGCTCGACGTCACGCAGCGCACCATCATGAGCGAGGCGTATCTGGCTTCGCTGCGCGATCGCGGCGGTGCGGCAGGGCAGTTCGTGTGGGACGTGTCGCGGCACTATCAGGCCTTTCATGAGCTGAGCGCGCAACTCAAGGGTATCTACGTACATGACTCGTCGGCGGTCGCCTATGTGCTGGCGCCGCATCTTTATACGACTCGCCGTGGACCGGTGCGGGTGCTGACGGACGGTATCGCGGCGGGCCAAACCATCCAGAAGTCGTCCACCATGCCGGTGCCCGCGCCGGCCTGGGACACCAGGCCCGAGAGCGTGGTCTGCGTGGACGTGGATGTGCCGGGAATGCTCGCGCTTTACGAGCGCACCGTTTGCGGCACACTGTAGAACGACCTTGCAGGACCGCGCCCTTTGCCACGGTACCTTCCTTATGCCCGCCGGAGTATGGCGGGCGGCCGGCGGCGCGGCAATTGATCTGACGTAAGAAGGCGCCCCGGCACAGCGCGGGCACAGTGCGGGAGCGGCGCATTGCGGCAATCCGGCCCGGCAGGCTGGCCGATGCGCATCGTCAATCTTTGCTACATTTCTGCAGACATGCTGCGCACGCGGTTCTCAAAGCCCTGGCTGATCGATCCGATGCGCGTGACCCATATCTATCAAGAGGCAAAAGATGCGAATTCTAGTAGTAGGGGCGGGCGCCTTGGGTGGCTATTTCGGCGGACGTCTCGCAGAGGCGGGCGAGGACGTGACCTTCCTCGTGCGTCCGGGCCGGGCGGAAAAACTCGCGCGTGACGGTCTCATTGTCAACAGCCCGCGCGGCAATCTCAGGTTGCTCGACGTCAAGACGATTCTCGCCGGCGTCGGCGCGGAGCCGTTCGATCTGGTGCTGCTCAGTTGCAAAGCCTACAGTCTGGACGACGCGATCGATTCGTTCGCCCCGCTGGTCGGCGAGTCGACGCTGATCCTGCCGCTGCTCAACGGCATGCGCCATATCGAGGTGCTCAAGGAAAAGTTCGGTGCGGCGCGCGTGCTGGGCGGTCAGTGCGTGATCGCGGCGACGCTCAGCCCCGAGCAGCACATCGTGCATCTGAACGAAATGCATGCGATCACCTTCGGCGAACTGGAGGGCGGCACGTCCGAGCGCGTTCAGGCGATTGCGGACGCCATGGCCGGCGCCAACTTCGATACCGTGGTGAGCGACAACATCCTGCTGCGCATGTGGGAAAAGTGGGTGTTCCTGGCCACGCTGGCGGCCAGCACGTGCTTGATGCGCGGTTCGGTCGGCGATATTCTGGCTGCGCCGGACGGCAAGCGCATCGTCGAGAACCTGCTCGGCGAGTGTCGTGGCGTCGCGGAGCACAACGGCTTTACGATGGGCCCGGATTTCGATGCCCGGGCCACCCAAACGCTCTTTACGCCTTCACCGCTCACGGCTTCGATGCTGCGCGACGTCGAGAACCACTCGCACACCGAGGCGGATCACATTCTTGGCGATCTGATTTCGCGCGGCGGCGACGCGCAGAAGGGCGAACACGGCTTGTCGCTGCTGCGAATCGCCTATAGTCATCTGAAGACGTATGAAGCAAGGCAGACCCGTACGTCCTGAATGACGCAGGCGCGGGTGATGCGGACGGCCACAGCAGCCTAACGTTTCGGAGGTAAAGCAATGCCGAGTCCAACCGGATCCGTACCCGCGCTCAGTTCGGCTTCGGCCACGATCTTCTCGATCGGTATTGTTTTTCTCGGCTACTGGGGCGTGTTCGATCACTCGAAATGGCGAGTGTCCGAAGTCTTTGTCTTCGTGTTTGCGATGATCGGCTTTGGCTGCCTCGGCCTCGTGCCGTGGATGGCAACCAGCCCGGTCGAGCCGGAAACCAGCGATTCCCGCATCCGCATTGCGCGGCATATGTTTCTTGCTGGCGTCCTGTCGATCTGGCTGGGCGTGGCGATTTCAGTGATCTTCTGATTAACGCTCGATCTGCCGGTTCCAGCGCGTATCCCACTGCGCGCGATGTGCGTTGATCGTGTCCCAATCCACCACGGTCACCTTCTTCACCAGATCGTCCACGTTGCCGAGGCTTTGCTGCATCGGCGGCGTCATTTTCGCAAGACGGTTGGTGGGAATCTGCTTGCCGGCCTCGGCCGCTTTGGTCTGAGCCGGCGCGGACAGCAGGAACTGCGCGAGTTTCTGCGCCAGTTGCGGGTCGGGGTTGTTGTTGACCACGCACAGATCGACCAGCAGCAACACCGGGCCTTCTTTCGGATTCACATAACCGACCGGAATGCCCTTGTCCTGCAGATCGCTCACGGCAGTCGGCGTCAGCGGAAAGAGGCCCGCTTCACCGGTCTGGACCATTTCGGAAATCTTCGCCGAGTTCGGCACATACTCCACCACGTTCGGGCCGACCGTGCTCGCCCATTTCGTGAAACCCGGTTCGACGTTCTGCTCGCTGCCGCCCATCAAACGGTTGATCGCCAGAAAGCCGTGCAGGCCGAAGGTGCTGCTCGAAGCCGACTGGAACACCACTTTGCCCTTGTACTTCGGATCGGCAAAGTCCATCCACGACGTCGGCGGCGCCCAGCCTTTTTCAGCGAACAGCTTCTTGTTGTACGCGATGCCGGTCATGCCGAGTTGCACGCCCGCGCCCATGTCGTCCTTCATGCGCGCGAACGGGTAAAGCTCCTTGAGCACCGGTGCGTCGTCGAGCTTCTTGCACACGCCCATGCTGACGGCGCGCGCCATCACGCCGTCGTCGAGAAACACCACGTGGATTTGCGGATTGGCCTTGTTGGCGAGCAGCTTGGCAAGAATATCCGACGACGTGCCCGGCACCACGACCACTTTGACGTTGTTGGCTTTCTCGAAGTCGGGCAGCACCTGGCTCGTGTAGGCCTTTTCCATCGGACCGCCGTTCATGCCGATATAGATCGTTCTGGTTTCCGACCATGCCGGCGCGGCCGCAGCGAATGCGCACAATGCGGCGAGCGCCGCGATCGTCTTGAACAGTTTCATTGAGAGGCTCCTGAGTTTCACTAAACGATGACGAGGCGATAACAAGCTAATACGTGGTGGCCAGGCGATAACCAGGCAATAACCCGGCGATAACCCGGCAATCACAAGGCGACGGATGGCGTGGTAACAGCAGCGAAGCGGTCAATCGAAAATGCATCGAGCGGTGTGGCGGTGACGCCGTCGATCACAAGATCCGCGAGGACTTCCCCGACCCCCGGCGCGAGTAAAAACCCGCCGCCCGAAAAGCCGAACGCATGCAACAGGCGCGGCACTGTGCGGCTCGCGCCGATGATCGGATTGCTGTCGGGCGTTTCGCCTTCCACGCCGCTCCATGTGCGGATCAGCAGCGCCTCGCGCAGCCCGGGCAGCAGGGCGCACGCGTCGCGCATGACGGCGCGGGTGGTTGCCGTCGACGGTTGACCGTATTCGCCGTCGCCATGTCCGCGTCCGCCGCCAATCACGCAATTGCCGCGCGCCACCTGCCGGGCGTAGATGCCGCCGCCGACCACGCCCAGGTTGTGCGTGATGAAAAGCGGCAGCGGCTCGGTGACCCACATGTTCGGGTAGATCGGTTTCATCGGCGCGGTTTCGCCGAAGTATCCGGCCACCGTATTCGCCCACGCCCCGGCCGAATTGATCAGCCAGTCGGCGCTGATGCGCATTTCGCCCGCGCGCAACTGGAAGCGTGTGCCGTCGTGACGGATTTCGGTCAGCTCGGTCTGCTCGCGCACGTCCGCACCTGCGGCGCGCGCGGCGCGGGCGAATGCGGGTGACACCAGACGCGGGTTGGCCTGACCGTCGCTCGCACACAGCGAGCCGCCGATCGCAGCGGCGCCGAGCCAGGGATAGCGTTGCCGGAACGTGGCGCCGCTAATCAACTGCGTTTGCTGTCCGTGGCCGAGAGCCATCTCCGCCCAGGCTTCGAGTGCGGCAAGATCGGCTTCGCGACGCGCCAGCCGCAAATGTCCCGATACGGCGAATTCGCCGTCGATGCCGATCAGCTCCGGCAAGCTGTCCCAGATGCGCCGCGCTCGCATGGCGAGCGGCATCTGTTCGACGGGCCGCCCCTGGACGCGCACGCCGCCGTAGTTCACGCCGCTCGCCTGCGCGCCGCAATAACGCCGCTCGAACAGGCCCACGCGCAAACCGCGCCGCGCTAGCGCGAGCGCCGCCGATGAGCCGACCAGTCCGCCGCCCGCAATCGCGACGTCGTAGTGCAAGGTGTCACTCATCGCGCGCCTCCTCGGGGATCTCGGCGACGTCGTCGGCATACATGGCAGGCGAGAGCGGAATCGGTTTGACGGGCGGCTGGCTGCGCAGGCGGCCTACGGTTTCGAGCGGTTTGCCGGTTTCACGCGCTAGCAGCGTCAATGCCGCCTCGCCGCACATGCGGCCCTGGCAACGCCCCATGCCGACGCGCGTGAGCGCCTTCAGACGATTGATCTCGTTCGCTTCGCCACTGCGGATGCAGCGCCGCAAGGTGCCCGCATCGACTTCTTCGCAGCGGCACACGGTCATGTCGTCGGGCCATTGCGCGGCGCATTCCGTGGGCGGCGCAAAAGCCGCTTCGATACCCTGGCGAAACACGGCGATATGTTGCAGGCTGCGCTCGAGGGAGGCCGCCTCGCGCATGCCCGGGCCGCGTGGATGCGCGCGGCCGAGATCGTCGAGCAGCGCCAGCGCCGTGCGGCGGCCGGCGAGTTCGGCAGCGTCGGCGCCGGCGATGCCCGCACCGTCGCCGGCCAGATAGATGCCGCGCACGGTGCTGCGCCCGGCGCGATCGAGCTCGGGCAGCCAGCAACGGTTGTGCGTATCGAAACGGAAGCGGCACCCGGCGAGATCGGCGAGTTGGGTTTCTGGCTTCAGGCCGAAGCTGATGCCAACGGCGTCGCACGGGAGGGTTTCGGTCTTCTGCGAGTCGCCGCTTGAGGCGCGCCATTCAATGGCGCTCACGCCGTGCTGGCCGTGAATGCCGATCAGGCTCACATCGCGTTCGATCCGCACGCCACGCATCTTTAGCCAGCCTACGTAGTAAAGCCCTTTGGCGAAAGTCGCCGGTTGCCGCGCGAGTTTTGGCGCCGCGGCAATCTGCTGCGATAGCGGACTCGTATCGAGCACGGCTATCACGTGTGCGCCGGCTTTCACGTATTGGTAGGCCACGAGGTAGAGCAGCGGTCCGGTACCGGCGAGCACCACACGTTGACCGATCGCACAGCCTTGCGCTTTCAACGCGACTTGCGCCGCGCCCAGCGTATAGACCCCAGGTAACGTCCAGCCCGGCACGGGCAGCACGCGATCCGTGGCGCCGCTCGCGATGATCAGATGCGAAAACGGCACGCTGATTTCCCGTCCAGCATGCAGCGTGTCGAGGCGGCCGGGTTCGCAGGCCCAGGCCAGCGTGTCGGGACGATAGTCGATCTGAGGGAGAAGCGCGGCCATCGTTTCATGCAATGCCTCGGCTTTGTGCGCTTCAAAACCGTAGAGTGTTTTCTTCGAGCGCTGGAATGCACCGTTTGCTGGCGGCTGGCGATAGATCTGACCGCCCCAGCGGGCGTTTTCATCCAGCACGATGGGTCTGATGCCGGCTGCCACCAGGGTTTCGGCGGCGCGCACGCCTGCCGGTCCCGCGCCGACGATAACCACGCGGTGTTCGTCGCTCATTGCGTGCCTCCGTTTGCCGTTGCAGCGCAGGCGGCAGCATTCGCGACAGGGGCTGCGGCGGCAACGCCGGAAGCCGCTTCGGCGAGCCGCGTGATCACGCGCATGCCCTGTGTCACCAGGGTCGAGCATGCGCGCAAACGCATCCCTTCCTCGGTACGCATCCAGCAGTCCTGGCAAGCGCCGATCAGGCAGAAGCCGGCGCGTGGTGCGCCGCTGAATTCGCTTTCGCGCACGCGACGTTGCTGCATCAGCACGGCGGTGAGCAGTGTGTCGCCTTGCAGTGCGGAGACCTCGTGACCGTCGATAAAAAAGCTGAGCGGTTCACGCTGCGTTTCGGCGACGCGCACGAATTGCGCATCGCGTTTCGGCGCGGCGGGTGCGGAAGACGGCAAGTTCGACGGCATGTGGGAGAGGGCGGTAGAAGACATCAATGCTGGCCGATCAGAATCCGGTTGAGCCCATAGACGCGATCGAGCAGCAGCATCGCGCCGGCCGTGATGAAGATCACCAGCGCGGAGACGGAGGCCATCATCGGATCGATCGATTCGGTCGCGTACATGTACATGCGCACCGGCAGCGTGACGGTTTGCGGCGAGGTGACGAAGATCGACATCGTCAGTTCATCGAAACTATTGATGAACGCGAGCAGCCAGCCGCCCGTAATGCCCGGCAGAATCATCGGGAAGGTGATGCGGCGGAAGGTGGTCCACGCGTCGGCGCCGAGCGAATGCGCGGCATGTTCGACGCTGCGGTCGAGACCGCTGACGGAGGCCAGTACGAGCCGCATCACGAACGGCGTGATGATAATCATGTGCGCGAGCACGAGCCAGGCGAACGAGCCGGTCGCGCCAATCAGCGCGAAGAAGCGCAGCAGCGCGATGCCGAGCACGAGGCCGGGAATCACCAGCGGCGACAGCAGCAGGCCGTTGAGGAAGCCGCGGCCCGGAAAGCGGGCACGGCCGATCGCGAGCGCCGCAGGTAACGCGACGATCAACGAAAGCGTGGCCGAGGCAAACGCCAGCTTCAGGCTGTTGAAGAACGCCGAGATGAAATCCGGGTAGTCGAGGATGGCGCGGAACCAGCGCAGGGATACGCCATGCGTGGGCAGCGTGAGCGTTTCGTCAGGCGTGAAGGCGACCAGCACGACGATCACGAGCGGCGCGAGCACGAACGCAATCACAAGCGTGTGGAAAATCAGCGCAATAGGGCCGTTTTTTCTCATGATGATCTCGCGAGGTTCAGCCGAGGCTTCTGGCGTACTTGCGCTCCAGAACCCGGTAGTAAGTGAGCATCACGATCAGATTCGCGACCAGCAGCAGGAGCGCGATGGTCGCGCCGAGCGGCCAGTTCAGCGAGCCGAGGAATTCGTCATAGACAGCGGTGGCGGCGACTTTCAGGCGCCGTCCGCCGAGCAGGCCGGGAATCGCGAAGGCGCTCGCCGACAGGCCGAACACCATCAGGCTGCCCGACAGAATGCCCGGCGTGAGTTGCGGCAGGACGATGCGCCGCAGGGTCGTCGCGGGCGAGGCCATCAGCGAGAGCGCGGCGTTCTCTGTTTGCGGGTCGAGCTTCTGTAACGCGGTCCACACGGGAATCACCATGAACGGCAGCATGACGTGCACGAGGGCAATGACAATGGCGAAGGTGGTGTACTCGAGCTTGTACGGTCCCAGCCCGACCAGCCCGAACGCCTGGTTCACGAGACCGTTGCTGTTGAGCAGCATGCTCCAGCCAAACGCGCGCACCACGACCGAGACCAGCAGCGGCGCGAGAATGATCAGCAGGAACATTGAGCGATACGGATCGCGCATGCGCGACAGCACATAGGCTTCAGGCGTGCCGATCACGATGCATAGCAGGGTGGTCAGAAAGGCGATGCCGAAGGTGCGCAGAAAGATCGTGTGGAAATACGACGATTTCAGCACCTCCGCGTAGTTGCCGAACTGGAATGCGGCGATCGGACCGCTCGCCGGATCGAAGCGGTAGAAGGTCAGCACCAGCGTCATCAGGAGCGGCACCAGCACGAGCGCGGCGAACAGCAGGAAAGCCGGCGCGCACATCAGCCACAGGGGCAGGAAAGCGTGCCACGGCGCGCGGCGCGCATGGCCGGTCTTCATGCTGTCGTTGTTCGACGCAGGCAGCGTACTAGCCATGATGCGCATCCCGTTGAATGAAGCGGATCGCCTCGCTGTTCCAGTCGACTCCGACCGCCGCGCCTTCCGGCAGCGGCTCGGTGCCTTCGTTCTGGCAGCACACCAGCACTTCGCCAAGCCGGCTGTCCACGCGATACAGCCATTGGCTGCCGAGGAAGAAGCGGCTCGTTACGGTGGCGGACAGGCGGCCCGTGTTCGGCGCGCACAGGCGCAGCTTCTCCGGACGGATGCACAGCGTGACCGCGTCGCCGACGCCGATGCTTCGTTCGCGTGCGGGCAGCTGTGTGGTGCGGCCGGTTTCGGCGAGATCGTGCCCGAGGTCGATGCGGATCGCGTCGCCGTCGCAGGCCACCACCTTGCCTGCCAGCATGTTGGCCTTGCCGATGAACTGCGAGACGAACCGGTTTTCCGGCCGTTCGTAGGCTTCGTACGGCGTGTCGATCTGCGTAATGCGGCCGGCTTCCATCACCACCACGCGGTCGCTGATCGACAGCGCTTCCGACTGGTCGTGCGTGACCATGATGGTGGTCGTGCCGATCTTGCGCTGGATGGCGCGCAGTTCGAACTGCATGTCTTCGCGCAGCTTGGCGTCGAGGTTCGACATCGGTTCGTCGAGCAGCAGCACGGGCGGCGCGATCACGATCGCGCGGGCGATCGCCACACGCTGCCGCTGTCCACCGGACAGCTCGCGCGGAAAGCGGTGCGCGAGCGTATCGAGCCGCACCAGCGCCAACGCTTCACGTACGCGCTCCTTGCGCTCGGCCTTGTCGACGTTGCGCATCTCGAGTCCGAAGCCGACGTTGTCCGCCACGCTCATGTGCGGAAACAGCGCGTAGCTCTGGAATACGATGCCGAGGCCACGCCTGTTCGGCTTCATGTGCGTGATGTCGCGGCCGTCGAGCGTGATGCGCCCGCGGGTGGTTTCGACAAAGCCCGCGATCATCTGCAAGGTAGTGGTCTTGCCGCAGCCGGACGGTCCGAGCAGCGAAACGAACTCGCCTTTTTCAACCGACAGGTTCACGTCGGCGACCGCCTGCAGATCGCCGAACGATTTCGCTACGTCCGTGAGTGTGAGGAACGACATGATCTGGCCTTTGGATGGATCGACACCGGTTCAATCGGCTACTGCCTCGATGGAGCCGACTCTATCTAGCCAAATTCCATGACGTCAATTTCAAATTCCGTTTGCTGGTATAAGATTGAAAAAAATTCCGATGAATGGAATGTATTGGCAGGAAGAAGCTTTAACTGTTCCGCTGCATGACCTCCGGAAAATCCCTATGAATCAGGATCGGGTGTAAATGGAACGGATGAAGCAGGAATATTCCATTGAAGGATAAAACCCTCTATAGTATTCCGATCAATGAAATAATTCGGAGCACTGGAGATGAATGCTGCCGCCAAACGAGATGCCGATTCCGCTGTGGCCGAAGCGGGCGGTGTGCCCGGTCCTGGCATGCTGGAGCGCGCCTTTGCGGTGATTCGCGCGCTATCCGAAGCGCAAGCCGAAGGCGGCCGCGTCACGCGTCTCGCCAAAGCGGTGGGGCTGACGCAAGGCACCGTGCACCGCATTCTTCATGCACTAATCGCGGAAGGCATCGTCGAACAGGACGAAAATTCGAAGCTGTATCGGCTGAGCGTCGATTTCTTTGCGCTCGCCGCGCAGGCCGGCAATCCGAGCGGCATGCGCACGCTGTGCCGTCCGGCATTGCTGCGCTTGTGCGCAAGTCTCGGCGACACGATTTTTCTGCTCGTCAAAAGCAGTTTCGACGCGGTGTGTCTCGACATCTGCGAAGGCCCGTTTCCGATTCGCTCGTTTACCGGCGATATCGGCGGGCGGGTGGCCCTCGGGGTCGGTCAGGGGAGCCTGGCAATTCTTGCGTTCCTGCCGGAAGCGGAGCGTGAGGAGATCATCCGTTTCAATGTGCCGCGCATTCGCGGCTACGGTGTGCTCGACGAGGTGTATTTGCGCACCGAGATCGAACGCGTTCGCCAGCTGGGCTATGCGGGCCGCAATAGCGGTGTGCTCGACGGCATGGCGGGCGTGGCGGTGCCGATTCTGGACCGCACCGGCGTGGCGGTGGCGGCGCTGAGCGTCGGCACCCTGGCGGCGCGTCTCGGCGACGATCGCCTGCCGATGGTGGTCGAATTGCTGCGCCGTCAGGCGGATGCGATCGGACCGCAGACCAATCCCTTCGATGTCGCGCTACGTCGGCCCATGCATGGCTTGTCGCGCGCCATGACCACTGAACGCATCACGGGATAAGGGCGCCAGCCGCTACCCGATGGTGGCGAACGCTGCGGCGAAAAGCTGCCAATAAAAAAAGCGGCGCCCGCTATCGGACGCCGCTCCGGATCCATCTCAAACTGAAGAACCTGCTTCCCGGTTAAGCGAGCAGCCGTTCCGCGTCATCGATGCGGTACTCAGTCGTTGTACTTCCAGATGTTGTAATAAGCAGTTTGGGCGGCATTCCAGTTCAACTGAACAAGACGTGAGCCACCCGCCTGCAACGCAGCGAACTGGCAGGCCGCCGTACATTGCTGAACGCCGTTCTGGGCAAGGCCCGCTGTCACGGTCGCCGTGTACTGCCCCGAGCTCTGGAAGCTCACCGGTCCTGTCCACCATCCATCCACTTCCGTCGAGGGTGTCACACCCGTGCCGGGCACGGCCTGAATCTGCACGCCCGTCACGAGCGGCGCCAGATTCGCATTGGCGTTGCCGACGAGGTTCGACCACGACACGCTGGCCGAAGCCTGTGCGCCGGCCTGTGATCCGTTCGGATTCAGAAATGCGCTCAGCACACTGGATGACAGCGTTTGCCAGCTTACCCCGGCGCCGGCCGACGACGCGAGCACAGGGGTCGGGTTCATGACCTTGGTGGGCTGACCGATCTGGTTGCCGTTGGTGTCATAGAACGTCACCGTATAGATCGCGAACTGCGGCACGCTCGTCGTGCTGATCGGCGATGGCGTGTAGTACCCGAGGTTGGTGGACGGGGGGGTATAGGTCCCGGTGTTGCCCGGCAGTGCCTGCCATGACCAGCGGTAGAGACTGGTATTGGTGTTCGTCGTGACGCCGCCCGTGGGGGCGCCGCTCAGGAGGCGCGCCGACAGCGCAAGACTGGAACTGCCCACTGCGTTACGTGGCTCCAGCCAGGCTGTAGCGTTGATGCCCGGTCCCGTTACCGACGCGGAAGCGAGGTTCACTGGATTAGGCGTGCCCGCGGCACCGGCGGGAATGCTGATGCCGAGTCCCGATTCAAATCGCCCATACTGGGCGTCGCTGGTATCGAGGAATTGCCGTTGGGCCAGGAACGACGTGATCGAGACGTTGTAAGCCTGCTGGTTGCCGATGATGTCCCAGGAGCCGTTCGCCAGTTGCTGCACGACGGTGGTCGCAAAATTGGGCACACCCGACGCGCTGGTATAGAAGATCTGCACGAGCGCGCTTTGCGTGTTCACATTCGGGAATGTGCCCGCTGGAATAAACGTCAGCGTCTTGACGCCCGTGATGGTCGAACCCGCGGCGCTGATCCCGGCGTGGTAGGTCTGGAACGTGGTAAAGCCGTTCTCGAGGTAGGAGGCGTCGATAGCCGACGAACAGGCCGAGCTCGTCCCGCTCAGGCACTGCCCCAACTGCGAGAGCAGCGGTGCCAGGTAGTTCGCCTGAACCGTCGGCGCGGACAGCGGCGTGCTCGCCGCCGCGGCCGTCGAACTCAGCGTAATCACGCTGTTCGGGTTGGCGATGCTGGCCAGTTGCAATCCGCCCGTCGGCGACGGCGTCACGATCACGGAATCGATCACCGCGTCCGCTCCGGTCTGATTCGGCGTGAACGCGCCACCGATCGGATCGAAGCTGCCGGCAGCGGCAGCCGTGAGACCGCCCGTCTGGATGAGGATGGTCGACAGGGCACTGTTCAGCTTCGACACGGAAGCTTTGACGTTCGCCGGGGTCACCAGTGACGAGAGCGTGGCGAGGGTCGTGAGATCCAGCGGATTGCCGTCCGTGGTCAGTTGTGCCGTCACCGCCGTGGTGAGCGGCGTCACGTTGGCGACCAGCGGTGCGCTGCTGCCGCTCGGGACGCTGGCTACGACGGAATACAGCGGTGCATTGTTGCCGCTCGGATCGGTGGCGACGATCAGGAACGGTGCGGTGAGTCCGGACAGGGGCACCGAGTAGCTGCCACTCGTCGCGCTCGTCGTAGTGGCGTTCTTGCCCGTCGAATCGATGACCAGAACGTTGGCACCGACCAGTGCATCGCCGATGGCGACGGTGCCGGTCATGGCTGTCGGCGTGGCAGTCGAATTACCGGGTGCGGCCGTTGAGCTGCTTGTGCTCGTCGTGCCGCCGCCGCAAGCGGCGAGTATGGACAGTGTCAGCGCCCCCGCTGCTGTCAGTGCTAATCCCGCTTTTGTGTGTTGGCCTGTCATTGTTTTGAAGTTCATGGTTTTTCCTGAATTGGAAACTACGGTGTGCTACTAACATTTGCTGCCAAACAACTCTCCTGTCGATGGCATAACGGACGCGCCCCGCTTTAGCGGGTTCAGCGGGCAGTTATGCGGTTGAATTACTGTGTGGGTAGATCGGGACGGCGATTGACGTGTTTTTTCAAGCTGGACATTCCCCCGGTTGTAATGCTTGTGGCCGTTAGTTTTCTGTTAGCGGTTTATCCGCGCTGTTATTCGCGCTGAGTAGCGCGCTGGTTAGCACCACAGTGCCTTATTTTCTTTTCCCTCATTTGACAATGCGTCTCAGTGTTTAAGATAAATGCACGTTTTCTGGATGGTTTCCGCATAACTGAGATGGACTGCTTACAGTTGAATAACGTGTCGTTGCGGGTTGCTTGCAATTCGTAAGATGACAAAACAGACTGCTTACAGTCCGTAACCTGATCTGCCCGGATGACCTTCGGTCACGCGCCGGCAATAACTAGCGGCTGCAGCTTTTTGTGTCACCGAGTGACCGCTGCAAAGACATGAGAGAAATTGATCGAATCAAACAAAAAACATCAATTCCCATCAGATATTGTTCGACCGAGAATGACTCACCCGCCGGCAACCTGAGAGACACGATGCCGGGTCAACAACGATCCTTCATCCATTCCTGCGGCTATTCAGATTGTCCATATATTTAGGAATGGAGATCAAAAGGCTCGCCGGTTCAGATGCAAAGAAGCAATGACAGGAGCCAGTACTCAGAAGCTTCTGTTTCCGCCGGCACAGTGTTGTGACTGCATGAGGGGGAGAGCGGGCAAGGCGATTCCATCGCCTTTCTAAATTATTACGTAATCCTGCCGATTTTAAAGAAAAAATCTTATATTCAAGGGAAACAACAATGCGCTTTTGTCATCTTCGTCATGAGATCGCGGGTGCGGCTCTGGTTGCGCTCGCCGGAGTTCTTCTGTCCAGCGCGCCACAGGTGCTGGCGGCCGATAACGAACTCAACGTTTATAACTGGTCGGACTACATCGCGAAAGACACGATCCCGAACTTCGAGAAGGCGTCCGGCATTCACGTCAGATACGACAACTACGATAGCGACGACACGCTGCAGGCCAAGCTTCTGGCGGGGAGTTCGGGTTTCGACGTCGTCGTGCCGTCGTCGCTCTACATGGCCCGGCAGATTCAGGCGGGCATGCTTCAGAAGCTCGATAAGTCGCAAATCCCGAATCTGAAAAATCTCGACCCGGCACTCATGAAAATGGTCGCGGATGTCGATCCTGGCGCGCAGTACGGCGTGCCCTGGGCGTACGGCACCGACGGGATCGGCTACAACGTGCGGGAAGTGAAGAAGGCGTTGGGAGACAACGCGCCTGTCGACAGTTGGGCGCTGGTGTTCGATCCGGCCAACGTGTCGAAGCTGAAGAGTTGCGGCGTCTCGTTTCTCGACCAGGCCGCTGACGGATTCGCTACCGCGCTGCAGTATCTGCACAAGGACCCGAACAGCTCGAACCCCGCCGACTATCAGGCCGCCTTCGATCTGCTGAAGAAGGTGCGCCCTTACATCACGCAGTTCAACTCGTCGGGCTATATCAATGATCTCGCCAACAACGATGTCTGCGTGGCGATCGGCTGGTCCGGCGACGTGGGCATTGCGCGGCGGCGTGCGGCAGACGCGAAGCGCTCCTACGAGATCCGCTTCTCGAATGTCAAGGAAGGGGGCTTGCTCTGGTTCGACATGATGGTGATCCCGAAGGACGCGCCGCATCCCGAAGCGGCCATGAAGTGGATCAACTATATCGAAGACCCGAAGGTCAATGCGGCGATCACCAACGAGGTGTTCTATCCGACCGCGAACCGTGCCGCCCGGCCGTTCGTCGACCCGGTCGTGTCGCAGGACGCGAGCGTTTATCCGGCCGATGACGTGCTGAGCAAAATGACCTTGATGAGGCCGTTGCCCATCGACATTGTCCGGCTGGAAAACCGCCTTTGGGCGCAACTCAAGGCGGGGCGCTAAGAGCGTCGAATAGCGTGGTTCACGCGGCTAACGATCGCCGTTTGCCGCGCTGCCTGAAGCCGCCACGACGCTAGCCCGCTTGCGCCGCTAACGCGCGGTCACTTTCCCTGAGCGCTGCATGTCGCTGCATGTCTTGTGAGGCCCTTTGCGAGCCTCGCATGGGAACGCTCGCGCGTGCATCCCGTGAGCGGCAGCTTCGCGACCGCCAAGGCATAGACACATTGATCGCAATACAACAAACGAGGAGACTTCGTGTGAGAAAGAAACTGATTTGTCTGCTGGTGGCGGGCTGTCTGCCCGGCATCGCGCTGGCAGACACCACGACCGAGCAAATCCGGGCGCTGCAGGCACAGCTCAACGCGCTGCAAAAAGAGGTAAAACGATTGCAGACGCAGCCGCCCGCTAAAGGGGCCAATGCGGGGGCAAATGCAGGAGCAAATGAGGCCGCAACCAGGTCCGCAACCGCCGAGCCCGCGGCGGCGCCCGTCGATGTTACGTCATCCGCATATGGCAAAGCGCAGGCAACGCTGACCAACGACGACGTCACCTCCATGAAGCAGCAGCTTGCCATTCAGCAATTGAAGGTGAACTCGCTCGAAGACGCCGCGAATACCGGACCGCTTGCCGGTCTCTCGGTGACGGGTTATATCGATCCGACCTACGTCTATAACCGCGCGCAAGGCAGCTCTTCGTTCCTGTTCGCGAACCATGAAAGCACCGGCGGTTACTTCAACAGCACGTTCGGCGACCTGTACCTCGACATCAAGAAGACCTTCGGCGTCGGGCCAATGGCGCCGTCGGCCGAAATCACGCTGATGCCCAATCGCGGCAATGGCATCACACTGTTGCAGAACGAGCATGGCCAGATCGGCAACAACATTCTGAACACGGCGGTCGTCAGCGTGCCGCTATCGGGCACGACGACTTTTGTCGCGGGCCTGATGTCGAGCTTCGGTGGCTATGAAGTGCAGCAGTCGAACCAGATGCTCACGCTGACCCACAATCTGCTGTATGACTTCTCCGATCCGGGCAGTTATATCGGCCTCGGCGCGAACTACACGAAGGGCGATTGGGCGTGGAAGTTCCTGCTCGGCAATGAACAGTACCGGACCAACGGCGCCATCACGCAGACAGGTACGAATGCGCTGGGCGATCCGGTCACCACCAGCAACAAGGTGCCGACCTTCACGGCGCGTGCGGACTACACGTGGTCGAGTGCGCTCGATATCGGTGCGTCGTTCAACATCGGCCGGCAGACTTTGCCGAGCGCCATCAATCCGACCACGGGCGCGGTGAGTTACGGCGTGAGCGGTCAGGCGCCCAGCGGTTTCGGCACATTCTTCTTCTCGGAAGCCGACCTGACGTACCTGCTTGCCGACGTCCAGTACAACGTCGAGCTCGACTATGGCCAGCAGCAGAACGCCGCATTCAACGGCGGCCAGGCGCAATGGTATGGCGTCTCGCTGCTCGCGCACCGCAAGTTCAGCGTGCCGGGCATAGGCCGGATGGGCGCGACGTTGCGCTACGACTTCCTCGCCGACAGCAAGAACGGCGGCGGTGGCGGCGGTGTTGCGTTGAACGGCCAGGGCCGCGACCCGTATAACGGATTCGGCATCAGCGCGGACTGCTTCGCCAATGCGCAGGCAAGCGGTGGTTTGGGCCTGCAATGCAAGGGTTCGAATCGTCAGGACGTTGCGCTCGACCTGCTGTTTTTCCCGACCGCGCAGATTACGGTGAAGGTCGAGTACCGGCACGACTGGGCCAACAACAAGGTGTTCCTGCGCAACGACGGCTCTTACAGCAGTTCTAACGATCTGCTCGCCACGCAGTTTATCTATTCGTTCTAGCACGGTATGCAGCCATGCCATCCATGCTCCCGCGTGGATGGGCCGGCCGTGTTCCCGTTACAGGCTAGGTACCGGGACCACGGCCGGCGTCGGCTTCCTTGCCCTGCGCCAGCAGCCATTCGAACATCTGCTCGACGATGGGTGAGCGCGACGGCCCGGCCACGCGCGAGAGCCACCACGTTATGCCCGGCAAACGCGGGTAGTCGGCGAGGACGGCTAGCGCCCCCTGGTCGATACTGCCTTGCGCGACCAGCCGGGACAGACAGGCAATGCCCCGCCCGCGCAATACGGCATCCAGCACCAGGCGCTGATCGTCATAGATTGCGTTCATGCGGTAGGCCGAAAGTTGCCCGCGGAAAATCGGCGCGGTGCTCTCGCTGGTCAGGTTCTCTTCCAGACAGATGAGACCAGTATGCAAATGATGTTTGGCGCGCGGCACGCGGGCTAGCTTCGCCGCCAGTTCCGTCGCGCATACGGTCACCCATTCGTCTTGCAGAAACGGTATTTCCGACAGGCCGGCCTGTTGCATCGGCCGTGCGCCGATCGTCATATCGACGTCGATCTCGTCGACATAACGCGCGCTCTCGTCGGTGGAGAGCAATGGGCATAGATCGGGAAGAACCTGTTGCAACTGGTCGAGGCGCGGCTGCAGCCAGCCGTGCAGCAAGGGCGCAGGACACACCAGCACGACCAGCCCGGGGTCGAGATAGGTGGCAATCCGCCCAAGCCCGCTGCGCAGCGTTTCCATCGAGCGCTGCACGCTGCGCTGTAACACCTCGCCAGCCACCGTCAATTCCACGCCCCGCCCGATTCTGCGAAAGAGCGGTTGCCCCAGTTGCTCCTCGAGTTGCTGGATCTGGTGGCTGATCGCGGATTGCGACAGGTGCAGTTCGTCGGCCGCACGGGAGAAGTTGCCCAGTCTGGCCGCGGCTTCGAAGCCCATCAGCAGCTTCAGGGAGGGGACACGTTGCATTGAGATATGAGAAAAATTGATTGATTTAGCCAATAAACATCATTTTTCATCAAGTGTAACCCGTATCACAATGACTCACCACATAACGATGGAGATAGAGGAATGAGTCGCTTCGACGCTCGCCAACACGGCTACCGGATGCCCGCTGAATGGGAAACGATGGATACCACCTGGTTGGGATGGCCGATTCTCGACGGCCGCGAAGACCTGTGGGGAGACCACTATCTGCGTGTCTGCCGGGAGTTTGCGCTGGTCGCGCAGACGGTTGCCCGCTATCAACGTTGCGTGGTGACCGCACACCATAGCGAGGCGCAGGCTGCGCGCGAACTGGTCGGCAACAGCGTTGAGGTGCTCGGGGTCGCGGCGGAAGACAATTGGCTGCGCGACTGCGGACCGATTTTCCTCGTGGGCGAACATGGCCGCCTGGGTGCCGCCTCGTTTCGCTTCAATTGCTGGGGCGAAAAATATCAGCCTTACGACGGTTGCCAGCAAGTGGGGCAGGACATCGCCCGCGCGGCCGGCGCGCAGATTTTCAATTCGCACATGGTGCTGGAGGGCGGTGCCTTTTACGTGGATGGGCAGGGTACGCTGATCACCACGGAAAGCTGCCTGCTGCATCCGAACCGCAATCCGCATATGAATCGCGCCGAGATCGAGGCCGAACTCAGGCGCATGCTGGGCGTGGAGAAGATTATCTGGTTGCCTGGCAATCCGGACGAAGTGGAAACCAATGGACACGTGGACGGCATTGCGTCGTTCATCGCGCCGGGCAAGATGCTGTGTCAGAGCGCGAGCCCAGAGCAGGGCGATTATTTTCAGGTGATGCGCGAGAATCGCCGGGCATTGGAGTTAGCCACCGACGCCGCCGGGCGTCGCTTCGAGCTGCTCGATCTGCCCTCGCCGATTGTCAGCGAACGCTTCGGCTCCGAGCGCTATTGCGATTGTTACGCGAACTACATTCTGGTCAACGGCGCGGTGATCTCGACCGCGTTTGGTGTGGAGCAGGATCAGGCCGCACGCGAGGTTTTCGCCCAGGCGTTCCCGGGGCGGCGCGTGGAGTTGCTGCCGATTCCCACTTTGTCGATCGGCGGCGGCAGCATTCATTGTTCGACGCAGCAGCAGCCGGCTGTTACCGCTAACGTCACCGCTAACTGATTCAGACCCGATCCGATCGAAGGAACCTTCACATGTCGTCGCGAAACATCACCGTAGCGTCGGTGCAAATGGCATCCGGCAGCTGGACCTTTGAAGACAATATGGCCACCGCGGAACGATTGATCCGTGAGGCCGCAGCGAAGGGCGCCAACCTCGTGTTGTGCCCCGAGCTTTTCATGATGCCGTACTTCTGTCTGGATCAGAACGTGCGGCATCTGGAGCTGGCCGAACCGTTCGCGGACAATCCGAAGATTGCCCGCTTCGCGAGACTCGCCGGCGAGCTGGGCATCGTGTTGCCCATCGGCTTTTTCGAGCGGGCCGGTAATGCCGCCTACAACTCGGTTGCGGTGGCCGATGCCGATGGCAAGGTACTCGGCGTGTATCGCAAGACGCACATTCCGGACGGCCCGGGTTATACGGAGAAATTCTATTTCACGCCGGGCGACACCGGCTTCAAGGTGTGGGACACGCGCTTCGGCAAGGTCGGCATCGGCATCTGCTGGGATCAATGGTATCCGGAGACGGCCCGCAGCCTCGCATTGATGGGCGCGGAAATCCTGTGCTTTCCGACCATCATCGGCTCCGAGCCGTTCAGCAGCGATTTCGATTCGGCGGGCCACTGGCAACGCACGATGCAAGGCCATGCGGCGGCCAATATGGTGCCTGTGGTGGCGGCTAACCGGATTGGCCGTGAAGTCGGCTTCGGCAACGGCAATCCGCAACAGGAGGGACTGGCCGGTGTGTTCTATGGGTCCAGTTTCATCGCGGATCACACGGGTGAAAAGCTGGCGGAGGCCAATCGCACGGACGAAACCGTACTTCTGCACACGTTCGACCTGAACGCTATCCGGCAAGACCGGCAGTCCTGGGGTTTCTTCCGCGATCGCCGTCCGGAAATGTATCGTACGCTGCTCACCAGCGACGGTGCCTCGTCATGCTATCGCTAAGGAATACGTGATGAAAAAGCACTGGCTCCCGTCACTCATGGGTCTCGGACTCGGTCTGTGCCTGCTTGCAGGGCAAACGCAGGCCGAGGAAGAGAAGATATTGAACCTGTACAACTGGAGCGATTATTTCGCGCCTGACACGTTGTCCGAGTTCCAGAAGGAAACCGGTATCAAGGTCCGTTACGACGCGTACGATAGCGACGAGACACTGCAGTCCAAGCTGATGACAGGCGACAGCGGATACGACCTGGTATGGCCCACCAACGATTTCATGGCCAAGCAGATTCAGGCCGGGGCGTTTCGCAAGCTCGACAAGAGCAAGCTGCCCAATCTCAAGTATCTGGACCCCACGCTGCTGAAACTGATGGCGCAATCCGATCCGGGCAACCAGTATGGCGTTCCCTACATGTGGGGCACGGTGGGCGTGGGATACGATCGCGCCAAGGTCAGCGCCATCCTCGGCAAGGATATGCCCACGAACAGCATGGATCTGCTATTCAACCCGGCAATCGCCTCGCGTATTGCCGCGCATTGCGGCCTGGGATTGCAGGACTCCGCCAGTACGGTGCTGCCGTTGGCGTTGCGCTACGTCGGCCGCGATCCGGTGAACCCGAACGCGCAAGACTATGCCGCCGCGCAGACCATGCTGATGAAAGTCCGGCCGTATATCCGTCTGTTCGTCGACTCGGCCAACGCCAACGAGTTGATCGACGGCGAACTGTGCGTCATGGTCGGGTACTCCGGGGCGATCAACCTGGCCGCGCAGAAGGCGAAAGAGCTGGACCGCAAGCGTGACATCGTCTACGACATCCCGAGCATAGGCAGTCTGATGTGGTTCGACGGCATGGTCATTCCCAAGACTGCCAAGCATCCGGACAATGCGCATGCGTTTATCAACTACATTCTGCGGCCGGACGTGGTGGCGAAGATATCCAATGCCACGCGATACGCTAACGCGAATCAGGGCGCATTGAAGCTGATGGACCCCGCGCTGGTCAATAACCCGAACATCTATCCCGATGAGCAGAAGAAGCGGACGCTGTTTACGCCGGTGGTCGAGGCGCCCGCCACCGCTCGCCTGGAGGGCCGGATCTGGCTTGGCCTCAAGGCGAGCAAGCCCTGAATAGCGGGCTCTGCAGCCGGCTTTACCGATAATCATGAGGTGTTTTCCATGACGACAAGACGTCATTTCCTGAAACAGGGACTCCTGGCCCCCAGCGGCGCGCTGTTGTCAGTCGCGCTGGGCAGCGGCTTCAGCACGATGGCGCTCGCGCAGAGCGCCAGCTGGCGGATGCCGGACGAAGGCGGCGCGCACGCCGCGACCTGGATGGCATTCGGCCCCAGCGAGGAGATCTGGGGCGGCAAGCTGCTCCCCGTGGCCAGAGAGAATCTGGCCGGCATTGCGAAGGCCATTGCAGCACATGAGCCGGTGAAAATGCTGGTGCGGGAAGAGGACCACGACATCGCCGCTCGCCTGTGCGGCGCGGCTGTCGAACTCGTGACCCAGCCTGTCGACGACCTGTGGATGCGCGATACGGGGCCTGTGTTCGTCAAAGGAAACGCGGGCCAGCTCGGCGCCGTGGGCTTCAACTTCAATGGTTGGGGTGACAAGCAGGAGCACGAACAGGATGCGGAGGTGGCGGTCTTCGTCGCGCGCCGAGCCGGGGCGAACCTGCTCGAAACGCGTCTGGTGCTGGAAGGCGGCGGCATTGAAGTGGACGGCGAAGGTACGGCCATTATTACGCAGAGCTGCGTGCTGAACGCCAATCGCAATCCGGGGCTCAGCCAGGCACAGTGCGAAGCGGAACTGTCCCGCCTGCTCGGGCTGCGCAAGATCATCTGGCTGCCAGGCATTGCAGCCAAGGACATTACCGACGGTCATACCGACTTCTACGCGCGCTTTGCGAGCCCGGGTGTCGTGGTTGCCGGACTCGATCCGGATCCGTCTTCCTACGATCACGCGGTGACGAAGCGCCATCTGGAAATCCTGCGCAAATCCACCGACGCGAAGGGGCGTCCATTGAAGGTGGTGGTGCTGCAGGGCCCAACGACCGTGCGCCGCAAGTATGAGAACGACCAGTTCGCGGCCGGATACATCAACTTCTATGTGTGCAACCACGCGGTGATTGCCCCGGAGTTCGGCGACAGCAAAGCAGACCGCAATACGCGCGATATTCTCGTGGACCTGTTTCCCGGCCGGGACGTGATTCAACTGAATATCGACGGCATCGCCGCAGGCGGCGGTGGTATTCACTGCACGACACAACAGCAGCCCAGCTGATCACATATCGCGAGCCGCATCCACGGTGCGGGCTCGCGATTTCCCACACGCTCGAGATTCCTGAGCGTGGCGCAAACCGGTTTTCTGACCCGTTGAATCGACTGCGGAGTAATGCCGCGGCGTGGGAGATCGTCGGCCGGCGTTTTGTGCGCTCGCAAGAATAGCGCCGGATTCCGGGCCGCAAACCGGGGCCGGCAAACAGATGCAGTCACAGGTAAATGGATATGACAGATAGCAAACCCAGCAAACCCAGCAAACCCGGAAAACCCAGCAAACGTAGCAATGCAACGCAACCATCGGGTGATCGCGCGTTAGTGACGCGTCGCGGTTTTATCAAAAGTTCTACTACCTTGTTGGGAATCTCCTTGATGGGAACCCTGGCCGCGTGTGGCGGAGGTGAATCGTCGAGCCCGCCTTCGGCGTCGGCGCCGCCATCGTCTTCACGCAATCCGTCATCGGCGAATCGCCTGTCGTACCTTTTGCCGGGTGAGGATTTGCCGCATACGGCGACCTACATGGCGTTCGCTTCGGGTTCGGAAGGGATCTGGGCGCCGGTTACGGCGCAGAGCACGGATGCGGGCATCGACCGGGTCCGTGCCGACCTGATGGACGTGGCCAAAGCGATCGGCACGTATGAACCTGTGAACATGCTGGTACTGCCGGTCGACCTGAGCGCCGCGCAAGCCTTGCTGGCGACGCCGAGCGGCGCGAATCCCGCGATTCACGCGAACTATCTGGCCCGGGGCACGGGCGTGGGCGGCGTCAATCTGATCGCGCTTGCCAATGGCTTCGACGATCTCTGGACGCGTGACACGGGTTGTGTGTTCGTCAAGGACACGGTACATGGCAATGCATTGTGCGCTGTGAGCTTCAACTTCAACGGCTGGGGCAACGCGAACACGGATGGCGCGAATCTGAACGCGGGGATGACGGTGCCGCCTTCGGTTGCCGCGGGCAGCAACAAATCGAAGTCGGGCAAATTCTTCCAGCCGTTTGCAAACGATCACACGCTGGCGGGCTGGATGGCGCAAGCGAACAACGCGACGCTGATTTCGAGCACGTTGACGCTCGAGGGCGGGGCGATCGAATTCGACGGCGAGGCGACGGCGATCCTCACGGAATCCGCGGTGCTGCACGTCAATCGCAATCCGCAGTTGTTCAACATTCCGAACGGTGTAGTGGCGAGCGCGACACTGTTGCCGACCGCCAAAGACACAGTGCTGGCTGAATTGCAGCGAACGCTCGGCGTACAGAAGATCATCTGGATTCCGGGCACGGCGATCTATCCGCAAGGTTGCGGAGCCGGTGGTCAGGGCGGCGCGGCCACGCCGGCCAATGAGACCGACATCACGAACGGGCACGTCGACTTCTACGCGAAGTTCCTCGCGCCGGGCGTCGTCGCCTATGCGGCGGATCCGACCAATTCGACCTATGAGCAGGCGCTGATGGCCGCCAACTACCGGAACCTGGTGGGTCAAACGGATGCAAAAGGGCGTGCGCTCACTCTGATTGCGTTGAATGCGCCAGGTAAGTACGGCACATCCAACGGCGTGGTGCTGAGCGAAAAGCAGATGACGAATTTTGCCGCGGGCTATATCAACTTCTACAAATGCAACGGGGCGATCATCGTGCCGAAGTTCAACGACCCTGCCGCCGATGCCGCCGCCGTGGCAACCATCCGCCCGTACGCCGGTTCTCGCGCGATTGTCCAGGTGGATATCCTTGGCATTGCATCCGGCGGCGGCGGTGTGCATTGCGCGACGCGTGAACTCCCCGCATAGGCAAACGCGTCTTTAGCGATTTCCCAGCGGGACTTCCCCCAAGACATCGCTCGCACGGATGCACGCGACACGTGTCGCGCTCGCACCGTGCGTGACAGGCTGCGGAATCTCGCTCGCGCAGGCCTCGATCGCATCCGGGCAACGCGTGCGAAACGCGCAGCCGGAGGGCGGGGAGAGCGGCGAGGCAATCTCGCCGCGTAACAGCAGATGACGGCGTGCGCGTTCAACCACCGGATCGGGCACCGGCACGGCCGACAGCAACGCACGCGTGTACGGATGACGCGGCGTGCCATACACGTCGCGCTTGTCGCCGAACTCCATCACACGGCCCAGATACATCACCAGCACGCGATGGCTGATTGCTTTGACGACCGCGAGATCGTGCGCGACGAACAGCAGCGAGAGCGACAACTCGCGCTGCAGATCGCGCAACAGGTTGACGATTTGCGCCTGGATCGAGACGTCGAGCGCCGACACCGGCTCGTCGCAGATCACCAGTTGCGGTTCGCCGATCAATGCGCGTGCAATGCCCACGCGCTGACACTGGCCACCGGAAAACTCGTGCGGATAGCGGCGCAGATGCTGCGCGTTGAGTCCGACGCGTTCGAGCATGGTCAGAACGCGCCGCTGCACGTCGCTGCGGGCGATGTCCTGGCCATGCGTGAGCAGGGGCTCGGCGACGATCTGTTCGATCGTCATGCGCGGATCGAGCGAGGCCAGCGGGTCCTGGAAAATCATCTGCACATCGCGGCGCAAGCGCGACGTATCGCGTCGTGCGCCCGGCAACACGGTTTCCTGGTCGAGCCAGCGCACGCTGCCGCTCGCCACCGGCGCGAGACCGATGATCGCGCGCGCGAGCGTGGACTTGCCACAACCCGATTCGCCGACGAGGCCCACGGTTTCACCGCGCCGCACGCTGAACGACACGCCGTCCACCGCGCGCAGCGTCGCCTTGCCGGACCACGGGAAACCGCCGCGCGGCACACCGAACTGCACCTTGAGATTGTCGACCGACAATAGCGTTGCCGGACTTTGACCCTGCCCTTTGCTTTGGCTCTGGCTATGACCTGCAATGGAAGTGACGTTCATGCGTGTTGGACCTCCATGATTTCCCGCACAGGCCGGTGGCAGGCGCGCAGCGCGCCGGCCGCCGTCGGCGACGCCGTGAGCGCCGGCCGCGCGTCGCGGCATCGATCGCTGCAATACGCGCAGCGCGGCGCGAACGCGCAACCTTCACCGACCTCGCCGGGCAATGGCGGGTTGCCGGGAATGGTTTGCAGCGGACGGTCATCGTCGTCGGTGAGACGCGGCAGCGCATTCAGCAGGCCGATCGTGTAGGGATGCGTTGGGGCGGCGAACAGCGTGGCGGCGTTCGCCTGTTCGACGGTCTGGCCGGCATACATCACCATCACGTCGTCGCACAAACCGGCCACGACACCCATGTCGTGCGTGATCAGAATGATCGCGGTGCCGCGTTCGTGGTTCAGTTCGCGCAGCAATTCGATAATCTGCGCCTGCACGGTCACGTCGAGCGCGGTGGTCGGTTCGTCGGCGATCAGGATTTCCGGCTCGGAGAGCAGGGCCATCGCGATCATCACGCGTTGCCGCATGCCGCCGGAGAACTCATGCGGATACATGTTGATGCGCCGCGCGGCATCGGGAATGCGCACCGTTTCCAGTGTTTCGATGGCGCGTCGGCGCGCTTCGCGGCGCGACATCCTGCGATGCAGTTGCAGCGTCTCGGTCATCTGCCGTTCGATCGTCAGGAACGGGTTGAGCGAGGTCATCGGGTCCTGAAAGATCATGCCGATGCGGTCGCCGCGAATCTTGTTCAACGAGGCTTCGTTCATCGTCAGCAGGTTTTCGCCGCGATAAGTCGCCGTGCCGGAGACCTTGCCGTTGCCGGCCAGCAGACCGAGCAGCGCCATCACCGTCTGGCTCTTTCCCGAACCCGATTCGCCGACGATGCCGAGCGTGCGGCCGGCTTCGAGCGAAAATGACACGCGCTGCACCGCGTCGACGGGCGCGCCTTCGCGGCGCGTGAAGCGCACGCTCAGGTCTTTGACTTCGAGTAGCGGCATTTCAGCGGTCCTTCGGATCGAATGCGTCGCGCAGGCCGTCGCCGACGAAATTCACGCAATACAAGGTGACGCACAACATCACCGCGGGGCACAGCAGCAGCCAGGGCATCGATTCGAGCTTCTGGGCGCCGTCCTGAATCAGCACGCCCCAGCTCGTCATGGGTTCCTGCACGCCGAGGCCGAGGAACGACAGCACCGATTCGGTCAGCACGATGTTGGGCACCGTCACGCTCGCGTACACCACCACCACGCCGAGCAGATTCGGCACGATGTGGCGCGCGATGATCGAGCGCGAACTCACGCCGATGGCGCGGGCGGCGTCGATGAATTCGCGCGAACGCAGCGACAAGGTCTGGCCGCGCACCACACGCGCCATGTCGAGCCACGAGAACGCGCTGATCGTCAGGACGACCAGATAGAACGCGCGGCCGAACATCGTCATCATCAGGATCGCGATCAGCATGTAGGGGATCGCGTACATCATGTCGACGATACGCATCATCACCGCGTCGACTCGACCGCCGAGATAGCCGGCAGTCGCGCCGTACGCCACGCCGATCAGTCCCGAGACGAGCGTGCCGAGCAGGCCCACTTCCAGCGACACGCGTCCGCCTTGCAGCGTGCGCGCGAGCAGATCGCGGCCGAGCTCGTCGGTGCCGAACCAGTGCATGTTTTGCAGCGTCGGCGCGAGGCTGATCGCGCTCCAGTCGCTGTCGATCGGGTTGTTCGGCAGGAACCATGGCCCGGCCACGCAGACAATCACGATTAGCAGTAAGACGACGAAGCCGGAAAACGCCGCGCGATTGCGCACGAAGCGCAGCGCGGCCGTGGCGAGCGGTCCGCGCGAACGCGGCGCTCTGGCGATAGCCGCGAGCGGATCGAGCGCCGCGGCAGCCGGTTGAATTGAGCGGGGCATGGATCAGTACCGGATGCGCGGATCGAGCCAGGCATACGCCAGATCGACCAGCAGATTGAACAGGACGGCGACCGCGGTGGTCAGCACGACGAGGCCGAGCACGAGGGTGTAGTCGCGGTTGATCGCGCCGTTGACGACCAGTTGCCCGAGACCGGGCAGGGCGAACACCGACTCGGTGACCACCGCCGCCGTGATCGACGAGATGCAGATCGAGCCGAGCAGCGACACCACCGGCATCAACGCGGGCTTCAGCGCATGGCGCAACACGATCGTGCGTCCCGGCAGGCCCTTGGCGCGCGCGGTGCGGATGAAGTTGCCCGACAGCACTTCGATCATGCTGCCGCGCATCACGCGAGCGATCGCGGCGACGTTGATAATGGTGAGGAGAACGATCGGCAGCACGCGGTAGCGCCACTCGCCTTCGCCCCAGCCGCCGGCCGGCAGCCAGCCATGGCCTTCGGAGGTCTTCAGCAGGATCGCGAAGATCCACACCAGCACCGGGCCCAGCACGAACGGCGGCACCACGTTGCCGATATTGCCGAGCACCATCACCAGGTGATCGATGAAACGGTCGCGCCGCACGGCGGCCAGCGTGCCGAGCGTGACGCCGATCACGACCGCGATCGGCACCGATACGCCGCCTACGCCGAGACTGACCGGCAACGCCTTCCACACCAGATCGTTGACCGACCAGTCGGCGTAGCGGAACGACGGACCGAGGTCGCCGTGCAGCAGCGAGCCGAGGTAGTGGAGGTACTGCAACCACAGCGGTTCGTCGAGGTGATACTTGGCGTTGAGGTTCGCGAGCACCGCCGCCGAGAGGTGCTTCTCGGTGTCGAAGGGCCCGCCGGGGGTGAGGTGCAGCAACAGATAGCACGCGGTGATCACGGCGAGAATCGTCGGGATCGCCCAGAGCGTGCGGCGCAGCGTATAGGCCAGCATGACAGTGCTCCCGCGCTTAGTGCTTGATCAGATACATGTCTTGCGTGGCGCGCTGGTCAAGATAGTTGGTCGACGTGTAGCCGCCCACATACGATTTGACCAGCCGGTCGGCCGAATACTGGAAGAGCGACACGATGGGGTAGTCGTTCATCGCCAGATCGTGTGCCTGCGTGAGCAGTGCGGTGCGCTTCGCGTCGTCGAGCTGCTGGTTGCCTTCGGCGATCAGTTTGTCGACTTGCGGGTTGCAGTAGTGCTGATCGTTCTGCACGCTGTTGCAGCGGATCAGATCGAAAAACGAGTTGGCGTCGTTGTAGTCGACGAACCAGCCGTCGCGCGAGGCTTGGACCTTACCGTCGTGGCGTTGCTTGAGCAGCACCTTGTATTCGACGTTCTCGAGCTTCGCGCTCACGCCGAGCTTGGTGCGCCATTCCGAAGTGGCGAACAGCGCGACCTTCTTGTGCAGGTCGTTGGTGTTGTAGGTGAGCGTGAAGCTCAGTGGCTTTGCGTCCGAATAGCCGGCGGCCTTCAGCAGGTTGCGCGCGTAGTCGACGCGTTTGGCCATCGGCCAGCCGGCCCAGTCAGGCGTAAACACGCCCGAGCCTTCGGTGCCTTTCGCAATCAGACCGTACATCGGCACTTCGCCGTCGGCCGTCAGACGTTTGGTCAGCAGGTCGCGGTCCAGCACCATCGCCAGCGCCTGGCGCACGCGCTTGTCCTTGAACGCCGGGTCGTCGTTGTTGAGGCTGTAGTAGTAAGTGGCGATCTGCAGGCCGGCTTGCAGCTCGGAGCCGAACTGTTTGCTCAGCTGCGCATAAATGCCCGACGGAATCGAGTACGTGTAGTCGAACTGGCCGGCCTGATACATGCGCATCGCCGTTTCGTCGTTTTCGATCGGCAGGTAGGTCACTTTCGTAATCACGACCTTGCCGGCGTTCCAGTATGTGGGGCTCCTGGTCGCCACGAGGCGGTTGCCCGGCTGCCAGTCGGTCAGCACATACGGGCCGTTGCCCACGAAGTTGCCGGGACGGGTCCAGTCGGCGCCGAACTTCGTCACGGCTGCGCGATTGACCGGGACCATCGTCGTCATGGCCGTCAACTGCGCAAAGAAGGCGGCGGGCACCTCGGTCGTGACTTCGAGCGTGTACGGATCGATGGCGCGTGCGCCGAGGCTCGTCAGCGGCGCCTTGCCCGCGAGAATCGCCTTCGCGTTCTTCACGAATTCGACCAGCACGGTGTATTTCGAGCCCGTCTTCGGATCGAGCACGCGTTGCCATGAGTAGACGAAGTCCGCCGCCGTGACCGGCTGGCCGTTGCTCCAGCGCGCGTCGCGGCGCAGCTTGAACACCCACGTGGTCGGGCCGGTGCGTGCCCACGACTGGGCGACGCCCGGCACGATCGCGCCGCTCGCGTCCATGCGCGTCAGGCCTTCGAACAGGTCGAGCCCGATCGTATTGCCGGTCCACGATTCGATATGCGCGGGGTCGAGCGACTCGGTCTCGCCCGGCACCTGACGGGTCATTTCCTGGCTCGCGGCGAGCGTGACACCCGGCGGCACCGTAACGGCGAAGGCGGAGGGCTGAAACGTAAGGACGAGCGCGGCCAGCGCCGTCGCGTAGACGAACGGGGTTTTCATCGGTTGAGATCGCAGGAAAGGTCGAGAGAAGAGCGCGCTGGCGGCGGGGCGCCCGCTTATCCGCGGTGCCCGGGCCGGGGCGGCCCTTGTTGCCCGTGCTGGTTACGCGACATGCAGGATTCCTTACATTCGGTAATGCAGGCAAACCCTGGCCGGATCAACCGGAAAAGGCGCCTGCCTTCTAGAACAGTCTCGGTGTACCCACCCAGACGACCACCGTCTCGATACGCGCGGTATTCGCCCAGCTATGCGGCACCGTCGATTCGTAATGCGCGCTGTCTCCCGCGTGCAGCACGAACGTCTTGCCTTCCAGCGTCAGCGACACCTCGCCGCTGATCACATACACAAATTCTTCTCCGGCATGCGTGGTGACTTCGGAGCGTTTCTGCCCGGGCGGCATCCTCACGAGGATCGCTTCGAGCTGACGGCCGCCCGTCAGGTTGGTCAGCCGTGCAAACAGATTGGCTGAGTCCGCAAAACCAAAAAACTTCAACTGATCGCCGCGGCACACCGAGCGTTCTTCGCTTGGCGTATCGACGAAATACTGCACCGTCACCCCGAGTGCGTGAGCAATGCCGGCCAGCGATGTGATGGACGGCGATGCCAGACCACGTTCGACTTGCGACAAAAACGGTTTGGAAATGCCCGCCGCTGTTGCCGTTTCATCCAGCGTGCGCTTCAGCCGTTGCCGCAGCGCGCGGATTTTGCTCCCAAGTTCGAGTGCCGGGTTGTTCTTTTGAATTGTCGTGACCATAGCAGGAGGAAATTAGCCCGTCAAAATTTGTTTGATGTAAGTAAATATGGTTTGATGGCGGCTCAGGCCGGGTCGGCGGGCTGTTCAGCACCCGGTCTTGCAAGCGGCCGCATTTTCGAGACAGCGCTCTATGTTGCCAGAACCGAAATCCGCGTCAGCCGTTTTGACTGGAATTCGACAAGAAATTGGTGACGGATGCGGTAAAGATTGCGATATGGAGAAGCGTATCCGCCCATATCCGCATTGATGCAGATTGAGTGCCCAGCGGCTTAAAGGTATGACATCAAAGCTTATTTTCAGGCAAATGGGACTTCGCAATAGAGGGATCTGGCGTGTAAGAACCGGTAATTGGCGTAGCACTAGTGAATTCCCTGAGTGACGAATCAAGTTTCTATTTGCAGAATCTGCCCCGCCTGGCGGTTGGGTGCGCGTATTCATATCAGACGCGACGCCGGCCGCTGTTTTTCATTCCGCGCGCAGCGATCCTGCGCGGCGGAGCGTTGTCCGGCCCGTTCCATCCGAACGCTGGCCGGCATGAGGATATGACTATCACTGCCGATTTTTCCCGCCGCGGGCACAGCGCCCGCCGCCCGGTGCGGCCACCGTCCGCTGCTAGCCGGGTGGCCGGCCCCCGGAGCGCCGGCCCCCGGATCGCCGGCCGCCGGATCGCCGGCCGCCAAACCCCCGTTTCCCCCGATGCTTTATCATTGAGCCCGTTCCGCCTGCCGGAGCCCGAGCCCGATGTGGCGCAGCGCCCCCCAATCCCCAAAGGGACGTCCTTTGGGGCCGAGGAGTTTCCTCAGGGCGCATCGCGTGGCGGGTCTCTATCCCATCCCCTGGTTTTTCTGCTGGTTTTGGCGTCTTCGTTTGCGGTTCAGTTCGCGAATGAGCGTCCCGCTTAGTTTCCAGATGAACGTGTAGATGAACGCGCCACCGACTGCGCGGGCCTGGGTCAACGCGCGCCGTATGGCGCCGGGCCGGCTGAGTTTTTTCCAGTTTCCGTTTTTCGCGCCGCGTGGCTAGCCCATGCGCCGCCGCAACCGTAAGTACGAGAGGTACATGATGAATTCGTCCAATCCCGCCGCCCGCGCACCGGTCTCGCAGACCCGTTCGTTCTCGACGGTTTTTCTGATCGAGATGTGGGAGCGCTTTGGCTACTACGGGATGGCCGCGCTGCTGGTCCTGTTCATGATCGACAAGCTGGGCTTCACCGACAGCCACGCCACCCTCACGTGGGGCGCGTTCACGGCGCTGGTGTACGCGTCGCCCTCGATTGGCGGCTGGATCGGCGACAAGATTCTCGGTGCGCGCCGCACGATGATCTTCGGCGCCACCGTGCTGGCGGCCGGCTATTTCATGCTGGCGCTGCCCAACGAGCAACTGAGCTACATGTACGCGTCGCTCGGCGTGATCGTGGTGGGCAACGGCCTTTTCAAGGCGAACGCCGCCAACCTCGTGCGCCGCATCTACGAAGGCGACGACGCGCGCATCGACAGCGCGTTCACGATCTACTACATGGCGGTCAATATCGGCTCGACGCTGTCGATGCTCGCGACGCCGTGGATCAAGGACCATTGGGGCTGGCACACGGCATTCGCCGTCTGCTGCGCGGGCATGCTGTTGTCGGTGCTGAACTACTTCATCATGTTCCGCACGCTCGCGCATATCGGCTCCGCGCCGGATGCCGAACCGGTCCGGTGGAAGCGCGTCGGCGCGGTTGCGCTGGGCGGCATCGCACTCGGCACGGCAACGATGTTCGTGCTGCAGCACAAGGCGATTGCGGTGGCCTGCGTGTACGCGGCGGGCGTCGCGATTCTGGCGATCTTCGGCTACATGCTGATGAAGTGCGAACGCTCGGAGCGCTCGGGTCTGATTGCCGCGCTGGTCCTGACCGCGCAGGTGATCCTGTTCTTCGTGTTCTACGTGCAGATGTCGACCTCGCTCACGCTGTTCGCGCTGCGCAACGTCGATCCGCGCTTCATGCTGTTCGGCGAGACCTTGTTCACGTGGAGCGCCGCGCAGTTCCAGGCGCTCAATCCGATCTGGATCATGTTGCTGAGCCCGGTGCTCGCGCTGCTCTATACGAAGCTCGCGAAGAACGGCAAGGACGTGCCGGTGGCGGTCAAGTACGCGTGCGGCTTCGCGGTGGTGGCGGCCGGTTTCTTCGTGTATGCGGCGAGCGGCAGCTATGCGGTGAACGGGCGCGTGTCGTCGTGGTTCATGGTGGGCGGCTACGGTTTGTATTCTCTCGGCGAATTGCTGGTGAGCGGGCTGGGTCTGGCGATGATCGCGCGCTACGTACCGGCGCGGATGAGCGGTTTCATGATGGGCGCTTACTTCGTGGCAACCGGCGTGTCGCAGTATCTGGGCAGCGTGGTGGCGAATTTCGCGCAGATGCCGAAGGGCGATATGGATCCGCTCGAATCGCTGCCGTTGTACATCAAGCTGTTTACGGGCCTCGGCTGGCTCGCGGCAGTGGGCGCGCTGATTGCCGTGCTGCTGTTGCCGCTGATGCGCAAGCTGTCGCGTGAGCATCAGCGTTGTGGCGACGAAGCGCGTGAGAACGCGCGGCAAACCGCTGCACTGAGCGGCGTGGTGGCGGCGGAGTAATCTGTCACGGGTCCGGAAAGCGGCACGGATTCGCCGCTCGCCGGATACGCGAAAGCAGCATAAAAATGGCGCGCCTCGCATTGTGCGGGCGCGCCATTTTGCGTTTTATGCGCAGCGCCAGGTTGGCGTGCGGCGATCCCGCTCCGCGCATTTACTCCGGCATTTTCCGGAACGAAACCGCAATCCGGTTCCAGCCGTTGATCGCAATGATCAGCAAGGTCAGGTCGCTGATTTCCTGCTCGGTGAAATGCGGCTTCACCGCTTCCCACACGTCATCCGGCACACGCGTTTGTGCGATCAGCGTGACCGATTCGGTCCATTCGAGCGCCGCGCGTTCGCGCTCGGTGAAGAACGGCGCTTCGCGCCACGCCGCCACCGTTGCCAGGCGCCGCTCGGTTTCGCCGTGCTTGCGCGCGTCCGTCACGTGCATATCGAGGCAGAACGCGCAGCCGTTCAGCTGTGACGCGCGAATCCGCACCAGTTCGGCGAGCGATTTGTCGATCGTGCTTTTGCCGACGGTTTCCTCGAGCGCGATCATCGCGCGGGTGCCGCTCGGGCTGGCTTTGTAGAAGTCGAGACGCGATTGCATGAGGTGTTCCTTTTCGTAAATATCCGGTCAATGTCCGGTAAATGTCTGGGAAGTGTCCGCTCCGAGGGCGGCGACGGAGGTAAGCTTACGGTCGGTATTGGTCTTTCGGAATAACCATTTCCAGGATATTTAAGGTAGCCACTCGGATGGACATTCACATCGCGGTAGAAGGGCGTCACGATCTGTCCGGACAGATCTACCGGCAGTTGCGCGCCGGCATACTCGAGGGGCGTCTCGCGGGAGGCACGCGCTTGCCTTCCACGCGCGATCTCGCCACGCAATTGGGCGTTTCGCGCAAGACCACGCTCGACGTGTTCGAACGGCTGCTCTCCGAGGGCTATCTGAGCGCCCGCGCCGGTTCGGGCACCTTCGTTGCCGATGGTCTGGAGCGTCTGCCGTCGGAGCGCTCGCCGCATGCACTCGCGGCCGACTCGGCGCGCGAGCGGGCCAAGGCGAAACAGAAAGCCGCGGCGCGCGCCCAGCCGCTGTGGGAGCAGATGCCCGAGTCGTTCTCGTTGCCGAGGCCCACAGTGGCCCCGCCGCACGATTTCGTCGGCGGCGCGACCGACAAATCGCTGTTCCCCTTCGATGTCTGGCGCCGCTGCGTGAATCACGCGTTGCGCGTACAGGCGCGCGGCCAGGGCATGTATCGCGACGTGGCGGGCGAACAGGAATTGCGCCTCGCGATTTCGCGCTACCTGGCGTTCAACCGCGCGGTCACGAGCAACTGGGACGACGTGATCGTCACCCAGGGCGCCCAGCACGCACTCGATCTGATTGCGCGCATCACGTTGCGGCCCGGCGAAATCGCGGCGCTCGAAGACCCCGGCTATCCACCGGTGCGGGCGTGTTTTGCGGCCACGGGCGCACGCGTGATGCCGGTGCCGGTGGACAAGGAAGGCCTGATCGTGCGCAAGCTGCCGGACAAGGCGCGCGTCGTCTATGTGACGCCCTCGCATCAGTTTCCGCTTGGCATGCCGATGAGTCTGGAGCGGCGCGTCGAGTTGCTCGAATGGGCGCAGAAGCGCGGCGCCGTCATCATCGAGGACGACTACGACTGTGAGTATCGCTTCGAGGGCCGGGCCATGGAGCCACTGAAAAGTCTCGACCGCGCCGGTCTCGTTGCGTATGTGGGCACGTTCTCGAAAACGATTTTCCCGGAACTGCGGATCGGCTATGTGGTGCCGCCCGCGTCGCTGTACGGGCCACTCCTCAAGGCCCGGCAAATCGCCGACTGTCACGGCTGCACACTCACGCAAACCGCGCTCGCGAGCTTCATGCTCAACGGCGATTTCGCCAAGCACCTGCGGCGCATGCACAAGACCTATGCGGCGCGCCGCGCGATGCTGCTCGAGCATCTGCAGGGGGGCCTCGCGCCGTGGTTCGAGCCGATCGTGCCGAGCGCCGGCATCCACATGGCAACGCGGCTGAAGGCGCCGTTGACCGAGGAGGCGCTGGTGGGCGCCGCGCGTGAAGCGTCGATCGGTTTGTATGGGCTTGCGCCGTTCCATGTGCGTGTGAAACCGCAGCCCAGTGTGATGTTTGGCTACGGCAATATCGCCGTCGAACATATCGATGCGGCGCTTGGCAAGCTCGCGGGCATTCTGCCGCGCCTTGCGCGCTGACGATCCCAAGCACGCTTAAGTCTTACTTAAGCCTATCTGAATCCATACAAATCAGTGTCATAAAGCGCCCGTAACCTTGCGCCTCTGTAATTGTTTGTAAGGCAGTGCCGCTCCCGAAAGGCGCGGCGCGATAAAACGACAACCGGAGGATAGTAGGGATGCGACTGACGTTTATGGAAGCAAAGAGGATGCGTGCGTTTCGCACGGCCGGCGCCCTGGGTGCATTGGGTGCGGTGAGCGCGATCGGCATCACGGCATGCAGCAGTGGCGATCTTGAGACGGCGCAGTCACAGCCGCAGCCGCAACAACAGGTGGCGAGCGGCACGAAGGCGACGCTCGCGTTGCTGGAAACCACCGACATTCACACCAATATCCTCAGCTACGACTACTACAAGCTGGCCGAAGACAAGTCGCTCGGCCTGGAGCGCACGGCGACGCTGATCGCGGCGGCGCGCAAGGAATTCCCGAACACGCTGCTGCTCGACGACGGCGACACGATTCAGGGTACGGCGCTCGCCGACTACCAGGCGCAGGTCGCGCCGATCGATTGCAAGACCACGCTCGGTGTCTACAAGGTGATGAACCTGCTGAAGTACGACGCGGGCAACATCGGCAATCACGAATTCAACTACGGCCTGCCGTTCCTCGCGCAGGCGACCGGCAGCACGTTCGACGTGCCGAACATGAGCCCGGTCGCATCGCAACCGACGTGCGCGGGGCCGAATTTTCCGCTGGTGCTCTCCAACGTGCTCGGCGCGAAATCGCAACAGCCGATCTTCAAGCCGTACACGATCCTCGAGCGTACGCTGACGGCCACGACGCCGGACGGCAAGACCATCACCGCACCGGTGAAAATCGGCGTGATCGGCTTTACGCCGCCCGCCATCATGGCGTGGGACAAACGCTGGCTCGACGGCAACGTCTATACGCAGGGCCTGGTGGAAAGCGCCTCGAAGTACGTGCCGGAAATGAAGGCGAAGGGCGCGCAAATCATCGTCGCGCTGTCGCATGGCGGGCTCGACAGTTCGACCTATTCGCCGTCGATGGAAAACGGCAGCTACTATCTTTCGAAGGTGGCCGGCATCGACGCGATGATGATCGGCCACTCGCATCAGGTATTCCCCGACAAGAACAGCACGGTCTCGCAGTTCAACCTGCCGGGTGTCGACAAGGTCAAGGGCACGGTCAACGGCGTGCCGACCGTGATGGCGAATTTCTGGGGCAAGCATCTCGGCGTCATCAAGCTCGCGCTGAGCTACACGAACGGCACGTGGACGGTGGACCGCAATTCGAGCACCTCGGAAGCGCGTTCGATCCAGAACGCGGATGGCAGCTACGTGGCTCTCGATCCGACGATCTCGCAAGCCATCGCGGCCGAACACGTGGCGACCATCAACTATGTGAAGACGCCGATCGGCTCGACCGATTTCCGCATGACCAGCTACTTCGCCGACGTGGGCGATGTCTCGGCCATCGAGATCGTCAATCAGGCGCAGGCGGCTTACGTGCAGGACTACGTCAGCGCGAATCTGCCGCAATATGCGGGCATTCCGGTGTTGTCGGTCAGCGCGCCGTTCAAGAGCGGTTTTGGCGGTGGCAACGATTTCACGGACGTCGCGCAGGGCAACGTCGCGATCAACAACGCCGCCGACCTCTACCTCTACCCGAACACGATTTATGCGGTGAAGGTGACGGGCGCCGATCTGAAAGCGTGGCTCGAAACCGCGGCGAAGCGCTTCAACAAGATCGATCCGGCCAATACGGCGGCGCAGGCGCTGGTCAGCACCTTCCCGGGCTATAACTTCGACATGATCACGTCGAAGGATTTCAGCTACGAAATCGACGTGACGCAAGCCGTGGGCAGCCGGATCCGCAACCTGAAATATCAGGGCGCGGCGATCTCGGATACGCAGCAGTTCATCGTCGCGACCAACAACTATCGCGCGAGCGGCGGCGGCAGTTTTCCGGGGCTGGACGGCAGCAAGACGATTTACGCCTCACCGGATGCGAACCGCGATGTCCTGATTGCCTACATCAAGAAGCTGCAGGCCATCAAGGTGGCGAACAACGGCAGCGATCGTAGCTGGCGCTTCACCAAGGTGGCGACCGCCGGGCAGGTGACCTTCAAGGCGCCGCCGAATCTGACGGCGCTCGCGCAGAGCTACGGCGTCACCAACGTCACCCAGCTGCAGGCCGACGACGGCACCGGCAAGGGTCTCGGCGTCTACGCGGTGAACCTGAACCAATGACGGCGCGCTTTTCCTTGAGGCCGGCGGCCATGGTGGTGAGCCTCGCCGTGGCTGTCGCGATCGCGGCCGGCGCGTTCGCCACGGTCGTCGGCACACGCCTGGCGACGCCCGCATCCAGCGTGCAGATCGACGACTGGCGCATGCAGGGCTCGGCCACGCACGCCGCGTGGCCGGTGTGGCGGCTGCGCGTTGCCGCGGCGTTTGGCAACGTGGCGGCGCGCGAGGCGTTGGCCGACGTGCTGGTGAGTTCCGCACAGCTCGATGAGCGGCGCGAAGGTGTCGAGTTGTATCGGCAACTTGCGCTCGACGGTGTGCCGGCTGCGCAAGGCACGCTCGGACATCTGCTGTTGCGCGGACTGCCCGGCATTGCGCCGGATTATGCGGAAAGCCGTCACTGGCTGGCCGCAGCCGCGTCGCATGATCCGCAGTCGGCTTACGATCTGTCGACGCTTTATCGCAATGGCTACGGCGTCGCACGGGACCCGCAGCTGGCGATTCGCTGGCTGGAACAGGCAGCGCAAGCCGGGTTGCCCCTCGCGCAATTTCAGCTCGCCAACGAGTATCGCTTCGGCGCGACGCTGCCGCACGACGATGCGCTCGCACTGCAATGGCTGAGCCGCGCAGCCAATGCGGAGTTACCCGAAGCCAATCTGGCGCTGGCGATCGCCTATCGCAACGGCGAACTCGGCATGGCGCGCAACGAGGACGAGTACTGGGCCCATGTGAAGGAGACCGAGCACGATCTGAAGCACGTTAGCCGGCCATGAGCGCGCGTTGAAACGGCGCGCGATTTTCTGTCGCGCAGTCACCTTAGCCGCCCCCTGCAGAGATTTTCGCTGCAGGGGGCGTGTTTTTTCTGCCGCAGAAACCAGCATCGCGAGCGCGCCGGTGCGCGACGATGGGGCTGTCGAGTCGTCATTCGCCGGTTCCCGGCAGCCGCGGCGGCGATCGTTGCTAACCGTCGGCGAGCATCGCCCGGCGCCGAAAGTGCCGCTATTTACGCGTTGAAATGACTTGTAACGCACGTTACGTGTCCGTGTTGCGGGGCCGGTTGTCGCGCGCCGAGGCATGTTTACCCGCTAAAACAAGGATCAAAATGTGTTACGCAGTCTGCGCCGCGCAACAAACCTTCGCTGTTATACACAAAAGATTCGCGCAAATCGTATTAGCGCTTGTAGAATCCGGCGTTGAAGCGTGCACATACCGTGTGCGCTTCGTGCAATTCACTGACCACTACAGGTAGGAGAAACATGCCGACTTCCGCAAAAAAGGTGGCCAAGAAGGCTGCTGCCCCGGTACCGACCAAGAAGGTTGCTGCAAAGAAAGTTGTTCCTGCGAAGAAGGCCGTCGCAGCTAAGAAGGTCGCCGTGAAGGCTTCCAGCGCTCCGTCGCCGATCAAGGACACCTTCACGAAGGCCTCGCTGGCTGCTCACGTCGCTGAACGCGCTGCTGTTGAACCGAAGGCTGCCAAGGCTGTGCTGGCTGCGCTCGAAGACACGATCCTCGGCGCGGTGCACAAGAAGGGCGCTGGCGAATTCACGCTGTCGGGTCTTCTGAAAATCGTCGTGCAAGCTGTGCCGGCGAAGAAGAAGCGCTTCGGCAAAGACCCGTTCTCGGGCGAAGAGCGTTGGTTCCCGGCCAAGCCGGCTAGCGTGCGCATCAAGGCACGTCCGCTGAAGAAGCTGAAAGACGCAGCAGCAGGCTGATCGCGCTTCATGCGTTGCCGCGGTTGTCGAGCGTGGTTGTTAACGGCGTGCTTTTAGCTGGGTGTTTTTAGCCGTGTGCTTTAACCGTGCGCTTTTAACCGTGCGCTTTTAACCGTGGTTAACGTTTGAGCCGACCCGCAGTGCAAGTAGTCTGAATCCCCGTGGATGCAAATCCGCGGGGATTTTTTTATGCGTCCGCTGTGCTCGCGAGCTTGCCGCTGCCCGTCACGGTGCCTCGGTGCACCGTACTAGCGCATCATGGGCCGTCGCAGTACGATGGCAGCGAGGCGCGCCGGTCGGGATGCGCTTTTAGCGTGCATGCACCGTGTTTTGTGCGCGAAAAGCTCAATGGCATAGCGCTTGCTTGAACGATTGTCGAACACCGAATGCGCAGCGCATTCGCCTTCTATCCGACAACAAGAGCGGGGCGTGACATGCGATGCTATGACGAGATGCGTCATCATGACGATGCCGTGCGGCCACACTACGCGCGCTTTGAGCGGTGGCTGGTGAAGCAGGGCAACGAGGCGATCGCACGCAAGCGTGCGGAAGCCGATCTGCTGTTTCGCCGGGTCGGCATCACCTTCGCGGTGAACGGCGATTTGTCCGGCACCGAGCGGCTGATTCCCTTCGATCTGATTCCGCGCATCATTCCACGCAGCGAATGGCAGACGCTGGAAGCCGGTTTGCGCCAGCGGGTGCAGGCGCTCAATCTGTTTATCCACGACGTCTATCACGATCGCAACATCGTGCGCGCCGGGATCGTGCCGGCCGAACAGGTCTATACCAACGCGCAATACCGGCCTGAAATGCAGGGCGTCAACGTGCCACTCGGTGTTTACGCGCATATCGCCGGAGTCGACGTGGTGCGCGCGGGCGACGAGGGCGAGTTCTACGTGCTCGAAGACAACCTGCGGGTGCCGTCGGGCGTCTCCTACATGCTCGAAAACCGCAAGATGATGATGCGGCTGTTTCCCGAGCTGTTCGTTCAGAACCGCATTGCGCCGGTCGCGCATTATCCCGATCTGCTGCTCGACACACTGCGCTCGGTCGCGCCCGAAGGCGTCGACGATCCGGTCGTGGTGGTGCTCACGCCGGGCATGTACAACTCCGCGTATTTCGAGCACACCTTCCTCGCCCAGCAGATGGGCGTGGAGCTGGTGGAAGGCAAGGATCTGTTCGTCGACGACAACTATGTGTTCATGCGCACCACGCAGGGGCCGAAGCGCGTCGACGTGATCTACCGCCGCGTCGACGACGATTTCCTCGATCCGCTCGCCTTCCGCAACGATTCGGCGCTGGGCGTGCCGGGTCTGTTGACGGCGTATCGCGCCGGGCGTGTGGCGCTTGCAAACGCCATGGGCACCGGCATCGCCGACGACAAATCGATTTACCCGTACGTGCCGGAGATGATCGAGTTTTATCTCGGTGAGAAGCCGATCCTCAACAACGTGCCCACCTTCCAGTGCCGCAAGCCCGACGATCTCGCCTACACGCTCGCGCATCTGCCCGAGCTGGTGGTGAAGGAAGTGCACGGCGCGGGCGGCTACGGAATGCTGGTGGGGCCGGCGTCGACCAAGGCCGAAATCGAGTCGTTCCGCGAGCGCCTGATTGCGCGGCCCGCGGGTTATATCGCGCAGCCCACGCTGGCGCTTTCCGCGTGTCCGACTTTTGTCGAAGCGGGTATCGCGCCACGCCATATCGACTTGCGTCCCTTCGTGCTGTCGGGCAAGGGCGTGACGATGTGCGCGGGCGGTCTGACACGCGTGGCGTTGCAGGAAGGCTCGCTTGTCGTCAATTCGTCGCAAGGGGGCGGGACCAAAGATACGTGGATGGTCGACTGACGCGGTTGCCAACGCGGTTGCCGGGCTTGCTGATGAATCAACTCATGCAGCAACACCTTTAGCTCTGCAGGCAGCCGCGCCCGCAACCTGAAGCGCCGGCGATAACTCAGATTCTCGCCGGCGTACACGGAAAACCCGCGCGGACCTTGCTCCTTTTGCCAGGGTCTCGCGTCATCAGATACGGAACGCCGTCATGCTTAGCCGAACCGCCGATCACCTCTTCTGGATGGCCCGCTATATGGAGCGCGCGGAGAATACCGCCCGCATGCTCGACATCAACCTGAAGGCTTTGCTGCTGCCGCAAACGCCTGAACAGGAGGCGCGCGCGCAACGCTCGGTGCTGCGCATCTCCGAACTCGAAGCCGCTTTCGCCCAGCGCTACGACGAACCGACCCGCGAGCATGTGCTCGATTTCATGGTGGCCGACGCGACCAATCCGTCGAGCATTCACTCGTGTCTGCAGGCCGCGCGCGAAAACGCCCGCGCCGTGCGGGGCACCTTGACGACCGAATGGTGGGAAACCATCAACGACACCTGGCTCGAGTTCAACGAACGCGCCTCGGCCGGCCAGGCGTCGAGCAATCCGGGCGCGCTGTTCGAGTGGGTGAAGTTCCGCTCGCACCTGTCGCGCGGCGTGACGATTGGCACCGCGTTGCAGGACGACGCGTTCTTCTTCACGCAGCTTGGCACTTTCCTCGAACGCGCCGACAACACCGCGCGGATTCTCGACGTGCGCTTTGCCGACGTCGAGCCGAATTCGCGTGACGCCGCCCGCCAGCTCGAGGATTTTTACTACTGGACCTCGATTCTCAGTTCGGTGTCGGCGCTGGAGATTTATCGCAAGGTGTATCGCGACGTCGTCACGCCGGCGCGGGTGGTCGAACTGATGATCCTGAACCAGCAGATGCCGCGCTCGCTGCTCGCTTCGCTCGAAGGTGTCTGCACGAATCTGGCGATGCTGCGCACACCGGGCTCGAACCAGTGCGAACGGTTTGCCGGCAAGCTGCGCGCCGAGCTGGTGTATTCCGACATCCGGCAGATTTTCGAAGCCGGCCTGCACGCCTATCTGACGCAGTTCCTTGCTCGCGTGTTCGAGCTCGGCAATCTGGTTGCGCGTACCTATCTGATGTTGCCAGTCGCCTGACGGAGTTCTTTTTATGTACCTGACGATCCGCCACGACACGTCCTATCGCTACGAAGCGACTGTCCACTATTCGATCCAGCAACTGCGTCTGACACCCTCGAGCGGCGCCTCGCAGGTGGTGCGGCGCTGGAGTATCGACGCGCCCGGCAAGCTCGACGCAACCGTGGATGCCTATGGCAATGTGCTGCATACGCTCGTCATCAACAAGCCGCATGGCGAGATTCGTCTGCATGTAGCGGGCGAAGTGGACACGATTGCCCTGATCGATGGCCAGTTGCGCGACGCCGTCGGCCCGATTCCGCTCGAGCATTTCACGTGCTCGACGCGTCTCACCGAGGCCGACGCGGCGATTCGCGAGCTGGCCGCCTCGGTGCCGAGCCTCGCGAGCTCGGGCAATCTGATCGAGTTGTCCGAACAGATCGTGCAGCGCGTGAAGTACAACCCCGGCATTACCGAAGTCACCAGCACGGCCGCCGAGGCGCTCGCGCTCGGCAACGGCGTGTGCCAGGACCATGCGCACCTGATGCTGGCCTGTTGCCGCGTGCGCGGCGTCCCGGCGCGTTACGTGAGCGGCTACATCGAACCCGGCGATGTTGAGCATGGCGCGAGCCATGCATGGGTCGACGTCTGGCTCGACGGCAAGGGGTGGATTTCCGTCGACGTGACGCATGCCGCGTTTGCCAGCGAGATCTACTGCCGGCTCGCCGTGGCGCGCGACTACGAAGCCGCCGCGCCGGTGCGCGGCCGGCGTATCGGCGGGCTGGAGGAGCAGCTGAAGGTGTCCGTGACGGTCAGCGGGCAGACGCCGCAATAGCGGCGGCGGGAGGGCGCATGCGCATCGCATTACAATAGCGCCGTTCTGTCGTTTTTTGCGGGTACCTTTTCTTATGACCTACTGCGTGGCCATGTCCGTCGACGACGGACTCGTGTTCCTGTCGGACACGCGCACCAATGCGGGCGTTGATCACATCAGCACCGCGCGCAAGATGTCGGTGTTCGAGCAGCCGGGCGAGCGCATGCTCGTGCTGCTGGGCGCCGGCAATCTGTCGCTCACGCAAGCGGTGCTGCACGAGCTGTCCGAGCCCGCCGATCCCACCCAGGCCACGCTCTGGAACGCGCCGACCATGGCCGACGCGGCCCGCGTGATCGGCCACGCGGTGCGCTGCGTGCACCAGCGCGAAGCTCAGGCGTTGCAGGAATTCGGCGTCGACTTCAATTGCAGCTTCATTCTCGGCGGCCAGATCGCGGGCAACCGGCCGCGCCTGTTCATGATCTACGCGGCGGGCAATTTCATCGAAGCCTCGGCCGTGAATCCGTATTTCCAGATCGGCGAGGCCAAGTACGGCAAGCCGATCATCGATCGCGTGCTGACACCGTCCACGCCACTCGACGAGGCGGCCAAGTGCGCGCTGATTTCGATGGATTCGACGCTGCGCTCGAATCTTTCAGTGGGTCTGCCGCTCGATCTGCTGGTCTACGAAAAAGATTCGCTGCGCGTCACGCGTTTCGTTTCGGTCGATCACGACAATGCCTACTTCGAGATGATTCATCGCACGTGGGGCGAGCGGCTGCGCCAGGTATTCGGCGAAATTCCCGATCCGGACTGGCAGGAGTCGCCCAATGTGCCTTTGCTGCAGCGCGAGCGCGCACTCGTGCTGCATCGTGCGCCGGTCGGGGCGGACGGTGTGGAGCATGAATTCGATGCGAAGCCGGCGCAGACTCTCGCGCAGGCGGAGAAGGCCAAAACGCAACGCTAGGCCGATGCGGGCGCGCCTGCGCCCGCTTTCTTCAAAAGCGGGCATTGCCGCATTCGCTTCACCCGCAAGTCATTCCTGCGCCGCATTCATTTTCCGATAAAGCGCTTATTGAAATTGAGTATCAGAATCGCCGTGTGATTTAAAGCGGATTTTTTTGCATATTAAAACACCATGCGGCATGCGGAATGGATAAATGCCGCATTGCAGAAATTGTCACCGAATCCTCGAATCCGTAAACGCGGGCCAATAAAAAGGCGGAAAATATTTCTTGACCATTTCAATTCTGCAAGCAAAAATACATTCACTGCATTGGCATGATGAATATCGAGGCATTAGCCAAAGAGCCATAGGAGCTTCGGCATGAACGACGAAGTCCGCAAATCGGAAGAGTGGCGCAGTTTCCTGTTTCTCACCGCGGTAATGGTGCCTGTTTTGACAGTGATTCTTATCGCTGGTTATGGATTTGCCGTCTGGTTTTACCAATTGCTTATTGGTGGACCGCCCCACTGATCTCCACCTGCTTTCACCGTCTCCCATATAACCGGATTTAACCGGAGGGTAACGCTATGTCTGTCGTTTCAGAGCAGGCAGTATGCGGTAATGAAGCACGCGCCGAATTACATATTGCGGGCATCGTCGTGCATGTCCAGGCCGCGCGTCTCGATAGTGTTCGCCGCGCAATCGGCGAGATTCCCCATGCCGAAATTCATGCCGTAAGTGAGCAGGGCAAACTGGTCGTGACGCTTGAAGGCGCTTATACAGCTGAAGTCGCCGCGCAACTGAGCGCGATTCACGCATTACCGGGCGTTTATGGCGCCGCGCTCGTCTATCAGCATCATGAAGATCTCGAATCGTTGAACGAGGAGGTCGCGGATGAAGCTCACCCGTCGCACGTTTATTAAGCAGACCGCCGCGGCCACCGCCGCGTCCGCCGCGGGTGTCGTGCTGCCGGGCATGGACGACGCCGCCGCGGGCGCGGCCAGTGACAACCTGCGCTGGTCGAAGGCGCCGTGCCGGTTCTGCGGCACGGGTTGCGGCGTGAGCGTCGGCGTGAAGGACGGCCGGGTGGTGGCGACCCAGGGCGACCCGCAGGCGGAGGTCAATCGCGGCCTGAACTGTGTGAAGGGCTACTTTCTGTCGAAGATCATGTATGGCCAGGACCGGCTGACCACGCCGCTCTTGCGCATGAAAGACGGCAAGTACGACAAGAACGGTGAGTTCGCGCCGGTGTCGTGGGACCGGGCCTTCGACGTGATGGCCGAGCAGTTCAAGCGTGTCCTGAAGACCAAAGGGCCGACCGCCGTCGGCATGTTCGGCTCGGGGCAGTGGACCGTGTGGGAAGGCTACGCGGCGGTCAAGCTCATGAAGGCCGGCTTTCGCAGCAACAATCTCGATCCGAATGCGCGTCACTGCATGGCCTCGGCGGTGACGGGCTTCATGCGTACCTTCGGCATGGACGAGCCGATGGGCTGCTACGACGATATCGAGCAAACCGACGCTTTCGTGCTGTGGGGCTCGAACATGGCCGAAATGCACCCGGTGCTGTGGACCCGGGTCACCGACCGCCGGCTCAGCGCACCGTCGACCCGGGTCGTCACGCTCTCCACCTTCGAGCATCGCAGCTTCGATCTGGCCGACGAGACGATCATCTTCACGCCGCAATCCGATCTGGCGATTCTTAACTACATCGCCAACTACATCATCAGGAACGGCCATGTGAACCACGCGTTCGTGGATAAGCACACGGTATTCAAAGCCGGCAATACCGATATCGGCTATGGCCTGCGGCCCGACAATCCGCTGCAAAAAGCCGCGAAAAACGCCGACGACCCCAACGGCTCGCAGCCGATTACCTACGAAGCGTTTGCACAATTCGTCTCGAAGTACGACGCCGCCTACGTCACGAAACTCTCAGGCGTCTCGAAGCTCAAGCTCGACCAGCTGGCGCAGCTCTACGCGGATCCGAAGGTCAAGGTGATGTCGTTCTGGACCATGGGTTTTAACCAGCACACGCGCGGCACGTGGGCCAACAACATGGTCTACAACCTGCATCTGCTGACCGGCAAAATCGCGACGCCCGGCAACAGTCCATTCTCGCTGACCGGCCAGCCCTCCGCGTGCGGCACCGCGCGGGAAGTCGGCACGTTCTCGCACCGGCTGCCGGCCGACATGGTCGTCACCAACCCGAAGCATCGCGAGGAAGCCGAGCATATCTGGAAGCTGCCGCCGGGCACGATTCAGCCCAAACCCGGTTATCACGCGGTATTGCAGAACCGCATGCTGCACGACGGCAAGCTCAACGCTTACTGGGTGCAGGTGAACAACAACGTGCAAGCCGGCGCGAACATCAATCAGGAAGTCCTGCCAGGCTATCGCAATCCGGACAATTTCGTGGTGGTGTCGGACGTTTATCCGACGGTCACGGCGGTGGCGGCCGACCTGATCCTGCCCTCGGCGATGTGGGTCGAGAAGGAAGGCGCGTATGGCAACGCCGAGCGGCGCACGCAATTCTGGCACCAGCTCGTGGTCGCGCCCGGTGAAGCGCGTTCCGATCTGTGGCAACTGGTGGAGTTTTCGAAGCGCTTCAAGGTGGAAGAGGTATGGCCCGCCGAATTGATCGCGCAGAAGCCCGAATACAAGGGCAAAACGCTCTACGACGTGCTGTATCGCAACGGCCAGGTCGACAGATTTCCGGTGTCGCAAACCGACGCCACCTATCGCAACGACGAAGCAAAGGCGTTCGGCTTCTATATCCAGAAAGGCCTGTTCGAGGAATACGCGAGCTTTGGCCGTGGCCACGGTCACGACCTCGCGCCATTCGACGACTATCACAAGGCGCGCGGCTTGCGCTGGCCGGTGGTCGATGGCAAGGAAACGCGCTGGCGTTACAAGGAAGGCTCCGATCCGTATGTGAAGGCGGGCACCGGCTGGCAGTTCTATGGCAACCCGGACGGCCGCGCCGTGATCTATGCGCTGCCCTATGAGCCGCCCGCCGAATCGCCCGACAAGGAGTATCCGTTCTGGCTCGCCACGGGCCGCGTGCTCGAGCATTGGCATTCGGGCTCGATGACGCGCCGCGTGCCCGAACTCTACCGGGCCTTTCCCAACGCGGTGTGCTTCATGCATCCCGACGACGCCAAGGCGATGGGCCTGCGTCGCGGCGTCGAGGTCAAGGTGATGTCGCGGCGCGGCTATATCCGCACGCGGGTCGAAACGCGTGGTCGTGACAAGCCGCCTCGCGGGCTCGTGTTCGTGCCGTGGTTCGATTCGAGCCAGCTGATCAACAAGGTCACACTCGATGCCACCGATCCGATTTCGCTGCAGACCGACTACAAGAAGTGTGCGGTCAAAATCGTCAAAGTCTAGGAGCGTGCGATGCGTGCATGGTTCGTCCTTGCGGTCTTTCCCGTGCTCGCGCTGGGCGCCGCCGCTCTCGCCCAGCCGACTATCCCGGCGACGCCTTTCCACGACACGTTGCGCGGCACCACGCCGCTCGACGAGGAGATGAAGCCGCCGCTGATCGCGCCCACGGAGAACAAGGACGTGATCCGCGGCCGCGCCTATGCGCAGCAGCCGCCAACCATTCCTCACAAGATCGACGGTTATCAGCTCGACCGCAACGCCAACCGCTGCCTTGCGTGCCATGCCCGCAGCCGTGCTGAAGAGAGCGGAGCGGTGCCGATCGCAATTTCGCACTACACCGATCGCGCCGGCGAAACCCTCGGCCACCTCGCGCCGCGCCGCTATTTCTGCACGCAGTGCCACGTGCCGCAGGCCGATATCAAGCCGCTGGTCGGCAACACTTTTACGGATATCGCGGACGTCCGCCTGCCGCCGCCCGCTGTCCAGCCCAAAAAGTAGAGACCGACATGCGCGATCTGATCCGCCGCTACTGGCGAACCATCAATCGGCCGAGCACCTATTTCAGCCGGGGTTTTCTCACCCTGGGCGGTTTCGTCGCGGGCGTGGTGTTCTGGGGCGCGTTCAACACGGCGATGGAGTTGACCAACACCGAGGCGTTCTGCACCGGCTGTCACGAGATGCGTGACAACACCTATGCCGAGCTTAAGACCACGATCCACTTCAGCAATCGCAGCGGCGTGCACGCCAAGTGTTCCGATTGCCACGTGCCGCACAACTGGACCGACAAGATCGCCCGCAAGATGCAGGCGTCGAAGGAGGTCTGGGCCAAGGTGTTCGGCGTGGTGAACACGCGCGAGAAGTTCCAGGACAAACGGCTCGAGCTGGCGGAGCACGAATGGGCGCGCTTCAAGGCGAATGATTCGCTCGAATGCCGCAATTGCCACTCGTTCGAGTACATGGACTTCACGCGGCAGAGTCCGCGTGCGCAGGAAGCGCACCAGCGCTTTCTCGGCACCGGCGAAAAAACCTGCATCGATTGTCACAAGGGCATTGCGCACCAGTTGCCGAACATGACGCAGGCGCAGGCCGACGCGGACGCGAAGCAGAACGCGGGTAAGCATTGAGCGGGTAGTGCAATGGACAGGCACATGGACAATCCGGCAAGGCCCGCCAACCTCGCCAACCTATGGACGGTTCACGATGCTCCGCGCTGAAGGTCTCGGTCTTGGGCGCGGCGGGCGCGAGATCGTCGACGGCGTCGATTTCAATATCGAGGCCGGCTGGGCGCTGCAAATCCACGGCGCGAACGGCTGCGGCAAGACCACGCTGCTGCGGGCGCTGGCAGGCCTGCTGCAGCCGGTCGCCGGCAGCATACGGTGGCGCGGCATGAACGTGCACGCGCAGCCTGAGCGGTTTCGCCGTGAGCGTGCCTATGTCGGTCATAGCAACGGCCTGAGCGACGATCTGTCGGTGCTGGAGAATTTGCGTTTTGCAGCGTTGCTCGGCGTGAATCCGGGCAGTTTGAGCGATGCCCGTCTGCGTGAGCGCGACGTGCTGGAAATCGCGAACCTGTGGACGCTGCGGCACACGCGCGTCGGCAGTTTGTCGCAAGGGCAGCGGCGCCGGGCGGCGCTGGCCCGCGTGATGCTCGAACGCAAGCCATTGTGGCTGCTCGACGAACCGGCCGAAGCGCTCGACGAGACCGCCCGGGTATGGCTTGCCGACGCGCTCGACGAGCATCTGCTGGACGGCGGCATCGTGGTGGCGACCACCCATCTGGCGTTGCCGACCGCTGCCGCGCGCACGCAGCATCTGCAACTGCAGCGGGGCGAATCATGATCGCGCTGATGCTCGGCATCGTGCGCCGCGAACTGGCGCTCAGCTGGCGCAGACGCAGCGTCGCGCTCGGCGCTTTGCTGTTCTTCGTGATCGCCTCGAGTCTGTTTCCGCTGGCGGTCGGCACCGATCCGGCGCTGCTGCAGGCCATCGCCCCAGGCGTGCTGTGGGTGACAGCCCTGTTCGCCGCGATGCTCTCGGCCGGACAGTTGTTCGGCCAGGATTTCGCGAGCGGCGCGCTCGAGCAGATGACGTTGTCGCCGCAACCGTTGCCGCTCATCGTCTTCGGCAAGATCGCCGCGCACTGGCTGACGAGCGGCTTCGCGCTGGTGCTGCTCACGCCGGTGGTCGCGTTGCAGTACGACCTCGGGTTGCGCGACACCGTGCCGTTGATGGCGTCGCTGTTGCTCGGCACGCCGCTTCTGACTCTGATCGGCTCGATGGGCGCCGCGCTCACGCTGGGCATGCGGGGCGGCGGCGCGTTACTCGGTCTGCTGATTCTGCCGCTCTATGTGCCGGTGCTGATTTTCGGCGTCGGCGCGGCCGATCCGGCCGGCACCGCGGGGTGGTCCGCGGCCAATTTTTCGCTGCTCGGCGCAGCACTGTGCGCGGGCGTTTCGCTGTGCCCATGGGCCAGCGCCGCGGCCCTGCGCATCACGATGGAGTAACGAAGATGAACCGCCCGAACTGGTTCCGCTACGCGTCGCCACGCACCTTCGATCCGCTGGCGGCGCGGCTGGTGCCGCTGTTCGCCGTGAGCGCCGTGCTGTTGATCTTCGCGGGCCTCGCGATCGGTCTCGCGGCGGCGCCGCGCGACGCCTTGCAAGGCGACGTGTATCGCATCATGTTCGTGCATGTGCCGGCCGCGTGGATGTCGATGCTGATCTACCTGGTGATGGCCGCGTATTGCGCGCTCGGGCTGCTGCTCAACGCGCGGCTGGCCGCGATGATGGCGCGCGCGCTGGCGCCCACCGGCGCGCTCTTCACGTTGATCGCGCTCGTTACCGGCTCACTGTGGGGCAAGCCGACATGGGGCGCCTGGTGGGTGTGGGACGCGCGTCTCACGTCGGAGCTGATCCTGCTGTTCCTCTATATCGGCTTTCTCGCGCTGCACGCCGCGATCGACGACCCGCGCCGCGCCGACCGCGCCTGTGCCACCCAGGCGTTGATCGGCGTCGTCAATATTCCGGTGATCTATTTTTCGGTGCAGTGGTGGTACACCCTGCATCAGGGGCCGTCGCTGAGCTTCGGCAGCGGTGTGTCGATGAGCGCGTCGATGGTGTGGGGCATCTTCGTGATGACCGGCGGCTTCTGGTCGTACGCGATTGCCGTGGCGCTGGCGCGCGTGCGCGCGATCATGCGGGAACGCCGTCGCGCGGCCCCTTGGGAAGCGAACTTCGAGGAGCGTGCCGCATGAACAGCGTGGCAAGCGTGGCGGCGATGCTCGGGCAGACCCCCTATTTGACAGTGGCGCTCGCGACAACCTTCGGATTGCTGATCGTCGAGGCCTGGCGTGTACGCGGCCAGCTTCGCGCAGCCGCGCGCAGGTCGGGCGACACCGGCGCGCCGGAGCGTGCGGATGAGCGCTAGAGGCAGGCGGCTGGGCTGGATCGTCGGCGCGGTGGCAGCCGCGGGACTGACCTGTGCGCTGGTGCTGAATGCGTTTCGCGCCAACGTGATGTTCTTCGTGAGTCCGAGCCAGATTGCGGCGCAGCAGATGCCGGCGGCGCATCGGTTTCGCCTGGGCGGACTGGTCGAACGCGGATCGCTCACGCGTGGCGCGGACGGCCTGAGCGTGCGCTTTATCGTGACCGATACGGTCAATCAGGTGGCGGTGGTCTATCACGGCGTTCTGCCAGACCTGTTTCGCGAAGGCAGCGGCGTGGTCGCGCAGGGCCGGCTCGGCAGCGACGGCCAGTTCCACGCCGACGAAGTCCTCGCAAAGCATGACGAAAAATACATGCCGCCCGACGCGGCAGAAGCGGTGCGCCGCGCACAGGCATCAGCGGCGCAGCCGGCGGCGCCCGTGGATGCTGCCGCACCCGCGACGTTGCGCCTGACGGCCCGCACGCCGGACGACGCACGCCGCGCCGATAATCGTCAGCCAGGAGGCGTCCAGCCTTGATCCCGGAGATCGGTCACTTTGCCTTGATTCTCGCGCTGCTGCTCGCACTGACGACGGCGACCCTGCCGCTGCTCGGCGCGCAACTCGGCATCGCCGGCTGGATGCGGCTCGCGTGGCCGGCGGCACGCGCGCAATGCGCGTTTGTGGCGCTGGCCTTCGCCTGTCTTGCGTGGTCGTTTCTCAGCGACGATTTTTCGGTGGCCTACGTCGCCGACAATTCCAATTCGGCGCTGCCCGCCATCTATCGTTTCACCGCGGTGTGGGGCGGGCATGAAGGCTCGTTGCTGCTGTGGGTGCTGCTGCTGACCGTGTGGATGGTCGCAGTGACGTTCTTCAGCCGTCAACTCGCGGTGCCGATGGTGGCGCGCGTGCTGGCGGTGATGAGCTGGATTGCCGCCGGCTTCCTGCTGTTCATGCTGTTCACCTCCAATCCGTTCAACCGTCTGATGCCGCCCGCGATGGACGGGCGCGATCTGAATCCGCTCCTGCAGGACCCCGGCATGGTGATTCATCCGCCGATGCTCTACATGGGTTATGTCGGGTTTTCGGTGGCCTTCGCGTTTGCGATTGCGGCGCTGCTGTCGGGCGAATTGAATGCGGCGTGGGCGCGCTGGTCGCGTCCATGGACGATTGCCGCGTGGCTTTTCCTCACGCTCGGCATCATGCTCGGCAGCGGATGGGCGTACTACGAACTTGGCTGGGGTGGCTGGTGGTTCTGGGACCCGGTCGAAAACGCGTCCTTCATGCCGTGGCTCGCCGGCACCGCGCTGATCCATTCGCTCGCCGTGACCGACAGGCGCGGCAGTTTTCGCAGCTGGACGGCACTGTTGGCGATCTGCGCGTTTTCGCTGAGTCTGCTCGGCACGTTTCTCGTGCGCTCGGGCGTGATCACGTCGGTGCATGCCTTTGCCAGCGATCCGGCACGCGGCGTTTTCATCCTCGCGTTTCTGGCGCTTGTGGTGGGCGGCGCGCTGCTGCTGTTCGCGTGGCGGGCTCCGCAAATCGGTCTGGGTGCGGGCTTCGAGCCGGTTTCGCGCGAAGCGCTGCTGCTCTCGAACAATGTGCTGCTGATGGTGGCGGCGGCCTCGGTGCTGCTCGGCACGCTGTATCCGATGGCGCTCGACGCGCTCGGTCTCGACAAGATTTCCGTCGGACCGCCGTATTTCGACAGCGTGTTCGTGCCGCTGATGACGCCGGCGATCTTTCTGATGGGGATCGGCCCGCTCGCGCGCTGGCGGGCCGCGCGCCTGCCCGATCTGGCTCGGCGTCTGCGCTGGGCAGCGCTCGTCAGCGTGCTGACCGCGCTGCTGTTGCCGTGGGTGCTGGGCAACTGGCGGCCGCTCGTCAGTCTGGGGATGCTGCTCGCGGTCTGGAGCTTCGCGACCGTGGCCGTGAGCATGCGTGAACGACTTGGAGCGCCGACCGGCGAGCCCGCAGGCAGGGCGGCGGCTAGCTCTGACGCGGGGGCGGCGATCGAGCCGCCAGGCGCGGTGGTCACGGCACCGCTTGCGCGATCCGATGGGGATCAGCCCGGCAACGCGCGTGCCTCGCTGTTCGCGCGTGCACGGCGGGTCCCGCGGGCGTGCTACGGCATGTGGTTCGCGCATGCCGGCATCGGCGTGTTTATCCTCGGCGTGACGATGGTCAAGGGCTATCAGGTGGAGCGCGACGTGCCGATGCAGCGCGGCGAAACCGTCGAAGTCGGCGCGTATCGCTTCCGCTTCGAGGGCGTGGCTCAGGTCAGTGGTCCGAACTATCTGGCGACGCGCGCCAGCGTCGCCGTGAGCCGCGATGGCAGGCCGGTGGCCGTCCTGTATCCCGAGAAGCGCATGTTTCTCGTCCAGAAGATGCCGATGACCGAGGCGGCCATCGATCACGGCGTGCTGCGCGACCTGTACGTGGCGATGGGCGAGCCGATCGGCGCGGGCGCGTGGACTCTGCGCATCCAGATCAAGCCGTTCGTTCGCTGGATCTGGGGCGGCTGTCTGCTGATGGCGTTCGGTGGCCTGCTGGCCGCGAGTGACCGGCGTTATCGTCTGCTGCCGGGGCGGCGCACGAATGGGCGTTGGCGCGAACGCGCCGCCGGCAACGCGCTTATGCAACCCGCGGCGGATGTCTCTCGCACCGCCGGCGCCAAAGCAGCGAATTCCGTCAGCGAGGCGGGCCGATGAAGCGCGCGCTGCTTCCGCTCGCCGCTTTTCTCGCGCTGCTCGCGTTGCTGGCGGCGGGGCTCAGACACGATCCGCGGCAGTTGCCCTCGGCATTGATCGGGCGGCCCGCGCCCGCATTCGATCTGCCGCGCCTCGCGGCGACCGGCGAGCATGTATCTTCCGACTCGTTGCGCGGCCAGGTGTGGGTGCTCAACGTCTGGGCCTCCTGGTGCGAACCCTGTCGCGACGAGCAGCCGGTGCTGGTCGATCTCGCGGCGCGCCGGATCGCGCCGGTGTACGGCCTGAATTACAAGGACGACCCTCAACCGGCGCGGCAATGGCTGGCCGAGGCGGGCGATCCTTATACGGCTTCGCTGGTCGATCGCAACGGCCAGACCGGGATCGACTACGGCGTGTATGGCGTGCCGGAGACCTTTGTGGTCGACCGCGCGGGCATCGTCCGCTATCGGCAGGCGGGGCCGCTCACAACGGCGTCGCTCGAGGACGTGATTGTGCCCTTGTTGAGAAAACTGCAGCGCGAGGGCGAGGGCGGGGGCGGGGGCGGCAATGGGTAGCCACGCGCGAAACTGGGTCTGGCGTGGCGGCGCGCTCGTGCTGCTGACGGTATCGCTGCACGTGGTGCACGTGCGGGCCGGACCGGACAGCGCCGCCGAAGACGCGCGCGTGCACGGTCTCGCCGAGAGTTTTCGCTGCCTCGTATGCCAGAACCAGACGCTCGCCGATTCGAATGCCGATCTTGCCGCGGATCTGCGCGAGCGCATTCGCGAGCAGGTTCGAGCCGGCGCCACCGACGCGTGGATTCGCGACTACATGGTCCGCCGCTACGGCGATTTCGTGCTGTACCGGCCACCGCTCAAACCGCTGACCTGGGCGCTGTGGTTCGGCCCGTTCGCCGCGCTGGCGGCGGGCGCCTGGGTTGCGTGGCGCGCGATCGGGCGGCGGCGCGGCCTTGCTGCGCAGCCGCTCGATCACGACGAGCGCCGCCGCGTCGACGCGTTAATGGCGGCGGCTGACGAGGGCTTACCGAGATGATTCAATTCTGGCTGATCGTCGCGGCGATGCTGCTCGCGGCCCTGTTGTGCGTGATCGTGCCGTTGCTGAGCCGGGGCTCACGCGGCGACATGACCGTGGCGCGTGCCGATGGCGGCGGCGCGGCGCTCGCCACCGCGATCTTCCGGACCGACATGGCCGAGCTGGAGCGGCAAGCCGCGGCCGGCGACCTGCCGGACGCGCAGCACGGCGACGCGCGGCGCGAGATCGAGCGGCGTTTCGCCGACGAGATCGGCGCGAAACCTGCCGCGGCGGCCATGCGGGCCGGCAGTATCGCGCAACGCGCGGCCACGGCAGCCGTGCTGCTGGCCTTGCTGCCGAGCGCGGCGCTGATCCTGTACATGCGCCTTGGCGGTCCGCTCGCGGTCGCGGTGCAGGCGGACAGCGCCGCCGGGCCGCAGGACAGTCACGCCGCCACCCAGGGCTCCCTCGATTTGATGGTGGGGCGTCTGGCCGCCAGATTGCGGCGGCAACCGGACGATCCCGCCGGCTGGACCATGCTGGCACGGTCCTACGCTGTCCTCGAACGGCCCGATGATGCCGCCGCCGCGTACCGGCGCGCGCTTGACCTGACGCCGCGCGATCCGCAATTGCTGGCCGATTACGCCGATGCCCTGGCGAGCGCCAATGGTGGCGACCTGACGGGCGCGCCCTTGCAGAGTATCGATGCTGCTCTCGCGCTCGATCCGGCAAACCCTAAGGCGTTGGCGCTGGCGGGGTCGGCGGCGTTCGAAGCGCGCGACTACCCACGCGCGATCCAGTATTGGCAGCGGCTCGAACAGGCGCCAGGCGTGAGCGTGGAAATCGCGAATCAGGCGCGGGCGAACGTTGCCGAAGCGCATCGGCTGGCGAGCGGGGCGGCGGCTGAACCGGACGGAGCGGCGCCATTGGCAGGTGTGGCTGGGCAAGGGGCGGCGGCCGCGGCAGCGCCGTCAGCGGCGCTGGTCATTCACGTGCGCCTAAGCCCCGAACTCGCGGCACTCGCCCGTCCGGGCGACGTGGTATTCGTCTATGCGCGCGCAACGAACGGCCCGCGGATGCCGCTCGCAGTACAGCGGCTTCATGCGACCCAGTTGCCGGCGACCGTCAGGCTGGATGACTCGATGGCGATGGCGCCGGATTTGCGGCTGTCGAATTTCGCCGCCGTGACAGTCGAAGCACGCGTGTCCGCGTCGGGTAGCGCGCAGCCGGGCGCTGGCGATTGGGTCGGGACGAGTGGACCGCTCACGGGCGAACGCCGCGACGTCGAGTTGACCATCGGCGAAGTGCTGCATTGAGCGACTTCGCGCGGCGCGTGACCGGCATTTTCCGGACCACGACGTTAAATCACGCTCACAACCCCATGGACGAAAAAAAACCAGCCGCGGGCTTGCGCCCGCGGCTGGTCTTCAACTGCGTGTTGCTTCAGCAGTCCGTCAAGTTCGATTAGAACTTGTGGCGGATGCCCAGGCTAAGCATCTCTTGTGAGTTGGAAGCCGAGTTGTAGCCATACGAACCGATCGATGCGCCTGCCGAAACCAGGTTGCCCGCCGAGTTGCGTTGTTGGCCGCTTGCGTGTTGCCATGCGCCAACCAAGTAGATGTCCGTGCGCTTCGACAGGTTGTAGTCGCCGCCGAGCGAAACCTGGTTATACGTTGCGCTCGTGTCGCCCGTACCCTTCGTGTAGACGTAGCCCACGCCCACCAGCATTGCCGGCGTTGCCTGATAGCCAAGGTACACGCCGCCGACGTTGAACTTCTCCGACGAAGAGAAGCCCGAATTTGCATCCGGCTTGTATTGCGCATTGCTGTAACGCAGGTTGACCGTGAACGGGCCCGTGACGTATTGCGCAGCGACCTGAGCGATGCCGATCGACTTCGCCGTCTGGTAGACCGAGTTGACCTGACCGTCGAACGTGCCGTCCGAAGTGCTGGCCCACGTCGTGCGCAGACCTGCCGTGTTCGAGTTGTCGGCGAGGAAGTAGCCTGCAGCAACGCTGAACGGACCCGTTGCGAACGTTGCAGCGCCCGACCACGTTTGACCCGAACCCGTCGTGCCAGCCACGCCGCCCAGAGCGTACATACCTTCGAACTGGACACCGCCCCACACCGGCGAGGTGTACTTGACAGCGTTGTTCGTGCGCGAGGAGTTGTCGTTGTTGTCGACGTCGCCCGGCGTTGCGAAGGTGGAACCGAAGAAGTTGTCACCCGTCAGCGGCTGAACCAGGTCGACCACCGGATCGTACTGACGACCCAACGTGACCGTACCCCACTGATCGCCCGTCAGGCCGACGTACGCTTGACGACCGAACATGCGGCCGCCTTGACCCAGCTTGCCGGTGTTGACGTCAAAGCCGTTCTCCAACTGGAAAATCGCCTTCAGGCCGCCGCCGAGATCTTCCGTGCCTTTCAGGCCGAAACGATCGCCTTGCAGGTTGCCAGCGTACATTGCGACCAGGTTCTTGTTCGCACCGCCAGCGGTGTTCGTCGTGTTGTGAACGTACTGGATCGACTCATCGATCAGGCCGTAAAGGGTAACGCTGCTTTGAGCATGCGCCACGCCGGTGACGCCCAGAAGCGCCAGCGAGAGGGTAGACAGGGCGATTCGTTTCATCCATTTCTCCACGCAGATGATTAGTTTGTTGTTGCGGAAAGGAGAATAGCTCACTGCCTCAAACGTTAAGAACTGGAAAAAAAAGACTGTCGCCAAAAACCGACAAACGACGCAAAGCCTTGTATTTAAAGCCCGTTAACGATTATTGCTGTTTACGCAATATTGAATCGTTGACTGCACATTATTGTTGTTTTGTTGATAGTGAAGGCGTGGGTACCTGCAATTTAGACACTTGTTTGAATGGTTTCTGTAATTTAGTCGTCTAGCCTCGGCGCGCGTTTGCAGCACCTATATAAAAGCCAGGCCGTGTTGCATTTGATGCGCGTGCTAGACAGGATTTGCGCGTTGTGAGCAGAAGCGCCGGTTGCCGCTTGTGGCCCGCCCGCTTCAGTCCGCAACGGCGAGCGCTCTTACTATTGCCCGCCGTTGCGGCGCGCCACGGCAGCGGCCGCCAGTCCGGCCGCTGCCGCAAACAGCACCGAGGTCCACGGATGCCGTCTGACGTAGCGATCGGCCGCGACGGCCGTGCGGCCCGCTCCGGCCAGCGTGACGGCGGCAACGCGTGTTGCCTCGGCTTCGGCCTTGATGACCGTACGGCCGATCTTCACCGCGGTTGCTCGCGTGGAAGTCTTGTTGCGCGTTCGCACTCGTGGCCGAGCCGATGCTGGCACGGCGGCGGAAAGTGTCGAGGCCGATGCCGCTGTGCTCGCAGAAGCAGGCCCGGCAGCATGGGCTTCGCGGTTTTTCTCATGCGGCACGGCATTCGCCGATACCGTCGATGCCGCCAGCACCGAAGCAAGCTTGGCGCGGCTGCCAGGTGGCGACTCGTCCTGCATGCCCCATCCGCCGCGCGGGTCGTGCATGCGCCCGCGCGCCGCCGAAAATTCCGCGCCGAGCAGGAGCACGGCGGCGGAAAAGTACAGCCACATCAGCAGCACGGCCAGCGAGCCGGCCGCGCCGAACGAGCTCGCCATTCCGGCGTGCGCGATATAGAGCGCGAACAGCTTCTTGCCCGCCGAGAACAGTACCGCGGCGACGACCCCGCCCACGAACGCGTCGACCCAGCGCACCTTGGCGTCGGGCAGAAACTTCAGCAGGCCGGCAAAGGCGAAAGCCAGCACCAGCAGGCCGACGCCGAGTTGCAGCAGATTGCCGATCACCACGTACGGCGAGTCGCCCCACAGCCATTTGCCGATGAACGTGATGACCGTGTCGAGCACCAGCGAGACGATCAGCAGGAACGCGACGCCGAGTACCAGGCCGAACGAGATCAGGCGCACGCGCACCAGAGCGATCACGCTCGACGAGCGCGGCCCGGTGTAAGGCCACACCAGATTGAGTGCGCTATTGAGCGACGAGAAGGTGGCCGATGCGCCGATCGCCAGCATCGTGAACGAAATGATCGCCGCGACGCCACCGGCGCTGCCGCTGTGATGGGCGTTTTCGACGATGGTCTGCACGCCTGCGGCGGCCTGGTCGCCGAGCAGGCCGTGAATGTGATTGAACAATTCACCGCGCGCGGCTGCGGCGCCGAAGAACCAGCCTGCCACGGCAATCACCATGACCAGCGTGGGCGCGAGCGAGAATGCCGCATAGAAGGCGATGCTGGCGGCCATGGCCGCGCAGCGGTCGTCGGCAAACTGTTTGAATGCGCCGATTGCCCAATTGGCCTGCTTGCGAGCCACCAACTGGAGGTTCTCGGCCGATAGCGTGTCGATTTCCATGGTCGTTTTTCTCAATGGGATGCGGGCGGCGGATACGTGACGAGGGCGCCGCGTGCTGAGCGCTGGGCGGCTCCGACGACGCCTTCGCTGTCGCCGCCGCATCGCGCCTGCCGCAAACCGTGTGCCTGCGACTAACTATAACAAGCGCTGCATGCACATGGGCGCGAGACGCCGCAAGCACACCTGCCGTTAGAATGCCGGTGGACCTTCACACTCTCATCACTATGCACTCGCACGAACCCGTCAAGCAGCTGGATGTCATTCCCGCAGAACAATTGAGCGCGCATTTGCCGGCGCACGTCGTCGAGAATCTGCCGCCCCAGGGCGTCACCGTATTTGCCGTGAGCGACGACGCTTCGGACACCGCCGCATTCAGCGCGCGCTACGGCTTTGGTCTCGAGGACTGCGCCAACACGATCGTGATCCGCTACAAGAGGGAGGGCGCCGAGCACTACGCGGCGCTGGTCTCGCTGGGTTCGCTGCGTCTGGACATCAATGGCGCGGTGAAGGCGGCACTGGGCGCGCAGCGCCTTTCGTTCGCGAAGCGCGAGGCTGCGGTGGAGCATAGCGGGATGGAGTTCGGCGGAATTACGGCGTTCGGCTTGCCGGCAGACTGGCGCATTCTCGTCGACGCCGCGGTCATGGAGCGTGCCCAGATCGTGATGGGAGCCGGGGTGCGGGCGGCCAAGTTGCTACTGGCACCCGACGTGCTGCGGCAATGGCCGCGCTGTGAGGTCGCCTCGCTTACGCTGCCCGCGGAGTGAACAAACGCTGAAGTTTTCCCCCGCTGCGCCGTTATTCCGAAGATCGACATGATTGCGGCGGCCGCTCGCGCGGCGCGCCGGATATAAATAGAAAGGAATACGGAGATGGAACGCTTTCGCCTGAAGGTGCGGCTGTGGCTTGCACTGGCGGTAATGTGCACGGGAATTCTGGCGATCGGCCTGTGGGGTGCGTTCAAGACGCACGACACGATGATCGCCGACCGTCAGGCCGAACTGAAAAGCGTGGTGAGCGTCGCCTACAGCGTGCTGGATCGTTATAACGGCCTCGCCGCGGCTGGCACGATGCCGCTTGCCGACGCCCAACGCATGGCCATGGCCGACCTGCGCGCCATGCGCTACGACGGCGCCGGCGGTTACCTCGTCATCGAGGATGCGCATGCCAGGGTGCTGATGCACGGTGTGCGGGCCGATCTCGAAGGCAAGGACATGAGCGGCTTCACGGACCCGAAGGGCCGCCACGTCTTCAAGGACGGATCCGATCTCGCCGAGCGCGAGGGCGAAGGCTTCATTCATCTGGAGTTTCTGAAGCCCGGCTCCAATCAGATGGCGCCAAAAATCAATTACGTGCGGCTCTACAAGCCGTGGGACTGGACGATCGTGACCGGGGTGTTCACCGACGATATCGACGCCGCGTTTTACACCGCGCTCGCGCAGTATGTCGGCGCCGCACTGATTTTGTGCCTGCTGGTCTCGCTCGTGATTGGCGTAATCCTGCGCAGCATTTTGCGGCAACTGGGCGGTGAACCGGCCTACGCGGCGCAGATTGCTTCGCGTATCGCCGATGGCGAGCTCGACGTGGAGGTCGAAACGAAACCCGGCGACGAGCGCAGCCTGCTGGCCGCGATGCAGCGCATGCAGCATCGTCTTGCACAAGCGATCGCGCAGATTCGCAGCGGCGCGACCTTGATCTCGACCGTGTCCAACGAGATTGCTGCCGGCAACGCGGACCTGTCGCGCCGCACCGAGCAGCAGGCAACCGCGCTGGGCGAGACCGCTTCAAGCATGGAACAGATCACGGCGACCGTGAAGCAGAACGCCGACAACGCGAAGCAGGCGAGCCAGCTTGCGCATAATGCCTCCGAGACGGCGGCGCGCGGCGGCGAAGTGGTCGGCCAGGTGGTCGAGACGATGCGGGGAATCTCGCAGTCGTCGCACCGCATTGGCGACATCATCGGTGTGATCGAGGGGATCGCCTTTCAGACCAATATTCTCGCTTTGAACGCAGCCGTCGAAGCGGCGCGCGCCGGTGAAGAGGGACGCGGCTTCGCCGTGGTGGCGGGCGAAGTGCGCAGCCTCGCACAGCGCAGCGCGGCGGCGGCCAAGGAGATCAAGACACTGATCGAGGAGTCGGCGGCGCAGATCGAAGGCGGCTCGCAGTACGTGGGCCGCGCCGGTGAAACGATGCAGGAAGTGGTGCACGCCGTGCGCCGCGTGACCGACATCATGGGCGAGATCAGCGCGGCGTCGGTGGAACAAAGCTCGGGCATCGAGCAGGTCAATATCGCGGTGGCGAGCATGGATCAGACGACCCAGCAGAACGCGGCGCTCGTGGAAGAAGCGAGCGCTTCAGCCGACGTGCTGAAGGCGCAGACGGGTCAACTGACGGCGGCGATTGCTGTATTCACCCTGCCGCAGGCGCACTGATCGAGGCGTCACGCGGCCGGTTGCCCTGCCGCGTGACTGTGCCTGACTATGCCTCTGTACTGGCGGGCGCGTCCCGCTCAGATGATCAGACGCGAGATCTTGGTGCCTTCGAGCGACACGCCGGCCATCAGGCCGCCGTTTGTCAGCACAAACGCTTCGACCGGGCTGGTGGCGGTCGAGGTATCGACCGCGCCGTTCGCACCGACCTTCAACACGGCGACCGTTGCATCGGCGCCGGCCGCCCACCCCTGGCTGGCGAGGAATTTGTCGAGCGCGTCTTGCGTCATGAACAGGAAGATGAGCGCCTTGGATTGCGCGCCGATCTGCAAACCGAACGAGCCCGCCACCGTGCTGTAGTAGCCCGTGGTGCGCCCGGCCACCCGCAACGCGCCTTCGCCGTATTGCGCGCCAACCCAGAAGCCGGCTGAAATCACCGACGGGAACACGAGCACGCCGCGTGCTTTGTCGACCAGTTCGCGTGAGCCCGTGACGTTCGCGTAGAGGCGCGTCAAGGTCGAATCGACGCCGGCATTGATCGTGTCGCGCTTGCCGGCGTTCGCCGAGGGCGACGCGCTCGAGGATGGCGACGTGGTTGTGCAGCCGGCGAGGCCAAGACCCGCCGTAGCCAAAGCGGCGCTCGTGGTCATGATGAATTGTCGTCTGCGCATGATCGTTCTCCTGGTGCGTGATAGAAGGGTGCTGTTTCTAATTTGACAATGCGTGCCGTGACGCTGGCAGCCCTGACGCCTGCTAATCAGCATTTAGCGTGCCTGACGCCACGGTTGGGGTATGAGACAGCCATGACGCGCGGACGTTCACACGCCGGCCGACTTCATTCAGCACCGCTTCCACTCGATCTGCGCTTGATCCGTACTCGATCCCTACTCGATACCTAAGCCGCCGGGCGGATATTCTGATTGTGGCGGAACAGGTTGTGCGGGTCGTAGCGATGCTTCACAGCGACGAGACGCTCGTAGTTCGGCCCATACGCGGCCGCTACCCGTTCCCCTTCCTCCTGAGTCATGAAGTTGACGTACACGCTGCCCAGCGCGAACGGTGCGGCGGCGTCGAAGAAGGCGCGCGCCCAGGCGATGCAGCGCTCATCGTCGCTCGCGTCGTCCCAGCGTCCGTGCACATTCATCGCGTACTGCGTGTCGCGGCTCGAATAGGCGGTGGCTTCGACCGGAACCCGGCTCGTCTGCGCACCGATCTGCCCAAAGAAGATTTCGCATTGTGGCGACGGCAACGCGCCGATCGCATCGAGCAGCGCATCGACGAGACCGTCCGGTATTGCGCCGAGATTGTGCGATTTCCAGTAATTGCGAGCGCCCGGCGTGAGCAGCGGATCGAACGCCTGCTGCCACATCGCGTACGGCATCGGGCCAAGATGTTCGCCGACCGGCGTGCCGAAGCCGCGCACGCCCTCCACCACGGACGGTCCATTTTCGATGGGACCTGTGTAGCACATCGCGAATATGATGACCGGCTTGCCGTGCACCTCGGGCGGCAGGAACGGCAGCGGTGGCGCGAGCCGCAAAACGGTCCATACGGTCAATTCCTCCGGCATGTGTTCTGTCGCCGCGCGGTACTGATGAAGAGCGCTTCTCGCCTGATCGAGCGGCAGCACGACGAGGCCGCCATATACGAGCGGTCCTACCGGATGAAGCGCGAATTCGAAGCGTGTCACGACGCCAAAATTACCGCCGCCGCCGCGGATCGCCCAGAACAGATCTTCATGCGAGTCAGCGCTTGCGTGCAGCAGCTCGCCGTCGGCGGTCACCACGTCCGCTGAAATCAGATTGTCGACGGTCATGCCGTATCTGCGGCTCAGCCATCCGAAACCGCCGCCTAGTGTCAGACCCGCTACGCCGGTGGTCGAATTGATGCCAAGTGGCGTGGCGAGCCCGAACGCCTGTGCTTCGTGGTCGAAATCGTGAAGTGTCGCGCCGGGTTCGACATACGCGCGCTTCGCGACTGGATCGATATGGACGGATTTCATCGGCGACAGGTCGATGACGAGGCCGTCGTCGCACAACGCGGTTCCGGCGATGTTGTGGCCGCCGCTGTGCACCGCCAGCGGCAGGCCGTTGTCGCGCGCGAATGCCACGCCGCGGCGCACGTCGGCCACGCCCGCGCAGCGCAGGATCATTGCCGGATGCCGGTCGATCATTGCATTCCAGATGCTGCGGGCCGCGTCGAAACCCGCGTCGCCGGGTTGTAACAGTTCACCTCGGATTGCAGCTTTGAGCTCTTCAGCGGCGCTGCTGGATACGCTAACCATGACATACCTCCAGACGTAGTAGGGGACGCTCTCGGCACACAATTAAGCTGAACAAAGTAAATCGAAAGCGTCTGGACAGGTTCGAGTTACGTCCAGTAAACGGCCCTGTTCCGGTAAGTCAAACAAAGGTAAACCCGCGCCTGCGATCGGTGCCGTGCGAAGGCACGCGTGGCAAGTGTTCGCGCGTTGCGGCGTGAATCATCACTCGTGGCGATGCGGCGGATGGTGGAAACGCTTCGGGAAAAGACGGCGCAAAGCAAGGTGGGCTATGCGTTACTGGGGGCGTTGTGTGGCGCTGTGCGGCGCTGATTTTCTGGCCAAAGTTCGTAGCCAATGGGCGGGCCCGCCAGGTGGCAACGCACCGCTTGGTGCGCTGCTCGCGTTCTTCGGCGATTAACCTTTCACGAGGCCGCCGTCCACGATCAGATTTTGACCGGTGACTGCGCGCGCCCACGGCGACAGGAAGAACAGCACGGCGTCGGCGAACTCTTCAGGTGTCGTGACGCGCCGCACCGGCGTTGAACTGGCGATCAGGTCGAAGACGAATTCCGGCGTGGCAGCGCTCGCGTCCGTGGTGCGCAGCAGGCCCCCCGACACCATGTTGACCGTGATGCCGTCCGGGCCGAGATCGTGGGCGGCGGTGCGCGTGAGCGACAACAGGGCTGCTTTGGCCGCTGTGTAATCGTGATAGGGGACGACCGGGTTCTGGAACAGATTGGTGCCGACGTTGACGATGCGGCCGAATCCGTGCGAACGCATGCCCGGGGTTGCCGCTTGCATCGTATTGAGCGCGCCTCTGAGTGAGCCGTCCAGTTGTTGCTGGAAGCGTGCCCAGTCGATGGAGTCGATTTTCGGACGGGCGTCGCCGTCGAACTGAAAGTCGGCTAATGCGTTGTTGACCACCGACAGGACGGGCTTGCCCGTGTGAGCCTGCGCCGTTTCGAACAGGCGCGCGACGGCGCCCGGATCGGTCACGTCCGCCTGAACCGGCAGGACGCGCTCGCCGAGTTCGTCTCTGAGCGCGTGAGCCAGCGCTTCGCTCTTGTGATAATTCACCACGACGCCCGCACCTTCGCGTACCAGTGCGCGTGTGATCGCAGCGCCGAGTCCGCGGGCGCCGCCCGTTACCAGCACCCATTGTTCGGATAAAAGCATCTCTTTTCCTGTTGTCGATGAGGTTGCGATTGTCCTATTGTCGCCGATCCGGTTTTCCTGCTCGTGCGGGTGGAGCGGCGCACGGATAGGGACGGCACTGATGCAGCGGCGGCGCTCGGTGTGGCCCGGAACGTGCCTCGTGTCTGATTTGTACTGTCTGTGGGATTGCCCTCACTTTTGCCTTTGCAAATTCTTCTTTGTGTCCGGACAAACACTGATTTGTTCGCGTCACGGTTCACTCTGCTGCCTGCAAACTTCTGTTTGATTCATCTGACGAAGGGAGTCATTCGGCAAATTAAAAATAATAGTTTGGACTGCATACTTTAAAAAATTACAGTGCCATGGAGAGGAATTAACGATCTTTGACAGTGACGAGATGCAATTAATCGGAAACAGGTCATCTGTATCGCATTGCGTGGTCTAGCGCACGGTCACTGTGAGGCGCTGCGCATAACTTCAACGTCCATCAGGTCCTGCTGTGCCCTTTCCAGGGATGAGTTCGCGCACAGCGTGTCGTTTAGTCCAGATCGGATCAAATCCGGCCGGGATTATCCGTGGGGGAGATGCCGGGTGTCAGTCAATTTTCGGGCGCCGCGCGGCAATGTCGACCGGGCTTTGAAGTTTCATTTTTTAACCGCGAACAGAGATTCAATCGTTATCTGGATCTGTCTTTCAAAATAGATGTTTAGGAGACTGAAATGAAAAAGCAAAACGGGGACACGCGGACGTTGGGGACAAGCAAAGCGGTATTGGCGGTTGCTGTGAGTCTTTATGCGGCGATGGCGGGCGCTCAAACGGGTCAGACGGCGCCGGCGGCAGATTCGGCGAAGCTGATGGTTGCGCAGGCGTTGCCAATCACCTGTCCGTTATTCGATGCGCTTGGTTGCAAGCAGGAGGATGGTGGCTCGCGGGCGTCCGGCGGAATTGGCGCGGCGGCAGCGGGCGGTTTGGGCACGGCGTCGACTTCGGGCTCACAGGGCAGCAATGGCAGCGGAACGTCGTCGACTGGGGTGGGCGCTGGCGGTTCTGCGAACGGATCCACGTCCGACTCGGCGGGGTTGGGTGCTGGGAATGCGGGGAGCGGTAGTGGGGGGAAGGGCGGAACGGGTAGTGGTGGAGCGGGTAATGGTGGGGCGGGTAGTGGTGGAACAGGTAATGGTGGGACGGGTAGTGGCGGGACGGGCAGTGGTGGAACGGGTAATGGTGGAACGGGTAATGGTGGAACGGGTAATGGTGGAACGGGTAATGGTGGAACAGGTAATGGTGGAACGGGTAATGGTGGAACGGGTAATGGTGGAACGGGTAATGGTGGAACAGGTAGTGGTGGGACGGGTAGTGGTGGGACGGGTAATGGTGGAACGGGTAGTGGTGGGACGGGTAGTGGTGGAACAGGTAGTGGTGGAACAGGTAGTGGTGGAACGGGTAGTGGCGGGACGGGCAGTGGTGGAACGGGCGGCCACGGCGACGGCGGTCATGGCGACGGCGGCAATGGTGACGGTGGTCACGGCGACGGTGGCCATGGCGATGGCGGTCATGGAGATGGCGGTCATGGTGACGGTGGTCACGGCGACGGCGGTCATGGTGACGGCGGTCATGGAGATGGTGGCCATGGCGACGGCGGTCACGGCGATGGCGGTCATGGAGATGGTGGCCACGGCGACGGCGGTCATGGAGATGGCGGTCATGGTGACGGTGGTCACGGCGACGGCGGTCATGGCGATGGCGGTCATGGAGACGGCGGCCACGGCGATGGCGGTCATGGTGACGGCGGCCACGGCGATGGCGGTCACGGCGACGGCGGTCATGGCGACGGCGGTCATGGCGATGGCGGTCATGGTGACGGTGGTCACGGCGACGGCGGTCATGGAGACGGCGGCCACGGCGATGGCGGTCATGGTGACGGTGGTCACGGCGACGGCGGTCATGGCGATGGTGGTCACGGCGACGGCGGTCATGGCGATGGCGGTCATGGCGACGGTGGCCATGGCGACGGCGGCCACGGCGACGGCGGTCATGGCGACGGCGGCCATGGTGCTGGTGGTCATGGTGACGGTGGTCATGGAGATGGCGGCCATGGCGACGGCGGTCATGGAGCTGGCGGTCGTGGCGACGGCGGCCATGGCGACGGTGGTCATGGAGATGGCGGCCATGGCGACGGTGGTCATGGAGATGGCGGCCATGGCGACGGCGGTCATGGAGATGGTGGCCATGGCGACGGCGGTCACGGCGATGGCGGTCATGGCGATGGCGGTCATGGCGACGGCGGCCATGGCGACGGCGGTCACGGCGATGGCGGTCATGGCGACGGCGGCCATGGCGACGGCGGTCATGGAGCTGGCGGTCGTGGTGACGGCGGCCACGGCGACGGTGGTCATGGAGCTGGCGGTCGTGGTGACGGCGGCCATGGCGACGGTGGTCATGGAGATGGCGGCCATGGCGACGGCGGCCATGGTGCTGGTGGTCATGGCGATGGTGGCCACGGCGACGGCGGCAAAGGCAACGGCGGCCAAGGCCAAGGCCAAGGCCAAGGCCAAGGCCAAGGCCAAGGCCAAGGCCATGGTGGCGGCAGCGGCGGCTTCGGCGGCAGCGGTGGCCACGGCGGCGGTTACGGCGGTGGTCACGGCCACTGACGCAACTGGCGTTCCTCAGCGCGCGGGAAGCCGGCAGCCGGCGACCGGCTTCCTGCGTTGATTCTCAGAGTAGGCTCACACGAACGGACTGGCGAACATCCGCTCACTTCCACGCTCGCCAATTCCGCGTAAAGCAGCAATCGCGTAAAACAACAATCAAAACAAAAAAAACCAACCGCCTCACTGCATCACTTCAATCAGACGTCTCCCCCGGTTCAGCAAACATCCGCTTATTTCACCGCAACCGGCCGCACCGGTGGACCCAGCGTATCGCGATGCGGCGCGGGCACGGCCCGCAGCAGTGCAATCATGCCCGCGATCAGAAGCACCGCGATAACAGCAAAGCCCGCATAGACACTGCCGGTTTCGGTCTTCAGCATGCCGACCAGTGAAGGGCTCACCGCACCGCCAATTGCGCCAATCGCGGTAATCGTCGCGATACCGGCCGCCGCTGCACCGCCATCCAGATAAGCGGTGGGGATCGTCCAGAAAATGCTCAGGACCGCGTAGATGCAGGTCGACGCAATCGCCAGCAACGCGACAGTGAAGGGCACGCTATGCGCGGCGAGCGGCAGCAGCAGAAAACTGCCGGCCACCGCGAAGCCGCAGCCCGCCACGTGCCAGCGCCGTTCGGCGCGGCGATCCGAACTGCGCCCGATCACCACGATACCGATTGCCGTGCAAACCGAAATCGCGCCGCTCAACCAGCCGATATTGCCGATCTGTTGCACGCCGACGTGCCGCAGCAGCGTCGGAATCCAGAAGCCGATCGCGTTGAGTCCCATGAACACGCAGAAATAGATCGCCGAGAGCAGATAGATCCGCGGGTTGCGCAACACATCGGAGAGTCGCGCGGGCGGCGCGTGGTGCGCGCCACGCTGTTGTCGATCCGCTTCGAGCGCGGCGGTGACGTGCGCCTTTTCCGCGTCGCTGAGCCATTTTGCGTGCTGGGGACGATCGTCCAGGTAGAGCATTGCCATGACGCCGAGCACGATAGCCGGTACGCCTTCAATCAGGAACAGCCACTGCCAGCCGTGCAAGCCGAGCATGTCGTGGAAATGCACCATGATCCAGCCTGACAGCGGCCCCCCGATGATGCCCGCTAGCGGCACCGCCATGATGAACAGACTCGTGATACGTCCGCGTTGCCGGTCGGGAAACCAGTAGGTCAGGTAAAGAATGATGCCGGGGAAAAAACCCGCTTCGGCGGCGCCCAGTAGAAAGCGCAGCAGATACAGCATGCTTGCGCTCCTGACGAACATCAGCAGCACCGTCAGAGCGCCCCACAGCACCATGATTCGCAAGAGCGTCTTGCGCACGCCAATGCGATCGAGCAGCAGGTTGCTCGGCAATTCGAACACCAGGTAGCCGACGAAGAACATCCCCGCCGCGAAACCGAACACCGCGTCATCGAGTTTCAGATCCTGCAGGAACTGCAGCTTTGCAAAGCCAATGTTGACGCGATCGATGAAATTGACCACGTAGCAGATGAATAGAAACGGCACGATGCGCCGCGCGATCTTGCGATAGATCGCGTCCTCGGGTGTCAGTGCTGGCGAGCGCTGCATGGTGTCTCCTTGCGACCAGGTATGGTGTGCGGGCGCATATGATTTATTTGTGTGGCGCTGAGTCGATCTCCGCCTGAGACTCGATTTGAACCTCTCTTCGCGGCCGCATGCGCGTCTTTCGTGCCAATTGTTCGTACTACCACTCGCCGAAAAAGACGCCCCAGTCCTTGTGCGTGTCGGTCTTGCTTTCGACGGTCGGGTTGTCGATCGTGACGCGTTGCTTCAGCGAGCCGTACCAGTCAGCGAGTTTTGCATGCATTTGCGCGTGGATGATGGCGTAACCCGCATCGGCGCCGAGATCGACGTATTCGTCAGGATCGTTCGCCAGATCGAAAAGTTGCGGGCGATACCCTTGCCAGTGTATGTATTTCCAGCGTGTATCGCGCACCATCCAGCCGCGGCATTCGTCGGGCTTGCGGCCCAGTGCGAGACGCGCGCCGCGGAAACTATAGTCGAGTTCGGAGACCACGTAATCGCGCCAGCCTTCGGCATGCTCCGTTTCACCGCGCGTCAGCGCCAGAACCGAGCTTCCTTCGATACGTTCTTCGCAGGCCGGCAGGCCGAGCGCGTCGAGCACGGTCGGCACCACGTCGATACCCGACACGAAGCGCGTTTCGGCACTGCCGCGGGTGGCGTCGGCACGCGGCGACGGATCGTAGACGATCATCGGCACACGCTGCACGGTGTCGTAGAACAATTCCTTTTCGCCGAGCCAATGATCGCCGAGGAAGTCGCCGTGGTCCGCGGTGAAGACGATCAGGGTGTCTTGCCAGCGGCCGAGCCGTTCGAGCGTGTCCCACAACCTGCCGAGATGGTCGTCGATCTGCTGGATCAGACCTTGATAAACCGGCCGCACAGTGTTCGACACTTCTTCACGCGCGAAATTGGCGCTCTCTTCATGAGCGCGATACGCGGCCACCACCGGGTGGGCATTGTCGAGTTCGGCCGGCTTGCGCGCGATCGGCAGGCATTGATCGAGCGAATACAGGTTGTGATAGGGGCGCGGCGCGACATAGGGCCAGTGCGGTTTTACGTACGACAAATGCAACGCCCACGGCGTATCGCCTTGCTGCTCGATGTAGCTGATCGCCTGGTCCGTCATGTAGGCCGTTTCGGAGTGCGGTTCCGCGACCCGTGCGGGCCAGCGCACGTTGCGCATTTTCCAGCCGGAATGCACCGTGCCGCCGTCGTCTTCCACACTGATCGCGAAGTCGCTCCACGGTTTGTCGCTGACGTAGCCATGTTTGCGCAAAAAGGCCGGATAGCCGCTCTCTTTGCCAGGTTCGTGATGACCGTCGTAGCGGTCGAGCTCGTCGAACGAACCGGTCGACAGACGCAGTCCGAGCGGACTCTGGCGCGCGATATCGAGCCGCTCCATCCCCTTGCCGTCGGCCATCACGTGCGTTTTTCCCGCCAGCGCGAGCGAGCGGCCATTCAGGCGCAGATATTCGCCGAGCGTCATTTCACCGATCGAGAGCGGCACGCGGTTCCAGTTGGCGCCGTGGCTGCTCATCGTGCGGCCGGTGTAGTACGACATGCGCGACGGACCGCACACGCCCGAGCTGACGAAGGCGTTGTCGAAACGCACGCCGCGTGCGGCCAGCGCGTCGATATGACGGGTTCGAAGGTAGGGATGTCCGTAGCAGCCGAGATGATCGCGGCGAAGCTGGTCGCACATGATGAAGAGAACGTTGCGGGTGTCCGCCATCTATAAGCACCGTCTGCGGCCTTGCGGCCTGAAGTAGGAGAAACCGGGGAAGGCTTCGATGCTAGAAACTAACCTGACGATTGACCTAATCAAATATATGTGCGAATGCACAATGCGCCGGAGCCGCTGCCGCCAAAGCGCGTCATAATGACCGTCAATCCCTTGCTGGAAGTACGTTCCCTGTGCCTGCGACCGACCCTCCATCGACACCCGTGCTGAAGCATCCCGAGCACATCGACGAATTTCTGCTCTATAGGCTGCACACTCTGGCGCGCCTTGCGACCCAGGGCGTCGGCTTGATGTTCAGGCGGGAACTCGGCATTAGCCGGCGTGACTGGCGCATTCTTGCGTTCGTCGGCAAGTACCCGGACACGAATCTGTCCCAGCTTGCCGAACTGGCCGCGCTCGATATGGTGGTGGCGAGCCGCTGCGTCGCCAATATGGTGAAGAAAGGTTTGATTGCGAAAGCGCGGTTGCCGCAGAACAAGCGTGTAACCGTGCTCACGCTCACCGAAGCCGGCCGCCTCGCCTACGAACACGCACGCGTGAGCGGGCAACGCTACAACGCTGAGTTCGCGGCCTGCCTGAGCGACGAAGAGGCGCATTTACTCGACGGTTTGCTTAAACGGATGGAGCTGCAAGCCGCGCAGCTGACACAACGCGAAATCGCCAGAAGCGGGCGAATCGCCGGGGCGGTCTCGCTGCACGGCGAGGATGCCGAATAAACCGGCACGCGCAATCACGTTGGCCGCAATAGCTCATCCGCTACAATGACGCGCACTACCCACCTGGAGACTTGCTTTGAAATCCATCGTTGCTTTGGTCGCCGCGGCTATTCTTTCCTCCACGGCGATGGCTGCTTCCACCACTGAAAAATTGCCCTCCGGCGTCATCGTTGAACATCTCACGCAGGGCACGGGTCCGCAGCCGGCCGCTGACGATGTCGTGAAGGTCAACTACCGCGGCACGCTCGCCAACGGCACCGAGTTCGATAGCTCGGCGAAGCATGGCGGCCCGGCAACCTTCCCGCTCAATCGCGTGATTCCGTGCTGGACGCAAGGCGTACAGAAAATGAAAGTCGGCGGTAAGGCGAAGCTGACCTGCCCGGCGGCAACGGCTTATGGCGAGCGTGGCGTCGGCGTGATTCCGCCGAATAGCGATCTGACGTTCGAAGTCGAGCTCGTCGGTATCGTCAAGTAATACGGCACAAAACGCGCCAGAGAAAACCCCGCTCCGGAGATCGAAGCGGGGTTTTTCTTTTGGAGCACGGCATCCGGGTCCGGACATTTATCCGCGATGCAGTCTGATGACGCACTCGTGTCGCCTGAGTCTTCTAAAAGAGCAAGAGTTCTGGTTTTACCCGATCGCCGCGCGGCGCGGCACGTACCATCAGATCACGTAGGGCGTTGGCATGGTCTACGTGTTTCGTCGAGTACCCGGCGGCATTGTTTGTTTTGAAGTTCTATTGCATTGGATCGTTTACGTTCTATTCGTGCGCGCGCTGCAATAGCCGCCTCGCGCATTCCGGAATCTCTGATCATTATTTGTTGCGCGTCGGGAGCGCCTTTTATGAACATCGATTTTCACTACGGGGTGGTCTATATCGTTGCCCGCATCGGCGGGATGACGGCCAATGAGGCGATCACGGTGGCGCATGCGTGCCAGTACGTCGACGACGCGACCACGTCAGGAATACTGCGTTTTTCGGGCGGTGAAACTTTCGAGCGCTTCGCCACCGCGCACAAGCTGTTCGACTATACCAACACGGAAAATGATCAGAACCGGCTGGTGTGGGCACCGTTTCATTTTCTGCCGGCGGGTGTTGGGCAGACGCTCGAAGACAAGGCGGTGTGCCGGCCGGATAGTGAGGTGGCCCGGGAAGTGGTGCGCCGGGCGATCCGGCAGCGAGGTGCAGACACGGCGCTGCACCGTCTCGGTGTGACGCTTCACACCTATGTCGATACGTGGGCGCACCAGGGCTTCGCCGGTATCGAGAGCCCAACGAATCGTGTCCATATGCTGGAGGCGGAAGATTGCACGCCCGAAGGCTGGTTTGCTCACCTGAAACGTGCCACGCGGCATCTGGTCGAGCACATCGAGGAAGATGTACTGACGCTTGCGCTGCCCGTCGGTCACGGCGCTGCCTTGCACTATCCGGACCAGCCGTGGGCGAAATGGCATTACATCGACGGCAGGAATGTGCGAGTCAACAGGCACAATCTGCCTGAGTTCATGCAGGCGGCAGAGATGACCTGCCGCGCGGTGCGTGCCTTCGTTGCCGGAAGGGAAGATTTTGAAAACCAGTCCGGTCTGCCGGAAGATGCAAAGGCCGCGCTCACCACACTTCTCGACACGAACCGGAATCTGGACGACAACAAGCGTCTGCAGACCCTTTGCGAAGCAGTGAAAGCGGGCGCGATTCCAGGTCTGGCGGAGTCGATTCCGGACTATGTTCCCAAGGGGATCGGCTCCTGGAAATACAAAGCGACCGGTTTGCAGTCCGACGACGACAGCGGGGACCGTCCCCGGTGGGGCGACGTCTTCGAGAACAGTGATTACCGGCGCTTTCACGACGCCGTCAAGGAGCACCGTTTCGTGACGACCCAGGAGATCCTGCCGGCGTGCGGACTGCGGATTGCCTGAACGCTTCGGGCGCTCTGGACTATTGCGCTCTCACTTGCTGACCTTGTTCAGCCCTTATTTCAGCCCGTTCTTCCGCCTGCTTTTTAGCCAGGTGTCTTCCTACCAGGCAGCCGCCCACCGCGCCGACTACCGCGTGGTGTCCGGCATAGTGGCCGGCGACCCCGCCCACAACCGCGCCTTTCATACAACCGGCCGCGTTCGCCGTGCCGACTGTGGCCGATGTTAGTACGACCGCCGCGAGGGCGGCCTTGAAGAAAACCGCTTTCATCTGAAAAGTGCCTTGCTGTTGAGTTTCTGGAAAGTGGTGCTTTAGCGCGTTATTTCAATAGCCGCCCCAACGGCCGCGTTCATGCCATTCGTGCTCGCGCCATTGCTCGCGGCGCCATTCATGTTCACGCCATTCTCGGCGCTCACGCCATTCGCGTGCGCGCCAGTCGCCGTAGCCGCCATAGGCAACCGCGACTGGAGCCGGACCGTAGGCGACCGGCGGTGCAACATAAACGGGAGGCGGCGCGTAGACGCCAACTGGAATGCCGATTCCGACAGCGACGTCCACGTGTGCCGACGCCACGGTCGATGCCGCGAGAAAGGCCAGGCCAAGTGCCGCGCCAACGATCTTCTTGTTCATTTTCCTTCTCCTTGCACATCCAGGTGCGATGCATCCGATTAGCGCCGAATTGCCATTGCGTTGCTTCTGAGTACAGTTCGGAGTGTAGAAGGACGGTCTGGACACAGGTGAAACAGCACTGCGAGATTGGTAACGCGGGGTTACCGGCCAAAAAATTGAATGGCCAGGCTTTGAATCTCCAAATGCTTGCCTATAGTAGAAGCAGTTATTGCCGCATTGCACGGCGGCCGGCTTCTCTTTATGTGGGTGACTGGGAAACAGAAATGACGCCATCGAATGCTGCGATCTATCAGGCCCAGGCCTCTACACCGGCTTCATTGCGAACGCTTGCCGGCTATCTCGAACTGGCACTCGACGAAGGGGCGAGCGTGGTTCTGATGCGAATCGGCACACAGGTGCGCAGTGTTTATATCGGCAATCCGTCCGGGACATTGGAGGCTTTGACGGATCACGGCGTAGTGGCCGCCTTTCAGGCCGACGAGATGCTGGCGCTGACGCAATTGGGACTCAACCGGATTACCGCAGACGATCAACAGTACCGGTTCATGCGCAGCGTGAGGTACATCGCCGATCGTCAGGTTGTTGTTTTTACTCCGACATAAGCTGTCGCGCAACAATTGGAAAGACCGAAGAAGGTGCTTATGCGGCAGTAGTGAACTCGAAAGTTTCGCACTCCACGGTAAGCGTTCTCGTGTGAGTGTGTTGCCTTTATAGCGGCATAGATCTGCCTTTCTGCTGCTATTCATGGCATAGTTCGATCGATTACCACATAAGGAGCGATCAAATGCCCACGTTAGAGCAAATCCAGGCGAAGCTTAAGAAGCTGCAGGCGCAAGCCGACGTGCTTATCGCCAGGAAAGCACAAGCCGCGGTCGATCAGATTCGCGAATTGATGCTCAAGCACGGCCTGACTACTGCGGATATCGAAGCAAAGGCTAAAGCGAGACGCGCCGCGCACGCCTTGAATGGACGCGCTGCAAGTGGTAAGTCAAAAGCCGCCGCAGGCAAATCGATTCCCAAGTACCGCGACCATAAAACTGGCGCGACCTGGACGGGGCACGGACGTGCGCCGGCCTGGATTGCCGCGGTGAAAGACCGGACTCAATTCCTTATTGACGGTGCCAGCGAACTGAAGTCCGCGGCAAAGGCTGCGGTCACTTCCGGCAAAGCCGGGAAAAAAGGCCAGCCTAAAGGTGCTCAACCGCCCAAGTATCTCAATCCGAAAACGGGCGCCACCTGGAGCGGTCGTGGTCCGGCACCGGCATGGCTCGCAACGGTTAAAGACCGTACCCAGTTTCTGATCGAAGGCGCTGCAGCGACCGGCAATGTCGCCGCGCGCAAAGGCGTGACCGCGAAAAAGGCAGTGGCGTCGAAAGCGGCTGCAAAAAAGAGCGGTGCGGCGAGCAGAAAGACAACGGCCAAGAAAGGCGCGGCCAGGCCCGCTGTGAAGAAAACCGCTGCAAAGAAAGCTGCTGTGAAGAGCACCGTTGCGGCAAAGAAAACGCCAGGCCGCAAGAAGGGAAGCAAGGGTAGCGCCGCTGCAAAGCGCACTGTTGCCGCTGCGGCGCAAACCTCGACGGTGCAAGCCGGCGCGTAAGCGCAACGGAGTTCTGAAGTAGATGACTAGCCCGCTCGATATACCCCAGCAGGAAGACCATGTCGTCCTGCTGGACTCCGTGCCTTATCCCGCAGCCGACGCCGCCGAACCGTTCATTGTTTCCAGCGACCGCCGGGTGATTCTGGCTTATCCCATTGCTGAATCCGACTTCGAGCGCTTCGGGCCATTCGACGCCGATGACGATCCATTCTGCACGGTGCTATTTCCTGATGCCGTGTTTCATCGGCTGGGGCCGCCTGGCGATGTCGATCTGGAGATCCATCCACTCGCTTCGCTTGGGCTCAGTGGGTACTCGGTTCACGAGGTGATGAATTCGTCGCTGGCCGCCGAGATATCTGCCGTCACCTCGCCGGGTTGCGTGCGGCGTCACTTCGTCATCACGTTTCAGGGCGCGACGTTCGAATGCGTCGCGTCCGACTACACAGTGGTCGGCGTGTACGGCGCGGGTGAGATTGCCGGCCGCGAAGCATTCGCGCTGGTCCGGTAGTGTTGTTGGCGGTGAGTGCCGCTCGCTGCAGCCGCGTGATCCCAGCCCTGTCCTAACGCTTTAATAAGTCCTGAGCAACACCCGAACAACGCACAAGCGCTCACGCGCTTGCGCAGCGTTTCGGGCTATCCAGATGCAAGCCCCGTCGTTCAATATGCAGCTTTGGCGCAATGGCCGCGCAACGCGATGTCATTTCCTTTCAATTACATTTTCGTTGCTCATTTCGAACATATGCTCAATGATTTTTTTAGCTTTTATTTTTGAAACATGTTAAAAAGCTTTCCGTCATCGTATATTGACATGAAGTCTTCATGCAGCGAGTGCAGACTGGCGTCAACGGGTGGCGTGCGGCAAAGATTGAAGCAACGTTTTCCAGATTACATATAAATATATTACGAGGCATCGAACGCTCGATTGAAGCGCGCCGTAGTCCAGGTGTGCGTCAGGTAGAGTCGGCAGGCAGCACGTCAGGTGTTGCAGGTTGTCGGTGCAGCAGCGGTCGTCGCGGATCGGATTTGCCGGCGTAAAAGGCAGATCGCATGGGCCTGATCCCCGGTAGTACGGCCGCAAGGCGTCCGCAGATGCGGGCGCGGTATCGGTACGCATTTGCTTTGAGCAAGTGCATGCGAATACGCCATGCCCATCGAAAAACTCCTTGTTCCGCTACCGGCGGGCCTGAAAGTCTACGTTGAACGTCACGTATTCGATCCGGCCTTCGAGAGTATCATTCTGATAAACGGCGCGTTGGCCACCACAGCGTCGTTCGGACAGACAATCAAATATCTCGGCGAGCGCTATAACCCAATTTGTTTCGATTTACCTTATGCGGGTCAATCGAAAACGCATAACGTGTGCGACTTCGTTCTTACAAAAGACGATGAAGTCGACATCCTGCTGCATCTAATAGGCTTATTCGAGCCGAGCTTCCTGTTGTCGGTGTCGTGGGGCGGGGTGGCGTCGCTGCTTGCGCTCTCGCGGGCGCGCACCAGCGTGAGGCGCGCGGTGATTGCGTCGTTCTCGCCGCGGCTCAACGAGGCAATGACCGCGTACGTGACCTCGGCACGCGATCACATTGCCGCCGGCGAAAATCTGAAGGCCGCGCAACTGCTCAACGATACGGTTGGCCAGCATCTGCCGCGCATCATGAAGCTGTACAACTACCGCTATCTTTCCACGCTGCCACGCGATGAGCAGAACCAGGTGGCGTTTCACGTCGACCAGATTCTGGCCATCCGGCCGGAAGACTATCTGCACGAGTTCCGCAACATCGAGTGCGGACTGAAGTTCCTCAACGGCGAACTCGACATCTACACCACGCCCGAGGATGCCCGCTCGCTCAGCGCGCATCTGAAACGCGCCGAGTTTCACACGATCGAGCAGGCCGGGCATTTTCTCGATCTGGAAGGCCGCTCTCCACTGCGCCAGGTTCGGACGGCGATTTTCGACTACTTCGGCGCGCCGCCGACGCAGGCGGCAGGCCGCGCACTCGACTGCTTCGAAAACTTTGCTGCCCGCTCGCCCATCATGCCGGCGCCGCAGCCCGCGATTGCAAATGTCGCGTTGCAGGTCGCCGCCGATCACTCGTTTCAACAGGTCGAACTACCGTGAATATCGCTCAGAGCATTGCCATTGTCGTACCGTGGACACTGTGGCTGTTGTATTGGATCGCGACGTCGAACCGCGTCAAGCAGACCGCGCGCAAGGAGGCGTCGCTATCGCGCACGCTGCAGTCGATTCCGCTGATTGGCGGCGGCGCGCTGATCGTGCTGCCGGACTTCAACGCGGGGGCGTTGTCCGTCGATCTGCATGCAATCGGGCCGCTTCAGCTGGCTGGCTTCGCCGTGCTGCTGGCCGGTCTGGCTTTTTCCGTGTGGGCGCGGCTGCATCTCGGCACCAACTGGAGCGTGTCGGTCACGCTGAAGGAAGGCCACGAGCTGGTGCGTAGCGGGCCTTATGGCGTGGTTCGTCATCCGATCTATACGGGCTGCCTGCTGGCGCTTCTGGGGGCTGTGCTGATCGGCGCGCAATGGCGAGGCGTGGTTGGGCTATTGCTGATTTTCGCGTCGCTGGCGTACAAGGTGCGGGTCGAAGAGAGCTGGCTGACGGGACACTTCGGCCGTGCATATTCGCAGTATCGTCGCGACGTCGCCGCGTTGATTCCTGGTCTCTTCTGAGCTGACCGAATGACGAAAGTCATCATTACCGCGATCGGCTCGGCGGGCGACGTGCACCCTTTGCTCGGCATCGGCGCGGCGCTGGCCGCGCGCGGCCATGAGATCGTCTTCTGCACGCATCCGCCGTTCGCGCAGGCCGTCTCGCGCCAGGGCTTCGCCTTCGTGCCAATCGGCACCGCCGCCGAATATGAGGCGGCGATGGCGAACCCCGCGCTGTGGCATCCGCGTACGTCGTTCCGTACGCTATGGGCGGTGATTGCGCCGACGCTGCGGCCGCATTTCGACACGTTGGCCGCGTTGACCGATAGCGACACCGTACTGGTCGGCACGTTGTGGGCTTTTTCCGCACGGCTGATGCAGGAGTTGTATCGCGTGCCGTTCGTGTCGGTGCAGGTGTCGCCGTCGACCTTGCTCTCGGCGCATGCACCGCCGACGCACCCGCGGCTGACGATTCCGCGTGGCTTGCCGCTGGCTGTGAAAACGGCGCTGCTGCGGCTGATCGAGCGGCAGGTGCTCGACAAGGTCTGCGGCCCGGCATTGAATGGGTTGCGCAGGGAACTGGCGCTTGCACCCGCGCGGCGCATTTTTGGCGAGTGGCTGCATTCGACCGACGGTGTGCTGTGCCTGTTTCCGGACTGGTTCGCGCAAGCTCAGCCGGATTGGCCGGTGCCGCGCAGCCTCAGCGGTTTTCCGCTGTTCAACGACACGAGCGCGAGCGTGCCCGATCCGCAACTCGATGGGTTTCTCGCTGCGGGAGAGCGGCCCGTGGTTTTCACAGCGGGCTCGACCCTGATCGATCAGGATCGCTATGCAAATGCCGTGAGCGCGGCGCTGAGGGAAGGCGGGCTGCGCGGCATTCTTTTGACGCCGGATGCGCCCAGCCCCGAGGCGGCCGCTGCCCGGGTGGATGCGCAGGCAGACGCGCCGGGCGCGCTGCTCAAGCGGCGTTACGTGCCGCTGCAGACGCTGTTGCCGCGCTGCCGGGCGTTGGTGCATCACGGTGGCATCGGCACGGCGGCGCTTGCGTATGCCGCCGGTATTCCGCAGGTAGTGACGCCGTTCGCGCACGATCAGTTCGATAACGCGCAGCGGGTTGTCGTGACGGGTTGCGGCGTTCGGCTCGACAAGCCGCTGCAACCGCAGGCGCTCGCGCGCGCATTGAGATATGTGCTCGGCAGCCCGTCGATCGCGACGCAGTGCGGACGCGTGCAGGACCGGCTCGCGGCGTCGCAGAACGGCTGCGAGGCCGCCGCGAGCTATATCGAAGCGTTCATGCCGGCCGGCGTGCGCACGCAAACGGCCAGCCGCACATCTTTGCCGGCGTTGGCCGCAATCGGGCAGAGCGTATGAGCGTCTCTACGCCGTTGCCGGAGGGCTCCACATCGGCCGCCGCCGGTCACGACTCCGCTGGCGCGCGCGGCGTACCCCGCATGCGCGGCGCGCAGCTTGCCTTGCTGACGTTCGCGTTATCGCTCGCCACTTTCATCGAAGTTCTGGATTCGACGGTAACGAACGTCGCGGTGCCGGCGATTTCCGGCGGCCTCGGCGTGTCCAACAGCCAGGGCACGTGGGTGATCAGTTCGTACTCGGTGGCCGCGGCCATTGCCGTGCCGTTGACGGGCTGGCTTTCCCGCCGGCTTGGCGAAACACGCCTGTTTCTCGGCGCGGTGGTCCTTTTCACGTTGACCTCGCTGTTATGCGGCGTTGCCGGCGATTTTCACCTTCTGGTGGTGTGCCGGGCATTGCAGGGGCTTTTTTCCGGACCGATGGTGCCGCTTTCCCAGACTATCCTGATGCGTGCCTTTCCCCCGGACAAGCGCGTCGTGGCGCTTGCGTTGTGGGCGATGACCGTGCTGCTCGCGCCGATTTTCGGTCCGGTGGTCGGCGGCTGGATCATCGACAATTTTTCGTGGCCGTGGATTTTCCTGATCAATCTGCCGATCGGCATTTTCTCGTTCGTGGTGTGCATGACGCTGCTGCGCACCGACGCACCAGCAGCCAAGGCGGCGCCGATCGATCTGCCTGGCATTCTTCTGCTGGTTGTCGGCGTCGGTTCGTTGCAGATGGTGCTGGATCTTGGGCACGATCGGGGCTGGTTCGATTCGCCGCTGATCCTGACGCTCGCGATCGTCGCCGGGTTGGCGATCGTGTCGCTGTTGATCTGGGAGGCGGGCGAACAGCATCCCGTGATCGATCTGAGCCTGTTTCGTGACCGCACGTTTTCGTTCTGCGTGCTGATCATTTCCCTCGGCATGATGAGCTTCTCGGTTGTCGGTGTGATTTTTCCGCTCTGGCTGCAGGCCGTGATGGGCTACACCGCGTATCAGGCCGGACTGGCCACCGCACCGCTCGGCGTGCTCGCGCTGGTGTTCTCGATTCTGGTCGGTATTTATGCGGCCCGTTTCGACGCACGCGTGCTGGCGACTTTCGGCTTCCTCGTGTTTGCGGGCGTGCTGTGGTGGGATGCGCATTTCACGCTGACCATGACCTTCACGCAGATCATCACGCCGGGTCTGATCCAGGGCATCGGCTTGCCGTGCTTCTTCATTCCGCTGACTGCGGCGACGCTCTCGCGTGTGTCCGACGACAAGCTCGCGGCAGCCTCCAGTCTGTCGAATTTTTTGCGCACGCTATCGGCGGCGTTCGGCACGGCGATGAGCGTCACGCTATGGGATAACCGCGCGCTGTATCACTACGACGTCGTCGCCCAGTCGGTGACGAAATCGTCCGGCAACACACAGCACTTCGTTCAGAGTCTGCACGGCATGGGTATCGACGGCGCGCGCGAACTTGCCACCTTGCACCACGTCGTGCAACAACAGGCTTACATGATGGCGACGGGCGACATGTTCTACATGGCAAGCGTCACCTGCCTCGTGCTCGCCGCGATGATGTGGCTCACGCGTCCGAAGCGCGGCGCGGCAATGGCTTTAGGTCACTAAGGGGCTTCGAATGACGATCCTGGGCGCATTGATCATCCTGTTTCATCCGAGTGAGGCGCAACTCGCGCGCGCGGTGGCGATGGGCGGGATGTGCGATCGTTTGCTGGTGGTCGACAACTCGCCCGTGCCGGACGCGCGCGCCGCGATGCTGCTGGGGGAGGCGGGCGTCGCGTTGCTGCATCACGGTAATCGCAATGGCATTGCCGGCGCCTTCAATTGCGGGTTGAGCGCGCTGTTCGATTCCGGCGTGGACGCTGTCGCGCTGTTCGACCAGGATTCCGAAGCGCCTGCGGACTATTTCGCGGTGATGCGCGAACGGTGCACGTCGATGAGCGGCCGGGCGTTTCTGGCCGGCCCGCGTATCTTCGATGAAAACGACCAGCGCTTTCTGCCCGAGCTCGCCACAAGCGGCCTGACGGTCGAAAGATTGTCGATACACACCGACTCGGCGGTGCAGCGCTGCGCCTTTCTGATTTCGTCCGGTTGTGTCATCTCGCGCGAGGCATTCGTGCGGCTCGGCCGCTTCGACGAGGCGCTGTTCATCGATCATGTCGACACCGAATACTGCTTGCGCGCGCTGCTGCGCAATGTGCCGGTATATATCGTGCCGTCGCTCGTATTGCTGCATCGGATCGGCGCGCGGCGCCGCCACAAATTGGGTTCGCTGGAATTGACGACGATGAATCATCCCGGTTTTCGCCGCTACTACAGCGCGCGAAACGCGATGCAGCTGGCGCTGCAATATGGATTACGGTTGCCGGTAGCGATTGTGCCGAACCTGTTGACGCTCTGGCAAATCGTGCAGATCGTGCTGCTTGAACAAGATAAGCTGGCCAAACTCAACGCGATTGCCTTGGGTCTTTTCGATGGATTCTTCGGGCGAATGGGGCCGCTCGAGCGAACGCGTCCACGATTCGCAGCCAACCTGGCTCAGACCGCAAGGACCGCTAGTACGGCAATCGCTGCTGACGTGGTCGACCCGTCGACGCCCGTTGAGCTAAGCGCGCCGGCGGCGGGAGCGCGCGCAATGCCTCATACCTGGCACTCGTGAGGCAGCCTATGAAATTACCCCTGCTGCGCGCCTGGCCGCTTCTGTTGCCGCTGCTGATTGCCGCCGCGCTGACGGGTTGTGTCAGCGATTCCGGTTTGCATACCAACGTCAAACCGCTCAAGCCATCCGCCGATGCGCTTGCGCAAACTATCGGGCCAAACGCGAACGGTACATGGCCTGCGCCCGATTGGGTCAAGCGCTACAGCGATCCACAACTGGATGAACTGGTTGGCGAAGCATTGCAAAACAATCCCGATCTGCAGATCGCCAAGGCGAGGGTAGGCGCGGCACAGGCGCAGCTCGAACAGTTTGCTTCGCTCACCGGCCTCACGGGCACGGCAGGCGCCACGGTGAGCAAAGCCCGCTTGCCGCAGCCGAGCGACGCGGCCAACGTATCCGTCGGCGGTCAGCAGATTCCGGTGCAGTTATTCAACGATCCGGTGGTTTCGCCTGCGGCGTTGTTTGCAGGTCTGAGCTACCAACTCGACTTGTGGGGCAAGAATGCCGCGTTGACCGGCAGCCTGCTGTCCGCGCGCGACGCGGCGCGAGTCGACGCGGAGCAGGCGCGGCTCACGTTGACGGTGGCGCTCGTGACGCTGTACTGCGAGCTCGACCGCGCGTTCGCCATGCAGGACGTTCTGCTGCAGAAGCAACAGGCCGCCGACAGCGTCGACGCGGTGTTGCGCGAGCGCGGCGCGCGCGGCATCGACAATGCGTACGACTCGGCCGACGCCGCACTGAAGCGAAGCCGGCTCGCTTCGCAACAGGCGCTGAACGACGAGCGCATCAAACTGACCGAATTGCAGATTGGCGTGCTGAGCGGGCGTGGTGCCGAGCGGGGTTTGTCGCTGCATCGTCCGCAACTGGCCGCAGCGGCCGATGCGCCGATGCCCGCGCAATTGCCGGTGGACCTCCTCGGCCGCCGGCCCGATATCGTGGCGGCGCGTTTGCGGGCCGAGGCCGCGCTCGCCAACATCGACGCCACGCGCGCACAGTTCTATCCCGACGTGAACCTGGTGGCCTTTGCCGGGCTGACAGCATTGACACCCGCCGCGCTTTTCTCGCGCGCGGCGATGACCGGCTCGGTGGGGCCGGCGATCTCCCTGCCGTTTTTCGACCGCAGCCGCTTGCGCGCGCAACTCGGCGGAGATTATGCCAATGTCGACGCCGCGGTCGGCCTTTACAACAAGACGGTCGACGAGGCGCTCGGCGATGTCGCGCGTCAGCTGACCTCGTTGCGCACGGTCGATACGCTCACTACCGAGCAGACTCGCGCGGTGGGCGCTGCCGAGCGCATCGTCGCGATTGCCGAGGAGCGGCATCGCCGCGGTATCGGCATGCAGAAGGATGTGACGCTGGCGGACCTGTCGCTACTCGACGAACGCGCGCAGCAAGTCGATTTGCAGGGTCGCCGCAGAATGCTGCAGGTCGCGCTGGTTGGCGCGCTCGGTGGCGGCTTTGACGTACGCAAGGTGGCCGGCGCGCCGATCTCTCACTATCAGCCGACCTTTCCCTCTCACGCACGCATCACGGACACGCACTTCGATTGAATGCACAACGATAAACAGGCACAGCAAGCGGCCGGCTGGACCCAGGGGCAGCCAAACCCGGTAAGTCCGGCAGACGCGGGGAGCATACCGGGCGACGCGCACGATTCGAAACGGGTCGCGCGCCGGCGCCGTTTCGCGGTTTTCTTCGGCGTGGTGGCGCTCGCCGGTGTGGCGTGGCTAACGTATTGGGGTTTGAGCGCGCGCTTTTACGAAGAGACCGACGACGCCTACGTGGCGGGCAACATCGTGCAGATCGCCGCGCAGATACCCGGCACGGTCACCGATATTCTGGTGGACAACACGCGTCAGGTCCGCGCGGGTCAACCGCTCGTCAAGCTCGACGACGCCGAAGCGGCGGCCGCCTTCGCGCAGGCCAAAGCGCAACTGACGCTCGCCGTGCGACAGGTGGCGAACGCGACGATCTCGCGCAAGCTCTATGTTCAATCGATCGACGCGCGCCGCGCTGAGCTCGCGCTGGCGCAGCGTGCGCTGGCGGCGCGCGATCATGCGTCGGTGGAAGTGGTGTCTCCGGAAGAATTGGCGCGCGCCCGCGAAGCGGTCGCAGTCGCGCAAGCGAATCTCGCTTCGGCGCAGGTCCAGCTCGATGCCGCCCGCGCGTTGGGCGGAAAATTTCCGGTCGAAGCCAGTCCGCCGGTTCTGCAAGCCGCCGCGCAATTGCGGCTCGCTTATCGCAACCTGCAGCGCACCACGGTGATTTCCCCCGTTGACGGCACGGTCGGGCAGCGTGCGGTGCAGATCGGCCAGCAGGTCGGACCGGGCCTCGCACTCATGTCGATCATTCCGCTCGAACGTCTGTGGGTTGAGGCGAACTTCAAGGAAGGCCAGATTCGCAGCATGCGCGTGGGGCAGCCGGTGCGCATCGTGTCGGACGTGTACGGCTCGCAAGTGGTGTATCGCGGGCACGTGGAAGGCTTTTCGGCCGGCACGGGCAGTGCGTTTTCGATGCTGCCCTCGCAGAACGCCGCCGGCAACTGGATCAAGGTCGTGCAGCGCGTGCCGATCGTGATCTCACTCGACCCGGCTGAACTCGCGGCGCATCCGCTGCGGCTTGGGCTCTCGATGCAGGTGTCGGTGGATACGCATGTGCGCAGCGGTCATCTGATCGGCAACGACACCCCGGCGGCGACGCAGAGTACCCGCGTCCACGATAACGTCTCACGCGACGCTGACGCGCTGATCGCGCAGATCATTCGTGACAACAGCGACCACAGTGGCGCGACTGACTAGATTCGTGCTCCGCGCCGTGGATAGAGGGTGGCTAGTTGCCAGGATCGACCACGGGTTTATCCGGATCCGCCAGCGTTTTATAGGGCAAGGACGCAGCGTGTGGATTGTTTGTGGTGTCGTCGATCACGCGATCGACGTCCGCGGTTTTCGCGAGTTCCGTGAGGAACGCCTGTTTGTCGAAACCCGGTGCGACACAGCCTTGTACGTAAATGAAGCGGCGTTGCAGCGTGAACCACAGCGTCGATTGCTCGCGCCAGTGAGTAGCGTAGTTGATATTGGCGAGACGCCGCCGGACGGTGTCCGCGATTTCCGCGTCGTAGAGGTAAGCGTTCGACAGACGGCAGCGGCCTTCCACCCAGCAGCTATTGCCGCGCTCGATCCGGTAATGACTGTCGTCGAGCCATTCCTGTTCGGTTTCCAGCGGGCCTAGCGGCACGGGACATTCGCTGATCGCCTGGGATACCTGAAAGAACGGATCGTGTCCGCGATTGACGCGTTGTGCTTCGGCATGGGCGTGTGTCGCGCATGCGAAGATCAGCAGGCTCGCCAGGTGCTGTGGGATAGGGCGTTTCATCGTCATCGGCTCCGGGTTTTTGAGCGTAGGGTAGACGGATCGACGGTTTTGATTCTAAGCTGCGTAGCCGGGATTATGTCGTGGCGACCTGGAGTCTCACTGGTTTCTGCGACGATTTTCGACGGCGAACTTGATCAACTCGGCCTGGCCTTCGATATCGAGCTTACGTTTCAGATTCAGCCGATGCGTTTCTACCGTGCGCACCGACAAATCATTGCGTTGCGCGATCTGCTTGCTCGAGAGACCTTCCGCGAGCGCATCGAGAATATCGCGCTCGCGCGGCGTGAGCCGTTCGATTGGCGACTGCGTTGCCGATGCCTGAATCAATCGCGCGCCCAGCCCCGCGCTGAAAAACGTCTTGCCTTCCAGCACCGCGCCGATCGCCTGAATGATTTCGGTGGCGGGCGAGTCCTTGAGCACGTAACCACTCGCGCCTGCGCGCACCGCCTGGGTCACGTACTCGAGGTTGTCGTGCATGGACAGCATCAGCACGCGAATGGCCGGGAAGCGCTCGTGAAACATGCCGGCGAGCGCAATGCCGTTCATCCCGTTCATACCGACGTCCATCAACACCAGATGCGGTTCCTGACTGGCGGCGAGCGCGAGCGCTTCCTGCGCATTGCCTGCTTCGCCGACGATTTCAATGTTGCGCACGGCTTCGAGCCGGGCGCGCAAACCGTCGCGTACCAGCGGGTGGTCGTCGATCAGAATCAAACGTGCGATGGCGAGTGAGATGTCGGTCATGGTCAGATTTTCTGCAAGGCGGGCGATTGATGCGCAGACGCTACCACGGGCACGCGCGCGGTCACGATCGTATGACCGGCCTGCGAACTGAGCGACAGCTTGCCGCCCAGGGTATCCAGCCGCTCGCGCATATTGCGCAGACCCACACCCGCGCTTGGATTGACGAGTGCGCGCGCTACGTCGAAACCGCGTCCGTTGTCCGAGATTGTCAGCGTGACGGCGTCGTTCGATATCTCCAGCGACAGCGCCGCGCTGGAAGCCTGAGCATGCCGCACGATATTCGTGAGCGCTTCCTGGGCAATCCGGAACAGCACCGTATTCACCGCTTCCGGCAAGGATACGGCATGAGTGTGGGCGATCTGCGTGAAACCGATCTGGATGCCGGACTGCTCGCTCAACTCGCGTGTGAGTTGTTCCAGTGCGGCCGCTACGCCGAGATCGTCGAGCATCGAGGGACGCAGTGCGTGGGAAATACGGCGCACTTCACGCAAGGTATCGCCGATGCGTGCAACGCTCGTCGATAGCGCGGCTTCCGCTGCGGGTACGCGCACTTCGCTGCGTTCGAAGCGCGCCAGCGCCGATTCGAGCAGCAGCTTCACGGAGACCATCATCTGGCTGATGCCGTCGTGCAACTCACGTGACAGGCGTGCCCGTTCGTTTTCCTGCGAGTCGACCACCTGTTGCGCGAGCCGCTTCAGCTTCGCATCCGCGCTGCGGTATTCGGTGACGTTGAGCACCAGCGCACACAATGCGATCACGAAGAGTCCGGCCACGGCGATGCCGTCGATCCACTGCATCGTGCGATCGATGTTGGCCGCCGCGCCCTCGTCGATATGCGCGAGGGTGGCGTCGACATCGTCGAGATAGATGCCGGTGCCGATCATCCAGCCCCAGCGTTCGAGCGGCACCACGTAGCCCAATTTCGATGCGAGCTTGCCCGTCGAAGGACGATGCCAGACGTAACGCACATAACCGCCGCCGCGCGAGGCCGCGGCGAGCAGTTGCTGGATCGTCAGCGTGCCTTGCGGGTCGCGCAGCGCCCAGAGGTCGCGTCCAACGAGGTCGGGTTCGCGCGGATGCATGAGCGACCTGCCGTGCATGTCGTAGACGAAGAAATAGCCGTCCTTGCCGAAGTCCATTTTCCCGAGAATGTCGAGTGCACGGGTGCGCAGCATCGCATCGTCGCGTGCGTTGTCGCGACCTGCATCGTAGAGCGGGGCGATGGCCGTGGTCGCGAGTTCGACATAGTGCTTGAGTTCGATTTCCTTGCTGGCCATATACGCGGCCTGGGTGGTCGCGTGCTGCGTTCTGGCAAGCGCCGTGGCTTCCTGGCGGACGCCGGTTTCAATGCTGGCGATGGCCGCCAGAAAGGGCACGATCGCCAGCAGGACAATCTTTGCTTTGAGTTTCATCGTAGACAGGACCGCCAACGGGCTACGTAGTATTACGTAGCCGGCATACGTAGTTGCGCGCTTGTGAGGATGCTCACGAAGGCGAATACTACATCCCCGCAGCGTGCCGCGCCTTCTGGCGTGCGTTGCTGCGGTGCACCTGGGGTAGCGCCCAGGTACCGCACAAGAAGCAAACTCCGGTTTTGCCGCCTGGTATCAGGCAACCGGTTTTCCGCGTACCCGGCCACAAGCTCTGGCGCGCGGTTCCAATATTAGACTTAGGAGAAGTTTGTGGAGACCTCCCCCTCATCCGGCCGTTCATGGCTATGGATTGTCTTGCTGATCCCGTACATCGCGTTGCTGTGGCTGCCGTTCTATAACGACACGCGGCCTTCGTTTGCCGGTTTTCCGTTCTTTTACTGGTATCAGTTCTTGTGGGTTCCGTTGACCTCGCTACTGATTTACGTCGTGTACCGGGGTGTCAAATGAGCGATATCAATCCTGTGAACCCGGTTGCGATGACCGTCTTTATCGCATTCTTTGTTCTTGTCACGGTGATCGGTTTCTTCGCCGCGCGCTGGAAGCGGGGTGACCTGACGCAATTGCACGAATGGGGCCTCGGCGGCCGCCAGTTCGGCACGGTGATTTCGTGGTTCCTGGTAGGCGGAGATTTTTATACCGCCTATACCGTGATCGCGGTGCCCGCGCTGGTGTATTCGGTGGGCGCTTATGGTTTCTTTGCGCTGCCGTACACGATCATTGTCTATCCGTTCGTGTTCGCGGTGATGCCGAAGCTGTGGAAGATCGCGCATGCCAAGAACCACATCACCGCAGCCGACTACGTGCAGGGCGAATACGGCGGCAAGTGGTTTCCTGCCGCGGTGGCGATCACGGGTATCGTCGCGACCATGCCGTATATCGCACTACAGCTGGTGGGTATGCAGGTGGTGATCAAGGGGCTTGGCGTGACCGGTGAAATGCCGCTGATTGTCGCCTTTGTGATTCTCGCGCTGTACACGTATGCGAGCGGTTTGCGGGCACCGGCGATGATCGCGTTCGTCAAGGACATCATGATCTACATCGTCGTGATTGCGGCGGTCTGGCTGATTCCGGCGAAGCTCGGTGGCTATGCGCATGTGTTCGACGCGGCGGATACGTATTTCAAGGCCAAAGGCGGTGCGACCGGGATTATTCTGAAGCCGACGCAGTTCACTGCTTATGCGTCGCTTGCTTTGGGTTCGGCGCTGGCGGCGTTCATGTATCCGCATACGATGACGGCGGTGTTGTCGTCCTCATCGGCTAACACTGTGCGCAAGAATGCGATTTTCCTGCCGGCGTATACGTTGTTGCTGGGGCTGATTGCGCTGCTCGGGTATATGGCGATTGCGGCCGGTGTGCATGTGAAGTCGGCGTCCGACATGGTGCCGGCCTTGTTCAACACGCTGTTCCCGTCGTGGTTCGTCGGCTTTGCGGCCGCGGCCATTGCGATTAGCGCGTTGGTGCCTGCGGCGATCATGTCGATTGGCGCGGCCAATCTGTTCACGCGGAATTTGTGGCGTCCTCTCGTCTCGCCGAATATCACGCCTGAGGCTGAGGCTTCTACGGCGAAGATCGTTTCGCTGGTTGTGAAGTTTGGGGCGCTGTTGTTTATTGTTTTTCTGCCTACGCAGTATGCGATTGATCTGCAACTGCTGGGTGGGGTGTGGATTTTGCAGATTTTCCCGGCGATTGTGTTTTCGCTGTACACGCGGCGGTTGAATACGCCGGGGTTGTTCCTTGGATGGCTTGTCGGGATCGTGTTGGGGACTGGGTTGGCTATTTCGCAAGGGCTCAAGCCGGTGTTTGCATTGCATGTTGGGGGGGCTGTTTATCCGCTTTATATCGGGTTGATTGCGTTGGTGGCTAATATTGTTGTGAGTTTTGTTGTGTCTGTTTTGTCGCCGCGTAGGGGTGTTGTTGTGGTGTGATGTTGAGGGGGCTGGCGTCTTGGGGGGGGCCTGCGGCGCTGGCTTTTTCTTGTTTCTGTGTTTTCTTTGGTCTTGTTTTTTTTGGGGTCTGCGCGACGCTTTGGTTGTTTGCTTATGGCGTTGGCCTTTCCTTGTTGTGTTATTGGTTTATTAGTGTTGCCCCTGTGCGGGGCGGCACTTACTTTCTTTGCCGCCGCAAAGAAAGATAAGCAAAGAAAGCGGCTCACACCGCCAGCTCATAAGCGGGTCCCCCGCACAGCCACGGTAGTGGTGCATCTGGAATCCGTGTTCTCGCACACTCCGCTCCGGTGACAAGGCAGTCATACCTCCGGCGGCGCTGCGCGCGCCGAACGGTCCTTCAAAACCACCGTCTAGGTTTTTGGCTCATATCCCAGCTTTTTCGGCTCACATCCCACCCCGCGCCGTGGCTCGGCCTGTACTTGATCGGTAGCGTTTGTCGCCTCCAGAATTTCATTCGAAGTACGAACCTAAACCTTTGCGGGTCGCTACGACTTGGTGGTTAGTCAGGGAAGCCAAAATATTTCCGAAGGCGAGCGATACTTGCGCATTCGACGCCTCGCCGAGGCGAAGCCGATGGCCCCACTAAGCCCAAACGAAGCCGTGGGTTTGTACGATGCACCCTTCCGGCGAGCACGTAGTGCGAGGCGGGAAGCATGATTGCCTTGTCACTGGAGCGGAGTGTGCGAGAGCACAGATTCCAGATGCACCACTACCGTGGCTGCGCGGGGGACCCGCTTATGAGCTGGCGGTGTGAGCCGCTTTCTTTGCTTATCTTTCTTTGCGGCGGCAAAGAAAGTAAGTGCCGCCCCGCACAGGGGCAACGCTAATAGACCAATAGCAAATCAAGGAAAGGCCAAAAAAAGCAAGTGCCGCCCCGCACAGGGGCAACGCTAATAGACCACTAACAATGCAAGGAAAGGCCAAAAAAACAAGCGCCGCGCAGGCAAAAAAAAACCATCCAGCAACTAGTCAGATATCGGGTAATTTCGTCCGCGTTATGGCCAGCCGATACAGCCGAAATAAATCGGCGGCATTTCAGACTCGATTAATCACAATGCCGCGGCACGATTTATCTATTCAAAAAGCATGGCATAGCATTTTTACCGGATGGTCTGCTAGCATGGCAAACAATCTGTAATGACAGCCGGTTGCGGCGCTCATTGCTGTCATTCGGCTTTTTGCCGGGACATGAATCCCGGCAGTCACAGCGACTCATCCGGAGATGCAACGAGCATGCGGAATCTGAATCTTGCTGTGAACCGGCGGTTAGCAATCCAGGCGGCCTCCTGCGTTGCCGGTCTCGGGTTTCTGTTCGTATCCAATGCAGGTCACGCTCAGGAGTTTTCCCTATTCGGCGGCGGCTCTCGCGCGGGCAGCACGAATACCTACACGTGGGCATTCAATTATCAGGAAGGGCTCGGCCAATATTTCGCCGCGAGCTTCACATGGCTCAATGAAGGGCACATTCCGGACCATCATCGCGATGGCCAGATGATCCAGCTATGGGGCCGCATTCCCGTAGGGAGTCCGAAGTTCGTCCTGCAGGCGGGCGTCGGCCCATACCGGTACTTCGATACCACCACTGCCGAACAAGGCGGAAGCTATTCGGACACTCACGGCTGGGGTGTCGTGTATAGCGTGCGCGCGGCGTACTACGCGTCAAGCCGGTGGATCACGCAACTGCAGTTGAATCGCGTGCACGTGCAGCGCGGACCGGATGCGACAAGCGTGATGTTCGGCGTCGGCTATCAGCTCGACGCGCCGGGCACACCCGGTCCGCGCGACTGGGCGAGCGGCAGCACGCATAAGGTTACCGACAACGAAGTCGCGGTGTATCTCGGCAAAACCATCGTCAACTCAACGAGCTCGCCGAGCGCACTGGGCGGAGCGATCGAATACCGTCGCGGCCTTGCGAAATACCTCGACGTGACGCTCGGTTATCTTCACGAGGGCAGCAGCAAGCTTGCGCGCCGCGACGGGCTGACGAGCCAGCTCTGGGCAACGCGAGCCTTCCTCAACGACAAGGTAACGCTTGGGCTCGGGCTCGGCGCTTACTACGCAATCAATGAAAACGAAAATAGCGAATCGCCGGGACCGGGCGCCGGGAAGTTCTCCGGCCTTGTCACGATTGCCGGCGCATATCGCCTCACCGATCACTGGGAGGCGCGGATCGCATGGAATCGCGTCGTGACGCGCTATGATCGCGATTCGGATGTGATTTTCGGCGGTGTGGGCTACCGATGGTGAAGGCTCACCGTGCCAGCAGGAGCGGTCTTCTAAAACCGATAGTAAAGATTCACACAAAAACCGGAGAAGAGCATGAGAGCCAGCACCATCGCCGAGCGGGAAGCCCGTGGCCGTGCCGCCCGCGAGCACTCGAAGCGGTCGAGTCATCGTACGGTAGGTGAATTGCATCGCAACCCGATCGAGCTGCTTAAGCAAAGCAGCGAGGGGCGGGTCGAAAAGCTCGTGCCGCTGCGCTATGGGCGCATGTCCGTGTCGCCATTCACGTTCTTTCGCGGCACCGCGATCATTCAGGCCCACGACCTCAGCCGGATTCCCGACACCGGCCTCACCATGCCGATTTGCGGCGATGGCCATCTGATGAACTTCGGCGGGTTCGCAACGCCGGAGCGTCAACTCGTATTCGACCTGAACGATTTCGACGAAGTCGCAACGGGTCCTTTCGAATGGGATCTGAAGCGGCTGACCGCAAGCCTCGTGGTCGCCGCGCGCCACATGCGTTTGAGTCGCGGCACCGCCGAGCATCTGGTGATGACCGCCGCCACCGAGTACCGCGATCGCATGGCGCAATACGCGCAATGCGGTGCGCTCGAACTCTGGTACGACCGCATCACCTTCGATCTGATGGCCGAAACGGCATTGACGCCGGAGCGCCGCCGCGCCGTGCGCCGCGGGATGGAGAAGGCTGCGGGCCGTACCCATGAAAGCCTGCTGGAGAAAATGGCGGAATTCGACGGCAGCCGCTGGTCGATTCGCGACGCCCCGCCCGGACTCTTTCACGTGCATGGCGCCAATACGCTGTTTTCAGCCGACGACGACTGGTTCACGATCGGCAATTGGAGCCAGCTGATCGAGCGGACATGGAGCGAATACCTGAAGACCCTGTCGCACGACCGGCGTGAACTGCTCAGTCATTTCACCGCGCAGGATCTGGTGTTCAAGGTGGTGGGCGTCGGCAGCGTGGGGACGCGTTGTCTGGTGCTGTTGAACGTCGATCACATGGGCAAGCCGCTGTTTATCCAGATCAAGGAAGCACGGCCGTCGGTGATCTCGCAGTACTACAAGTCGCCGTCGCTCAAACACGAAGGCGAGCGGGTCGTGCGTGGGCAGCGCATGCTGCAGGCGGCCAGCGACATCTTTCTCGGCTGGGCGAGCGGGCCTTCAGGGCGCCACTTCTACTTCCGGCAACTGCGTGACATGAAACTGTCGGCAAACATCGAATTGTTCGATACCGATCTGCTCGAAGGTTACGCAAAATTGTGCGGCTGGATCATGGCGCGCGCGCATGCCAAGGCGAGTGGCCAGGCGATCGAAGTCAGCGCGTATATCGGCCGGGGTGATCAGTTTGCGGAATCGCTCACGGCTTATGCGACCAGCTACGCGGACAAGGTGGAGCACGACTACGACGTGTTCCTGAAGGCTTGCCGCAGCGGCGAACTCGAGGCGCGCACCGACGAAGACATGGCGGCGGATTTCCGCGTTTAACGCGTAGCGTGTGAAAGCTGTTTGCATGGCTCGTGCCGCGTACCGGCGGCCGGGCCGCGCGGAAGGGATGCGCGGCTCAGTCGTCGATACGTGCTTCACGCAGCGTAACGAAACGCAAATGCCGCCTGCGGGCCGCGTCGATCACACGTGGCAGGACGGCGAGTATCAGCGGTTTGCCCTCGATGGTGAGCGCGGCATTGCCGTCGTGCAGCAGCAGGATGTCGCGCGGGGCAAGGCCGGCGAGCAGCCGGTGCGTGACCACTTGCGGATCGCGCTCACGCGTGTCGTAACCGCGCCGCGTCCATGCCGCGAGTCGCAAATCGAGTTTGCTCAGCACGGGTTCTAGAAAGATGTTGCGCAACCCGGCAGGGGCGCGAAAGAACATCGGCCGCTCGCCGCTCAATGTTTCGAAGGTGTGCTGCGCGGCGTCGATTTCACGTGTGAGTGCGGCTGGAAACGTGATCGAAAACGTGTGCACGTGAACCTGCGAATGGTTTTCCAGCGCATGGCCGCGTGCGACGATTTCGCGTGCGATCTCGGGATAGCGTTGCGCTTTCTCACCGATGCAGAAGAAGGTGGCGCGCACCTTGAAGGCATCGAGCAGATCGAGCACCTGCGGCGTGACGACCGGATCGGGACCGTCGTCGATGGTCAATGCGATCGCGTCCGCGTTGCGTGCGCCGGCCGGCAGATGTGTCCAGTTCGGACCGAGCAGCGAGGTGCGTGGCAACAGGCCGGCCACCGTGAAAATAGCGTGATTCGCGAAGATCGCGGCCAGCCACCACGGCCACGCGGCGGGCGTCAGCAGGCACCCGGCCAGCACGAATACGTGCCAGGCGGCGGTGGCTGTAAGCATCGGTGGATAGCCGGTGCGCGGCCAGCGGCGCTGCTGCGCGGCCTCACCGCCCTGCGGTGGGGTGAAGGGTTGGTTCATAAAGCGTGCTTCCTGTCTTCCTTCCATCATCCTGGGAAGGCCTTGAATTGCGCATGTGACGCGCAACGGCGAACGATACCATTGATGCGCCGATCGGCGCGGCCGCGTGCAGGAAAGACAAATAATGAAAGCACGTTGAAAGACGTTATGCTTCGCGATGCCCATGCTTTCACGCCGGGCGTCCTTGGCTGTCGTTCTGTGCTTACTTCGCCGGTTCTGCCGGTCATGCATCCATGCGTTTGCGTCACATCGAAATTTTTCACGCCATCATGCGGACCGGCTCGCTTTCAAAAGCGGCGGAACTGCTTTGTGTCTCCCAGCCCGCCGTCAGCAAGGCGCTCGGGCATGCTGAGCGCAGCCTTGGTTTTGCGCTGTTTAACCGCGTGCATGGGCGCTTGCAGCCGACGCGCGAAGCCGAGCTGCTGTTCTCCGAGTCGCAGAAGCTGCAGGCCAATCTGGATGGGATTCGCCATCTGGCCCGCAACCTGGCGTTGCAGCCGGAGGGGCATTTGCGCATTGGCTGCTTGCCTAGCCTCGGTTTGAGTCTGATTCCGTCGGCGGTGCAGGCATTTCGCCGGGCCCACTCGCGCGTGTCGCTGAAAATCCAGACGCGTCATACGGAAGAACTGCTCAACGCGTTGCTCACCCGCGATCTCGACCTCGCGGTTGCGTTGAATCCGCCGGCGCGGCCGGGCATTGCGGCGGTCGAACTGGGCCGCACGGCGATTGTTTGCGTCGGTCCGCCGGACGATCCCGAAGCACAGCAGCCGATCGATCTGCCGGCCTTTCTCGCCCGCGACTGGATCAGCATCGGCAATAGCGACCCGCTCGGCGAACTGATCGGCAATGCGCTGGAAGCACAGGGTCTCGACGAACGTGTCGCGGCTGTCGAAGCGCAGACCTGGTATGTGGCGCGTGCTCTTGCCGCGCGCGGCATTGGTTATGTTCTGCTTGACGAACTGACTGCACGCGGCGGCGCGGAACCCGTCGCGATCCGTGCGGTGACGCCCGCGCTTTCGGTCGGGGTATTCGCGCTCTGGCGCGACGGCGGGATGGACTCACAAGCCGGCAAGGCATTTCTCGACGTGTTGCGCGCGCCTTTCGCTTAAGCCGCCATTCAAGGTCTTAACCCTGGGTTATGGAGACGTGCATCTGCTCATTTGATGTGCGCATTTCGTCGCGCCACACTCATGGCGAACGATTCTCCTGAGGTGTGGATGGCAAGGCGGGTGTGTGTACTTGGCGCAGGCGTGGTGGGTTTGACGAGCGCGTATCAACTGGCGCGCGACGGCCATGACGTGACGATTCTCGAAGGCCGCGACGGCGCGGCGCTCGAGACCAGCTTCGCGAACGGCGGCCAGCTGAGCTACAGCTATGTTGCGCCGCTTGCCGATCCGTCGGTGTTGCCGCACCTACCCGCGTGGCTGCTGCAGCGGGATTCCGCGTTGCGCTTTGTCCCGCGTTTCGATGTGCAGCAATGGCGCTGGTGCCTGTCGTTTCTGCTGGCATGCCGCGGTAGCCGCGCGCAAAAAACGGCCATGGAAATGCTGCAACTGGGTGCCTTGAGCCGGGCCGCGTTGCACGAACTGGTGCAACGCGAAGCCATCGATTTCAATTATGTGCGCAACGGCAAGCTCGTCGTGTATCGCGATGCGCAGGCGTTCGAGGCGGCGCGCCGCAAGATGGCTTATCTGGCGGCCGCGGATTCCGACCAGCGCGCGCTCGATGCTGCCGCCTGCGTGGCGCTGGAGCCCGCGCTAGAACGCGCGCAGCCGCTGCTGGCCGGCGGTATTCATACGCCGTCAGAAGAAGCGGGCGACTGCTACACCTTCGGCGTGGCGCTCGCCGGATTGCTGCTGGCGCGCTATGGCGTGGCGATTCACTATGCAACGCCGGTCGAGTCGATGCTTACCGAAGGCGGGCAGGTCGTGGCGGCGCGCACGCCGCGAGGCGAAATCCGCGCGGATGCATTCGTGGTGGCGTTGGGCAACGGCAGCGCGCCCTTGCTGCGCACACTCGGCATGCGGCTGCCGATGTATCCCCTCACCGGTTATAGCCTGACCGTGCCCGGCACGCCAGGTCGCGCGCCGCGCGTCAGCGTGACCGATCTGCATCGCAAGGTCGTGTACGCGCCGCTTGGCGAGCGCTTGCGGATTGCCGGCATGGTGGAGATCGCGGGCATGAGCGTCGCGCAACGCGACAAGCGTCTCGCCCTGCTCAAACGCCAGGCCCAGGAAATCTTCCCGGACGCCGGCGACTATGCGGTTGCCGAGACCTGGTGCGGGCATCGTCCGGCTACCCCGGACAGCAAACCGCTGCTCGGCACTACGCCGTATCGCAATCTCTGGCTCAACACGGGGCACGGCGCGCTCGGCTTCACACTGGCCTGCGGCAGCGCGCGCGTGATCGCGGATGCGATCGCGGGCCGCACACCGCCGCTCGACCTGAGCGCCTACGCGTGGCAGCGCTAGGCGTCGCACGCAATACGGCAGCATGCAGTTCATCTCTGGTTCACCCGCTATTCACCCGCCTCACGACAAGGCAAACGCATCTAACTACTACGCGCCACTTCGGCACACATGAAAGGAGACGTCATGAAACTCGCAACAGCACTGACTTCGATCGCCATCGCCTCGACGCTGACCAGCGCCGCATACGCCGAAGAGCCGAGCGCCACGCTGAAAAAGATCCGCGAAACCGGCGTGATTTCACTCGGCGTACGTGAATCGTCTGTGCCGTTTTCCTACTATGACGAACAGCAGCAGGTGATTGGCTACTCGCAGGCGATCGCGTTGAAGATCGTCGATGAGGTGAAAAAAGAACTGAACCTGCCGAACCTGAAAGTGAAGGAAGTGCCGATCACGTCGCAAAACCGGATTCCACTGGTGCAGAACGGCACCATCGACATTGAATGCGGTTCGACCACCCACACCAAAGATCGTGACAATCAGGCCGCGTTTTCGAACAGTTTCTTTCAGTACGGCGTGCGCATGATCGTGAAGAAGAGCTCGGGCGTAAAGGACTTTTCCGATCTCGCCGGCAAGACCGTGGTGACGACGGCAGGCACGTCCGAAGAACGCCTGCTGCGGCAGATGAACAGCGAGAAGGGCATGAACATGCGCCTGATCAGCGCGAAAGATCACGCGGAATCGTTCCTCAACGTGAAGACGGGCCGTGCCGTCGCATTTGTGATGGACGATCCGCTGTTGTATGGTGCTAAAGCCAAAGAGGCGGATGCGAACGACTATCTGATCACCGGCACCTCGCCGATGTCCGAAGTGTATGGCTGCATGTTCCGCAAGGAAGACCCGGGCTTCAAGAAGCTCGCCGACGGTGTGATTGCGCGGCTGCAAACCTCGGGCGAAGCGGCCACGATGTATCAGAAGTGGTTCATGCAATCGATTCCGCCGAAGGGCATCAACCTGAACTATCCGCTTTCGGCGGATATGAAGTCGCTGTTCGCGAACCCGAACGACCGCGCGCTGGATTGATCGACGGCGTGGCCTTGTCAGACGTGTCGTGTGCAGCCAGTCTGTGAAACGAGGAGATGCGTGGTGACAGGAACGGAAATCAGGAAAGTGGCGCTGGTAACGGGCGCGGGCAGCGGCATCGGCCGGGCCTGTGCGCTCAGGCTGCTGGAACATGGCTATAGCGTCGTACTTGCCGGGCGCCGCCAGGCGCCGCTCGACGCCGTGCTCGAAGAAGCGCGGCAGCGCGGCGGCGACGCGCTCGCCGTAGCCTGCGACGTGACGGATGCCGGCAGCGTCGCCGCGCTGTTCGACACGATCCGCGCGTGGCGAGGCCGGCTTGATGTGCTGTTCAATAACGCGGGCCGCAACGGCTCGCCGGTGGACATCGACGAACTCGATATCGACGAATGGCGCTCGGTGGTCGACACCAATCTTACCGGCGTATTTCTCTGCACGCGCGCGGCCTTCGGTCTGATGAAAACGCAGACGCCGCGAGGCGGGCGCATCATCAACAATGGCTCGATTTCCGCGCATGCGCCGCGGCCGAACAGCATTGCCTATACCGCGACCAAGCACGCGATTACCGGCATCACGAAAGCGGTTTCGCTCGACGGCCGCAAGTACGACATCGTGTGCGGGCAGATCGACATCGGCAATGCCGCCACCGAGATGGCCGAGCGGATGGCGCGCGGCGTGCCGCAGGCGAACGGCGAAATCGCGGTCGAGCCGTTGATGGACGTGCAGCACGTCGCCGACGCGGTGCTGCATATGGCGGAGTTGCCGTTGTCGGCGAATGTGCAATTCATGACCATCATGGCGAGCAAGATGCCGTTCGTCGGCAGGGGCTGAGCGGGCGGCGCGACGTTCGCGGTGTTCACGGCGCGAGCAGCATGGCGGGGCGGTCTGGCGGCGTGGCTTGACAACACGCGTTCAGGTCGAACCGCCGCCGCGCGCCGTGCGGGAGATCAACTTATACTGAGCGCTTCCCGCCTTTCGAAAGAGCGATTCGCCGTGCCCCGAGCCACACCCAAGGACGACCCGCAGCCGGTGCCGCCCGTGCAGCCCGACCTCGACGATTGTTGTCATAGCGGCTGCAATCCGTGTGTCTTCGATCTCTACGATGAAGCGCTCGAGCGCTATCAATCCGCGCTCGCCGAATGGCAAACGCGGCAAACGGGGCAAACGCGCCAGGCACCGCAGGCGCCCTCGACAATGCGAACAGCGCGTGAGCGGCCGGGCAAGCCGCGCACGCGCCGCTGAGCGCTGTTTCAGGTTCTACACTCAGGCCGCAGCCACACCCCATCCCCGTCATGACCGATCTTCAGTCCGCGCACATCGAACCTTTCACCGAATCGCACACGCTGGACGACCTGCATATGTTCGTGCAGCGCTATCCGCGTCTGTTCGTGCTGACCGGCGCGGGCATCAGCACCGACTCCGGCATTCCGGGCTATCGCGACGACAACGGCGCGTGGAAGCGTTCGCCGCCCATCACGCTGCAGGAATTTCTCGGCACGGCCGCGATGCGCCAGCGCTACTGGGCACGTAGCATGGTCGGCTGGCCGGTGGTGGCGGACGCGCAGCCCAATGCCGCGCATACCGCATTGGCCCGGCTCGAGGCGGCAGGCCACGTGCCGACGCTCGTCACGCAGAACGTCGACGGCCTGCATCAGCGGGCGGGTAGCCGCGAGGTGATCGAACTGCACGGCGGCATTGACGGTGTGACATGTCTGGACTGCGGGATGCAGCACTCGCGCGCGTCGATCCAGCAGACGCTCGAAGCCGACAATCCCGCGCTGCTGAACGTGACTGCCGAAACCGCTGCCGATGGCGACGCACATCTGGAGTGGCACGATATCGAATCTTTCCGCGTTCCGGCGTGCACGAACTGCGGCGGTTTGCTGAAACCGGCGGTGGTGTTCTTCGGCGAAAGCGTGCCGCGCGAGCGTGTCGAAGCGGCTTCGCATGCGCTCGATGCGGCGGACGCCGTGCTGGTGGTCGGCTCGTCGCTGATGGTTTATTCGGGCTACCGCTTTTGCGTGTGGGCGCAGAAGCAGGGCAAGCCGATCGTTGCGATCAATCTGGGGCGCACACGTGCCGATCCTTTGCTGTCGCTGAAAATCATCGCGCCCTGTGCCGACACGCTGACCGCGCTCGCGGGCCGTCTGGCGCTGGACTGAACGCGCGGCCGCGTCTGCTCGGTTCTCGGCCATGTTGGCCGCCCGAATCGCGCGGTCCGCGTAAATCGCCGATAATCTCGATCCCACGCAGCGCCGCCTTCACAAAGAACAACCGCCACACAAAAGGAACGCCGATGTTGACGACGATCGAACAGCTCGAAGCAATCTACGGTCAGCCCCACGAGCGCGCCGTGAAGAAAGAGATTCCCTACGTCAACGAAGACTATCGCGCGTTCATCGAGATCGCGCCCTTCGTCGTGCTCGCCACCGCCGGTCCCGAAGGCCTCGACTGTTCACCGCGCGGCGACGCGCCGGGCTTCGTGCGCGTAATCGACGAACGCACGCTCGCGCTGCCGGACCGCCTCGGCAACAATCGCATCGACAGTCTGCGCAATATCATCGTCGAGCCGCATCTGGCGCTGCTGTTCATCATTCCGGGCGTTGGCGAAAGTTTGCGCGTGAACGGCCGCGGCCGCATTTCCAACGATCCGGAATTGCTGGACAGTTTCGCCGTCGAGGGTAAAAAGCCGCGCACCGTTTTGCTGATCGACGTCGACGCGGTGTATTTTCATTGCTCGAAGGCGCTGGTGCGCTCGAAACTGTGGGATCCGGCGCATCATGTCGAACGCTCGCGTCTGCCGAGTGCGGGCGAGATCCATCGGCGCATCAACGGCATGCAGTTCGATGCGGTGACCTATGACCGTGAATTTGCCGAACGCATCCGCACGACGCTGTATTGAAAGAAAGTGAATATGACTGATTCCCATCCGGCGTTGCGGCAACGCTCGCCGTCCGCCGAACGCAACCGCGAACCGATTCTTGCCGCATTGCGCGAGGTGCTGCCCGCCACGGGCCGTGTGCTGGAAATCGCGAGCGGCACGGGCCAGCACGCTGTCTGTTTCGCCGGTGCGTTGCCCGGCCTCGACTGGCAACCGAGCGATCTCGACGCGGATGCGCGTGCTTCGATTGCGGCGTGGATCGCGCACGAAGGGCTGGCGAACGTGCGCGCACCGCTCGCCCTCGACGTGCATCAGGCGGATTGGGGCGTTGGCGCGCAGACCCGTTTCGACGCCGTGATCTGTATCAACATGATTCACATCTCGCCGTGGAGCGCGACGCAAGCGCTGTTCGACGGCGCGAGCCGCCGCCTGGCCGAGGGCGGTGTACTGTATCTGTACGGACCTTACAAACGCGGCGGCGCGCACACCTCACCGAGCAACGAGGCGTTCGATCAGCAGTTGCGCAGCCGCGACCCGGCGTGGGGCGTGCGCGAGATGGAGGCCGTGGTAGCGTTAGGCGCATCGGTTGGGCTGGTCTGCGACGAGCCGCTCGCGATGCCGGCCAACAATTTCAGTCTGGTGTTCAGGAAACGCCTGGACGCGGCGCCGCACAAAGTATCGTGAGGCTCGCCTGCAGTGGAAACCCCGTTCGTCGAATGCCGATGAGCGCCAGCGAGCGGTAAGCCGGCATTTCTTTTATCCTTTCACCCTCGACGTCCCGCCGACGTTCATTCCGGCGTGGCGTCTCGACATTCATTGGACTCTGGAGAATTCACATGGGCAAACAGGCAATCGGCGTGGTGGGGCTGGCGGTCATGGGCCGCAATCTGGCGCTCAACATCGAAAGCCGCGGCCACGCGGTGTCGGTGTACAACCGTAGCCGCGAAAAAACCGACGAACTCATCGCCGAATATCCGGACAAGAAGCTGGTGCCGGCCTTCACGCTGGAAGAATTCGTGGAGTCGCTGGAAAAACCGCGCCGTATTCTGCTGATGGTCAAGGCGGGTGAGCCGACCGACGCCACGATCGCTTCGCTCAAGCCGCTGCTGGACAAGGGCGACATCCTGATCGACGGCGGCAATACACACTTCACCGACACCATCCGCCGCAATCAGGAACTGGCGAAAGCCGGCCTGCATTTCATCGGCACGGGCGTGTCGGGCGGTGAAGAGGGCGCACTGAAAGGCCCGTCGATCATGCCGGGCGGCCAGCGCGACGCCTACGATCTCGTCGCCCCGATCCTCACTGAGATCGCCGCCAAGGCGCCGGACGGCGAGCCGTGCGTGGCCTACATGGGACCGGACGGCGCGGGCCACTTCGTGAAAATGGTGCACAACGGCATCGAATACGGCGACATGCAACTGATCGCCGAGAGTTACGCGGTGCTCAAGCAGGTGGTCGGCCTGTCGAACGAAGAGTTGGGCAAGGTCTACACCGAATGGAATCAGGGCGAACTCGATAGCTATCTGATCGAGATCACCTCGAAGATTTTCGGCAAGAAAGACGAGGAAACCGGCAAGGACCTGGTCGACGTGATCCTCGATCGCGCAGCGCAAAAGGGCACGGGCAAGTGGACCAGCCAGAACGCGCTCGATCTCGGCGCACCGCTGCCGCTGATTACGGAAGCCGTGTTCGCACGTGTGCTGTCGTCGTTGAAGACCCAGCGCGTAGCCGCGAGCAAGGTGCTGGAAGGGCCGGCAGCGAAGCCGCTTGCCGCCGAGCGTGACGCTTTCATCGAGTCGGTGCGCCGCGCGCTCTACTTCAGCAAGGTGATTTCGTACGCGCAGGGCTTCGCGCAATTGCGGGCAGCCTCGGAAGAGTACAAGTGGGATCTGGACTATGGCGAAATCGCGAAGATTTTCCGCGCCGGCTGTATCATCCGCGCCCGCTTCCTGCAGAAGATCACGGACGCTTATACGAAAGACAAGGCGATCGCCAATCTGCTGCTCGATCCGTACTTCCGCGACATCGCGAAGAGCTATCAGTCGGCATTGCGCGAAGTCGTGATTGCCGCCATCAATGCGGGTGTGCCGGTACCGGCATTTGCATCGGCCGTGGCGTATTTCGATGCGTACCGGTCGGAACGCCTGCCGGCGAACCTGGTGCAGGCACAGCGCGATTTCTTCGGCGCGCATACGTTCGAGCGTATCGACAAGCCGGGCAGCTTCCACGCGAACTGGAACTGAGCGTTTGAATCACGGCCCGGCGTGCGCTTGAGGTAAGGCGCGCCGGGCTGTGCAGCCGATTGAAATCGGCATGGACAATTGTTGCTGAAAGCTATCAGACAGATAGTATGACGATACCCCAAGCCGTCTACTGTTGCCGAAATCGAAATAGAGTTTCGTCGTTTTAGGGGTTTCCCCTAGATGCTGACGCTCCTAAACTTCTACTTAAGCGCTACGGACAACAAGCCCAAAGCGCATTAACTACAAGTTCTGGAGGTTTACATCATGAAGACCCTTATCTCTGCAGTTGTCGTCGCCGCCGCTCTGGTTGCTCCTGTCGCTTCGTTTGCTCAATCGAACCAGCCGCTCACGCGCGCTGACGTCCGCAGCCAACTGGTGCAACTCGAAAAGGCCGGTTACAACCCGATCGGCGACCATGTCGACTACCCGGCTAACCTGCAAGCCGCACAAGCACGTGTCGACGCGCAGAACGGCACCGCTCAAGCCGTGAACAGCGGTTACGGCGCACCGATGGCAGGCACCTCGCAAGCCGGCCGTCCGGTGAGCGGCAACGACCGTAACTCGGTCTACTTCGGTAACTAAATCGCGCTGAAGCTGATGGAAATGCCGCCACGCTGATTGGCGGCGAGTAATGAAAAAAGAACGCCGCCCGGAATTGCCGGGCGGCGTTTTGTCGTTTACGGCGCTGTTTCGCCGTTAGTTCAATTCCGTCTCAATCTCACCGCACGCATCAACGGTTCGGCAAATGCGGAATCCCTTCGCTGCTGGTCAGATTGAGCTGGTGAATCTGCCGATGTGCCTTGTTCAGATGAGCCTGCGCGGCCACGCGCTGCGCTTCAAGTTGCGACACCTCCTTGCGCACCTGATGCTGCCGGTTCGACACCGTCTGTTCCTGTGCGCTGCGCCGTTGCAGATCCGTGCGCAGCCGTTCGGCCTGCGCCTCGGAGCGGGCGATCATGCGCGCCAGCTGTTCGTTTTGCGCCTCGAGCTGGGCGCGGCGCGTTTCGCCGTCCGAAAGCCGCGTGGCCTGTTCCTCGAAGTGGTGGAAGGTGGCTTCCGCGGCTTCGAGGTCGGCGGCTTTGAGCGCGCGCCACAGCGAGCCGTCCTGATACAGCGCGACGTAGTACGTCAACTCCTTGGCGTGAAACAGCAGGCTCACCGAATAGGCGAAGCTGCGAAATACGCGGAACGGCGTCAGCGCTTCTTCTTCCGCCAGCCATTCGATTTCGGCGGTGTCGGCCATCTGCACGCCGCGCGCGCTGACTTGCGAAGGCACTACCGGCACCGGTCGTAACGTCGTCACCGGCCGCGCCGGCTCGGAGGCCGGGCTGGATGCGGGCGTCCCGCCGGCATCGACGGCTGGCGTGACGCCGGCCGCCGCGGCCAGTGCCGCTTCCTCGCTGTCGTCGGGTGATACGGAATCAGCGGGGTTCTCTCGCGAGACCTGTACGAGATGCGATGGGCCTGCCAGCACGCTACGGCGGTTCAGGAGACTTTTCACGGCGGTTCCTCCGGTTGACTCGCCTGAAACCTTCAGATGGCGCCGACGATCCGGCATGCCGGGCAATCTGGCGGTTCGGGCGGTGAGCGAAAAGTGGCGGACCGGCGGCGCCTCGCGATGAGCACCGGGGTGCGCGGCAGTGCGGACGTCCCGTCCGCGAGCGCAGCTTTAATGCAGGGTGCGATGCCGACGGCCGATTTCGTCGAACAACGCGCGGCTGGGTTCCAGTGCCAGCAACCAGGATTCGTCGTAACCGCTCAGATTGTCGAGCGCCTCGCGCAGCCGTTCGATTGCCAGAGCCGGAATCTCGACGCTGGCTTCGACGCCGCTCGACAATCCCGCAATGCTGGCCAGCTGGACCAGCGCGTCGGCGGCTTCGGCCACGTCTGCTGCGAAAACCAGATGCGTGTTCAGCAACTCGACCAAACCGGGCGACGCCGCAATATCGTCGACGTTGAGTTGCACGGCCAGAAACGTGGCTTTGTTCATCCCCAACTCCTCGCAGATTTCAGGCGTTTTGCTTACAGCGCGTGGCGGCAGCATGAGTGAGTATAGGCGAGGGCTGAAAGGATTCAATAATCACACTAATGCGCCCGGCGGCCCGCGTACCGGCGGCCGTGCCTGCCGCAACACCTATAATGGGGCCAGTCGCAGCACACGGCCCTGATGGGCCGGACGCTCCGGTATGCGGCACGGATAACGCGCCCATAACGTACCGATAACGTACCGATAACGCCTGCTTCTCAACCCGCTAGCCACCATGAAGATCATTCGCAGCAGGAGCTTCACCGCGACGCGTCCCTGGGGCGCGCTCGATATCGCCAATATGCGCGGCATCACGACGCGCCTGCATTGGACCGATCAGCCGTACAAGTGGCATGTCAACGACGGCGAGGAGGTGTTCGCCGTGCTCGACGGCCGCGTGGAGATGCGCTATCGCGAGGGTGGTGTGGAGCAGTCGGCGATTCTGGAAACGGGCGATGTGTTCTACGCGTCGGTGGGCACCGAACATGTCGCGCATCCAATCGGCGTGGCGCGCATTCTGGTGGTCGAGGCCGAGGGCAGCGTCTGACGGGACCTTGCCCCGGGCCGCTGCTGAAGGCTTGGCCGGCGCGCACGGCGGCATAATGGATACGCTCGCGCTGCGCGGTACGGCAAATGCTTGGGGCTGATTGAATCCGATTGAATCAACGTGTCGAGGAAAATCACATGACAGGACAATGGCAATTCACGGCGACCCGGTTGCTGATCGCGGCGACACTCGGCGTGATGATCAGCGGCTGTACGAGCATGCCGTGGGAAAGCACGCCGTTCTACAGCAGCACGCCGTCCCGGCCGACCACGCTTGCCACGGTCCCGGTGCCGGCCGGTTACTACCGCGTCAATCCGGGTGACTCGCTGGCGGGCATTGCGTCGGCATACGGCCGCAAGCCGCAGGAAATTGCCTCCTGGAACGGCCTTGCCTGGAATTCGCCCGTCAATCCGGGACAGGTGCTAAGGGTGGCTCCGCCGATGGCGTCGGGTAGTGTGGTGACACCGCCGGTCAACGTCGCCGGTCAGAATGGTCCGGCCGCGACGCCCGGTGCGCCGGACGTCGCGCAGCAAGGCGTGCTGCTGTGGCCCTTGCGTGGCCCTGTGCTGAAGACTTTCGCGCCGGGCAAGTCGAACGGTATTGTGATCGGCGGCCATCCGGGCGATCCGGTCAAGGCGGCCGCGACCGGCCGGGTGGTGTACGCGGGCACGGGGATCGAAGCGTACGGTCCGCTCATCATCATCAAGCACGACGACTCGCTGATTACCGCCTACGGACAGAACAGCACGCTGCTGGTCAAGGAAGGCGACGCGGTCGCGCAAGGGCAAACCATCGGCGAAGTCGGCGTGGATAGCCGGGGCGTGGCGTCGATCCAGTTCGAAGTGCGCCATAACGGCCAGCCGGTCGATCCGCTGGCATGGCTGCCGAAGTCGGGCGGGTAGGCGGTTTTTTAGCGCGGTTCTCAGCACCGCGTTAATTGAATAAACTGTGTGGCTCAACGGTCGGAGCCGCGGCCACTGTTCATCGCAGCAGATAAGGCAGATGGGCAGAGCGGGCGGCGCGCGGGCCGGCCATCGCAAGCTGTGACAGGCATGTCATGCCTTGCACAAACCAGGGACACACAAGGCTCACCATGATCGATTTGCGCAGCGACACCGTAACCCGTCCGACCCCGGCCATGCTCGCGGCGATGTCGGCCGCCGAAGTGGGCGACGACGTCTGGGGCGACGACCCTACCGTGCTGCGTCTGCAGGCAACGCTTGCCGAGCGCACCGGCAAGGAAGCCGGTCTGTTCTTCCCAAGCGGCACGCAAAGCAATCTGGCGGCGTTGATGGCGCATTGCGCGCGCGGCGACGAGTACATCGTCGGGCAGTTGGCGCACACCTATAAGTACGAAGGCGGCGGCGCGGCGGTGCTGGGCAGCATCCAGCCGCAGCCGCTCGAGAATGCCGCGGACGGGTCGATTCCGCTCGAGAAAATCGCCGCCGCGATCAAGCCGATCGACAACCACTTCGCACGCACGCGGCTACTGGCGCTGGAAAACACCATCGGCGGCAAGGTGTTGCCGGCCGGTTACGTCGCTGAAGCGGTGCAGTTGGCGCGGCAGCGCGGCTTGTCGGCTCACCTCGACGGCGCACGGGTGTACAACGCGGCGGTCGCATCGGGCAAGCCGGTCGCGGCGCTGTGCGAACCGTTCGATTCGGTCTCGATCTGTTTTTCCAAAGGGCTGGGCGCGCCGGTCGGCTCGGTGCTGGTCGGCAGCCAGGCGCTGATCGACGTGGCGCATCGCTGGCGCAAGGTGCTGGGCGGCGGGATGCGTCAGGCCGGTGTGCTGGCGGCGGCTTGTCTGTACGCGCTGGATCACAACGTCGAGCGTCTCGCCGACGATCACGCGAACGCCGCGCATCTGGCGGCCGGTCTGGAAGCGATCGACCACGTGAAGGTCCAGTCGATCGCGACCAACATGGTGTTCGCGCAGTTTCCGCAGCAGGATTGCGCGCCGCTCGAGACGTGGCTCAAGGAGCGCGGCATCCTCACGCAGATGCTCTATGCGTCGCGCTTCGTCACGCATAAGGACGTGTCGCGCGCGGATATCGATACGTTTATCGCCGCGGTGAAGGGATATTTCGCCGCGCGCTGATCGATCGGTCAGGTAGGTGAAAAACGGGCGCACTTGCTACAGCAGTGCGCCCGTTCTGTTTATTTCGCCGATGCCGTTGCGTGCACGCCCGCGCGATGTGACGGCGCGAACAGCCGCAGTCCGCTCGCGAGGCTCGCCGCGCCGGCGAAAAAAGCGCCGGTGCTGAGCGCGAGTGTCGGTCCATGCCGGCCGGCGATGCCGAAGCTCAGCGCGACCAGCGCGGCGCCGGTGGTTTGCCCGAGCAGCCGGGCCGTCGCGACGATGCCGCTTGCGCCACCGCTGCGCTCCGGCGGCGCGCTCGCCATCAATGCCTTCAGGTTCGGCGACTGAAAGAAGCCGAAACCCGCACCACAAATCGCCATGCGGATGCCGATGTCGAGCACGTGCGGATGCACCGGCAGCAACGCCAGCGAGGCCATTCCCGCCGACATCACCGCAAGGCCGATCGCGCCGAGCAAGCCGGGCGGATAGCGGTCGGAGAGACTGCCCGCCAGCGGCGCGGCCAATGCCACCACTACGGGCCACGGGGTCATCAGAAAACCGGTCTCGACCTGGCTGCGATGCAGCACATCCTCGAAATAGAACGGTAGCGACACGAACGCCAGCCCTTGCGCGGCGAACGAACACACCGCGGTCACCGCCGACAACGCAAACACGGGCCGCCTGAACAGATCGACCGGCAGCATTGGTGCGGGGTGGCCGGCTTCACGGCGAATCAGCAGCACGCCGAACACCACGGCGATCGCGGCCGCGCTCAGCACCAGTTGCGTCGAGGCGCGCTGGGCCGCTTCGCCGAGCGCGAAGATCAGCGCGGCGAAGGTGATCACGTTGAGGAGCGCCGCGATCGGATCGAAATTGTGTTTGCCGCGCTCGGTGTGCGGCAGCGCCGGCCACGCGAAGGTGAGCGCGAGCAGGCCGAGCGGCACGTTGACCGCGAACAGCCACGGCCATGCGGCAACGGACAGAATCAGCGACGCCACCGTCGGTCCGACCGCGAACGACACGCCGACGATCAGGGCATTGGTGCCGAGGCCTCGTCCGAGCCGGTGCGGGGGATATAAATAGCGGATCAGCGCCGTATTCACGCTCATGATCGCGCTCGCGCCGAGACCTTGCAGCACGCGCGCGGCGGCCAGCATCGGCAGCGTCTCGGCGAGCGAGCACGCGAGCGACGCTAACGTGAACAGCGCAATGCCGCCGATATAAATCCTGCGATGCCCGACGATGTCGCCGAGCGCGGCGAGCGGCAGCAGGGTCGCGACCATCGCGAGCTGATAGGCGTTGATGATCCACACCGACGCCGCGGGCGCGGCGTGCAGATCCGCGGCGATGGCGGGCAGGGCGGTGTTGGCGATCGCGGTATCGAGCGTGGCGAGCGCGACGGCGAGCATGATCGCGGCCATCGCGCGGCGGTTGGCGGCGCTCATCGGGCCGTCCGCGGGAAGGGTCTGGTCGAGTGTCGCGCCAGGGGCGGTGCTGGGTTTGTCGGACAAGGCGTGGCTCGTCGGGTTAGGCATGCGGCAGCGGCGGGCGCCTCAGAGGGACGGCGCGGCACGTAGGCGGCAGGGTTGCGTGGCGTGAAGCGCGCAGGGGCCAGGTCCAGCGGTCCGGGCGGCTCGCGCGGCGAATGAGTGATTGTTACAGAGACTCGGAAATCGTGCTGGGAGCCCGGCGGGGTGGGGCGCCTGGTCGAGAGTTGGTAACGCAACTAACGGTCAATTTCGCATCGCGCCTTCGAACTCGCGCGGCGCTCTCGTTGTCACATACCACTTCATATAATCGTTCAGCAGACGGGGCGCACCGATTTGATCACGCATTGACCCCGTCAACGCATTCATCGGCCGGTCACAGGTGGAAAAAAATAATCATGCACGCCCTTCCCATGCGGACGGCTTTTATCGTCACCATTGTTTGCCTGTTTTGCGGGCCGATGCACGCCCGCAGTGCTGCGCACAGGCCGTCTGCACCGCGCGCGTGCGCAAAATCCGTGAAGCGCCGCGTTCCGGTGGGCATGGCATGTGCGTGAGCCTGCGCTCGCGTTCGCCGATGTCCGCGAGCCGTAAAATGTCGTACTCTGTTTGTTAACCCGCCTGACCGGCACGCGCCTCCCGTCCGTCATCTATGCGGTTCGCGTATGTCGCGTCGTTTTTTCCCGGAGGCTTCGATGACAGCCGTCGATCTGGAATTCGACCAGCTCAACAGTACCGTCGACGCGCTACGGCGCTCAATTTCCAATCGCATGATGTACGGCGTCGGCAAGGACGCCGTCACCGCTCACCCCCATGACTGGCTGCACGCCGCCGCACTCGCCGTGCGCGACCGGCTGGTCGCGCGCTGGATGAAGACCACGCGCCTGCAGTATGAGCAGGACGTCAAGCGCGTCTACTACCTGTCGATGGAATTCCTGATTGGCCGCACGTTTACGAACGCGTTGCTCGCGCTCGGCATTCACGATCAGATGAAGGAAGCGCTCGCGAGTCTCGGCGTCGACATGGAGATGCTGGTCAATATCGAGCCGGACGCGGCGCTCGGCAACGGCGGCCTCGGGCGCCTCGCTGCGTGTTTTCTCGATTCGATGGCGACGCTCGGCATTCCGGGTTTCGGTTACGGTATTCGGTACGAATACGGCATGTTCCGCCAGGAGATCGTCAACGGCGAGCAGGTGGAGGCGCCGGACTACTGGCTGCGTGCGGGCAATCCGTGGGAGTTTCCGCGGCCCGAGATCAAGTACATGGTGCACTTTGGCGGGCGCACGGTGCAGCGCGGCGAGCATGTCGAGTGGATCGACACCGAGCATGTGAATGCCACGGCCTACGACACGGTGATTCCCGGTTACGCGACCAGTGCGACGAACACGCTGCGCCTGTGGTCCGCGCGCGCCACCGAAGAGCTCGACCTGGGGGCGTTCAATCGCGGCGACTATCGCAACGCGGTCGATACCAAGAACATGTCCGAGAACGTGTCGCGGCTGCTCTACCCGGATGATTCGACCTCGGCTGGCCGCGAGTTGCGGCTTCGTCAGGAATACTTCTTTGTTTCGGCGACGATGCAGGATCTGATTCGCCGCTATCAGCGTACGCACAGCACGTTTGGGCGCTTCGCCGAGAAGGTCGCGGTGCATCTGAACGACACGCACCCGGTGCTGGCGATTCCGGAGTTGATGCGTTTGCTGGTGGATGTGCATCACCAGCCATGGGACAAGGCCTGGCAGCACGTCACCAAAATATTCTCGTACACGAACCACACCCTGATGCCTGAAGCGCTCGAAACGTGGGACGTCGAGATGCTCGCGCGGCTGTTGCCGCGGCATCTGGAGATCATCTTCGAGATCAATGCGGGATTTCTCAAACATGTCAGCGAGCAATCGGGACATGACGGCGAAATGATCCGCCGCATTTCGCTGGTCGACGAATATGGCCAGCGGCGTGTGCGCATGGCGTATCTGGCGATCGTCGCGAGCCACAAGGTGAACGGCGTATCCAAGCTGCACTCGCAACTGATGACGCGCGATATCTTTGCCGACTTCGCGCGCATCTATCCCGACCGGTTTACCAACGTCACCAACGGCATCACACCGCGGCGCTGGCTGGCGCAGGCGAGTCCGTCGCTGTCGTCGCTGATCGATCAGCAGATCGGCAAGCAGTGGCGCAGCAACCTGTTCGAGCTGGAACAATTGCGCGCGTTGCGCGACGACAGCGCGTTCATCGACGCCTTTCATGAAGCGAAGCGGCAGAACAAACTGCGGCTTGTGCAGCGGCTCGCGCAACACACGAAACTGCACTTCGATCCCGAGGCGTTGTTCGACCTTCAGGTCAAACGCATTCACGAATACAAGCGGCAGTTGCTGAACGTGCTGCACGTGATCGTGCGCTATAACCAGATTCGTGCGAATCCTGAGCGAGATTGGGTGCCGCGTGTCGTGATGTTCGCGGGCAAGGCCGCCTCCGCGTATCGCATGGCGAAGACGATCATCAAGCTGATCGGCGACGTCAGCGAGAAGGTCAATCACGATCCGTTGATCGGCGATCGCCTCAAGGTGGTGTTCGTGCCGAACTATGGCGTGAGTGTGGCTGAGCTGATCATTCCGGCGGCCGATCTGTCGGAGCAGATTTCGACGGCCGGTACCGAGGCATCGGGCACCGGCAACATGAAACTCGCGCTGAACGGCGCATTGACGATCGGCACGATGGACGGCGCCAACATCGAAATCTGCGACGCGGTGGGGCGCGAAAATATCTTTATCTTCGGCCATACCGCAGACGAAGTGGACAGCCTGCGCGCCACGGGTTACCGGCCGCGGCAACTGTACGAGGAGAATCCGGAACTGCGCATGGCCCTCGACCAGATTCGCACGGGCTTCTTCTCGCCGGACGATCCGCTGCGCTTCCTGGACATCTTCCACACGCTGGTGGATTGGGGCGATCACTATATGGTGCTGGCCGATTTCGCCGCGTTTGCGCAAGCGCAGGACGAGGTGGATGCGCGTTTCGTGGACAAGCGCGCGTGGACCGCGAGCGCGATCGAGAACGTGGCGGGCATGGGGCAGTTTTCGTCGGATCGCACCATCGGCGAATATGCGCGCGACATCTGGCACGTGAATTCGCTCAACATGGCGTGACGCAGGCGCGGTTTTGACGCTGGCTCAAACGCGCGCTCAAATAAGAAAAGGCCGTGCGAATTGTTTCGCACGGCCTTTTTTATCGATTGATGAGTATCACGGGGCGAATCGTTCGCTCTCCTGTGTGGCGTGCAAACCGAACTGCGCGCGCGGGAAATCGAACAGCACGTCGATGTTCTGCATCGCCATCAGGCCGACCACGATGCGGTTTGCTTCCGGCTTCGCCTTGACGATCGTGACTTGGGCTTTCTCGTAACGGTGCACCCATGAACCCGTGCCGATAGCCGTCTCATAGTTGCCTTGGTCGAGCACGTTGCCGACGTCGCCGTCGCCGGTCCAGTTAGGCGCCTTGTCCGTTTCGATCCGGATCATGCCCGTGCTGCCGGTGGCGAACACCAGCGGCGCGCAGAAAGTCATCTTGTCGCCCACATTCACGCAGCCTCGCGGCCATTGCGCCGTGCCGTCTTTCGCCACCACCATCGGCACCATCGTGTAGTCCTTCGTTATGGCGCTCGAAGGGCTCAACACCATGTACGGCTTCGCGAAGTTCGAATGCACGAGATATCGTTGGCCGATGTTGCCTGGCAACGCGCGCAATGGTTGGGTGCAACAGCTATCGTCCGGTTGCGCAGCCCCGGCCCCCACGATGCCCGAAAACGCCCAGCCGAATTCACCACTGTAGCCGTCCATCCCAACGCACTTCCGGGCGTTCGGCAGGCAGCGCACGACGTCGACCGCTTGTGCGGCGATCGGCGTCGGCGTGGTGCCGGCCACGCTGAACGGCACTTTGACGGCCGAGCCGAGAATCTCCACGCCATTCGGGAATGACAATGACGTCATGCCGCCGGCGCTTGCATAGTTCGAACCGGGCAACACCGACTTCAACACCCGCGTGCCTTGCGTTCCCGTATCGAGCGCCATGTAGACCGGCTTGCCGTCGAGCTGGACCGGCAGACCGAGACGTGCGTGATCTTCATCCGCACGTTCCACGTGCAGCGGAATCAGCAAACCGTCGTTGCCGCCGTTGATCAGCGACGCCTGCGGGGCCGGCGGCGCGGGGGTGGGGAAGGTGACGGCGCAGCCGGTCAGTGCGGCGAGCGCACCGGCCGCGAGCAGCGCCGCTGCGGCCGAACGACCAGATTGAAGACGAAAACGAAGACGAAAACGAGGACCGGCATGCCGGCGCACGGCATCGAGAGACGACAGGAACATAGGATCACGCTTTGCAAAAAGGCGGGTCCCAGGCGAAGGCGATGCATGGTGAGCTGCGGGTTGAACAACTCGAACAGCACTGGCGGCAATCTCACTGGATTGCCGCAGCGTGAGCGGGGAAAACCGGGACGCTTGCGGGGGCCTGCGGGAGGGAACACGCGATAACAGGAGCGGCGACTCTACACGGGCGCCCGCGGGCAATTGCAAAGATGTGTAAAGATCCGGGGGCGGCTGGCAAGTCCCCCGTGCAAACGTTGATCTATGTCAATAGATGCGCGGGCGGCGGATCACGGTGGCTTGTGCGCGGCCAAGCGTGGCGCGATCGAGAGTGGCTGTCAGCAGCCCGATCACGTCGTCGAGCGAGCGTGAGGTGACTTCGACACGAAAAGTCACGCGCTCGTGCTGCTGATCGACGGTAACGACGTAGAGACGCAGATCGTCGCCGAGAGCCGCATGCAACGCGCGCCGTCCGCTTGCCGACGAAGTGCCGGGCACGATGACGTCGATGATGACGAGCGGGACGACGATATGCGTGCGACGGGGTGTGCGTGATTCGCGCGGTGCCCCTGCACGAAGTGCGGAGATTTCAGACGTTGCTACGGACGTGAGCATCATGATTGCGCCGATCCGGCGAGGCGGCGCGCGTTGTTGACACCCGACCACTCTAGCGGCGCGCGCCTCAACGACGCGCAAAAGCTGCCGCGTCGAGAATCAAAATCGTGTTAACGCGGCGCATGGCGTTTTGCGCGCCGCCGCCACTCAGGCCTTGGGCGCCGCGGCGGTTGTCTGCGCCTCATGCACGGCCGCGGCGACGCGCTCGACGAACTCGCGGTCGGTGCTCATGAGCGCCTCGCGCAAGCCGTTCCCGGTCTGCACCATCAGCCGGTGCGTGATGTCCTGAGTCGCCCACGTGAGCCAGCCGACGACGATCAGCATCGTGCCGCACACCATGCCGACGGGGGAGCGCAATATCCCGCCGACAATCGCGCCGACGAGTCCGAGCAGGGAGATCGTGTACGGCAGGACTTTGTTCTTCTGTACGGTGACGACCTGTACGTCGACGATGTCGCGCAACGGAAAGACCTGGCCGGCCGACGAAAGGGCGTTACGCGTGACCGACACGCCGCGGTCATTGAAAGGGGTATCCATCGGGTCTGGTGCAAGCGGTGGCAAAGGGCGCAGCGTACCAGAGTTCAGATTCCTAAGGTTATGGCTATTGTGGTTGCTGGATCGATTTTGGCCGCGCGAGGCCGTGCGCGCAACGGATTCGGACCTGCTTTGCGCAGCGTTGTCGGCTGGTTGGACTGAGGCGATGCACGTCGGGCGCGAGGCGGAAGGGGCGGTATCGCGATCGGGCTGACAACCCAGCCTGCTGATGTCACCTGCTTACGTCACCTGCGCATTTCGTTCCAGCGGCAGCCGCAGTGAAAAAAGCGTACCCGTCGGCGCGGAGTGCCAGGCAACGGTGCCGTCGAGCATACGAGCGCGGCGCAGCTGGTTTTGCAGCCCTCGTCCTGCCGCTGTGGCGAGGACCGTTTCAACGTCGAAGCCCTGACCATTGTCCTCGATCGTCACGACTACGCCCGCCGTCTCCACGGCGGTACTCACCCGGATTTCGCTCGCCTGGGTGTGGTGCAGGATGTTGGCAATGCTTTCCTGAACGATGCGCAGAATGTGCAGTGCGCTGCTGGGATCGAGCCAGGCCAGGTTGGGCAACTCAGCCACCTCCCATAGGAGCCTGATTCCAGTTCCTTCCAGTCGTGGTTCCAGGCGGAAGCGCAGTGTGGCCAGCAGGAGCAGCAGGTCGGCTTCGACCGGCTCCATTGAGTCGATCGTCAGCTTCAGGTCGTCGAGGCAGGCCTTCAGGATCTGGGACACGTTGACGTCGCCGATGTCGCCGCGCTCCACAGACCGGATCGCACTGATCAGCGAAGAACCGAGCCCGTCGTGCATGTCCTGCATCAGCCGCTGGCGCTCGTCGCTGATCGTTCGCCGAAGCTCGGCCTCGCGCAGGCGCTGATGACTCAACTCGAGCTCCGCTTCACGCTCGCCCAGGCGTCGCGCAAGGTTCACGTTGATCTGTTCGAACTCGCTGATGGCCCTGACGTAGCGCCGGTACATCAGGATGCCGAACACGCCGAACGTCACGGCATTCGTATAGGCGCCCAGAAACCAGCCCTCGATATTGACGACGTTGTTGTACAGCATCCAGTCGGGTACGCCCAGCAGTACGCAGACGGTGACGCCGGCGGCCACCAGCCTGGCTTCGCGGGACCGACGCCACGCACTGAGCACGCCCACGAGGCCGACCGTTGCCGCCAGCACCAGGGCAAGCGCATAGATGAGTGGAATGATGACGGGCGTGCTCGGCAGTACCGGCACTACCGCGACGACGGGCAGCGTCAGCACGGTGAGCAGCAGGATGACGCCGGAGATGAACCACGTAAGCACTTTCAGCGGTCGGCCATGCATCTGGCAAAGGTAAAAATGTACGACCAGGATCAGCCAGAAGAGCGCGTTGAGCGTGAGCCACGCAAACCAGTCGCTGGTGATCGGCAGGCTGAGGTAATAGTGCAGATGCCCGACAAAGGATGTCGCGGCGAGATTGAAAAAGAGCAGATAGCCGGTTTCGTGGCGACGGTTGAACCACACGAAGAGGGCAAATATGCCTACGGCCAGGAACGACGCGCTCAGCGTCGCCGGGAGTTCACGCTGCAGCCATTGACGCATGTAGTAACGGCCCCGCAACGCGTCGGCAGGTCCGACCCACAGCGAAGACGATGCCACCGGGTTCTGGGCGGGGTGCTCGATACGGATAAGAATCTCGTTCAACGGTGCGTCGCCGGTGTCGTGATCCAGCGTGATCCACTGGGGTGTGAACAGGCTGTTCCATAGCGGACCCTGCTGTTGTGCGCGATGCACCAGCTTGCCGTCGACATACACCGCAATCGTGCCGTCAGTCTTGATACGGCTGAGGTAGAGCGCCAACGGCCCGGGTGGCATGCGCAATCCGGACGCGGACAGCCTGATCCACGTGGTGCGAACGCCAGAGGCGGCAAGGGCGGCCGAGCTTGCGCCGACTGGATGCGATCTGTTCGCGGGCAACTGGGAGGGAAGCGTCACGGGATGCCATGCGCCCGGCAGCGTGCTGCTGTCAAGCGCCATGGGCGGGGGGCTGTAGTCCGGCGCGTCGGTACTTTGCCATTGCGCCTGTGTGAGATGGACGGTGGCCTTTGCCGATTGGGTTCCGCCCGTGCCCGTGTACCAGACACTGACGGCGATCAGCAACGCTATCGAAAACGAGAGTATCGCATTAGGAAGGAAACGCGCAGGAAGGTGGGTCACGCCATTGCTTTCACGGTTGGTTTCCATCGTCTTTTGTAAGCGGCGCGGCCCATACCCAACGCTCCCTAGTCGGACAGGAGTCCCAGCGTCCTGGCTTCATAGATCGCCTCCGCCTTGGACGTGACTTTGAGTTTGCTGTAGATGCGCCGCACGAAGGTGCGCACGGTGAAATGGGACAACTGCATCAGCTTCGCGATCTCTTGTGTCGTGAAGCCTTTGGTAATCAGATCCAGCACTTCTTTTTCCCGGGCCGACAGCAGCGGTGAAGAAGCCGGGGCCGGTTCCTTGCCTGGGGGGCTGACGGGGCCGCTGCCTTGACGGAAGCGCGCCAGGATCTGCCGGGCAATGATTGGGCTGATCGGACTGCCGCCGCTTGCGAGGCTGCGGATTTCCTCGATGATCCTGGCGGCTGAACTGTCCTTCAGAAGATAGCCGGCCGCACCGGCTTCGATCGAACGCATCACGTGCGTTTCGTCGCCGAAATTGGTGCTGACCATGATGCTGGAGGCGGCCCATTGCCGCGCCGCCGCATGAATCACGTCGATCCCCGAGCCGTCGGGCAACCCCAGGTCGACCAGCAGCACATCTGCCGGGGGGCCCTCCAGCATCGCCAGTCCATCGGCACGGGAGCTGGCGACACCCGTCAGCCGCATGTCCGGTGCACCCTCCACCGCCTTGCACAACGCTTCGACGAAGCCGGCGTCGTCCTCGACGATGGCGACGTGGATAGGCAGAGGTTCCGGGCTGGTAGGGGGCGCGTACATAAGGAGAGGATTTTACCAGCGGATGGGAGCGCGGCCGGTGTAGCGCATTTGTGCGACAGATGAGAGCGGCTCGCGTCAATATACTCGGCCCAATTCTTAAAAAAATGGCCAACGGGGTAAAAAAATGGATCACACGCGCTGCGCAGCGAAACGGCTGTCAATCCGCTCAGGCATGGCCTCAGACCGACGTCAATAAAAAGTTCTGAAAATTCTCGGGTAACGGACCATGCGCCAATCCAGACAGCAACCGCAGCCGCCGGCAAGGAGGCTGACGGCGATCAGCCTCGCCGTGACGGTCGCGCGCACCACGACGGCGTTCGCCTCCATGAAAGCCCGGGCGGCCATGTTCGAGGCGCAGCGCGCCCCGGACCCGATGATCCGCTGCGATCCCGCAGTCATCAGCGGCGCTTCGTTCTAGTCCTCATTCTCTTTCCTGGCGCTCGCGGGACTCGACGCGAGTGAACGATTTTCCACACACACGAGTTTTCTCGGAGGGGTTCATGTCAAATAGTTTGCAGGGTTGGGTCGGGCGCAATCGGCCGCCGCGTGTGCAGATCACCTATGACGTCGAGCTTGGGGACGCCATTGAAAAGCGCGAATTGCCGATGGTGGTGGGCCTGATGGCCGATCTGTCGGGTCAGCCGGCCGAGCCGTTGCCCAAGCTCAAGGAGCGCCGTTTCGTCGAAATCGATCGGGACAACTTCGACGAAATCATGGGCAAGATCGCACCGCGCCTCGACCTGAGCGTGCCGGACACGATGAAGGGCGAAGGCAATCTGAAAGTCGAGCTGAATTTCAGCCGGTTCCCGGACTTCCACCCGGACAACCTCGTGCTCCAGGTACCGCGCCTTGCAAAGCTCGTGGAAGCACGCCAGCAGTTGAGGGACCTGCTCGCGAAGCTCGACGGCAACGACGAACTCGATTCGATTCTCGAGCGCATCGTTCTCGATGCAGAAGAACTGAAGAAGGTTCATATCCAGGCGAACGCGGGCGACGCGCCGGCCGCGCCGGTGGCCGAAGACACGCCGTCTGCCTGACGGAAACAACTTCCGCGTCGCTGACGCAATGAACTCCCAAGGGTGATCCAGATGGAAACGAATTCCGCCGTCGACGGCGCAGTAGCCGGGACGACCACGCAACTGAGCGAGCTGAGCCTGCTTGACCGTATCGTTCAGGAAGGCAACATGGCCGTCGAGCCTTCACAAGGCGTCTACGCAAAGAAATTGATTGGTCAGCTCGCGTCGCAGATTCTCGACGAAGGCATGCGCACGAGCCCGGACAAGAGCGTCGTGGCGATGATCCACGAGCGTGTCGCCGAAATCGACCGCCTGTTGACCGACCAGATGAATGCGATCATGCACGACCCCGCATTCCAGGCGCTCGAAGGCTCATGGAGCGGCATGCACGACATGGTGTACGGCACCGAAACGGGCACCAATCTCAAGCTGCGCTTGCTCAACGTCTCGAAGAAGGATCTGCTCAAGGATCTCGAGTCGGCTGTCGATCACGATATGAGCGTGCTGTTCAAGAAGGTCTACGAAGAAGAGTACGGCACGTTCGGCGGCCATCCGTATTCGCTGCTGATCGGCGACTACTCGTTCGGCCGCCATCCACAGGATGTCGCGCTGCTGGAGCGCATCTCCCGCGTGGCCGCGGCAGCCCATGCGCCGTTCATTGCAGCGGCCGCGCCAAGCCTCTTCGACATCAAGGCGTATACCGAACTCGGCGTCACGCGCGATCTGTCGAAAATCTTCGAAAGCGCTGAACTGGCAACCTGGCGCAGCTTCCGGGAGTCCGAAGATTCGCGCTATGTCTCCCTGGTCCTGCCGAGCTACGCCGCGCGTCTGCCATATGGCGCGAGGACGAAACCCGTCGAATCGTTCAATTTCGAGGAGGATGTCGACGGCACCGATCATGGCAAGTATCTGTGGGCGAATTCGGCCTACCAGCTCGGTCTGCGCATCACCGATGCCTTCGCGAAATACAGCTGGGCGACCGCGATCCGCGGCGTGGAAGGCGGCGGCAAGGTAGACGGTATCGCTGCGCATGCCTACAAGACCAGCGAAGGCGATGTCGCCCTCAAGTGTCCGACGGAAGTGACCATCACGGATCGCCGCGAGAAGGAACTGAGCGATCTGGGCTTCATCTCGCTCGTGAACTCCAAGGGCTCGAACTACGCCGCGTTCTTTGGCGGCCAGACGGTGAACAAGCCTGCGGTCTACAACAAGGATGCCGCCAACGCCAATGCGCAACTGTCGGCGCGCCTGCCGTTCGTGCTGGCGGCGTCACGCTTCGCGCATTACATCAAGGCCATCATGCGCGACAAGGTGGGGAGTTTTCAGACCCGCGCCGATATCGAGAACTACCTGAACAACTGGATCGCCGATTACGTGCTGATCAATCCCTCGGCATCGCAGGCGCAAAAGGCCCGCTTTCCGCTGGGCGAAGCCCGGGTGGACGTCACCGAGGTGCCGGGCAAGCCGGGCGCCTATCGTGCGACGTGTTTCCTGAAGCCGCACTTCCAGATGGAAGAGCTGACCGCCTCGATCCGTCTGGTGGCGGATCTCCCGGAAGCCGCAGCCTGACGCGTGATGTGCGGCCGCGCGCCGCACATCGTTCCGTACACCGTACATTTTTATCTCAAGATCAGTCATGGATACCATCATTCTGCAAATCAAGGATATCAAGGGCAACTCGTTGATCGACGGCTTCGCCAATGGCATCCAGCTCATGTCGTTTTCTCACGGCGTGTCGATGCCGATGGGCCGCGACACGTCGAACACGGAGCGCACGCTGGGGCGTCCCTCGTTTTCCGAAGTGCAGGTCAGCAAGATCACCGACCAGTCGACGCCGGCGCTCTATAGCGCCTGCGCGGCGGGCACCAAGCTCGGCGATGCGACGATTTCAATCGGTCGTAACGAAGCCGGCAAGTTCATGCTGCAGATGAAGTACGTGCTCGCCAATGCGATGATCGGCAACGTGAGCACGAGCGGCGGCGGCTCGGACATGATGGATTCGCTGTCGATCAATTTCTCGCAGATCACGTCGCAATACACCCAGCAGAAGACGGACTCGACGAAGAAGGGTACCGCTTCGTTCGGTTGGGATCTGTCGACCAACAAGGCTGCGACGCCCAAAGGCTGACGCGACGTTGCCCGCGCTTCAACGGGCGGCATATGAGCCGCCCGTCGATCTGTTTCTACGACATGCCGACCATGAACCATCGCTATCCTGTCCCGCTGTTCGAGCGTTTCGCGAACGACGCCAATGCCTCGCTGCCGGGAGAGGATTCGCTTCGTCAATCGATCGCACGCGAGCTGATGCGTCTGCTCAACACGCGCTCGCATCTGACGATGGAGGCGTTCGCGCACTGCGATGGCACGGTGACCGATTACGGCGTGCCGGATTTTTCAGAACGCTCGCTGCGCTCGGGCGAGGATCGCGACGCGATTGCCGCCGCCGTCAGCCGCGCGGTCACGCTATTCGAGCCACGTCTTGTCGGCGTGAAGGTGTCGTTTTCCTTCCCGCCAGGGCGTGAGCAGTATCCCGTGCTGACCGTCGCCGGACGCCTGAATGTCGGCCCGTCGGTCGACCATGTGTCGTTCGAACTGGAGACCGTCAGCCGCGATGTCGTCGATGCGCGCTGGACGGAGCTTGCGTGACATGGCGCCGGACGACATCCTTCAATACTACAAACGCGAGCTCGCCTATCTGCGAACCGAGGGGGCTTCGTTCGCGCAACGTTATCCGAAGATCGCGACCAGGCTCGCGTTGCACGGCACGGAGTCGCTCGATCCGCACACCGAGCGTTTGATCGAGGCAACGGCCTTTCTCGCCGCGCGCGTGCATCGCGACCTCGATCAGACGTTCCCGCAGATCGCGGGTGCGTTGCTCGACAATGTCTGTCCTTCGCTGGTGCAGGCCATTCCGTCGATGACGGTCGCACAGTTCGAACTCGATTCGTCGCAGGGCAAGGTGACGGCGGGGTTTCGCGTACCGCGCCATACGGGTCTCTCCGCCCGCACGGAAGGCGGTGACGCATGCCGTTTCCGCACGGCATGGGACACAGTGCTTTGGCCGTTGAAGATCACGTACGCGGGCTTGGGCGAAGATGCGACGCTGCGCCTGAAGCTCGAATGCGAGGCGGGCGTCGACTTTTCCGAACTGGAACTGACTCAGTTGCGCCTCCATCTGTGCGGCGACTGGATGGTGACGATGCCGCTTTACGAGCTGCTGGTGTCGTCGGTCACGGGTGTTTCCGTGCACGCCGCACAGAGGCCTGTCGTGAGGCTTGGACCGTCCGCGTTACGCGAGGTCGGCTACGCGGACGAGGACAGCGTGTTGCCGCAGCCGCCGCATGCGCATCCCGCTTACGGGCTGATGCAGGAATACTTCGCCTTTCCGCGCAAGTTTCATTTCTTCGATCTGACCTTGCCGGCGGGATCGTGCGGCGTGGGGCGCACCTGCGAGATCGTGCTGCAGCTCGAGCGCATGCCGCGCGGGCTCGGCATGCTCAGCGCCCAGCATTTCCGGCTCGGATGTGTGCCTATCGTCAATCTGTTCGCGCAGACCAGCGAGCCGATCGTGGTCGATCGGCGCAATTACGAATATCTGCTGGTCGCCGATCAGAAGCGCCAGGCCATCACCGAGATTCATTCGATCGTTTCGGTGGTCGCATCCGATCCTGTGACGGATCGGGCGACGAGCCTGCCGTGCTTCACGGCAGTCGATCGTTTCGATCCGGCGGGTGAAGGAGACGCTGCCATGTTCTGGTCGGCGCGCCGTGAGCACAGCCTGCGCGGCAACGTGCCGGGTGTGGAAACATGGATGAGTTTTATCGACGGGGACACGGCTAACCAGTCCGATACGCCCGTGGTGTATGTGAACGCGCTCTGCACCAACCGGCGCCTCGCCGAGCATGTGCCTGTGGGGGCGCGCATGCTGGTCGAGCGGGTGTCGCAGAACGTACGTGTGCGTTGTCTCTATGAACCGACGGCGCAGCGCAACCCGCCGCTCGGGAGCGAGACGCTGTGGCGCCTCGTGTCGCTGCTCACGCGCAACTACCACTCGCTCGTAAGCGGGGCGACAGGCAAGCGCGAACTGCAGGAGATGTTGCGTCTATTCGCCCTGGACGGTACTCGGGAGCAGGAGCAGATCCGCGGCATCGTCAGCGTGGCCGCGCATAACGTCATGGCCCATGTGGGCAGGGACGCTTGGCGCGGATACTGCGGCGGCACCGAGGTCAGCGTCGAGTTCGACGCCGATGCGTTCGTCGGCGGCTCGCCGTTGCTGATGGGGGCGGTGCTGGCGCGCTTCTTCGCCATGTACACATCGGTCAATTCATTTGTTCGGCTGGTGGTGCGCCGGGGAGACGAGACATGGAAGCGATGGGAGCCGATGACCGGTTGCCAGCAGTTGCTTTGATCGCCCGGCTTCTTGCGCGGCCCCAGGGGTTCGACCTGTTTCAGGCCATCCATCTGCTGGAATGCGCGCAGCCCTGGGCGACGGGGCTCGGTCGCGCGGACGGCTCGAATGAGGCCGTGCGTTTGCAGGGCTTCGTGTCGATGGCGTTCCAGGCAAGCGACATCCACGCGGTGCGCCGCCACGCGTTGCGCGATGGAGCCGTGACGCGCTCAGCGGAGGAGGTGCTCGCGCACGGTCCTGAAAACGCCGCTTCCTGGGACCGTTCAGGCACTGCCGCTGCGACGGATGACGCCGCGCCCTCGCGTGAGACGTACACGGTGAGCACGCCCGTGATGACACTGGCGGGTCACAGCGGGCCGTTGCCGATCGCCTTCACCGAAATGTTGCTGGAGCGGCGCGCTGCCCGTGAGCCGGCAATGGCCGATCTGCTCGACATCTTCAATCATCGATTTCTGTCGTTCTTCTATCGTGGCCGCCAGAAGCACGCGCTGGGACTGAGCGCACGCGCGCCCGACGACGCACCGCTTGCGGCCAGCCTCGATGCACTCGCTAACCTTGGCCTGCGCGAGGGCAAGCGCGGACCGGACGGTGCGCGTCTGTGGCTGCGGCATGCGGGACTGTGCGGCAACGGCTCGCGCTCGATGACAGGGCTGCTCGCGTTGCTGTCCGATCGCCTCGGCATGCGCGTGAGGGGCGCGCAGTTCGTCGGCGGCTGGCGTGACGTCGATGGGCGGGACAGTCTGCGTCTTGGACGGGCGCAGACAGGCCTCGGTGCGTTGCGGCCCGGCGGCCGGGCCGTTCTTGGACGACGTTGCTGGGACCAGGCCGCGGGCGTGCGCATCGAATTTCTGGACGTCTCGGTGGAGCAGTTCGGCGCGCTGCTCCCGGGGGGCGAGGCGCACAGGCTGACAGCGTGGCTCGTGCGGTGTTACCTGCAGCAGGATTTCGACGTGCAGTTCGTCCTGCATCCCGCAGCACGGCGTGAAGCCTGTGCCGTGGGCGCGGCCGGCTTGCGGCTGGGCTGGACTTCGTGGTTGGCGGCGTCGCGAGACGAAGGTGAGGCGCCCTCGGAGAAGCCCGCGCCAGTGAAGTTCGCCATGCGCGCGGGCGAGGCGCACGTTACACGAACCGCGTTGCGACCATCATAAAGATCAATACCGATCAACACGAATATGGACATCGATATCCGCACGCTGCTGAGCCGTCTGAACCCGGCATGCAAGCACGCAATGGAACAGGCCGCGCAACTCTGCGTACGGCAGACGCACTACAACGTGGACGTCGAGCACCTGCTGTTGCAACTGCTCGAATCGGACGCGCCCGATCTGCGGGCGATTCTCGAGCGCTTCAACATTTCCACCGCCGACGTGACCGAGTCGCTGCAAAACACCGTCGATCAGTTCAAGCGAGGGAATGGCCGAACGCCGGCCCTGTCGCCGAATTTCTCGCCGCTGTTCCAGGAGGCATGGCTGCTCAGTTCGATGCTGCTTGGCGAACAGCAGATACGCTCGGGCACGATCGTGCTGGCGCTGCTCGAACTGGATAGCATGCGCGGGCTGCTGCTCGACTCCGTGCCGACCATGCTGAAGATTCCGCGCTCCGCGCTGCGCGATGCGCTGCCGGCACTGGTGGCGAACTCATCCGAAGACGGCGGCGGCCGGGCTGCGCCGCAAACGGCCGTCACGGGCGCCGCAAGCGTGCCGGCGGGTGTCGTGCCGCAGGCGATGCCCGCCATGACCGCCAACAGCGGTGGCCGTCCTTCCGCGCTCGCACAGTACACCGTCGACATGACCGCACTCGCGCGTGAAGGTGCGAGCGATCCGATCTGCGGACGCGATGCGGAGATTCGTCAACTGATCGACGTGCTGCTGCGACGCCGTCAGAACAACCCGATCCTGACGGGCGAGGCCGGTGTCGGCAAAACGGCCGTCGTCGAAGGTTTCGCGCAGCGCGTGGTGTCGGGCGAGGTGCCGCCCGCGCTCGCCAATGTTTGCGTGCGTTCGCTCGATCTTGCGTTGCTTCAGGCGGGCGCCGGGGTCAAGGGCGAATTCGAGAACAGGCTGAAATCGGTCATTTCGGAAGTCAAGGCTTCGCCCGTCCCGGTGATTCTTTTCATCGACGAGGCCCATCAACTGATCGGCGCGGGCGGCAGCGAAGGCCAGGGCGACGCAGCGAACCTGCTCAAGCCCGCGCTTGCGCGCGGCGAACTGCGCACGATCGCCGCGACCACCTGGGCGGAATACAAGAAGTATGTCGAGCGCGATCCCGCTCTCGCGCGACGCTTCCAGGTTGTGAAGGTCGAAGAGCCGAGCGAGCCTGTCGCCATTGAAATGCTGCGCGGCATGGTTCAGAAGCTTGAAGCGCATCACGGCGTAGAGATTCTTGACGAGGCCGTGCGCGACGCCGTGAAGCTGTCGCATCGCTATATCTCGGGCAGGCAGTTGCCGGACAAGGCCGTCAGCGTGCTCGATACGGCATGCGCGCGGGTGGCGCTCGGCCAGAGCGGCGTACCGGAAGAGATCGAAGCGCTGGGGCGCGCGATCGACTCCGCGGAAAACCAGTTGCGCATTCTGCGTCACGAAGCGGCTACGGGTGCCGATCGCTCGGATGCTATCGCGGTACTCGTCCGTCAGCTCGACGAACAGCGGGCGCAGCGCGCCGGCCTGAACGAGAAACTGGTTACCGAGAAGCGCGTCGTCGACGAAATTCTGGCGTGGCGGCGCAAGATCGCCCGCACGCTGACCGAGCCTCAGGCAGCCGGCGAAGAAGACAGCGAGTCGCTGGCGGCCAATCTCCGGCGCCTCGAAAAAGGCCTGGAAGCGGTGCGCAACGATGAGCCGATGGTGCCCGTGTGCGTCGATTCCACCGTGGTCGCCAAGGTGATTTCAGGCTGGACGGGGATCCCCGTCGGCGACATGCTTGCCGACGAACTCCACACGGTTCTCTACTTGCACGAGAAGCTGGCGGCACGCGTGGTGGGCCAGGATGAGGCGCTCGATGCGATCGCGCGGCGGGTGCGGACGTTTCGCGCGGATCTCGACGATCCGGGCAAGCCCGTCGGCGTCTTCCTGCTGGTTGGCCCGAGCGGCGTGGGCAAGACTGAGACGGCCGCCGCGCTCGCCGACATGCTGTACGGCGGCGAGCGCAACATGATTACCGTGAACATGTCCGAATTCCAGGAGGCGCATAGCGTCTCCGGCCTGAAGGGCGCGCCCCCGGGTTACGTCGGCTACGGCCGCGGTGGCGTGCTGACGGAAGCGGTACGGCGGCGTCCCTACAGCGTCGTGCTGCTGGATGAAATGGAGAAGGCCCATCCCGATGTGCTCGAACTGTTTTTTCAGGTGTTCGACAAAGGCGTGATGGAGGACGGCGAGGGCATCTCGATCGACTTCAGGAACACACTGATCCTGCTGACTTCGAATGCCGCCCAGGACGTCATCACGGAAGCGAGTCAGGGCGGCCGCCGTCCGCCTCCCGCGGAACTGATCGAGCGTCTGCGGCCCGCGCTGCTCAAGCAGTTCAGTCCGGCGTTTCTTGGCCGCATGGTGCTGGTGCCGTACTACCACCTGGGCGATGCGCAGATCACAGCGATCGTGAACCTGAAATTGGGGCGGCTTGCCGAGCGTTTTGCGCGCAACCATCACGCGCAACTGACGTGGGACGACCGGTTCGCGCAGATCATCACCGAGCGCTGCAAGGAGGTGGACAGCGGCGCGCGCAATGTTGATCACATTCTGACGCAATACGTGCTGCCCGAACTGGCGCGCGAGGTGCTCGAACGCATTTCGATGGCGAAGCCGTTCGGCGCGGTGCACCTCGATTTCGCACCGGACGGCAGCGTCAGCTTCCGTTTCGCGGCCGGCGGGGAGACCTGACGTGCAAACCGCCAACGCGACGCAGGCGGGCAGCCTGCTTTCGATCAGCACGCCCTTCGGCAAGGACGTCCTGCTGCTCGACGGCCTGAGCGGACGCGAAGCGATTTCGATGCCGTTCCATTTCGATCTGCGCATGCGTTCGGCAAACCTTGCGCTCGACGCGCAGGCGATCGTGGGCAAGAGCGCGACCGTGACTTTGCAGGTGCCGTCGGGCCCGAAGCGCTATATCCACGGCATCGTCACGCGTTTTGCGCAGGTCGGCACGGATGCGCAGCATGGTTTCTATACCGCCGAGCTTGCGCCGCGCCTGTGGCTGCTCGGACTCGGGAGCGATCGGGCGATCTATCAGAACCTGAGTGCGCTCGACATCGTCGAACAGGTGCTGCAAAAGTTCGGCATCGCGATCGAGCTACGCCTGAAAGGCACGTACGCCGCGCGCGAATACTGCGTGCAATACGATGAAAGCGCGTTGCAGTTCATTTCGCGGCTAATGGAAGAGGAGGGCATCTTCTACTTCTTCACGTTCGCCGACGGCGTCCATACCATGGTGCTCGGCGACAGCACCGCTGCGCACAAACCGGGCAAGACCGACTCGCATCTCTGGTACTCCAGCGACTCCGTCGCGCATGGTCAGGTCAACCGGATCGACGCCTTCGAGATGACGACGGGGCTGGTGGAAGCCGAGCAGATCGTGGCCGACTACGACTACACGACGGCGGCGCTCATGACGGCCAACTCAGCGGCCGGCAGCGGGCCGGCGAGCGGGACGCGCTATACGTTCCCCGGCGGCTATGCAAAGGCGGCGGACGGCACGCGCACGGCGAAACTGCGGCTCGCGGCGCATCAACTGGGACAGCGAACGGGGCGTGCCGGCAGCGGAATCTGCACGCTCGCCGCGGGCGCGAGCTTCACGCTGGGCGGCCACGCGAACGCTGCATTCAACGTGTCGTACGTGATCTGCGCGGTGTCGCACAGCGCGTCGAACGATCGATATGCCAACGACTTCGACGTTATCCCGGCTTCGGTCGCCTTCCGTGCGCCGCTCGTGACGCCCAAGCCGAGGGTCGCGGGTACGCACACCGCACTCGTCACCGGCTCGTCCGGCGAAGAAATCTGGACCGATGCGTATGGCCGCATCAAGCTGAAGTTCCACTGGGACCGTTCGGCCACCGCCAACGAAAGCAGCTCATGCTGGGTGCGCGTTGCGCAGACCGCGGCGGGCAATGGATGGGGTCATCTGTTTCTGCCGCGAGTGGGCCAGGAGGTCGTTGTGAGCTACGTCGACGGCGATCCCGACCGGCCGCTCGTGACAGGCAGCGTCTACAACCGTCAGGGCACGTTGCCCGTCGGCCTGCCCGCATCGCAGACGCAAAGCGTGATGCGCTCGCGTTCGTCGAAAGGGGGCACGGCCGGCAACGAAATCCGGATGGACGACAAGCTCAATAGTGAGGAACTGTATTTTCACGCGCAGAAAGATCTGAATATCGCCGTCGAGAACGCGCTGTCCACGACCGTGATTGCAGGGGCGGAAACGCACGTCGTGCAAAAAGGCGATCGCACCGTCGACGTGCAGAAGGGCAATGAGACACACAAGGTGAAAGGCACTCGCTCGGTCGATGTGACAGGTGACGAAACCCACACGAATCACGCGGCGTTTACGCGCAAAGTCAGCGGCAACTACACGCTGAAGGTGAGCGGCAATCTTGTCATCGATGTGACCGGTTCGATCAGCATCAAGTCAGGCACGTCGATCCAGAACCAGGCGGGCACGAGCTTCGCCAACAAGGCCGGGACGACGCTTAGCAACGAGGCGTTGCAGGTGGAAAGCAAGGCATCGGCGATGCAGACGATCGATGGCGGCACGATGCTTGCGCTCAAGGGCGCGCTGGTCAAGCTCAACTGAGGCCCGAAATGAGCATATCGCCGTCTGCAGCAGGCTCTTGCGCCTCCGTCCCTGCACCTGGCCATGGTGCGGCCGATGCATCCGCACAAGCAACGCTCATCGAGACGCGCGACGCGACGGGGCAAGTCGTGAGCCGCATGCCGATGCTGGGTGGCGTACCGCACGGGCAGGTGCTCATGTTCGGAGCGGGTGGCGTACCCGCCCTGGAGGCGCACTACGAGCACGGTGTGTTGTCGGGCAGGGTGCGCACCTTCGACGCGACAGGCGCGGTGCTTCAGGAGGCCGAATACGTGGCGGGGCAGCTTCACGGCACGACGACGACATGGCAGGACGGTCGCGTCGCGTCACGCCAGCACTACGTGCATGGCGTGCTGCACGGAGCCGCCGTGTCGTACGCGCCATCGGGACTGGCGACCTCGTGGCTCACCTACGAGGCCGGCAAGCTCACGCGCGAAGCACAGTATCTGCACGAGGGATGCATCGTTCGACGCGCTTCGTACAGCAAAGGCGTTCTCGAAGGCGAGACGCGCGACTATGCGAGCGGCGGCAAGCTGGTTCAGTCGTCACCCTACAAGGACGGCCTCCTGCATGGCACGGTGCGGCGCTACGGTGCGGATGGCCGCCTGAACGAGGAGCGTGTCTATGCGCACGGCAAGCCGCTTGGCGAGGCCCGCAAGGTGGCCGGGCCTGCGCCGCAGGACGGCGCGGCGACGGGCGGGCAGCGCCTCGCCAGGCATCTTGAAAAATGGGTGAAGGGCCGGCCATGAGCTTTCTGATCACAACCGGAGCGACGCTGCAGTGCAGTTTCGGCGCCGCGCCCGCCGTGTTGAACGTGCTGCCCACAAGCCGGGTCCTTGCTGGTGCGCCTGCCGCAACGGTCATGGATCACTTGCCGATGGTCAACGTGCCGCCGTTCGGTGTCTGTTCGTGCGCCGCGAATCCGATGGTAGCGGCAGCGACGGCGGCGGCGCTGGGTGTACTGACGCCGATGCCCTGCGTGCCGATGACGATGGCGCCATGGCTGCCGGGCTCGCCGACTGTCCTGATCGGTGCGCTGCCGGCCTTGCAGAACGCGTCGAAGCTTATGTGCGCGTGGGGCGGGGTCGTCTCGATCCTTGCGCCGACCCAGTTCACGACCATGCTTCCCTGAGGAAAACACGCCATGCAATATGTTTTTTCGATGACCACGCGCATGGTGACCATCGTGCTTGTCTGTGCGATGGCGCTATGCGTGCTGCTGTTCCTGCTGGGGATCGAGATCGGTGTGCGTTACATGGCGCCTGCGAAGGTGCCTTCAACGTCGCCTGCGCCTGCGTCGGCGGCGGCGATGGTCGAGCAGGCGCCGATCGCCGCGGATGCCGGCAGCGAAAGCGTAGTGCGTTCCGTAAGCGACCCGGCTGGCGCGTCCCCGGCACCGGCTTCTTCCAACAATTGAAACTGCCAACAGACATGCACTTCGCGTTTTCTACTCCTGTTTCCGTGCTCAAGCGGTTCTGCCGCGCCGGCCACCCGACGCACACGTTACGTGGCGCATGGCGAAGGCTCGCTGCGATACTTTGCGGCGCGGCCATCCTGCTGGCCGGCATGCCGGCGCTCGCGGCGAACCTGGCCGCGGCAAGCGCGCCCAGCGCACCCATCGCAAGCGCACCAGCCGCAAGCGCACCGGCAGCCACGTCGACGGGCCTCATGCTCATGCCCGATGGCCGGCTCCTCGCGCCCGAGTTCGCCCGCATCGTGAGCCGGGGCGAACTCGTCGTCGCGGTGCTGGGTGTCGACCAGCCGCCGTTCTTCGAAGAACACGACGGTCATTTGAGCGGCGTCGACATCGATATTGCCAGGGAAATGGCGGCAAAGCTCGGCGTCAAGGTGAGTTTCAATCGCGATGCGAAGACCTACGACGGCGTCGTGAACCTACTCGCAAGCGGTCAGGCGGATCTGGCAATCAGCAAGCTGTCGCGCACGTTGTCGCGGGCTCAGGTGATCAGCTTCAGCGCGCCGTATATCCGGCTGCATCGCGCGCTGCTGCTGAACCGCGTGAAGTTCGCGATGCTCGCGCGTGGCCGCACCGTGCCGGACGTCGTCCGTGCCTTCGACAGCACGATCGGGGTGGTCAGGAACTCGTCATATGCCACCTACATCGGGAGCAACTTCCCGCAGGCGAAGGTCGTGCCCTATCCGAGTTGGGAGGACCTGCTCAAAGCACTGGATGCGGGCGAAGTCACGGCCGCCTACCGGGACGAATTCGAAGTCAAGCACGTGCTCAAGCGCGATCCGACCGCTTCGCTACGGTTGCGCGTGGTGACCCTGGAAGACCTCGACGACCCGATCGCGATCGGCGTGAACGTCAACGCGCCGACGTTACTCGCGTTCGTCAACCAGTTTCTCGCCGAACGCAGCAAAAAGATCGATGTGACGACCTTGCTGCAGGCTTCAAACAACTAATTCCAGACAACCAATCGGACCAGTCGGGGAAGCAATAATGAATTCCAGCAGGATCTATGCGTGGGCCGTGAACCCGTGGGTGGTGATCGGCAGTCTCGCGCTCGGGGGCGCGTTCGGTCTGGCGCTGCCGGAGATGGCACAACGCTTTGCCGTGGTTGGCGACGTCTACGTCAATCTGCTGAAGATGACGACACTGCCGTTCATGGTGTCGGCCGTGATTTTCAGCCTGCAACGTCTGTTCCGCGACGGCGGCACGGCACGGCTGATGCTGCGCGTCGTGATGGTATTTCTCGGTGCGTCGGCGACGGTCGCCTTCGTCGGCGCGTTGGTTCTGCTCGTCTTGCGCCCAGGCATCAACCTGCCGAGTTCGACCATGCAGACGTTCGGGCTGATGGTCGGCAACGATTCGACCTCGAACGAAGTGGTGATGAATCTCTACGGCACGGACACGGTCGAGAAAGGCGTGAGTCTCGTCGACGTGCTGACCAGTCTCGTGCCCACGAACATATTCGCCGCGCTTGCCAACGGCGACGCATTGAAGGCACTCGTATTCGCACTGCTGTTCGGGCTCGCGGTCGGCCGTGTGCCGGAGCGGATTTCCGTCGGCCTGAGCCAGGCGCTCGAAACGATCTATCAGGCGTGCCAGAAGCTGATGCATTGGCTCAGCTATCCATTGCCACTGATCCTGTTCTGCATGAGCGCTGCGCAACTCGGCAAATCGGGCGTCGGTCCGTTGCACGCGATGCTGCAGTTCGTGATTGCTTTCTTCGTGGCTTCCGTCGTGCTGCTGTCGTTGTCGGCCACTGTTATCTGGAAACGTTCGGGCCGCTCGCTCGGCACAACACTTGCCGCGCTGCGCGCGCCTTTCGCACTTGCGCTCGCGACGCGCAACAGCGCCGCCTGCATGCCGAGCATGATCGAAAGCATGGTTGAGCGGTTGGGCTTCCCGCGCGCCGGGGTCGAGCTGATGGTGCCGCTGACCGTGTCGTTGCTGCGTATCGGACCGATGGTCTACTACGTTTGCGCCACGTTCTTCATTGCCCAGTTGTACGGCCACTCGCTCGGTGTCGTCGAGGTGTGCACGGTGCTGTTCGCGTCGGTACTCGCCGGATTCGCGTCGGCGGGCATGACAGGCCTCGTCACGGTTTCGCTGATCGGCATGACCTGCGTCTATCTGAGTCTGCCCTTCGAGGCCGCGTTCATCCTGTTCCTTGCGGTCGATCCGCTGTGCGACATGTTGCGTACGCTGATTCTTGTTATCGGCAACACCGCGGCGGTGTCGGTGATCTGTCCGCGTCCGCTCAAGATCTAGGAGAACCGCATGGCACTGATCGGTATTCTTGGCGGCATGGGACCGCTTGCGACCGTGGATTTCATGGAGCGGATTATCCAGCTGACGAGCACCGCAGGGGCGCTGTGCGACCAGCAACATCTGCCGCTGCTCGTGGCCAATCTGCCGCATATCCCCGATCGGTCGGAGGCGATGCTCGGGGGCGGCGAAGATCCGCTGCCGGCGCTGCTCGACGGTATCGACATGCTCAACCGGAACGGCGTCGAACTGATCGCCGTACCGTGCAATTCGGCACACTACTGGTACGACTCGATGCGAGCGCGCAGCGGTGCGCCGATTCTGCATATCGCTGAAACCTGTGTCGCCGCCATGCCGGCGGATACGCGCCGTGCAGCCGTCCTCGCGACGGGCGGCACGCTTCACTCGGGGCTCTACCAGCGCATCCTCGCGGCGCGCGACATCGAACCCGTGGTGCCGGACGAAGGCGCCCAGCAGAACCTCGACGCGTGCATCCATGCCGTCAAGGCGGGCGATCTCGCCCGCTCCGCGGAATATCTCCGGGCGGCACTGCGTGATTTCGAAGCGCGCGGCGCCGAGGCGGCGGTCATGGGCTGCACGGAGATTCCGCTCGCGGCGCGGCATCTGGAGGCGTCTGCCATGGCACTTGTGGACAGCACGCTCGAACTGGCGCGCGCGACGGTGTCATATGGTCTTTCCCGTGGCTGGAACGTACGCCGATGAAGGTCCTGAAGCGTCTTTCCAACAGTACCCTCGGGCTGCTCCTGTTCCTCGGGCTGGGCATCCTGGCCGGCACGCTGGTGCGGCCGGCGGGCGTGATCGCATCCGTCGTGGGGCAGATCTATCTGGCGCTTGTCAATATGGCTGCCGTGCCGCTGCTGGTCGTGGCGATGTTCTTCGGCCTGCGGCAACTGCTGGCGCTGGCGCACCCCGAGCTGCGCATCGGTTCGATGCTGTCACTGGCACTCGCGCTGGTCGCGCTGTGCGCCGTGTGCGGCACGTTGGTGGGGATCGCCGCGGCGCCGGGCGCCCATCTTTCGGAAGGTGCGCGCGTCCAGCTGGGACAGGCGGTGCTGCAGAGCGCGAGCGATGCGGAAGACCTGCGCATGTCGTTGCTCGATGCGCATGAACCAGGCCACGCGCTGTCCGCGATCTCGCTGCGCGACGTTGTGCCCGACAACTTTTATCGCGTGCTCGCCGACGGTCGCGCGCTCGGCATCCTGACGTGCACGATCCTGTTCGGCATGGCATTCGCCGCGCTGTCCAGCGCGCAGACGCGCGTGCTGAACAGTGTATTCGAAAGCATCTACAGGACGTTCGAGGCGATCATCGAACATGCGAATCTGCTGTTGCCCTTGCTCGTGTTCGGCAGTGCCGCGCATGTGGCGGGGCACACGAGTGGGGCCATGCTCAGTGCGATGAGCGGATTCCTGCTGTGGTTCGTGCTCTGCGCATTGCTTCTATCCTGCATCGCGATTGCGGCAATCGCGGCCCGTGCAGGCGTACCGCTCGCTCGCGTGATGACCATGCTGAAGACCCCCATGCTCGTCGGCCTGACCTCGGGCAGCGCGACGGCGCCGATTCCGCACACGATCGAGGCCATGAGCACACGGCTCGGATTCAGCCGCGGCGTGGCGGAACTGGTGGTGCCGTTCGGGGCCGTGTTCGTACGCGCCGGCTCCGCGCTCTATTTCGCGCTGGCGACGGTGTTCGTCGCGAATCTCTATGGACGTCCGCTGGATGCGGGCGACATGGCCATGGTCGCGGCGGCATCGATGTTCGCGGCTTTCGTGTCGGCAGGGCAGAGCGGCGTGGCGGGTGTCGGCTACGCGGGCATCGTGCTGTCGAGTCTGCAACTGCCGGTCGAGGCGGCAGGCGTGCTGTTCGTGGCGATCGACCTGATCTGCGAAGGACCGCGCAATCTGCTCAGTTTGCTTTCCGTCTGCATGGTGGTGGCGCTCGTTTCAGCGGGACTGCCCTCCGAGCGCGTGTCGACGGTGGATGGGCAGGCCGCGGCGCAGCCGGACGCGCTGTTCCGTTTCGCGTTCAACCGCGTGCAGCTTGCACTGGCGACGGGATGCGTCGCGACGGTTGGGCTGCTGATCGTACTGATGGGCATTGGAGTAGGCGCCAAATGAAGCAGATGAGCCAAATGAGCGAAATGACGGATGGGACGGGCTGCCAATCCACATCGACACAGGCGGCCCGCACGCCGAACGGGGTCTACGCGGTCATGACGGATGTCACGCGCAAGCTTGCGACGTGGTGCCTGGCCGCATGCATCGCGGCGTCGCTTGCGGGATGCGCGATGCCTTCCATGCTGAGCTTCAAGGGCGACAAGGTGAAGTGGGACACGATGACCTTCAGTGCCAGCGACGACGTGAACAACAACAGCCCGGTCGCCGTCGATGTCGTGTTCGTCACCGACGAAGCGATGCTGGCGCGAATCGCCGAGCTGCCGGCGTCGAAATGGTTTGCCGGACGTGCCGATCTGGTCAGCACATTTCCGAAGAGTATCGGCTACCGGAGCTGGGAATTCGTGCCCGGCCAGCATCTCGATGTTCCCGGCGACACATTCGATCGCCCTCGTGTGGCAGCGGCCTTCGTGTTTGCCAACTATGCCGGTCCCGGCGCGCACCGCGTGCGGATCGAACAGTTCAGCGGCCGGCTCGCAGTGCAGCTCGACGACAACACGTTTTCCATTTCGGCCGTGAAATGAACCTATACCCACGTTCTATGAATTCGTCCGATTCCGTGCCGGTGCGCGAGCGCGCCGCAGGGTTGCGTGCGTCCTTTTCTCCGCGGAGCAACGGTCATGAGTGAATTCGCTCAACCGGTTGTCGACCGGGTCGAATGGTTCGAGGGCATGCTGCTCGCCCCGCAGCACTTCCAGTTGATGAATGCGCGCGTCGATTCGCTCGTGGCATGGCAGACACTGGCCTGTGCGCCGTTCAGCTGGGGTGTGCGCCGTCTCGTCTTCGACCAGGGGCTGCTGCCTGCGGGCGTGCTGCGCGTCCTGGCGCTCGACGCGATCATGCCCGACGGCACGGCCGTCTCGTATTCGGCGGAGTCGAGCCAGCACGGACGGCTCGAGTTGTCGCTCGAACCGTTTGCCGAGCAACTCGCGAACGGGCCGATCGATTTCTATCTGACGCTTCCCGTCGTCGCGTCGATGCGTCACGACAGCGAGATACGCCGCTTTCGTTCGACGGCCGGCGTGCCAGTCGCCGACGAAGTGTCGCAGGCACCGCCTGCCGACATCCCGCGCCTCATTCCCGATCTTGCGTTGGCCGCGGGTGAGCTGCCGTCGGCGATGTACGTCTCGTTGCGGCTCGGTGCGGTGTATCGCGACAACGAGATGGTGCGGCTGGGCGAACGCCTGCCGCCTCTGCTCGAAATCGCTCGTGACAATCCACTCTGGACGACCGTTTCCCTGCTGCTCGGGCAATTGCGCGGCAAGGCGGCTTTCGTCGCAAGGCAGACCGTGATTCCGTCGTCGAAAGTCGAAGACCGGCTCACGCAGCTCGAACTGAAGGACCGGTTGCGCAGCCTGCTCTGCGCGCTGCCGCATGCTGAAGCCGTACTGCGCACGCCGCACCTGCATCCGCTCGCGCTTTATCTGGCGCTCGCCTCGCTAAGCGGCTCGCTAAGCATGCTCATGCACGGCGGACTTGCGCCCGTGCCGCCCGATTACGACCACGCCGATCCCCTCGCTGTATTTACCCCGCTATTGCGAGGTGTGCGCGATGCGATCGCCGAGGTGAGCGAAGGCTACCGCGAGCGCAAATTCGAATTTCGCCACGGTGCGTTCGAGATCGCCTTGCAGCCGGACTGGGTGGGCGAGCGGCTGGTGGTCGGGCTGCGTGGTCAGTCCGACCACGATCTGCGGGCATGGATGGATGGCGCGACCGTGGGGTCGCAATCGGTCTACCCGTCGTTGCGCACCCGTCGTGTGCTGGGTGCGCAGCGACGCGTCGTCGACCATGCGGAGGAACTGGGCTTGCGCTCCGGGTCCGGTTATCTGCTGTTCGAGATCGAGGCCGATTCCGTACTCGTGCGCTCAAGCGAGACGCTCGTGATCGCCAATCTGAATGAGAGTGCGAGCGTACAGCGGCCGCAGGAAATGCTGCTGTTCGTGAAAGGCTGATCAATACAAAACCAGAGCGGACATGGCACGCAATACATTTGAACTTGAAGAGAACGACATCGTCATGGTGCAGTTTCGCCTCTTTGTCGATGAGCTGGTGAGAGCGCAACGGCGCTTTTCCGGGGAGCCCGACGCGACGCCGGAACTCGCGGCCCAGCGCGTCAGCCGCCACCTGCTGAATCTGCTGGAAATCCAGACCTTGCAGTCCCGCCGTGACAGCACGCGATTCGATATCGAGAACCTCGCTGACGCACGGTATCTGAAGGCCGTGCTCGCCGACGAACTGCTGCTCAACACGCCGTGGATCGGCCGCGAATGCTGGACGAGCTGTCTGCTCGAATCGACGCTGTATCGAACGAATGTCGCCGGCGACCTCGTGTTCCGCAAGATCGAGCAACTGCTGTCGGATCGCGAGCCGTCGCGCCGCGACATTGCGCGGCTTTTTCTTTTTGCGCTGGCGATGGGTTTTCACGGGCGTTTTCGCGGCACGGACGCCACCGCGCAGTTGCGCAGCTACCGTGAGGAACTCTACGAATTCATCTATCAGCGGCGGCCCGGTCTCGGCGGGCGCGACGCTCCGCTGGCGGAAGACGCGTATGCCAACACGATTTCGCACATCGCGCCGCGCAAACTGCCCGCCGTGAGCCGTTGGACCATGATGGTCCTGCTCGCGGCCGTTGCGCTGCTCGCCTGTTCGGAACTGCTGTGGCTCTGGCAGTCGTGGCCGGTGCGCGAGGCGCTTCGCAGCGACAGCGTGGAAAGGATGAGTTCATGAGCGCGATGCACAAACTGAAGCCTGTGGGAGATCGCGCATGCTGACGAGCGACCTGTTTCTGCTCTCGCTGGCCGTTCTCATCGTTGTCGTGTGCACGGTGCTGGGCGTCGTCGTGTATTTTGCCGCGCACGGTGCGCAGAACAAGACGACGGGCGATCGCAAGATCGTCCGGATGCGCACCGATTCGTTGCGCAACGCGTTTCGCCAGGCCGTCGAACTGGTCGAGGGTAATATTGCGTCGCGGGCCGAGCGTTACAACGTGCCCTGGATTCTCGTATTGAACGAAGGCGACGATCCGCGTCCTCTGCCGATCGCGCAGTCCGGCGTAGCGAGCGTGCTGAGTTCGGAAGCTGCGACGCCGGCCGCGACTCAGGGCATTGCGTGGCAGTTCTTCGATCGCGGCATCGTGATCGACATCAAGGCAGCCTACCTCGGCTCGCCCGATGAAGACACCGACGAAAAGCCCTGGGACGAATTCCTGAGCCTGTGCCGCAACTATCGGCCGCAGCGGCCGTTCGATTCGGTCGTGGTGACGGTGCCCGCCGCGATGCTGCTGGCCGAGGATACCGATGCAAGACTCGAACTCGTGCGTCACGCGAAGCTCGCGCATCGGCGCTTGTGGCTCGCGCAGAATCGCTTCGCGATGCGCTTTGCACTGTATGTCGTTGTGACAGGGGGGGAGGCGCTGGCCGGCTTCACGTCGTTTGCGCGCGCCTTGCCTGAGCCACTGCGTGCCAGCATGCTCGGCTGGTCTTCGCCGTACGACCTTTCGGTGACTTACCAGGCGAGCTGGGTCGACACCGCCATGACCAGCATCGAACGCGCGGTGTCGGATGCGAGCGCCGAACTTTTCACGCTCGACACCGGGCATCTCGACGCACGCGAAATTCTGTTTCTGCCTGCCCGCATCGATGCGCTCCGTTCACAGTTGCAGCTCTACGTGGACGAACTGCTTCGGCCAAGTGCGTACCATGAACCGTTTTTCTTCCGCGGTATTTACCTGACGGGCGACACCGGCGAGCTCAGCGGAGCGGGCGTCGACGAGAACGGACTGGGTGACGTTGACGCAATGGAGGCCGGCTCCGATCCCTATGGCCGCGGTGCGGAGCCCTATCTGACCGGCGGCGATGACAGAGGCGCGGGAGAGACGGGCCCGGACCACGCGGATCAGGCTGCTGCGCACCCGGCGCCGGGCGAACGGGCCCGGCCGCGCGAGACTGGATCGCTCGTCAACGATCTGATGCTGCAGCCGGCTTTCCTGCGTGATCTGTTCGACAAGAAGATCTTTCTCGAATATGGCCTGACCCGGCCGTCGCGGACCCAGCATCTTGCGCGGCCGCTGGTCAATCGCACGCTCCACTGGGGCACGCTCATGCTGCTTGGCGGTTGGGGCATCGGGCTCGCCGTTGCGACGGTGCAGTTGAGCCATCGTCATGCCGCGATCGTGGCTGCGCTCGACGACCTGCGCAAGGATGCGCAGGAACGCGCGTCTGCCGAGCACGGTGGCCAGCAGTTGCCCGCTGACTGGTATCGAAGCAAGGCGCTTGCGCTGATCGGCGTGAACGACCGGCTGCATGCCGGCACGGACTGGTCGTTCTTCATGCCCGGCTCGTGGAACGTCGTCGACGATCTCAACGAACGTGTGCGGCAGCGCTTCGAACGCGAATTCGGCGAGATCGTCGTGACGGCGCTCGAGCGTGAGATGCTCGAACGTGTCGGAACGCTCACGGGTATCGCGCGCGATCCGGGTACGGGACAACTGATCGTCGGTGATGATTGCGCAGCGCCCGCAGTGGCGAGTGCCGCCGCGCGCGGCGTGGACAGTCTTGCCGTCGAGGATGCGCCTGCGATGCGTGCCTTGCAGCGCTACGTCGGCGCGGTCGATCAGCTCGACGCGGCGCTGCAAGCCATGCAGCGCTTGCAAAGGCCATCGGCGGCCAATGCCGATGCGCTTCGCCTCGCTGTGCGCTACGCATTCGGTGCGGAGTTGCAGGGCAACGTCGCCGGGAGCCTGCCGTACTTTTATCGTGATCCGGACCGTAGCGACGCCTACGCCGTCGACGGCGTGGGCGGGATCAATCTGCCCATCGTGCAGCAGGCCTTGCGCTGCACGTTCGACAAGGGCGCGCAGCAGCTTGACGAGGCGATCTTCGCGGGCAACCCGCTGTTGAATAGCGAGCGCGCGGTCGTGAGTCATCTGGGCAATCTGTCCGTGACGGAGACTAACGAAGCGGTCTTTGCCCAGCTCACCGGCGATTACCGCGCGATAGCGGCCGCCATCGGTACGCAGCAGGATCTGCTCGCCTCGGGCAAGGGCGGATGGATCAGGCAGACACAGTTCGTTCCCGGCCCGGTCTACGACCGTACGTTTGCGCGCGCCGCGCAAAGCCGTCTGCTCGGCCCCGACAGTGTGGCGCGCGTGCGCTCGCGTTCCGGCAATGCATACCTGGCGTTCAGGAGCGAATTGGCGCTGCGCTTTGGGGGCGCCGATGCCGGCATTGTGTGGATCGACAAGGACGCGCGCTACGCGGTCTCCCCGGCGCGACTTGCACTGCGCGACGGTCTGTTGAAGCTGCTGAACCAGCCATTCATGGTCGTGCCGCGCGATCTCCCGTTGCCGTCGATACCGGAGGGCTCCACCGTGACCTGGGACCGCGCCCAGCTCGACCAGGCGCTGGCGTTGGGCGAGGTGCGCAAGCACTTTCTGGCGGAAGGTCTGAACGCGCTTCCCGACACGCTGCGGCCGGTCGTCGAGCAGGCACTCGACGTGCAGTTCGCACGACTGATAATGGACCAGGTGGCGGCTGCTGCTGCCGTGTCGCCGGCGCAAGGCGAGCCGGATGGCGCTGCGTTCGACGCCGCGCGCAGCCGTCTCGTGAAGATACGCGCGGCGCTCGCCGACATGGACGCGGCCGCGCAAGCCGCCGATCTCGATGCGTTGACGTCGCGGGATGCGATGGAGCACCTGCGCCTCGTCGATGATGCCCTGATGCGCGCCGAGCTGTATGCGACCCGATCGGCGGGCACAGTACCAGGCGGCGCACCTGCGCCCGTGCTCGCTGCATTCGGCATAGCCGACCCGGCGCAACTGGGCGTCTATCTCGACCAGCAGGCGGCACGGGCCGCGGCGCTCGGCAAGCAGGCAGCGGTCTATCTGTCCGCGCTCGGCACAGCCGATGCGGTATCGCCCCTGGCACAGCGCTGGCAGGCGATCGAGCTCGATCTGGGCCGCTATCAGCTGAAAAATCCGAACAGCAGTCTGCTGATGCTGGAGCAATTCGTCCAGACGCTGGCGGGCGATGCTCGTGGGGGCGACTGCATCGGGCGATTCCCGTCACGGCCGTCCCTTAGCGGCGCGAGCGACTATTTCACCTCGGTGCACATGCGCCTGTACGACAGCCTGCTCGCGCGCTGTGGCCAAAGCTATAACGCTGAACTGCATCAGCAATGGGACGCTTTTGCGTCGACATTCAACCAGAACGTTGCGGGGCACCAGCCGTTCGGCGTTCCGGTGCGGCTTGCAAGCCGCGGCGGTGCGGGAGGCGTGGGCAGTGCACAAGGGGTGCCTGCGGACTTCGCCGAACTCGGGCAGACGCTGCGGCAATACGAACGCGCGTCGAAGATCTTGCAGCAGGCGCGCAACGGCGCCGTCGAGCGGGCCGTCGGCGGCAGCGCGACTGTGCGCCAGTTCGCTGACCGGTTCGACCCGGTGGCGGCGCTTCTCGCGCCGCTGTATCCGGCAAACGACGGAGCGCCGACGGGCTACGACTTGCGAGTCGATTTCCGCGCGAACCGGACGGCCGAGATCGCGGCCAACCAGGTGATCGACTGGACGCTCCGGGTAGGGGCACAAAGTGTTTCGATGAACGACACACCCGGGACGTTGCACTGGGAGTACGGCATGCCCGTCACGCTCGTGCTGCGCTTTGCGAAGGACTCGCCGCTCACGGCGGTCAACGATCCGGGGCAGCGCGCGTTCTCGACGGATGGTCGCGCGTTGACGTGGCAATTCGCCGACCCATGGGCGCTCTTTTCGTTTATCTCGCAGCAGCGCGTTGCCGATGTGCTCGCGCGCGATCGCGCATCGGCACAACTGTTGAAGTTCGATTTCCCGCTGAGCACCGTGAGCGCCGCCGACCTCGCGCTGCTGCCGAAACTGGCGCGCGGCCAGGTGTTCGTCCGTCTCACGCTGAGCAGCCCTGGCAGCAAGACACCGCTGGCATGGCCCGGCAGTTTCCCCACCTCCGCGCCTGAATGGAACGCACTATGAGCACATCGTATTTGCAGCACACCAAGCCGGAATTCGCCATCGACGTGGAGAGCTACCTCGCTGAGTTGCCGGATGGCGCAGGCGCGGGTAGATCGCTGCGCGGCGAGGCGATTTACGCACAGATTCGCGCGGCGCGGCATGAAGACGATGCCTCGCTGCCAATGGGCGAATGGGAGCGCCCGCTTGCCAAAGCGGACTGGAAGGCTGTCGCCGTACTGAGCGGCGACGCGTTGCGCACGCGCAGCAAGGATTTTCAGCTTGCCGCGTGGCTGTGCGAGGCGTGGACGCATCTGCATCATGTCGACGGTTTCGTGGCCGGCGTCGAGGTGATGACGGGACTCGTCGAGCACTATTGGGAGACGGCGTGGCCGCAACTCGAGGACGGTGACGCCGAAGTGCGGGCGGCGCCTTTCGCGTGGTTCGCCAGGACCATCGCGCGGGTGCTGTCGTTGGACGTGCCGCTGATGCAGATCGATGTGCCCGACGACCTGCCCGCGCTCAATCTCGAAGCGTTCCAGCGGCTTGCCGCGGCGCCCGCTGGCGATGGCGGCGGCACTGTGACTCGCGAGCTGATCGATCTGCACGTGATGCGCGGCGACAACCTCACCGCACTGACGCGATTGCGACAGCGCGCGGGCGCTGCAGGAGACGCCTGGGCGCGGATGTCCCAGCTCGTCGACCTTCGGCTCGGCGACTATGCGCCGAGTTTCAACGGCGTCGCGGAGGTGCTGACGCGCCTTTCGCGGGCCGCAGCCAGCCTGATCGGCGAGAGAGCGGTGCATGTGCCGCCGGCCGTCGAGGCATTGGGCGACACGCATGAAGAGGCGCATGGCGAAGACGCGTATAGCGAAGATGCACCGGCAACGTATGTGCCGATGCAACCGCATGCGACCTCGCACAAGACTGCTGCGTCGCTCCCGCACTGCATCGTCGACCTGATCACCGATCGCTCGCATGCCTACCGGCTGCTCGCCGACGTTGCGCGTTATCTACAGCGTCAGGAACCGCACAGCCCGACCTCGTATCTGCTCGCGCGGGCTATTTCATGGGAAAGCATGGCGCCGGGGGACTTGATGCGTGACATCGTGCAGCCGGATGGCAATGTCGAGCGTTATTTCCTGCTGCTTGGGATCGGGTGATGGCGATGAGCGCGATGCCAGCCGTGAGGCCGTTGCGGGCCAGGTCTCCTGTTTTCCAGTCAACACAACTTTCTCGCCGGAGATGCCATGTTTCTTGAACCCATAGTCGCGAAGCGGGCGGCCAGGATGATGATGCACGATGCTTTCGAAACCGTGTCGAGAGAGCATACGGGGCTCACCAAACACTTTCTGTCCAACAAGGCGAAGACGTTTGTCGCTAAGTGGAGCACGGAAAGCAAGGTCAGCATGGGAACCGGCGTGGCCGTCGCCGTTGGCGTGACCATTGCCGGGATCGCGACGGGCGGCATCGCGATCCCGGTGCTGATCGCGCTCGCTGCGGGCACCTACGCGCTCAGGAACGCCATCGAATTGATCGGCGCGGATCATAGGCGTGCGAACCGCAACTGGTTGCGGCGGTTCCCGAGTGCGAAGCAGGCCTCCGAGATGGGCGGCGTCTTCCTGACCGTGGAAGCCGGCGATGCGCTGCGACGGGCAGTCGATCACTTCCGCATGATGAAAACGATTCTCCAGGAAGTCGACGAAACAGAGGGTCGCGACTTCGCGAACTGCGAGCAGGCGATCAACTACGTCAAGGCGGTTTCGCGGTTCATTCATCACAGCGACAAGGTGCGTAACTACGCACTGCCTGTGCTCGATCTGCTGATCTTCTATCTCGACGCGTACGCGGAGCTCACCAAAGAATGGGCCATGTTGGAGCAGAACATCAGTTCGGCCTTGCAGCTCTGGTTCGAGCAGCACACCTACAGATGCTGCTGCGCCGGCGGCGGCGAGGACGTGTGCTATGCGCCGCCCGTTACCGGTCCCCTTGCCATGCCCGCCAAGCGGCACGCCGAAGCGATCTCTGCGTTGCCGGCGAGCTTCGAACCCGCCCCCGCGGCGCCAGGCTCGCCGGGCGCCGTGAAGATCAGCGAGTTGCTCGAAGGCATGAAGGCGGCTCGCGACAAGATCGTTGCAGGCATGCACGCGTCCGATAGCGCCAGCTGGAACTACAGCGCGGAACAGCCCGTCATGACCCGCGTCAGGGCAGGAGCGCCCGCTGCCGACCACATGCACAGAAGACGTCTCGAAGCATTGATCGACGCCGTGTGGCGGCAGGTGGACCGCCCCGGCTATTTTGCGCGGGCGACGCGGCGCGCCGGGCATTGGTACACACGGACGACAGGCAGCGAGAAAATCGGAGCGGTGATCGGCGAAGCGCTGGCTGTCGGCTCGATCTTTCTGCCGTTCATCGGTGAGGCTAACGAATTGACCAGGCTGGGGCAGAGCGCCGTCTCGGGCAGCATGACCGCCGCGGTACTGGTTGGCGACAAGGTGGGGCTCAATCTGCTGAAGGGGGCGGACGGTATCGCCATCAAGTCCAGCCTGCTCGATCATCGGCTCGTCGAGAAGCACGCGACGGACGAGATTCGGGAGGCCGGCGCGGGTGTGGAGAAACTCATGTCCAAGCTGATGCTGCATTTCAGGAAGGCAGCGGAAGCTGTGAAGTCGCTCGACGAGGCGTCGCGCTTCGTCTCGTCGTGCAACGACGCCATGGCTCTGTCCACCAAGGTTGCGGAAATCGTGTCCCAGATGGAGAAAGTGAGCCGTTACGCGGGGCCGTGTATCGGCATTGCCGATGTGCTGTGCAATCACTGCTATGCCTGGACCGTAAAGGAACGCGCGGTGTGGGAGGAGATGGAAACCAGTGTCGCCGAATGGCTGCGCGACGATGCCGGCCATGAGCATTGCCGGATTGGCCGCACCAAATGCTACGGCACGAAACATCACTACGCGGGGGGGAATTTTCTTGGGCGTGGCGGCACGTGGGTGCATATCACGAACGACCCGCACAACCCGATGACGTGACTTATTGAAGAGAACTTTTTATTTTCAGGGTATTCCATGGCAATGATTCCAACTAAAGCGGACTTTGTGCTTGCCACAGATCTGAAATTTGTCATCTCGGGAAGGCGGGCGGAAGACAGGCTTTTAAATGATATCGACGCGCTTCTTGATCTGTTTCATGGCCTGAACTCCGAATCGGACGCCGGCATCAAGAGAGCCGCCAGAATAAATGTGCTTGGCAGGCTGTACTTCGCGACCGACGGATGGCTGAAAATGGCTGATCTGGGAAGTAATTCGACAATAAATCCGCGTCGCCGGCCTGCTGTCTTTGCTCTCTACAAAATAATCGTAGAAAAAATAAAAGAGGAAACGGGCGTAACCGAGAACGTCATGCCTTCGTGGCTTGTGCAGACTTTCGGTAAAGATATGGGAGACCATGGAGTCGGCCTGGATTTGAGGGACGGTTGGGCTGAATACCTTTCGGAGCAGGAAAGGAGAAAATACAGATTGATCTTCAAGGGAGGGCTTGCATATCAGCAAAAGTGGTGGGAAAACAGCGAGGGATTGACGCTGGCTGATACGGAAATTCGTAATTTCAATAAGGACAATGTGATTGCGAATTTGTTCGGTGGATATGCGGTGAGCATGTCGGGTGATTTTTATAGTGGCCCGCATAACCCTCCAGGTGGAATCAGGGGTAACGCGCGATATCACTCGTCTTATCTTGCTGGCGATGCTGTGCTGTGCGCAGGGGAAATTCGTATAAAGAGTGGGGTTGTGACGCACATTAACAATGGCAGCGGACATTATCAGCCTGATAGTTCCAATCTGGCGCGTGCCGTGGAGTCGCTTGCAATACAAGGAGTCAATATTAGAAATATACTGGTGCGGGAATTTGGCCGTGGTGAAATAATGGCAGAATTATATTTGGCGAGAATTAATGAAAGTCTGGAAGTGCATCGTATGATTTCGAATCGTTCCAATGCAATGCCATCAGCCAGATCAAGGGTCGAGTACGCGCATATGGTGAATTATCGGGATCGCGATGAGCGAAAGGACGCGCTTGAAACATTGAAGTCCCACTGGATAAACAACGGAGCGAGGAAGGATCGTCCTGGGCACGGATATCATCTAAGGATGCAATGCGACGAATGCAGGAAACATGCAGCTTACTGGAAGGAGATGGATGATCTCGTAAAGGAGGCTGGAGGAGACGTAAGAAATGCCAGAGTATCCGCAAAACAGGCTCTGCCTTTGGGCATGGGCGGTATAACGCGGCCGCGGCGCTGAGATGGTCCCCACTGGGTGAACGAGCGAGGCTGCGGATGCTGAAGTGACACTATCCCCGCCCAGCCGCTTGCTGCCACTGATGTTTCGCCAGCTCACAAAAAATACGATATGAGTCGGCGTTCTTGACTGCACCTGCCGAATCAGTTCTGGCTAAAGCCAGGCAGTAGTGTGTTCCGTAACTTTTCTGATTTTTATTGGAATCGGCAGGCAATTTCATATTGAGATTATTGTACGCGGCACGGCCGAGCTTCACATCCTCCGTTGCCGCATACAAATGGGTTGCTTCATGTAGCACGCCTCCCCCGCGCGTCACCTGCATTACATCGTCATCGATCGCGACGATTTGCGCAGGAAGCGTAATAGTTGTTAAAGAGTCAAAGAATAGTTTGCCTAGCACAATCCTGTTGTTTGGGCGGGTGTTGTTGCTTGCATTAACGTACGCGTATTCGTCATCATCCGATGCTTTAATGTTTGCACAAGCCCCATTGGAGCCAAATCCTAATTCCATGAAATTGGATTCTGATGGATTGCGCCGGGCATAACCAAGCCGCACGTAATTTCCCTTCAGGCCATTCCAGGTGTGTTGAAGTACTGTCTTGACTGATTCAGCGATCGTTATAGTTTTCGTGACATTGTTTTTTGTCGTACTTATTGATCCATCTCCAAACCACATCCTCAATATGTCGAAATAGATGCCATTGCCACTGGCAGATGACAAGCCTGATTCAATGCGTATCGCGTGATTGGCGGCTACCAGACCATATGTGCAGAGCTCGACGGCTTCCCTGAATCCCGCAATGGCTTTCGATCGTTCATCCTCCGTCGCATGAGCCCAGAATGACCCGGCCAGGTATATACCAGGAGTTCCGGTAGGGGGCGCGAAGATATTTGGCGCCCTTCTATACGTTGCAATGTACGCGTCGAGCTGCATCTCATCCCAGCTTTCATAGGGTACTCCGCCTCTTGCGGGCGCGCCTCCCGTATCGATGGTCCTGGCGATAAGCATGGCGGCGCGCCTTAACCCGATCAGATCATTCGCGTTACCCGGACGGGATCTAAAAAGTGGAAAGCTGAAGTTCAGTGCATTATTTATGGCAGCGACTTGAGCCTTGTTTTTCTTGCTCAAAACACTCGCGATATGATCGACCACTGCGGCGCCCCTTTCGTCTGTAGCGATCGTCGCCATTGCTTTTCCAATGTAACTGTATTGCATACAAATGCCTTTCGATAATGTGATTTTCTGGTGCCGATCCGGCGAAACGGGTTGGCCAAAGCGTCGCCTGGGGGCGTAAGAGTGGAGCCTGGGGCGATGCGATTGTATTGAGCTTGGGGTGCGCGGGTCTGTAGCGCAAACGCGCTACGTCGTTCAGATCGCGGCAGGCGCGACACTACGTTCGCGGATTGTGCGGATCATTTACCGGATGCATCCCCCGTGCCGTCGCGCCCCAGAACGTTCGCTCCCGATGGACGATGTTTCGCGCCCTGGCACTTGTTGCGGCGATGTCAGCGACCGGGATGAGCAAACATCGTATGCGTTAGCGCCGATGTAAAAATGCCCCTCGCACGCGTAACCGATGACCGCCGCCGGAAGGCAATAACCTCGGTAAAGCGATATTGCATGCGTCATCGCACGATCTTGCTCGATCATCTCAGCACTGTGGCAGTGCCGCGCCTTCGCCGACCAGACAGTGCCCTCAAAAATGTTCCAGAACTGAGACGCTCAAGCAATCCACCAAAAAGGGGCGCACCTATACTAGGTCCCGTCTGAGCGTCGGGGGATTGCTCCGACATCCGCATTTCATCAATACATTCATTACCTCACGGCGGTCCCTATTACCAGGGATGATGCGTTAGGGGACGAACTCCGTTTGTCCCCGCCAATTGGACAATGCCCGTCCATATGCAGACCACGAACATCAACTCAGAATCGTTTCCCATCCACGTCGCGATCGTCGAAAGCGATCCGACCTTTCTCGATGCATTGAGCAAGGTCGTGCAGGCCGCGCCGGACATGCGATTGACGGGTGTCGCGGGCTCCCGTGCAGCGGGACTCGCGCTGCTGAATGGTGCTCCGGCGGACGTGCTGCTGATCGACCTGGGATTGCCCGACGGCTCGGGTATTGACGTGATCCGCGCGGGTGCCCGGAAATGGGCCGGTTGCAACATCATGGTCAGGACCAGTTTCGTCGACGAAACGCACGTGATGCGTTCGATCAAAGCCGGCGCAACCGGCTATCTGTTGAAGGACAGCCCGGTTGCGGGGATGGTCGAGGAAATCCGCAGCCTCGCGAGCGGCGGCAGTCCAATCAGCCCGATCATCGCCAGACAGATACTGACGCACTTCCGGCAAGGCGGCACCCGCCGCGCCGCGGGCAAGGAGCTGGCAGCGGCTTCTTCGTCCCTGCTGTCGGTCCGTGAGAAGGAAGTGTTGGGCTTCATTACCAAGGGCTTCACGACGAAGGAAATCGCGAAGCTGTTGCAGTTGTCTCAATTCACGGTGCGAACCTTCGTACGGCGCATCTACAGCAAGCTCAAGGTGACGTCGAAGGCAGAAGCCATTTTCGAAGCAAGGACGCTGGGACTGGTGGCGGACTAGGGACGTTGTTTTCGAGCCGCCCGGCTCGATTGCCTGACACATGCCCCGTTCGTGCGATGCAACTGCCGTCGCACGCTATTCACACGAATGCGCAGGCGCTGCGCGTCACGTTGTGATCTTGACGCTGCCATCCAGATTTTCACGACGATATACGCAATATCGCCTGGTCCGGCTGCGATACATACCTACACAATTGTAAGAAAATCCTTGCATCGGATTGTCTTAAGTCCCTGCGTTTTGCTTCCGTTAACACCAAGTGGACTTTGTCACGCTGCAGTGGACCATGTGGTGGGCCATCTACCCAGCAATCACTGCGACATCGTTGTCCGCCGTCTCTCCTTATGGGGCTGCATTCTTATCGCTGTATTTTGCTACCGGATCACTATTCATGCTCGAGAACGGCATCAATTACAGCCGATTCGATGTTGCTGAACTGCCACCAGAGCAGCAACTGCTGGCCTACTGTGAGCAGCTTGGCCATGTTATCGAGGTAGCGCCGTCGCGTGAGCAGGTCCGACAACCTTTTATCTGCATCAACGATCGTTACGATATCGGCGAATTCCGTATGAGCGACACCTATACGGATAATGTCGTGATTGAACGCACCATTGCGCGTATTTCGCGCGATAACGCACGCGGTATCGGCTTTACCATTTTCCTGGGTGGTGAAGCTCATTCGGCCATGACGCTTGCCAGGAAGCGTGAGTCCATCGTATGTGCGGGCAGCGTACTTGCCACAGATCTGGATCAACCCGTACGCGTACTGCGGCAGGCGTGCCGGTACATTACGCTGGTTGTATCCCCCAACTTGCTGCGGCACGTGTTCGCTGATCCGGGGGCAATACACGGTCGCGTGCTCGACCCGAGCAAGCCTGGCACGCGGCTTGTCGTCAAGCATGCCAGAACGCTGGTCGAGAACTTCCGGCACATGCCGTTCGAGGACGCTCATCGCAGGCTTGCCGACCTCGTTCAACTGATCGCAGCCGCATTCGGGGAAGATGCGGGGTTGAGTGGCGGCAAGCGAGCTGTCAGCCGCGCGCTAATGTTCGAATGTGTGCGACGCTATGTTCGCGCCAACCTGCAGGAGTACGATCTATCACCCCAGAGTGTAATTGCATCGCTAGGACTCCCGCGCAGCACGATCTATCGGATGTTCGAACATGAAGGCGGGCTTGGTGCTTACATCCAGAATCTTCGTTTGCGCGCCGCAGCAGATGACCTCATTCGAATTCCCGGGGGGCTGATCAAAGACATTGGCTATTCAGTCGGCTTCAAAACTGCGTCTCATTTTACGCACGCGTTTCAGAATGCCTATGGGATTACACCTCAGGAATTGCGTCTGAACGAGTTTGTTAATTTGAGGGCAAGAGATCGAGAGTCGGCGAGAACCTGGGCATCCTGATCAAAGAACCGGGGTACTTTGTCCACCGACGCCACACAGATGGACATGTAAAGCTCAAGGAGCCAAGCAGCGGTTTTTCGAGCGCTTGGTCGATCAGGCTGAATGACGCTCACCATGCCTTCCGAAACAGAATGGCCCGGCAGGCGAACCTGATCAGGCCAAAGGTGAGTGGATACCCAACCCGCACTGTATCCGGGAGCGCAGGTATTGCGGATACAAGTCCGGATCGGCCACCCATTCCATTGGGCCTACAGGATGTCCGTGTTGGCTAAAAATCCATGGATTTATCAGAAAAACCCGTAACTTTAGGAATCTAGCGCAGCCTTCGAGGCTCTATTGGCGCGCGACCGGCGTGAACCCGTAACGCGTGAGGACGTCCTGTGCCTGCGGGCTCATCAGGTAGAGGGCGAGCCGGTAAGCGGCGTTTCGCGTGGCGGTGGTCTGCGGCAGTTCCAGGACCGTCATCCCGTAGTCTGCGGAGATGCTGAGGTTGGCCGGGAGTTCGACCTGCACAAGGGCCGGGTCGGGCTTTGTTTCGTGAGAGCTGCAATAACCGATGAAGACGTCGACGCGCCGCGTCGCCATAAAGTACTTCACCGGACTCTGCCCCGCTGGAACCTGAGGCGCTGCCGGGCCGCCAACCAGTTGCTGCGCCTTCGCCTCCAGAATCTGCTTCGCTCCGGGGCGGATTGAGTCGGCCTTCGCGAATAATTCCCACGCGTAGTCACCACCCGGGTCGGCCTTAGGCGTTGACGTGCCGATCTTTACATTCGGATCAAGCAGCTTGTCGAGCAGATTGTCCGTTGTCAGGCCAACGTCCGGGCGGGCCTGCACGCAAACCCGGTTTCTCGCAAAAACGACAGTAGGTGCAGCTTTTCCTTCTGCCGTCAGGCGTTGCGGATGCGCCATATTCGCGGAAATGAAAACATCGGCTTTGGCGGAGTTTTCGATTTTATTCAGCAGAAGACCCGCTGGCCCGGTCACGAGGTCAATTGGCTGGCCGGACTCCGCGGTGTACTGATGCGTGATAGCGGCAAGTGCGCCGCTCATGCTTCCGGCAGCATAGATCGTGATAGCCGCCGGGGCAGGCGCCTGCTGTGCCCAGGCCATGCCCATGGTGCTGCCGAGAACGGCGGCAAGGAGGGTGCGAAGTACCATATGTCGATCCTTGTTCAGAGGTTGATTTGTAGTGAGGCACGGACGGTGCGAGGCGCGCCAAGCGTGCCTGTGCCGTTGTCGGAGCCGCTGTAGCCGTTCTGCCCGCTCGGTGTGATGTTGGCCCAGTACTGCCGGTTGGTGATGTTGTCGACGGCAATGCGCAGCGTCACCGATTTGCCGGCAATCTTCGTTCTATAGCGCGCACCGAGGTCAAAGACGGTATAGCCGTCGACATAATCCGTGTTCGTATAGTTGCCTGGCCGACGGCTTGCGTAGTTCATATTGATGTTGAACCCGAGGCCGGCGACGGCCGGCACGGAGTAGTCAAGCAGCGCATTGAATACGACGCGCGACAGCCCGAGGATCTGTTTGTCGCTGGTAGACGCCGATCCAGTGTCGAACAGACGGGGGTCGAGTAGCGAGATTCCCGTGAAAATGTTGATATCTCTTGTAACCGCGCCGGTCGCAGTCAGTTCAAGTCCACGATTGACCTGTTGACCCTGTTCGGCAAAAACGTTGTTCGCGCCGACATAGGCGTACGGCCGCTCGATGCGGTAGAGCGCGGCGCCGAGCGTAACCTGGCTCACATCGACCTTGTAGCCCAGTTCCCATTCTTTGCTCCGGTATGGCGCGAGGCTCTCTCCCGCATTTGCCGATCCAGCCGGAGCGTTGTCCCCCTGTTGCAGACTGTCGGCGTACGTCAGATACGCCGTCATGTTATCCAGCGGCTTAAACATCAGACTGGCTGTCGGGCTGATGCCGCTCGCGTTGTACTTGCTGGTGGTTGCTCCCTGCTTGCTGTAGTTCTCGGTGTGTATCCAGCTCTGGCTTGCGGCCAGTAACGTTGACCAGTGTTTGTCGAATCCGATCGTGTCCCCGACGCTGATCGATTGTTGGACCGTGTTGGCGGACAGATATCGATTCGAGAAATCGGGCAGCGGGGGTTTCGCAAAAGACAGCGGGTCGTTGATGCTTGCACTGCCGAGCGTAATCGCCCCCGTCTGGTACGGCGTATATCGATTCCAGAAGAAACCGGTGTTTGACACGAAGACGTCGTGCGACAGGCCTGCAAGCTCGGTGTGGCCATTCAATGCGACCGTGTTGCTGACAATTGTGTCCAGGCTGTACGTGGTTGTTGCGGTGGTCGTCGTATAGGCGCCCGTCTTGCTCGTGATGGTGTTGGTCGGCACCGTCGATGCACGGTCGTTGGTCTCTCTCAATACGCCGGCGCTCAAGTGCCAATCCTTGTTGAAATCGTGCTTCAAGGTGGCACTGAACATGTTGGTGACGTTATCGTCACCTGCCCACGATTGGCCGTAGCCCGGACGGGTAGGGTCGGGCGCGCTGGGAAAGGGCACGTTGCGCGCTAAGGCAAACGTACCCGGGAATCCCGTCGACAGGTAGTGGTACGTACTGAAATTGGTCTCGAGCCGCGTGTCCGGGGAGAAACGAACGTCGAATGCGAGGCTGGCGAGTTGTCTGCGCAGGCGGCTGCCTTCCACATATCCCTCGCCGTTCTGATTGAGCAAATTCAGCCGGTAACCGAAGCGGTCGTCGTTGCCGAAGTGTCCTCCGAGGTCCAGATGCTCAGTCAAAGACTGGCGTGATGCGTAGCCGAACGTGAACTCGCGCAGCGGCTCGGCGGTAGGCCGTTTGAGCACATAGTTGAACGTGCCCGCAGGACTGGCGGGACCATACAGGGCACCGGCAAGACCATTCAAAACCTCGATCTGCTCGAATTGCTCGATTGGGTAGTCTGTTGTCGCAGCGATACTCAGACCATCGATCCGCGTGTTCTGCACAACTCCGGCTTGCAACCCCCGCGTCTGGGGGCGGATGTTTTCGCCCTGAACCGTCGGGATGAAGCGAAACGCTTCCCGCACGCTTTGGAGTTGCTGATTCTCCGCGAGCGATGAGGGGACGATACTAATGGAGTAGGGCGTGTCAAGAAGCACCTTCTCGCCTAGCGGTCCAACTTTCGTTCTGTCGACCTGATACGACGGGTATGGCAACGAAGATATCCCGGAGATGACTACCGGTGCGAGTTGGATTCCTTCGTCCTGAGCATGGGCTGAAAATGTTGCACCGATTCCTGCTGATACGAGTGTGAACGCCTGAAAGGCATTGATTGAGCGAGTCATGGACCTTGATGTATCTAATTTTTGTGTCGTTGTATCTCTCTATATATAACGCAATGCATGATCCCTCAACAAGTAGTGACCAGTAATAGATGGAATTCGGTCAACGCCCGGTGCGGGAACCGTTGCGACTGAAATAGGGCTCTTCGTTGAGCGCAGGCGATCACGGAGTGGAGCCGCGCGCGGCTCTGCAACGCAGAATTGCCGATGGCGCAAGAGTTCAGAACGTGCGCGGATTTCGGGTCAGCCCGGTAAAGCGCTGCCACGTGGCAACGCGTCCGCGCTCTCCCTATTGAAAAAACGCACGGATCTCACGGGCGCATGTTTGCGGCGCTTCATAGTGCACAAAGTGACCCGCATCGGCAAAATCGATGCTGAAATTATCGAAGTATCCGTTCAGCCTGTCGGACCACTCTGGCCGGATCAGCGGGTCCCTCTTTCCCCAGAGAAAACGCGACGGTACAGAAATCTTCGGGGGCTTGGGCAAGGTCCCATCCAGCCACTTCCGACGATTCTCCGCCGAACTCACATACCAGTCGAAGCCACCCTGTATGTTGTCGTTCAGCATGAACATGTCGGCATACACTTCCAGAAGGTCGCGGAACACGTCTGGATTGTCTCCCGACCAGTGATTGAGGAAATGCGACATGTACAGCTTGCAGTTCTCACGCGACGATCCCACCAGCTGAGCCGCCCAGGGCAATTGCTGGAAATACTGGTACCAGACTTCGATCAGATGATCCGGCTGGCCGTATCGAGAACCCAGACCTGGGTAAGGCGTGCAAAAATAGAACGCGCCGTTTAAACGGTCACCGTACTTCTGGCTAAAAGCTTGCAACACGTAGGCACCGAGGTCCCCACCGATCATGCCAAAATTTTTAAGCCCGAGTTGCTGTGTGAAGTCGGCGATATCGTCGGCATGGGTCGAAGCACCGGCGTTCCGGTCGGGACCTGAACCTGGTTTGCCCGTGAACCCGCAGCCGCGTAAATCTGGAGCAATCAGTTCGAAGTCGTCCTTGAGGATCATCATCAATGGCTTGAAGACAATCCAGAACTCCGGCCACCCATGCAGCAGGACGAGCGGCTGTCCGCGTCCGATTCTCGCGTAGTGCATTCGCAAGCCATTTGCCTGTACGTAGTCGAAACGGATGCCTGCTTCGCTGGCATCGCGCATAGCCGTTTCCAGGGCCGTCATAAAGTCCTCCTGATCGATTGGGTTTGCGTCCCGGGCAGTTTCGCCGGACACGGATCAATTTAGAGGGCCCGGATAAAGGCGTCCAATATCGAGCACATACGCTTTCAGACGAAGCGCGTATGGAGACGGGGGAAAACAGAATAAAATGAGCGCGCCGATGCTTGCATCACCGGCTGAACATTCGCGATCTACCGGTGGCAAGCGGGCCAGATCTGCGAGACTCTCTACAAAGGGTAGATCGATTGAAAGGGGTATGTCCGTATCAGCTACGACGCAACCTGAAGATTCGTTGTCCTTTCAATGACCACTCGTAGAAAATTCACCAAGGCGGCGGATGAATGGTTCTTGCGCCATACCACAGTCATGGGGGACACCAGAACCTGAGGCTCGATTGCAATGAAGCGAACGCCGTTTCTTTTTGCCTGAGAAACGCTGGCCGGAACGAAGCTAATGCCGGCGCCGGCCGCAACAAGCCCCAGGGCAGTGTGCATATCGCGCGCCTCCTGTACGAGATCCAGCTCGATGCCTCGCGCAGATAATTCTTCAACGACAAGACTCGTGAGACTCGGTTTGGGGAACTGCGGGTACATGACGGCGACCTGATGTTGCAATTCTCCGATCGGTACCGTTGCGAATGCTGCCAGTGGGTGGCGCGCGGGCACAGCAATCATGAGCGGCTCGGTGACCAGCAGATGTTGCTCGATGTACTCGTCAGGGGGCAAGCCCGGCCGGGAGAATCCCACATCAATAGACCGGTTCGCCAGAGACTCTGCAATCTGCGCAGCCAGAAGTTCAGTGAAGGCAAGTTCTACGGCAGGATATGCGTCGCGAAACGCATTGAGAATATCTGGCAGCACGCTGTACATGGCCGAACCGGCGAAGCCGATGCAAAGCCTGCCTGATTGGCCGCGGCCGATGCGCCTGACGTCCTGCACCGCAAGATCAAACTCGGATACGATGGCGACCGCTCGTTTAAGCAGCAAGGTGCCCGCTTCAGTCAACCGCAATGGCCTGGCATCGCGTTCAAGCAGCAGCACACCGAGTTCCTCCTCGAGTTGCCGTATCTGCTGGCTCAAAGGCGGCTGGGCAATATGCAGCCGGTCAGCCGCACGGGTGAAATTGAGTTCTTCTGCAACGGCGCGAAAATAGCGCAGATGCCGCATTTCCAGCCGGGCAGATGCATTAGCGGGAGGCGTTGAGCTGCGTTCACTACCGCTCGTGGTGTCAATCGTGCTGTCTGACATGCAAACCTCCTTGACGAACCCGTGCGCAGCCCTCAGATTTCATCCAGAAGCCTGTCCCGGTTCCGGCAATAAAGAGCAGGCATACGAAGAATCCTGTGGCTGCGACCAAAACTGAATATCAAAGGCCGGCTGGGATATTCTCGGTTGCAGCCGGAATGGCTAGCATTGTCGCCGTAATCAATCGATTCGTGTTACCGGCCACCCGAAACAGCAACGATAGCGGCAGTCACGTAAGCGGCAGACGGCGAAACAAGCCACCGCACGCTCTCGGCGATTTCATGAGCGGTGCCGGCACGACCCATCGGCACGGTCGCAGACAGGCGTGCCGTTCGATCCGGATCGCCAGCAGCGGCGTGCAAATCCGTTTCGACGAGGCCCGCGGCAACGGCGTTGACACGGATGCCCTCAAGCGCCACCTCCCTCGCCAGTCCCATTGTCAACGTATCGATTGCGCCTTTCGTGGCAGCGTAGTGGACCCATTCACCTGAGCCGCCGAGTTGCGCCGCGCGCGAAGAGAGATTCACGATGACGCCGCCACGGCCGCCGCGCCTGGTAGACATCCGTTTCACCGCCTCGCGCGAACACAGGAAAGCCCCGATCACATTGACCGCGAAAACATCTTGCAGCGCTTGCGCTGAGATGGCTTCAACACGCGAGAATCCGCCAGTCACTCCACCGTTATTTACCAGTACGGTGGGCAAACCAAACGCCTGGTCGACCGTGCTGAAGAGGCGTAGTACCTCTTCCTCCTTTGAAACATCCGCGTGTATGGCGAGCGCCTGACTGCCGGTAAGACGGATCTCGTTCGCGACTTGCTCCGCACTGGCACTGTTGCTGGAATAGTTGACTGCGACGGCATAGCCATCTCTAGCCAGTGCCCGTGAAATTTCTGCGCCGATACCGCGGCCACCGCCGGTGACGATTGCAACCTTTTCAAGCTGGGGCATGTTTTTCTCCGTTGATGAGTTGCATAAGAGGCAGCGCCTCTCATGTCTCTGGATACGCTTCCTCTCCCGAATGAGAAAGCGTTTACGGGCATGCGTCCAATAGCTTTGAGGTCTCGAATCATATGCGGCTCGTATCGGAAAAGCGTTCCCCCAAAAGAAAAACGCCCCGCAGGGCGTTTTCCGGAACCTCAGAACGAAAGAGCTTGCGCTCCTCGTCGACGAGATCAGACTCGCTTAGAACTTGTGACGGATACCGACGCGGAATGCCAGTTGGTTGTCCGAACCCGTGCCCGACGAGTTGAAGTAGCTCGTGCTCGAACCGATCTGCGCTTGCAGATTGGTCTTGCCGACCTGGCCGGCAGCGATCTGGTAGATACCCAGTGCATACACGTCCGTACGCTTGCTCAGCGCGTAGTCGACGCTCAGGTCCGCCTGGTTCCAGTGGCCCGTGTTGGCGCCGCTCAGGTGCATGTACGTGTAGCCTGCGCCTGCCGTCAGTGCCGGCGTGAAGGCGTACTTCGCGCCTGCTTCGTACGCGGCGAACGTGGTCGAGCCGCCCGTGATCGGAGCGAAACGCGTGTTCGTGTACAAGGCCCACAGCGTAGCCGCGCCGATCGAGTAACGGCCGCCGACACCGAACGTGCGCAGATCACGGATGGTGCCCGTGGTCACGTTGGCGAGGCTGGTCGAGAACGCCGGGGTTGCCTGGCTCGGGAAACGGATGTCCGTGTACGCTGCGCCGACGCCGAACGGGCCGTTTGCGTAGTTCACACCGAGGCTGTATGCGCGCGACGAACCTGCGACCGGTGCTGCGGTCGTGCCGGTTGCCGGTGCGCCGGCGAATGCGCCAGCCTGGTTCGAGAAGCCGTACATCGCGCCGAAGGTCAGGCCCGCGAAATTCGCGCTGCTGAACTTGACTGCGTTGTTGATGCGGCTCGAGGTCAGCTGGTCGACGTCGTTGATGTGGTAAGCGTAGTTACCCGCGACGGTTTGGCCACCCGTCGAGTAGTTGCCGCCCAGATAGTCCGTCGAAAACGAATACTGGCGACCGAACGTCAGCGAACCGACGTTGTTCTGCGACAGACCGACATAGGCTTGACGGCCGAACAGCGCGCCACCCTGGCCGAGCGTGCCGTTGCCGCTGTTGAAGCCGCTTTCCAACACGAACAGCGCCTTCAGGCCGCCACCGAGGTCTTCGGTGCCGCGCAGACCCCAACGGCTACCCGATGCAACGCCGTCGTCGTACTTGAAGAGGTTGTCGTGACCGGTGGCGGTCTTCGAGTTGTTCACATAGCTGATGCCGGCGTCGATCAGGCCATACAGCGTGACGCTGCTTTGCGCGTGAGCGGCGCTGGCGAAGACGGCGAGAGTAGCGGCGGTCAATACTTTCTTGTTCAAGACTTTCTCCGATTAAAAATTAAGCGATCGCGACGCCATGCTCTTTGGCAGGTCGTGCGATGGCCCGAAATTTAAGGGAATGCAGAGTAAGGTATGTGACAGGTTCGGTTATTTTCGAATCTGTCGCGTCGGCGCGACACTCACCTATCGTTGCTGGTTGAATTCACGCAAGGGGTGCCGCTCATAAGCTTTTCCCCGATCGTGCATATAAGCGTGTGAAAAACGATTGGTTTTCGGGGGCATCGGCTGCATGCGACGATCCGCGCCTACCAATCAGAATTGCTCGAGGGCACACGCATGCAACGCCGCAAAATCATCCAGAATCTGCTCGTTATCGCCGCCGTTTCGTTCACGGCAACGTTTGCGCATGCCGACGACAAACAACTCAGGATCGGCACGATGAGCGGTCCGGACGCACAGATCTGGTCGGTCGTGACCAAAGTCGCGGCGCGCGAGGGGCTGAATGTGAAGGTCATCGAATTCAACGATTACGTGCAGCCGAACGCGGCACTCGATGCCGGCGACCTCGACGCCAACGGTTTCCAGCACCAGCCGTTTCTCGACAGCCAGATCAGGCAGCGCGGCTACAAGATCGTCAACGTCGGCCTGACCTACGTTTCGCCGATGGGCTTCTATTCGAACCGGCTCAAGTCGCTGAAGGACTTGCCGGAAGGCGCGAAAGTCGGCATCCAGAACGATCCGTCGAATGGCAACCGTGCGCTGCTGCTGTTGCAGAAGTACGGCGTGATCAAGCTGAAGCCGGGTGCCGGCACGAACGGCGTCAATGCCACGCCGCTCGACGTCGCCGAGAATCCGAAGAAGATCAGGCTGGTTGAACTCGACGCCGCGCAATTGCCGCGTGCGCTCGGCGACCTCGACGCCGCCTCGATCAACACCGACTATGCGGTGAAGGCCGGTTTGCAGCCAACCAAAGACGCGATCGCCATCGAAGATCTCAAGGGTCCGTACGCGAATCTGATCGCCGTGCGCGCGCAGGATCGCGATAAGCCGTGGGTCAGGAAGCTGGTGGCGGCCTACGAATCGGATGAAGTGCGCAAGTACATCGACACGCAATTCAAAGGCGCGATCATTCCGGCTTTCTGAACAATCCGTTCCCCGGCAACCGACGCGTAAACGCAGATCGCCCGCTGAAATAGCGGGCGATCTGCTTTGCGGCCACAGCGTTTAGTTGCTCAACAACGAACCGCTCCTGAATGCCTTCGCGCCGGCAATGCGCGCGAATTCCAGCCCGGCCGTCGCGAAGCGCGTCAAATGCCGCGCGTACAGCACGCCGGCCACGCTGCTCTTCAGTGTGACGACGCGATCGGTCAACGGATCGACGATATCGGCGATCTCATGGCCGACATCGACCCAGGTGCCGACTTCGCAGCGGTAAACCAGCACGCCGCTAATCGGCGCGACGATCGGCTCGGCGCCGGCCAACGGCGTTGCGGCGAATTCGAGCGCCGGCAGCGGTGCCGGGGTGCCGTCGATCACGCCGCGCGAAGTCAGGTATTCGATGATCGCCTGGGCGTCGCGCTCGGCGTACTCGTACGACACTTCGCGTTGACCGCGCAGTTCGATCGTGACCGAGATCGAGCCGTTCGGAATCGGGAAGCGGTCGCCGTAACGGCCGCGCAGATCCGACCAGCAGAAGCTGTGGATTTCGTCGAACGGATTGCCCACCGAATTGAGCGCCAGCAACGAGGCCTTGGCGTCGAGATAGCGGGCGAGCGGCTCGACTTCCGGCCACAGGTCGGGATTCGTGTACAGGTGCATCGCGGCTTCCCAGTCGCAGTGCAGATCGAGTACGACGTCGGCGTCGCAGGAGAGTTTTTGCAGTGCCAGCCGTTGCGATTCGAGTTCGGTTGCCGGCTCTTGCGCAGCGAGTGCTTCGCGCATCGCCGCGCGGATTGCCGTGCGATTGGCTTCGACGTTGTCGCTCAGGCGCGCTTCGATACCGGGCTGAATCAGCGCTGCCAGTTCGTAGAAATTGCGGTTGAAGTTCTGCGCGGTGTTGGTCTCGAAGCGGCCCGTCAGATGGCCTAGAAAGTGCTGATTCAGGCCGATCGGATTGGCCACCGGCACGATCACGACTTCGCCGCGCACCTTGCCCGCGGCTTCCAGTGCGGCGAGCTTGCGGCGCAGCGCCCACGAGACCAGCATGCCAGGCAACTCGTCGGCATGCAGCGACGACTGGATGTAAATCTTCTGCCCGCCGCCGGGACCATAGTGAAAACTCGTCAGGTTACGGGCAGTGCCGAGCGTCGGGGCAATCAGCGGATGGGTTTGGGTTTGCATGGTTTTCAAATCCGCGCGCAAGTGGGCGTGCCGCGCTATGTCGTTGATTACAGGAGGAATAGGGTGCTTCGCGGCCGGTTATTGACGGTCCGGTTCGCCGCATCCCGGTCGCACGATCTTAGCCGATATGGCGCGAAGCGTGGTCTTCCGCGGCGCCGTGCGTGATGCGCGCGGCGCCGCAATCGGAATGCCGGGCGAGCCGCCAAACAAAACGGGCTCCGTATGACACGGAGCCCGTTCCTTGCAAGCCGGCAAGCGCGCCGTCAGGCGCGCGTGACTGGCTTAGCTGCCGTACACGTCGAAGTCGAAGTACTTCTTCTCGAGCTTCTTGTACGTACCGTCCTTGATGATGTCGGCGATTGCCTTGTCGACCTTCGCCTTCAGATCGGTGTCTTCCTTGCGCATGCCGATGCCCGCGCCGTTGCCGAGGACCTTCTCGTCGACCAGATCCTTGCCCGCGAACTCGTAGCCCGCGCCGCGCGGCGTCTTCAGGAAGCCGATTTCAGCTTCAACGGCGTCCTGCAGCGAAGCGTCAAGACGACCCGACAGCAAGTCGGCGTAGACCTGATCCTGGTTCTGATACGGAACCACCTTCACGCCCTTCGGCTCCCAGTAGGTCTTCGCGTAGGTTTCCTGGATCGTGCCCTGTTCGACGCCAACCGCCTTGCCCTTCAGCGAATCAGCCGTCGGCATCACGCCCGAGCCCTTCTTCGTGACGAGGCGCGTCGGCGTGTTGAACAGTTTCGACGAGAAGGCGATCTGTTCGGCGCGCTGCGGCGTCATGGACATCGACGACAGCACGCCGTCGAACTTCTTCGCCTTCAGGGCCGGAATCATGCCGTCGAAGTCGTTTTCGATCCACACGCATTTTGCCTTCAGGCGCGTGCAGATTTCATTGCCGAGGTCGATGTCGAAGCCAACGAGCTTGCCGTCCGAACCCTTGGACTCAAACGGGGGGTAGCTGGCGTCAACGCCGAAACGGATAGTCGACCAATCTTTAGCGTGTGCGCCAATCGAGACGGTGGCAAGCAGAGCAACCGTCAAAGCCGCTAGCAGTTTTTTCACTGTTTAACTCCTCGGTGGTAGTTCAAATACTCCCGTATGCGGTTGTGCCGCTGCGGGACGCCTGGTGCGACTTACGACCAGGCTTGGGTTGAAGCTGCAGGCCGGGGCGGCCAGCAGCGCGCGCCAAGCTTATCAGTTCAAAAAGATTGGGTAGCTAGTGAAACACCGGATGGCGGATGGCAATAGCTTTTAGGGCTTGAATGTGGTGGCGATTCGAGCGTGCCGTTATGCGCATTGCATTGCTTCAGCGTGATGCTGCCTGCCTTGTAACCATGTCGTAAAGAAGTTGGCTAATGGTGCTTAAGGATGACTGAACGGGACTAAGGGTGACAGAAGGTGGCCAATGGTGAAACTTTGCGGACAGTTCGCAGGATGCGTGGAGCTGGCAGAATCGGTATTGAATAGCGGTTATTTTCTACCACCTATTGCCGATTATTACAAAGCTCGCGATTGTTTCAATTGACTGTCGGCGAGTTAAAGATTCCGCCAGAACTACCGTTAAATGCAGTTGAGCGCATTTGTTAATTTTGTTAAATCATGTCTGACCGATTGTTTTTCTCGATTGGGCTGGGGCCGGAACCAAAAGTGCATTACTTGGCGCTATTATCAACGCTTTGCACGCCTGCCTTCGCGGCGTGCGAACATATATTGGTATCTGTCTGAACAAAGTCATCGAGCACGACGTCTGCGGTTAAACGCCGCACGCCTGTTTGCGTTCGTCTTAATGACATTCTGCTAAGCGGTTTTGTATATGCGAACGATTTCGATGGCAGATGAAATGCGCTGTTTCAAACCAACACTCTGGCGTCGAATTGCAGGCGCGGCGGCACGCGTGAGTTCGTTGCGCAGCCGCGGGTTTTCCGGTTTTTTGACACTGCTGATAAATGCTGCTCTCTGCTGTAGCCTTTTGTCGTCAGCACCTGTTGCGGCCGCCGGCAAAGTTTTGCGTGTGCTGGCATGGCCCGGTTATGCGGACGCCGACGTCGTCAAGACGTTCGAAGCGCGCTACAACGCGAAGGTCGAAGTCACCTGGGTCGATTCCGACGAGGCCTTATGGACGCAGATGCATGCCCAGGATACGCCGCCGTTCGACGTGCTCGCGGCCAATACGGCTGAAATCGAGCGCTATACCCGCGCGAATCTGCTGGCGCCGCTCGATCTGGCCAGTTTGCCGAATACCAGAAAACAGTTGCCGCGCTTTCAGGCGCTGTCGTCGATTCAAGGACTGACCTCGGCGGGCAAGGTGTACGCCATTCCATTCACGTATTCGTCGATGGGGCTGATCTATGACCGCAAGCAGATCGCCGTTGCACCGCGCTCGATGCGCGAATTGTGGAACCCGCGCTATCGCGGCAAGGTTCTGGACTTCAATAGCGCCCAGCATAATTTTTCGTTTACCGCGCTGGCGCTGGGCTATCCCCATCCCTTCCAGCTCGATGCCACGCAGATGCGGATAATCGCTCGCAAACTCGTCGATCTGCGCCGCAACCTGCTGACCTATTACACGGTGCCGGAAGAAGCGACGGCGTACTTTATCCACCACAACGTCGCCCTGATGTTCGGTAACTACGGCACCCAGCAGGTTGAGTCGCTGCGCCGCGCCGGCGCCGACGTGGGCTATGTGATCCCCGACGAAGGCGCGCTCGCCTGGCTCGACTGCTGGTCGATGACGCGTTCGGCCACGGATCGCCCGCTCGCGCTTGCGTGGATCAATTACATGATCGAGCCCGACGTCAGTGCGTTATTGACGCAACGTCAGGGACTCGCCAACACGTTGACGGCGCCGGCGGAGGGCAGCGACCAGGCGCACATCGTCTGGATTGGCCCAGTGGAAGATATTCAGCGCCGCGAGGAACTGTGGAACAGAATCGTGTCTGGCGACAGGTCGGAGCGTTTTTGATGATACGTCCCGGCTTGACGTTCAAATTGTCGATTCTGCTCGCTTGCATTGGCGTGCTCGCGTCCGGCGCGACCGGCTATTACACGTATCGGGCCAACCGTACGATGCTGGTGAACGAAGCCGAACACAGCCTGCTGACTTCAACGGAACTGCTGGGCCAGCGTTTTTCCATGGCGATCGACGACGTCGGCGCAGACGCGCTGGTGCTCGCGAGCCTGCCGTCTTCGGCGGACGTCCTGCAGACCGACAACGGCATTGGCGCGAACGCGCCGCGCGAACAGTTGGCGAAGGTGTACGCCAGCTTCATGGTTCATCACCCCGAGTATCTGCAGATCCGCCTGATTACCCGCAAGCACTACGGGCTCGAACTGATCCGTTTCGACCGCGATGGGGACGGCCTCGTGCGGGTCCAGGGGGACAGCTTGCAGGAAAAAGGCCAGTTCGCTTATGTGTTCGATACGCTGGCGTTCTCGCCTGGGCGCATTTACACCTCGCCGATCTCGGTGAATCACGAGTACGGCACGCATGCCGCCGAGGGCAAACCCACATTGCGGCTTGGCACACCGGTAGCGGATACGGGCGGGGCGGTGGTGGGCGTGGTCATTATCGACATCGATCTGGGGCGGCTGCTCAACCGTTTGCAGAGCGATTTGCCGAGCGACTATCAGGTATATCTCGCCAACGAATGGGGCGATTTTCTGGTCCATCCGGATGCCTCGAAAACATTCGGTTTCGACAGGGGGCGCCGCGTTCTGATGCAGGATAGTTTCTCGGCCACCAAGCCGCTCTTCGAGCAGACCGAAAGTGAAGTTCTGCTGAACGGTCTCGTACGGCCGCGGCAGGCGGCCGGTCAGGTGCTGGCCTTCGTGCGCAGGCCGTTCGGCGCCTCCGAAGGCAACCGCTTTATCGTGCTCGGCCTCGGCAAGCCGCTCGACGACGTATTGTCCGGCGCGACCCAGCTGGGTAACAGAATCATTCGCATGGTGTTGATCTTCAGCGTGCTGGCACTGTTCCTCGCGGTTCTGTTTGCGCGTGCCGTGACCAAGCCGTTGCACCTTCTCGCGCACGCAGCGACGCATCTGTTCGCCGAGCACGCCATGGAAACGCTGCCGCTCAAACGTACGGACGAGATCGGCATACTGGCGCGTTGCTTCGATCGTCTGCGCCGGGAAATCAGATCGCAACTGGATGTGCTGCATACCAAGCAACGCGAGCTCGTGCATCTTGCCACGCACGACGGGTTGACCGGCCTGCCAAACCGCATGTTGTTCATGCAGAAACTCGAGACGGCGATCGAGGACGCAACGCGGCGCGAGGAGGGGATCGCCGTGCTGTTCGTCGACCTTGACCGCTTCAAGCAGATCAACGACCAGTTCGGCCATTCGATTGGGGACAAGGTGCTGGCGGCGGTGGCGCACCGGCTGAAGCAGGTGCTCTGCACGGCGGACGTTGCCGCGCGTCTCGGCGGTGACGAATTCATCGTGATGATCGAGGGGCCGCGTTCCGCCGAGGCTGCGCCAGGGATTGCTTCGCGGATCATGGGCGCGCTGAACGAAGTCCTGGTGATCGACGGACAAAGCATGACGGTGGGCGCGAGCATCGGCATCAGCCAGTTTCCCGACGACAGCGCCACGGCGGAGGAGTTGCTGCTCAATGCGGATGCGGCGATGTACGCGGCTAAATCCGGTGGACGGTGCGGATATCTGCGGTATCAGGATGTGATCGAGGCGCGCAAGCTGGAACAGGCACGGGAGCCGGCAGGAGAAGGGGAAACGGAAGGCCGTGAGGCGGAGCCGACGGCCTGACACGCTAGTGGCGTGCCGCAGCGCTGATGAAAAACCGTGGTCATTGTGAAGCGGCAATCGCTCCCCGTGCGCCGTTTTCGTGAAGCAACTGCAATGCGCGTCGAAGCGCTGTTCTGAACTCGGGCTCGCCAGCCAGATCAGCTGGAAACACCTCCCGCACAGACAACAATGCGTCCATCAGCGCCTGCGGCTCGCCATGCGCGGATGCCGCGAGCGCCTTCAATCGACTGGCCTGCGGGTCGCTGATTTCGTAGCGCGTGCCGTCGTCCGCGTGGCCGCGCAAAAACATCATCCAGGCCGCGACAGCCAGCGCCAGACGCGTGAACGATTGACCCGCGGCGATGCGCGCCGCAATCGTGGCGAGCAGACGCGGTGGAATCTTCTGGCTGCCGTCCATCGCGATCTGCGCGCAACGATGCTTTAGTGCCGGATTCGCGTAACGCTCGAGCAATGCGTCGCGATAGGCGGGCAGATCGAATGACGCGGGCATGGTCAGCGTCGGCGCGATTTCGTGCGTCATCATCGCGTGAATGAGATTGCGCATGGCGGGGTGGGAGATTGCTGCGTCGATGGTCTCGAAACCGCCGAGCATCGACAGGTAGGCCAGTGTCGAATGCGTGCCGTTCAGCATGCGCAGCTTCGCCAGTTCGAATGGCGTGACGTCGTCGACGAGTTGCGCGCCGGCTGCGTTCCATGCAGGACGTCCCACCGGAAAACGGTCTTCAATGACCCATTGGCGGAACGGCTCGCACGGCACTGGTACGGCATCCTCATAAACGATCGCGTGAGCCACGGCGACGCGTTCGGCGTTGGTGGTGGCCGGCACGATACGGTCGACCATCGTCGATGGAAATGCAACGTGGGCGGCGATCCAGTCGGCCAGCGCAGGATCGAGTTGCCGCGCGAACGAACAGACCACCTGGCGCACGGCGGCGCCGTTGTGGGAAAGGTTGTCGCACGAAAGAACCGTGAACGGTTGACTGTTCGCGGCGTCGCGCCGCGCTCGCAAGGCTGCGACGAGAATGCCCGGTACCGTGCGCGGCTCGAGCGGATGAGCCAGATCGTGCGCGACGGCGGGGTCGTCCAACGCGACTTCGCCGGTTTTCGGATCGCGGCAATAGCCTTTTTCGGTGACGGTCAGCGAGACGATCCGCACCAGCGGATCCGCGAGACGCGCGAACAGGGCGGCGCGATCGTGCGGCATGGCGAGCACTTCGCGCAGCGCCCGCAGCACCGTCACTTTGACACCCTGCGCGCCGCGTTCAACCACGCTATACAGGCCTTGCTGTTCCATCAGCGCATCGCGCTTGCCGACATCGCCTTGCAGCGTGACGCCGCAAATGCCCCAGTCACCGCCTGCGGCAAGCATCGCCTCTTCCGTATAGAGGGCCTGATGCGCGCGATGAAAGTTGCCAATCCCCAGATGAACGATGCCGATGCGCGGCTCCTGCCATTGCGGCGAGAGCAGATGCGTTTTCAGCGTGGGCAGTGCGTGGCGAACGAGGCGAGGCAAGGTGGCTGCAGAGGTCATGTCATGAAATCCGTGGTTCGGAACAGAGCAGAAAAGACTGTGGCACAACGCCGTTCAGCGGGAAAACCCTGATTTGACGTGTCGATATACTTGTATGGTAGCATCGTTCAAACGGCTTGAGACAGATTGATGACGGTGATTTTCCGCTTCAGTCCGTGCTCGAAACCGACATGAAACATAGTGGGTCGCGTGCTGCCGCTCAATGCGGTTCGCGACTTGCTTCTGCAAGGAAGATGTCATGAAGATCGTTCGCGCCGACGTGATCGTCACGTGCCCGGGCCGTAATTTCGTCACGCTGAAGATCGTCACAGACGAAGGCGTGCACGGCATCGGCGATGCCACACTGAACGGCCGCGAACTGGCGGTCGCTTCGTACCTGAAAGATCACGTCTGCCCATTGCTGATCGGGCGTGATCCCGGCCGTATCGAAGACACCTGGCAATATCTCTACAAAGGCGCGTACTGGCGGCGCGGTCCCGTCACCATGACGGCGATCGCCGCCGTGGACATGGCGCTGTGGGACATTCTCGGCAAGGTCACCGGCATGCCGCTGTACAAGCTGCTCGGCGGCGCCTCGCGAGATGGCGTGATGGTGTACGGCCACGCCACCGGCCGCGACATTCCCGAAGCGCTCGATCGTTACGCTGAACATATCGAAGCCGGCTATCAGGCCATCCGGATTCAGTGCGGTGTGCCGAACATGCGTTCGGTGTACGGCGTATCGAAAGGCAGCGGCATGTACGAGCCGGCCACCAAGGGCGCGGTTGAAGAGCAGAGCTGGTCGTCGGAGAAGTATCTCGACTTCGTGCCGAAGCTCTTCGAAGCGGTGCGCGACAAGTTCGGCTTCGAAACGCATTTGCTGCATGACGTCCATCACCGTTTGACGCCGATCGAAGCCGCGCGTCTAGGCAAATCGGTCGAACCGTATCGTCTGTTCTGGATGGAAGATCCGACGCCCGCGGAAAACCAGGCGGGCTTCCGGCTGATTCGCGAACATACGGTCACGCCGATCGCGGTGGGCGAAGTCTTCAACAGCATCTGGGATTGCAAACAGTTGATCGAAGAGCAGTTGATCGACTATATCCGCGCAACCTTGACCCACGCGGGCGGCATTACGCATCTGCGGCGCATTGCGGATTTTGCTTCGCTTTACCAGGTGAGAACCGGTTGCCACGGGCCGTCCGATCTGTCGCCGGTGTGCATGGGAGCTGCGCTTCACTTCGACTTGTGGGTGCCGAATTTCGGTGTTCAGGAGTACATGGGTTTTCCGCAGGAAGCGCTCGAGGTATTCCCGCATGCATGGCGCTTCGAGCGCGGCATGATGCATCCCGGCGAAGCGCCGGGCCACGGCGTCGACATCGACGAAGCCGCGGCCGCGCGATATCCCTACGACCCCGCGTACCTGCCGGTCGCGCGTCTCGAAGACGGAACGCTGTGGAACTGGTGAGCTGATTTCGCTTCGCCAACCTAATTACATAATCATGGAGACACGCGTGAACCCAGCACGTCCGCAAGCCGCGGCGCCGGCCAGCACCGCCATGCTGCGCCGCGTAGCCTTCGCCTCGACCATTGGCACCGCGGCCGAGTACTACGATTTCTTCGTGTACGGCACAGCCGCCGTGCTGGTGTTCGGCCAGAAATTCTTCCCCTCCGCCGACCCGCTGATCGGCACGCTCGCCGCTTTCGCCACCTATGCGGTCGGTTTTCTGGCGCGGCCGCTAGGCGGCATCGTGTTCGGTCATTTCGGCGATCGTGTCGGGCGCAAGAAGGCCTTGATCGTGACGATCCTGATCGTCGGCTTGGGGACGTTCGTGATCGGCCTGCTGCCGGACTATCAGTCGATCGGAATCTGGGCGCCGATCGCGTTGATCGTGATTCGCGTGCTGCAAGGTTTCGGCGTGGGGGGCGAACAGGCGGGCGCCGTGTTGCTGACGGCGGAATATGCGCCGCCTGTCCGGCGCGGCTTCTTTGCAAGCCTCGTGCAACTCGGCGCGCCGGCGGGCTTCCTGATTCCGTCGGGTCTGTTCGCCCTGCTAAGCGCGACGTTGACGCAGACGCAGCTGCTCGACTGGGGCTGGCGGATTCCGTTTCTCGCCAGCGCGCTGCTGGTCGCCGTGGGCCTCTATATCCGCTTGCGCACCGAAGAGTCGCCGGTCTTTGCGACGATCCAGCAGACCAAGGCAGTCGCTTCGCGCCCGGTGGTGGAGGTGGTGCGGCAGTTCGGTCCGACGATCGTCAAGGGTGTCGGGGCCAAGCTGATCGAGGCGTGCACTTTCGCGATGTACACGATGATCGTGCTCGCGTACGGTAAAGCACACGGCATCGCACAAAGCATGCTGCTCGAAACGGTGATCGTCGCGGTTGCGCTCGAACTCGTGACGATTCCGCTCGCCGGCGCGTTGTCCGATCGCATTGGGCGGCGGCCGACCTTCATTGCCGGTGCTTTATTGCACGTGGCGCTGGTGGTGCCGTTCTTCATGGCAATCGACAGCGGCAACCGCGCAGCGATTCAGCTCGTGATGATTCTCGCCATTAGCGTGGGCCACAGTCTTTGCTATGCACCGCAAGCGGCGCTGTTCCCCGAACTGTTTCCGGCGCGCGTGCGCTGCAGCGGTATCGCGTTGATCTGGCAGATTGGCTCTTTGCTCGGCAGCGGAGTACTCGGTCTACTGGCGGTCAAACTGATTCAGGCCACGCACGGCAATTCGCTCGCGTTGATCATTTATGTAGCGGTGCTCGGCATCGTCTCGGCTGTGTCGCTCTTTGCGTTGCCGGAAACGGCGCCCTCGCGGCGCGGCGGCGATCTCCACGACTGGAGCGGCGGTGAGCCGGTGGAGGCGCATACGGCAGCGCAAGCATTGCCGTCCTCATCATCTTCTTCCGTCGCGCAGCACTGAGCGCGCGATCTTTGCCATACCGGAGTTCATCATGCTTGCAGCCGTGCTTCACGAACCCAAACTGATCCGCATCGACGAAGTCGAGCCGCCCGTGCCCGGTCCGGGGCAGGTGCGGGTGCGCGTGCGTGCCGGTGGTATTTGCGGTTCGGATCTGTCGTACTACTTCAAAGGAAAGAGCGGGGACTTCGCGGTGCGCGAGCCGTTCGTGCTCGGACATGAGGTGGCCGGCGAGATCGATTCGCTTGGCGAGGGAGTGAGTGCAGAGAGTCGCCTGATGCCAGGGCAGCGGGTTGCCGTCAATCCAGGGCTCGCGTGTGGGACGTGCCGTTTCTGCGTCGGCGGGATGCCGAATCATTGTCTGAACATGCGCTTCATGGGCAGTGCCTCGACGTTCCCGCACACGCAGGGCATGTTCCGTCAGTACATCGTCGTCGCGGCGCGGCAGTGCGTGCCCGTGCCGGATGGCGTCGATTTTGCGCAGGCTTCGATGGCCGAGCCGCTCGCCGTCGCGTTGCATGCGGTGAAGCAGGCCGGCTCGCTCGTCGGCGCGAGTGTGTTGCTGGTGGGGTGCGGGCCGATCGGCTGCATTCTGCTGAGCGTGGCGCGCCGCGCCGGTGCTCATCGCGTGGTCGCGCTGGATCTTTCGGATCGCGCGTTGCAGGTCGCGCGCCAACTCGGCGCGGATCAGACCGTCAACGCTACGGATACTGCGACGATCGATCAATGGTCCGCACAACGGGGCACCTTCGACGTCGTCATCGAGGCATCGGGCAGTCCCGCCGGCCTCGATACGGCACTGCGCGCCGCGCGTGCGGGCGGCACGGTGATTCAGGTGGGTAATCTGCCGGCCGGCCAGTCGCCGGTAGCGGCGAATCTCGTGATGTCGAAAGAACTCCGATATCAAGGCTCGTTCCGTTTCACCAGCGAATACGCTATCGCCGCCGACGAAATCGCCGCCGGCAAGGTCGACCTGAAACCGCTGATGACGCATGCGTTCGCAATGAGCGAGGCTAATCGTGCATTCGAGGTGGCGCTCGATCGTTCGCAGTCGATGAAGGTGCATCTGAGCTTCGACTGAGGATCAGCCGTGGTTTGAAGCGCTGCGTCTCACCGCTGCGCGCTGCCAGCCCAATCAGGCGACTTAAGCTAATCAAACGCCCACCAAGAGGCGACCCGAAGGAGATACCCGATGATCAAGAGTCAACGCTGGTTCGTTGTTGCGCTACTGTTTCTGGCCGGCGTCATCAATTACCTCGACCGCGCAGCGCTATCGATTGCCGCGCCGCTGATCCAGAAAGACCTGAACTTCTCGCATGCGCAAATGGGCATCGTGTTCAGCAGTTTTTTTATCGGCTATGCGCTGTTCAATTTTGTTGGCGGCGTGCTGTCGGACAAGGTCGGCGCGAAGCGCGTATTTGGCACCGCAATGGGTCTGTGGTCGATTTTCTGCGGCGCGACCGCGCTGGCAAGCGGCATCGGTTCGCTGATCGTGCTGCGTGTGTTGTTCGGCATGGGCGAGGGGCCGTTCAGTTCGTCCAACAGCAAGATGGTCAACAACTGGTTTCCGCGCAAGGAAGTCGCGAGCGCGATTGGCGTGATCAGTTCGGGCACGCCGCTAGGCGGCGCGCTGGCGGGCCCGGTGGTCGGCTTCATGGCGGTGCAGTTCGGCTGGCGCTGGGCCTTTGTCGCGATCATGCTGCTGGGACTCCTGTGGCTCGTCTTCTGGGCGGCAACGACGACCGAGCACCCGCACGAAAACGCGCGCGTGACGCCTGACGAGATCGAACTCATTCGCGCCGGCCAGGCGGATGAACATGCGATTGCGCATTCGGCTGACGGGGAGCGGTTCGGCCTGCGGCATTTCCTGAAGAAGCCGATCATTCTGGCGACGGCCTTCGCATTTTTCTCCTATAACTACGTGCTGTTTTTCTTCCTGTCGTGGTTTCCGACCTATCTGACCGAAGCCCATCACCTGAGCCTGCGCGATATGAGTTTCGCGACGGTGATTCCATGGCTGCTTGGCAGTATTGGCCTCGCGGCGGGCGGCTTCATCTCGGACTTCATCTTGCGTCTGACCGGCAAGCCGCTGTTGTCGCGCAAGATCGTGCTGGGGAGTTGCCTTGGCGCGGCGGCGGTATGTGTGGCGTTGGCCGGGCGTGTTGCCAGCACTCAGGGTGCGGTTGCGCTGATGTCGATATCGATCTTCTTCCTGTATGTGACCGGCGCGGTGTACTGGGCCGTGATTCAGGACACCGTGCCGCGTGAACACGTCGGCGGTGTGGGTGGCTTTGTGCACTTGCTGGCGAATCTCGCCGGCGTGATCGGACCGGCGGTGACCGGCTTTATCGTCGAAGCGACGCACGGTAATTACACCAGCGCGTTCGTGCTGGCGGGGGCGATTGCCGTGCTCGGCGCTGTGTGTTCGCTGGTGTGGATTCGCGAGCCGCGCGCGGGTACGCTGAAGATGAAAGGTGCATGGTAGTATGGTGCAGCGCACCTGAGCGGGTATTGATGGTGCGCTGTCTGCCTGTCATTCATTCGCTGCCATTAGCCGCCATTAGCTGTTTCGCCCGATGCCGACCAAGAACCTCCACGCCAGCGCGTCTTCTTTCTCTTCCGATGCCACGCCCGCCGCGCCCCGCACGCGGCGCCGCGCGACTGTTCAGGCCGGCGCGCGCGTCGAATTGCCGGACCTGACTGCCAGCGTCTCGTTCGACTCGCACGAGCCGATCGGCAAGCAGATTTTCCGCGCGCTGCGCGAGGCGATTTTTGCCGGTCAGATGGTGCCGGGCACACCGCTCTCGGAGAAGGAAGTGTCCGACATGTTTCAGGTGTCGCGGCAGCCGGTGCGGGAAGCATTCATCAAGCTGGTCGAAGCGGGCGTACTTCAGGTATTGCCGCAGCGCGGCACCTTTGTGAAGCGCATTTCGCCACGCCAGGTGCGGGAAGGGCGCTTCATTCGCGAGGCGATCGAGACGGCGGTGGTGCGCAAGGCCGCCGTGTCGATTACCGACGAGCAGTTGCAGGCTCTTGCCGACAATCTTCGCGACCAGCGGCTCGCGGCGAAATCGAACGATACCGCTGCTTTCCTCGCGCTCGACGAGGCGTTTCATTATGCGATCGCCCAGTCGATCGATTGCACGGCGGCATGGGAAACGATTCAGGACATCAAGGCGCAGATGGATCGCGTGCGCTATCTGAGCATGCCTGACGTATCGCCCTTCGATCTGCTGATCAGACAGCACGCGAAGATTCTGGCCGGTCTGCGCGCGCACGACCCGAGCGCCGCTGAAGAAGCGATGCGCAGTCACCTGCGCGAGATTCTGATGTCGCTCGGTCCCATTGCCGCGCGCAATCCAGCGTGGTTCGACGCGGATGAACCGGAACGCGTGCTGCTCTCGACTTGAGCGGATGATTTAAGCCGATAACTTAGGTCGATAACTTAGGCCGATGAGTCGATTGCCCGTTCGCTTATCGGCGTGATGACCGTCGGCACGTTCCTCGCGCTGAGCTCTCCCGTTCTACTCGCGCAATGACTCGCGCACGACCCGTGGAACCCGTTCCGCGGCGTCTTCCGTTTCACAATCCTCAGATGAATAAATCGCCCGGAACACGAGGCAAGTTCGCCTCGTTCAGCGCCTGGCCGAGCGTCGAAGCAATCGTTTGCGCCGATCTTGAGGCAACTCTTTTTGATTTTCGCGCATGTGTTTTTGGCCTATCAACTTTTCCTGCGGGTCTGCCGAAAACATCGCTATAGCAACGGGATTGACTGGAGAGGGCTGTGAAGCGACAGGTGTGGTTTTTGATTGCCGTTCTTGCACTGGCCGGATGCGCGCAGATGCCAGCGCAGAATGCCGCGCACACGGACAAGGCGCCCAACGAAGTCATCAGCTTCGAGATTCCGCCGGATGCGCTCGGGGCGCACGACCCGCAACTCAGCGCCGTGCTTGCCAAGGCAGGGGCATTGGCCGCCGCGCAGCAGCAATCCACGGTGGTGCTGGTCACCGCGCTGGGACAGGATTTCGCCTATCTGAACCAGGCGGTGTGGAAGGGTGTGCCGGTGCAACGCATGTCGAAGGTGAGCTTCGAAAATCGAACCGCGGGTCTGGGTCAGCCGTATAGCGTGTCGATCAGGACGGTGCAATGAAGGAGGCCATCGCGATGCTTCGAATCAGCTTACTAACGGTGGCCACGTTGCTCGCCGCGCCTGTTTTTGCGGGCCAGCCGGGAACGGACCTGCAGTCGGCCAGTGCGCTTTCCGCAGCACCCCCCGCTGCGGCGGACAAGGTTTATCCGCCGTTGCCATCGCTGGCAATGCTGCCGCCGTCGAGCGGCAGCGACGACGATTTGCCGGTAAAGCCCGCGCCGCATCGCAAGAAGTCGCGCGCACCGATGCCGGCACAGGAGCATAGGGGACCGCCGATGCCGCCCGTGCGGCTCATCGTGTCCGATGCTTCACATGCTTACCTTGATTCCGTGCAACGGCAGATCGATCAGGCGCTCGTCAAGTAATCCGGCCGGCGCGCAGCTGTCCCCAACTCTTATCGCGATCAAGCGGAAGGATGAATCGTGTCCTTGAAGATCTTCTGTTTTGCGCTGGCATGGCTGTCGATGTCCAGTGCGGCGCATGCCGGCGACGATTGCTTCAACGAGGCCGCGGCTTACCAGGGCGTCAATCCGTGGGTATTGCGCGCCGTCGCGTGGTACGAATCGAAGGGGGACCCAGGCGCGATTCATCAGAACGCGAACGGCTCGATCGACGTGGGCCAGTTGCAGATCAATTCAATTCATTTCGGCGATCTCGCGCGCGAGGGTGTGCCGCATCGCGCGTTGACCGATCCGTGCGTGAACGTCTATGTGGCCGCTTGGCTGCTCAAGCAGAAGATGGTCAAGTACGGCAACACGTGGCGTGCGATCGGCGCTTATCACTCGGAAACGCCGAAGCAGCGCGACGCCTACGCCCGTAGCATCCAGCGAGTTCTGGTCGACTGGGGGCAATTGCCGTCCGCCAGCCAGCCGCTCATGGCGAGCCGCTAGTCGCCAGCCGTTAGCTGGCCGTTAGCTAGTCGTCAGTCACGAAACCGCAGCGTCGAGTGGTTATCATGAGGCCTCGGACGGCCTCGATTTCACCCGCGAAGCAGCGCTCGCCCGCTTCGCGCGGAAAGGTAGGCCTGGCTGTACTTGCTGGGGCTCTCGTTGATCAGATCTCATACGCGTAAAGCGGCGGTGTTGGTGGCGCTTGCGGGCATCGGCCTTGCGGTCGGCGCGCCGTTCGCGCTCAATTCGCATGCGGCCCTCGCGGGGCTGGGCGGTGTTTCTCTCTATGTGTTCCTCGCGCTTGCCGCGAGCGCCGCGCTGAGCGGACTGGCCAAGGCCGGCAAGCTGCATCTGATACAGACCACACTCGGCTTGCACGTGAGTTTCCTGCGCACGATCGGCATTACGCTGCTGGCCGATTTCGCTTTTCTGGTTTCGCCGCTGGGCGCGGCAGGTTATGGCGTCAATATCGGTTTGCTGCAGCGCGCCGGAGCGTCATGGTCGCTGGCGACAACCGTCGTCAGCGCGGATCAGGCGCTCGATCTCGCGTTCTTCGCAACCGCCGTGCCGGTGTCCTTGCTGTTTGCTTTCGGACCGTTGATGCAATTGATGCCGCACGCGAGCGCGCCGCTCGTGCTGGCTGTGCTCGCAAGCGGCGTGTGTCTCGCGGGCGTCTGCTGGTTGAACCGTCGGCGTGTTGCGGCGACACTGGACGCCACGGGCCGGCGGGTCCGGTGGCTGCACGAGCGCCGGGCGAGGTTGTCGCGCTTTTGCCGCAGCGTCGGCCGGCAATGGCGGGAGCTGGTTGGCGGCCCCAAGTGGCGGCTTGCCGCGCTGCTGGTGCTGACCACCCAGCAGTGGCTGCTTCGCTATGGCGCGCTGTGGTTTATTTTGCGCGAGCTTGGATACCGTCTGCCCTTGGGTTTTGTGCTGGCTGTGCAGGCGGTCGCGCTGCATGCCGCACTGTGGACCGGGGTGCCCGCGGGCGGCGGCACCGGCGATATCGCGCTTGCTGCCGCGTTCGCCAGTTGGGTGCCACGGGCGAGCATCGCCACGGCACTCGTTCTGTGGCGCTTCGCGACGCTCTACTGTCCGTTGATGCTCGGCGCGGCGAGTTTCGCCGCGCTTGCAACGAGGGGGCGCAGCGCTTTACCGGCGGCAACGAAGTGAGACCTCGAGGCTCAGCGCTGGAAACGTGAGTGTTTCAGCGTGGGCTAGTCGGGCACCTTTTTCATGCGTGCCGCAAAACTTGCCCGTGGATGGTCGTCGACGCGTAGGCAGAGTAATTGAAAGGTCTGTGAGATCAGCGCGAGCGGATAAACAGCCTTGAACAGGTCCGCGATCATGCGCCATTCCGCACGCAGGCCTTTCCAATAGCCGAGTTTCTCGGTTTTGCGAGCCTGCGTGACGCGCGGCCAGTGCGTGACCGCGATCGGCAGGCGGCGTTCGATGATGCGGCGGTTCATGAACACCTCGACGCCGAAACGCGGCATGCCGTGAACTTCCTGCAGAACTTCGCTCAGCAGCGTTTTTCTGACGACCCGTTCACCGGAGACAAAATCGAGGCCGATGGCACGAAACGCCAGCAGGCTGTTCTGACGCAGGCTCAGGCTGACTTGCGCCTTGCCTTGCAGAACGGGAAGCGCGAGCGCGCTGATACATTCGGCGCTCAGCCCTTTCAGATCGGCGTCGAGCAGCATGAGCCACTCGCCTCTCGCCGCGGCCATTCCGCTTGCCATCGCGGCGCTTTTACCCCGGTTTTCCGTACCACGAATGAGCCGCACGGACGGGAAGCGTTCGACTATTTCAGCGGTGCCGTCAGTCGAACCGTCGTCCACCACGATGATCTCGCCGAGCAACGGATGGGCGCAGGCTACGGCAAGCACGGTGCCGATGCGGGGCGCTTCGTTGTAGGCGCAGATGACGCAAGACATGCGCGGAGAATGCCGGTTTGAAGCGAGATCTGTCATAGAGCGCGGTGTAGTGGCGGGTAATGGTGCGGTGCAGCACAATACTGATTTTTCAGCTATAGTCGGGCTACGGCTTATGCCCAGAGAGGTACAGAATGTACGACGCCGAAATCGCCGCCACCCTCCTGAATCGTTGGGCCACACGTTCATCAACAACTGACTTCGACACCTATCTCGAGCTGCTGCGCGAGGGCAACCTCAGTTTCACCTACCAATCCGGTCACGTGCGCGAAGCCGGCGTTGCGGAGGGGAGCGCATTCAATATCGAATCCCTCGTTTTCGACGACGGCTCGCGCACGCTGCGCGTCGAAGCACCTGACCGGACGCCCCGCTGGACTCGCTGGGCCGCGGTGGAACCGCTGCTGCCCGCATCCAGCGAGGCCTGAACACCCTCGTCAGACGATCCGTGCTCCGGCGCGATACGTTGCGCGCGGCACGGGCAGGGTGTCGAGCATCGTGACGCGCACGAAATCCGCGCGCAAACCCGCTTCGATCGCTCCGCGGTCATGCAGGCCCGCCGTACGGGCCGGTTCGGCAGAGACCGTCGCCATGGCGCGCGGCAGTGTCCAGCCGGCCTTGCTGACGAGTTCGAACACCGCCGTCATCAAACTGGAAGGCACGTAGTCCGAAGACAGGATATCGAGCAAGCCTGCCTTCGCCAGTTCGAGCGCCGACACGTTGCCGGAGTGCGAGCCGCCGCGCACGATATTCGGCGCACCCATGATGGTCGAAATACCATGCTCGCGTGCCGTTTCGGCGGCGATGCGGGTGGTCGGAAATTCCGCCAGCACGATGCCTTCGGCCTTGGCCTGTTCGACGTGCTCGATCAGCGTGTCGTCATGGCTGGCCACCGGAATACCGAGCCGGTTGCAGCGCGCGACAATCTCGCGGCGGTGCGTGTCGGCGTAACGTTCCTGTTCGACGGACAGTTCGGCCAATGCGGTCGCCACATGTTCGTCAGTCAGTTTGCCGTTGCGCTCCTGGAAGCGGCGCCATTGTTCGCGGTCATGCCATTGACGTTGGCCGGGCGTGTGATCCATCACCGAGGCGAGCCGCAGCAACGGGTGCTCGCACAACGAATCGAACACCTCGACCACGTCGGCGGTGGCGATCTCGCAGCGCAGATGCAGAAAGTGTTCGGCGCGTAACAGCTTGCGCCCGGCGAACCGCGTGAGGGATTCGGCGCATTGTGTCTGCAGATCGCGGCCGCGCAGCCCGACGTTCGAGCGCGACCCGATCGCGAGGGCATCGAACACCGTGGTGATGCCGGCCGCCGCCACCTGTGCGTCGTGGATCACGAAGGCGGCATCGGTATTCCATTGCACGCCCGGACGCGGCGCCAGATGCTTCTCGAGGTTATCCGTGTGCAGTTCGATCAGACCCGGCAACAGATAGTCGCCGTCCCAATCTTCCGCTTCGCGCGCCGAGGTCGTGCCACGCTCGACGTCGCGAATCACGCCGTCTTCGATGCGTATCACACCGGTAAATTCTTCGTCTCGCGTCACGATGCGAGCGTTCCTGATCAACATCGACTTGCTCCGTAGTCTGTCTTGGGTATTGCACGCCGTGCTTCGACGCCGCGCTTCGACCCAGTGGTTCAGTTTAGTGCCGTTTCGTGTCAATTAGTGCCGCAGCGGCGGCTGGAGTTCGAAGCGCCGTGTAGCGACCTTGTTGCGGGTATCTTCGTCGTGAAAGATACCGACAATCGCCGCGCCGCGCTCGCGTGCTTCCACGATCAGATCGGCGACCACGTCGCGGTTCTCCGCGTCGAGCGAGGCCGTGGGCTCGTCGAGCAGCAGCACCGGATGTCCTGCGATCAGGCCGCGGGCAATGTTGACGCGCTGCTGTTCGCCGCCGGAGAAGGTCGCGGGGGCGAGCGACCACAGCCGCCTGGGCACATTCAACCTCGCCAGCAGGGCCGCGGCGCGCGCGTCGGCTTCATCTTGCGCCACGCCGCGCGACAGCAGCGGCTCAGCGACCAGCGTGAGCGTCGGCACGCGCGGAATCACGCGCAGAAACTGGCTGACGTAGCCGACCACGCCGCGGCGCAGACGCAGCACGTCGTGCGGCTCGGCGCCGGTAATCGATACCGGCTGGCCGTCATCGGCCGCGTCGCGAATCGCAATGGCGCCCGTGCTGGCCAGATAATTGCCGTACAGGCAGCGCAGCAGCGTGCTCTTGCCCGCGCCTGACGGCCCGACCAGCACGACACACTCGCCGCGCTCCACATCGAGCGACACCCCCGCGAGCGCTTCGATCTGCACGCCGCCCTGACCGTGCAACGTGAAAGTCTTGCCGATGCCGACCGCGCGCAGCATCAGCGCGTTGTTCTCGCTGAATGCGCGTTCAGCAGCGTGTGATTCCTTGCTTGTTTCAATGGATCGCATTGTGAGCCTCAAACCGGCAGAACCGAGGAAACCAGCGTTTGCGTGTAGGGATGCTGCGGATCGTCGAGCACCTGGTCCGTCAGGCCGGCTTCGACTACTTCGCCGCCTTGCATCACCATCAGGCGATGCGCGAGCAGACGCGCCACGCCGATATCGTGCGTCACGATCAGCACCGACAGATGCAGCGTGGACGTCAGCGTGCGCAGCAGATCGAGCAGGCGAGCCTGTACCGATACGTCGAGACCGGCGGTCGGCTCGTCCATGAAGACGAGGCGCGGACCCGTGACGAGATTGCGCGCGATCTGCAAACGCTGCTGCATGCCGCCGGAAAACGCCGCCGGAAGTTCGTCGATGCGGGTGGCGTCGAGTTCGACGCGTTCCATCCATCGCGTTGCCGTGTGACGGATATCGCCATAGTGGCGCGCACCGACGGCCATCAACGGCTCGCCGATATTCGCGCCGGCGGAGACGCCGTTGCGCAGGCCGTCACGCGGATTCTGCTGCACGAAGCCCCACTCGGTGCGCATCAGCAAACGCCGGCGCGGTTCGGACAAGGCGCGCAGATCGAGCTTTTCGCCATGCGTGGCGGTGTAATGGAGCGAACCGTTATCGGCTTCGGTTTTCAGGGCCAGGGTATTCAACAGCGTGGTCTTGCCCGAGCCGGATTCGCCGACGATGCACAGCACTTCGCCCGGATACAGATCGAAGCTGACGTTCCTGCAGCCGTTACGGCCGCCAAATTGTTTGGTGAGCGAGCGGGCGCTCAACAGCGGCGTCATGCGGTTTCTCCTTTGCGCGCTTCGTATGAGGGCAACTCGAGGTCCTGATCGCCGCGGCGTTCATGACAGTAGTCGCTATCCGAGCAAACGAACATGCGCTTGCCGGCGTCGTCGACGATCATTTCGTCGAGGAAGCTTTCCGTCGATCCGCACAGCGCGCACGCGTGCTGCCACTTCTGCACTTCGAACGGATGATCGTCGAAGTCGAGACTGCGCACAGCGGTGTACGGCGGGATGGCGTAAATGCGCCGCTCGCGGCCCGCGCCGAACAATTGCAGCGCCGGGTTCATATGCATCTTCGGGTTGTCGAACTTCGGAATCGGCGACGGCGAACTCAGATAGCGATGGTTGACCATCACCGGGTAGTCGTACGTAGTGGCGATGCTTCCGTGATGGACGATGTCCTCGTACAGCTTCACGCTGATCAGCCCGTAATCGGCCAGCGCGTGCAGCTTCTTGCACTCGGCGACGCGCGGTTCCAGGCGATACAACGGTTCGGGCATAGGTACCTGATAGACCAGAATCTGCCTGTCGGTGAGCGGCGCTTCGGGAATCCGGTGACGTGTCTGGACGATCGTCGCTTCGGTCGTGCGGCGCGTGGTCGCCACGCCCGTGGTGCGCGCGAAGAAGCGGCGGATATTGACCGCATTGGTGGTTTCGTCGGAGCCCTGATCGATGACCTTCAGCGTATCGTTCTTGCCGATGATCGCCGCGGTCACCTGAATGCCACCCGTGCCCCAGCCGTACGGCAAGGGCATTTCCCGCGAGCCGAACGGGACCTGGTAGCCCGGCACGGCGACCGCCTTGAGCAAGGCGCGACGCAGCATGCGTTTGGTCTGCTCGTCGAGGTAGGCGAAGTTGTAGCCGTCCGCGGCGCTGTCGTACGAAGCAGTGCTGAGGGAAGTGTCTGGCGCGTTCATGCGGCTTGCTCCTGCTGGTTCTGGCCCTGATCCCTGTCTCGATCGTTATCCTGATTTTTGTCTTCCGCGCCGTGTTGCGCGCGCAGGCGTCGAACGAGTTCGAGTTCGGACTGGAAGTCGACGTAGTGAGGCAACTTCAGATGCTGAACGAAGCCGGACGCTTCGACGTTGTCGCTGTGCGAGAGCATGAATTCGATATCCTGCGTCGGCGAGGCGAGCGTTTCACCGAGCTCTTCAGCGCGCAACGCACGATCCACCAGGGCCATGGCCATCGCCTTGCGTTCCGAGTGTCCGAACGCGAGGCCGTAGCCCTGCGTGAAGGTAGGCGCTACGTCGCTGCTGCCGGCGAACTGGTTGATCATCTGGCATTCGGTGACGTCGATATCGCCGATCTCGACGGTCTCGCCCAACTCGTCGAGTTCCATTTCGACGGTGATGGTGCCGAAGCGAATCTCACCGGCAAACGGATGCGAATGCGCGTAGCCGCGTTGCGTGGCGTAGCCCATGGCGAGCAGGAAGCCTTCGTCGCCGCGGGCGAGATTCTGCAGGCGCGTGGAGCGGTTCGCCGGAAAGGCGAGCGGTTCGCGCGAGAGGTCGCCCGGCTCCGGCGCGTCCGGCGTGGGACGTTCCTGTTCGATCAGTCCTTCCTTGTCGAGCAGCGTGACCACGCGCGGCATCGCTTCCGCTGCGCTTTGGGTGGCCTGCTGGGACGGCGGCGTCGCAGCGCTTGTGGCATCGCCTTCGGCGAGCAAGGCGAAATCCAGCAGACGTTGCGTGTAATCGTAAGTCGCGCCGAGCACCTGTCCGCCTGGCACGTCCTTGAACGTTGCCGAAATGCGGCGCGCTACGTGCATGGCTTCGGTGTCGATGGCTTGCGTGTAACCGAAACGCGGCAACGTGGTGCGATAGGCACGCAACAGAAAGATCGCCTCGACCAGATCGCCTGCGGCCTGTTTGATTGCGAGCGCGGCAAGTTCTTCGTCGTAGACCGAGCCTTCGGTCATCACGCGCGCGACGGCGAGGCGCAACTGTTCGCGAATTTGTGCGACGCTGAGTTCGGCCAGCCGCGTATCGCCGCGACGCGCCTTGTCGAGCAGACGCCACGACGCTTCGATCGCGCGTTCTCCTCCCTTGACGGCAACGTACATTAGTTCACCTTCGCTTGAGTTGTCCGCGGCAAGCCGATCAGCGTGCTGCCACAGACGAGATAACAATCGATGCCGCAAGGAAAGAGCGGCGCGAGGGCGGCGCGTTCGCGCCAGAAATGCTCGGGCAAGCCGGCCGGCGCGATCGTCGTGGTGTCCTGAATGCCGGGGCCGCTGAGCACGACCGGCGTGCCGCCCGTCAGTGCTTCGACGCGGATCAGCAAGGTCACCGATTGCTCAGGCGACTCCGCTGCGCCAAGAGGAAAACTTTCCAGCGCCGGCATGGCGCCTGCGTCGTGAATATAGGCAAAGGCGGCAAGTCCCGGTTCGTCGACGAGCGGTGCGCCGGTGTGAAACCGCAGGGCCGACGCCAGCGCTGTATCGGCTTGTGCGAGCCATACCGGCGTAGCGTAGTCGCACAGGGTCAGCAGCGCGGCGAATGCGGCGAGCGCGGCCGGCGTCTCCCGCACTTGCGGCAAACCCTGTTCGACGACGCCCACCGTGCCGGGGCGCGACAGCGCGTCGAGCAGCGTGCGGAAGACCGCCTGGGTGTCGTGGACGGGGTCCGCGAAACCGGGCGTGAGTGTACTCAATGAGGTGCTCAATGAGGTACTCAATGAGGTGGCCAGCGAGGTGGCCAGCGAGGTGGCCGATGCATTCTGTGAGTTTTCCATCAGTCGCCTCTGACCATGGTGAAGAATTCGACGCGTGTCGCCGCAGTATCCTGGCGGCGCTCAGCGCGTTCGGCGGCCTGCTGTGCGGCAAACGGCTCGATCAATTGCCGATGCAAGGCCGCATGATGCTCGGGCATTTGCAGCAGCGCGTCTGCCAGTGCGGCCAGTTCCGCGCGGCGGCGGTCGCGGCCCAGATGGCAAGCCACGCCGACTGCCGCGGCAGCCTCGTTCGTGACGCGCAAACGCAATGTGGCGCGCGTGACGGTGGCTTCACCGAGATTGAACGGGTCGCCGCTGCCGCCGACGCGGCCGCGCACCATCGCGAGGCCGATTTCGGGTGGCCGCAGCCAGTCGTAAGCGGGTGGCGGGACGCCTTGCAGCGCGCGATCCAGTGCGGCTTCGAGATCGGCGCGCGGTGTGCGGGCCAGCACGGCCATCCATGCGCGGCGCATGGCGGAGGAGGGCGAAGCGAGAGTGGCACTCATCGAATTTCCTGTTGATCCAGCGAGTGGACATTTGAGCATCTATTCGTCTAAACGTCTAGACGTTTAGGGGTGTGCTCGCGAAGGGTTGTCGCACATACGCACCGATTCACATTTTCATCACGGCTTGCGCACTACAATGCATGGCATAGCGAATATTTGAACCCAGGGGAATGACAGCACCATGACATCGAACGACAACGCGACGCCGGGCACGCTGCTCGAACGCGGCGCGGGCGTTGCCGTCTGGCGGCAGATCGAACAGATTCTGGCGGCGGAAATCGCAGCGAGCGGCTTTGGTGAAGAGGGCCGTTTGCCGAGCGAGGGCGAACTGGCCAAACGCTTCGACGTGAACCGGCATACCGTGCGCCGCGCCATGCTCGGTCTGGCCGCGCTAGGCCTCGTCAGCGTCGAGCAGGGGCGTGGCACCTTCGTGCAGCCCGGCGCGATCGACTATACGATTGGCCGGCGCACGCGGTTTACAGAAAACTTGCGGCAGCAGAATCACACGGCGGCCGGCACCATGTTATCGGCCGCGCGCGTGAAGGCCGAGCCGAACGTCGCGAAGGCCCTGGGCCTGCGGGCGGGCGCGTCGGTCTACCGGGTCGAGTCCCTGCACGAATCGGATGGCGTGCCGCTCACATTTGCACGCAACTGGTATCCGGCGGCGCGTTTTCCGGATTTGCCCGAAGTACTGGAGCGCACCGGCGGCGTGACGAAGTCGATGGCGGAGTTCGGCGTGACCGACTATCTGCGCAAATGGAGCCGCATCGGCAGCGTGTTGCCCGAGCCGGAGGTGGCGCGGCGTTTGAATATCAACCGGCAGCAACCGGTGCTGTGGGTCGAAAACGTCGACGTCGATCTGGAAGGCACGCCGGTCAAATACGGTTTCACGCATTTTGCGGCGGACCGCGTGCAACTGCTGGTGGAGCACGACCTATGAGCGGCGCGGTGTGGGGTGCCGAGGCTCGTTTCGCCGTATATTACGCGCCGTCGCGCGAGTCGGCATGGTGGCCGGCGGGCTCGGCGTGGCTGGGGCGTGACGCGCAAAGCGGCGCGCCATGCGTGTCGCCGCAACCGGACGCGCTGGCGCGGCCGTTGGCCGAGCTCACCGAAGCGCCGCGTCGCTATGGTTGGCACGGCACGCTGGTTGCGCCGTTTCATCTTGCTCAGGGCGTGACCCAGCAGGATCTGCTCGAAGCGGCGCGCGTATGGGCCGGCGCGCAACGTCCATTCGCTTTGCCTGTCGAAGCCGCGACGCTCGGCGATTTCGTCGCTCTGCGTCCCGCTGATCAGGATGGCGAAGCGAACATCCGTCGCGTCGCGTCCAGTGCGTTGCAAACGCTCGATGCTTTGCGCGCCAAGCCGTCCGCCGCCGCTCTCGCGCGGCGTCTCGCGGCGCCGTTGAGCGAGCGGCAGCGTGCCTTGCTGATTGAATGGGGTTATCCGTACGTCTTCGACGAATTCCGTTTTCACATGACGCTATCCAGTTCGCTCGCCGATGCCGCTGAGCGCGCGATCCTGGTTGCATGGTGGCAGGCCCGAACGCCCGCGCTCGGGCCGCTCGCTATCGATCATGCGGCGCTTTTTGTCGAACCCGGGCCCGGCGAACCGTTCGTCCTGTGGCACCGCGTGCCGTTCCAGACTGGTGAGGCGAAATAACAATGGCAGGGCGTTTGATCTATGTAATGGGGCCGTCCGGCGCGGGCAAAGATTCATTGCTGAGTTTTGCGCGCAGCCGCCTGATGGGCGAGCCGATTCTGTTTGCGCATCGCTACATCACGCGGCCGAGCGGCAACGGCGAAGCGCATGTCGCGTTGAGCGTCGAAGAATTCGCGGCGCGTTCGGTACTCGGTCTGTTCGCGCTCGAATGGTCGAGCCACTCGCTGCGCTACGGCATCGGTGTCGAACTCGATGCATGGCTTGCACGCGGTTGCACGGTCGTTGTCAATGGATCGCGTCAGCATTTGCAGCACACCTTGGCGCGTTATCCGTACGCGGAAGTCGTGCATGTGAATGCGGCGCCGCATATCCTCGAAGCACGGCTCGGCGCGCGGGCGCGGGAGTCGGCGGAACAGGTCGCGGCGAGACTCGCACGCCGGGCGCCGTTTTCGCTGCCGGAGGGGATTCGCTGCACGACGATCGACAACTCCGGCGCGCTGGAAGACGCGGGGCATGCGCTGATTGCTTTCCTGCAGGCGAACACTGAGGTTGGTGACGTTAGTGACGTTCCCCGTGTTCCCAACGTTCACAACGCCCGATAGGCGGGACTACCCGGGCGGCGCCATCCGCTCCCGGGTCGCTTCCTGCAGGCAGGACACGAACTGCAGCACCGCCGGCGTGGGCAATAGAGCACGCCGCGAAATGATGCTGAGATCGTAGTTCGGCAGCGCCTCTTCTATCTGCGCGACGCGGATACCAAGCGGCGCGACCATCTGCGCAAGCGGCCGCGTAAAGCAGCCGATCACGTCGGTTTGCGACACCAGCCCGAGTGTCACCGCGAACGACGACGGCGCCCGCACCAGCCGCTTCGGCACCGGCAAGCCGTGCGCGTTGAACATCGCCATCATCACGCTGTGCGGAAAGTGATCCGCGCCCACCGTCACGATCCACTCCGCGTCGAGCAATTCATGAAGACGCGTGACGTTCGCGAGCGGATGCCCGGCGCGCATCGCGATGACAAACTGCGTTGAGTAGAGCGGCGCCTGCACCAGATCGCTATCGAGTGCCTGCACATGATGAATCGCCGCGATATCGAGCGAGCCGTTACGCAATCGGGCCACGGCATCCGGAATCGTGACCTCTTCAAGATGCAGATTCACCAGCGGCATGACCCGGCGAAACTTCGAGACCGCATGCGGCAGGGCCGTCAGTGCGATCGACGGCATCGTGCCCACGCTCACCTTGCCGGCCAACTCTCCCTTCACCTGCTCGACCGCCTCGGCAGTGCGGCGCATATCGCCCAGCAACTGTTCGGCACGTGGCAACAGCGCAAGCCCGCACGCGGTCAACTCGATGCCGCGCACGCTGCGCACCATCAGTTCGGCATTCAGCGCGCTCTCCAGCTCGCGGATCGTATGCGTGACGGCCGGTTGCGTCACGCCGAGCTCGCGCGCGGCGGCGCGCAGGCTGCGGTGATGGGCGGCGGCGACGAAGGCTTGCAACTGTTGCAGCTTCATGAGGGTAATCCCGTATATAAAGCTTGTTAATCAGGGTGAAAAAAACAGCATCTTATTCGAACAAAACGGCGTGGCTATAGTGCTTGCCTGTTTGCCGCGTCAGCGGCGTGAATTCCAATGGAGCAATAGATGAGCGAAGCCGCGCGTTTTACCGAAGTGTCCGACCTGGTGCCTGCCGCCGAAAGCCTGCGCGAGATCCGTCATCACATCCATCACCACCCGGAACTGGCCTACGAAGAAGTGCAAACCGCCGCGCTGGTGGCCGAGAAGCTCGAGCAGTGGGGCTGGCAGGTCACGCGCGGCGTCGGCCAGACCGGCGTGGTGGGCACGCTGAAGTTGGGCAGCGGCACGCGCAGTATCGGCATTCGCGCCGACATGGACGCGCTGCCGATCATCGAGCAAACCGGTCTGCCGTATGCGAGCGGCATCCACGGCAAGATGCACGCATGCGGCCACGACGGCCACACGACGATGCTGCTCGGCGCCGCGCAGCACCTTGCCGCCACGCGCAATTTCTCGGGCACCGTGCATTTGTACTTCCAGCCGGCCGAGGAAAGCGGTATCGACAGCGGCGCGATGAAGATGATCAACGACGGCCTGTTCGAGCGCTTTCCGTGCGACGCCGTGTTCGGTCTGCACAACCATCCTGGCGAGGAACCGGGGGTGATGCTGTTCCGCAAGGGGCCGTTCATGTCGGCGGGCGACAAGGCGATCATCACCATCGAAGGTGTCGGCGGTCATGCGGCGCGTCCGCATCTGACGGTCGATCCGGTGGTGGTGGCGGCGAGCATCGTGATGGCGCTGCAGACCATCGTCGCGCGTAATGTCGATCCGTCGCAGCCGGCGGTGGTGACGGTCGGTTCGATGCATGCGGGCACCGCGAACAACGTGATTTCCAGCAGCGCGAAGCTGGAATTGAGCGTGCGTTCGTTCAGCCCCGAAGTGCGCACCTTGCTGAAAAAGCGCATTACCGAGCTCGCCGAGAGCCAGGCCGCGAGCTATGGCGGCAAGGCGGTGGTGGAGTACATCGAAGGCTATCCGGTGGTGATCAATTCGGATGCCGAAACGGATTTCGCGGTGCAGGTGGCGCGCGAACTGGTCGGCGACGAAAAGGTAGTCGAACAGACCGGCATTCTGATGGGCAGCGAGGACTTCGCCTTCATGCTGCAGAAACGGCCCGGCACGTTCCTGCGGATCGGTAACGGAGCAGGCGAAGACGGTTGCATGGTGCACAACCCCCATTACGATTTCAACGACCGCAATCTGCCGGTCGGCGCGGCGTTCTGGACACGGCTGGTGGAGCGGTATCTGGGGCAATGAAGCGCCCTGGGTGCCAATCACGCGCCAATCACGAGCCGATGAGCGGGCAATGCGCTCGCACCGCCGGACATAACCATAACAACGAGGAAGACCTGCGATGAACGCTACAACGGATGGCAGCCGTGCCGTGGACGTCCCCCGAACCACCAGCCGCGGCGCGATTGCCGCGGCGGTGATCGGCAACTGGCTCGAGTTTTTCGACTTTACCGTGTACGGCTTTTTTGCCGTGATCATCGGCAAGCTGTTTTTCCCGTCGGCCGACCCGACAACCTCGCTGCTCCTATCGGTGGCGACGTTCGCGGCAGGCTTCATCACGCGGCCGCTCGGCAGCGTGATGCTCGGTGTCTACGCGGACCGCAAAGGCCGCAAGGCGGCGCTCAACCTGACCATCATGCTGATGGCGGCGAGCACCGGTGTGATCGCCATTGCGCCGACGTATGCGCAGATCGGTCTCGCCGCGCCGCTGCTGATCGTGCTGGCGCGTCTCGTGCAAGGCTTCTCTCAAGGCGGCGAGTTCGGCGCGGCAACCTCGACCTTGCTGGAGCAGGGCGGCGGCGCCCGGCGTGGTTTTCGGGCGAGCTGGCAACTGGCGACGCAGGGCGGCGCGGCACTGATGGGCTCGGGCCTCGCGGCGGCGCTGTCGGGTGCTCTGCCCAGGGAGTCGCTGGAAAGCTGGGGTTGGCGCATTCCGTTTCTGATCGGCGTGCTGATCGCGCCGGTCGGCATCTACTTGCGCCGCCGTCTCGCGGACGATCCAGCCGGCGCCCACAGCCACGCCATTGAGCGCGGCGTGCTGCACGAACTCTTCACGGACCATCTGCGTCCGCTCCTGCTGATTACGCTCACGGTCATGGGCGGCACGGTCTCGACCTATATTCTGACCTTCTACATGCCGACCTATGCGATCCACACGCTCGGCCTGCCGATGTCGCTGTCGATGCTGGTCGGCGTCGCGTCGGGACTCGTCATGCTCATCACGTGTCCGTTGTTCGGCATGCTGTCCGATCGTATCGGCAGCCGTAAGCGGCCGATTCTGTTCGGGCGCGGCGTACTGGTGTTGCTGCTGTTTCCCGCCTTCATGCTGATCAATCGCTTCCCGCAGTTGCCCGTCATCATGTCGGCGACCGCGCTGATGCTGCTGTTCTACTCGATGGGATCGGCGTCGGAATTCGCCTTGATGTGCGAGTCGTTTCCGCGGCGCGTGCGCGCCACCGGCATTTCGATCGCGTATGCATTGAGCGTGTGCGTATTCGGCGGCACCGCGCAACTGGTCGCGACGTGGCTGATCAAACTGACCGGCAGCAAGCTGGCGCCGGCCGCGTATGTGGCGGGATGCGTGGTCGTGTCGCTGATCGCGGTGTCGATGCTGAAAGAGACGGCGGATAAGCCGATCGATTGATCGCGAGGCCCCTTGCGGGGGCCTTGCCTGTGACTTGCGTTGCTGGCCTCGCGCTGGCTTCTCGGTTGCCTCGCGGTTGTCTCGCAGTTGCCTCGCAGTTACTCGTCACTCAGCCGCGCCGCGCCACCATCTCCGAGACGGTTTGCGCGGCCTGCTGCAACGGTTCAAGAAACGCCTTCACCATCTGTTTGGCCGAATTGCGCTGAGCGTTGCCGCTGATATTCATCGCCGCGATCACGCGCCCCTGGCGGTTGCGAATCGGTGCGGACAACGAAATCAACCCCCCCTCCAGTTCCTGATCGACGATTGCCCAACCCTGGCGGCGCACCTGCGCAATCAGCTTCTTCAGTTCTTCCTTGTCGGTCACCGTGCGCGGCGTGTGCGCGTAGAGCGGCGCCGAACTCAACGTTGCCTCGAGCGTTTCGTCGTCGAGCGCGGACAGCAGCACACGACCCATCGACGTGCAATATGCCGGCAAACGGCTGCCGATCGACAGGTTGATGGTCATGATCTTGTGAGTCGGCACGCGCAGCACGTAGACGATTTCGGTGCGATCGAGCACGGCCGCCGAGCAACTCTCGTGAACCTGCGCCGAGAGGTTTTCCATGACCGGTTCGGCGAGATTCCAGAACGGCATCGAGGTCAGATACGCGAAACCGAGATCGAGAATCTTCGGCGTGAGGCGGAACAGGCGGCCTTCGGCCTCTACGTAGCCGAGCGTCTGCAGCGTCAGCAGGATGCGGCGCGCGCCGGCGCGTGTCAGGCCGGTGGCGGCCGCGACGTCGGTGAGCGTCTGTTCGGGGCGGCTGGCATTGAACGCGCGGATCACCGAGAGGCCTCGCGCGAACGACTGCACATACGAGTCGCCGGGTTTGTCCGAGGCCGGTTCGGCGTTGTCAGGAACGGCGGAAGACGGCGGCAGGGCTTTGCTCATGGACCTTGAAAGATGCGTTCGAAGAAGGGCGCACGGCGCTCGCACGGTTCAGCCGGCGCGACGCTGTGCAAAGGCGTGACGATAACTTAAGCCTTCTGATTCGCCAAACAAAAAACTGGCCAGGCTCGCCGACAGTATAGGTCGCGGCCACCCGGCCGTTTCTTTCTCCCAACGCCTCATCTGCTTCGCTTCGGTACGCCGATCCGCGGCATGTCCCCCTCGCGTAAACCCCAGAAAATTTCACCTTGCATGTGTATTTTGGTAAAAGTATATTGAAATACACCATCAACTATCTCTATGAGATAACAAATGAACGAAGACATCCTTGTTTCACACCATGGGCGCGTCGCCGTCATCACGTTGAACCGCCCGGCGCGCCTGAATGCGTGGACGACCACGATGCGCGAGATGATCATCGAGGCCCTGGCGCGTTTCGACGCGGATGACAGCGTTGCCGCGATCGTCATGACGGGGGCGGGCGACCGTGCGTTTTCCGCGGGGCAGGATCTGTCGGAGGCGCATGACTTCGACGGCGAGCGAGCGGTGGCATGGGTCAAGGAGTGGGAGCGCTATTACACGGTCCTGCGCGGTTTGAGCAAACCGCTCGTCATGGCCTTGAACGGTACGGCGGCCGGCTCCGCGTTTCAGGTCGCCTTGCTGGGCGACATTCGCGTCGGCCATCCGGGCGTGCGCATGGGGCAGCCGGAAATCAACGCGGGGATCGCCAGCACGACCGGCCCGTGGATCATGAGCGAGATGCTCGGCATGTCTCGCACTATCGAATTGACGCTGACCGGCCGCCTGATGGACGCCGAGGAATGTCACCGCATCGGGCTGATTCATCACATCGTTCCGGCGGATCAGGTGTTCGCCAAGGCCCTCGAAATTGCCACTGAACTGGCCGGCAAGCCGCCCGTCGCGATGCGTCTGGACAAGCAGCGTTTCCGCGAAATGACGGAGCCGAGCTTTCGCGACGCGATCGAGGCGGGTGCGCGTATCCAGCGCGAAGCCTATGACTCCGGCGAGCCGGCGCGAATGATGGAAGCGTTTTTCCGCGAGCGCGCGAAGTAAAGCAAAAACCGCGGCCGTTTCTTTTCATCCTGTGCGGGAGACCTGAGCATGACGCAAGACTTCAACCTGACCCGGCGCCGCTTTCTGCAAGGCGTCGGGAGTGCCGCACTCGCCGGCGCCATGCCGGTACTGGCCGGCGCGCAGTCGAAACAGATCGTCGTTTCCGATCCCGGTGGTCCGTACACCACCGCGTATCGCCAGGCGTTTTACGATCCGTTCGAAAAAGCCACCGGCATCAAGGTGGTGAGCGTTGCGCGTGAATCGCAACCGGTCGCGCAGCTGGCGGCGATGGTGCAGACCAGAAATTATGTCTGGGACGTCACCACGCTCACGCTTTCCGCGGACATTCCGTACCTGGAATCCAAAGGGTTTCTCGAGCCGATCGGCTTGAAAGCCAGCGACTTCCCCGACGTGATGGCCGAAGCGGTGACGCCGAACTGGCTCGGCGTCGACGTCTATGCCACCGTGCTCGCGTACCGGCAGGACAAGTTCGGGCCAAACGGTCCGAAATCCTGGGCGGACTTCTGGGACGTCAAACGCTTTCCGGGCCGGCGCTGTCTGCGCCGCAGCCCGCTGGACACGCTCGAACAGGCGCTGCTGGCCGATGGGGTGTCGCTCGACAAGCTTTATCCGCTTGACGTCGATCGCGCATTCCGCAGTCTCGACCGGATCAAGCCGCACGTGAACATTTGGTGGACCTCCGGCGCCCAGGCCATGCAGGCGATCCAGAGTGGCGATGTCGACATGATCTCGACGTGGAACGGCCGGGCCCAGGCTGCGCGCGACGGCGGTGCGCCGGTCACGATCGTATGGAACCAGGGGCTTTATTCGATCGAAGGGTGGGGCATTCCGAAAGGCACGCCGCGCGCCGACTTCGCCCGGCAGTTCGTGCGCTTTTGCGGCGATGCGCAGCGCCAGGCCGTACTCACCGGCACGCTTGCCTATGGTCCGACCAACCGCAAGGCGTTCGACGCGATCCCGGCCGCCCGCGCGGCCATACTGCCTACCGCGCCGGACAATCTGCGGGACATGCGCCTGCCGAGTCCGCAATGGTGGGCCGACAACCGCCAGAAAGTGACCGAGCGCTTCAACACCTGGATCATTTCCTGAGGAGTGGCGCGATGAGTGCGAAACTTGAAACGATCGGGATTGCGAAAAGCTACGGTGACACCGTTGCGTTGCAAGCGACCGATCTGACGGTGCAGGCCGGCGAATTTCTCACCTTGCTGGGTCCTTCCGGATCGGGCAAGACCACGCTGTTGCAGATGATCTCCGGTCTGGTCGCGCCCACGGCGGGGCGCATCGAGATCGACGGTCGCGACGTCACGCACGTGGAACCTGGCAAGCGTGGCATCGGCATGGTGTTTCAGAGCTATGCGCTGTTCCCGCACATGAGCGTGTGGGACAACGTGGCGTACGGTTTGCGCATGCGCCGCAAGTCGCGTGAGGACGTCAGGCGGGCCGTCGACGACGCGTTGACGATGGTACGCATGGGCGATTACGCGAAGCGCTACCCGAAGGAACTCTCGGGTGGCCAGCAGCAGCGCATCGCGCTGGCGCGCTGCTTCGCCTACCGGCCCTCCGTGATTCTGCTCGACGAGCCGCTCGGTGCGCTCGACAAGAAATTGCGTGAGCACATGCAGTCCGAGATTCGCCGTTTGCACAAGGAACTCGGCGCGACCTTCGTCTACGTGACACACGATCAGGACGAAGCGTTGACGCTCTCCGATCGCATCTGTCTGATGAACCAGGCTCGTATCGAACAGGTGGGCACGCCTGTCGATCTGTACGACCGGCCGGCCACGCGCTTTGCTGCCGGTTTCATCGGCCATTCGAATCTGCTCGAAGGCGCGCTCGATCACGAACGAGGCCCGGGCGGCGAACCGATTCTGTTGACGGCCGGCGGCCGCGTGCCGTTGCCGCAAGGCGGCGCGGCAATAGCTGGATCACCGGGGGCAAAACACTGTCTGCTGCTGCGTCCTGAGGCGCCGCGTCTGGTCGAGCCGAAGCGAGGGTTTCTCGACGGCACGATTTCGGACATCGTGTTCTTCGGCAGCGATACCCGCGTACAACTGACCCTGTCCGACGGCAGCCACCTGAGCGTGCGATGCGAGCGCGGTCTGTCGCCGTGCGTCGGCGATACGGTCGGTCTGGTGTGGGATCCGCATCGCACCACGCTGCTGCACGCGTGACGACCGCCAAGGAAAGATCATGACTATTGCCCTTGAGGCGCAGCCGTCTCACGAGGCCGCGCGCCCACGCCGTTCCGCATGGCTTGCGCACACGGTCCGCTTTTTGCCGATCGCGCCGACGCTGCTGTTTCTGCTGTTCTTTTTCATCGTGCCGGTCGGCGAGATCCTGCAAGGCGGTCTCTTCAACGCGGACGGCACGTTCGGCTTCAGCCAGTTCGAGCGGATCGCGCGCACCCCGGTCTACGCGAAGGTGCTGTGGATCACTTTCTCCATCTCGTTCCTCACGGCGGCGATTGCCGTCCTGCTCGGCTATCCGGTCGCCTATCTGTTGAGCCGTCTGTCACCGCGCGCGCGTGAGCGCTGGCTGCTCTGGATCATGCTGCCGTTCTGGACCAGTTACCTCGTGAAAACCTATGCGTGGATGCTGTTACTGTCGAAGACCGGTGTGCTGTCCACCATTGCGCTCGCGCTGGGTCTCGTCAGCGAAACCAGCGGCACCATTCCGTCGCTGACCGGCGTCCTGATCGGCATGGTTCACGCAATGCTGCCGCTCGCGGTGATGACCATGTTGCCCGTCATGCGTGGCATCGACGATCGTCTCGCGCAAGCTGCCGAGACACTGGGCGCGGAGCGCAGCACGAGTTTTTTCACCGTGTTTCTGCCGCTTTCTTCGCCGGGCGTCGCTGCTGCAGGATTGCTCGTGTTCATTTCGAGCCTCGGTTTCTTCATCGTTCCCGCGCTGCTGGGTTCGCCGAAGGAAACCATGATTGCGCAACTGGTGATTTCTTCGGTGCTCGAACTGTTCGATATGCGCTTCGCCGGCGCATTGTCTACGGTGCTGCTGCTGTGCTCGATTGCGATCTTCCTCGTCTACGACCGGCTGGTCGGACTTTCCTCGTTGACGGGGGAAGTGCAGGACAAGCGCCGTGGCTCGCGTGCTCAAGGCCTGAAGCTGGCGATGCTGATGGCGGCGGGCCGTTTGACGGCGCCGCTCGTCAGACGGCGCACGATGCGTGCGGCCGGCGCCGGCGGGGGAGTGGGTCCGCTGCGCCTTTATACCGTCGCAGTCCTGATGGTGCTGGTTGCGCCGGTCCTGTCGATTATTCCGTATGCCTTCACGCGCAGCGACTTCATTGCGTTTCCACCGAAGCTGTTCAGCTTCAGATGGTTCGGCACCTTCCTGCAGTCGCCGGTGTGGCAGAGCGCGCTGCTGCGTTCGTTCGAGGTGGGTCTCGGCACCGCGGTACTCTCGCTTGCGCTGGGTTTCGGCGCGACGCTGGCGCTGACCCGTATGTCGCAGCGCGCGAGTAAGCCGCTCTTCGCGCTGCTCGTCGCACCGCTGATCGTGCCGCGTATCGTGGTTGCGGTCGGCCTGCTGTATCTGTTCGCCAATCTCGGCCTGACGGGCACCAATCTGGGCCTCGTGATCGGACATACCGTGCTGGCGATTCCTTACGTCGTTGTGACGCTCGCCGCCGGTTTTCGCCAGTTCGACTGGCGTCTGGACGACGCCGCGAGGGTAATGGGCGCGTCGCCCGCAAGACGCATTGCGACGATCGTGCTGCCATTGTTGATGGCGAGCGTGACGGCGGCTTTCCTGTTCGCCTTCATCGTTTCATTCGACGATCTGACGATTGCGATCTTCGTCAGCGGCGGCATCAACACCACGCTGCCCAAGCAGATGTGGGACGACATCCAGCTGGCCATCACACCGACGCTCGCCGCGGTATCGACGACGCTCATCGTTCTGATCGCCCTGATCGTTTTCATTTCCTCCCGGCTGCGGCACGCAACGCGCTAGCCGTACGGTTTCCACTCCATTCGACCATGCACAGCTATTCCGAATACTTCCCCCAACGTCATCCGCAAGATGCGCTGGACTGCGCGCCGCTGATCGCCGCCGGTTTGCGCGGCAACGCGGCGGGCGCCGTTCTCCATTTCGACGAACAGGCCGTGACGCGCGCCGAAACCGCGCAACGCATCGCCCAACTGCAGCGCTGGTTCGCGGACCAGAAACTGGTGGCGGGCGACCGCGTCGCCGTGATGCTCGGCAACAGCGCCGAGCATATTCACCTCATCTATGCGCTGATTCTCAGCGGTCTGGTGTGGGTGCCCGTCAATACGAAGCTGCGCCGCGCGGGGCTCGAGTATCTGATCGAGCACGCGGAGCCGAAACTGTTCGTGTCGGAATCCGTGTTCGACGAAGTGACCGACGGTATCGAGTACGGCAGCACGCGCAGAATCGGACTGCCGGCATTCGATCCCAACGATGCCAGTGCAACGCTCTTCACCCCATCGATCGATCCGGGCGACCCGTTGTGCGTGATCTATACGTCCGGCACGACAGGTGCGCCGAAGGGCGTTGTCCTTACGCATCGGATGATGCGGATTGCGAGCGAGGCGGCCATGCTGGTCGCGGACGTGCGTGCGGGCGACAAACTGTTCCTGTGGGAACCGCTATGCCATATCGGCGGTGCGCAGATGTTGTTGCTGCCCTTTCTCGAGGCGCTCGAACTGCACGTCGTACCGCGTTTTTCCGTCACGCAGTTCTGGGCGCAGATTGCCCGCTCGCGGGCGACGCAATTGCACTATCTCGGCGGCGTGCTCGACATTCTGATGCAGCTTCCCGACGACGCCCAGCCGGATACGCACACGATTCGCGTGGCATGGGGCGCGGGTGTCAGCGCCTCGGCGTGGACGGCGATCGAGTCGCGTCTGCAGGTTCGGCTGCGCGAATGCTATGGCATGACGGAATGTTCGAGTTTCGCGACGCTGAATGCAAACGGCAAACCCGGTTCGATCGGCAGGGCGCTGCCATGGATCGACGTGGCATTGCTCGACGAAAACGGTGAACCGGTCGCGGACGGCGAAGCGGGCGAAATCGTACTATCGAGCCGCGTGGAAGGCACATTCTTGCCGACCTACCTGAAGAACGAAGACGCGACCCGCTCGGCGCTGCGTAACGGCAGACTGCACACTGGCGATAGTGCGCGGCGTGATGCCGACGGCGATCTGTTCTTCGTCGGCAGGCGTACGGATAGCATGCGCGTGCGCGGCGAGAATGTATCGGCTTGGGAGATCGAACGCGTATTCGCGCAGCACCCGGCCATCCAGGCGAGCGCGGCGATCGGGGTTGCCTCGGCGATCGGCGAGCAGGACATTCTGCTCAACGTGCAGTTCAAGGACGTCGCCGTTGACTGGGACGCGATCCATGCATGGGCGGCAGAGCGTCTCGCGAGTTTCCAGTTGCCCCGTTATTATCGGGCGGTCACGCACTTCGAACTGACACCCAGCGAGCGGATTAAAAAGCACCTGCTCAAACGCGATGTCAGCGATGCCTGGGACCGGTCGACGAGCGTGGTCGCGTGAAGCAAGTTATTGCCTATAGATAGACTAATATCTTCATGCGATAATTGGAACCTGATAGAACAACAGGTTTTCATCGTGACCACTGTGCCGCCCCAAACTCCCCGTAAGAAGAAGAGCGACCCGACTGCCGCGCCGGAAGCACCCGCTGATCCGACAGCGTCGTCGCTATACGTTCAGTCGGTCGAGAAAGCCATGACCGTACTCACGGCTTTCGACGGCAGCAAGCGGCAGTTATCGCTCTCGGAGATCGCGGCGCTCACCGGTTTCGACATGAGTGCGACTCAGCGCTTTACGTTCACGCTTGCGGCGCTCGGCTATCTGTTCAAGGATCCCGAAAGCCGCAAGTATGAATTGTCGCCGAAGCTGCTCGATTTCACGTATCACTATCTGACTTCGAACGATCTGGTCAGCCGCGCCACGCCCTATCTGCAGCAACTCGGATCCGAGACCGAGGAGGCCACCAACCTCACCGTGCTGGACGGCACCGATATTATTTTCGTGTTGCGTATTGTCAGCCGCAACGTCTTCAATGCGCATGTCATCACTGGTTCGCGTTTGCCCGCTTATTGCACCGCGCCGGGGTTGGCTATTCTCGCGACCTTCGACGATGGCGAGGTCGACGATATTCTTGCCCGTACGAATCTCGTCGCCTACACGGCCGCCACGATTTACCAGCCGCGCAAGATCAAGGAGCGCATCGCCCAGATTCGCAAACAAGGCTACGCGCATACGGAAGACGAGTACTTCGTCAGCGACATCTCGACCGCCGCGGCGATCACCAATGCGAAAGGGCGCGGGGTGGGGGCGGTCAATATTGCGGTGGCGCGGCCGCGGTGGCAGGCGGATCGCGATGAACGCCGCTTTGCCGACCTCGTGATCTCGACAGCCTCGGCGATTTCATCGCGGCGCAGGGCCGATTGAGTTTCTGTTTTTTCTTCGGCGGGGGCGCTGTCGCGGCACGTGGAAAAACTGCGGCGTTCTCATGGATGCGCCCGGAGTCAATAATCAGTCGCTGGGCGGTGGCCGGCTTGTCGCCGGTCAGCCACGGGCAAGGGGCGGCCAGGAAGATGCGTTCTACCTGGCGACGAGAATCGTTGGCAATTCGATAAGCCGCCAAGGTGCGTGCAAAGAGTCAACAGAAAGAACTCAGTCCTTCTCAGGGTATGCAATGTAGCGGATGATCTTCCAGCTACCGTCAGGCTGGTGGCCGAATACATCGAGACCGGTCTCATCATTAGACTCCTGCTTGCCGTTCCTGGTAAGCGTCGATCTCCAAGTCAGGCGCACGATCGCGAGGTCGCCGGAGACAATGATCTCTTTGATCTTAAGGCCGTAGCGAAGCGATTGCGTGGTGTCGGCCAGCGCATGATGCAGGCGGGCACATAGCAACGGGTAGGTCCGTTCGGGTGCGCCATAGAAATCGTAACGAAGATCGGGCGCGAAAAGGTCGCAGATATGCGCGGCACGTCGCGCGTTGAAATCTACGCGCCACTGTTCCAAAGCGGAGCGGATGGTGCGCGCGGGGTCATCGCTGACTGTCGCCGCGTTCAGCGCGCAAGGGAGCGCACTTAGGAGAACACCGACCAGGGCGATGCGGAGTACGTATCGATTCATTTGGGCTCCTTGTATTTGTATGCGCAGCATTATTTGGATTCCACTGCCCAAATTGTAGGGCACGGTTCTGGCGTCGGTGCTAAAACAGAAAACTTCACATACCGTCGACGCCACCTCCGTATCGCCCGACGGCGACAGTGCCGAACGGCCGACCCCTCGCAGGAAGTGTCAGCCGTCAGGACTCTTGCACGAACAGCGGCAGTAGCTTTTCACCTACCCGGCGCAGTTTTCACTCTCCGTGACACCCGACACTCACCCCATGCCCTAAGTGGAATCCCTTAGCGACGCTGTCCGATGGTAGCGATACCATGCGTGTCACCCAGAAGCTTCGCCGGATTCAAGTCGTGAAGCGTAATGGTATCGCTACCATGGAGATGTCCGTGTCATCGAACCGCAAAACCCCTGAGCAGCTTCGCAGCTACCGCTGGTACGGCGTGAACGACCTGCGCTCGTTCGGCCACCGTTCACGCACGGCGCAAATGGGTTATCACCCGTCGGATTACATGGGCAAGCCGGTGATTGCCGTCGTCAACACGTGGAGCGAGATCAACTCGTGCCACACGCACTTCAAGCAGCGCGTCGAGGAGGTGAAGCGCGGCGTCTGGCAGGCCGGCGGTTTTCCGGTCGAAATGCCGGTGATGACGCTGGCTGAGCCGTTCCAGAAGCCGACCACGATGCTGTATCGCAACTTCCTCGCGATGGAAACCGAGGAATTGCTGAAGTCCTATCCGTTCGACGGTTGTGTGCTGATGGGCGGTTGCGACAAGACCACGCCCGGTTTGCTGATGGGCGCGATCAGCATGAATCTGCCGTCCATCTATCTGCCGGCCGGGCCGATGCTGCGTGGCAACTGGAACGGCCGCACGCTGGGCAGCGGCTCGGACACATGGAAATACTGGGCTGAATTGCGCGCCGGCAAGATCACGGAAGAAGAGTGGAAGGGCATCGAGAGCGGCATTGCGCGCTCGCCGGGCCATTGCATGACGATGGGCACCGCGTCGACGATGACCAGCGCCACCGAGGCACTCGGCCTGACGCTACCCGGCTTCTCGTCGATTCCCGCAGTCGATTCGCGGCATGCGCAGTTCGCTTCGTTGACAGGACAGCGCATCGTCGAGATGGTGTGGACCGACCAGAAGCCGTCCGACATCCTGAGCGCGAGGTCGTTCGACAACGCAGTGACCACCGTGCTTGCCATGTCCGGTTCGACCAACGCGATTGTCCACCTCGTTGCCGTGGCGCGGCGCGCCGGCATCGATCTGACGACAGCACGCTTTGACGAACTGGCGCGCATCACGCCGGTGCTCGGCAATCTGCGTCCCGCGGGCCGGTATCTGATGGAAGACTTTTTTTATGCCGGCGGCCTGCGCGCGCTACTGGTCGAGTTGGGCGAACTGATCGACGGCACGCAGATGACGGTCAGTGGCGCGACGCTCGGCGAGAACATTGCCGGCGCGGAAATATTCGATGACGACGTCATCCGCAAGCGCGCCAATCCACTCGTTGCCAGCGACGGCCTCGCGGTGCTGACCGGCAATCTGGCGCCGGACGGTGCGGTGATCAAACCCGCCGCGATGGAAGCGCATCTGCAGAAACACCGTGGTCCGGCGGTGGTATTCAAGGACTACGCCGACATGGCCGCGCGCATCGACTCGGAAGAGCTGGTCGTCACGGCCGACTCGGTGATCGTGCTGCAGCATGCAGGTCCGGTGGGTGCGCCCGGCATGCCGGAGTGGGGCCAACTGCCGATTCCGCAAAAGCTGTTGAAGCAGGGTGTGCGCGACATGGTGCGCATTTCCGATGCGCGCATGAGCGGCACCAGTTACGGCGCGTGCGTGCTGCACGTGGCGCCTGAGTCGTTCGTGGGTGGTCCGCTCGCGCTGGTGAGGGACGGCGACATGATCGAGCTGGACGTGCCTGCCCGCCGTTTGCATGTCGACGTGAGCGACGCGGAACTTTCGGCGCGCAAGGCCGCGTGGCAACCGCCCAAGCGGCCGTTCGAGCGCGGCTTCGGCGTGATGCATCAGTTGCATGTGACGCAGGCCAACAAGGGGTGTGACTTCGACTTCCTTGAAGAACCCCTCAGCGCAAGCGCGCCGCAAAGTCCGGTGCAGGCCGCGCCGACGGAGCCGCCCTCAGCGGGCACGACGCGTACCGAACCTGAAATCCACTAACTCGACCCAGACCTCTCATGACCGCATCGAACCTCACCATCAGCGACGCCACACTCGCGCAGCTACGGCACGTCAGCACGGCAACGCTGACCACGCAACTCTTCAAGCGCGGCTTGCGCAACGTATTCCTGCAAGGTGTCGCGCCGCTTGTCAAACCGGCGCCTGGCGCACCTAACGTTGTCGGCCCGGCGTTCACGCTGCGCAACATCCCGGCCCGGGAGGATCTGGACCACGTCGGCGTGTTCCAGGACCCGGACCATCCGCAGCGCAAAGCCGTTGAAACGGCGCCGCCTGGCAGCGTGCTGGTGCAGGACTGCCGCGGTGAGCGCGCGGTCGCGTCGGTCGGCTCGATTCTCGCGCTGCGTCTGGCAAAGCGTGGTGTCGCCGGCATGGTTTCGGATGGCCCGGTGCGCGATAGCGGCACGATCGCGGAACTGGGTTTGCCAATCTGGTGCGCGGGCGCGAGTGCGCCGCTGAATCTGGCCAAGCATCATGCGGTCGATATGAATGTCCCAATCGCTTGTGGCGGCGTGCCTGTGTATCCCGGCGATATCGTTGTCGCCGATGTGGACGGCGTGGTCATCGTGCCGCGCGAAATGGCAACTGAAATCGCGCGCGACGCCGCCGAGCAGGAGCAGCTCGAGGCGTTCATCACGCAACGCATCGAAGAGGGCAGGCCGTTGCGGGGCACGTATCCGCCGGACGAGGCAACGATGGCTGCCTACGCGCAGTGGCGCGCAGAAAAACATTAAGGCGCCAAGGCTGTTTCAAGCTGTCAGATTGCCATTGAGCCATTGAGCCATTGCTCGCGCGAACGGCGCGAGCGCAGGAGACACAGTGAATATGACGACACCGGCGATCGACGAATCACGTCTGATCAATCGCCTGGCACTCCGTTTGATGCCGCTGCTCGGAGTGCTCTATCTGGTTGCCTATATCGACCGCTCCAATATCAGCTTTGCCAAGCTGCAGATGCTCGGCAGCCTCGGGCTTTCCGAAGTTGCGTATGGGCTCGGTGCGTCGCTGTTTTTCATCGGCTATCTGTTGTTCGAAGTACCCAGCAACGTGCTGCTGCACAAGTACGGCGCGCCTCGCTGGATGGCGCGCATCATGTTCACGTGGGGCATCGTCACGATACTCCTCGCGTTTACGCAGAACGCAACGATGTTCTATGTGCTGCGTTTTCTGCTCGGCGCGTCGGAAGCGGGTCTGTATCCGGGCGTGATCTACTACCTGACCTTGTGGTTTCCGTCGCGGCATCGCGTGCGCATGCTCGGCTATTTCACGGTCGGCAGCAGTCTGGGCAACATGGTGGGTGCGCCCATCTGCGGCTGGCTGCTCGACAAAGGCGGCCTCGCGGGACTGCACGGCTGGCAGCTTGTGTTCATCGTCACTGGCTTGCCGTCGATTCTGTTGACCTTCGTTGTGCTGCGCCTGCTGCCGGCCTCGCCGAAGCAGGCGAAATTTCTCTCCGCCGATGAAAAACAATGGCTCGCCGGCACGCTCGACGCGGAGCGCGCACAGATGAAGGCACGCTATGCCGGCCACGCCTCGTTGCTGAGCGTGCTGACGGAACCGCGAGTGATCGGCATGGCGCTCTATTACATGATGCTGTCGATTTCCGTCTACGGTGTGAGCTACTGGTTGCCGACGCTGGTGAAAGGCTTCGGTGTCAGCAATACGACCAATGGCCTGCTGAACATCATTCCCTGGCTGATGGCGACCATTGTGCTGGCCTGGCTGCCGTCGAAGCTGCGCGGCGGTAATCGTGCAATCGTCGCGATGCTGGTGGCCGCGTTGCTCGGCGTGGCGTGCTTCCTGAGCGCAGTGTTTCTGCCTACCAACACACTGCGGTTTGCCGCGCTCTGTTTCGGCGCGCCGTGCATGTATTTGCTGATCCCGTGTTTCTGGACGCTGCCGCCGAAGTTCCTGTTTGGCGCGCGCGCCGCGGCCGGCATTGCGGCGATCAATTCACTCGGCAATATCGGCGGTTTCATCGCGCAGAATCTGGTGCCGTGGGTACGTCAGACCACGGGTAGCGTGAAGACGCCGATGCTGATTCCGGCGGCCTGCCTGCTGGTGTTCGCCGTGGTCACGGTGTTTATCCTGCGGCGTAATCGGGGCGGCGCCATAGCGCAAAGCGCTGTGCCCGTGACCGAGTAGATCTGCCTTGAAGGATTTGTGACCCGGCACGTTGGCGCCTTTCGTCGCCGGCGGTCTATGCCGGTCCATGGCGCTCTATGGCGGTCTACAATACGCGCGAACCATCACCTAGTCACCGACCCATGCCGAATCACAAGCCCACCGCCGTTGCCAGCCCTGATATGACGGAGACGGCGGCGCCAGCGAAACGCTTGCGTGGCGGCGCCAAAGGCCTGCGCATTACGGATGTCGCTGCGCAAGCGGGCGTCGCGCCGATTACGGTGTCGCGCGTTTTCAATAGTCCCGAGACGGTTGCGCCCGAAACGCTCGAACGGGTGCGGCAGGTCGTGCAGAAGCTCGGCTATGTACCGAATCGCCTTGCGGGCGGATTGTCGTCGGCGCGTTCGCGGCTGATCGCGGCGATTGTGCCGACCATCTCTCACTCGTTGTTTTCCACCACGATCCAGGTGTTCAGCGAGACGATGTCGCGCGCGGGTTATCAGGTGTTGCTGGCCTTGAGCGGCTATAGCGATTCGAGCGAAGAGGCGCTGCTCGACGCGGTGCTGAGCCGGCGTCCGGAAGGCGTGTTGCTGACCGGTGTCGCTCATACGGATTCTTTGCGCGAGCGTTTGCGCAACGTGGGTCTGCCGATTGTCGAAACCTGGGATATGACCGACGCGCCGATCGACATGCTGGTCGGCTTTTCGCACTATCAGATCGGCGCCGCCGTGGCCGGGCATTTTCTGCAACGGAAGGTGCGGGCGCCTGGCCTCGTGCTGGCGAACGACGAGCGGGCGCTCGCACGCCGTAACGGCTTTTGCGACCGGCTGGCGCAAGCAGGTATTCACCACGTCGCCGAGGTGCGGGTGTCGCCGCCGAGTTCGGTCGCGCTCGGCAAAGCCGCATTGCCCACGCTGCTCGAGCAGGCGCCGCAACTCGACGCTGTATTTTGCGGCTCCGATCTGCTGGCGATCGGTGTGCTCGGCGCGGCGAGGCAGCTCGGCTTGAGCGTGCCGTCGCAACTATCGATCTGCGGTTTCGGCGACCTCGAATTCGCCACCGAAACCACGCCGCAACTCACCACCGTGCGCGTGGACGGCACCCGCATCGGACTTACCGCCGCGCGCTGCCTGCTCGATCGCCTTGCGGGCGACGCCAACGTCAAGGTGACCGACGTTGGTTTTCATATCGTCGAGCGTGAGACGACCTGATGCGGTATTACCGGACTTGCGTTCCTGCTTGACCCGCTCCAACGCTTTCGTCCGCGCAGCGCAGAAAACCCGCGATCAATCGTCCCCTCGGCGACGCCCGGTGCCAAAGAACACCAAAGCGCCGCGGTTCGGTTTTCGCCGGCAACGCTATCTTTGCGATGCCCAATCCCACGGTCAATGGCGACACGATGTCGGGCGCGAGTGAGACGCCGAGTCCACGGTCCACCATCATCGCGATGGCCATCAGCGAATTCAGTTCGAACAGTTCGTGCGGCACGATTTTCGCTTCGCGCAGGTAGTCGTCCGCCTGCTTGCCGCCACCGAGCGAGCGGTCGTAGCGGATGAACGGCTCGCGGCGCAGCAGTTCGTGAGGATCGTCTTTCGCGAGCCGTGACGGAGCGAGTACGACGATCGGCTCTGCTCTCAGCAGATGCCAGTCGTAGGCCTTCGGCAGCGCGAATGCGGGATGCAGGCAGACGGCCACGTCGAGCTCGCCACGTTGCAGCGTGTCGTACAACTCCATCGAGGTGCCTGCCCGGATCAGCACCTTCGCCTGCGGGAAAGCCGTGGAGAAACTGGCGAGCGCATCGGGCAGCAGGCTGAGGAGCGCCGTGGTGATCGTGCCGATACGTAATTCGCCGGCGGCCTCGCCTTCGAGCGCGAACGCTTTCAACTCGGACAATTCACGAACGAGGGCGCGTGCGCGTTCTATGACGCGATGCCCGGCTTCCGTCGGAATGACCGTGCGCCCAGCGCGCACCAGCAGCGGCACGCCCAGTTCGCGCTCGAGCGACTGGATCTGCTGCGCCACGGCGGCGGGCGTGACGCCCACCCGGCGGGCCGCTTCGGCCATCGAACCGCTATCGACTACCAGCAGGAGATTGGCGAGAAATTCGGTTTCCATAAAGATAGATTATCTACCGTTTAAAGATAGAAACGGATAGTTTATCTAAATCCTTAGTGGACTTAGACTCGTTTCCAGCCAAGCAGAAAAGAAGGACTGGAGACATGAGAAGCAAGTTATTCGTGCCGGCGTCGCGCCCGGAACTCTTTGCGAAGGCGCTCGCGAGCGCGGCCGATGCGCTCTCGTTCGATCTGGAAGATGCAGTCTCAGCCGGGCGCAAGCCGCAGGCGCGTGAGGCGCTTCGTGATCTGCTGGGCTCCAGCGAAGCCACCGGCCATGGAAAAGTCCTGATCGTGCGCGTCAACGCGCTCGACACGCCGTACTGCCGTGCCGACATCGAGGCGGTCGTTCAACCCGGTTTGCACTTCATCAATCTCCCCAAGCCCGAAAGCGTGGACGACGTGCTCGCTGCCGTGGCGCTGATCGAGCAGGCGGAGCGCGCCAACGGCGTCGCCACACCGGTGAAGCTGTTACTCAATATCGAGTCGCCCAAAGCGTTCCGTCTTGCCGCTGAACTAGCCGGTGCGCATCCGCGCGTAGCGGGTCTGCAACTGGGTCTCGGCGATCTTTTCGAGCCGCTGGGCGTGGCTCGCCGGGAACCCTCTGCAGTTCAGCAGGCCATGTTCAGCCTGCGCATCGCCGCGGGCGAGGCCGGCGTATTCGCGTACGACTCGGCGTTTGCCAACATCCGCGACGAAGCCGGTTTTCGCGCCGAAGCGCAGCTTGCGCGTGCGCTGGGTTTTCTCGGCAAGACCTGCATCCATCCGAGCCAGATTGCCATCGCCAATGAGGTTTTTCGTCCCTCGGACGAGGAGATCGAGCATGCCGTGCACGTTGTCGAAGCAGCGCGCGAGGCGGATAGCAAGGGGCTGGGCGCGTACGTCGTCGACGGCAGGATGATCGATCCGCCGTTCGTGGAGCGCGCGCGCGTGCTGGTCGGCAATGCCGAACGCCTTGGACTGCTCACCAGCCAGCAACGCGCTGCGCTCGCGGGCGCCGACCTCGCCCATTGATTTGCGCACGAGCGGCGAAACACTGGAGATACACGGAGTTACCCATGCAACGATTGTCGGATTCATCGCCCGTCGAAGCACGCGGCCCGCTTGCGGGCGTGCGCGTGCTCGACCTGAGCGCCTATATCGCAGGCCCTTACGGTTGCACGCTGCTGGCCGATCAGGGGGCCGAAGTGATCAAGATCGAGCCGCCCGCGGGCGACAACCTGCGCAAATATCCGTCGACCCTCGAAGCCGAAAGCCGTGCGTTCCTCGGTGTCAATCGAGGCAAGCGCGGTCTCGTTCTCGACCTGAAGCAAGCTGAAGCGCTTGCGGTGCTCAAGCGCCTCGTCGAATCGGCCGACGTGCTTGTTCACAACTTCCGCCCGAATGTGCCGGCGCGCCTCGGGATTGCCTATGAACAGCTACGCGAGATCAATCCGCGTCTGATCTACTGCGCGGTGACGGGTTACGGCGAAACCGGGCCGAATAAGGAGAAGGCCGGCTACGATCAGGTGCTGCAAACGATGACCGGCATGTGCACCTTGCAGGGAAAGCGTGGTGGGCCGCCGGAGATTCTGTACGGCTCCGTGGTCGATTACTACGCGGCCGCGCTTGTGGCGGCGGGTGTGTCGTCCGCGCTTTTTGAGCGTGAGCGTAGCGGCGCGGGACAGTACGTCGGCGTGTCGCTGCTGCGCAGCGCGCTCACCATGCAATCGGCTCGCATGATCTGGGCCGACAGTGAACCCAGGGACGTCGGCCGTGACATGCGCTCGGGCGGCATCACCGGGATTCATCCGACTCGCGAGGGCTACCTTTACATCTCCGCGAATACCCCGCACTTCTGGCAATCGCTCTGCGAGAAAACAGGCCTCGAAGCGCTGGCGCAGGACGAGCGCTACGGCACGGTACGCAAGCGTGCCCTTCATTGCGACGAGATCGTGCCGAAGCTCCATGCCGCATTGCAGGCGCGCACGGCGTTCGAATGGGAAGCGCTGTTCGGCGACGCCGTGCCGTGCGCGGCCGCCCGCAGTGTCGAGGACATGTTCGACGATCCGCAGGTCGTGTCCGAGGACATGGTGAGCAGTTTCGAGTATCCGGGCGTCGGGCGCTATCGCGGCTTCAAGCAGCCAATCCGGTTCGGCGCGACACCGGGGCCCGAGCCGCTTGCCGCGCCGGCGTTCGGTCAGCATTCCGATGCGGTGCTGCGCGACGTCGGGCTGACCGATACGCAGATCGCGTCGCTTCGCGCCGCGCGCGCGGTGTTGTGAAGGAATATTCCATGGATAGCCGGCAGCCCCGGTTCGCAGCGCCGCCAGGTGCATGCGATTCGCACATGCATATCTACGAGCGCCGCTTCCTCGCGGGCACACCGGGCGTGGGCTTCGTGGAAGACGCAAGTGTGGCCGATTACCGCAAAGTGCAGACACGTATCGGTACGCAACGGACCGTGGTCGTGACACCGCGCACATACGGCACCGATAACAGCGTGACACTCGACGCCATCGCCCAACTCGGGCTGAATCGCGCACGCGGCGTCGCGGTGTTACGGCCCGACGTGAGCGACGAGCAACTGGCCTTGTTGCACGAAGGCGGTATCCGCGGCATTCGCTTCACGTTGTACACGCCGGCTAACGCGGTTGTCGGCTTCGACATGGTCGAGCCGCTCGCCTGCCGCGTCGCGGAACTCGGCTGGCACGTTCAACTGCATTGGACGGCCGCACAGATCGTCGAGCATGAAGCGATGCTCGCACGGCTTCCTGCAACCATCGTGTTCGATCATCTGGCGCGCTTGCCCTTGCCGCAGGGGACGTCTCATCCGGCGTTCGCCGTCGTGCGGCGCCTTGCCGAAAGCGGCCGCGTGTGGGTCAAGCTCTCGGGCGCGTATCTCGACTCTATTGCCGGTCTGAAGGGCGGCTACGCCGACAGCACGGCGAGCGCGCGTGCATGGATCGACGCGCTGCCGGAGAACGTGGTTTGGGGCAGTGACTGGCCGCATACGACCGAGTCGCACAAACCGGACGACGTCATGCTGTTCGACCTGCTCGGCACATGGGCCGATGACGCTGCAACGCGCCGCCGCATTCTGGTCGATAACGCCGCGAAGCTCTACGACTTCCCGGCCTGAACACGCAACCGCCGACCTGAATGCGCACAGAACGCATCGGGCACAGAGAACATCTGGAGACAAACGATGAAACCCGCCGCCGCAACAGCACCCGTACGCAAGACGCGCTTCACTGAGGCGACGATCAGTCTCTTCGAACGCACGATTCCAGACCCGTTCGTGCTCGCCATACTTATTACCGCGATCGTCGCGGCGCTGTCCGCGATTTTTGCTCCGCACGCAAGCCTGGCGCGCCTTGTGGGTGGCTGGTACAAGGGCTTCTTCGACATTCTCACGTTTGCTTTCCAGATTACGCTGGTGCTCGTAACCGGTCACGCGTTCGCTCATGCGCCGCCCGTGCAACGCATCTTCAAGGCGCTGGTTTCGATTGCGCGCACGCCGGTTCAGGCGGCGACGCTCACCTTTGTTCTGGTCGCCGTGGCGTCGTTCTGCAATTGGGGCCTCGGCCTCGTCGTGAGCGCCTTGCTGGCCCGCGAGGTCGCTAAACGCATGCGGGTAGATTTCGCATGGATCGTGGCGGCTGGTTTTTCCGGCTGGGTCGTGTGGGCGAGCGGCATCTCGAGTTCGATCGCACTCGCGCAGTCGACACCCGGCAGCGCGATGAACGTCGTGCAGAAGTTGACCGGGCAGGTCCTGCCGTTTAGCGCGACAGTTTTCACGCGCTTCAATCTGATTCCGACTGTCGCAATGCTGATCGTCATGCCGTTCGTCCTGGCGTGGCTCAAGCCGCGTGACGCGGACGCGGTGGTGCTCGACAGGGAGAAGAACCCGGACGCGCCCTCGCGTGAAAAGCCGCAGGGCAAGCAGAGCTTCGCTCGCTGGATTGAACACTCGTGGCTGGGCAGCGCGTTTATCGGCGCGGCAGGCATTGCTTTTCTCGTGCTCGCGCAGGTGCAGCACACCGCGTTTTCAGGTGTGAACGCCGTGATCTTTGTGATGTTCATCGCCGGCGTCATTCTGCATGGATATCCCTTGGCCTACGCGGACGCGGTGAAGAACGCAGCGAAGCAGACCGGTTCGATGATGCTTCAATATCCGCTGTACGGCGGCGTCATGGGAATGATGGACGCAACCGGACTGCCGGACGTGATCTCGCACTTCTTCATCGCCATTTCGAACGCGCACACCTTGCCGTTCTGGAGCTATATCTGCTCACTGATCGTGACGTTCTTCATTCCGAGCGGCGGCGGTCACTGGGCGGTGCAGGGACCCTTTGTCGTGCCGGCCGCGATGGCGCTGCATGCGTCCGTGCCGGCCACCACGATGGCCGTTGCCATGGGCGAGCAGGTCTCGAACATGATGCAGCCGTTCTGGGCCGCGCCGGTCGTGGCGATGGCGGGCGTCGGCGTCCAGCGCGTGCTCGGCTTCACCGTCGTGACTTTCCTGGTGGGCACGGTGGTCTACGGTGCCGCGTTGCTGCTGCTGGCTTGACGGGCAAGCGAATCAGACGATATGAACGGAGACAGGCAAATGGAATCGGTAACGACGCACGAGGTAGCAGGCGAGGCGCAATCAGACGCTCGAACCTTCAAGGAGCGCTGGTGGGCCATATTCGACACGCGCGTGGGGGCGCTGCCCTTGCCGGTGTATTTCGTTCTCCTTGCTGTGCTGGTCGCGATGACGATGAGAGGAAAGCTTGCCTCGGATCTGCCTACCGGCATGGCCCTGGTTGCCGTTGGCGGCTTCACGTGCGCTGAACTGGCAAAGCGTATTCCGTGGATTCGCCATATTGGCGCCACGTCGATTTTTGCGGCGTTCATTCCTTCGATGCTGGTGTACTACAAGCTGATGCCGGCACCGGTCGTCAAGGCGGTCACCGACTTCACGAAGAGCTCCAACTTCCTGTATCTCTTCATCGCGGCGATCATTGTCGGCAGTGTGCTCAGCATGGATCGCCGTACGCTGATCAAGGGCTTTGTGCGCATCTTCATTCCGGTCGCCAGTGGCTCGATCGTAGCCGCGTTGGTGGGCACAGGGGTTGGTGCTGCGCTCGGCATGGACGTCAAACATGCACTTTTCTTCGTCGTGGTGCCGATCATGGCGGGCGGCGTGGGCGAGGGCGCGCTTCCGTTGTCGGCGGGCTACGCGCAGATCATGGGCGTCGAGCAAGGTCCGTTGTTTGCCCAGGTTCTGTCCGCCGTCATGCTTGGCAATATTGCCGCGATCTGCTGCGCAGGTCTGTTGAGCTATCTCGGCACGCGCAAGCCGAAGTGGACCGGCAACGGGCAGTTGACCATGGACGGGATCGGCGATGGCGAAATCACCGGGGCGCCGCTCGCGTTCGAATTCGATGTGAGTTCGGTTGCGGCAGCAGGTGCGACGGCGATCGCGCTCTATCTGCTTGGCGTGCTGAGCCATCAGTTGTTCGACTGGCCCGCGCCGGTCGTCATGCTCGTGCTTGTGGTCGCCGCGCAGCTGTTTCAGGTGGTGTCGCCGCGCGTGAGGAGCGGCGCACGCTTCATGTATGGATTCTTTTCCACGGCGGTGACCTATCCGCTGATGTTTGCAATCAGTGTGGCGATGACGCCATGGGGCGAGATCGTCACGGCCTTCCATTGGGTCAATATCGTGACGGCTGTCTCCACGGTGCTGGCGTTGACGATGACAGGATTTTTCGTTGGCCGGCTGATCGGGATGTATCCGGTCGAAGCGGCCATCGTCAATGCAACGCATAGCGGACTGGGAGGAACGGGCGATGTTGCGATTCTGACCGCAGCCAACCGGATGGAGCTGATGCCGTTTGCCCAGATCGCCACGCGTATCGGTGGCGCAATTACCGTCATGAGCGCGCTGGCCGTGTTCGCGTATCTGCGCTAAGCGGTGACCGAGCTCAGGGTTTGCACGGATGCCGGCTAGATCGTAAATTTGTATGATGACCCGACAACATGATCCATCGGGACATCCATGTTCGAGAAGATTCCGGTCCGCGCGCTGAGCGATACCGTCGCGCAGCAGTTGCTCAAGCAGATCGACAAAGGCACCTTCGCGCGCGGCGGCAAACTGCCGACCGAGGCGGTGCTGGCGCAGCAGTTCGGCGTGAGCCGCACCGTGATTCGCGAGGCGATTTCGCGGCTGAAGAACGAAGGCGTGGTCGAGCCGCGGCAGGGCAGCGGCGTGTTCATTGCCGCGCACGGCGCAATCCGGCCGCTGCGGATCGACTACGCGGAAGCGGTTGAGGCGGGGTCGGTGCTGCAGATTCTCGCGCTGCGGCGAGCGATCGAGGCCGAGGTGGCTTCGGAAGCCGCCCTGCACCGCAGCGACGCGGACATGGTGTCGATCGACGCCGCGCTCGCGAACATCGACGAAGCGGTGGCCGAAGGCGAGAACGGTGTCGCCGAAGATGTCGCTTTCCATCGCGCCATCGCCGTGGCGACCGGCAATCCGTATTTCCTCAAGACGCTCGTCTTTCTTAATCAATATCTCGAAGCCGGCACCCTGGTCACGCGGCGCAATGAAGCGCTGCGCGACGACTTCTCACGTCAGGTGCGTGAAGAGCACGCGGCCATCGTCGCGGCGATTCGCGCGGGCGATCCGGCGGCGGCGCGCAATGCGGCGAGCACCCATATGAACAACGCGGCACGGCGGCTTGCGGAAGCGGGTATTTGCTGAGCTGAGGCGCTTCGAATCGGGCGCTATCGGCACGCTCGCCACTAACCAACTTAAGGGTCAGGCATGTCCAGAAATGTCGGCGTTATCGGTCTCGGAGCGATGGGCATGGGCGTTGCGCGCTCGCTGCTGCGCGCGGGTTTTCAGGTCCACGCGTGCGATTTGCGCAGCGAGATTCTGCAGGCGTTCGTGGCGGCCGGTGGCGTCGGTTGTGCGTCGCCTGCCGAGCTCGGCGCGCAATGCGAGGTGCTTGTCACGCTGGTCGTGAATGCCGCTCAAACTGAAGCGGTGCTGTTCGGCGCGCAAGGTGCGGTTGCCGCGATGAAACCCGGCAGTGTTGTGATCGCGAGCGCAACTGTCGCGCCGGATTTCGCAAGCGCGCTCGGCCGGCGGATCGAAGCCGCTGGCTTGCAGATGCTCGACGCGCCGGTGTCCGGTGGCGCGGCGCGCGCCGCTTCCGGTGAAATGACGATGATGACGTCCGGCCCGGACGCCGCCTATGCGGCGTGTGAGGACGTGCTGGCGGCGATGGCCGGCAAGGTCTATCGGCTGGGCCAGGCGCACGGTGCAGGGTCGAAGGTGAAGATCATCAATCAGTTGCTGGCAGGCGTGCATATCGCCGTGGCCGCCGAGGCAATGGCGCTCGGTTTGCGCGAAGGTGTCGATCCCGATGCCTTGTACGAGGTCATCACGCATAGCGCGGGCAATTCGTGGATGTTCGAGAACCGCGTGCCTCATATTCTGAGCGGCGATTACGCGCCGCTCTCGGCGGTCGATATCTTCGTCAAGGATCTCGGTCTGGTGCTCGATACCGCGCGCGGCTCGAAATTTCCATTGCCTTTGTCGGCGGCGGCGCATCAGATGTTCATGATGGCGTCGACCGCGGGGCATGGCGGCGAGGACGATGCCGCCGTGATCAAGATTTTCCCCGGCATTCAGTTGCCGGCGGCGAAGTAAGCGCGGAGGCCGCAATGACCACGTCGTCCCAACGCGCGCTGCTCGGCTGCATCGCCGACGATTTCACCGGCGCCACCGATCTCGCCAATATGCTGGTGCGCGGCGGCATGCGCACGGTGCAGACCATCGGCGTGCCCGCGTCGAACGACGCGCTTGACGCCGATGCCCTGGTCGTCGCGCTGAAATCGCGCACCATTGCCGCCGCCGATGCGGTCGCGCAATCGCTCGCCGCGCTCGACTGGTTGCGCGCGCAAGGATGCCGTCAGTTCTTTTTCAAATACTGTTCGACCTTCGATTCGACCGACGCCGGCAACATCGGCCCGGTCACCGATGCCTTGCTCGATGCGCTGTCAAGCGGGCCAGGCGCTGCGGCTTTTACGATCGCCTGTCCGGCGTTTCCGGAGAACGGCCGCACGATCTATCGCGGCTATCTGTTTGTCGGCGATACGTTGCTGAACGAATCGGGCATGGAAAATCATCCGCTCACGCCGATGCGCGAGGCGAACCTCGTGCGCGTGCTCCAGCGGCAAACCGGATCGAAAGTCGGCCTGGTGCGTTACGACACCGTGGCAAAAGGCGTGTCGGCCGTGCGCGAATCTTTCGATGCGCTGCGTGGCGACGGCGCGCGAATGGCGATTGCCGATGCGGTATCGGACGCGGACCTTCACGTACTTGGCGAGGCGTGTGCCGACCTCACGCTGATTACGGGCGGCTCCGGCATAGCGCTAGGTCTGCCGGCCAACTTTCGCCGCGCCGGTTTGCTCGCACAACGCAACGATGCCGCGCACTTGCCGCGCATTGAAGGCTTGTCGGCGGTGCTGGCCGGCAGCGCCTCGAAAGCGACCAACGCGCAAGTGGCGGCCTGGCGCGAGACGCGGCCCGCGTTCCGCATCGACCCGCTGGCGGCGGCGCGCGGCGAACCGGTGGTCGGCGCGGCGCTGGCCTTTGCGCAGCCCTACCTGGATAAAGACGAACCCGTCCTGATCTATGCCACCGCCACGCCCGACGAAGTCAAAGCGGTGCAGCGCGAGCTCGGCGTCAACGAAGCGGGGCACCTGGTCGAATCCACGTTGGCGTCGATCGCACGCGGCTTGCGCGAGCGCGGCGTGCGCAGGTTCGTGGTGGCGGGCGGGGAAACCTCGGGCGCGGTGGTGCAGGCGCTCGACGTGCGCACGTTGCGGATCGGCGCGCAGATCGATCCGGGCGTACCCGCTACCGCAACAACGGAAGCCGAGCCGCTCGCGCTCGCATTGAAGTCCGGCAATTTTGGCGCGGTCGATTTTTTCGAAAAGGCGCTGCGTCACCTCGAGGGAGCCGCGCAATGACCGGTACGCCCGCGCTTCACACGACAAACGAGGCACGCGTGCGCGAAGAAATCTGCGTGACCGGTGCGAGTCTCTATCAACGCGGCTATACGGTGGGCAGCGCGGGGAACATCAGCGCGCGCCTCGATGACGGCTGGCTGATCACGCCGACCGATGCCTGCCTCGGCCGGCTCGATCCGGCCGACATCGCCAAGGTCGATGTCGGCGGCAATGCAGTGTCCGGCGGTAAGCCGTCGAAAACGCTGGCGCTGCATCGGGGCATCTATGCCCGCAATGGCGAGGCACGCGGCATCGTCCACACGCATTCGACGCATCTGGTGGCCTTGACGCTCGCCGGCGTCTGGCACGACAACGATGTTCTGCCGCCGATCACCCCGTACTACGTGATGAAAGTGGGCCACGTCCCGCTGATTCGTTACCAGCGGCCCGGCGACCCGCAAGTGGCTGAGCAGATCGCCGCGCTCGCCGGCACCGTCCGCGCGGTTTTGCTCGAGCGCCTCGGGCCGGTGGTGTGGGAGCGCTCGGTGGCGCAGGCGTCGTATGCGCTCGAGGAGCTCGAAGAGACCGCGCGTCTCTGGCTGATGACGAACCCGCGCCCGGTGCCGCTCGACGACGCGGCGCTCGAAGAACTTCGGCGGGTGTTCGGCGCACGCTGGTAGTCGCTCGAAAAAGCAAAGCCAGGTGGCGCTGCCACGCTGGCCGATCCAAACCGTATCCAGGGAGTTTTCGTCATGCCTCGTTTCGCCGCCAACCTGACCATGATGTACAACGAACACGCGTTCCTCGACCGTTTTGCCGCCGCGGCAAAAGACGGCTTCAAGGCCGTGGAGTTTCTGTTTCCCTATGATTTTCGTGCTGGCGAAATCAAGGCGCGGCTCGAAGAGAACGGCCTGACTCAGGCGCTTTTCAATGCGCCGCCCGGCGACTGGGCGGCGGGCGAACGCGGCATTGCTTCGCTGCCGGGCCGCGAAGACGAATTTCGCCGCAGCGTCGAAACCGCGCTCGACTACGCGCGTATGCTCGGCAATCGCAAGTTGCATGTGATGGCCGGTTTGATTGGCGCCGATCAGCCGCGCGCACGGCATCGCGAGGTGTATCTGAAGAACCTTGCCTATGCCGCCAGGGCCGCGCAGGGAGACGGCATTACCGTCGTGATCGAGCCGATCAATACGCGCGACATGCCCGGCTTCTTTCTGAACCGCCAGGACGACGCGCAGGCGATTTGCGCGGAAGTGCGCGCGGCGAATCTCAAGGTGCAGTTCGACTGCTATCACTGCCAGATCGTCGAAGGCGACCTTGCTGTGAAGCTCAAACGCGATATGGCAGGCATCGGCCATATTCAGATCGCCGGCGTACCGGAGCGTCACGAGCCCGATATTGGCGAACTGAACTATCCGTATCTGTTCGATCTGATCGACGCGCTGGGCTATGACGGCTATGTCGGCTGCGAATACCGGCCGCGCGCCGGCACGTCCGCGGGGCTCGGCTGGCTCACGCCGTATCTGAACGCAGCTCGCCAATGAGAACAAAGGAAGGACGAAGCCCATCATGAAAGTACTGATTACCGGCGGTGCGGGTTTTCTTGGCCAGCGTCTCGCGCGCGAATTATTGGCGCGCGGCGTAGTGAAAGACCAACATGGCCAGCCTCAGGCGATTACGGAATTGGTGCTGCTCGACGTGGTTCGCGCAAGCGATTTCGGCGACCGCCGCGTGCGCCCGGAAGTGGGCGACATCGCTGAGCGCAGCGTGCTCGAGAGCGTGATCGACGAGCGCACCGCGGCGATCTTCCATCTTGCCGCGATCGTGAGCGGACAGGCCGAGGCGGATTTCGATCTCGGCATGCGCATCAATCTCGACGCGTCGCGCTTGCTGCTGGAAACCTGCCGGCAGCGTGGGCACACGCCGCGGGTGGTGTTCACGAGTTCGGTGGCCGTGTATGGCGGCGATCTGCCCGAGGTCGTGCAGAACGACACCGCGCTGAATCCGCAATCGTCGTACGGCGCGCAGAAGGCGATCGCGGAGTTGCTGCTCAACGATTACACGCGGCGAGGCTTTGTCGATGGCCGGGTGTTGCGCCTGCCCACGATTAGCGTGCGGCCAGGCAAGCCGAATGCGGCGGCGTCGTCGTTCGCGAGCGGCATTGTTCGCGAGCCGCTGAACGGCGAGACCGCGGTGTGTCCGGTGGCGGGCACGACACGCGTGTGGCTGCTGTCGCCGCGCAAGGCGATCGAAAGTCTGATCGCCGGACTCGAACTCGATTCCGCTGTGCTCGGCAACCAGCGCGCGCTGAATCTGCCGGGGATCTCCGTGAGCGTCGACGAGATGGTGGCGGCGCTGCGCGAAGTGGCGGGTGACGCGGCCGCAAGGCGGATCGTGTGGGCGCCGGATGGGCGAGTGGAGAAGATTGTCGGCGGCTGGCCGGGCCAGTGGGATGCCTCGCGCGCCGAACGGCTCGGGCTGAGCGGTGACCGCAGCTTCGCCGACGTGATTCGCAGCTATATCGCCGACGAGGGTATTCAGATTCGCTAGCTAATAGCACGTATAGCACGCATAGCGCACTTACCGGAGAGTTGCCGTTTCAGGGGCACCGTGAACGGCAGAATGGTTCAAAGCCTCGTGCCGGCAGGCGCAGCGGCGCTTTTGCCAGCACGAGCGCGTCAATCTTCAGATCTATACGCGGCCATTGCGACGAGGCCGCGAGCCTGCACGTATTCCCTGGTCCGCAGCCGGCTTTGCTTGACACGATTTCGGCCACGCGCCTATTATCGTGTCTGATTGTTCGATATATGACCGTGTGTTCGCATAAAGAACAAATGACCGCCGCCTTGGCCCCATCGTTTACTATCCTGCGCTAAGCTGAATTGACACGGCGGCTACCATGCGGCCGTTTCCCATTGCACTCGCGGGTCGATACCGCGGAGCAGCCGGCTCGCGCCAGGCACCAAGCGGCCGGTGCCGCCAACGGGTATCGCCAGCAGCACAGCACATGCAGCACATCAACTGGAGACATCACATGACCGAAGCATTCCTGTGCGACGCGATTCGCACCCCGATCGGCCGCTACGCGGGTTCGCTGTCGTCGGTTCGCGCCGACGATCTGGGCGCGGTGCCGCTCAAAGCGCTGATGGAGCGCAATAAAGACGTCGACTGGAACGCGATCGACGACGTGATCTACGGCTGCGCGAACCAGGCCGGTGAAGACAACCGCAACGTCGCGCGCATGTCGTTGCTGCTGGCCGGTTTGCCGCAAGGCGTGCCGGGCTCCACGGTGAACCGCCTGTGCGGCTCGGGCATGGACGCCGTGGGCATTGCCGCGCGTGCGATCAAGTCGGGCGAGGCTGCGTTGATGCTGGCCGGTGGTGTCGAAAGCATGAGCCGCGCGCCGTTCGTGATGGGCAAGGCGACGAGCGCGTTTTCTCGCCAGGCCGATATCTTCGACACGACGATCGGCTGGCGTTTCGTCAACCCGCTGATGAAGCAGATGTACGGTGTCGATTCGATGCCCGAGACCGGCGAAAACGTCGCGACGGACTACAAGATCAGCCGTGCCGATCAGGACGCATTCGCGCTGCGCAGTCAGCAGAAAGCCGCGCGCGCACAACGCGACGGCACGCTCGCACAGGAAATCGTCGGCGTGACGATCGCGCAGAAGAAGGGCGATCCGATCACCGTGTTGCAAGACGAACACCCACGCGAAACCAGTCTTGAAGCGCTCGCCAAACTGAAGGGCGTGGTGCGTGCGGACGGCACGGTGACGGCTGGCAATGCGTCGGGCGTGAACGACGGCGCGGCGGCTTTGCTGCTTGCCAACGAAGCAACGGCGAAACGCTTCGGTCTGACGCCGCGTGCGCGTGTGCTGGGTATTGCAACGGCAGGCATCGCGCCGCGCGTGATGGGCATCGGCCCGGCGCCGGCCACGCAGAAGTTGCTGGCTCGCCTGAACATGACCATCGACCAGTTCGACGTGATCGAACTGAACGAAGCATTCGCCTCGCAAGGGATTGCCGTGCTGCGCGCGCTCGGCGTCGCGGACGACGACGCACGCGTGAATCCCAACGGCGGCGCGATCGCGCTCGGCCACCCGCTCGGCATGAGCGGGGCGCGTCTGGTGACCACCGCGATGTATCAACTGCACCGCACGCAGGGCCGTTTTGCGCTGTGCACGATGTGTATCGGCGTCGGTCAAGGCATCGCGATCGCTATTGAGCGCGTGTAACGGCTGGCGTTTGTGCAGGTAAGCGCCACGGCGGTTTTGGTGGTGAGGCGGCGCGCATGACATCTTGCGGGCCGCCTCATGAACAGCCCCTTCGCTCAGGCGAAGGGGCTGTTTTATTTTGCGCGCCGCATGGACGCGCCGGTAATTGAATACGTGTTTAATCGGTGTTAATGGCGGATATGCATTGCATTGTGACGAATACCGTCGATAAAAGAATAATCGTGAATTGAATCGTCATGCAGTATGCGTTTAATGCTTTTGGCATATTGTGTATTGCCGCCGTATATGAGTGGCCAGCAGGATTAAAGCGACGCTGTCAAGCGGCAGGATGCCGCTGCGGTGGCGTGCCAAGGCTTCCGTGGCATTTCGCATCGTGCCGCCCGTCGATTTAAAATCACCATATAAACAGCCGTAGCTTCTTGTAAGGCATGTACAATCATTGCGCCGCACCGCTTTAATAAGTGAAATCCTGATGCTTTATGCATTCGTGGCGTTAATCGGCATCCTGCGGTTTCAGATCGCCATAGCGCCAGATCGGACAATTTCTCGAGGAGAGCGTATATGAAGGCAGCGACGATTGGAGCAGCGTTAATGGTGGCGGCGTTCGCCGCAGCGCAACCGGCATGGGCGCAGGATGCGATGGCCAGTGCCGCGCAAGGTATCGTCAGCGCAGTGCAGCCGGTGCACGTGAAAGCGCAGATCGTGGGTATCGATCCGGGCACCCGCACGCTCACGCTCAAGGGGCCAGGCGGCAACGTGGTGGTCGTGCTGGTGAGCCAGCAAGTCGCCGGTTTCGATCAACTGAACGTCGGCGACCGGGTGGATGTGCTGTACAAGAATGCGTTGCTGGTGAAGGCGGACAAGGTCACCGGCGCGGACAAGGGCATTCGTGCACGCGTCGATACGCAGGTGTATGCCCCGGCCTCGGGCGGCTTTGAGTCCGCGCGTCAGGTCGAAGTGCTCGCCACCGTGCAGAAGATCGATCACAAGAAGCGCCTCGTCACGCTGCGCGGCGCGTATCAGACTCAAACGCTTGAAGTCGGGCCGGACGTCGACCTGAAGGGCGTCAAGGTGGGCGATACGATTCACGCTGTATTCGTTTCGGCAGCGGCCGTGCAGGTCACGCCGCAATAAGCAGCCGGCGTAGCCGTTCAGCAAACACCCCTCATTGCAGGGGTGTTTGCTTTTCCGCAGTACGAAAGTTCGATCATCGGGTTGCGGTGGGACAGCCTATCGGGCCGCCGGTGCTTCCAGTCCCAATCCCGCGAGCCATCCCAGCCAACGCCTGACGAAACCACGTTTGGGCGGCAGCGTGCAGCTCAACGACACGCGCGCGGTGCGTTCGCTATCCGTGCTCAGCCATATGCGTTCGCCGCGGCGCAAGCGGAACTCGTTACCCGGTTCGAGCCAATGATCGTAAGGCGAGTTGATGCGTGTGAGCCATAGGCGCGCGCCTTGCACACTGAGCGTGCTGTCGGCATCGGCACGCCATGTCAGCGTAGCGCCTGGCACTACGGAAAAATGTAGCACTACCTTCGGTAGACCTTCGTTCTGTCGACACGCAGACAGACTTGAGTCGTCATCCATGCATTGCGGGCTTGCCTGATCCATCTTGCTCTCCGTCATCGAGCCGGCGGACGGAGCCCCACAAAACAAAAGGCCCCTTCCGTTACCGGCGGGGCCTTTGGGTCCTGTTTGCAGATTCAGACTGCTAACGCGCACGTGCTCCCAAATGCCTGCCGATGATGGCATGCATTGTTCGATTTTTAATCGCGACTGGGATGGAGGTGTGCGTCAACATGAGAACGAGTGTGCCGTTTTGCCGCAGGTCTTGTCAATAAAAAAATCGCAATGGATTCAAGCAATAAAGTGCGGCGCATGGCGCCGGTCGGTCTTGCTTGCCGTGACGCTGTGACGAATCTGGGCGGCGAGGGCGCTTCGCAATGCATAGCGTTTGCGCCGGGTTGCGTTGCCGGTATCGTCGCCCTGACGCTCGGCCAGATATCGAGCCGGCGGCGCGAGGACGAACCAGCCGTTCCAGCGCGCAAGCGCTCCGCATTCCATCGACAAGCGATCGTAGTCCGCGGCCACACGACGTTTTCTCAGGCAGTAACGCCAGTTGGCGTAGATGTGCGCCTGCTTCGAGACGATGAAGGTGCCGCCCGCATCGAGTGCTGCGGCGACACACTGCGCGAGGTAAATCACCAGCACTTTCGGCCGCAATCCATACCAGCGTTTGGTGAGTGCGCGAAACAGTTCGCGGCCGTTGATCGAGTTGTTCGGACCCTGCACGGAGCCGATGCAAAGACGCGGCCGTCGCACCTTGCCGCCGAGATAGGCGAGGCTGAACGTGCAGGAGACGATGCGCTGGTCGCGCGCATCGCGGATGCACAGGGTCCAGTCGCCTTCCTTCTGGAATTGTTCGATCGACTCGAGCGACACGTGCCAGCGCTCGGCGCCCACCGCGAACGATGCGATGGTCGCCGAGCCGACGGCGGCGATACGCGCGGCGAGTTGCGGCACGCGTTGCTGCGTCAGTGCGTGATGATCGAGGCTCGCCATCAGGCGCTCGCGCGGGCTGAAGCGGGTATGAAGGAACGGCCGATGCATGCGCTCAAGCGCGGTGGGGTGGCGTTGCACCAGATCGTGCAAGGGCGAAACGGCGCAGCGTTTGAGCCATACTTGCGTGGCGCGCCACGACATGAGCGAGCGCAGCCACAGGCGCATGCGTCGCCAGCGATGAAACACGCTGGTGCCGGGGTAGAGTGAATGAGCGGCTTGCTGAATGACCGCAAAGGAAGCGGTGGCTCTCACGAACCACGGCGAGCGGGCGCGAGTCCCGTCGTTGGAAACAGTCGACATGGCAAATCCTTGGGCTATTTCAACCGAGCGGATGCTAGTCGCGCGAATCGCGCGTGCGTGTTGAATTGCTTGCGCGTTTGTCGAGTTTTGTCTAGCGTGTCGCAAGATGTGCGGCGCATCAGCTATGCTGTGCGTCGAGCCGGCCCCTCCAGCCCGTCCAGCCACGGGTGGCCGGCCCGCGCGTGCGGATGAATGCGCGGCGCGGCGCCGTCGCTTGCCGGCCATGCACCCGTGCCATGCGGTTGCTCGCCGCTACTGAAACAACTAGCCCTGAACGATTCGTCCCATGCCATTCCGGATCCTGCTTGTCGAAGACGATGACCGCCTGTCGGCACTGGTCGCCGGTTACCTGCGCAAACACGACTACGAAGTCGAGACCGTGCTGCACGGCAACGACGCCGTGCCGGCCATTTTCAAGCGCCGCCCGGATCTGGTGATTCTCGACGTGAATCTGCCGGGCAAGGACGGTTTCCAGATTTGCCGCGAGGCGCGCGAGCAATTCGACGGCGTGATCATCATGGTGACCGCGCGCGACGAGCAGTTCGACGAGGTGCTGGGCCTCGAATTCGGCGCGGACGACTATGTGCATAAGCCGGTCGAGCCGCGCGTGCTGCTGGCGCGCATCAAGGCGCAGCTGCGCCGCGTGAGCGCGCGTACCGCGGAGGTCGCTCAACCCGAGAGCTACACGTTCGGCAAGTTCGAGATCAGCCGGGCAAGCCGCACGGTCAAGCTCCCGGACGGCAGCCTGCCCGATCTGACATCGGCCGAGTTCGACTTGCTGTGGGCGCTGGTGAGTTGCGCGGGCGAAGTGGTGAGCCGCGACGAGTTGATGCGACAATTGCGCGGTATCGAATTCGACGGACTCGACCGCACGATCGACGGCGGCATTTCCAAGCTGCGCCGCAAGCTGCACGACGACGCCGGCACTCCACAGCGCATCAAGACGGTCCGCGGCAAGGGCTACCAGTTCAGCAAACTGGCGTGGGATTGAAGGCGCCCGCGGCGCTCCGCGCCGGCACGCGACCGGGGTTAAGGTGAGCGGGTGTTAAGTTTCGACTGAGTAATGCGTCGAAATATGGGCCGACAAAACTCCACAAACACTGCAGCAAATCGACAGTTATGTGAGGCGGAGATGATTAGCATCGCAGGCTTGTGCAACCACAGGCTTAGCGATGTCCGCTCGCGTTTCCCCACTTTCCGGCCATGCCGTGTTGATGATTCACGGTTTGGGTGGCACGCGCCATGATTTTGGCGCGCTCGACCGCAAGTTCGAGCAGATCGGTTGCGACGTGCATCTGCCGTCGCTGCCGGGCCACGGCTCGAACCCGGACGCATTGAGCCGGGTGACGTTGAGCGACTACATGCAGCTGCTGAGCCGCACGTACCGCGAGTTGGCCGCTCGTTACGAGCGCGTGGACGTCGCGGGCATTTCGATGGGGGCGTTGCTTGCCTTGATGTTGAGCGCGCGCGAGCGCATGACCACGGGGCGTCTCATTCTGCTTTCGCCGCCCCTGTTTCTGGATGGCTGGGGCGGTTCACGTTTGCGTCCGTTGCGCTATCTGATGTATTGCATCCCGGGGCTCCGCCGCCTGATTCGCGTGCCTGAGGGTGAGCCGTTCGGCATCAAGAATGCGCGCATCCGCAACCTGATCCGCCGCCATTTGCAGAAGGGGAGTGGCATTCACTATCCGTACGTGCCGTTGGCGGCGATCGAGCAGGTCGACTGGATGCGTTTCGCGGTGAAGCGGGCCTTGGGGCGCGTAACGTGTGAGACGTTGGTCATGCATTCGGAGGAGGACGAGGTGACGAGCATCCGCTCCGCGGAATTCGTGTGCGAGCACCTGGGAAGCCGCGCGGTGACCTTCGTGCGCTTGACCGACAGCTACCACATGATCACACTGGACAACGAACGAGAAACGGTAGCGGAACAAACCTTGGCATTCGTGCAGAGAGCATAGGAAACAAGAACAGGCCAAAAGAACAAGAACAAACAGGCCAAAGCAAAAAAACGCCGAATCGAGCCCCCCAAACAACGAGCGATGCCCACAACAACCAGGCTAAACTGCCAAACGGTTGAGGAAGAAGGCTACGGCGCGCGCAGCGCCGCCGGAAGTATGACTGCCTTGTCACCAGGGCCGAATGTGCGGGGGCACCGATTCCAGATGCACCACTGCCCCCTCCAAGCCAGGGGACCCACTTATGAGCTGGCGGTGTGAGCCGCTTTCTTTGCTTATCTTTCTTTGCGGCGGCAAAGAAAGTAAGTGCCGCCCCGCACAGGGGCAACACTAATAGACCACTACCGCAAAAAAACAGCCCACTACCGCAAAAAAAAACCAAACCACCACCACAAAAAAAGCAGCGAAGAGAAACAAAATGCCACCAGCAGCGGAGCAAAAGAAACTCTCCCCCTACCGCTATGCAAAATGGCGCCTACACCGTTTCCGCCGCTCGTGGACGGACATCCGAGCGGACAGAATCCCGAGCTGGTCAAGGCTATACCTGCGCGTCTACACACGCCTGCTGACGCTGACACTGCTGGTACTGGCAGCATCAATAACCACCCTAAGCCTGACAGTAAAAACCTCCCCATCGATCTGGCAAACGCTAACAACAGCAAAAGCGTCGATCCCAATCGCATTGGTGACCCTACTGCTGCCAGCAATAACCGCTTACCGCTGGATGCGCCCTGTCTGGCTGGACCTGGTCATGGTTCGCGAACGCGCAATCGACTTCACTGGCGGACGCTTCAACACCCGCGCCCGCGAATCGCACAGCGTCATCATCGGCCCATTGGCCCGTACCCTGAACGCTTTAGCCGAGCGCATGGAACGCCTGATCGCCGCGCAGCGCGAACTCACCAACGGCATCTCTCACGAACTGCGCACACCGCTCGCCCGCGTGCGCTTCGCACTGGAAAACCTCCGCGAACCCGCATCCGCGGCCGAATACAACAGCGCATTGGCGAGCATCGGCCAGGACGTCACCGAACTCGACGAGCTCATCGACATGAGCCTCACCTACGCGCGCCTCGAATACAGTTCCCTGCAATCGAACCTCGAATCGACCGTGCTGGCGGCCTGGTTCGACAGCCAGATCACCGACGCCACACTGCTTTACGCGGACAAACAACTGATTCCGCAAGCCGACGTCGACGCGTCGCTACGCGTCGTGATGGACAAGCGCCTCATGTCCTACGCAATGCGAAACTTGTTGCGCAACGCGAGTAAATACGCGCACTCGCAGATCATGGTCGGCCTGAGCATCAAGCACGGCAACGTGGAAATTTATGTGGAAGACGACGGCACCGGCGTGCCGCCTGAGCAGCGCGAGCGCATTTTCGATGCCTTCGTGCGGCTCGACCGGCAGACCGGCGGCTATGGTCTCGGTCTCGCGATTACACAACAGGTGCTGCGCGCTCATCACGGCCGCATTGCCGTCACCGATCCCTTGACGCTGAGCGGCGCACGCTTCGAAATGAGCTGGCCGGTGGGTACGGTGGCGTGACGCGCGCCGCTCCCCGGCAGCGTCAATAGGTGTGTCCCAACTGGAAGTAGAAGTTGTGGCGGCCGCCCGGTGCGAACGCAATACCCAGATATATCGGTCCGAATGAACTGGTCAGCGCAGTGAAGACCGTCACGCTGCGCTTCAGCGGACCACTGCCGAAATCGGAGTCGCGGTTCCAGACGTTGCCCGCTTCAATGCTCAGCCCGGCAAACAGGCCGCGAATCGGCGACGCGTTGAAGGTGGCGAGCTGATTCATGTACGTGACCTGACCGTACACCATCGAATTGCCGGACAGCTGGTCGGCGGCATAGGCCGACAAATGCTGGAAGCCGCCCAGCGTGAAGCCGAACGGATTGGTCAGGTTGGTGCCGCCGAAGTCGTTACCCGCTTCGATGCTTGCGTTGATGCTGTGCCGTCCATAGCTCGCCGCGACGATGCCTTTGCCGTACACCTCGGTGAAACTGTCGCTGCCCGCGAACAACGAACGTTCTACGCGTAGTTCGCCGAAATAACCTTTGCGGGCAAAAAGCGGATCGTCGAGCTGGTCGATCACGAGACGTGCGCGCGCGCTGAGCTGCCGCCCATAGATGTCGGGGAACAGCAGCGGCGAGCTGGCCACATCGAAGTCCAGCGGCAAGTTGTATTGCGGCGACGCGAAACCATGCGCGTAGGCCACGCCGATCCGGAAGTCGCCCAGACGCGAGATCGGTATGCCGAAGTCGACGCCGGCGCGCTGCGTCTGCAGGAGGTACTGCGTGACCTTGACGTTGCCGGAATCGTCGTAAAGGTTGGCATAGCGGCGCTGAAACTCGACATAGGGCGCGACGTAATAGCCGAAAGAAGTCGAGAGCGGTTGCCGCAACTCCGCATGCAGGTCGATCAGGTCACTGCCGACGGTTCCGTCCACGCGTCCTTCCAGCCCTGACGAGGTGAGCCATGGGCGGCGATAACCGAGGTGCAGGCGGAAGCCGCCTTCATCCGTCGAACTACTCGACAAGCCGAGTCCGAACAGCAGGAAATTCGGTCCCCATTGCTTCTGCTGCGCGGCGATGACGAGTTTGTGTTCGTCGCCGTCGTCGACGAGCTGCTGGCTTACGCTGGCGAAATCGCCCGTATTGGAGAGTGCCAGCAAATCCTTGTTGAGCGCGGCCGGATCGTATACGTCACCGGGTTTGACGTGCAACGCGTTGCGAATGCGTGACTCGGGCACGGCGCCCTGCGATGCGATCTCGATCTGCGTGATCCGTACCGGACGCATGGCGGGCGTATCGTGCCGGGCGCGCCACGCGGCGTAATCGGCGGGCGAGAGCGCCAGATGCTGAAGCTGCGGGAGCGCCGCACGGGTGGCGGCGGCGCCGGCCGCGATCGCCTGGCTCGCATTGGCGAAATCGGTGAAGCTCAGCGAGCCGAGGTTCGGTTCGATCAGTACGTCACCGGCTTGCAACTGCTCACGTTGGCGCGCAACGTTCTGATGAATCAGAATGCCGATCATCTGTTGCATCACGTCGGCGGGTGACGCTAGCGCATCCAGCGGCCGCAGCGGCGAACCGATGTCGACCGCGATCACGACGTTCGCGCCCATGTCGCGCGCCGTTTCGATCGGCAGGTTGCTGACAATGCCGCCGTCCACCAGTGTGCGTCCGTCGATATCGGCTGGCGCGAACAGGCCGGGCAACGCCATGCTGGCGCGAATCGCCTGGGGCAGCGAACCGCGATCGAGCACCACCTTCTGGCCGGTGCGCAGATCGGTGGCGATCGCGCGATAGGGGATGGGCAAGCGGTCGAATGAAACGTTGCCGGGCACGGCGGAGGTCCAGTCCTGCAGCAGCGCCTGCAGGCGATTGCCCTGGACGAGCCCGACCGGCAAGCGGAAACCGTTGGCGCCGTAACCGAGCGAGAGGCTGTTCACATACAGCCGCTCGTCTTCACGGCGCGATTGCGGCAGATCGGCGCGGTCGGTAATGTCGAACGCGATATCGGCGAGGTTGATGCCTGTGAGGCGGTTTTGCATGTCCTGCGCCGTCATACCGCTCGCGTACAGGCCGCCGACCACCGAGCCCATGCTGGTGGCGGCGATGCAATCGACTGGAATGCGGTTTTCCTCGAGCACCTTCAATACGCCGAGGTGCGCATAACCACGCGCGCCGCCGCCCGACAGCACAAGACCGACGGAGGGCCGGCCGGCTGGGCCGCCTTGGGCTGGGCAGGCGGATTCGGCTGCGTGAACGGGACGTGCGAAGGCGGCGATCCCGCACGCCAGCAGCACCACGGTGCAGCGCAAACGAAGAACGACAGGGCGGCGGCCCCTGCGCACCGCCGTTTTTTGTAGTTGTTCCCTCGCCAACGCTCGACTCATCTGTTTTTGTTCTGAAAGAAAACCGAGAGATTACATGGTTTTGCCCCGGTAAAAACAGGTGACATCGTGTAAACGCGGGTTTGCGAAAAAACGTAGTCTGGCGCCTGACTTGGCCGGCCTCGCGCCTTATGCTGGCGCCGGGTGTTCGGGCCGCGTGTATCGGAGCCGGGCGTGCGCGCGAAATCCCGCCACTAGCGGCGCACCAATGCACGTACAGCTCTTGCCGCCAGCGGGCGCCCCATATCCGGCGCAACAAAATGCGCCACCTGGCGCGCGGCGAGGTCGACCGTCACGTAATCGTTCGGCGCTTTCGTATTGAGACCGTCGGACGCCGAGTGATACTCGATCCGTAACTGCGCGGCGGTGACGACGATGCGCAGATAACCGTAATTGGTGTCGTCGTAGTTCTCGAGCACGACCTGATCGGCGATGGCCGACGCCGCCTGCACGATCTGCGGCGCGCGGATGGCGGGCGCACCCTGCGCGGCGAGTTTGACCAGGCCGTGTCCGCCGTTGCCGCACACCAGGTAGGGAATCTGCGTGCCGTCCGCATTTCGGGTACGGGTGAAGCGCTGATAGTTGTGGGCGTGGCCGGAAAGGAATGCATGCGGCCACACGCCATTGGCTTCGCAGATGCTGTCGATTTGCGCCAGCATATCGACGCTCGATCCGTGCCCGCCCGCGCTATACGGCGGATGATGATTCGCGATCAGCAACGCGCCGCTGAACTTCTCGGCCTTGACACGCTTGAGCGCGGCGTCGAGAAAGGCAAGCTGCGTATTTCCGATTCCGGGACCTGAGATGACGCCGGGGTCTTCGAGCGTGTTGCTGTAGATCACCAGCACGCGCATGAACGGTGCTTCGAACGTGAAGAACACGCCCGGCTGGATTTGCGCCGTGCGCGACAAGCCGCCGGCCTCGGGCGTTACGGCGAAGGTCTCCGCGCAAAAATTTCGCAGGTAGGCGGTGAGACTGGCGGCGTGCGCTTCCGGCGACACCATGCCGTCGTGATTGCCGGCGCAGGCGAGGATCGGCGCCGGATAGTCCCGATATGGTTCGTAAAACTGATCGTAATAGTACTGACCCTCGCCGAAGTTATAGACGACATCGCCGAGCAGCAACGCGAATTGCGGCACCTCGCCGGCATTGGCTTCATTGAAGTCGGCGGTCAGCTTGTCGGCTACTTCGTTTTGCGTTGCCGGGCCCTTGGTACTGCCGCAATCTCCTAGCGCGTGAAATACCAGTTGTCCGGCGGCTGTGATTCTGTCGATGGCGGTGGTGTTGCCGCCCATGACTTCAGCGAGCGTGAGCTGGGGCTCCACGCCGCCTCTCGGCGCGGGAAACGGCAACGGAAACAGCTTGTGCTCCGCATTGAGCAAGTCGATTTCCTTGTAGGCCGCGTCGTCCGATGGATGGGGCACACGAAACACCGTTGGGTCCGCGGTCGGCTGCGGCTGCGCGAATACGGGTTGGCTCAGCATCCGCGGTTGCAGCGCTGTTGCGGCGGCCGTCCACGCCGGCTGCTTTGAGCCGCTGGCGGGCGCCGTGGCTTTTTTGCCGGAGGCGGCGGTCTTGCTTGCCGACTGTCGTTTGTCTTCTGCTTTCGCTGTGCTTTCTTTTGCCTTGGCTTTGGGTTTCGACTCGCGTTTTGTCGACATGAGCGCCTCTTGAAGAGTGAGCGGGGTGACAAGTCAGCGGCTTGCGCCGTTGCATCCATCGAACCCTACGACACGCGTTTTGCGCAAAAGTGTCGCGTGGTGTGGAGCAGGGCGCGCGGCGGTGTTCGACGCTGAGCGCAATACGCGACGAGCGCGGCGCGAAACAATTTATGTCGCGCTATGTCACGGCTCCTTCGAATCGCCCCGAAACCTTTGTCCAGCGGGCCTCGGTCGCGGTGAAACAGGGTGACATATCTTCATTGCAGATTAAAACCGCGCGTCCTTCTATAGTCCGTTCGTCGCCACGCCGCAGTGCGCAAAAGTGGCCCGAAATCAGGAAGGACATACCGTGAAAAACTGCTCGTTCATCGTCCCGGCCGCTGCTGCATCCCACACCTCCGTGGCCGCCGCCGCATCCGTACGCAGCGTGTTGCGCAAGCTTGCGCTCAGCGCGAGCGTCGCCGTGCTCGCGCTCGGCAGCACGTCGGCGTTTGCCTGGTCGCAACATGGCACGGCCTACACGTCGCGTGGCACCTACAACGGCGCGCGCTACGGCTCATGTGGCGGCGGCAGTTGTTCGCATGCCGGTGGCGTGGCCGGCCCCTACGGTGGTCTGGCGACCAACACCGGCACCGTGACCCGCACCGCCCCGGGCCAGTTCTCGAATTCAGGCACGGCGACGGGGCGCTACGGCAACCAGGTTCAGCACGCGGGCGACACCAGTTGCGCGAGCGGCACCTGTTCGCATACCGGCACCCTCACGGGCCCGGACGGCAAAACCGCCACCACGTCCGGCGATGTGACCAGAACCGCACCTGGCCAGTATTCGTCCTCTGGAACGGTGACGGGCTCGAACGGCAACACCGTCAATCATTCGGCGTCCACCAGCTGCGTGGGCGCTTCGTGTTCGCGTTCGGGCACGGTGACGGGGTCTGATGGCGGTACGGTGAATCACTCCGGTACGGCGACGCGTGTGGCGCCTGGTGTCGTGACGACGTCGACGAGCGCGACGGGGACACGCGGCAACACAGTGACAACAAGCGGGACGGTCGTGACTACCGGCGTTGTCACGACGGGCAGCACGGCGGTCGTGGTGGCGCCGAGGCCAGTGGTGGTTGCACCGCCACCGGCTGTCGTGGTGCCGCCGCCGGTGGTGTATGTGCCGCCGCCTCCGGTTGTCTACGCACCGCCGCCCCCGCCGCCGCCGGCCGTATATGTTGCACCGCGCGTTGTTTATGTGGCGCCGGTGCCGCGTCCTGTCGTGTGGGTGCCGGGGCACTGGGTCGGCAACGTGTGGGTGCCGGCGCACTGGTCATGAGCGAAAACCTGCGAGCGGGAGCCCGCGATGAAGCCGGGCGCTTCGGTCCGCCGCGAATGAGCGTACCGGCGAGCGTCCCAGCGCGCCGGGCACGTTTCACCGCGCTACGCACGCGGACGTTTTGCAAGGTCGGCGCGGTGGCGACGATGATCGTGGCCGCGGGTGTGGCGATTGCGATGGGTGAGGGCGCCACCCGCACTGAAACGCATGACGTGCGTCGGGCTACTGAATATCAACAGGATTGTTCGGCGAAATACGCTGCGTTACTCGATCTGGCCGAATTGGCGAGACGCGACGGCAAATCGTCCGAGGTCGTGGTGCGCGGGCTGAGCGACCGTGGTGGCGTAATGAGTGAATGTTTGCCGGCCGGCAAGCGCGCCGGGGCACAGTAACAGCGCGAATGGCCATGGTGGCCATTCGCGCTGGTCAAAGGCGATATTCCAGGGAAGGATCGCCCTGATCCAAGAGCGGCCGCTAGCGGCCTTGCTGCTGAAGATACTGCCTGACGTCGCCCAGGGTCACACTGCCCTTATGGCTTGAATCGATCTGATCAAAGTGCTTGGCGACATAGCCAAGCCCCGCTGCCTGAGCCTGAGTTTTCGTGACCGCCGCGCCATTGCTCAGGGCCGTATTCGCCCCGAGCCGCGCTTCGAGCCGCTGCTGGGCTTCCTGCTGCAATGCCGTGCCGGTCGAGGGCGCGACGGGCGCTACACGGTTTTGAGGAAAGAACGGACCGTCGACACCTCTCGCCCCGTTTGGCGGCGTGGCTGGCGCCACCGCTTGCGGCGGTAAGGCGTGCGCGCTGCCAATCAGGCATCCGAGGACGAGTAACGGGGACACACGCCGCAACATATCGAAAAGGGACATGATGACTCGCATTGATTGAGTGAATAGAGTATCGCGAACGAGGCGCATCGCGTCAGTTCAGTCAGGGCGCCGTGGCTTGCGCCGTGGCGGTAGCGGTCGGCTGACTGGCGGGGCTCTCATCGCGCCACGGCGGCGGCAGTGTCCAGAGCGCGAGCGCATCCGGAATCGGCGTGCCCCGATAGAAGCGCACCAGATCCCGTTTCATCCGCGGGCGGGCGACGTCATCCAGATAGATCATGTGTCCGCCCTGGAAGAAGTTGACCTGCAAGTCCGGATTCAGACCGGGCACCGTTTGCAAGCGCGCCAGTTGTTTCTCGGTATTGAAGAACGGTGTGGCGAGATCATGAAAGCCGTTTTCCGAGAGGACCTTGAGTTGCGGATTGAGCGTCAGCGCGCCCAGCAGATCCGGGATCGTGTCGGGCAGAGGCTGTCCGTCATGCGAGAAGTCCCACACGTTGATGATGTTGTCGTTCAGCGGCAAATAGGTCGCATTCGGCGCGGTATATCCGAGGTAGTCGGGCATCTGCGTCGCGAGCGCCGTGGTGAACGGCTGGGAGATCAGGATGTCGGACGGGTCCCCGTCGTTCTGCAGGCGCGGATCCGAATTCGGCAATGACACGCGTCCGTCATACCGGCCGATCGTCGTGCCGGGCAGGAGGCTCGTCGAGAACGGGTTCGCGCCGAAATAGCCCTGCAGCGCCTGAGTGGTCAAACTGGATGGGAAAGTCCACGCCTGAAGCGTTTGGGCACTCGGAAACACCGGCGTACCCAGGGCGTCGGGTATGCCGAGCTGACTGAGCACCCACGATTGCGAATACCGTCTGAACTGGTTGTAGGCCGCCGTGACGAACAGGCTCGTCTGCAGTGCATAGAGGTCCTGATTGAGCGGCGCCGGCGACACCTGGTTGTAGTAAGCGGCGACTTCCGCGTAGCCGGGGAAATAACCCGCCAGGGTATCCGTATCCAATGCCAGCGCACTCGTCGAGTTCGTAATGGCGACGGCCTCGATCGCGTCCGCGAAATAGTTCAGGATTGCAGACTGAAGGACGATGCCGGTCAGATGCACGCCGGCCGATTCGAGCGCCAACGCGAGCATATCGGTGCGAGGCGTGCCGTACGACTCGCCGTACAGATAGATCGGCGAGGTGGCGCGATTATTGACCGTCAGATAGCGCTGAATGAAGTCGCGCATGATGTTGACGTCGGCATCGGTCGTCCAGAACGTCTGGTTCGTATTCGGCAGAATCGCCTCCGAAAGACCGGTTCCGGGCGGATCGATGAAGACCATGTCCGTGGTGTCGATCAGGCTGTCCTTATTGTCGACGATCGGATAGTTCGGCCAGTTGCCGAACAGCGGGTCGGGCGTGGCGACCCGCGTCGGCGCGAACGAGCCGAGCCGCAGCCAGATCGAGGCGGAGCCCGGACCGCCGTTGTAGACGAACGTGACAGGCCGTGGCGAGCCGTTCGGACCCGGCGCGGTGTACGCGACATAGGACATCGTGGCTTCGGGGTTGCCGCTTGCATCGGTGGCTGTCAGGTGGCCGGTGGTCGTGGTGTAGTTAATCGGCGTTCTGCCTAACTTCCACTGGTAGTGCATGATCGCCGCTTTCTCCGACGCCTGGGCCGGCGCGAGGCCGTCTGTGGCGTTGCCTGAATACGCAACCGGGTCGATATAGGTTTGATTGGCCGCTGGTGATTGCGATTGTGCGGCCTGTTGAGCGGTGAGTTGCTGATTTGCAGCGGTCTGCTGCATGCTCACGGCGGTGCCGGAAGAAGAACCGCCGTCGCCTCCGCCGCAACCTCCGAGAAGCATGATCGTGACCGCTAAGGTTCCCATGGCCGGCAGCCTGCTCTGGCGATGATGATGGCTATGGCCGGTAAGACGCTCGTCTCGTTTCATCTCTATCCTTGGTGGTGGGTTCAGATACCGTTTCACAAAGGCCGCTCGCGCCGGAGAAAATAAATCGGAGTTCGAAATATTAACGATGAATCATTGGCGTGCAGCGGTTGAGACCAACATGCTTCAAAGCGCATAGATCTGTATCTCTATGCGGGATGCGTAGAATAACTAAATATCTGGATCGGATATTCCGGTGCTTTGGGGGATACGTTTCCTTAATCGGATATTCGTATATTGGCGGCAGAAGAAAAATAGGTGACGCCACCGGAGTTTGTCAAGGACGTGCCGAGTTTCCGTAATTGCAACTTCGGAAAGTTGCACCTCAATACGCACGCGGGCCAATTAGCCTCAGCGAAGAGCCGGTGTGAGTTAATCGATTATTTATTACGAAATTAAATGTTTTTGTTTGTTAATCGTAATAATCGGATTGTGCCGGGGAATGCAGGCGCGCCACTGTGTGACTACGTGGCCTGATTTTCCGGGCCGGTCAGATCGCGCTCCAGAAAAATCGTGCCTGCAATGGGATTAAAAACATAAGCCGGAATCGGCTCGAAATCAAGCGATGCATAAAGCCGTTGTGCGGCGCGCATATCGGGAAGCGTATCGAGACGAATACGCGTATATCCCGCCTCCTGTGCGATCCGGCAAATCCGTGTTGCCAATTGCCGGCCGACCTGCTGGCCGCGCCCGGCTGGACGGATATAAAGGCGCTTCATTTCGCAGATCGATCCATCCAGAGGCCGCATTGCCACACAGCCGACCACGTCCTCATTATTTTGCGCGAGAAGAACGCAGCCCCGCGGCGCGGAAAATTTGCCGGGCAACTCCGCGAGTTCTGACTCGAAATTCTGGAAGCTCAGATCGATCCCCAGGCTTTCGGCATACTCGCGAAAAATTGCCCGTACCACTTCAAGCTGTTCGGGAAATCGGGCCGGATAGATTTCGACCATTCGCGCGTTTCGTGTTTCAGCCGGTTCTGGCGTCAGTTGCCGGCGCACGTTCATTCGGTTTCACCCGGCACCAGCGGGAAGCGGATTTCGAACGTGGTTCCAACGCCTTCGTGCGACGAAAAATCGATGTGAGCGTTCAGCAGGTGGCAAAGCTCCTTGACGATTGCGAGGCCGAGACCCGTGCCAGGAATATCGGCGCCCGCCGCGCGTTCGAATTCGTCGAATACCCGGTGCGCGTCCGAAGCTGCAATGCCCACACCGGTATCCGATACGCGAATCAACCAGTGTTCCGCGCCGGCCTTTGCGAAGGTCAATTCGATCTCGCCGGACTTTGTGTACTTGGTCGCGTTGGAAAGCAGATTGACGGCAATCTGCTTAAGCTTGAGACGATTGGACGTGGCCTCGGTTAGCGCCGGGTCGAAGGTCGTGTGCAGCTTGAGGCCCTTGGCCTCGATTGCCGGGCGCGAAGAAGCGACGAGTTCGTCATAAAGCCCGCGCAGCTCGACCTGCTCGCTCGCAAGTGGCGTGTCGTCGCCGAGCACCACGGAGTACTCGACCATCTGGTCGACGAGTTGCTTCATGTCCGCGGCTTGCCGGTTGGCCAACGCCAACGCTGTATCCGCCTTTGCGGGCCCCCGTGCGATCAGTTGCAGCGCGATCGAAAACGCGTTCAGAAAATTGCGCAGATCGTGGACCACGCTGCGGGTGATCTGCATGCGTGATTCGTAAAGATCGCCGACCAGCCGCTGCTTGAGCGTCAGCTCGTGATTGACGCGTTCGAGCCTGCCGGTGTACTCGTCGATCTTGCGGTCCCGTTCGCTGACCGCCTCCTTGATCGACGTGAGCGTCACCATACTGAAGGTTTCGGCAACCATGCGCCGCGCCCGGCTTTCGTGGCGGCGCGTGAAGGTGCTGTCCTGGTTGGCGAATTCTTCCAGCGCGTCGTCGAGCACCAGGTGAAACAGATCGAGTTCGCGCACCAGTTCCTCGATCCGATAGCCCTGACGCCAGCGCACCATGCCGTGCTTTTTCGCATTGCGTTCGAGCACCGGTTCGACGCGCTCGAGATCCTCGACGTCGAGCGCGCGGCATAGCCCTTCAAGAATTTCGGGCAGGTGATCGGCGAGTTGCTGATACGTGAGCTTGTCCGCTTCGACGAGGTCGGTGTCGCCGAAAACGCTTTTCATCCATTGCTCGGTCAGACGGATTCGCTGGTCACGAATGAAATCGGCAAATTTGCGCAGCGGGCTGAGACGTGTGTCGGTCATATTGGGTACATCGGGCTGAGGTTTTCAACTTATTATCGCCGCAATTTTTGATGGTGGAACATCTCTTGCAGAACCTTGGCCAGATGAAGATAGGCTTTGACGCGACAACCCCCCGATACTGCGATTCAAACGGCCCCGTGCCCAGCAATCTTTTCCGTTCGGACGCGTGGAAGCAAGGGCAATGGTTCGACCTTACCGACCACGAACAGATACGAGAGGGCGCCGACCACGCATAGCGAGCCCGCAACCATCAGCGGAATCACAAACGAACCTTTGGTGATCGCCAGCATGACACCGGTAAACGTGGTGATGAAAATACCGGCGAGATTTCCCGCAAAGTTCTGAATGCCGCCGAGAGACGCCACATGAGCCGGTGTCGGCGCCACTTCGCCCACCAGAGTCCAGACATTGGCGCCGGCGAACGACAAACTCGCATAGGCGAGGGCGAACAGCGCGAGGCATGCCCACGTGCTTTGGACGAACGCCGAGAGTGCGATCGACGACGAAAGCAGCATGCCGATCACAAGGCATGTCTTGCGCGCCGCGGTGGCGCTCCAGCCCCGTTTGAACAGGCCGTCCGAGACGAGGCCGCCAAGCCAGCCGCCGGGAATGGCCAGCAGCGCCGGCAGCATGCCCCACGTGCCGAGCGACGCGAGCGAAAATCCGCGCGACTGCAGCAGATAACTCGGGAACCACGTGATGAAAAAGTAAATCGCGAAGTTCAGGCAGAACAGCCCGATCATCATGCCCCACACCGTGCGGTAACGAAACAGATCGAGCCACGACACGGTGCCGGCGCTTCCGGTGGTGCCGGTGGTGACCGCTGCGGGCGCGGCACGCTGCGCCAGCAAGGCGTCGACGGCCGCGGGTGCAATCGCCCGGTAGCGCTCAGGGTCACGATAGATGAACCACCACGCGAGCGCCCACACAACACCGAGGCCACCGGTTATCGCGAACGAACCGCGCCAGCCGACGATAGAAATCAACCACGCGACCAAAGGCAGCGAAAGCGCCGATCCGACGCGTGAGCCGCTGTCGAAAATACTGCTCGCGAGGCCGCGCTCGCTGCGCGGAAACCAGTTGAACGCGACTTTGGCGAACGACGGAATCGCCGCCGCTTCACCCACGCCGAGCATCAGCCGTACACCCACGAGTTGCGCGAGGCCGCGTGCCGCGCCGGTCGCGATCGTGAAGGCCGACCACCAGCCCACCGCGAGCGCGAGGCTCACGCGCACGCCGACCTTGTCGATGAACCAGCCGGCCGGCAGTTGCAGGAATGCGTAGGTCCAGAAGAACGCACTGAGCACGAGCCCCATGCCGACAGCGTTCAGACCCAGCTCCGCCCGAATGCTCGGTGCGGCGATCGCCAGGTTGGCCCGATCGACGAAGTTGATGACGTTGGCGAGGAAACACATGAAGATCATGGTCCATCGGATGCGCGGCATGGAAGTCTCCGTCCGGATTGTGGTTATGACGGCGCCGGCCGGGCAATCCGGCGGCGCCTTTTTCTGAGCGTTTTATTCGGGCTTCAGGACAGCTTGTCCATCGCTTCCCACAAGCCGTTGATGTAGACGGCGCCGAGCGCCCGGTCGTACAAACCATAGCCGGGCTTGCCGGTTTCACCCCAGATCATGCGGCCATGATCCGGACGGAAATAACCGGTAAATCCGGTGTCGTGATAGGCCTTCACGATCGCGGCGATATCCAGCGAACCGCAACTGGACAGATGGGCCGATTCTTCGAAATCGCCCTCTGGCGTGATCTTTACATTGCGGATGTGCGCGAAGTGAATGCGCCCCATGCCGCCGAATTCGCGTACGAGTGCTTCCACGTTGTTCTGGGGTCCGGCGCCGAGCGAGCCGGAACACAGCGTCAGGCCGTTCGCGGGCGAGTCCACGATCCTGACGATGCGCGCAAGGTCGTCGCGATTCTTCACGATACGTGGCAGTCCGAAGATAGGGCGCGGCGGGTCGTCGGGATGAATGGCCATCTTCATGCCGCAGGCTTCGGCAACGGGAATGATCGCTTTCAGGAAATATTCCAGATGCTGCCAAAGCTTTGTTTCGTCGACCTCGCGGTACTCGGCGAGCAGGGCCTGCAATTGGCCGGGCTTGTAGCTTGAATCCCAGCCGGGCAGCGCAATGCCGTTGTTCGGGTCGATCTCTTCGATTTCTTTCGTGCTGAAGGCGAGGCACGTCGAACCGTCTTCGAGCGTTTTTGCCAGTTCCGTGCGGGTCCAGTCGAACACCGGCATGAAGTTGTAGCAGATCACCTTGATGCCGGCTGCCGCGAGGTTCCGGATGGTGTCCTGATAGTTGGCGATGAGACGATCACGCCCGGGCTTGCCGAGCTTGATGTCTTCATGCACGGGCACCGATTCGACGACTTCGAAGCGAAGACCGGCCGCTTCGATCGTCGACTTCAGCGCGGCGATCTTATGAGCGGGCCACACCTCGCCCACGGGCTCGTCGTAAATGGCGGACACGATATCCGTCATGCCGGGAATCTGGCGAATGTACTGCAGGCTGACGGGATCGGACTCGCCGTACCACCGGAAAGACATCTTCACGACTTCACTCCTTTGATTGGCTGCACAAGCCTTGCTGGTTGGAGACGGGAACGCGTTGTTCGGTCTCCCGATTCAGCCGGATTATGATTGGTTGACCAATTTGCCACGATAGTGGTTTACCAGTCCATGCCTGCGCGGAGTCTTTGGTGCAGGCGATGAGCGAGCGGATGACGGCGGTTCGAGTGACGCGAAAGCTGCCGCTGCGCGAAATTGGTGTACCATTTTCAGGCGAGGGCCGAAGGGGGCGCCTCGCATGTCTATCCGCGAGCACTTGATGACCGATCTCCTCACCCAGCCATTCGCCCAACGGCAAGACGCAGAAGCCGCGGACCGTTCCTATATCGGCCTCGCGAAACAGATTCACGCATTGATCGCCGGCTCCGGAGATTTCGAAGCGGGTTCCAGATTGCCGTCGGAGCGCACCCTGGCCGACCGCTTCGGCGTGAGCCGCACGCAGGTTCGCGAGGCGATCATTGCGCTGGAGGTGCAGGGCGTGGTTGAAGTGCGTGGCGGCTCGGGCATCTATGTGTCGGCGGGCATCGGCGCCAAACCGGTGACCTTCGAGTTGCCACGCGGCCCTGGTCCGATCGAAACGTTGCGCGCACGCGCGTTGATTGAGTCCGAGGTGGCGGCGCTGGCGGCGAGCGAGCGCAAGGACAGCGACCTCGACCGGATCTTCTCCGCGCTCACCACGATGCGCGAGCAGATGCATGACAAGCAGGCAAACGACGCGGCGGATCGTCAGTTTCACATGCGTATTGCCGAAGCCACCGGTAATACGGTCTTGTTGCACATGGTCACCGCGATGTGGGACTGTGCGCGAAGCGATCCGCTATGGGCCAAGATCGAGGAGCACTTCCATACGCCGGCGATGCGGGCGGCGTCACAGGAAGATCATCAGCGTATCTTCGCTGCCATCATGAGCCGCGATCCGGCCGCGGCGCGAGATGCGATGCAGGCGCATCTGTCCCGTGTGGCGGGCGAGTTTACTCAGGCCTGGCGATAGCGCGCTGTAATGGGCGGCGTAACGCGCGCCGTAAAGCGTAGCGCAATGCGCACCGTAACGCCGGGTTTCACGGCCACGCGGCCAACATGGCCCGCTTGTGTACTTTTGGCGCCACGTCATTTTATTTTTTGACGCGCTATTTATTTTCGATGTCATATCATCGCGCTGTTCTATTTCGACAGCGCTCGCAAGACGCGCTCGCGTAACCCGATTGAAAACGATTGAAAACCACACTGTAGTCAGTAAGCGCAATTGGCAAGTCATTGCAATGCGCCACACGCAATAATCAGCAAACGATATTGAATGTTTCCGCAACCCGCATGGCACCGGCGTGCCAGTGCGTTGCCTGTCCGTTCGCGCGTCCCGCTGGTGATCCGCTGTTGATCCGTTGGTGATCAGCATGCTCGCGAGCGGTATCGAATGCACATCATTGATTACATCCATCACCGCTTAATCACGGAGCCAACAAGTATGAAAAAGTCTTTACTCGTGGTCGCGCTTTCGGGCGCCTTTGCTATTTCGGCGCATGCGCAAAGCAGCGTGACGCTCTATGGCCTTATCGATGCGGGATTGATCTACACGAATAATCAGGGCGGACATAGCAACTGGCAGGAAGTGACCAGTTCGACGCAGAACACGGTTTTCGGCCTCAAGGGTTCGGAGGATCTTGGTGGCGGCTTGCACGCGGTCTTCAAACTGGAGCAAGGCTTTCTCCTGAATAACGGCGCACAGGCTTTCTCCGGTGATGGTTTCGGTTCTCAGGCATGGGTCGGTTTGCAGAGCGATCCGTACGGCACCCTCACGTTCGGCCGCCAGTTTGACGTGATGAACGATCTTGTCGGACCGCTCACGGCGGAGTTCAACACGTGGGGCGGCAACATGGCCGCGCATCCGTTCGAAAACGACAACCTGGCCGGCAATTCGGTCGTTCTCAACAATACGGTCAAGTACACGAGCCCGACGTATCGCGGCGTCACCTTCGAAACGATGTATGCCTTCAGCAACAAGGCGGGCAGCTTCGCGAACAACCGCTCATACGGCTTCGGCGTTTCCTATACCCAGGGACCTGTCAATCTCGCCGCCGGATACCTGCAATTCAATAACGCCGGCAGCGCGGGCGGTGCCGCCACCACGGGCGACACCAGCGCGAACTTCCTCGCGCAACGTCAGCGTATCTGGTCGCTGGGCGGTAACTACACGTTCGGTCCGGCGACTGTTGGCCTCGTCTGGAGCCATACGCAACTGGACAACGCCTCGGGTGTCTTCTCGTTCGGAACCGGCACTTACCTCGGTGCGAACGACGCTTCCGCCGGAAGCCTGAGCGGCTCGCTGCGCCTCGACAACTACGAGGCGAACGTCAAATACGCGCTGACCCCCGCGTTGAGCGTATCGGGCGCTTACACCTATACGCGTGGCGCCTATAACGGCTCGTCGCCGGGATGGAATACGGCGATGCTCCAGACCGATTACGCGATCAGCAAGCGCACCGACTTCTACCTGGAAGGCGTCTATCAGAACGTGCACGGGGCGCCTGCGGACTCCGTGCTCTCGCATGCAATGATCAACACGCTCTCGCCTTCGGCGTCGAACTCGCAGGTAGCGGTCACGGTAGGGATGCGGCACGCATTCTGATCGGGCTCGCCGGGTTCGCGTTGCGTAGCGCTTCACGACGGATGCCTGCAGGTTGAGGGGCATCCGTCATCGTCGGCTTGGCGTTTATTCGCCTGCCTTCAGGAAGTCGATAAAGACGCGCAACGGCGCGGGCAAATGACGGCGGCCCGGATAGTAAAGAAACGGCCCGGAAAAACGCTGCCACCATGGTTCGAGGATCGGCTCGAGGGCGCCGCTGTCGAGATGCGGGCGCAGCATGTCCTCGAAAAGATGAATCACCCCCACGCCCGCGACGGCGGTACTGACCGCAAGGTCGATCGCCGCGCCGGGTCTCACGAGAAGCGGTCCCGACGGATTCAGCTGGACCACTTCTCCATCGCGCTCGAAATACCAGGTTGGCGTCGCGCCGCCGGCAAACTGGCCACGCAAGCACGCATGAGCGAGCAGGTCGCGTGGATGTTCAGGTCTGCCGTGCATGTCGAGATAGTCCGGTGCTGCAGCCGTAGCAAAACGCTGCGTACGTGGTCCGATTGGCATCGCGATCATGTCCTGTTCGAGCCGCTCGTCATAGCGAATGCCCGCGTCGCAGCCGATCGACAGCACGTCGACGAAGCCGTCCTCCACCACAACCTCCACGCGTATGTCAGGATAGGTTTTCAGGAACCGGGGGATGACACCCGGCAGCACGATGCGCGCGGCGCTCGACGGAACGTTGAGTTTGAGTGTGCCGCTTGGTTTGTCCCTGAACCGGTTCAGAACGTCCAGCGCGGCTTCCATCTCGCTGAACAATGGCGTCAGCTTTTCGAGCAGGCGCAATCCCGCTTCAGTTGGGGCGACGCTGCGCGTGGTCCGGTTGAGCAGGCGCATACCGAGCTTCGCTTCGAGACGACGCACGGCAATGCTCAGACTGGACGCGGAGACGCCGCTGGTGCGCGCGGCGTCGCGAAAGCCGCCGGCGCGGGCCACCGAGGCAAATGCGGCAAGGTCGTTGAATTCCATGGTCATTGTTCAAAATGTTTAACAACCTGTGCAATCTAGACCGGATTATCGAACAGTGCAATCGCCGCCATACTGCCGCTCAACCCCTCACATCAAGGAGCGCACCATGTCGAACTTCACCACCGTGGACACATTTCCGCTGGCTGGCCAACTCGTGCAACGCATGGGCTATGGCGCCATGCAACTGGCCGGCCCAGGCGTATTCGGGCCGCCGAAAGATCATGACGCTGCAATCGCCGTACTACGCGAAGCGGTGGCCTCGGGTGTCAATCACATCGATACGAGCGACTTCTACGGGCCCCACATCACCAACCAGCTGATTCAGGAAGCGCTGCATCCTTATCCGGATGACCTCGTGATCGTCACCAAGGTCGGCGCGGTCCGTGACAAAGACGGCGCGTGGCTGCCGGCGTTCGAGCCGGAAGATATCGAGCGTGGCGTTCACGACAACCTGCGTAATCTTGGCGTCGACGCGCTCGACGTCGTCAACATGCGAATCATGGGCGACGTGCACGCACCCGCTGAAGGGTCGATTGAAAAGCAGGTCGTGGCGCTTGCCGAACTGCAACAGCGAGGGCTGGTTCGCCACATTGGTTTGAGCAACGTGACGGCGGCGCAGGTGGCCGAAGCCCAGGGCATCGCGAAGATCGTTTGCGTGCAGAATCACTACAACCTGGTTCACCGGGCAGACGATGCGCTCGTCGATGAACTGGCGCGGCAGGGCATTGCTTACGTACCGTTCTTCCCGCTTGGCGGATTCACGCCGATCCAGTCGTCGGCGTTGTCCAAGGTCGCGCAAACAATCGGCGCGACGCCGATGCAGGTTGCGCTCGCCTGGCTGCTCAAGCGCGCGCCTAACATTCTGCTGATTCCGGGCACTTCGTCGCTTGGGCATCTGCGTGAAAACATGCAGGCAGCGCGCTTGAACCTGACTGACGAGGTGCGCGCTGAACTGGATGCGATCGGCGCGGGGAATGGGCAAGCCTGATCGCATTGAGTGGATTGCATCTGCGGATTCTCACGCGTTGTTACGTCGCTACCGAGTTCGTGATGCAATCCCGCAGCCACTGATGTGCCGGGTCGCGATGAGCGCGTTCGTGCCAGAGCATCGCCATTTCGTAACCCGGCACGTCGACCGGCGCGTCGACAACCCTGACCGCGCTATTGCCGCGCGCGAGGCGCGCGGGCAGCATCGCGACGAGGTCGGTGTTCGCGAGAACCGACATCATGAACAAAAAGTGCGGGACCGACAGTACAACCCTGCGCGCGAGACCCACCTGCGCCAGCGCCTCATCCGTGACGCCGCTAAATCCGCCGCCGTCCGGTGACACGATCACGTGCTCCAGTTTGCAGAACTGCGCCAGCGTCGGCCGTCGCTTCAGGCGCGGGTGATTCGCGCGGCCTGCCAGCACATACCGCTCCTTGAAAAGCACCCGCCGGCGCAATCCGGGCGGCGCGCCTTCGCTGGTGTGGAAGGCCAGATCGATATCGCCCTGTTCCGCCTGCTTCGCGATGCGGGGTGGAGCAGCTTCGACGATCGCGAGCCGGGTGCCGGGCGCTGTCGCGCGCAAGCCGGCGAGCATGGGCAGCAGGATCGTCGATTCGGCGTAGTCGGTAGCGGCCACGCGCCACGTATGGTTCGCTTCGGCCGGATTGAATGGGCTGGCCGGCGCCACCGCGTGCTCGAGGGCATCGAGCGCCTCGCGCAATGGTTCGCGCAATTCCTCCGCCCTCGCGGTAGGGCGCATGCCGCGTGGTCCCGGCAGCAGCAAGGGGTCGCCAAAGATATCGCGCAGCTTGGCGAGATGCACGCTCACCGAGGGTTGAGAGAAGTTCAGGCGTTCCGCCGCACGGGTCACGTTATGTTCCGATAGCAGAACATCGAGTGTGACCAGCAGGTTGAGGTCCAGTCTTCTGAGATTATTCATGGCTATACCTGACATATTGGTAATTCATTTCCAATATACCGGATAGAGACCTATCGTATCCCTTTCTGGCAATGGAGCTCAGGTCATGAATGTTCTTCTCGTCTATGCACACCCGGAACCCCGGTCGTTAAATGGGTCGCTCAAGGACTTTTCGGTAAAACATCTCGAGGATGCCGGGCATGTCGTTCAGGTATCCGATCTGTACGCGATGAACTGGAAAGCATCGCTCGATGCAAACGACAGCCTGGATACGCAACCGGGCGCACGTTTCGATCCTTCTCTCGATTCGAAGCGTGCTTTCAGGGATGGCCGGCAAAGCCCCGACATCGCGCTCGAACAGGAGAAGCTGAAATGGGCGGATGCGGTGATTCTGCAGTTCCCGTTGTGGTGGTTCTCGATGCCCGCGATCCTGAAAGGCTGGGTAGAGCGGGTGTATGCCTATGGTTTTGCGTACGGCGTGGGCGAGCATTCCGATGCGCGCTGGGGCGACCGTTACGGAGAAGGCAGCATGGCGGGCAAGCGGGCGATGCTGATCGTAACAACAGGGGGATGGGAATCTCACTACAGCCCGCGCGGTATCAACGGGCCGATCGACGACGTGTTGTTCCCGATTCAGCACGGCGTGCTGTATTACCCCGGTTTCGACGTGTTGCCGCCGTTCGTCATCCATCGGACGAGCCGGATCGACGAAGCGCGGTTCTCCGCGATTCGTGACGGACTCGGACAGCGTCTCGATGACCTGTGGACGACCGCGCCCATACCGTTTCGGCCGCAGAACGCCGGGGCATACGAGATTCCGGCGCTTACATTACGGCCTGATGTCGCGCCGGATCGGGCGGGCTTTTCAGCACACATTGAATAGACGTGTTGCCGCCCTGTATTCGCTTTCAGGGTGCAGCCGCTGCATGATGGTTCGGTTTGGGCCGGTCCGGCTCCCTCTGGAGCGGCACCAAGCTGACAACACCGTATGCTTTGTTGAAATTTGGTTGTAAGTCGCCGTTGTTAGAGTCGTCGTCAGAGTTTTGCCGCCAGATGCCAGACAGTGTTCATCGAACACATAGAAAGGGGGAGAGCGACAAACCATGAAAATGAATCGTGTGTTCTGGCTCATTCTGACGCTGCTGTTCACGAACCCGGTCTGGGCATTTCAGTCCAGGGTCGTCGCCATTCCCAGTGCGGCCATGCATAAGTCGTTCGAGGCGACGGTGGTGCTGCCTGATCAATACACGCATGGCAAAGCCGCCGATCGCTTTCCCGTCGTCTACCTGCTGCACGGTTCAGGTGGCGATTACACCGACTGGACCGCGAATTCTCATATCGGCAAACTCGCCGACCGTTATCACGTGATTCTCGTCATGCCGGACGGCGGTCACGAGAGCTGGTATATCGATAGTCCCGTCGATCCGCGCAGCCGTTACGAAACCTACGTAGGTACCGAAGTGGTCGGCTATATCGACCAGCATTTCCGCACGATTGCAACGCGCCAGGCGCGCGCGATTACCGGGTTGAGCATGGGCGGATTCGGCGCATTGCATATCGCGCTCGACCGGCCGGACGAATTCGGCGCTGCGGGCAGTATCAGCGGGGCGGTCGATCCACGCGGATGCGAAGATGAGCCAGGAATCGACGAGGTGTTTGGCGATCCGGCCCGGCACGCCGACTTCTGGAACAACGAGGCTATCGTCGAAAACGCCCGTAGTCTGGCAAGTGCGCATATCGCGCTGACGATCGATTGCGGTGTGAATGACTCGCTTGTCCAGTCGAACCGGATGCTGCATGCGCGGCTGGTCGAATTGGGCGTGCCGCATGATTATGCGGAGCGGCCGGGCGGCCATACGTGGAAGTACTGGGCGAACGCGGTGCAGTATCAGGTGCTGTTCTTTGCCAGTTCGTTCAGGCGCAGTGGCGGCGCGGCGCAGACCTGAGGCGCGAACGGGTTAAATCGTCAATGGCGAATTGATGGCTATCCTGATTATCTCCGCCTGATGGCGTCACGAGGCGGCGGAGTGCTCGCCTAGAAATTCGCAGACCGTGCGATGCAATGCCTTCACACCGGGACTCGATTCGAGCGCGCGCCAGCATCCATGCACGAGTCCGGTTCCAATCCATAACCGGCCCTTTCCGCCGGCCGCATTGATACGGTCGACAAACACCCTCGCGTCGTCCCGCAACGGATCGTGTTCGACACCCACCGCAAGCGTCGGCGGAAGTCCGTCGAAGCGCGTCGCATCGAGCGGTATCGTCCAGGCAGGATAGGGCGCGTGGTTGTCGTCGTTTTTGTCCCCGCTTTTGCCCCAATATAGATCGCGAAACGCATGCACATCGGCAAGCGTCAGCATCGGCGCATGCGCTTCGGTTTCGCGCGCGGGCATCTGTGGCTCGGTGCCGAGCATCGGATAAACCAGCGCAAGTCCGCGTACGCCCTCGACACCGGCATCGCGCAAGCGCATGGCGACGCTGGCCGCGAGATTCGCGCCGGCGCTATCCCCGGCCAGTTGCAACGCACTTCCCGCTAGCGAATCAAACGGCAGGCCGCCGTTCAACGCCGCTAGCGTGACTTCCAGGCAATCGTCATGGGCAGCTGGCGCGCGGTGTTCAGGCGCAAGGCGGTAATCGAGCGCAATCACATCGAGTCCGGTATCCGCGGCAATCCGCGCTGTCACGATCTGATGACTCTCCAATGAGCCGAGCACGAAGCCGCCACCGTGAAAGTACAGGACGGTGCCGCCGGGTGTCCCGCTCGCCGTTCTACGATTCCGATAGCGCCGCAGTCTGATCGGATGCCCGGCGCTTGCGTGAAACACCGCGTCTTCAGCGATCACATCGGCAGGCAGAGGCGGCGTGAGCGCCGCCGCGTAGCGATCGTAAATTGCGCGCTGCTCGCCTGGCGGCAATGAAGTCGAATGCCCTGCATAGATGGCGGCAGTCCGTTCGATGAACGCGGCAATCTCCGGTTCAAGCATGTTCGCCGCCTTCAGTCTCTTTGGGTGCGCTAGGCGAGGTTTTGACCGGCAATCCGATTACACGGCCTGCAAACCTGGCCGTGGGCAGCGCAGCATGCGCTTGCGCCAGTGCCCGAACACGCGCCGCGACGTCGGGGTCGAAGGCAACCGCGCGCGGCCCACTCGTATCGACGTGCAGCAACATCTGTTCGCCTGCGGCCACTGGTTCGACACCGTCATCAGCGAACATCTCGAGGTAAAGATGCAGCCGCTTGGCGTCATGCCCAAGCACGCGCATATCGACGCGAACCTGCGTGCCTTCCTTGATTTCGTGCAGGTAGTTGATATGCGCTTCGAGCGTGTAGATCGAGCGGGCGCGTTCTTTGCGCACCGGATCGGGCAGGCCGATCACGTCGATCAACGCATCAGTCGCGAAGCTGAAAATCAGCATGTAGAACGCGTCGCGCAAGTGGCCGTTGTAATCGACCCATTCCGCGCGCACGGTATCGCGATAGCAGGGCAGCGCAGCGTGATCCGGCATGAGCAATCGTTTCCTTCATCAGTATGAGTTGCATCGCCCGTGCGAGGAACGCAGCGGGCCTGCACAGCAGTATGCTCGCCTCTACACAGCCGTATCACTCCGCAGGAAGCAATCCGTGCCGCGCCTTGGCTTCTCCAATCGCCGCCAGCACACTCGTAATACAATCGTCCCGATAGCGTTCGAGTTGCTTGATCGAGCGCGGCCCAACCTGTTCGGACGTTCCGTCCACTACCCGGTCGATCAGCTCGTCGGTGAGCTGCGGCGCTACCAGTTTAGTCCACGGCAGCTCCAATGCCGGTCCAAATTGCTGCATGAAGTGGCGCATGCCGGCGTCACCGCCTGCCAGCGTGTACGTCAGGAACGTACCCATGAAGGACCAGCGGATGCCCGCGCCGAAACGGATCGCGTCGTCGATTTCGCCGGTGGTCGCCACACCCTCATTGACCAGGTGCAGCGCCTCGCGCCACAACGCTTCGAGCAGGCGATCGGCGATAAAGCCGGGTACTTCCTTGCGCACGAGAAGCGGGCGCATCGATAGCGAGCGGTAAATCTGCATCGCAGCGTCGATGGTCGCCGGTGCGGTCAGTTCGCCACCCAGTACTTCGACGAGCGGCAGGAGATACACCGGATTGAACGGATGCCCGACGATGCAACGCTGCGGATTCACCGCCCGTGCATAGAAGTCGCTCGGCAGCAGGCCGGAAGTGGACGAAGCGATGATCGCATCGGGTTTTGCCGCGCGACTGATCTGCTCATGCAAGGCGAGCTTCAATTCCTCGCGTTCGGGTGCGCTCTCCTGAATGAAGTCGGCCTGTTCGACGCAGGCTTCGATCGTATCGACGAAACGCAGCCGGTTGGGTGAAGCGCCCGCGGCGAGACCGACGCGTTCCAGTGCGGGCCAGGCATTCGCGATGTTTTCGCGCAACTGCTTCTCCGCGCCCGGAGCGGGATCCCATGCGACGACGTCGAGCCCATGCGCGAGCGCGCGCGCCACCCAGCCGCTGCCGATCACGCCCGCGCCGATTGCCGCAAATGTTTTGATATCGACGATCACTGCCATTGCTGATGTTTCCTTTGCCTATGAGTTTTCAGGTGACGCAACGCACTATCTCCAGCGCGCTGGATACGTGGCATCGTCACGCGTACTGTCCAGCTGCACGCCGCTCCAGTTGCCGCTCGCCACGCGCGGGCAGGCCGAGTTTGCGACGGCCTTCCGCGGGTGTCAGCGCACGGCCGCCGAGCCGCTCGATGATCTCGATCGCGCGCTGCACCAGCGTGCCGTTCGTTGCAGGCACACCCTTGTCGAGCCAGATGTTGTCTTCGAGGCCGACACGCACGTGGCCACCGAGGAGCATCGCCTGCGCGACCATTGGCATCTGCATGCGGCCGATGCCGAAACCGGCCCATTGCGCGCCAGGCGGCAGGTTGTCGGCCATCGCTTTCATCGTCGTGGTGTCGGCGGGCGCACCCCATGGAATGCCCAGGCAGATCTGAAACAGCGGCGGCGCGTCGAGCAAACCTTCCTGGAGCAATTGCTTGGCGAACCACAGATGCCCGGTGTCGAAGATTTCCAGTTCCGGCTTCACGCCGAGTTCCTGGATGCGCTGCGCGCCGGCCCGCAATTGCGCGGGCGTCGACACATAGATGTAGTTGCCGTCGCCGAAATTGAGCGTGCCGCAATCGAGCGTGCAGATTTCCGGCAGGAGCTCCTCGACATGCGCGAGGCGTGTCAAACCGCCGACGAGGTCCGTTCCCGCGCCGAAACGCATCGGATCTTCGCCGGGACCGATCTCGAGATCGCCACCCATGCCCGCTGTCAGGTTGATGATCACGTCGGTGCCTGACGAGCGGATCCGGTCGACGACCTCGCGATACAGCTGCGGATCGCGGCTGCCGCGTCCGGTCTTCGGATCGCGCACATGGCAATGCGCAACGGTCGCACCGGCCTTCGCGGCTTCGATAGCGGCGTCGGCGATCTGCTTTGGCGTGACGGGAATGGCCGGATGCCTGCCGACCGTATCGCCCGCGCCGGTGACCGCGCAGGTCACGATGACTTCATGATTCATACGTGCTGGTTCCTGTAAATTGAAATGCGCAACCTGGTGGATGGAGGCTGGATTGCGGCCATGGCCGGCCGCACCTGGGCGGTGCTACTCAGGCGGCCCCACCTAGGCGGTCCCATCAAAGTCCGAGATAGGCCTTTACCGCGGGCAGACCGTCTTTACCGTCATAGGTCTTCACTCCGGCGAGCCACGCATCCAGTACTTGCGGGTTCTTCTTCAGATACGCCTTGGCGGCATCGGCAGGTTTTTCCTTGTTCATCACCGATTGCATCACCACGTTCTCCAGTTGCGTCGAAAAGCGCAGATTGCTCACCAGCTTGCCCGCGTTCGGGCAGCGCGTCAGATAGTCGGGGGACGTCAGCGTATAAACGCGCGCTTCGCCGTCGTTGGGGCCGAATACGCCGTCGCTGCCGGTGAGGTATTTCATGTCGATCTGGATATTCATGGGATGCGGTTCCCAGCCGAGAAACACCACCCATTTCTTCTCGCGAATCGCGCGATCCACCGATACCAGCATGCCCGCTTCACTCGATTCGATCAGCTTGAAGCCGCCGAGGCCGAATTGATTGCTGGCGATCATTTTCTGAATCGCGGCGTTCGCGCTGCTGCCGGGTTCGATGCCATAGATCTTGCCGTCGAGCTGGTCGCGATGTTTCGCGATGTCGGCGAAAGTCTTGAGGCCTGCTTCGTACTCATAGCTCGGCACGGCGAAGGTCGCCTTGGCGCCGGTCAGGTTAGGTGGCTGCAACACCTGGATCGATTTCGAATCGACGAACGGTGCAATCGCTTTTTCCTGCACGGGCCACCAGTAGCCGAGCGACACGTCGAGCTGTTTGCTCTTCAGACCGGCGAACGAAATCGGCACTGATGCGACGGTCGTCACGGGCTGATAGCCGAGTCCCTCGAATACGGCCGATGCAAGCGCCGTGGTCGACGTGATGTCGGTCCAGCCAATGTCGGCAAAATGCACCGCGCGGCAGGTGGCGGGATCCTGTGCGAGAACCGGCGACGCAGCGGCGACAGCCGCCAGACAGACAAGATGGGCAAGCAGGGCTTTGACGCGTAACTTCATGACGTTCCCTCTTCTGACACGTTAAACAGCGTGTTTCGAAACAGCCGCGACGAGATAAACAGGGCGGCCCCCGGTCCTGCGCGGTATTGCGCGATGTGCATCGAGTCATGCGCGAGCCATGCACTAAGGCTGGCTTGAGTAGCGCCTGAGCCGCAGGAATGACGTAACGTTAATGCCCCATATTCCGGCCAAAGCGACCGTCAGCGACCCGTTCTTGCTCCCATGCGACAACGAGGGAAAACCAGCATCGTTCGTCATGCGGCGCAGCATCGACGGGTTCGATGAATTTTGGTGTGTCTTGCCGCATCGCGCACCGCTTGCTACGCTCGCCCGGAATCCCGCGTTGGTTTGCGGCTTTGTGTCTCCAAGTGTCCCTACGTTTCCCGAGTGTCCCTGATCGAGTCCGCGCACGATGCCCGAAGATATGTCGTTCCTGCTGCTGCCGGGCTTCTCGGCGATTGGCTTCATGTCAGCGGTCGAGCCGCTGCGCGTGGCCAACCGCTTTCGAGGCGATCTCTACCGCTGGCGCATTCTGAGTCTCGACGGCGCGCCGGTCGCGGCCAGCAACGGCATTTCGATCAACGCGGAAGCGGCAATCGCCGATGTCCATGAAACGCAGACGGTATTCGTCGTCGCGGGCTTCGAGCCGCTCGCCTGCTATACGCGCGAGCTCGGCGATTGCCTGAGGCGGTTTGAGCGGAGTGGCGCGACGCTCGGCGGCATCGATACGGGCAGCTTCGTCCTCGCGGAAGCGGGGCTCCTGGGTGGCTCGGACAGCGTGACCGTGCACTGGGAAGCGTTGTCGGCGTTTCGCGAGCGCTATGCCTCGCTGAGCGCAAGCCAGGAGCTGTTCGAAATCGGCGCGCGGCGCATCACCTGCGCGGGCGGCACGGCGTCGATCGACATGATGCTCGACCTGATTGGCCGCAAGCACGGCGCAGCGTTGGCTTCCGCGGTATCGGAGCAGTTTGTCGTGAGCCGGATCCGGCAGCGTTCGGACCATCAGCGCATGGAAATCGCGGCGCGTTACGGGGTGCATAACCGCAAGCTGATTCAGGTGATCGGGGCCATGGAACAGCATATGGAAGAGCCGCTGACGCCCGACCAACTCGCCGAGGAAATCAGCGTGACGCGGCGGCAACTGGAACGGCTCTTCTGCGCCTCGCTGAAGGACACGCCGACGCATTTCTATCTGCAACTGCGCCTGACCCGCGCGCGCGAGTTGCTGCAACAGACCGACATGTCGATCACGTCGATTTGCGTCGCGTGCGGATTCGAGTCGCCTTCGCATTTTTCGCGGACGTATCGCGTGCGCTTCGGCGTGAGTCCCAGGGGCGACCGGCAGGTGATGGGCGGCAGAAATGGCGGCGCTGAAGTGTCATCGAGCGGGGCAGCGCCGGCCTTATCGCCGGGCTTTCAATGAGCTTTCTTGGCAATTGTGCCGATTCTAGCAACAGTGAATTCGTTTATTAGGGGTTTACCCTATATCGACTGACTCCTAGACTGTGTCCACTGGCTGCAAACAAACGAGTTTGCAGCACGGCAAAAAACAATCTCTGGAGGTAGTCGTCATGAAATCCCTGATCGAAGCTGTTGCTATCGCTGCTCTCATCACCGCACCGCTCGCGGCTTTCGCCCAATCGAACCAGCCGGTGACCCGCGCTCAGGTGCGCGCTGAGCTGGTCCAGCTGGAAAAGGCCGGCTATAACCCGGCAACGGCGAACGTCGACGACTATCCGGCAAACATTCAGGCCGCCGAAGCACGCGTCGCGGCACAAAACGGCAGCGGTTACGGTTCGGCCACGAATGGGTCGTCGCAAGCAGGCAGCCGCACCGACGTGACGCCGAGTTCGTATTCGGCTCCGGTTGCAAACTTCGGACATTAATGAGCGGTGGCGCGGGCGGTAGTCTCGCACCCGCCCGATTGATATCGTTGTAACAGCGGCCCCGCTTTCACTTCACTGTGAAAGCGGGGCCGCTGTGCGATTGAGCGCTGAACGAGGTAACCGGGCCGCTCCAGATTTTGCGCAGGCGCTTAGCCTGGTGCGGCGGTCAACTGTCTGAGTTGCTCCAGCAACTTCACCGCCGGACTCGGCAAAATCCCCTGACGACGCCGAAACGCCGTCAACGTGCGGCGTGCGACCAGACCCGGGATCGGCAGCGTATCGAACACGCCGGCCGCACTTTCGGTGTCGTACATCGGCATGGCCATCCAGCTCAGAAACCCCGCACGCGTCACAAGGCTTTTCAGCACCGTGATCGAGCGCGTCTCGACCGCGATCTGCGGCATGCCGAACCCATGCTCGGCAAACACGTTCTGCATATGCTCGAACGGACCCGTTCCACGCGGCGGCACACACCACTGCTGATCGAGCGTGTCGGCAAGCGATAAATCCGCTTTGTTTCGCAGCGGATGGTCGAGCGCGGCGACCACATAGCTCGTGTCTTCCCACCTGCAGTCGGCAATCGCGGTGATCTCATCCGTGTCCGGCACCGCCATGCTGAGCGCGAGATCGATCTCGTGTTTCATCAGACTGTCCGCAAGCCGGTCCCACACGCCTTCCATGATCTCCACACGCAGATTCGGCCAGCGCGCGAGCACCCCGCTTACCGCGAGCGGCAGCACGAGCGTCGCGATGCTCGCCACCGCGCCGACGCGAATCGTCCCTTTTGCGAGGCCGCGCATCGCGTCGATTTCCTCACGCGCGTGATCGGCCTCCCGTTGCAGCAGGGTGGCGTGCGGCAGCAGCGCGCTGCCGATCGCAGTAAGCTGCATGCCCTTCGAGTGCCGCTCGAACAGCGGCGCGCCGACCTGATCCTCGAGCCGCTTGATGGTGCGGCTCAGGGCGGGCTGGGTGACATGCAGCACTTCCGCGGCACGGCCCAGACTGCCGCTCGCGACAATAGTGGCGAACGCATGCAGTTGTTGCAGATTGAAAGTCATGCTCAAAAGTAATGCCTTTTCTCAAAAAAGGCAATTTTCAATTAACCTCGAGCTTCCGATAATGAGCCTTCAGGAAACGGCGCTTATCGCCCGCAACTAATTTGCATGGAACCGGAGTAGTGCGTTGAAGCGCCCACTCTGGCCGACAGCTTTGCATGGGGCCGGAGTAAGAGCTTTGCATGGGACAGGAGTAACGCGCTAAAGCGCGAACTCCTGTCGACAGCTAAAGCACTAACTCCGGCCGACAGCTTTGCATGGGGCCAGAGTAAGTGCTAAAGCGCTAACTCTGGCCGACAGGAGACACGCATGACCAGCAACGCGCCCCGTTCAGACGCATCGGGACTCTCTCAACCCACCTCGTTCACCGTGCGTGACGCCGTCATCGATCTCATGCGCCGTCTCGGCATGACGTCGGTGTTCGCCAATCCGGGGTCGACGGAATTGCCGTTGTTCCGCGATTTCCCGCACGATTTCCGTTACGTGCTGGGCTTGCAGGAAGCGGCCGTGGTCGGCATGGCCGACGGCTATGCGCAGGCCACCCGCAACGCGTCATTCGTGAATCTGCATTCGGCGGCAGGTGTAGGCAATGCGATGGGCAACATCTTCACCGCGTTCCGCAACCGCACGCCGATTGTGATCACCGCCGGGCAGCAGGCCCGCTCGATTCTGCCGTTCGACCCGTTCCTCGCGTCGACCCAGGCCACCGAATTGCCGAAACCGTATGTCAAATGGAGCATCGAACCGGCGCGCGCCGAGGACGTGCCGCTGGCGATCGCGCGCGCTTATTACGTGGCGATGCAGGAACCGCGCGGGCCGGTGCTGGTGTCGATTCCCGTCGACGACTGGGACCGCGCCGCGGAGCCGGTGCCGGCACGCGTAGTCAGTACCGGGACGCGGCCGGAGCCGTTCGTGCTGGAGCAGATCGGCGCGGCGCTCGATGCCTGCGAACGGCCGGCGTTCGTCGTGGGCGGCGCGGTCGACAGGGCCGGCGGCTGGGACGAAGTGGTGAGTCTCGCTGAACGCCATAACGCCCGCGTGTTCGTCGCGCCGATGACAGGCCGCTGCGCGTTCCCCGAAGACCATCGGCTGTTCGCCGGTTTCCTGCCGGCCATGCGCGAGAAGATCGTCGAAATGCTCGGTGGCCATGATCTGATCTTCGTGATCGGCGCGGCGGCCTTCACGTATCACGTCGAAGGTCATGGGCCGCATCTGCCTGCCGGTGCGGCGCTGTGCCAGTTGATCGACGATCCGGCGATCGCGGCGTGGGCGCCGGCCGGCACCGCGGTAGTCGGTAATATTCGTCTGGGCGTAGCCGATCTGCTATCGAGGCCTGCGCCGAAAGCGCGCCCCTTGCCTGCGCCGCGCCGCGCACGTCCGCGCGCGGAACCGTCGGCGTTGATGTCGGTGGCGTTTGCATTGCAGACCCTCGCCGAGGTGCGCCACGCGGACGATATCGTGGTCGAGGAGGCGCCGAGCGCACGTCCGGTGATGCAGAACTACCTGCCGTTCACGCGCAGCGGCACCTTCTACACAATGGACAGCGGTGGTCTCGGCTATGGCATGCCGGCTGCTGTCGGCGTGGCGTTGGCGAAGCCCGGCACGCGCGTGATCGGCCTGATTGGCGACGGCTCCAGCATGTATTCGATCCAGGCCATCTATAGCGCCGTGCAGATGAAACTGCCGGTTACATTCGTGATCCTGAACAATTCCCGCTACGCCGCGTTGCAGGATTTCGCGCCGGAATTCGGCTTTGGTCCGAACGATCCTGTGCAAGGCACCGATCTGCCGGGACTCGACTTCGTATCGCTTGCCGCGGGCATGGGTTGCCACGGTACGCGCGTGACCGATGCCGAACGCCTGCATGAGGTTCTGCGCGACGCATTGGCATCATCCGGACCGAGGCTGGTCGAAGTCGTCGTGGCCTGATCTCGAGCGAGCGCCACACCCGCATTCAAAAACTTTCCGCAGGAGACAACACGATGCAGAGCATTTCGATGCTGATCAACGGTGCAGCAGTAGACGCGAGCAACGGCGCTACCTTCGAGCGCCGCAATCCGCTCGATGGGGAAGTCGCGACGCGCGCTCCCGCGGCGACGGTTGCCGACGCGGTAGCCGCCGCCGACGCCGCAGCAGCGGCGTTTCCGGCATGGTCCGCGCTCGGGCCGGGCGAGCGCCGCGCGCTGCTGATGAAGGCGGCGCACGCGCTGGAGGCGCGCAGCGACGCGTTCGCCAGAGTCATGGCCGCGGAGACGGGCGCATCGGCGATGTGGGCGGGGTTCAATGTGCATCTCGCCGCCGGCGGATTGATGGAAGCAGCGTCGCTCACCACGCAGATTGGCGGCGAGCTGATTCCGTCCGACGTGCCGGGCAGTCTTGCGATGGGCGTGCGTCAGCCGGCCGGTGTCGTGCTCGGCATCGCGCCGTGGAATGCGCCGGTGATCCTCGCGGTGCGTGCAATTGCGTTGCCGCTTGCGTGCGGAAATACCGTCGTGCTGAAGGGTTCGGAGATCTGCCCCGGCACGCACGGCCTGATTATCGAGGTCTTGCAGGAAGCGGGTTTGCCCAAGGGCGTGGTGAACTTCATCACCAACGCGCCGGCCGATGCGGGCGCCGTGGTCGAGGCCCTGATCGCCCATCCGAAAGTCCGGCGTGTCAATTTCACCGGCTCCACGCACGTGGGCAAGATTATCGCGGCCACCTGTGCGCGCTATCTGAAGCCGTCGGTGCTGGAGCTCGGCGGGAAAGCGCCGTTGATCGTGCTCGACGACGCGGATCTCGACGCAGCCGTCAACGCCGCAGCCTTCGGTGCGTTCGCCAACTCGGGGCAGATCTGCATGTCGACGGAACGGATCATCGTCGATGAGCGGGTCGCCGAGCCGTTCGTCGCGAAGCTCGCGCAGAAAGCGCGCGGCCTGCCGCTCGGCGATCCACGCAAAGGGCCGGTGGTGCTCGGCTCGGTGGTGGATATGGCGACGGTGGAGCGCTGCAACGCGCTGATCGACGACGCACTGGCCAAAGGCGCCACGCTCGTCTGCGGCGGCAAGGCGGACAGCACCTTGATGCCCGCCACGCTGCTCGACCACGTCACACCCGCGATGCGCATCTATGGCGAGGAGTCGTTCGGACCCGTGAAGGGCATTGTGCGTGTCAACGGCGAAGACGAAGCCGTCGCCTGTGCGAACGACAACGAATATGGGCTCTCGTCGGCCGTGTTCAGCCGTGATGTGGCGCGCGCGATGAATGTCGCGAGGCGCATCGAATCGGGCATTTGCCACGTCAACGGGCCGACCGTTCACGACGAAGCGCAAATGCCGTTCGGCGGCGTGAAAGGCAGTGGCTTTGGACGTTTCGGCGGGCAGGCGGGGATTGCCGAATTCACGGACTTGCGCTGGATTACCGTGCAAACCACGCCACGTCATTACCCCTTCTGAAGAGACGATGGCTGTTCCGGTTGCAGCATGTCGTTGCATGTTGCAGCACGCCGGTTCACCGCAACGATGCGCACGCCGTGCAAGCCATGCATACATGTCATGGCTTTTGCGCGAAACGGCAATGTCGGAAGCGGGGCTCCCGCTCACATACTCAGCAAAAAGCATGACCTGAAAACGTGCCGCAAAGGCATACCTCAAAGCATGACGAGAAAAAGCGCGACGCTCAGATCGCGCATACAAACCAGGAGACAGCTGCATGACCAGTTATGTACCACCGGCCGGTCCGGCCAGTGCGGCAACCGGCACGACCGATGCGGGCGGCGCGCCGCTCACCGGTAATCAGGCGGGAATCGAAGAGGGGCGTCACGTGGTCGACATCGGCCGCACGCTCGACGAAGGCCCGTACACCATCATGCAGAAGACCGTGGTGTTTCTCGCGGCGTTGTCGATCGTGCTGGACGGTTTCGACAGTCAACTGATCGGTTTTGCGATTCCCGTGTTGATCAAGGAGTGGGGCGTCACGCGCGCGGCTTTTGCGCCGGTGGTTGCGGCCGGGCTGATCGGCATGGGCATAGGCAGCGCGTGTGCCGGGCTGCTGGCGGATCGCTTCGGCCGCCGCTGGGCGGTAATCGGCAGCGTGCTGGTGTTCGGCGCCGCCACGTGCGGTATCTGCTTCGCGCCTGACATCGTGACGATTGCCGTGTTGCGCTTTATCGCCGGTCTGGGCATCGGCGGCGCATTACCGAGTTCGACGACCATGACCGCGGAGTTCACGCCGGCTCGCCGCCGCACATTGGCCGTCACCGCGACGATTGTCTGCGTGCCGCTCGGCGGCATGGTGGCGGGTCTGTTCGCGCACGAAATTCTACCGACGTACGGATGGCGCGGCTTGTTCATGATCGGCGGCGTGCTGCCTCTCGCGCTCGGCGTGTTGCTGCTCTTCACGTTGCCTGAGTCGCCGCGCTTTCTCGCCCGGCGTCCGCAACGCTGGCCGGAGCTCAAACGCCTGCTTGGCCGGATGTCGCGGCCGGTGGCAAGCGGCTGCGTATTTGCCGACTCGCGCGAACAGGCCGTTGAAAAGCACACGGGTTTTACCGCGCTCTTCCGCGAGGGTCTGGCGCTCGATACGGTAGCCATCTGGTGCGCGTTCTGCCTATGCCTGCTGGCCGTCTATAGCGCCTTCAGCTGGCTGCCGACCATGCTGAGCACGCAAGGCCTCTCGGTGGCTGTGGCGGGTTCGGGGCTCACCGCGTACAACCTGGGTGGAGTGGTTGGCGCGTTGCTGTGCGCCGCGGTGATCGCTCGCACCGGCTCGCGTTGGCCTTTGATTCTCTGCAGTGCGGGTGGCGCGGTGAGCGCGTTGTTGCTGCTCGGTGTGAACATCGCCGATCACACCGGCCTGCTGATCTTCGGTCTCGGTGTGCACGGACTGTTCGTCAACGCGGTTCAGTCGACCATGTTCGCGCTGTGTGCTTATGTCTATCCGACCCGTGTGCGCGCCACCGGCACCGCGTCGGCGCTCGCGTTCGGCCGGCTCGGCGCGATTGCCAGCGCGTTCGCGGGTGCGGTGGTGATCACGGCCGGCGGCGCATCGTCGTACTTATGGATGCTCGGAATCGCGATGTTGATCGTGATGGTCGCGCTGATGGCGGTCAAACGCCATATTCCGACGCCGGGTGTTTGAGGGACGCAATGTCCTGACTTGCGGCGATTGTGTGTGACAGGCGGATCGCCGCTATCTGAGGCAGTCAATCGTGAATGTGCCGGACGGTTTGAACAGCGGTCGGCATCGCCACGCCGGTAATTAGTATCGCTACATAAAAGATGCTGCGTATGGGCTGCATCGGTATAGCTGTGCGCTCATACAAAGCACCCGTCAAGGAGACACGGAGATAATGAAATACCAACTCGCTTTGGGCAGTGTGCTGCTCGGTATCAGCGCCTCGTCGTTCGCACAGAGCAGCGTGACGTTGTACGGGATCATCGACACCGGCATCGAACTGGTGACGCATGCGAATGCGGCGGGCAATAGCGTCGTGCGCATGCCGGGCATTACCGGCGAATTTCCGTCGCGCTGGGGGATTCGCGGCAAGGAGGGCCTGGGTGGTGGGTTGTCCGCGGTGTTTGTGCTGGAGAGCGGCTTTAATACCAGGGGCGGCACGCTCAATCAGGGTGGCCGGCTGTTTGGACGGCAAGCTTACGTCGGTCTCGAGAGTCCCTATGGCACGTTGACGTTCGGCCGCCAATACACGATGACGTATTGGGCGATCCTCGACTCCGATCTGCTCGGTCCCGACATATACGGCGGCACGGGGTCGTTCGATCAGTACATGCCGAGCGCACGCAGCGACAACACGATTGCGTACAAGGGCACGTTCTCGGGTTTCACGTTCGGCGCGACTTATTCATTCGGCCGCGACTCGGCGGGGACGGGCAATTCGCCGGGGCAGGGTACCTGTGTGGGGTCGATTCCGGGCAGTTCGCAGAGTTGCCGTGAATGGTCGACGATGTTGCGCTATGACATGAACGGCTACGGCGTGGCGGGCGCCTACGACGAACAACGCGGCGGCCCGGGTGCCGCCGCGAATCTGTACGACGGCACGGCGCCTTTTGCGTTGACGCAATCTGGCGACAAGGACGTGCGGATGCAGTTGAACGGCTATGGACACATCGGGCCGGTGAAGCTTGGAGCAGGTTGGCTTGGCCGTCATGTCGAAACGGTGTCCCCGGCGTTGCCGGACGTGCGCTCGAATCTGTACTACCTGACTGCGTCCTATAACGTGACGCCCGCGTTCATTTTCGATGGCGGCGTGTACCGCATCGTCAATCGCGCAGACGACACTCGCGGCACCATCGCCGCGCTACGCACCACGTATCTGTTGTCGAAGCGTTCCGCGGTTTACCTGCAAGGTGCGTATCTGTTCAACAGTGCGCATGCTGCTTATACGGTGAGCCAGGGCGGCGGAGGCACGACGCCGGCGCCAGGCATCGGGCAACTCGGGGTGATGGCCGGCATTCGCCACTCGTTCTGAACGATGCACTGAAAGTGCGGTGACCAGGCTCAAGAGAAAACGGCCACGTCGACATGTTTGACGTGGCCGTTTTTTGCATCAGATGCCGCCGACGCACATGTACTTGATTACCACATAATCGTCGATACCGTAGTGCGAGCCTTCGCGGCCGAGACCGGATTGCTTGACTCCGCCGAACGGCGCGACTTCGTTGGAAATCAGACCGGTGTTGATCCCCACCATGCCATATTCGAGCGCTTCCGCGACACGCCAGACGCGGCCGATATCGCGGCTATAGAAGTACGACGCGAGGCCGAATTCCGTATCGTTGGCGAGGCGGATCACTTCTTCGTCCGACGAGAAGCGGAACAGCGGCGCGAGCGGCCCGAAGGTTTCGTCGCGCGCGACCTTCATGGCCGGCGTCACATCCGCAAGCACGGTCGGCTCGAAGAAGCCGTGGCCGAGCGCATGGCGCTTGCCGCCGGTGACGATGCGAGCCCCTTTGGCGAGGGCGTCTTCGATATGCGACTCGACCTTGAGCACGGCCGCTTCGTTGATCAGGGGTCCTTGCGTGACACCTTCTTCGGTGCCGCGGCCGACCTTGAGCTGCTCGACGGCGACGCGCAGTTTTTCGGCGAATGCGTCGTAGACCTTATCGTGCACGTAGAAGCGATTCGTGCACACGCAGGTCTGACCGCTGTTGCGATATTTCGATGCGATGGCGCCCGCGACGGCCGCATCCAGATCCGCGTCGTCGAAGACGATGAAGGGTGCGTTGCCGCCGAGCTCGAGCGACACTTTCTTGACCGTCGGCGCGCACTGCGCCATCAGCAGACGGCCTACCGGCGTCGAGCCGGTGAAGGACAGTTTGCGCACGATCGGATTGCCGGTCATTTCCGCGCCGATCGCTTTCGGCTCGCCGGTCACGACGTTGAACACGCCGCGCGGCACACCGGCGCGTTCGGCCAGCACGGCGAGGGCGAGGGCCGACAGCGGCGTGGCTTCGGCCGGTTTGACGATGATCGGGCAACCGGCGGCGAGTGCCGGGCCGACTTTACGCGTGATCATGGCCGCCGGGAAATTCCACGGCGTGATGGCTGCGCAGACGCCGATCGGTTCTTTCGTCACGACGATGCGTTTGTCGCCTGCCGGCGTGGGGATGGTGTCGCCGTTGACGCGTTTGCCTTCTTCCGCGAACCATTCCAGGAACGAGGCGGCGTACAGGATTTCGCCTTTGGCTTCGGCGAGGGGTTTGCCTTGTTCGGTGGTCAGGATCGTTGCCAGATCGTCGGCGTTTTCCAGCATCAGGTCATGCCATTTACGCAGGATCGTGGCGCGTTGTTTGGCGGTGGTTGCTCGCCATGCTGGCCATGCGGCGTTGGCCGTGTCGATTGCGCGGCGGGTTTCGGTTGTGCCCATGCGGGGCACGGTGGCGATGGTTTCGCCTGTGGCCGGGTTTTTGACTTCGAATGTTGTGTTGTCTTCGGCGGATTGCCATTCGCCTGCTATGTAGGCTTTTGTTTTTAGAAGTGTGGGGTCTTGCAGGACTGGCGTTGGCATTTGGGTTTCGCTCCAGGGGTTTGGGTTTTTTTTGTTGCCTGTGCGGCGCTTGGTGGTTGTGGTTTTTTGCTTTTGCTTGTTGTGGGTTCTTCTTTGGCCTTTCCTTGTTTTGCTAGTGGTCTATTAGCGTTGCCCCTGTGCGGGGCGGCACTTACTTTCTTTGCCGCCGCAAAGAAAGATAAGCAAAGAAAGCGGCTCACCCCGCCAGCTCATAAGCGGGTCCCCCGCACAGCCACGGTAGTGGTGCATCTGGAATCCGTGTGCTCGCACACTCCGCTCCAGTGACAAGGCCGTCATACTTCCGGCGGCGCTGCGCGCGCCGACGCGCAGTTCGAAAACCAACGCGTTTTCCAGCGTATCGCCGAGGCGAAGCCGATGGCCCCCACCACGCACCACCGAAGCCTTGGTTTCCCATGCAGACCCGTCCGCGACGCACGTAGTGCGGAGTGGGAGCGAATGAGTCCTTTGTCACTTATGCCGAATGTGCGAGAACACGGATTCCAGATGCACCACTACCCCCTCCAAGCTGGGGGACCCACTTAAGAATTAGCGGTTTGAGCCGCTTTCTTTGCTTATCTTTCTTTGCGGCGGCAAAGAAAGTAAGTGCCGCCCCGCACAGGGGCAACACTAATAGACCACTAGCAAAACAAGGAAAGGCCAAAGAAAAAGCCACAACAAGCAAAAACAAAAACCACCAAGCGCCGCGCAGGCAACCAAAACAAAACAAAAACAAAACAAAAACAAAAAACAGGAAAAAGGCCACCGCCGCAGGCAAACAACCAACCCGCCGCGAAGGCCCAAAAAAACCACTACACAGCCACAGCAACATTCTCCTTAAGCACAGCTTCCAGAATCCCCATCGCCTCATCAAAAACAGCATCCTGAATCGTAAGCGGGAAAAGAAACCGAACCACATTCGAATAAACACCACAAACCAGCAACAGCAACCCGCGCTCAAGCGCCCGCGCCTGCACCCGCTTGGTGAACTCGGCATCCGGCTCAGTCCCGCCAGCCTTGCAGAACTCAACAGCCACCATCCCACCCGGCCCACGCACGTCAGCGATCTGCGGAACTTCGCTCTGCAGCGCGATCAGCTTCGCCTTGACACGATCGCCCAGAACAGTAGCCCGCTCGCAGAGCTTCTCTTCATCGATGATATCGAGCACGGCATGCGCGGACGCGACCGCCAGCGGGTTACCCGCATAAGTGCCACCCAGGCCGCCAGGCGCTGCCGCATCCATCACGTCGGCACGTCCGACCACACCCGACAACGGCATGCCGCCCGCGAGACTCTTGGCGATCGTCATCAGATCAGGCACCACGTCATAGTGATGCATTGCAAACAACTTGCCGGTACGAGCAAAACCCGTCTGTACTTCGTCGGCGATCAGCAGAATGCCGTGCTCATTGCACAGCTTGCGCAAGGCGCGCACGAACTCGGCCGGCGCCGGATAGAAACCGCCTTCGCCCTGAACCGGTTCGAAAATAATCGCCGCGACGCGCTTCGGATCGATGTCGGCCTTGAACAGAAACTCGATCGCCTTCAGCGAGTCAGCCGTGGTCACGCCGTGCAGCGGATTCGGGAACGGAGCATGGAACACGTCCGCCGGGAACGGGCCAAAGCCGATCTTGTACGGTGCAACCTTGCCGGTCAGCGCCATGCCCATCATCGTGCGGCCATGGAAACCGCCGGTGAAGGCGATCACGCCCGGACGGCCAGTCGCGGCGCGCGCAATCTTGATGGCGTTTTCAACGGCTTCGGCGCCGGTCGTGAAGAAAGCGGTTTTCTTCGGATAGTCGCCCGGCGCACGTGCGTTGATCTTCTCAGCCAGTTCGACGTACGACGCGTACGGCACGATCTGATAGGCGGTGTGCGTGAAATGATCGAGCTGGTCACGGATCGCCGCCAGAATCTTCGGGTGACGATGGCCCGTGTTGCACACGGCAATACCCGCGGCGAAATCGATGAAACGGCGGCCTTCGACGTCCCACAACTCGGCGTTCTCCGCGCGTTCAGCGTAGAAATCGCACATCACCCCGACGCCGCGCGGCGTGGCGGCGTCTTTGCGGCTCTTCAGTTCAGCATTTTTCATGGTTATCTCCTTGGCTCCTCGGTTTTGCAGGGGACTGCGCGCTCAACGCAGCACATGCAGCGACTATAATGAGATTTGGCTCTTAATTTCAGAGCCATTTCAATAAAAAAGTAGGAGCCAATCATGCGCGCGAGCGTTTTGTCCGACTGGCTGGCGCAGCGCCTCGACCGTGGCAACGGCCAGCCGATCTACCGTCAGCTGCATCGGCTGTTGCAGCAGGCGATCCTGTCGCGTGAATTGCCGGCGGGCAGCAAGGTGCCCTCATCGCGTTTGCTGGCGCAGGAGTTGGGCATCGGGCGCAATACCGTCACCCAGGTCTACGAGCAGTTGGTGCTGGAGGGCTACGTGAGCTCGGCAACCGGCCGCGGCACGTTTGTCGCGGACAGCGCGCCGGACGAGATCGTCGGTGTGCCGGACACCGAGGCGTCGGCCGCGTTGCTCGAATCATTGCCGCCGCCACTCCCGTCGCAGGTCAAGCGCGCGTTGTCGACGCGCGGCGCGCGGCTCATTGCGGGGGCGGGCGTGTCGAAGCGGCAATGGGGCGCGTTCATGCCGGGGGTGCCGGACGTCACGAAGTTTCCGGCGCGCGTGTGGAGCCGCTTGCACAACAAATATTGGCGCCGGCTGCGCCCGGACTTGCTGACCTACGCGCCGGGCGGCGGCCTGGCCTCGTTGCGGCACGCGCTGGCCGACTATCTGCGCACCTCGCGCTCGGTGCGTTGCACGCCGGAGCAGATCATCATCACGACCGGGATTCACCAGTCGGTCGACCTGGCCGTGCGTCTGCTGTCCGATCCGGGCGACGTGATCTGGACTGAAGACCCGTGCTACTGGGGCGTGCGCAGCGTGCTGCACGTGTCGGGTCTGCAATCGCGGCCGATCGCCGTCGACGAAGAAGGCATCAATCCATCCGCCGACGATCTCGCGCAGCCGCCCAAGCTGATGCTCGTCACGCCGTCGCATCAATATCCGCTCGGCATGGTGATGAGCCTCGCGCGGCGCCGCATGCTGCTGGAATACGCGCGGCAGAACCAGTGCTGGATCATCGAGGACGACTACGACAGCGAATTTCGTTACGGCAGCCGGCCGCTGGCATCGCTGCAAGGTCTGGACCGGTCCGGGCAGGTGATTTACGTGGGCAGCTTCGGCAAGACGCTGTTTCCGGGCTTGCGTATCGGCTACCTCGTTGTGCCCGAAGCGCTGGCCGAGAGCTTCGCGACCGCGAGCGCGGAGTTGTACCGGGAAGGGCAGTTGTTGCAGCAGGCGATGCTCGCGGAATTCATCGCGGAAGGGCATTTCACGTCGCATATCCGCAAGATGCGCACGCTTTACGGGCAGCGTCGCCAGACCCTGCTGGACGCCGCCGCGCACCGCTATGGCGACGCGCTGCCGGCCGTGGGCGGCGATGCCGGTTTGCATCTGGTGATGCAATTGCCGCAAGACAGTGACGACCGCGCGGTGGCGGCTGCCGCGCTGGAGCGCAATATCGTCGTGCGGCCCTTGTCGGGGTATTACGCGCAACCGTCGCTGGCGCCGTCGGGCTTGCTGATCGGCTACGCATGCGTGCCGGACGAGGAAATCGCGCCTGCTTTCAATACGCTGGCGGATGCGATCGACGCGACGCTCGTGCAGTTCGCGTGAGGGCGGGTGTTTCTCAGATCGCGACGCTGTAAGGGCGAACCATAGAAACGGTTTGCGTGAGGCCCAGGGTCGTGAGGGTGTCGAGGTATTGCTCGACGGATTTGGGCGGATTCTTCAACGACTTTCTATGTTCAGCCATCGCTTCGAGGACTTTAGCCTGGTTCAGGTCGAAGAGATCGCTGATGAAGTCGTCAGGATGTTGAACGGTCACGTTGAAGGTGTTTAACGCTTCCGCCGGAAAGTCCTTCAGGTTAAACGTGACGATGAGTTCGGCGCCGCAATGCACGGCGGCGGTGACCACATGAGCGTCATCAGGATCCGGTAAATGAATGGTCGGTATCAGGTGTTCATAGTTATCGACCAACGCGTCCCGAACGTGCGCGTCCATGAGATCCCGGACACGATAAATCTTGCTGGGGTCGAGATCAGGACGGTTTGCGATCAGATTGCGCGTCCACTCTTCATGAATGGCCGAGGTCCAGCGCGCCCGGTAAAGGTCGGTCAGCGCCAGACGCATCAGCAGATTTCGCAATGGTTGGGAGTGCAGAACGCAGGCGTCGTAGATTGCCGTGAAATGTGATGACATCGATTATTCCAAACCCATTTCCTGCGACAGCGCCGCGAGTTCGTCCAAGGCCTTACGCCGGTCGGAATCGATTCGATCCTTATACGCCATCACGTCGTCATAACGCACTCGCCGATGCGTATTGACCTTGCGGAAAGGGATTTCTTTCTTTTCCAGCAACTGGACGAAATACGGCCGCGACACATTGAGCAGGTCGGCCGCCTCCTGCGTGGTCAACTCGGCATGAATAGGGATGATCGATACCGCATTGCCTTGGCCAATTTCCGCGAGAACGTCGACCATCAGACGGACGACCGATGTCGGTAATTCCACGCTGCGCGTTTCGCCCTTGCTGTCCTTGAAGTCGAATTGCTGCGTTTCGGCGCGGCTTGACAGCACGACGGACAGATTTCGGCCAGAGACGCGGGCGAGCTCAGCCTCTTGCGCTGAGGGCAGCGGCGTAGGATGAATCGAGGTGTTCATGGCGCGGTTCCTTTCGAATTTCCATATTCTAAATCGAAATATTCGAAATCGCAATAAACGAAACGGACTGGAAGGCGGACTTGACGGCCTCAAATCCGGATCAACACCGCCCCGAGCGTCACCATGGCGCATGCCGCAATACGGCGCGCCGTCAGCTTCTCCCGCATGAACAGCCAGCCGATCAGCACCGCGAAGATCGAACTCAGCTCCCGCAACGCGGAGACCATCGCGATCGGCAGGTAGCGGTAGGCCTCGATAATCAGGCAATAGGCGGTGAGCGCGAGCACGCCGGACGCAATGCCTTTGAGCACCACCGTGCGGCCGATGAATAGCCCGCGGGCGCCGCCGCGCCAATGCCAGGCGAGCAGAAACTGCGGGATGTTCCAGATCAGATAGACCCACATGATGTAGCTCAGGCCGTTGCCGGCCACGCGTGCGCCGATTCCGTCGACGACCGAATACGTCGCGATGAAGAAGCCGGTCAGCAGAGCAAACGGCACGCTTTCGCCGGAAAACCGCATGCCGCGGCGAAACGCGAGCGAGATGATGCCGAGCGACACCAGTGCCACACCGAGCGCCGCCAGCGGTTTGAGCGCTTCGTGCGCGAACACCATCGCGCCGACGAATACGAGCATTGGAGAAAGACCGCGCGCAATGGGATAGATTTGCCCGAAGTCGCCGCTCCTGTAGGCGCGGATCAGTGCCAGCAGGTAGCCGAATTCGAGTACCACCGACGCGAAGATATAAGGCCAGGCCGCCGGGTCGGGCAAAGGCAGCACGATTACGCCGACCGCGCTGACGGCTATATACGGAATCGCCATCATGCCGAGCAGCCATACACGGTCTTCGGATAAGTGCAGAAACGCGTTCCAGGTGGCATGAAGCAGCGCGGAGAGCAGCACCAGCGAGACGACTAAGGTGTCCATCGAAGATCGGGGAGAGGGAAAGAAGGCCGCGGCGGCAACCGTAAGCCCGTGATTATTCCAGCAGAACGCCACAATGGCCGAATCACGTTTTAACTAGAGGGGCTTTGAAGCGCCTGCTGCCACCGCCGTTGGGACCTGAAGCGCAGCGCCGAACAACCAGTCGAGAAACAGGTTGAGCTCGCGATCCTGCGGCGCCACGCGATATAGGCAATGAAACGGCGGTCCTTCGAGTCTGACTTCGGGGAAGAGCGCGACCAGCCGCCCGCGCTGTATGTCCTCTTCGACGATCGCCTGAGGCGCGAGCGCTATGCCGAGTCCGCTTGCGGCTGCCTGCACGAGCAAAAAGAACTGCTCATAGAAAGGACCGCCGAGCGTTTCGCCGGCCGGCACCGCCGCGCAGTGGAACCAGTACTGCCAGGCCTCGGGCAAGCCCGCATAGTGCAGCAGCCGGGCTTGCAGCAAATCGGCGGGGGTGCGCAGCGCATCCAGTCCGGGCAGGTCGGGCGTGCACACGGGCACGGCCACATTGGCGACGAGTGGGCGCGAGTCGAAGCCGTAACGCCGCAGATTCGGTTGGTAGCGGCGGATGATGGCATCGTGCGATTCGTCGAGGGTGTCGATGTTCAGGCCGTTGACGGTCACGATCTGCACGTCGATCTCCGGGTGTAGCGCGTGAAAGCGCGCGAGCCGTGGAATCAGCCAGCCGTGTGCGAACGACGCCGAAGTATTCACGCGCAGGGTTCGCCGCGTGGTATTTCCGCGCATTTGCGTGGTGGCTTCGGCCAATCGGCTCAGGCAACCGGCGACATCGACCAGATAGTGTCTGGCGTGCGGCGTCATCTGCAGCGTGCGGCCGTGGCGTTCGAACAGCTTTTGCCCGAGATAGTCTTCGAGCGCGCGAATCTGTTGCGTGACCGCGCTATGCGTGACGCACAGTTCTTCGGCGGCCCTGGTGAGGCTGCCGAGACGCCCGGCGGCCTCGAAGCTGCGCAAGGTGTTGAGTGGGGGCAGGCGGCGCATGAAAAGCCCTATATCCAAGTATTGCTTGTATTTCTAACAGAAACTTTCAATTGAGGATATCGGCTTCGTGCTTTTACGATAACGCTTTCTCCCACCGGTCATAGCGATGGCATTGCCTGTGCTGCAGCGCGCCACAACACAGTTTTTCTGTTATCCGAAGGCGAGGCGTTGCCTGTTCTGGCGCAATGTCTGGATGAGTGCGGGCGTTGTCGTCATGCTGGGCGCATGCAAGGCGCCGGATCCGAACGAGCGGGTGACAGGCTCGGGCGGCACCGCCGTCAAATACAGTTCGCGTCAGGTGAGTGTGGATCTGACCGACAGCGAACGCACCGCGCTTGCCGCCATGCGCGACCGCAGCTTTCCGGGCGTCACGCGTGAGAAGGCCTTGACGGCGGTCGCCGCCGCGTTGAAATCGGGCGGCTACGCGCCGGTTACGGTAGACACGGATACGGCACTGGTGGAAGCAGGCCGCTCTGAGGTGCTCGTGCCGAAATGGCGGGAAGTGCTGCGTGGCGTGCTCAAGACGCGTATCGGTATGCTGCCGGCCAAACCCGATCACCAGTACACCGCGGCGCTCGTCAGCGTGCGGGCGGCTGAAGGCGGTCAAGGTGTCGTGGTGCGGGCGCGTTTCGACAATACGGTGTGGGACAGCAACGGCGACGCCCGCACGAAAACCGTGCTGGCTCGCGAAGACTACGACGCGTTCTTCGGCAAGGTCGGCGAGGCGCTCAATGGTTCTTTGGCGCCTCGCCAGCCTTGAACAACGCAAGGGGCGTCCTCCGGAGCGGGGCAGGCAGCACGCCTGCGTAAGTCACGCGTTGGAACGCGCTTTGGGTCACGCGTTAGGTCACGCGTTCACGCAGCCACGCCGACGCCATATCGATCACGGTCACAACAACGATCACCATGATCATCACCGCGGCCGTCTGCGCGTAATTGAACGAGCGGATCGCTTCGTACAGCACCACGCCGATCCCGCCTGCGCCGACCATGCCGACCACCATCGCCGAGCGCACGTTCGATTCGAAGCGATATAACGCGTACGAGATCCACAACGGCAACACTTGCGGCAGCACGGCGTAAATGATTTCGTCGAGACTGGTCGCACCGGTGGCGCGCACGCCTTCGGCCGGACGCGGATCGATAGCCTCGACCGCTTCGGCGAAGAGCTTGGCGAGCACGCCGGTGGTGTGCACCCACAACGCCAGCACGCCGGCGAACGGACCGAGTCCCACCGCGACGATGAACAGCATCGCGAAGACCATTTCATTGATCGCGCGGCATGCGTCCATCATGCGGCGCATCGGCTGCACGACCCACATTGGCGCCATGTTGTGCGCGGACATCAGTCCGCACGGCACGGCGCACACTAGCGAGAGAACAGTGCCCCACACCGCTACCGACAGCGTTACATACATCTCGTGCAAATAGCTGCGCCATTCGGTGAAGTCCGGCGGGAAGAAGTCCTTGGCGAACTGGCCCATGTTGCCGGAGTCGGAGAGCAGATCGAGCGGACGCATGTCGGCGCCGTGCCATGCGCCGCCCAGCACGGCAAGCACGGCGATCCAGCCGATCAGCGACAGCCAGCTGCGCTTGCCGGCGGCCGGCGCGGCCTGCCGTGCCGCCTGCGCGGCGAGCGCTTCGCTCGCACGCGTGGGCGGCGTGATCAGATCAACCGTGTTCATTGCTTGGATACGGCGCTATTGAGCGCGCTCATCTTCGCATCGATGTCGGCCAGCTGGGTCTTGCGGTCGTCGTCGGAAAGATGCGTGTCGTTCTCGATCTTCTGCTTCTGCCGGTACAACGCGACCTGGCGGATCGGCAGCAACTGCGCATCCGACGATGCTGCAAAACCGGCGTAACCCGTAATCGCCGCCATCACCTCTTTTTCATGCGGATCGGTCTTGCCGTAGTTCAGGAAGAAGTTGCGGATCTTGTCCTTGGTGGCCTGCGGCAGATCCTTGCGCCACACCAGCGGGTCGGACGGAATCAGCGGCGAGGTCCACAACACACGGACTTGTGCGAACTTGTCCGGATGCTGCTGCTTGAGTGTGTCGAGCATCTCGGTGTTGTTGGTCGCAACATCGATCTTGTTGTTCACCACGGCCAGCAGGTTCGCTTCGTGGCTCGAAGGCAGCACCGCCTTGAACGCCGTATTGACCGCGACGTTGCGCTTGGCGAACAGGTAGTAGCCCGGGATCAGCGTGCCGGAGGTGGAGTTCGGATCGCCGAAACCGAGCGTGACGTCCTTCGTGTTCTTGAACACGTCGTCGAGCGTCTTGAAGCGGCTGTTGACGTTGGTGATGAGCACCGACTTATAGCCGAGGTCGCCGTTCGCATACAGGACCTTCGCGAACACTTCGCCTTGCGAACGATCCACCGCTTCGATCGCCGACGCATTGCCGAAATAGCCGACCTGGACCTTGTTAAAGCGCATGCCTTCGATGATGCCGGCGTAGTCGGTCGCGAAGAACGCTTTGACGTTCAGGCCGGTTTGCTTGTTCATATCCGCGATCAACGGTTCCCAGCGCTGTTTGAGCACAGAGGACGAGTCGGTCGAGATGATGCCGAGGTTGATGTCCTCGGCGTGCGCGGTGGCGGCGCCGGCGAATGCGGCCGCACCGACAGTCAGCGTGATCAATGAACGTAATGAACGCAGGAATTTCATCGCTTTGAAGTCCGGTTGAGTGAACAGAAAGGGTGGGCGCGCTCAGTTCGAGTGCGCCGGATTGAGGGCGAATGCATAGCGCGTCGCGGTGGGCACGGCGTCTTGAGCAGGGGCGTTGGTCTCGCCACCGTTAGCGGCGTGGTCCGCCTGACTGACCGTGCTATCGGCGCCGGCCTCGTCGAGTAGCTCATGGGCGTCGTCGCCGTAGAGTTTCTTGAGCAGTGCAGGGCTCAGCGCGGCGGAGGGGCCGTCATAGACCACCTTGCCGCGACGCAGCGCAACGGTGCGCGGGCAGAACTGCATGGCGATGTCGACCTGATGGAGCGACACCAGCACCGTCAGTTGATGTTCGAGATTGAGCGTGCGCAACATCTCCATCACGCGGCGCGACGATTCGGGGTCGAGCGAGGCGATCGGTTCGTCGGCGAGCACGATGCGCGCGCGCTGCACCAGCGCCCGCGCCAGTGCGGCGCGTTGCTGCTGACCGCCGGAAAGATTGGCGGCGCGTTCGTGCGCGTGGTCGCCAATACCGACTTCATTGAGCGCGGCCATCGATAACGCCCGCTCCGCGCCCGGAAAGCGCCCCGTGAGGCGGCGCCACAAAGGCAGGCGCGCGAGCGCGCCGATCAGCACGTTGCGCTGCACTGAAAGCCGGTTCACCAGATTGAATTGCTGGAACACGAAACCGATATCGCGGCGAATACTGCGCACCTCTCGCACGATGCGGCCGTTCTGCTGGATCGGGCGGCCGAGAATCGCGATCTGCGACGGCTGCGCATCCGAGGCGGTGAAGCCCGCGATATGCCGCAGCAGCGTCGACTTGCCCGAGCCCGAGGCGCCGATCAACGCAACCATTTCGCCCGGCTCGACACGCAGATCGATTTCGTCCAACGCCTTGCGACCGTTACTGAACGTTTTGCTCAACCGTTCAATACGGATTGCTTCCCGAACTGTTTCCATAAGTACCCCTTGATGCATTCGGCCATTGCCGGCATGTGTGGGGCACATTCTAGGAAGCGTCTGTGACGGTTGAGTGAAGGCATCGCAACGTCTAGACGACTATATCTTCACGTGTCTTTTTTGCGTCGCTGGAAAGGCAGGAAGATGTCAATTGCCCGAATAAAAAGTGACACTTGCATGACACGATATGCAACGGGCCTGGCCGGTTTCGCATGATCCTGTGTTGCCAGGCTATATTGCGTCATTCGGTGTGCCGTCCCCAATAACCTTGCAGTCCCTTTCGATGTCGTCATGCAGCCTTTGAGCTTTCTCCCCGACAGTTTTGCGGAGTACGAAGATCTCAGGACGATCCTCGAGCAGGGCAGTGCCAGCTTCGAGATTCGCACTGTCTGCGAGACGACGGTGCGGGGGCGGCAATTCGCCGTGCACACCGCGAGCATCGGTTCGACCGATCCGCTTACCCCGGCAATCGGGTTTTTTGGCGGTATTCACGGGCTCGAACGGATTGGCTCGCAACTCGTGCTGGACTACATGCGCGCGCTGCTCGCCCGCCTGGAGTGGGACGAACTGCTCGTGCGGCAATTGCAGTCGATTCGTCTGATCTTTATGCCGATCGTCAACCCGGGCGGCATGTGGGCCGCCACGCGCGCCAATCCCAACGGCGTCGATCTGATGCGCAATGCGCCGCAGAATGCCGACGAACGCGTGCCGCTGCTCGCTGGCGGACAGCGGGTGGGCGCATGGCTGCCCTGGTATCGCGGCCGGCCGGGTGAACCCATGGAGCCGGAGGCCGCCGCGCTCCTGCGGGTGGTCGAAACAGAAATGGCGGCGCGGCCACTGAGTATCGCGCTCGATTGCCACTCGGGTTACGGCTGGCGGGACAGCATCTGGTTTCCTTACGCGCGCACGCGCAAGCTGATGCCGCATCTGCCGGAAATGTATCTGCTGAAAACCATGTTTGAGCGCGCGCATCCGCATCATGGCTACGCGTTCGAGCCACAGAGCCACCAGTATCTGCTGCACGGCGATCTATGGGACTTCGCCTACGACCGCACGCCGGCGCCGAACATCTTCTTGCCGATGACGCTTGAACTCGGTTCGTGGCTGTGGATCAAGAAGAATCCACGCCAACTGTTTTCACGTCAGGGCATGTTCAATCCGGTCAAGGCGCATCGCACCGCGCGCGTGTTGCGGCGTCATGCGAATCTGCTCGATTTTCTCGCGCGCGCGGCGTTCTCGTCGCAACGCTGGCTGCCGCAGGGCAATCGTCGCGAGCAATTGCTGCAAAGCGCGACCGACCATTGGTCCAAACCGGCAGTCTTATGAGCACGTGGATTCTGTTGCGTGGGCTGACGCGCGAAACACGCCACTGGGGGCATTTGCCGCGCTTGCTGCGTGAGGCGGTCGGCGCGGAGCGCCTGCTGCTGCTCGATCTGCCGGGCAACGGCGAGTTCACCAACTTGCGCGCGCCGGCTGGTGTGGAGGACATGGTGAGCTTCGTGCGGATTGCTGCGCTGCAAACCGGCGCCGCCGGCCCGTATCGCGTGCTGGCGATGTCGCTTGGCGGCATGGTGGCGACAGACTGGGCGCAACGGCATCCCGGCGAGATCGAGCGGCTCGTGCTGATCAATACCAGTATGCGGCCGTTCAGCCGCATGCATGAGCGCCTGCGTCCATCCGCGTGGCCGGGGCTGCTAGGCGTGGCGGCTCACTGGCGCGACGCGCCGCGCGCGGAAAGCGGCATTCATCGGCTCACGTGCAATAACGTCGAAACGCTGGGCGCGGATATCGAGGCATGGAGCGAGATTCGCCGAAGCGCACCGGTAAGCCGGGGCAACGCGTTACGGCAGCTGTGGGCGGCCGCGCGTTTCAAAGCGGCGGCGGCGAAACCGCGTTGTCCGTTGCTGATTCTGGCTTCACGCGCCGACAAGCTGGTCAACCCTGTGTGTTCGGTGAAACTCGCGGCGGCGTGGGGTGCAACGCTTTGCGAGCATGAATCGGCCGGTCACGATCTGCCGCACGACGACCCGGCGTGGACCAGCGAACAGGTTCAGGCATGGCTGAAGCAGGGGGCGAGGGAGTCGAAGGCCGTGCTTTAAACAGAAGCAGCACGCATACCGGCAGCGGGTATAACCTAAGTGAGCTCGCGCATCGCTTTTCGGGGCGGCAGGTGCATAATCCCCGTTCAGACGATGCATGCGAATCGAGCGATACTCGCTATTGCCGCCCGCCAGGGGAGTTGATCATGCAAGCAAAGAATGAAGAAGCCGTCACGCACCTGCTGAACGATGTCTTCGAATTTGCGCGTGGGCGCTTGCCGGAGCCGACCTTCAAAGTCGTCGAGCCATTCTTGCGGCACTACTACGATTTCGTCGACGCCGACGATCTGCAGAGCCGCGCGATCGCCGATCTCTACGGCGCAGCGCTCGCACACTGGCAAACCGCGCAGCGCTTCGTGCCGGGCAGCGAACGGCTGCGTGTCTACAACCCGATCCTCGAACAGCACGGCTGGCATTCCGATCACACGGTGATCGAGATCGTCAACGACGACATGCCGTTTCTGGTCGATTCGGTATCGATGGCGGTCAACCGCCTCGGGCTCGCGCTGCATTCGGTGGTGCATCCGGTGTTTCGCATCTGGCGCGGCGCGGATGGCAGCATCGTGCGAGTGAGTCAGGGTGCTGAAGATGCCACCGATACGCGCTCGCAGCTCGCCTCGTTCATTCACTTCGAAGTCGACCGTTGCGGCGACGCAGCGAAGCTCGACGCGTTGCGTGACGAAATCGCCCGGGTGCTGCGCGACGTGCGCGCCGCGGTGGAAGACTGGCCGAAAATCGTCGAACTCGCGCGCGTCACCGTCAAAGGCATGAAAGCCGGCGAAGCAGGACCCGAAGGTGTCGAGGCTCGCGCGTTTCTCGAATGGATGGTGGCCGATCATTTCACGTTCCTCGGCCAGCGCGACTATGAACTGGTGCAGCTTGACAGCGGCTTTGGCTTGCGCGCGATGCCAGGCTCCGGCCTCGGCATTCTGCGTGATGCATTGCGTCCCGCGGGCGCTGCCGAGATCACGCCCTTACCGCCGGCGGCCGCCGATATCATCTCCGGCTCCTCGCCCATTTTCCTGACCAAGGCCAACTCGCGCGCGACCGTGCATCGTCCGGGCTATCTGGATTACGTCGGCATCAAGCTGACGGGAGCGGACGGCAAGGTAATCGGGGAGCGGCGTTTTATCGGCCTGTATACCTCGACCGCCTACCTGGTTTCGGCCTCGGAAATTCCGATCGTGCGGCGCAAATGCGCGAATATCGTGCGGCGAGCGGGTTTCCTGCCCAAGGGCCACCTGGCCAAATCGCTGGTGACGGTGCTCGAAACTTACCCGCGCGACGAACTCTTTCAGGCCGACGAAGACCAGCTCTACGATATCGCGCTGGGTGTGCTGCGTTTGCAGGAGCATCAGCGCACGCGCCTGTTCGTGCGGCGCGACCGTTTCGACCGCTTCGTATCGTGTCTGGTGTTCGTGCCGCGCGACAAGTACAACACCGATCTGCGGCAGCGGATTGCCAACCTGCTCGTCGATGCATTCAATGGCGAAAGTGTCGAATTTACGCCGCTGTTATCGGAGTCGACCCTCGCGCGGATTCATTTCGTCGTGCATGCGAAGCCGGGCGGCATGCCCCATGTCGATACGCGCGAACTCGAAGCGCGGCTCGTGCAGGTCACGCGCCGCTGGCAGGACGATCTCGCCGATGCATTGCTCGACGCGTTCGGCGAAGAGCAGGGCAATCGTCTCCTGCAACACTATGCGGATTCGTTTCCCCCCGGTTATCGCGACGACTATCCAGCCCGTACGGCAGTACGGGATATCGAGCTGATCGAGCGTGTGCAGGGCAGCGAGCGGCTTGCCATGAACCTGTACCGCCCGATCGAAGCCGGGCCGCGCGCGTTTCGTTTCAAGGTTTATCGTGCGGGCTTGCCGATCGCGTTGTCGCGCAGCCTGCCGATGCTCGAACATCTCGGCGTGCGTGTCGACGAAGAGCGGCCTTATCTGATCGAATCGCTCGACGCCACGCCCGCGTGGATTCACGACTTCGGCCTCGAACTCGCCGACGATGCGGAGTTCGATATCGAACGCGTGAAGAATCTTTTCGAGGATGCGTTCGAACAGGTGTGGACCGGCGGAATCGAAAGCGACGATTTCAACCGTCTCGTGCTGCGTGCGCAGCTGAGTGCGCGCGAGGTGACGATTCTGCGTGCTTATGCCAAGTACTTGCGGCAGGTGGGTTCGACCTTCAGCGACGCGTATATCGAGCGCGCGGTGACCGGCAATCCGGAAATCGCTCGCATGCTGGTGGAGTTGTTCATTGCGCGCTTCGATCCAGCGCAGGGCGTGACCCGCGAGGCACGTGTCGACGGATTGTTGAAGCGGATCGACACTGCGCTCGATCAGGTGCCGAATCTCGACGAGGACCGGATACTGCGGCAATTCCTCGGCGTCATCAAGGCCACGCAGCGCACGAACTACTATCGCTTCGATGCTGAGGGCCACCCCAAACCGTATCTGTCGTTCAAGTTCGACCCCGCGCATGTCCCGGGTTTGCCTGAACCGAAACCGATGTTCGAAATCTGGGTGTATTCGCCGCGCGTGGAAGGCGTGCATCTGCGCGGCGGCCGTGTCGCCCGCGGCGGGCTGCGCTGGTCGGACCGGCGCGAAGACTTCCGCACGGAAGTCCTCGGGTTGATGAAGGCGCAGATGGTGAAGAACGTGGTGATCGTGCCGGTGGGCTCAAAAGGCGGTTTCGTCGTGAAGAATCCGCCGCCGCAGACGGAACGCGATGCGTGGATGCGTGAAGGTATCGCCTGCTATCAAACCTTCCTGCGCGGCCTGCTCGATTTGACCGACAACCTCGCGGGAACGGCGGTCGTGCCGCCGCCCGACGTGGTGCGGCATGACCCGGATGATCCCTATCTGGTGGTTGCCGCCGACAAGGGCACGGCGACCTTCTCCGACTACGCGAACGCGATCTCCCAGGAATACGGTTTCTGGCTCGACGACGCCTTCGCGTCGGGCGGCTCCGTCGGTTATGACCATAAGAAAATGGCGATCACGGCGCGCGGCGCGTGGGAGTCGGTCAAGCGGCACTTCCGCGAAATGGGCGTCGATACGCAGGCCACTGATTTCACCGTGGTCGGTGTCGGTGATATGTCGGGCGACGTGTTCGGCAACGGCATGCTGCTGTCGCCGCATATCAAGCTGGTGGCCGCGTTCGATCATCGGCATATCTTTCTCGATCCGAATCCCGATCCGGCGGTCAGCCTTGCCGAACGTGGGCGCCTGTTCGTTCTGGATCGCTCCAGCTGGGCCGACTACGATCCGTCGTTGATCTCGGCGGGCGGCGGGGTGTTTCCGCGCAGCGCCAAGACGATTCCGTTGTCGCCCGCGGTGCAGTCGGTGCTCGGCATCAGCGCGCCGGCGCTCGCGCCCGCTGAATTGATGCGCGCGATTTTGCAGGCGCCGGTCGATCTGCTCTACAACGGCGGCATCGGCACTTACGTGAAAGCGACTCGTGAAACGCATCTGCAGGTCGGCGACCGCGCCAACGATGCGATTCGCGTCAACGGCGCAGATCTGCACTGCAAGGTGGTCGCGGAGGGCGGCAATCTCGGTCTCACGCAACTTGGGCGGATTGAGTTCGCGCAGCGCGGCGGCCGCATCAATACCGATGCGATCGACAACTCCGCCGGGGTCGACTGTTCGGACCACGAAGTCAACATCAAGATTCTGCTGGGGCTGGTCGTCTCCGACGGCGAAATGACCGAAAAGCAGCGCAATGCACTGCTCGCGGAAATGACCGATGAAGTCGGCCTGCTCGTCCTGCAGGACAACTATTACCAGACCCAGGCGCTTTCGATTGCAGGCCGCTACGGTGTCGAACTGCTCGATGCCGAAGCACGCCTGATGCGATACCTCGAACGCGCGGGCCGCCTGAATCGTGTGATCGAGTTCTTGCCGAGCGACGAAGAGGTCGCCGAACGCCTGGCCGCGAAACAAGGGCTGACCACGCCCGAGCGCGCGGTGCTGCTCGCCTATAGCAAGATGTGGCTGTACGACGCGTTGCTCGACTCGTCGATGCCGGAAGACCCGCTTGTCAGCGACATGCTGATCGAGTACTTTCCGAAGCCGTTGCGGCAGCGCTTTAGCGAACCGATGCAACGCCACCCGTTGCGGCGCGAAATTCTCGCCACGCATCTGACCAATGCGCTCGTGAATCGCGTGGGCTGCGAGTTCGTGCATCGCCTGATGGAAGAGACCGATGCAAAGCCTGGCGACATTGTGCGGGCCTGCATCATGGCGCGCGACGTGTTCGATCTCGACGACGTGTGGCGCAGCATCGACGCGCTGGACAACCGTGTTGCCGATGACGTGCAGGCACGCATGTTCGTCGAAGTCGCGCGGCTCGTCGAGCGCTCGGCGCTGTGGTTCCTGCGGCAGTTGCAATCGGGAGGCGTCAGCGACGGCGATGTTGCCGGCTTGCTCGCGCGCTGCCGCGACGCGGCGCAACGGCTCGCGCCGCAATGGCCCGCGCTGCTGCCGGGCGCGGATCTCGAAGCGTTGTCCGAGCGGCAGCGCGTGCTCGCGGACGCCGGTGTCGATAGCGAACTGGCGGTGCGAATCGCCAGCGGTGAGATTTCGGCGGCGTTGCTCGATATTGCCGAGGTGTCGTCGACTTGCGGCCGCAGTCTCGAGCTCGTGGCGGGCGTCTACTTCGCGCTCGGTACGCTGCTGAACTACGGCTGGATCAGCGAACGCGCAAGCGCGCTGCCCGCGCCCACGCATTGGGACATGCTGGCGCGCGCCACCGCATTGGCGGAACTCGCACGCCTGAAGCGCGCGCTGACCACGAGCGCGCTCGCCGACGCCGACGAGGCCTCCACACCGGAGGGGCTGGTTCAGGCATGGCGCGAGAAACGCGCCGCGCAACTCGAGCGTTACGCGCGCCTGCTGGCCGATTTGCGGGCCACGGGCGGCGCGAGCCTGTCGATGCTGCTGGTGATCGTGCGGGAGATGGCCGCGCTCGAAAGGGCATAGCGCGACGAAGCGTGAGAGACGGGGCGATGCGCTGCATGCGTCACTAAACCCGGCGTGAAGCCACGTAGAGCCACGTAGAGCTGCGCCGGAGTTGGACGCATGTCACCTGGCGTGTCCATAATACGCACTCTTGCCAACTGAAAGCGCTCTGCAAACTCACGGACCACCGCCACGACGATGAAAGAAGAATCGCCGAAAGCCATTTTCTATGCGCTTGCCGCCAACCTCGGCATCGCCATTTGCAAGTTCGCTGCTGCCGCCTTCACCGGTTCCGGTTCGATGTTCGCCGAAGCCATTCACTCCACCGCCGATTGCGGTAACCAGTTGCTGCTGCTATTCGGCTTGCGCCAGGCGCGCAAGCCTGCGAGCCCATTGCATCCAATGGGCGGTGGCCGTGAGATCAATTTCTACTCGCTGCTGGTGGCGCTGCTGCTGTTCTTTGTGGGCGGCGCGTTCTCGGTGTACGAAGGCGTGCATCGCCTGTTTGTGCGGGAACCTCTGCAGTACGCGTATGTGGCGCTCCTCGTACTCGGTGTTTCGGTGGTGCTTGAGGCTCTTTCGTTGTGGGGCGCGCTCAAGGAAATCCGCAAGACACATCCTGACAAAAGCCTGTGGCGCTGGTTTCGCGAAACGCGTGAGTCCGAACTGCTGGTGGTGGCCGGCGAAGACATTGCCGCGTTAGCGGGTCTCGCGATGGCTTTCGTCGCCGTGCTGCTGACGATGGTGACCGGTAATCCGGTTTATGACGCGCTGGGCTCCATCGGCGTGGGTGTGTTGCTGATGGTGATTGCGTGGCTGGTGGCGCGCGAAGTGAAGTCGATGATCGTTGGCGAATCGGCGGGCCCGGAAGTGCGCCGCGCGATCGAGGCGCATCTGCGCGCCCGGTCCGAGATTCGCAGCATTATCAACATGATTACGCTGCAGTGGGGGCGCCACGTGGTGGTGGCCGTGCAGGCGGAAATGATCGACTATGCGAGCGGCCGCGCGATGGTCGATGCGATTAATGTGATCGAAGCGGACCTGCAAGCGGCGTTCCCGCAGGTGCGCTGGGTGTTTTTCGAACCGGACGTGCCGCGGGTTTGATGCGCTGTTGTGCTTGTGGAGCACGTCCGGTCCTTTGGCTGCTTATTGGAAACCGGTCACCGCATGCGGCACGTACAGTTCTTCCAGTTGACGGATTTCGTCCGCGCCCAGATTCAACGATAGTGCCGCGACCGCGTCGTCCAGGTGATGCAGCCTGGTTGCCCCTACGATGGGCGCGGTGATCGGCTTCTTCTGTAACACCCATGCGAGCGCCACCTGCGCCCTTGGCACTCCCCGTTCCCTGGCAATCTGGCTCACGCGCTCCACGATCTGGCGATCCGCGTCTTCGGTTTGGGCGTATAGCGTGCGACCGAAAGCGTCGGTCTCGGAGCGTGCGCTTTCGGTGTTCCAGTCGCGCGTCAGGCGTCCGCGCGCCAGCGGGCTCCATGGAATCACGCCGATGCCTTCGCTTTCGCACAGCGGCAGCATTTCGCGCTCTTCCTCGCGATATAGCAGGTTCACGTAGTTCTGCATGGTCACGAAACGCGTCCAGCCATTGCGTTCGGCGACATGTAACGCCTTGGCGAACTGCCACGCATACATCGACGACGCGCCGATATAGCGTGCCTTGCCTGCTTTCACGACGTCGTGCAGTGCCTCCATGGTTTCTTCGATCGGCGTACCGTCGTCCCAGCGATGGATCTGATACAGGTCCACGTAATCTGTACCGAGGCGCCGCAAGCTGTTGTCGATTTCGGCCATTATTGCCTTGCGCGACAGACCTGCGCCGTTCGGGCCGGCATGCATGCGACTATTCACCTTGGTGGCCAGCACGATCTCGTCGCGCTTCGCAAAGTCTTTCAGCGCGCGGCCGACGATTTCTTCGCTGGTGCCGTCCGAGTAGACGTTGGCGGTATCGAAGAAATTGATGCCGTGGTCGAGCGCCTGCTTGATAAAGGGACGCGCCGCTTCATCGTCTAGCGTCCACGCGTGGGTGCCGCGAGCGGGCACGCCGTAGCTCATGCAGCCGAGACAAAGACGCGATACATCGAGGCCGGTGCGGCCGAGTTTCACATAGTCCATCGTAGTGCTCCTGGGGTGAGGCGCGCGAAGGCGGTGCGTGCATGCGGGGCTTCCATTATAGGAAGGGCGCTGTTGACGCGCTCGGAGCGCGACCGGCCGGTGAGGCGCGCGGGCTACGCCGGAGTTCAGGCGCGGCGCATGAAATGCCCCAACACGTAGTGGAAAATAATTTCTTCGCATCTATACTTCTTTCGGCCTGAAGGCAGCACCTCTCCCAATTTGCATCAAAAGAAAAAAGGAAGGACCACCGATGCTGACTCGCACACTTGGCGCATTCTGCGCAATGACACTCGCGGCTTGCGCCGCTTTCACATCCGGCCCGGCCAGCGCCGACGACAGCGCCAGTTACTCGCAGGGCGACGGCGGCTCGCACGGGCGGCCGGTCAAGGTAATGATCATTTCGATGTTCGGACCGGAGGGCCAGGTATGGCTGGACCGGCTTGGGCCATGGCGCGAGATTGCGGTCGACGGCCTGTCACCCGATTATCCGACGGTACATTGCAATAAGCAGGACGTATGTGTCATGACGACCGGCATGGGGCACAGCAATGCTGCCGCGTCGATCATGGCGTTGACGTTCTCGCCGCGCTTCGATTTGCGGCATACGTACTTTATGGTGGCGGGGATTGCCGGGATCGATCCGCAACAGGGTACGGTCGGCTCTGCCGCGTGGGCGAAATACCTGGTGGATTTCGGAATTCAGTGGGAGATTGATGGGCGGGAGATTCCACCGGGTTGGAATACCGGGTACCTTGGGATCAACACGACGGGTCCCACGGCCAAGCCGCCGCTCGACTATCGGACGGAGGTGTTTCAGTTGAATACGCAGTTGGCCGATACGGCGTTTGCCTTGTCGCGCAGTGTGGTGCTGTCCGATAGTGCTCAGGCGCAGGCTGCGCGGGCCAAGTATTCTTATGCGCCGGCGAACCGGCCACCTACCGTTATTCAATGCGATACGTTGGCGGGAGACACGTGGTGGTCAGGGACGTTGCTTGGGCAGCGGGCACGGGATTGGACCAAGATTTTGACCGATGGCAATGGGGTTTATTGCACGACGCAGCAGGAGGATAACGCGACGTATGAGGCGCTTAAGCGCGCGGCCTCTGTGCATAAGGTGGATTTGAACCGCGTGGCGGTGCTGCGGGCTGGGTCGGATTTTGATCGGCCGTACGATGGGCAGACTAGTGCGGATAATCTGCTTAACTATGCTGCGCAAGGGGGCTTTACGATTGCTATTGAGAACCTGTATAGGTCTGGGAATCCGCTTGTGCAGGATATTGTTACTCATTGGGGGGAGTGGCGGGATGGGGTACCCAGGAGGTAGGGGTTTTTGCCTTTTGCGGTGGTATTGGTTGATTGCCTGCGGCGTTGGGTTTTCGTTGTTTTGTTAGTGGTCTGTTTTGGTTGTTTGCTTATGGCGTTGGCCTTTCCTTGAATTGATATTGGTCTATTAGTGTTGCCCCTGTGCGGGGCGGCACTTACTTTCTTTGCCGCCGCAAAGAAAGATAAGCAAAGAAAGCGGCTCACACCGCTAATTCTTAAGTGGGTCCCCCGCACAGCCACGGTAGTGGTGCATCTGGAATCCGTGTTCTCGCACACTCCGCATCAGTGACAAAGGACTCATCAGCTCCCACTCCGCACTGCGTGCGTCGCGGATGGGTCTGCATGGGAAACCGGTGGCTTCGTTTCGGGTAGCGGGGGCCGTCGGCTTCGCCTCGGCGAGGCGCTCCCGCACTTATTGGCGAGCCCCCACTTCGAATGGCATGTCGATGCATTGTATTTACGGCGGCCGCAGTTGTGCCTGCCGCGGCGATGCAACGACTAGCCAGGGAACTGGGCAAATCGTGGGAGCNCCGCAGTTGTGCCTGCCGCGGCGATGCAACGACTAGCCAGGGAACTGGGCAAATCGTGGGAGCGGACGCTTGAAATGTAGCTGCGTTGCATTCATGGCACGGCCGCAGTCGTATCAGCAGCTGCGATACAACGACGAGTCACGGATCTGGACAAACCGTGGGAGCAAACGCGTGGTGGGTGGTTTTATGAAGAACCGTTCGGCGCGCGCAGCGCCACCGGAAGTATGACGCCCTTGTCACTAACGCGGAGTGTGCGAGAACACAGATTCCAGATGCACCAATACCGCAACTGTGCGGGGGACCCGCTTATGAGCTGGCGGGGTGAGCCGCTTTCTTTGCTTATCTTTCTTTGCGGCGGCAAAGAAAGTAAGTGCCGCCCCGCACAGGGGCAACGCTAATAAACCAATAGCAAATCAAGGAAAGGCCAACACCGCCGCCGTACAGACAGAACAGACCACTAACACAGTGAGGAAAGGCCAACACCACAAGCAAACAACCAAAGCGCCGCGCAGGCAAAAAACCCTCAAAAAAAACCTTTACCGCTGCGGCGCCCGATAAGGCATCCAAACACCCACATCCATATCCCAATCATCGAGCTCAGACGGTGTCATGACACGCTCCTTTGTAAAGAGTGAAAAAAGAACCCGCCGCGATGAAAAAATTCTTTTGGAATCCATATCATCGCGGCAGCGAACCCACCTTACTGCCCATTAGCAACACGCGTCACATCGCCACTTCTACCTTCCTGCAATGCAATACGCGCAGCCTGCGTTTGACCAATCAAACCTTTATTCGGGTACGACGTACGATTCAGCGCGGGCAACGACCCATCACGATACGCCGCGACCAGTTCGGCCTGAACCTCAGCACGCGTCTTACCGCCCGTGCTCGGAACAGGTTGCGTTTCATATGTGCCCGCATGGCCAATGCCCCCGCCGCCAGCATTGCCTTGTGCAAACACCGGCGCGCTGGCAAGCAGCGAAACAACCAGACCTGCTAAGAGATTGCGCTTCATGATTCACTCCTGTCGATTTGTTTGCAGCACGAGCAGCGCTGCGACAGGGTGAAATGTAGACTTCGAGTCAGTGCGGATAAATCGCACTTTCGCGAAATGAATTATCGCGATTCCAGAACAATCGCGATGACGTGTGTGTCCGCCGGTTACTGCAGGACAACCGCGGCATTAGAGCCGCGGTTGGAATTCACTGTTCCAGATTCTGTACTTCGATTCTGTACCTCAGCTCGCGCGAATCAGGCAACCCACTCCGTTATCACCGGGGTATCGAGCGTCGGAGCAGATTCACGTTCTTCGAAAGTGCGCTTCGTGCACATCGCGTCGAGACTGCCGCGTCCGCTAAGCAATGGGCAGCGATCGAACAGCTCGGCAATCCAGTCTACGAAAACACGGACTTTAGGCGACAGATGCCGACTGTGCGGATAGACTGCGGAAATCGGCATCGGTAAAGGCTTCAGCTCCGGCAACACTTCAACCAGCTGGCCCGAACGCAGATGCGGCAGCACCATGAAGAGCGCCGGCTGAATCAGGCCGAAACCTTCCAGTCCGCAGGTTACGTAGGCATCGGCGTCATTCACCGACACAATGCCCTTCATTTTTACTTCGATTTCTTTGCCATCAACCATGAAGGCCCAATCGATCGTGCGCCCCGTGCGGCTCGAGAAATAATTGACTGCTTTGTGATTATCGAGGTCCTCGAGCGATGTCGGCATGCCCGCACGCTCAATGTAGTCGGGGGCCGCGCATGTCACGCCCTCGAACAAACCGATACGCCGCGCCACTAGCGACGAATCCTGTAACGCACCCACACGTACCACGCAATCCACGCCTTCCTGCAGCAGATCGACGGGCCGGTCCGTCAATCCGAGTTGCAGGTCGATGTCGGGATAGCGCGTGTGAAATTCACAGAGCGAAGGGATCACCAGCAAACGCCCGATCGATCCCGGCATGTCGATGCGCAACTTGCCGTGCGGCTTCTTGTTGCCGCTCTGGAAGCTGGCCTCGGTCTCTTCGACGTCCGCAAGGATGCGCACGCAGCGTTCGTAATACGCAGCGCCGTCCGGCGTCAGCGACAAACGCCGCGTGGTCCGGTGCATCAGGCGCGTTCCGAGGAACGCTTCGAGATTCTGAATGATGGTGGTAACCGATGCGCGCGGCAGGTCGAGCGTTTCCGCCGCACGGGTAAAGCTGTTGGTGTCGACGACGCGCGTGAACACTTGCATGGCCTGAAGCCGGTCCATTGCAAACCTCCAGAAAGGGGCGGGCGCACTGAGCAGGAATCGAATCCGCAGAGCAATCACATTCGATTGTTCAGGGACGCCGAATTGTGTTGCCGGATTATAGGCATTTATTTACGAGTCTGCCGAACCCACAATTCGCACCATTGAAGTTCTATGCGCATTGCGCGGCTCGACATGGATGCATTTAAACCGCCGTACTTTTTTGTGCCCGCCGGCAGCGGCCTGGCACAAGCAGACGGCACGGCACTTGAAGTGACTGACGTGCAGATCGAAGGGCACGCCCAGGACATTACGTTGCGTTTGTACCGGCAGTCACAAAAGACCGCACTGCCGGTATTGCTTTATTTCCACGGCGGCGGTTTCACCAAGGGCTCGATCGATCAGGCCGACTACGCCGCGCGTTATTTCGCAGAACACTTACCGGCACTGGTCGTCTCGGTCGGTTACTCGCTGGCGCCGCAGTTTCCGTTTCCGGCGGCGCCTGAAGACGCTCATCGCGCGGCGCTGTGGGTGCAGACCCGAGCCCGCGCGTTTGGCGGGAACAGCAAGAAGGTCGGCGTGGCGGGCCACGATGCAGGCGGACAGTTGGCCAACTGCCTCGCTTTCATCGCCCGCGATCGTGGCGATGTGCGCATCGTCGCGCAGGCGCTGTTCGGACCGATGCTGGATCCGAGCCTCACGCGCCTCGGCGACGAGAAGCGGCTCGGTTCGGACATCACCGCGAAGGAATGCGCCGCGTGTTATCGCGCGTATCTGCCGCAAGCGTCGCAGCGCATGCATCCGTATGCCGCGCCGCTCGAGTCGTCGCGTCTCGCGGGCCTGCCGGCCACGCTGATCGCGACGGCGCAAAACGATGTGCTGCATGTGGAGGCGGAGAAATACGCGAGCAGTCTGATCGACGCGGGTGTGCTGACCCAGGTGGTCCGCTATCCCAGCATCTCGCACGCCGCGTTGGCCGACCACCCGCCCGCATTGCAGGAGGCGGTGAGATTTTTTCAGTGGCGCTTCGATGCGCGCGCCCATCGCTGAAACAGAAACAAGTAGAACTTTAATCAACGATACCGGGAGCTTCTCATGACTATCCTTCCTCTTTCCCGTCGCCGTGTGGCGATTGCCGCGCTAGCCGTCGTCGTGGTGGCCGGGCTGGGTACGTTCGGTGCGATCCGCGTCGACGCGAGCTCGCCCGCCGCGCCGACCATCGTGCCGGAGGTCGACGTTGCCACTGTGGTGCAAAAGACCATCACCGACTGGCAAAGCTATTCGGGCCGCCTCGAAGCAGTCGAAAAAGTGGATGTGCGTTCGCAAGTGCCGGGCACGATCGTGTCCGTCAACTTCAAGGACGGTGCACTCGTGAAGAAGGGCGATACGCTGTTCGTGATCGATCCGCGTCCGTATGCAGCCGAGGTGGACCGCGCCGAGGCACAGCTCGCGGCAGCGCAGGCGCGCACGGGCTACACGCAAAGCGATTGGGAACGCGCGCAACGCCTGATTGCCGACAACGCGATCGCCAAGCGTGATTACGACGAGAAGCAGAACGCCGCGCGTGAAGCGAGCGCCAATCTGAAGGCCGCGCAGGCAGCCGTCGAAACCGCGCGTATCAATCTCGGCTACACGAAGATCGTCGCGCCGGTGGCAGGCCGTGTGTCGCGCGCGGAAATCACGGTAGGCAATGTGGTGGCGGCGGGCGCAAGCTCGGCGCCCCTCACCACGCTGGTGTCGGTTTCGCCGATCTACGCATCGTTCGACGTCGACGAACAAACCTACCTGCAATACCTGAGCCGCGCGAAAGACGGCCGCAAGGTGCCGGTGGACCTGGGTCTGGCGGATGAAAGCGGCTACTCGCGCAGCGGCACGATCGAATCCGTCGACAACCGGCTGGACACGTCGTCCGGCACGATCCGGGTGCGCGCGCGTTTCGATAACCAGGATGGCGCATTGATCCCGGGCCTGTATGCACGCGTGAAGGTCGGCGGCAGCGAGCCGCACCCGGCACTGCTGATCGACGACGCCGCAGTGGGCACCGATCAGGACAAGAAATTCGTGCTGGTGGTGGATCAGGGCAATCACGTGGTGTATCGCGAGATCTCGGTGGGCAGCATGCAAGGCAACCTGCGCGTGGTCAAGGGTGGCTTGCAGCCGACCGACCGGATCGTCGTGAACGGTATTCAGCGTGTGCGTCCGGGCGATGCAGTGCGCGCTCATATGGTGCCGATGACCGCCGATCAGGATCCGAACAGCGCACCGCTTGCGCAGACGAAAGCGAAAACCGCGGACAAGAATTCGTGAGCCTCGTGCGCCGCGGCTATCCAGTTGTCGTCACCCATTATCTGGTCATAGCGGGCGCATGCTCCAACGTTAAGAGCTTCCCATGAACATATCCAAATTCTTCATCGATCGACCGATCTTTGCCGGCGTGCTATCGGTATTGATCCTGCTGGGGGGCATCATTTCGCTCTTCAAGCTGCCGATTTCGGAGTACCCGGAAGTCGTGCCGCCTTCCGTGGTGGTGCACGCGCAGTATCCTGGCGCGAACCCGAAGGTGATCGCCGAGGCGGTCGCCGCACCGCTCGAAGAGCAGATCAACGGCGTCGAGAACATGCTGTACATGCAGTCGCAAGCGAATAGCGACGGCAATCTCACGCTGACGGTGACCTTCAAGCTCGGCACCAATCCGGACCTTGCGACGCAACTGGTGCAGAACCGCGTCAATCAGGCGTTGCCGCGCCTGCCGGAAGATGTGCAGCGCCTCGGCATCACGACCATCAAGAGTTCGCCCACGCTGACGATGGTGGTCCACCTGATCTCGCCGAACAACCGCTACGACATGACGTATCTGCGCAATTACGCGCTGCTCAACGTCAAGGACCGGTTGGCGCGGATTCAGGGCGTCGGCGAAGTGCAGTTGTGGGGTTCGGGCGACTACGCGATGCGTGTCTGGCTCGATCCGCAGAAGGTTGCACAGCGCGGTTTGACGGCGACCGAAGTGGTCAACGCGATCCGTGAGCAGAACATTCAGGTGGCAGCCGGTGTGATCGGCGCATCGCCTTCGGTGCCGGGTACGCAATTGCAGTTGTCGGTGAATGCGCGTGGCCGTTTGAAGACTGAGGGCGAATTCGGCGACATCATCGTCAAAACCGCGCCGGATGGCGGCGTGACGTACCTGCGCGATATCGCACGTGTCGAACTGGCGGCTTCGGAATATGGCCTGCGTTCGCTGCTGGATAACAAGCCGGCCGTTGCGCTCGCGATCAATCAGGCGCCGGGTGCGAACTCGCTGGCGATTTCCGATCAGGTTCGCTCGGCAATGAAGGAACTTGCGGAAGACATGCCGGCGGGCGTCGAATACAAGATCGTCTATGACCCGACGCAGTTCGTGCGCTCGAGTATCGAGGCCGTGATTCACACGCTGCTCGAAGCGATTGCGCTGGTGGTGATCGTGGTGATCGTGTTCCTGCAAACGTGGCGTGCATCGATCATTCCGCTGATTGCGGTGCCGGTGTCGATCGTCGGTACGTTCTCGCTGCTGCTTGCATTCGGTTTCTCGATCAACGCGTTGTCATTGTTCGGGATGGTGCTGGCCATCGGGATCGTGGTGGACGATGCGATCGTGGTGGTGGAGAACGTCGAACGGAACATCGAAAACGGGCTCAGTGCGCGCGATGCCACCTATAAGGCGATGCAGGAAGTGAGCGGGCCGATTATCGCCATCGCGCTGACGCTGGTCGCCGTGTTCGTGCCGCTCGCTTTCATGACCGGCCTGACGGGTCAGTTCTACAAGCAGTTCGCGATGACTATCGCGATCTCGACGGTGATCTCGGCGTTCAACTCGCTGACGTTGTCGCCGGCTTTGTCCGCGATGCTGTTGCGCGGCCATGGCGCCAAGGAAGACTTCCTGACACGCCTGATGAATCGCGTGCTGGGCCGGTTCTTCAAGGGCTTCAACAAGGTGTTCCATCGCGGCTCGACGGAGTATGGCCGCGGCGTGAAGGGCGTGTTGCGCCGTAAGGGCGCGATGCTCGCGGTCTACGCGATCCTGCTGGGCGCAACGGTGCTGATCTCGCGCGTCGTGCCGGGCGGTTTCGTGCCGGCGCAGGACAAGGAATACCTGATTGCATTCGCGCAATTGCCGAACGGTGCGTCGCTGGATCGTACGGAAAAGGTGATTCGCGATATGAGCGCGATCGCGTTGAAGCAGCCGGGCGTGGAAAGCGCAGTGGCGTTCCCTGGTCTGTCGGTGAACGGCTTCACCAATAGCTCGAGCGCGGGCATCGTGTTCGTCACGTTGAAGCCTTTCAAGGAACGTGGCAGCAAGAAGCTCTCGGCCGGTGCGATTGCCGGCGCGTTGAACCAGCAGTACGGCGCGATCAAGGATTCGTTCGTGGCGGTGTTCCCGCCGCCGCCGGTGCTGGGTCTCGGTACGCTCGGCGGCTTCAAGATGCAGCTGGAAGACCATGGCGCGGTGGGTTACGCGGAGCTGAACAAGGCAGCGGAGGCATTCGTGAAGCGGGCGGCGCAAACGCCTGAACTCGGACCGACCTTCTCCAGCTATCAGATCAACGTGCCGCAGTTGAACGTCGACCTGGACCGTGTGAAGGCCAAGCAACTCGGTGTGCCGGTCACGGACGTCTTCAACACGATGCAGATCTATCTGGGCTCGCTGTACGTGAACGACTTCAACCGCTTTGGCCGCGTGTATCAGGTGCGGGTGCAGGCCGATGCGCCGTTCCGTCAACGTGCCGACGACATTCTGCAGCTGAAGACGCGCAACGCTGCCGGCGACATGGTGCCGCTGTCCTCGCTGGTGACGGTCACGCCTACGTATGGTCCGGAAATGGTGGTGCGTTACAACGGCTATACGGCCGCCGATATCAACGGTGGTCCGGCTCCGGGCTTCTCGTCAGGCCAGGCGCAGGCCGCGGCCGAACGCGTGGCGGCGGAAACCTTGCCGCACGGTGTGAAGCTGGAATGGACCGACCTGACGTATCAGCAGATAATCGCCGGCAATGCGGGTCTGTGGGTGTTCCCGATCAGCGTGCTGCTCGTGTTCCTCGTGCTGGCCGCGTTGTATGAAAGCCTGACGCTGCCGCTCGCGGTGATCCTGATCGTGCCGATGAGCGTGCTGTCCGCGCTGACCGGTGTGTGGCTCACGGGTGGCGACAACAACATCTTCACGCAGATTGGCTTGATGGTGCTGGTGGGGCTGTCGGCGAAGAACGCGATCCTGATCGTCGAGTTTGCGCGGGAGCTGGAGCATGACGGGCGTACGCCGCTGGCGGCGGCGATCGAGGCGAGCCGCTTGCGTCTGCGTCCGATTCTGATGACGTCGATCGCTTTCATCATGGGTGTGGTGCCGCTGGTGCTGTCGAGCGGAGCGGGTTCGGAGATGCGTCACGCGATGGGTATCGCGGTGTTCTTTGGCATGCTCGGCGTGACGCTGTTCGGCCTGATGCTGACCCCTGTGTTCTATGTGGTGCTGCGTACGTTGGCGGGCGGGACGATTCACGTCGCGCAGAAAGACGCACCGCACCTTGGGGCGCCGGCAACGGAAGCCTGAGGAGAAAATAAAAATGAATCGTTTTGAATCTTTGAGCGGGTGGGGCCGGGCGGCTGCCAGCGGTTTGCTGGTGGCGTTGCTCGCGGCCTGCTCCGTGGAGCCCACGTATAAGCGGCCGCAGGTGGATACGCCGGTTGCATTCAAGGAAGCGCCCGTTGCTGCTTCGGGTGCGTCTGCTACTTCGGCTACCTCCGCCGCATCGCCGCAGGACGCGGGTACCTGGAAACAGGCCCAGCCCGCCGACGACGCGCATCGCGGCGAATGGTGGACGATTTTCGGCGACCCGCAACTCAACGCGCTGGAAGAGCAGGCGGCTGCCGCGAATCAGGATCTGAAGGCGGCTGCGGCACGCGTGCAGCAGGCGCGTGCGGTGACCCAGGCGGCGAAGTCGGACTGGTTCCCGAAGCTGGACGCGGGTTTTGGTCCGACGCGTGAACGGGCATCGGCCGCCTCGCAATTCCAGCCGGATAGCGCAGGCGGGACGAACGGCACGATCTGGCGCGCCCAGGTGGGCGCGTCGTACGAGACCGATCTGTTCGGGCGGGTCGGTTCGAACGTGAATGCGTCGCGGGCGGACGAGCAGCAAACGGAAGCGCTGTTCCGCTCGGTGCAGCTGTCGCTGCAAGCCGATGTCGCGCAGAACTACTTCCAGTTGCGCGAGCTCGACACCGATCAGGATCTGTACCGTCGTACCGTGGCGTTGCGCGAAGACACGCTGAAACTGATCGAGCGCCGTTTCAAGGAAGGCGATATCGGTGAGCTGGATGTTTCGCGTGCCCGCAACGAACTGGCTAGTGCGCGTGCCGATGCGGTGGGCGTCGCGCGTCAGCGTGCGGCCTCCGAGCACAGTCTGGCGATTCTGCTCGGCAAGCCGCCGGCTGATTTCTCGTTCGCGGAAGCGCCGCTCGCGCCGGTGACGGTGCGCGTGCCGCCAGGTTTGCCTTCGGCGCTGCTTGAACGCCGGCCGGACATTTCGGCAGCGGAGCGGGCCATGATGGCGGCGAATGCGCGGGTTGGTCTGGCGAAGTCGGCGTTTTTCCCGAAGCTCGATATCACGGGCGGGGCCGGCTTTGAATCGGCGACGCTGGGCGATCTGTTCATGTGGTCGAGCCGCGCGTTCATTCTCGGGCCGTTCGCCGGTACCGCGCTGACGCTGCCGCTGTTCGACGGCGGCCGCCGCAAGGCAAACCTCGCACAGGCGCGCTCGAAGTACGACGAGGATGTGGCGCAATATCGTCAACAGGTGCTGGTGGCGTTCCGTGAGGTCGAGGACAATCTGGCCGATCTGCGCTTGCTGGACGATCAGATGCGCGAGCAGAACGACGCGGTCGTGGCTTCTCAGCGTGCGGCGCATCTGTCGCGCACGCAGTACACGGAAGGCGCGGTCAGCTATCTGGACGTGATCGACGGCGAGCGGCAAGTGCTGCTTTCGCAACTGCAGGCGAGCCATCTGTCGGGCACGCAGGCGGTGTCGACGGTGAATCTGATTCGCGCGCTCGGCGGTGGCTGGGGCGATGTGAAGCCGGCGGGCGATACGGCGGTAGGGGCGGTTGCGCCGGCGTCGGGCGCGGTTGCTGCGTCTGCGTCGACCTCTACTTCTGCAGCTATTTCTGTAGCGGCGGATCAGGTCGCGAAACGCTAGGATTTGCTTTCGGTTTGCTGGCTGATGAAGAACGCCGGGTTGCGCTAGTTAAAGCGCGGCCCGGCGTTTTTTTTGCCGACGGTTAACGGCATCGGAGACGAGCCGTTATCGACGGCGCCGGCCCAACCGTAACGGGTCGAGCGTCTGTTGTCCGGTCGCGATGTCTTCAGCAAGTTTAAAAGCAGGGCGCTGAACTTCGATCTCTTGCTCGGTAAGACCGCACGACATCGCAAACAATGCGCGCCATGATGTATGTACAGAATCGGCCATGACGCGCAACGTGTTCCACGCTTCTTCCATCTCGTATGAAAATGCCGGCGCGTCGACGATCAGGCTCTCCGGTGTTGCAATGCGACTTCCCTGGCGGTTCAATGCCATCGCCTGATCTTCTCGCCGGCGTGGTATCGCCACGATGTCATAGGCTGGTGACAATGCCCAGGAGCCTGAGCGGTAGAGCAGCCCATGATTGCGTGGATGATCGTCATAGTTGCCGACCAGCGCATTGAACACCATACGCCGCCACAGTTCACGTTGCTGGTCGACGTAGCTCTGATTCCGATCTGCGCACCAACGCCGCAACTCATGGGCGAACTTCACGTACGAACGGTCTGGGTCTTCCCGAGTCGAATCGCTGCGCAGTCGCAGCACCGTTGCGGCGCTCGCGAACAGTGAGCGTTGAACACCTTCCGCTACCACGTCACGGTCGAATCTTTTGACCAGTACGACCTCGTGCTGGCCCATCCTGCTGTAGTGCACCTGGGCTGCGTCAATGTCACACTGGGCCGCGAGCGTCATCGCTACGAATTCGCGCGCTGGAAGAAATGGCGCGGCTCCTCGCTCCTGCAGCTTGGCAATCCACCATTGTGTAGCGCCGCCGCTTTGCCGGGTGATGGTCAGTTTTGGCTTTTCGCCACCGAGACTCGTGCCGTCGTCTATCCCTGATAGTTGCTCGACGACGCGGCGTACCGAGAATCCCGGCTCGGCATCGACGAGTTGCAGTTCCAGTTCGTTTTCGGATGGCGGCCGATAGGCGATCTTCCGATCGATCATGTCGGGCGAACAGACTTCGATTGCCCCGACGCCATCTCCGACCGCCAGATCCATTCGGTCGATTTCGTCGAGATCCTGCCGGGCGTGTTTCGCGAGGAGCAAATCCAGGCCAAATCCCTCGGGCGCTGCATCGCGCAATACGCCGAAAACACCGTTCATTAGCGTGGTCGTGGCAGGTTTCGTCGAACGCGAGAATGGCAGGTTGCTGGGGTCGATAGGCAGGGCGCCGGCGCGCGCCCGATATTCCGGCAGATAGGCGAATTGACCGATTCCCGGCGACCATTCGAAAGTGCCGCAGACAACTGGGTCAACTTCGCCGGGCGGCCATATCCACACCGGTCGCGTTTTTTCAGCCATTGGATCCCCGCACGCGTTTTGGCAAGCGCCTGAGCGCTTCTTTCTGGATCACAGGGTCGTCTTCCGGACGCGTGGCCTGGCGAAGCACGTCCAGAGAATCCAGCAACCACAGCGCCATGACGACTTGCCCGAATGCAACAGACGGCCGGCCCTTCTCAAGGTTGACTACGGTATTCACGCTGACGCCCATCTTCGCGGCGAGGTCCGCCTGAGTCCACGATCGGGCTCGACGCGCGAGCGCGATCTTGCATCCCAAGGCGGTGATGACCTCCTCGGCTTCGAACGGCAGCATGTCGAGCAGTTGAGCTTTTTTCACAATTAAATCAAATTTAACCGCCAAAAATTTGATTTTATACATATTTTTGTGCTTTTCAAGTCCAGCTGGCACGCCCGCCGCCCCCAAATCATTTTTCCCGCTTTCCTTCCCAAAATCCGTTCGTAGACCGCCGGTTTCCCGCCGTCTATCATGATTCGCACCTCATCTGGAGAGAGGCGATGACCTGTCCGACCTGCTGCTGTCCGCGCTGATCCGCTCGCGCGTTCTTTTGCTGCCGTGTGCCGGTTAAACCGCGCGCGGCAGATTTCCGTTGTTCGACCGATCCCGGCGCGCCTGCCCGCGTGCCGTGGGATCGGCTCGCCTCGAAACACACCACGCCCTAATTCTAAAGAGCTCACCATGCGCATTTCTCTGTCTGCAGTGCAGCGTTTTTTTCATGCCCCGACGCTGGCGCTGATCGGCGCATTTGGCGTCGCGCTGGCTTTGTCGGCCACGCCGGCCGCCGCGGCCGACACGCCCACGTTGAAGATCGGTACCGCCACCAGCCCGCAGATCGAGGCGCTTAAAGTAGCCGCGCGCGAAGCGAAGGAACAAGGGCTGGACGTGAAGATCATCGAGTTCACCGACTGGAATACACCGAACGCGGCGCTCGCCAACAAGGACATCGACGTCAACTATTTCCAGCACATCCCGTTTCTCGAGAACGCAAAGAAGCAGGGTGGCTATAACTTCGTCGCGATCGCGCCGGGCACGATCATGAAGATCGGTCTCTATTCGAAGAAGATCAAACGCTTCGATCAACTGAAGGATGGCGCCACCGTCGCCATCGCGAACGATCCGGTCAACGGCGGCCGCGGTCTGTTGCTGCTGCAACGCGCCGGGCTGATCAAACTGACGCCAGGCATCGACTATCGCGCCACGACGCTCGACATCGTCGACAACCCGAAGCATCTGAAGATCGTCCAGCTCGAAGCATCGCAGTTGGCCCGCTCGCTCGACGACGTCGATCTCGCCCAAGGCTACCCGAGCTTCATCAAGCTCGCAGGCACCACCGATCCGAATAGCGCCTTGCTGTTCGACGGCCTCGAAAACAAAAACTACGCGATTCAGTGGGTCGTGCGTCCGGAAAGCGTGAACGATCCGCGTATCCGCAAGTTCATTTCGATCTATCAGCATTCGCCCGCCGTGCGTGCCGCGCTCGATAAAGCCTTCGGCAATCTTTACGCCGTCGCCTGGTAACTGACACGACCTGGTTGTGCAGCGAGGGCTGGCATCTCAGTGACGCGGCTAGCGTTGTATGGAGCAAGGAACTACACGATGGCGAAGAAAAAGATCCTGCTGAACGCGTTCAACATGAATGCGGTCGGCCATATCAATCATGGTTTGTGGACGCATCCGCGTGACCGTTCCGCACATTACACCGACCTCGATTACTGGACTAGCCTCGCGCAAACACTCGAGCGCGGCAAGTTCGACGGCATCTTTCTCGCGGATATCGTCGGCGTATACGACGTCTATCAGGGCGGCCCGGACACGTCGCTGCGCGAATCGGTGCAGATTCCGATCAACGATCCCTCGCTGATCGTGCCGGCCATGGCGCACGTGACGAAGCATATCGGCTTCGGCGTCACGTCGAATCTGACGTATGAGCCGCCTTACCTGTTCGCGCGACGCATGTCGACGCTGGATCATCTGACCAAAGGCCGGGTGGGCTGGAACATCGTCACCGGCTATCTGGACAGTGCGGCGCGTGGCATGGGTCTCGCGCAACAGATCAGCCACGACGACCGCTACGATCGCGCGGACGATTACATGGACGTGGTCTACAAGCTATGGGAGCAAAGCTGGGAAGACGATGCGGTGGTGCGCGATCGCGCGGCGCGCATCTTCTCGCATCCCGGTAAGGTGCATCGTGTGAAACATGACGGCCCGTACTATTCGATCGACGCCATTCACCTGAGCGAACCGTCGCCGCAACGCACGCCGGTTCTGTATCAGGCGGGGTCGTCGAGCCGGGGTGTCGATTTCGCGGCGCGTCACGCGGAATGCGTGTTTGTCGGCGGACAGAACAAGCAGCTTACGCGCTCCATCGTCGACGACATTCGGGCGCGGGCGGTGAGTTTCGGCCGCGCGGCTGACGACATCAAGATCTTTGCCGGGGTTACCGTTGTAGTCGGAGAAACAGAACGCGCCGCGCAGGAGAAATTCGAAGAGTACCGGCGTTACGCGAGCGCCGAGGGCGGCATCGCGCATTTCTCCAGTTCGACCGGCATCGACTTCTCGCAATACGCGCTGGATGACCCGATCTCGTACGTGAAGACCGAATCGATGCAATCGGCTGTCGAGGCGATCTCGAAGAAAAGCGTGAGCGGCGTATGGACCAAACGCAAGGTGCTCGAACAGATGACGCTCGGTGGACGCGCGAAGCCCGTGGTCGGTTCGTCGCAACAGATCGCGGACGAATTGATCTCGTGGATGGAAGAGGCCGGTGTGGACGGATTCAATCTGACGCGTACCGTCATGCCCGAATCGTTTGAAGACTTCGTCGATCTGGTGGTGCCGGAATTGCAGAATCGCGGCGTCTACAAGGAAGACTACGACCCGGCACCGACGCTGCGCGAAAAGCTGTTCGGCGGCGGCCGCGCGCGACTGCCTGAGGGGCATGCCGGCGCGCGGCATCGGCTCAATGCAAAAATTGCGCAAGCCGGCGCGCGATCCACCGTGGAAGCATGAGAGGAGCGACGCCATGGCCAATCTATTCAACGTGCCGCAGTTTATTGAAGATGCGCCGTCCCTCGGCTTGAATCGTGCCGCGCCGGATATCGCGCGGGTGGCGGTCGTTTTCGACGACGTGGGCAAGGTGTTCGCCAACACGCGTGGCGTGTCGACCGCGGCCCTTTCGAACGTTTCGCTGAAGGTGGCGCGCGGCGAGGTGTTCGGCATCATCGGCCGCAGCGGAGCAGGCAAATCGACGCTGCTGCGGCTCGTCAACGGTCTGGAAAAGCCGACTTCCGGCGCGGTTCGCGTGAATGACGTGAGCGTCGGCGAACTCGACGAGCGTGGACTGGTCACGTTGCGCCGGCGGATCGGCATGGTGTTCCAGCATTTCAATCTGCTCTCCGCGAAAACGGTACGCGAGAACATTGCGTTGCCGCTGAAAATCGCCGGCACGCCGAAGGCTGCGATCGACCAGAAAGTCGATGCCTTGCTCGAACTGGTCGGTCTGTCGGCCAAACGCGATGCGTATCCGGCGAGTTTGTCCGGCGGGCAGAAGCAGCGCGTCGGAATCGCGCGTGCACTCGTGACCGACCCGGATATTTTGCTATGCGACGAAGCGACGTCCGCACTCGATCCCGAAACGACGCAAGCCATTCTCGCGTTGCTGCGCGACATCAATCAGCGGCTCGATCTGACCATTGTGCTGATCACGCACGAGATGCAGGTGATTCGCGAGGTCTGCGATACCGTGGCGGTGATCGAGCGCGGTGAGGTGGTGGAGACCGGTCCGGTGTGGCGCGTGTTCGGCGAGCCACGGCATGACGCGACACGTGCGTTGCTGCGTACCCTGGTGCACGACCTGCCAGCGGATCTGGCCACGCGCGTCAAACCAGTGCACGAGATCGCGCAAACGGATGCGCGGATTTTGCTCGACGTGCGCTTCACCGGCAGCGATGCGAACGAGCCCGATCTGGGCGGCTTGACGTCTGCATTGAGCGTTGAAGGCGGGCGCGTGAGTTTCGTGCATGGCGGCATCGACCGGATTCAGGGGCATGCGCAAGGGCGTCTGGTGGTGTCGGCAGAGGTGCGCGCGAATGCGGGCGACACGGTGCAAAAGCAGATCGCCACCTTGCTCGAGCGCGCGCGCCGCTATGCCAATCATGTCGAGGTGCTCGGCTATGTCTGATCTCTGGCTCTCGGAACTCGCCGATGCGATTCGCGACACCATCGTCATGGTCGGCGTATCCGCCTTCGTCGCGGCGTTGATCGGTATTCCGCTCGCGCTGGTGCTGGTTACCACCACGCGAGGCGGTATCTTTGAAAAACGTGTGGTGAACAGCACGCTCGGCGCGCTCGTCAATGCGTTTCGCTCCACGCCGTTTATCATTCTGCTGGTTGCGCTGCTGCCGCTCACGCGTTTGCTGATCGGCACGACGATCGGTGTATGGGCCGCGATTGTGCCGCTCAGTATCGCGGCGATTCCTTTTTTTGCACGCGTGGCCGAAGTGAGCTTGCGCGAAGTGGATCGCGGCTTGATCGAAGCCGCGCAGGCAATGGGTGCGCAGCGCCGGCATATCATCTGGCATGTGCTGCTGCCTGAAGCGCTGCCGGGCATTCTCGGCGGCTTTACGATCACGGTGGTCGCCATGATCGGTTCGTCGGCGATGGCGGGCGCGGTGGGCGCCGGCGGCCTGGGGGATCTGGCGATTCGCTACGGCTATCAGCGTTTCGATACTACCGTGATGGTGACAGTGATTGTGCTGCTGATCGTGATTGTGACGGCGGTGCAGTTTGTCGGCGACCGCTTTGTACGGCGGCTTGCACAGCGTGCATGATGGCAGCGTGCAGACTCTCGCGAAGCTGATGGAACGCGAGCCGGCCGCGTGGATAACTCATGCGCCGCTCGCCCAATTTTTTCACGTGGACAACGAATGAACCAACCTCGTCATCCCGAGGCGCTGCATCCCCTGTCAACCGACGCCGCGCCCGTGGTGCGCGATCTCGCCGGCTTGCTCGACGCGTTGCGTGCCAGCGCGGCCCAGCGCGATCGCGACGGCGGTCACGCCGCGCGGGAGAAACAATGGATCGCCGACGCGGGTTTGCTCACGCTCGCCGTGCCGCGTGAGTTCGGTGGTCTCGGCGCGCGCTGGCCGGAGATCTACGAGACGATCCGTCAGATCGCGCGAGTCGACAGTGCGCTCGCGCATCTGCTGGGCTTCACCTGTCTGCAGGTGGTCAGCGTCAATGTCTGGGGCAATGCCGAACAACGGGCCCGCTATCTGAGCGGCACGGTTGAAGGGCGCTGGTGGTGGGGCAATGCTGTCAATCCGCTTGACACGCGACTCGTTGCCAGCCCAACCAGTGGCGGTGGCTATCGTCTCGATGGGCAGAAAGGTTTTTGTTCCGGCACGCGCGGTTCGCACATGATGACGGTTTCCGCGCTCGATCCGGCCACCGGCAAAGCGGTATTCGCCGCGGTCCCAACCACGCGCGAGGGCATTACGGTTCATGAAGACTGGAACCCGATCGGCCAGCGGCAAACCGACAGCGGCAGCGTCTCCTTTGCACAGGTCCTGATCGAGCCGCATGAGGTACTGGAGCGGGCCGACACAGCTTATGCGAGCCTGCGCACGCTGATTTCGCAGCAGGTGCTGACCAATCTGTTCGTCGGCATCGCGCAGGGTGCGCTCGAAGAGGCGCGCGCGTACGTCACGCAATACGGCAAGCCGTGGATCTCGTCCGGCGTTGAGAAAGCCACCGACGATCCTTACCTGATCCAGCGTTTCGGTGAGATGCGTCTGCAGACGGTGAGTGCTGAGGCGCTGGCAACACGTGCCGCCGATGCGCTCGAAGACGCATGGCAGCAGGGTGCGGCTTTGGACGCCGAAACGCGCGCGCACGTGGCGCTCGCCACCTCGGAGGCGAAGATCGTCGCGCACCGCGCCGCACTCGACGTCAGCGAAAAACTGTTCGACGCCTGTGGCGCGCGTGCCACGCACGCACCGCTCGCACTCGACCGTTTCTGGCGCAATGCTCGCGTTCATACGCTGCATGACCCGCTCGACTATCGCCTGCGCGACGTCGGCCGCTATGCGCTCAACGGGACATTGCCGGAGGTTTCTTTGTACACTTGAGGCGGTTCGCGGCGGCTTGCATGAGACGTCGTGCTTTATCCCCTTCAAGAGAGCTCCGGATTGCAGTTCAAATTACCGACCACCGCAACGGCGCCGTTTTGTCCATCCGAGGTGCAAGGCACTGTTGCCGTCTCGCAAGGCGCGCCGTTCTGGAAAAAAATCCTGCAGTTCGCCGGGCCCGGCCTGCTGATTTCGATCGGCTACATGGACCCCGGCAACTGGGCCACCGATATCGAAGCGGGTTCGCGTTACGGTTACAGCCTGCTGTTCGTCGTCATGCTGTCGAGTCTCGCGGCGATGGCGCTGCAATGCCTGAGCATGCGTCTGGGCATCGCCACCGGGCGGGATCTCGCGGAATTGTCGAGACTGCGTTATTCGCCGGGTGCCGCGCGCTTTCAGTGGCTGCTCGCCGAACTCTCGATCGTGGCCTGCGATCTGGCCGAAGTGCTCGGCGGCGCGTTGGCCTTCCATCTGCTCTTCAAATGCTCGCTAACCACGGGCGTGTTGCTGACCGCGTTCGACACGCTGATCGTGCTCGGCCTGAAGGGCAAGAATTTCCGCGATCTCGAAGCGATCATGCTCGGCCTGATTGCAACGATCGGGGTGGGTTACATCATCGAGTTGGCGCTGGTGAAGCCGCATTGGCCGTCGGTCGCGCAAGGACTGATTCCTTCATGGGAGGCGCTCAGCAGCCGTGAGCCGATGTATCTGGCGATCGGTATTCTCGGCGCGACCGTGATGCCGCACAACCTCTACCTGCATTCGTCGATCGTGCAGACGCGCGCCGTGAAGCGTGATCCGGCCAGTATCAGGTCGGCGATCGGCATGTCCCGCATCGATACGATCGCCTCGCTGGTGATCGCCTTGCTGATCAACATGGCGATCCTGATTCTCGCGGCCGCCGCGTTCCATGCCACCGGCCACAACCAGGTCACCGAAATCGAAGACGCGTACAAGCTGCTGGCGCCGATCGTCGGCACCGGTTTCGCAGCCGTGCTGTTCGCGATCACCTTGCTGGCGTCGGGGCAAAGTTCGACCTTCACCGGCACGGTGGCGGGGCAGGTCATCATGGAAGGTTTCCTTAAGCTGAAAATTCCATGCTGGCAACGGCGCTTCATTACGCGCGCGCTCGCCTTGATTCCGGCGCTGATCGGCGTGCAGATGATGGGCAACGGCGCCGTCGGCAAACTACTGGTTGCAAGCCAGGTTGTGTTGAGCCTGCAACTGCCGTTCGCGCTTTATCCGCTGATCCGCATGACTAACGATCGTTCGCTGATGGGTGAATTCGCCAACACACTGCCGACGCGGTTGCTTGCCTGGTCGCTGTTCGTGGTGATCAGTGCGGCGAACCTGTGGCTGGTGGTGCAGACGGTGGGGCTGGTGAGTTGATGCGATAGCGCGGGCGCGGGCAGGGGCGCATCGGGTGTCCCGCGTTCGGCGCCGGGGCGAACGCACGAGAAAAAAGGTCCGCGTGATGGCGGACCTTTTTTCTGGGTGCTTCGGCTCGAATCAGGCTGGACCGGCCCTCGTCGATTCAACCTGATTCAGGCAGCTTGCGCGATCTGCGCTGCTTCGAGCGCTTCCTGGCGAGCGGCAGCGGCCTTCTTGGTCTTGCCGGCACGCGACGGCGGCTGGCAGGCGCCACACACCACGTTGTGTTGCAGATCGTGCTTGTGCGCGACGAACTTGCCGGTGCAACGGCAGCATTTGGTCAACTGCAGGATGTCGGCGTCGAAGAAGCGCACCAGCGTCCACGCACGCGTCAGATCCAGCACCGGCTCGGTTTCGCTGTGCTGACAATGTTCCAGATACAGCCGATATCCTTTGGTCAGCGCATCCAGATGCGAGCAACGCGCTTCGTTCTTCAGGAACAGGTACGTGTTGTAGAACAGCGACGCGTGGATGTTCGCCAGCCACGTCATGTACCAGTCCGCCGAAAACGGCAGCATGCCCTTGGGTGGCGATACGCCTTTGACCTCGCGGTACAGGCGGATCATGCGGTCGCGCGAAAGCGTCAACTCGCTTTCGAGCACCTGCATGCGCGCGCCGAGTTCAATCAGCGCGATGGCGCGGAATACCTCTTGCGCGTCTTCCGTCAGGCTACGCTTGAGCATCGCGGTCACCTCGATTAAGCAAACTGCTCAGCAGGCTGGCCTGCAAGCAGGATCGCCGCGTGAGTCGGTGCAACTGCTGCATGCTTCGTGGTTTGCGTCAACGCCGACAACATGGAGTGGTCGTTGAAGCGGAAGAAGCACAAAAGCTGATCGGAAGCGGCCAGCTTGACGATCTGCGCGAGCGACAGCCCGGCAAGCAAATCAGCCAGTTCCGACGACAGTCCCAGCCGGAACATGCCGACCGGTTTGTCCTCACGCAACATACGTTGCGCGAGCATGATGTAAGACAAGTTGATCTCGCGGATTGAATCCAGCGTCTCGCTGCTACGGTCCATTTTCTGTGTTTCCGAAGCCCCGAATTACTATGTCGGCATTTTCTGCCGTTATGTCTTTTGTGCCTCGCCGGAAACGTTGTCCTCCGGCTACATGTCACCACCTGATACAGACAGCGACTGTTTGATACATCACGTTACATTTCGTAACAGCTTGGGACGAATTGTATGAAGGGCAAAACAAGAAATCAATCCCCTGTCGGAAAAATATCTCAAAAAAATGCATCAAATTTCGGTAACTCTTTCACGGCGCTGTAATAGAGGATGCATAGCAGATTTTTTGCGGCCTGTGAATTTTGTCTGATCCATGGAAACCCTTGTGTGGTGGGCTCCAGGCTTATTCATCTGAGCAATGGCGCGCATCCGGTCGAGAACCGGAAAATCAGGACTGAATCAGAAAGGAAGTAGAAAGCGAGATAAATTAAAAGTAATAAATACCGCTCATTGACACTGCTGTGGGGACAAATCAGAGGTGTAACAGGTTGGTGCGGCCCCAGTTACAAACGAGGCCGCATTTGTAACTTCTAGCAACCGTTTGCGCGAATCCGCTCGACTTCGAGGCCGAACGCCGGGCGCAGACGGGTGCCGAGTACGTTGCCGGCGAAGGCGGCGACCAGCCACAGCCAGCCGTGCAAGCTGCCAGACACGATGCCGCTGAAGTAGGCGCCGATGTTACAACCATAGGCCAGACGGGCCCCATAGCCGAGCATCAGGCCGCCGGCCACCGCCGCGATCAGCGAGCGGGCCGGCACTTTCCAGACCGGCGCGTAACGGCCGGCGAGCGCCGCTGCCGTCATGGCGCCGAGGATGATACCGATGTCCATCACCGTGGTGACGTCATGTGTAACAGGGGCGGCCAATGCACCGGCGTTGGCATGAGCGGCCCAATACGGCCAACTGGCCACGTCGATGCCCAGTGCGGCAAATAGTTTGGCGCCCCACAGCGCGAACGCCGATGTCACACCCCATGGGCGGCCGGACAATGCCAGCGTCGCGAAGTTGAGCAGGACCAGCGCGATTGCGCCGACGAACAACGGCCACGGACCGTGCAACCATGGCGACGCATGTGGTGCGCGCTGCGGCTCGTTGACCAGCTGGCCGTGGCGGCGCCGCTCGACCGCTACGGTGAGCGCCGCGATCACAGCGAAAATGACCAGATTCAGTGCGATGGCCCAGCCCGCACCGAACGAGGTCACCATCGAAAACGGTTTGAGAGACGGCAGCGCGGTCCAGAACGGCATGTGCGCGGTCGCGACAACCGAACCGATGACGAATGCCGCCAGCGTGACGATCATGCGTGTGCTGCCGCCACCGACGGTGTATAGCGTGCCGGACGCGCAACCGCCGCCCAGCTGCATGCCGACCCCGAACATGAAGGCACCGACCAGCACGGACGTGCCTGCCGGCGCCACCAGGCCGACCACGGGCCGGCCGAACAGCGTGCCCGCGGCGAGCACCGGAAAGAACAACAGGACGCCGAGCGCCAGCATCAGCATTTGCGCGCGCAGACCGGCGCCGCGGCCGTCGGCGATGAAGACCCGCCATGCGGAAGTAAAGCCGAACGCCGCGTGATACAGCGACATGCCCAGCAGGGCGCCGACGATGTAGAGCGCGGCCTGACGGCCGCTAACGGTTTGCGCCAGATAGACAGCGCCCAGCGCGATTAGTACGAGCGCGGCGCCTAGCGGTTTCGGATTGATGTCGAAGCGGCGTGGTACGCGCGGAAGTGGAGTGGAGAGATCGGACATGATGTTTGATTGACGGGCGGCAGATGATTGTTGCATGAAGCGTGATTACATGAAGCGCGCCATCAGATCGGCATCGTGAAACACCCCGTTGACGTTCAGCGCATCGATCTCGCAGCCATATTTGCGAAAACCCAGCGACTCATAAAGCTTGCGTGCCGTCTCATTCCGGCTGCCCACCATCAACTGAATTTGCCTTAGACCTTCTACTTGCGCCGCGCGCGCCAGCAACTCATCGAGCAAGGCGCGCCCGACGCCCTGGCCAGCGGCTTCCGGCGCGACATACATGCCGATGACGGCCGCTTTGTGCTGTTCCTTGTCGCGCTGATTGCGCAGCAATCCGACGACGCCGATCAACGGTGCATTGGCAGATGCCGCGTTGGCCGATGCACCGCTGGCAGATGCACCGCCGGCAGACGCATAAGCGCCCAGCAAAAAGTCCCCTTCGGCTGCGCGCGCGCCTTGCAACATCGCGTCATGTTGCGCGGCGCCTTTGGCCAATGCTTCTTCATAGCTTTGACCGAACGACTCCGGATGGGCCTTCAGGCCGCGCAGGCGAAGCTGGAAGTAGGCGTCGCGGTCGGCCGGACCGAGTTGGCGGATCAGCGGGGCGTTGTTGATCAAATGCGTCTCTCCATGTGATTTGAATGGCCTGGTAAGCGATGACAAGCGATAACAAGTGATATCAACGCCGGGTTCGAAGATCCGCCGGTGTTCACGCTCTACGATGCTTTCGCGGCTTCGGCCTTTTCCCCCTCAGTGCGTTGCTTCGCGGCAAACTCGAGCAACGCCGCTGCGGTTTGCTGGTCGGCAGGAAAGAATGCCTCGATGGCAAGTTCCGACAGGGTGACATCTACCGGTGTGCCGAACACCGTGGTCGTGCTGAAGAACGATAGCTCGCCGATCGGGGTGCGCAGTCGCAGTGGCACGGCGACCTGATGATTCGCGGCGTCGTCGTGGTCCGCCACTCCCGCGCCGGGGGGAGCAGGGTAGGCCGCCAGTTCCTCACGCAGCGCGCTCAGCGTCTCGTCACCACTCACGTCGATTTGCCGCTGGAGTCGGGACAGCGCATGCGCGCGCCAGGCATGCCAATTGATGATCGACGCTGCGATACCTTCTGGATGCAAACTCAGCCGCATTGCATTGACCGGCGGTTTCAGCAGTTCCGGGCTCGCGCCTGCAAGCAATGGCGCAAGCGCATTGTTTGCGGCCACGATGGTCCAGTGACGGTCGATCGCGAGTGCCGGATACGGCTCGTGACCTTTGAGCACCAACTCGACTGCCTCGCGCGCAGTGGCCAGTTGCGGGTCCGTTAGAGGACGTTCGCGAAATAGCGGCGCGTAACCCGCCGCGACCAGCAGCGCATTGCGCGCACGAAGCGGCACGTCGAGCCGCTCGGCGAGATGCATGACCATTTCCCGGCTGGGCACCGCCCGGCCTGACTCGACGAAGCTCAGATGCCGCGTGGAAATTTCAGCTTCAGCGGCGAGCAGCAACTGGCTCATTCTTCGCCGCTGCCGCCATTCGCGTAGCAGATCGCCGACCGTGCGGCTTGCCGTCGGACCGTTCGACGGGATGGTTTGCGCAAGAGAGAGTGTGTTCATGCTACCGATGATAGCTAAAGCTGGTTGGCGATCCATTACCTGGCAGGTAATGGAATACCGCGGAATACCGCGGAAAAACGCGAGATACCAGGAACTAGCAGGAATACGCAGGAAAGCCTAGGTGCGCCCACGAACACGCAGCACGTTCAGCGCCTTGCCCGAAGCAGCAATACGGCAAGCGTGCATCAGGCGTGCGCCATACTCACCGGCACGGCGTTGAGCTTGACGCCCAGTGCGCGCAGCAGTTTGAACACTGTATCCATGCGCGGTTTCGAGCCCGGCGCGAGTGTTTTGTAGAGGCTTTCGCGCCCAAGCCCGGCGTCGGCCGCGACTTTTGCGATGCCGCGTGCTTTCGCGATGTCGGCAATCGCGGCGAGCAGGACGTCGGCGTCGCTTTCTTCCAGTGCCGCGTTGAGATATTCAGCGATCATCTCTTCGCTATCGAGGTAGTGCGATGCGTCGAACCGTGCGGTTTTGACTTTGCTCATGACAGTTCCTTTCTGATTGCTGCCCACATTGATTTGGCGTGCTTGATGTCGGCCGGCTGTGTGGACTTATCGCCACCGCAGAGCAGCAGGTACATCATTCGCCCTTCACGCGCGAAGTAGACCCGATAGCCGGGACCCCAATCGACACGCATTTCGGACACACCGTCTTCCAGCAGCTTCACGTCGCCGAAATGACCTCGCTCCGCACGCCGGACTCGCACCAGAATTTTTGCCCTCGCTCTTAAGTCTGCGAGGCTGGCAAGCCAGTTGTCGAATTCTTCGGTGCGGTTGACCGTGTACACAGGCGGTGAACCGATTTGCTGACGAGTGTATCCCGTCGGATACGGCCTTGCAAGCGAAAAAATCATATTAAAAAAAGCGGTTTGTGTCCGCGCCCGTTCAGTTCGTCACATGCCGTGCGTCGATGCTGCGCGGCCCCCAATTGCGCCACGAGGTTAGCGGCTGACGCTGCTTCTGACGATTCGGCCGGATGGCTAATTCAGCGGAAAAAAACGCGGTTTCGCACCTTGGTGCGTCGAGATGCTTACCTCTCACGTAATCGACGCGCCGCGTTCGAGGCGCCAATCTTCACTCCGAGCCCGCCGCATACAACGTGTCTGCCGAGCGTAGTGCTCAGTCATGCCAAGCAAGGAGTCTGAGATGAATGCGCATACCGATCTGATCGACCGTTATTTCGACGTATGGAATGAAACGGATGCAGTGCGCCGCCGTGAGCTGATCGCCGCAACGTGGACGAGCGATGCCGACTATCGTGATCCGCTGCTGGCAGGCGCGGGCCATGACGGCATCGACGCGATGATCCGCGCGGTGCATGAACGCTTCCCGCATCACACGTTTCGTCGCACGACGGAGGTTGACGGCTTCGCGAACCGCCTGCGTTTTTCGTGGGCACTGACCACGCCGGCCGGCGAAGCGATCGTCAAAGGCTCCGACTTCGGCGTGCTCGATGCACATGGCCGTCTGCAGGCGGTGACGGGTTTCCTCGACCAGGTGCCTGCCGCTACCTGATAACGCATAGTTCTTAACGGAGACTATCATGCACGAGTCCGCCGCTACGGTTCCTGGTACGGTCTTTACGTTCGCGCGCCTGTCGGGCGCTGTCGACGCGCTTTCCAGCGCGATCGCCGGCTTCGCGCTGCTGGCCGGTGCGCGCGCGTTCACCTTCACTGCACTGCTGGCCTGGCGCGAGCCAGTGTTGGGCGGCGTGGCTCTCGTGCTGCTCGCACTGGTCGGATGGTTGCGGTGGACGGTGTCGGCAGACGGCCGCACACCGCATTGTGCGGAAAGGCCGATTGACGACGATCCGCCGGTGACGGACCGCGCCGCAAGGTCTTGCTACAATCGAGCGCGACGCGCTACCGGGTACGACGGGGCAACCCGTTCGACCCGGCAAACCACCAGTCAAACCTCAAGGAGACACCGTGCTGAAGAATCTGGACCCGCTGCTGAATGCCGACGTGCTGCATGCGCTACGCTCGATGGGACATGGCGACGAACTGGTCGTTTGCGACGCCAACTTTCCGGGCGCTTCCGTCGCGCAGGAGACGGTGTTGGGCAAGCTGCTGCGTCTCGACGGCGTGAACGCACCGCGTGCGATTCGCGCGATTCTGTCGGTGATGCCGCTGGATACTTTCATCGAACGTCCCGCTTCGCGGATGGAAGTGGTGGGCGAGCCGCACACGATTCCGGCCGTTCAGCGCGAGGCGCAGATCGAGATCAATGCAGCGGAAGGGCGTGAGGTGCCGTTTGCTTCGGTCGAACGTTTCGCATTCTACGAGCGGGCGCGCAAAGCCTATTGCGTGATCGCTACCGGCGAAGAGCGCGGTTACGGCTGCTTCGTTTTCACAAAAGGTGTCTTGCTCGCGCCGGATGCACCGCAGCAATAACGCCTCACCACGGCGGCGAAACTCATGAGCTTCTCGATAGACAGTCTCGATCATCTCGTTCTGAACGTCGCCGACGTGGAAGCCAGCGCGGCCTGGTACGCGCGAATGCTCGGCATGCGTCGCATCGGCTTCGAGTCGCGCACTGGCCCGCGTGTGGCGATGACATACGGCAACCAGAAGATCAATTTGCGGCCGGCCAATGCGGACACGCTCGCCTGGTTCACCGGACGTGAGCCGGTGCCGGGCAGCGCCGATCTGTGCTTTGTCACCACCGCGAGTCCCGCCGAGGTCAAAGCCCACTGGCTCGCTCAGGGTGTCACGATAGAGGCCGGCCCGGTTGAGCGCGACGGCGCGCTCGGCAAGATGACTTCGGTGTATTGCCGCGATCCGGATGGCAATCTGATCGAGGTCGCGACGTATCCTCGTGCATAAGTAAGCACCGCGGCGACACCGGCTGGATCCTTGCAAAATTGGGCGCGTGCCGCGCCCGGACACCTTTTGCCTTCCCTCGAGGCGGCGCGGATTGCGCCGTTCACGCTGTCCCGCGCTTGGAAAAGGCGGGCAATGCACATGTTACCGGATGCAAAATAGGGAACTGCGGCCGCCTGGCCGGGTCTGCTGCTTATTCATTTACAGGAGCCCCTCATGACGCGTCCCGTCGATTCCGGCGTGATCCTCATCGCGCGCATTGCCCTTGCCGTGCTGTTTTTGTGGGGCGGCGTGATGAAACTGCTGGGCTATGCGGGCTTTGTCGGCTATCTGCATTCGAAGGGCGTGCCGTTCGTGCCGGTTGCCGCGGGGATCGCAACCGCGGTCGAGGCGCTCGGCGGCCTGCTGCTGATCGTCGGCTTCAAGGCGCGCCCACTCGCGCTCATCATGGCTGTCTACACCGTGGCCACCGCGGTGCTGGGCCACGATTTCTGGAATGTCACGGATCCCGCATTGCAGCGCGACATGGTGATCCACTTCTGGAAGAACATTGGCATCGCCGGGGGTTTCCTGCTGCTGTTCGTGACCGGGGCTGGCCGTATCAGTATCGATGGGGCGCGCGCGCCTCGCAGGGGGCTGAATCTCTAATCACACGGTTGACGTCGTCTGGGCCGGTCGCGGCTGATTCTGGCTGTAAACAAGGGAGCAAATAATGATTCAAAGTTTTGAGCAAACCATTGGCGGCAAGGTCACGCAGTTGTGCGCAAGTCTCGGCGAAGGGCCCACGCCCCATCGCGTCATCATCAGCCTTGCCGATTCAGCGAAAACCTTGGTGGTTCTGGACGCATCGGGTTTCATCAGCACGATCAAAGCCGAAATAGAACAGCCGGAGAAGCTGATTGCCGATGCGATCGCCAAGGCGCAAAACGAAGGGCTGATCGAGCGCGCGATCGACACCGGCACGATTCAGGAAGCGCCGCTGTAAGTCACGCTATCAGTCAGGCTCCGGTCAGCGCGATTCAGAAGCGTGGCCGGAGGCGGTCTTATGGGGCTTGCTCGTCGACGCGTGCGGCTCTGGATGAACAAGGCAGCCCATTACGCCGCCCACCACCAGCAGGCCGACCGAGATGGCCGTCGCGGCTTGCATCCCCGTGACGATCTGCGTGGCGGCAGCGCCGCTCGCCAGCGCGCCGAAGGCGGCGACACCCACCGCGCCGCCCGCTTGCCGGGCAGTGTTGAGCACGGCCGACGCAGTGCCCGCGCGGCTCGCTTCTGCGGAGGCCAGCACGGCGGTGGTCATTGCCGGGACCGCGAGGCCCATCCCCGATGGAATCAGCAGGAACGGCAGCAGCAGGCCGACGAGCGGCGTGGACGCTTCGACGAAATGCAGCAGGCCATAGCCGAGCCCCGCAGTGATCGCGCCGGCGATCATCGGCACGCGTACGCCAAACCGCCCGACTACCCAACCGCTCGCCACGTTCGAGATCAGAAAGCCGCCGGTCAACGGCAGGAACGCGAGGCCCGCCTGCAGCGGGGTGTAGCCGCGCACGCGCTGCAAATACAGGCTCAGTACGAACACCATGCCGTAGTACGTCAGATTCACGCAGATGCCGAACAGCACCGCGGCATTGAAGGTGCGCTTGCTGAATAGCGAGAGCGGCAGCATCGGTGCCGCGACGCGCGATTCCACGGCGATGAAGGCCCCCGTGGCGATGAGCGCAAGCATGAAACCACCGGCCACCAACGGATGGCTCAACCCCAGTGGCCGCCATTCGATCACTGCGGCGACGAAGGCGGTGAGCGCGACAATCGCGAGGGCCTGGCCGCTCAGATCGATACCGCGGGGAGCAGCCGCGTTTGTCGTGCCGTCCTCGGGCGCCGCGCAGGCCGTAGCTGGCGCAGCAGCGTGAGCCGCAGCCGTCTGCGGCGTGCCGTTTTGCGCGGACTCGGGCCGGGGCACCCAGCGCAAAGTCGCCAGCCAACCGGCGGCGCAAATCGGCAGATTGACGAGAAAGATGCTGCGCCAGCCGAATGCCGCAATCAGCAGACCGCCGACCACAGGCCCGGCCGCGATCGCAATCGCGCCCGCTGCGGTCCACAGCCCGACGGCGCGCGCGCGCAGTTTCGGATCGTGGCCATATGAGCGGTTGAGCAGCGCCAGCGAGTTCGGCAGCATGGCAGCCGCGCCGATGCCTTGCACCGCGCGGGCGGCCACCAGCATGGTGGCATCGAGCGCCAACCCGCAGGCGAGCGACGCGAGCGCAAACAGCACGATGCCGGCCGCATACATGCGCCGGATGCCGAGCCGGTCGCCGAGTGCGCCCGCCGAGAGCATCAGTACGGCGAACGCGAGCGTGTACGCGTCGACGACCCACTGCAGCCCCGCGACATTCGCATGCAGGTCCGCACCGATCTTCGGCAGTGCGATGTTGACGATGGTCACGTCGAGTTGCGTGACGACGAAGCCGACGCTGACCGTCGCAAGAATGCGGCCGAGAGCGGGCGAGACGGGTGATGGGGATGAGTTCATGACACACATCGTAGGCCGATGCAGCGCACGATGTTTCCGCCCGGCGTGAAGTGTGGATGTCGCCGAAACTGCGAAAGTGCCCGGGAGGCGCGGCGGGGAGCCGATGGAACAACGGCGCACCACGCGGTGCGCCGTTACGCAAAAACGCTGCTTAGCGCGTTTGCGGCGCGTCTTTGATAAACAGCGTCGTCAAAGCCCCGAGAATACAGATTGCGCCGACGTAGAGCGGCGCGGCCATCGGATTCGACTTCATCATCAGCGAAACCGCGATCGGTGTCAGACCGCCGAACACCGCGTAGGCGACGTTATACGAGAACGAGATGCCCGAGAATCGCACGACGGGCGGGAACGCCTTGACCAGCACGAACGGAATCGCGCCAATCACGCCGACAAAAAGACCGGCTACGGCGTACAGCGGCACCAGGGCCGAAGTATCGACGGCGAGTTGCTGGAACATCACGTAGTACGTCACCGCCAGCGCGAGGCCGCCGATGAAAATCGTGCGCCCCGCGCCGATCCGCCCGGCGATCGAGCCTGCCATTACGCAACCGATCGTCAGGCACAAGGTCGCCACGCAGTTCGCCAGCAGCGCGGTGGCCGGCGCGATATGGAACTGCTTTTGCAGCAGCGTCGGCGTCATCAGAATGACCACGACGATCGCGGCCGAGAGCATCCACGTGAGCAGCATCGACACGATCACGGCGCGGCCGTGGTCGCGCAGGACGGCCTTGAGCGGCACTTCCGCGGCGATCGCCTTGCGTTGCTTGAGTTCGGCGAACACCGGCGTCTCATGCAGCCAGCGGCGCAGATAAACCGAGAACATGCCGAACACGCCGCCCACGAGGAACGGAATGCGCCATGCGTAAGCGGCAATTTCCGCCGGCGCGAAGTGGCGGTTTACCGCCGAAGCGATCAGCGAGCCGAGCAGGATGCCTGCCGTTAGGCCGGCCGTCAGCGTGCCGCATGCATAGCCGACGTGCCGCTGCGGCACGTGCTCGGAGACGAACACCCAGGCGCCCGGCACTTCGCCGCCGACCGCCGCGCCTTGCATCACGCGGAACAGCAGCAGCAAGACCGGCGCCAGCACGCCGATGCTGGCGTAGGTGGGCAGCAGGCCCATCATCAGCGTCGGCACCGACATCAACAGGACGCTCAGCGTGAACATGCGCTTGCGGCCGAACAGGTCGCCGAAGTGCGCCATGATGATGCCGCCAAGCGGCCGTGCCAGATAGCCTGCCGCGAAGATGCCGAAGGTCTGCACCTGGCGCAGCCAGTCCGGCATCGCGGCGGGGAAGAACAACTGGCCGATTGCCGGCGCAAAGAATACGAAGATGATGAAGTCGTAAAACTCCAGCGCCCCGCCGAGCGCGGCGAGGCCGAGCGTCTTGTAATCGCTTCGCCCAAGAGGGCGTGGGGTGACAGCCTGCGCTCCACCCAGATTTGTCGCTTGCATTGCTTGTGTCTTGTCTTGAATTGGGAGCCACACGTAGCGCGTGGAAATACGGCGGTCGTCGGGCGAGAAGTGTGACAAGCGCTGGGTAGAGCACGGGACACCGGCGCGCCGGCCCGGGTAGGGCCAGCGTGATGACGACTGGGACCAGGGCGGGGATTTTACAGGACGAAAGCTGTTCGCTTCGGGAAGTACTTAATTAGACTGGAAAAGGTTCCCCAAAACCTGCCTTCTCGGCAGTTTGCTGTGCCAAGAGGGCGGTGTGCCGTGCGAGCTCTCGCTTTCCGCGTAGGAACGCGGCACGCACCTGTCGGAACCGGGCGATTGATGCGCAAATTAGGAATGCTCCTATGGGATGACCTGGGCGTCCCTCTGAGAATCGCGTCCGAGCTATCAGTTGAGAGTCATCCCATGCGCATTGCCATCCTTCAGCGTGACCCCGTCCTGCGTCAATCGATCGAAAAAGTCCTCATGAGCGCCGGCCATACCTGTATGGCTTACGACGACGGTCTGAGCATGTCGAAAGCGCTCGCCCGTTCCACCGTGGATTTGCTGGTGCTTGACTGGCAAGGCGGCCGCCTGTCGGGCGCCGAGGTGCTGCGCTCGGTGCGCGCGGTCGGCGGCGACCGGCTGCCGGTCCTGTTCGCCTCGGCGGAGACATCCGAGGACAGCGCGGTGCGTGCCTTTGTCAGCGGGGCAGACGACTATGTCGTGCTGCCGTTGCGGCCGGGCGAGTTTCGCGAGCGCGTCAAGGCGTTACTGCGGCGCGCCTATCCGGAGCGTTTCAGCGCCGCGAGCTTCGACGTCGGTCCCTACCATTTCGACACGCATCGCCAGCTCGTCATGCTGCGCGGCCAGCCGGTGCCGTTGTCGGGTACGCAATACCGGCTGGCGTCGCTGTTCTTTTCCAATATTGGCCGTGTGCTGTCGCGCGACCATATCTTCGCGATGGTGTGGGGCCGCGAGTTTCGCGAATTCACCCGCACCATCGACAGCCACGTGTCGCGCCTGCGTTTGCTGCTCGAGATCGAGCCGCAGAACGATTTCCGGCTGCAGCCCGTTTACAAGAGCGGCTATCGGCTGCTGCACCTGCGGCAAGACGAAGCGGGGGAGCAGAAGCAGGCGGCCTGAGCCTGCCGCAACTCAAACCTGCGGCAGCACCGGCCGGGTCTCGATCGCCCGGCGGATCAACGCTTCAACGGCCTTGCGTTCATCGCCGGCCAAGGGCAGGCGCGGCGGCCGGACCGGCTCCGTGCCAAGCCCGACGATCGTCTCGGCCAGCTTGATGTTTTGCACCAGCTTCGCCGAGACGTCGAGCGCGAGCAGGGGCGCGAACCAGCGATAGATCGCGCGCGCTTCTTCAAGACGGCCCGCCTTCAGCAACCTGTAAATCACGACCGTCTCGCGCGGAAACGCGCATACCAGACCGGCTACCCAGCCATGCGCGCCCATCAATATGGCTTCCATCGCGAGATTGTCGACTCCGCACAGAATCGCGAAGCGATCACCGACCACATTGATCAGATCGGTTACGCGGCGCACGTCGCCGCATGATTCCTTGATCGCGACGATCTTCTTTTCGTCGGCGATTTCCGCGAACATCTCGGGCGTCATGTCGACGCCATAGGCCAGCGGATTGTTGTAGATCATCAGGGGCAGCGCACTCGCGTCGGCGACGCTGCGAAAGTGATGCAGCGTTTCACGCCGGTCCGACAGATAACGCAGCCCGGGCAGCACCATGAAACCCGCCGCGCCATGTCCGCTACCGGCTTCGGCCTGGCGGCAGGCGTCGAGCGTGCTGTTCTCGGCGATCGTCAGCAATACCGGGACGCGTCCGCGTGAGGCTTCGACCGCGACGTCGAGCACTTCCAGCTTCTCGTCCAGCGAAAGGGTCGACGCTTCGCCGAGCGATCCACACACGATGATGCCGTCAACTCCAGCGTCGATCTGCGCGTCGATATTCTTCGCGGTCCATTGGCGATCTATGCTGAAATCCGCGTGAAATTTGGTGGTTACCGCAGGCCATACGCCTTCCCAGATATGCGCCACGATTGCTCTCCCGAGTGAGTTGAATTGAAGCGCAGTGTAAGCAGGGAAAATGCCGCCGTCTTGCGTGATTCATGCGTGGCTGATGACGATTTCAGCATAGTGCTCGCGCGTGTGGGCCCAGCAAGATGAACCAGTTCAGCTATTTCAGGACAGTGCGCGAAATGCGTCGAGATCTTATGGGCGGGGCCTTGCGTGCGTTCTCGAATCCGTTCGGAAGGTGCTGTTCAGATACGGGATGTGTCCAGTTTTCAAAGAGTGGGCGGTGCGGGTGCGAGCGCAGTGATTATGCTGAAATCGTCACAATCCGCGATTAAGCACACCAAGACTGCGACGCCCGGCATTCCTACCATGTGCATCATGAAAACCCTCGATATCATCGACTCGCACACCGGCGGTGAACCGACCCGCCTGGTGGTGTCGGGTGGCCCGGCGCTTGGCGGCGGCACGCTGGCGCAGCGTCTGGACGTGTTTCGCACGCATTTCGACGACTGGCGCGCGGGCGTCGTCACGGAACCGCGCGGCTCGGACGTGGTGGTCGGTGCGCTGCTCTGCGAGCCGGACGACCCGGCATGCGCGGCCGGCGTGATCTTTTTCAACAACGTGGGCTATCTCGGCATGTGCGGACACGGCACGATCGGCCTCGTGGTCTCGCTCGCGCACATGGGGCGGATCGGGCCGGGGCGTCATCGGATCGAGACGCCGGTCGGCCTCGTCGAGGCGACGCTCAACGAGGACGGCAGCGTGGCCGTGCGCAACGTGCCGGCTTATCGCTACCGGCAAGGCGTTCAGGTGGACGTGCCGGGCTACGGCAAATTGACCGGCGACATCGGCTGGGGCGGCAATTGGTTCTTTCTCGTCGCCGACCACCGGCACGCGCTGGAGGCGGCCCGGATCGCCGAGCTGAGCGCATTCAGCGCGGCAATCCGCGATGCGCTGATCGCGCAGCGTATTACCGGTGCAGACGGCGCCCTGATCGATCACGTCGAACTTTTTGGACCCGGTTCGCGCGACGGCATCGACAGCCGCAGTTTCGTTCTCTGTCCCGGCAACGCATACGATCGCTCACCGTGCGGTACCGGCACGAGCGCGAAAATCGCCTGCCTGGCGGCGGACGGCAAGCTCGCTGAAGGCGCGGTGTGGCGGCAGGAGAGCATTATCGGCAGCGTATTCGAGGCGAGCTATCGTCACGCGGGCGATGGCGTCTCGGTGATTCCGACCATCACCGGCCACGCGCACATCATGGCCGAAGGGCGTTTGTGTTTCGACGAGCGTGATCCGTTCGCCTGGGGCATCCGCACGGCATGACGGCGGACGCGTTGATTGTCGGGGCCGGCATTGTCGGCGCGGCTTGCGCGGCTGAGCTGGCCGCGCTCGGCATGCAGGTCGAGGTACTCGACGCACAGGGCATCGGCGGCGGCGCGACGGCGGCGGGCATGGGCCATATCGTCGTGATGAACGACTCGCCCGCGGAATTCGCGTTGAGCCGCTATTCGCGCGACTTGTGGCTGGCGCTCGCGCCACAATTGCGCGCGCGCGACGGGTTCGCGCGCTGCGGCACGCTATGGGTCGCAGCCGACGACGAGGAGTGGCAAGCCGCCCGCACCATGCACGCCGCGTTCGAAGCACAGGGCGTGTCGGCACAGATGCTCGACGCTTCCGAGTTGCGAGCGTGCGAGCCGGCGCTGGCGCAGTCGATGGCCGGCGGCCTGCGGATCGAACACGACAGCATTGTGTATGCGCCCACCGTCGCCGAATGGCTGCTGACGCAATCCTCAGGAGTCGAGAATATCCAGGTGCGGCTCGGCGCGCGGGTTGCCGCCATCAGTAACAGCGGCGTGACGCTGGCCGACGGCGAGCGCATCGGCGCCGCCCATGTGATCGTGGCCAATGGCCTGGGCGCGCAGCAATTGCTGCGCTCGCTGCCGTTGCAGCCCAAGAAAGGTCACCTGCTGATCACCGACCGTTATCCCGAACTCATTCGTCATCAACTGCTCGAACTCGGCTACATCAAGAGCGCGCATCATGCAGCCGGCACCTCGGTGGCATTCAATGCGCAGCCGCGGCCTACCGGCCAGTTGCTGATCGGCTCGTCGCGCCAGTTCGATACAAGCGATCCCGCCGTCGACCTGCCGGTGCTCGCCCAGATGCTACAGCGCGCCGCGCACTACCTGCCGGTTCTGCCGACGCTCAATGGCATCCGCGCGTGGACCGGCTTTCGAGCGGCGTCGCCTGACGGATTGCCCTTGATCGGCCCGGCCGGCGACTTTGCACCCGGCGTGTGGCTCGCGGTAGGACACGAAGGTCTAGGCGTGACGACCTCGCTCGCGAGCGCAAAGTTGCTGGCCGCGCAAATCGTGGGGAACGTCGCGCCGATTCCCGTCGAACCCTACTTGCCGGGCCGTTTTGCGCAAGAGATGGCGACCCATGACTAACGCCAATGCAATTCACCTCCACCTGACGATCGACGGTAGGCGCGTCGCGGTCGAAGCGGGTACGACTGTGGCCGCGGCGCTTGTGATTGCGGGCGCGAGCGGCACGCGGACATCGGTTGGCGGCGAGGCGCGCGCGGCACTGTGCGGCATGGGTGTGTGCGAGGAGTGCCGCGTCACGATCGACGGCCGGGCGCACGCGGTGGCGTGCCAGACGCTTTGCCGTGACGGGCAAGTGGTTTGCACGACGGTCGAGACAAACGGCGAGGGCAACACGATCACAACTATCCACGCCACTGCCGCCGAGGGCACGGACACCGTCACAGGCTCACGATGAAGCAACACTTCGATGTCGTCGTGGTCGGCGCCGGGCCGGCCGGCTTGAACGCCGCGCAAGCCGCGGCACGCGCGGGCGCCACAGTTGCGTTGCTCGACGACAATCCGCGCGCCGGTGGTCAAATCTGGCGGCAGGGTCCTGGCCATCTGCCGCAAGCGCCGCTGCAAGACCTGCTCGCCAGCTTGAAGATGCAGACCAACGTCACCCTTTTGCCGTCGACTCGCGTGATCGCGCCTCTGGGCTCGCGCGGTTTGCTGCTCGAGTCCGCTGAGCATGGCGGCGTGTCCATCAGCTACGACCGGCTGATTCTCGCGACCGGCGCGCGTGAGCGGCTCCTGCCATTCGCGGGCTGGACGCTGCCGGGTGTGACCGGTGCGGGCGCGCTGCAGGCACTCATCAAGGGCGGCATGCCGGTGCGCGGCGAACGGATCGTGATTGCCGGCAGCGGGCCGCTGCTGATCGCCGCGCTCGCCACCGCGCGTGCTGCCGGGGCGCAGGTGGTGGCGGTGGTGGAGCAGGCGCCGGCGTTCGCGGTCGCCCGCTTCGGAGTCTCTTTGTTGGGCGAGCCGGCGAAGTTGCGGCAAGCCCTGACCATGACGCGTGGCTTCGCTGGCGTGCGCTACTGGACCGGCAGCGTCGTCAGGCAAGCGCTGGGTGACGGTCGGGTCGAGCGCGTGACGATTCAGCGCGGCTCGCGCCAACTCACACTGGATTGCGACCGCATCGCGTGCGGCTATGGACTCGTGCCGAATATCACGCTCGCGCAGGCGCTCGGCTGTGAGATCAACGAAGCGGGTGAGATCGTCGTCGACAGCGAGCAGCGGACGTCAGCGGATGGCGTGCTGGCGGCGGGTGAATGCACGGGCGTTGGCGGCGCGGAACTGGCGGGTGTGGAAGGCGAGATCGCCGGGCTTTCCGCGAGCGGCGCCCTGTCGGGGCAGCCCCCGGCAAACCGCGCCGCGCTGCATGCGCAACGAGCCCGATGGCGGCGTTTCGCCAGCCGTATCGAAGCGGCCTTTGCCTTGCAGAGCGCCGCACGCACCCCACCCGACGACGCCACGCTGCTTTGCCGTTGCGAAGACGTCAGCCTCGGCGCCGTGCGCGCCTATCCGGATTGGCGCGAGGCGAAGCTGCATACGCGCTGCGGAATGGGCGCATGCCAGGGACGAATCTGCGGCGCCGCGGCGGGGCTGTATTTCGGCTGGCAAGCCGCGGCGCCGCGCCCGCCGTTCAGTCCGGCGCAAATCGGCACCTTGATGGCGGCGAGCGTTGAGTCGCCGCCGGCCGAGTAAGCCCCGGCGTCCATGCGGCTCCTGGAGATTGTCCCGGCCGCGTGGTCCTATAATCGAGCGCAAGCGCGCGCCGGCAACGCACGGCCCACGCAAAACCGCACCGACCACGGAATCCGCATGATGAACACGCTGGCTCATCCGCTCGAACCGGACGACGCAACGCTGTCCGGCATGCTGTCGCATTTCACGTTGCTCGAACCCGTGTTCGACGCGATGCCGGACGTCGTGTTTTTCGTCAAGGACGCGCACGCGCGCTATGCGCTCGTCAATCGCACGCTGGCTTCGCGCTGTGGCTTCAAGGAAAAGGCCGCGCTGCTCGGCAAGACCGCCGAGGACGTCTTTCCGCGCCGCTTTGGCCGCATCTACACCGCGCAGGACAAAGCGATCATCAATGTCGGCAGCCAGATGATCGATCAGCTGGAATTGCACCTGTACCCCGGCCGCCAGCCGGGTTGGTGCCTGACCTGCAAGCAGCCGCTGCGCGATCCGGCGGGCAGGGTGGTCGGCCTGGCCGGCATCTCCCGTGATCTGAAAGCCGACGAAAGCAGTCACCCCGCTTACAGCCGGCTGGCCGCGGTGGTGCAGTCCATCCAGGAGAATTACGTACAGCCCTTGAATCTGAAGCAGCTCGCTGCCATGGCGGATATGTCGGTGGCGCAACTGGAGCGCTACTTCCACAAGGTGTTTCATCTGACACCGCGCCAGGTGTTGCTGAAAACCCGGCTGGACGCCGCCACCGCGCTGCTGGTTTCGCACGACAAGGTCACCGACGTCGCCGCGCTCTGCGGCTACACCGACCACAGCGCCTTTACGCGCCAATTCAAGGCGACCGTGGGCATCACGCCGACCGAATACCGGATGCTGCTGCACGGAACCTCGCGAAGCTGAACGCCGGCCCCATGGTTCGTCGCAAGCATCATTACTATGTCTACGTCATCGCGCTGGACGATACCGTCTGGAACGAGGCGCGCTTTCGGCGTGCGAATCCGGACTACCGGTTCGACAAGCCTTGCGTGTACGTGGGAATGACGGGACTGGACCCGGATCTGAGATTCGACCGGCACAAAGCCGGTATTCAGGCAAATCGCTATGTGCGCGATTACGGTCTGCGCCTCTTGCCGGAACTGTATGAAGTATTCAATCCGATGCCTTACCGCGGCGCACAGGATATGGAAGTAGAGTTGGCGATTGGACTGCGTGAGGCGGGGTACGGCGTATGGCAGGCCTGAGTGATCGTTTACCTTGAGCTTGCCTTGCCTTATTTCACGCCAAGTCCGCGCAGCACTGCGTTGCCTTCAGGCGTCAGACGGATTTGCGAAGCACCTGCGTCGCCGGCAACCGTTTCGATCAGGCCGGCTTCGTGAAGCTGCGGAATCTCGGGTTTCGCGGATGCGTCGATCGGCGCGTGCAGCAAGAGCAGGAGCGTTGCCAGTTCGTGATGGCTCAGCAGGCGGCGCAGAATAGTAGGCCGCTTTGCTGGTGCCGTTGTCTCGTTCGTGTTGTGATCGGGCTGATTCATGGGGCGCACCTTGTGCGGGATAGTGTCGGGTGGATCATGCGGATGAAGTCTTAAACGATTCTTAAGACACCATTGTGATGTAACACCGTGACACTATCATTGCGTCGGAACAAGTTACCGATCGTTACACTTGCCCGATTCTTACCCTGGCTTACCTTACGGCGCGCAGGTTTTACTCGCCGATTCAATCCACAGATTGTTCACGTGGCGCTTGCCCGCATAGAAGCGATAAGTCGTCGCGCCGTTGTCGCTGCGCACCTTGACGATATTGGAATCGCCGAAGTCGAGCATCTGGCCCTGCGGAATGCCGGTCGATTTGAACGCGGCGTTGTGACTGGTTGCCACTTGCGTCAGGCAGGCGACTACGTCATTGACCGAGCGCTGGGTGGTGGTGTCCGTGACGGGCTCGCCGGCATCCGGATTCTTCTGGAAGTACGCGCAAGCGCTGAGAAGCAGGGGAACTGACAGGACTACGGCAAACTTCTTCATATCTCTCCTGGCGTTTCATTCGGCGCGACGGTGCGCCCGCATCGGGCAAAGTGCGTGCGGCACCGGACCGCGGATCAGCCGCCATTATATCGGCGCGGCGCACCTGTTCGAGCGAGGCACGCATGGGCTGTGCCCGATCTGCCTGAATCCGCGGGCGGACGGCCACAATGCAAACTGCGTGCGAAGCCCGAAGCCCGAAGCCCGAAGCCCGAAGCCCGAAGCTCGAAGCCCGAAGCCCGAAGCCCGAAGCCGCCCAGCCTTGCCAGGCAGGAAAGCCTACTTACGGCGCTGGGCCTGCGCCGCGAGCCGCACGGCCGCGTTGAGGGCGCCATATCCGTCGTAGCCGCCGCGCCGTTCGACAATTTCGAGGAAAAACCGCTGATCGAGTTGTTCGGTGTAGGCGTGGAAGAACTCGCCCCCGCGCTCGTCGCGGTCGTACAGGATGTTGTGAGCGCGCAGCGCCTCGAGCGTGTCGTCCGGCAGCGCATAGCGGGCGGCGAGGTCGTCGTAGTAGTTGCGCGGGATGCGCAGCACCGGCAGGCCGTCGGCGACGAACCCGGGAATCGCGCTGAAAATGTCGCTGGTGCTGAACGCGACGTGGTTCAGGCCCGAGCCGTGGTAGGTGTGCAATGCCTCGGCCACCGCCGTGTGGTGGTCCACCGACGCGTTCAGGACGATGCGCACCGAACCGTCACCGCTGCGCAGCGCGCGGCTGCGCACCAGCCCGTACGGATCGGGCACCAGCACGCCCGGCTCAGCCTGAAAACCGAGCGCGGTCCGCAGAAACAGAACCCACGTATCCAGCGCAGGCGCCGGCACGGACAGACAGACATGGTCGATCCGCGTGAGCGGCCCCACTTCGGTCGGGCCGTTGATGTCGGTGAGGATGAAGTCCGCTTCGAACAGGGTGGGCTGGTCCGGCGTTTCGTCGACGAAATAGTTCAGGCTGCCGTCGGGCGCCTGCACGGCGGGCAGCACGCGTTCGTTCGGACCGATCTGGCCCGAGAACGGGGCGTAGCCGAAGCCGGCGGCGCGCTCGAACGCCTGATTGGCGTCGTCCACGCGAAACGCCGACGCGCACAGCGACAAACCATGCCGCTGGAAGAAAGCGTTGGCGAACGAATCCGGTTCGGCGTTCAGCACGATCGACGCCGCGCCGTGCTGAAACAGCGTCACATCCTTCGAGCGATGCCGGCCGGCCTCGCGAAAGCGCAGCGTGCCGAGCCAGTCGACGAGGTGCGCGCGCGTGGTGGGGTCGACCGCGAACTCGAGAAACTGATAGCCGACATGCGCGGGCGCGGCAGGCGATTGATAGAGCTCGCCGACCGGCTGCCGGGTTGACTCAAGCAGCGCGCGCGTCTGTTCCTCGAGAAACAGCAGGGAGCGATGACCGTCCGCCGCGGTGATGGCGGTCGGCGCGGCGCGAAAACCGTCGTTGAAGATTTCAAGCGAAAGCGGCCCGTTATAGCCGGTTTTTACGACCTGCGCGGTGAAACCCGCCAGATCGAAATCGCCCTGACCCGGGAAGCAACGGTAGTGACGGCTCCATTCGAGCACGTCCATGGCGAGCTTCGGCGCGTCCGCGATCTGGACGAAGGCGATGCGCTCGCCAGGGATCCCGGCGATCGCGTCCACCGTATCGTTGAGCGAGAGCGTGTGGAAGCTGTCCAGCACCAACCCGAGATTCGGATGATTCACCGCGTTGACGAGCTTCCAGGCGTGGCGGTAAGTCTTCACATGCTTGCCCCACGCGAGCGCTTCATAACCGGCGATCACACCGGCCGCTTCGGCCGCGCGGGCGAGAGCGCCGAGCTGGTCGGTCATCAGAGAATCGTCGCCGATGGTGTCGGGCGAGACGTTGCTGCACACCAGAATCCGGTCCGTACCCAGTTCATGCATCACGTCGAACTTGCGCTTCGCCCGATCCAGATTGCGCGCGAGGCGCTCCGGGCTCACCCCGTCGAAATCCCGGAACGGCTGGAACAGCATGATCTTCAGCCCCAGATCCTCGGCGATACGGCGCACGTCGGCGGGCGAGCCGTCGAAATACAGCAGGTCGTTCTCGAAGATTTCGACGCCTTCGAAGCCCGCCGCCCGGATGGCGGTCAGCTTTTCGACGAGGGTCCCGCTGATCGACACGGTGGCAATCGAACGTTGCATGAACGGCTCCTGCAAAAACAATGAAACGGCTGTTGGTACGGCACCTGGCGGCCACTGCGGCGCGTTCGCGTGCGCTGTAGGCCGTCATGCTGCAATGCGATAAATGGTCTAGCTGGTTACCGGTAATCGGATACCCGGTGGGACCAAACGCCCACAATAACGCAATTTTTCGACAGTTTATACAAACTAACTAGATGGTACAAATTCGTATAAACCCCGAATGACGGCTGCGGCCAATGCGCGCACACTGCGCTCACGTTGTAGAGCCGCGGCGCGTGCCGTGGCCCGCTTTATGCCTTACTTTGCAGGAGTATTCGTCATGAGTTTTGCATCAGTGCTGGTCCTCAACGGACCGAATCTCAACCTGCTCGGCACGCGTGAGCCGGCCATCTACGGCTCGGAAACGCTCGACGACGTCGCGAAGCTTTGCCGTGATGCGGGCGAGCGGCTGGATCTGTCGATCGACTTCTGCCAATCGAATGCCGAACATCAGCTCATCGACTGGCTGCATGCGGCGCGCACCAAAGTCGACGGCATCGTGATCAATCCCGCCGCTTATACGCATACCTCGGTGGCGATTGCCGACGCGCTCAGCGCGATCGAAAAGCCCGTCATCGAAGTGCATATTTCAAATGTGCATCGCCGCGAAACATTCCGGCACCACTCGTACGTGTCGGCGGTGGCCGAGGCGATCATCGTTGGCTGCGGCACGCAGGGCTATGTGCTCGCGCTGGAGCGGATGGCGGTCATCCTGAAGAACCGGGTGGCTAAATGAGCACTCAGGCAAACCCGCAAACGAACCCACAGGCGGGCCCGCAAGCGAACCCACAAGCGAACGCTCAGGCGAGCGAAAAATCGTTTCTCGTCGGTCTGATCGGATCGGGCATTGGCGGATCGCTCAGCCCCGCGATGCATGAGGAAGAGGGCAGCAAGCTCGGTCTGCACTATGTGTACCGGCGCATCGATCTGGAAGCCTTGAAGCTGGACATCACGGCGCTCTCCGATTTGCTCGTTGCCGCTGAACGCATGGGCTACAACGGGTTGAACATCACATACCCGTGCAAGCAGGCTGTGATTCCCTTGCTTGACGAACTATCCGACGACGCGCGTGCGCTCGGTGCGGTCAACACGGTTCTGTTCAGGGACGGCAAACGTATCGGCCACAACACCGATTGGTCCGGTTTCGCCCGCGCGTTTCAACGCGGTTTGCCGGACGCGTCGCTCGCACGCGTCGTGCAACTGGGGGCGGGCGGCGCGGGCGCGGCAGTCGCGCATGCCGCGCTGACGATGGGCGCGCAAACGCTCACGTTATTCGACGTGGACGCCGCGCGCGCCGCGTCGCTCGCCGGGGAATTGCAGAAGCGTTTTCCTGCTTCTACCGTCAGCGCCGGTAACTCGCTCACATCGCTCCATAAAGCGCTCATGAACGCTAGCGGCCTGATTCACGCCACGCCCACCGGCATGGCGAAATTGCCGGGCTTGCCGTTGCCAGTCGAATTGTTGCACCGCGATTTGTGGGTGGCGGACATCGTCTATTTCCCGATCCGCACCGAGCTGTTGCAGGCGGCGGAGGCGCTCGGCTGCCGCACGCTGAGCGGCGGCGGCATGGCGGTGTATCAGGCGGTCGACGCGATGCGTATTTTCACGGGCCTGGAACCCGACGCCGAGCGCGTGTACACCCATTTCCAGTCCTTGCTGCACCACGAGGCGAGTAGCACATAAGCCAAACATATTCGGTACCTAACCACACCGAGGAGACAGACACACCATGCCGCAACCACTTCCATCCACTCCCGCCGACGCGACACGCCAGACGCATGCCGCTGTGGGCAGCGTGCGCCGCTCGAAAGCCCGCTACCAGATTCTCTCGCTGCTGGCGATCGGCACGATGATCAATTATCTGGATCGCACGGTGCTCGGCATCGCGGCGCCGCAGTTGACCAAGGAGCTCGGTATCAACGCCGCGGTCATGGGCTTGCTGTTCTCCGTGTTCTCGTGGAGCTATGTGGCCTCGCAGATTCCGGGGGGCCTCTTTCTGGACCGCTTCGGCAGCAAGCTCACGTATTTTCTGTCGATGACGTTCTGGTCGCTGTGCACGCTGGCGCAAGGGCTCGTGCATGGCATCGGCGCGTTGTTCGCGCTCCGGCTCGGCCTGGGCGTCTCAGAAGCGCCGTGCTTTCCGACCAATAGCCGGGTGGTCGCGACATGGTTTCCGCAAAGCGAACGCGCGATGGCGACCGGCACTTACACGGTCGGCGAATATATCGGCCTGGCGTTTTTCAGCCCGTTCCTGTTCATGCTGATGGGCGCGTTCGGCTGGCGTTCGCTGTTTTACGTGGTGGGCGCCGTGGGCATCGTGTTCGGCTTGATCTGGTGGAAGTTTTATCGCGAGCCGCACGAGCATCCGTGGATCAATCAGGCGGAGCTCGACTATATCGAAGCAGGCGGCGGTCTGACCCACGCAAAGAAGGACGCCGGTTCTTCCGGCGCACCAGCAGCAACGTCGGCAGCTGCCGCCGGCAAAAGCGGCTTCGAATGGCGCACCATCGGGCGTCTGCTCAAGCATCGTCAATTGGCCGGCATTTGCCTCGGTCAGTTCGCCGGTAACTCGACGCTGGTGTTCTTCCTCACCTGGTTCCCCACGTATCTGGCTACCGAGCGCCACATGGGATGGCTGAAGATCGGCTTCTTCGCCATCATGCCGTTCATTGCCGCATCGATCGGCGTGATGTTCGGCGGCATTTTCTCCGACTGGCTGCTGCGGCGCGGCAAGTCGGCAAACGTGGCGCGCAAGCTGCCGATCATTGCTGGCCTGCTGCTTGCGTCGACGATCATTCTCGCCAACTATGTCGAAAGCAATGTGGTGGTGATCGCGATTCTGTCGGTGGCGTTTTTCGCGCAGGGGATGGCGGCGCTGGGCTGGACCCTGGTATCGGACATTGCGCCGGAAGGCCTGCTCGGCGTGACGGGCGGTATCTTCAACTTTGCCGCCAATCTGGCCGGCATCATCACGCCGCTGGTGGTGGGCTTCATCGTCGCGGCAACCGGCTCGTTTGTCGGCGCGCTGGTGTTCATCGGCGCGGTTGCCTTGATCGGCGCGCTGTCGTACATCTTTGTCGTCGGCGATATCAAGCGGATCGTGCTGGTGGATTGAACCGCGTGCCTGATGGAATAGAAAAGGGGGAGGTGGCCGTGCCACCTCCCCCTTCTTTCGTTTCAGGCGTGCTTCAGTCTTCCTTGCGCACAAAACGCAGCACGGCGTCGACGATCATGGCGCGATGACGCGCACGCAGGCGCGGATGCGACGGATCGCGGCCAAACGCCGTGCCGAAGGTGTGGCGATTGCCGACGCGGTGAAAGCACAGCGAGCTGATCATCAGATGCAGGTCGATCGCGTCGACGTCGCTGCGGAACAGTCCCGCGGCGATGCCGCGCGAGAGCAGATCTTCGATCGTATGGATGACGGTGACGTTGCGGCCTTTGAAGCTCTTCACCTGCTCGACGTACTTCGCGCCGTGAATGTTCTCGATCGTCACGAGACGGACGAAGTCGCGCTGGCGGTCGTGATAGTCGAACGTAAACTCGACCAGCGCGCGCATGCCCTCGATCGGATCGAGTTCGCTGACGTGCAGATCCTGTTCGAGCGCGCGAATGTCGCCGTACACCTTTTCCAGCACCGCCTGGTACAACCCTTCCTTGCTGCCGAAGTAGTAGTACAGCATGCGCTTGGTGGTGTTCGTGCGCTCCGCGATCGCGTCGACGCGCGCACCGGTCAGTCCCATCGCGGAGAACTCCTGGGTCGCGACGTCGAGGATGTTGCGCTTCGTCTGTTCGGGATCGTACTTGCGTCGGGCGTCGGCGCGCGGGGCGCTGGACGCGATGCCGTTGGTATCAGGCTCGGCGGCCTTGCTTCCCTTTTTCATTGTGTATTCGAGCGGCAGTGACGGCGCATTCTAGCATGGCGAAATCCGCCTCTGGAGCGGGTCCCGGGGGTAAGCGGCGGCGTACCGCGTTGCGTGTCGAGTTGGGTATGGCGCGGCGTCACGGCGTCGAGCGTGGCGGACGCGTCGAGGGGCGCGGGGAGGCGAGCGCGTCGCGTGCCTGCATGGCGGTGTAAGTGAGTTGGGCGGCCGCGAGACCGAGCGCGCCGTAAGCGTGCGTCAGGCCGAAGGCGGCGAACGCGTCGGGCACCGGCCGCTCGCCGGAAATGGCCGCCGCCAGCAATTCGCCGGAGACGGTGGTCGGCGCCATGCCGTGCCCGCCGAAGCCGACGGCGTACCAGACGCCGTCCGCACTGCGGCCGATCTGCGGCATCTTGTGGCGCGCGTAGCTCATCAGGCCGCCCCAGGCATACTCGATACGCACGTCGTGCAATTGCGGATAGACCTTGAGCAGATCGTGGCGCAGCAGCCGCGCGATGCTTTCGGGGTCGCGCTCGCGCACCGAGATGCGGCCACCCCACAGGATGCGGGTGTCGGGCAGCGGGCGGTAGTAGTCGAAGGCAAAGCGTGTGTCGTAGACGGCGGCGCGCGTGTCGATCGCGTCTTTCAGGCGTGCGCCGAGCGGTTCGGTGGCGATCACGTAGGTGGCGATCGGCAGCACCGCGCGCTCGACCCGCGCATAGACGTTGCGCGCATAGCCGCCGCCGGCCATGACCACGTGGCGGGCTTCAAGCACGCCGTGCGGTGTATGCACGAGGAAGCCGGCGCCGTCGCGTTCCAGACGCACGACCGGTGACTTCTCGTGAATCCGCACGCCCGCATTGGCCGCGGCGTCAGCCACCCCGAGCACATATTTCAGCGGATGAAAGTGGAATGCGTTGCGCTCGAACAGGCCGCCGTGATAGCGGCTCGTCTTCAGTTGTGAGGCGAGCGCCGCGGCCGCCACGGGCTCCCACTCGACGCCGAACGAATCCCGCATCAGGCGACGCTGCGTGTCGAGCCTGGCCGGTTCATCGAACCAGTTGGCGAGGATCACGCCGGCATCGGTCACGTCGCAATCGATGTGGTAGCGCTGGATACGCTTTCTCATCAGATCGACGGCGTCGGTGGTCAGCGTATAGAGTTCGCGCGCGCGGGCCGGCCCGAGGGTTTTCAGCAGATCCGCGCAATCGAGGCTGTAGCCGCCGAACACAAAGCCGCCGTTGCGGCCCGAGGCGCCGAAACCGACCTGCTCGGCTTCGAGCACGGCAACGTCGGCGACGCCCCGCTCGGCAAGCCCCAGCGCCGTGGACAAACCCGCGAGGCCGCCGCCCATGATGCAGACGTCGACGCTGCGCCGCCCGGTTAGCGGCGCGTAAGCTGAGGCGCGCCCGGCAGAGCGGGCGACGCTGGCTTCATAAAAGCTTTGCATAGGATCAAAGGCTAACTCAGGACACTGGCAGCAGCTTGCCGCTGAATACCACCGGACCGGTAGGCGCATTGTGATCGGGCGAGCCGCCCGGCGCTTCGATCGAGACCGCCAGCGCCGCGTAGCGCTCCGGTTTCTGCTGACCGGCCGTGACCTTGCCGTTGGCGCTGTCCGGCAACATGCCGAGCGACACCGGGTGGCCATTGGCCGGAATCCCCCACAACTCCATCGCCCGGCCGGCCGGCAAGTCGACCTTGCCGAGCGGATGCAGCGTCATGGTGGCATGGGCTTCGTCCCACGCGACCAGCATGACCGGATGCGTGTCTTTGTCGTTGAGCACCGCGACGTGCGAAACGGCCGTTTCCGGCTGCTGCGCGACGATCGGGGCAGTGGACGTGGTCGCACCGGACGGCAGCAGCGAGCGTATCGCGACCACGGCGGCGATCGCGGCGAACCCTGTCACGCCGATCGCCCAGCCGCGCCAGAACGCGAGGTTCTCGAAGATGCTGCCGGACGGGCGCGCGGGTTTTTCGGCCACGGTACGCGGGCGTGCCGCCTCCCGTGCCGAACTCAGATCGAGACGCCGTTCGATGGCTTGCCACACGGCGGCCGACGGCATGCGCGGCTCCGCGAGTTCGGCCAACGGCGAGATTCGCCGCAGCCATTCGTCGATCGCCTGACGGATCACCGCGTCGTGGTCGGCGTAGTACTGGAAGCGGCGCCGGGCGCCGCCGCGCAGCGTGCCGAGCACATATTCGGCGGCCAGCATGTCGACCTGCTGAGGATAGCGATGGAGATTCATCACTGACCTCCCAGGCAGGTTTTCAGCTTGGCAAGGCCACGCCGGATCCAGGATTTGACGGTGCCGAGCGGCACCGTCAGCACCTCGGCAATCTCGCTATGGCTCTGATCGCGCAGGTAGGCCAGCGCAACTGCCTGACGCTGCGCCGGTTCCAGCTGCTGCATGCAGCCGGCCAGCAGGCGTGCCTGCAGGCTGACCGCGCTCAGCGCTTCGGGATCCGGATCGCCGCTTGCCACAAGATCGTCCAACGCATCGCTCCATTCGGTTTCCTGCGTGTTGACCCGTCGCAGGTGATCGAGAGCACGGTTCCTGACGATCGCCGACATCCACGTCATCGGGGCGGACAGTGCCCGGCGGTAGTCGCCGGCAAAGCGCCAGATATTGACGAAGCTGTCCTGCAAGACCTCTTCGGCCCACTCGTGCTTGCTCAATATACGGAGCGCGAGGCCAAACAGTTTCGGGGCAGCGAGATCATATAGCTCGCGCAGCGCGGCGCCGTCCTGTCTGGCAATGCGCTCGAGCAACTCGGCGAGGGTTTCCGGCGTCAGTTCTCGAGGATTGGCGGTCATGGAAATTGGAGTGGTGGGCTTGCGGGCCTATGTTACTCAATTTCCTCCTGGTCTTATATGTGGTTTTCCCCCCGTGGACTGCATCCACCGGGCTGACGGCAGCGTATACGACTGCGCGGGCACCGGCGGTGCATGCGCAGTCGGATCTCAGGCGTTCCAGCGCAACACCAGTGGATCGAGCCGCCGCGCGACTTTCAGCAAGCCTGCGCGCGTGGCCGGATGCATGGGCGGCAAAGGATGGCGCACCGCGTCCGAGCGAATCACGCCGCCTTCTTTCATCAATGCCTTGCACGACGCGAGGCCGCCCTGGCGGTTTTCGTAGTTGATGAGCGGTAGCCACTGCTGATAATGCGCGGCGGCGGCTTCGGTGTCGCCGGCCGCGTAGGCGTCGACGATCAGGCGGATGCCGTCCGCATAGCCGCCGCCGGTCATCGAACCGGTTGCGCCCGCATCGAGATCGGCCATCAGCGTGATCGCTTCTTCGCCGTCCCACGGGCCCACCACGGCGTCGCCGCCCAGTTCGATCAGCTCGCGCAGCTTGTTCGCTGCCTGCGGCACCTCGATCTTGAAGTAAGACACGTTCTGCAGTTCGCGCGCCATGCGTGCGAGGAACGGCGCAGACAATGCCGTGCCGCTGACCGGCGCGTCCTGGATCATGATCGGAATCCCAATGGCATCGGACACCGTGCGATAGAACTCGTAGATGCCACGCTCGCCAATGCGAATCGTGGCGCCATGGTAAGGCGGCATGATCATCACCATCGCGGCGCCCGCGGCCTGCGCACCGCGGCTGCGTTCGGCGCACAGGTGCGAGCTGAAATGCGTGGTCGTGACGATCACCGGCACGCGGCCGGCGACATGTTCGAGCACCACGTGCATCAGCGTGTTGCGCTCTTCGTCGGACAGCGCGAACTGTTCGGAGAAGTTCGCCAGAATGCACAGGCCGTTTGAGCCCGCGTCGATCATGAAATCGATGCAGCGTTTCTGGCCTTCCAGGTCGAGACGGCCGGTCTCGTCGAAGATGGTGGGCGCGACGGGGAACACGCCGCGCAAAGTAGCCGGGTTGGGTGTCTGGGTCATGATGAGGGGCGTTGAGTTGAGCTGCTGACGTGGTCGGAGGTGGGGTTTTGAATGTCTGCGTTGCTGACCATACGGCTGACTATACGGCGCTGTGCGTGGCGGGTATATTGAATTGTTTCCATCTTGTGATCGCTTTTGCGACTCACCCCGCGACTCACCCCGCGGCTTCCAGGCACACCATGAAAGACACCCTGAACGTTCTGCTGTCGAGACTGCGCATGAAGCAGTTGCAATTGCTGATCGCGCTGGACGACCATAAGTCGCTGCACAAGGCGGCCGGTGCGATGTCGATGACGCAATCGGCCGCCAGCAAGGCGCTGCAGGAGCTGGAGTCGATGCTGGCGGCGCCGCTCTTCGAGCGCTCGAAGAGCGGCATGATTCCGAACCAGCTCGGCCACTGCGTGATCCGCTACGCGCGGCTTCTCGCGACGGACCTGACGGCGCTGTGCCAGGACGTAGCGGAGATCCGTTCGGGGCGCGGCGGGCGTCTTGCGATCGGCGCGATCATGGGGGCGATTCCCGAGTGCGTCGTGCCGGCGCTGAACGCGTTGCACGCCGGCCAGCCCGGCCTGTCGATCGAAGTGATGGAAGACACGAGCGCGCGCATGCTGTTGCAACTCGACGAAGGCCGGCTCGATCTGGTGATCGGGCGCGCAGCGGTTGCGGCCGATCCGTCGAAATATCACTATCGGCCGCTCGCGGACGAGCCGCTATCCGTGGTGGTGGGGTATGGTCATCCGCCGCTGCCGAGGAAGGAGGTCAAGCTGCGTGACCTGGCCGGCCACCGCTGGGTCATGTATCCGTCGCATATGCCGTTGCATGCCTTGCTCGAACGGGAGATGGATCTGGCTGGGCTCGACATGCCGGACAACCCGATCTCGACCGCCTCCACGTTCGTGACAGTCGCGTTACTGCAAAGCAGTGCGGATCTGGTTTCACTCCTGCCCACCGCGATTGCGGCGCTATTCGTGCAGCAGAAAATGTTGCGACTCGTGCCGGTCAAACTCAAATCGCCTTCGCAAACTTTTGGCATCGTAACGCGCAAGGGCGGCGTGCTATCGCCGCCGGCCGAGCAGTTCATCGAGTTACTGCGGGAGCGAACGGTAGGGCAGGTGGCGGCGCAGTTGGAAAATCAGGCACCGCAAAAGCAGAAAACCGCCTGAAAAAGCGGTTTTTCGAGTCGCGAAAGACTTTCAATATCTCACGCCTCGCGGCACTTCGCCATGCCTTGCGATGGGGTGTTGCTGCGGCGACACTCTCGGGTAAATCCGAACCGATTGCACGCTCATTTTCCGCGCTACACTTGATTGAAGGTGCGCCAGAATCAATAGCACGGCGCACGCTCGGGGAGAGCAGCCATGAATCGGCCACTGGTTCGGTTACCGCTTCGCGCGACAGGCACGGCGCCCGTCAGGAAGTGGCTCAAATGGGGGCTGGCAGCGGCGTTTTTGCTCGCACTGGCTTTGGCGGCGCGCTTTATCCAGGTCGAGATCGAAACGTCCCGGCTGCAGGCGCGCTATCTCTCCGAACTCACGCGCGACGTGGGTTTCTCCGTCGACAACGGTCCAAGTCATTCCATCCGGTTCCCTCAGGCCGATAAAGGCCCTTACGACAGCCGCCTTGGCTACGCGTTGCTGCCGTCGTTCCAGCAACGATTGCTGCAACGCGGGTTTGAAATCAGCGCGCAGGCGCGTGATTCCGAGCGGATGCTGTCGCTGGCCGACGACGGCCTGTTTATCCCTTACGCCGAAAAAGATCAGGCGGGACTGCAACTCTTCGACGGCACCGGTGCACCGCTCTTCGGTGCACAGTTTCCGGGCCGCGTTTATGACAGCTTCGATTCGATCCCGCCGGTTGTCGTTCGCTCGCTGCTGTTTATCGAGGACCGTTATCTGCTCGATCCGGATCAGCCGAACCGCAATCCCGCGATCGACTGGGGGCGCTTTAGCCGCGCACTCGTCGACCAGGGCGCGCGCGTGTTCAACCGGCATCAGTCGACGCCGGGCGGCAGCACGCTTGCCACGCAGATAGAGAAGTTTCGCCACTCGGCCGGCGGGCGCACGGCAACGCCGCCGGAGAAGTTGCGGCAAATCGCGTCGGCCTCGGTGCGCGCGTATCTGAATGGCCCGCAGACCATGCCCGCGCGGCAGCAGATCGTCGTCCACTATCTCAACTCGGTGCCGCTTGCCGCGCAACCGGGTATCGGCGAAATCAACGGGATCGGCGATGGTTTGGCCGCCTGGTACGGCAGCGATTTCAACGAGGTCAACCGCATTCTGAAAGCGCCGTCGAGCGAGGCGAATCTTGCGGAGCAGGGCATTGCCTTTCGCCAGGTACTTTCGCTGATGATCGCGCAGCGCGCGCCGTCGTATTTCCTGCGTCACGGTTATGCCGACCTCGAACGTCTGACGGATAGCTATATCCGCTTGCTGGCGAACGGCGGCGTCGTCACGCCCGCGCTGCGCGATGCCGCGCTGTCCGCGCAAGTGGCGCTGCGCCACGCACCGAATGCCGTGCAGAACGCGGACTCGTTCGTGTCGCGCAAGGCCGTCACGTCGATGCGCTCGCATCTGCTGGCGGCGCTCGGCATACCGAGCTTCTATGAACTCGACCGGCTCGACTTGCAGGCGACGGGCACGCTCAATAACGCCGTGCAACAGGCGGTGAGTGACCGCCTGGCCGCCGCCGCGACGCGCGACGGCGCGAAGGCCGCGGGAATCGTTGGTTTTGAAATGCTGCGCGCCGCCGACGACCCGTCGAAAATCGCCTATAGCTTCACGCTCTTCGAACGGCGCGACGGCGCGAACCTCGTGCGGGTGCAAACCGATAGCGTGAACCAGCCATTCGACATCAACTCCGGCGCCCGGCTCAATCTCGGTTCAACCGCGAAAATGCGTACCGTAGTCACATATTTGCAGATCGTCTCCGATCTGCATGCGCGTTATGCCCCATTGAGCGTAGCGGAGCTGAAAGCGGTGAAGCCCGATCCGAACGATCAGCTCACGCGCTGGGCCCTCGACTATCTGATGCATACCTCGGACCGCTCGCTGCAAGCCATGCTCGATGCGGCCGTGGAACGCAAATACTCGGCGAGTCCGGGCGAGACCTTCTATACGGGCGGCGGCGCGCAGACCTTCAACAACTTCGATTCCGACGACAACAGCCGCATTCTCACGGTGCACCGCGCCTTCCAGCATTCGGTGAATCTGGTGTTCGTGCGGCTGATGCGCGATATCGTCCACTACGAGATGGTGCAGACCACGGGGCCGTCGTCGCAATGGCTGGGCGATCCGGCGATCCGCAAGATGTATCTCACGCGTTTCGCCGATCAGGAGAGCCGTGTGTATATGGGTCGCTTCTACACGAAGTACCACGGCAAAACGCCGGATCAGCAGTTGGCCCTGCTGCTGCTCGGCGTGCGCAAATCGCCGCCCAAGGTGGCGACGGCGTTGCGCAGCGTGGCGCCGGACGAGTCGAACGGGTGGTTCAACGCGAAGATGCGCGCCGCGTTGAAGAACACACCGGCGGCCTCCGTGCTGGACGACGAGGATCTCGCGAATCTGTATGAAAAATATGCGATCGACCGCTTCAATCTGAACGATCGTGGCTACATTTCGAGCGTGCATCCGCTGGAACTGTGGACCCTCAATTATCTGCGCGCTCATCCCGACGCGACACTCGAGCAGATGGAAACCGCGAGCCGCGACGTGCGTCTGTCGACCTATTCGTGGCTCTTCAAAACCCGCTATCACGCCACCCAGGACCGCCGCATCAAGCGGATGGTCGAGTTGCGCGCCTACGATGCGATCGGCAAATCGTGGCAGGCGCTCGGCTATCCGTTCGCGACGCTCACGCCGTCGTACGCGGCGGCGATCGGCGCGTCCGGCGACCGGCCGGCTGCGCTCGCGCAACTGATTGGCGTGATTGCCAACGACGGCAGCAAGGTGCCGACAGAAAGCCTCACGCAACTCGATTTCGCGAAAAATACCCCGTACGAAACGCATTTCCAGCGCGCGGCGGTCGCGCCGCAGCAGCAGTTGTCGCCGGAGATCGCCGGGGTTGTCAGAGGGCTGTTGCGTGACGTCGTGTTAGGCGGCACCGCCAAGCGTCTCGCCCAGGGCATGACGTTCCCCAATGGCCAGACCCTGGAGATTTACGGTAAGACCGGCACCGGCGATCAGCGCTTCAATGTGTGGGCCAAAGGCGCGCGCCTGATCGAATCGCGCAAGGTGAACCGCAGCGCAACCTTCGTGTTCGTGATGGGGGACCGGTTCTACGGCACGCTGACTGCCTGGGTGCACGAACCGTATGCTGCCCACTATGACTTCACGAGTGCGCTCTCGGTGCAGTTGCTGAAATCTCTCGCACCGGTGTTGCAGCCGTTGCTGGACAATCCGCCCGTCAAAACCGCGTCGATAACGAAGGTGGCCGCGCAAGCGCAATGAGTGACGGCGTCTAATATCCCGCGTCCGTCGCCGGCTTCAGAAACAGTTCGTGCACGGGCGCGAAATGCGCGTACAAGGGCAGAATCGCGCCGCCCATGGCCCGCGCATCGGCGCCGATGGTGCCTTCCAGCAATTGCGGGCGCACCATGCCTTCCCATTCGAAACGATCGAGCACGCGCTCGGTCCGGCGGATGATTTCGCGGACCAGTTGCCGGTCGAGTTCGCCGTCGATCACCACGGCTTCCAGATCGAGCAGAGCCGCCGCATTGGTCAATGCATTGGCGATGGCCGGGCAAGCCGTGTCGAGCCATTGCTCGGTCTGCCGCCACAGGTCCGGCGACAACGCGCGATGGTCATGCGCCGCCGCGGGCGGCGCGCCCGCATCGCTCAATAGCCGCTCCAGAACAAAACCCGATGCGGCGTGCAGCAACTGCCGCGCGGGTTTGCGAGCGCTGCCGTCCCGCAGCGGTATCGAGCCGACTGCGCCGGCGTTGTCGTGTGGTCCGGCGTGCAAGCGTCCGTCGATCACCAGACCGCCGCCGATAAACGTCCCGACGAACAGGTACAGAAAATTGTGAATCCCACGGCCTTGGCCCATCACGAGTTCGGCTGCGCAGGCGGCGGTGGTGTCCTTGGCGAATTCGACGGGCAGGCCGGTCATCGTCGCGATGCGGCTGCGCAGATCGATCTCGTGCCACGCTTCCAGCGCGTCTTGCGGCGCGCCGAGAAAGTCGCGCCAGCCGCCGAGCCACAACGGCGCCGCCACGCCTACGCCGACCACTTTGTCCGCCTTCGCGCCAAGCGTCTGAGTGACACGCGCCAGTCTGCTTTCGAGCGCGGGGAAGAGCGTGCGCGGATCGGGATAGGCATAGTCGAAGACATCGCGGCACACGACGTGGCCCGCGAAATCCATCGCCAGGACGTCGAGGCTGCGGCGTCCCACCTTGATGCCGATGGTGTACGCGCCGTCGGCACGCAATGCGATCGGCACCGACGGTTGACCGATGCGGCCGCGCACACGCGCCTGCTTCTCGAGCAGGCCGTCGTCGATCAGACGGTCGACGATCATCGATACCGTCTGCATCGACAGACGCGTGAGACGGCCAACATCGGCTTTCGGCAACGGCCCATGCAAACGGATCGCCTGCAACACGATTCGTTCGTTGAATTGCCGCATGCCGACCTGATTCGAGCCGACCGTGCGTTCGAGCGGCGAGCGGGTGCCGGGTGTTTCCATCGTCGCGAGCCCCTCAGCGGGATGCAGCCATCATGCAATCGCCTTGACGTCCGCTTCCTTCGCGCCCGTCATGATTGCCACGGCCTCCGACATATGGATGTCCCGCGTATTCACGAGCGCCGCGCGCCGGCCGAGCCGCTGGATATGGATGCGGTCCGCGACTTCGAATACGTGCGGCATGTTATGGCTGATCAGGATCACCGGCAGACCACGATCGCGCACGCGACGGATCAACTCGAGCACCATGTTGCCTTCCTTCACGCCGAGCGCGGCGGTGGGTTCGTCGAGAATCACCACATGCCGCGCGAACGCCGCGCTGCGCGCGACGGCCACGCCCTGGCGCTGGCCGCCGGATAGGGTTTCGACCGCCTGGCGCATCGAGCGGATGCCGATTTGCAGATCCTTCATGTGCGCGGTGGCTTCCTCCAACATGCGGCGCTTGTCGATCATCTTGAAGATCGAACCGCGCCAGCCCGGTTTGACGAGCTCACGGGCGAGGAACAGGTTCTCCGCGATGCTCATGGCGGGCGCTACGGCGAGCTCCTGGTAGACGGTTTCGATGCCTTGAGCGCGGGCATCCAGCGGGCTGCGGAATTTGACCGGTTTGCCATCGAGCAGGATGTCGCCTTCGTCGGGCACGGTGGCGCCCGAAAGCGCCTTGATCAACGACGATTTGCCCGCGCCGTTATCGCCGATCACGGCGAGAATCTCGCCGGGCAGCACTTCGAAATCGCAGCCGTCGAGCGCGGTGACGTTGCCGTAGCGCTTGACGAGTCCGCGCGCCTGCAGAACGGGCATCGCGGTAGAAGCGGAAGTAGATGTCGACATGACAGACTCCAATTGAGTGCTCAACCGCGACGATGGGAAAGTTTATCCGCGGCAACCGCGAGAATCACCAGCATGCCGGTGATCAAAACCTGGTAGACCGAAGAGACGCCGATCAGTGTCAGGCCGTTGCGAAACACGCCGACAATCAGCGCGCCGAGCAGTGTGCCGGAAATCGAGCCACGCCCACCGAACAGACTCGTGCCGCCCAGCACCACGGCGGTAATGCTGTCGAGGTTCTCGGTTTGCCCCGCCTGCGGATCGCCGACGCCGGTGCGCGACACCGACAACAGCGCGGCGATGCCGTAGATCGCGCCGGCCAGCGAATACACCGTGAGCAGAATCTTCTGCGACGAGAGGCCCATCAGGCGCGCCGCTTCGGGGTTATTGCCGAGCGCATACAGATGCCGGCCGGGCACCGTGTCACGCAGCACGAACCACGTTGCCGCATACATCAGCAGCGTGAGTACCGTGCCGTAGGTGACTTCGGCGGGCCCGAGCCTGAAGGTGTTGCCGAGGAACATGATCGCGTCCGGCAGGTTCGAGACGCTCTCCGCGTTCGAATAGATCTGCGTGAGCGCGAATGCGATGTTCAACGTACCCAGTGTGACGATAAAGGCCGGCAACTTGATCTTCGTGATCAGCACGCCGTTGAGCGCACCGAACAGCGCGCTCGCGGCGATGCCGCACAGAATCGCGAGAACGGGCGGCACACCGAGCGTGACCGCGAACTTGGTCATGATGATCGAGCCGAACGCCATCACCATCCCGCACGACAGATCGATCCCACCCGTCAGCACGATCAGCGTCTGGCCGATGGCGATGACGGCAACCACCATCGTCTGCTGCAGGATCAGCGAGAGGTTCTGGAACGACAGGAACCGGTCGCTCTGTGAAATGAAGAAGCCGCAGGCCAGCAGCAGGGCGATCAGCGGCCCGATTTCAGCGAGCGACGGCAAGCGGTCGGTGAGCGGGCGCGGGTGGCCGGCTGGTGCGGAAGGAGTCGACATGATAGGGGTGTCCTCGATGCATGAACGCGGCAAGCGAGCTATGCGGTCCATGCGGTCAATACGCGGGCCGGCCTTCTGGGGCCCGCCCTCCAGCAGTCAGGCGGCCCGCCGCAGCGGGGCGCCTGTTCAATGCCCGTTACTTGTTGCCCCAGCAGTTGTCGAGGCCGAACTTCGTATCCTTGCTGTCGACGCCGGACATCGGTTTGTCGGTGATCAGCGTCACCCCCGTGTCCTGATAGCCGGAAACCTTCTTGCCGGTCTTCGCATAGTCGACGCCGGCCGTCACGCCGAGCCCGGCCATCTTCAAGGGGTACTGCTGCGAGGTCGCGGCAATCGCGCCGGCCTTCACATTGCGCACACCCTCGCAGCCGCCGTCGATGGAAACGATCATCACGCTCTTGTCCTTGCCCGCCGCTTTGAGCGCGCGATACGCGCCCGCCGCGGCAGGTTCGTTGATCGTGTAGACCACGTTGATGTCCGGCGATTTCTGCAGGCAGTTTTCCATCGCCGTCTGGCCCTTCGCCTGATCGCCGCGGGTGTCCTGGCTGCAAACGATCGACGGATCGCCTTCCTTCACGCCGAAGCCTTCCAGGAAGCCGTTATGACGCAGCACGCCGACCGATACGCCGGGCGCGAGGTCGAGTGTGGCGATTTTCGCGGGCTTGCCGTTCATGGCCGCTTTCGCGTATTTGCCGATCAGCACGCCGGCCTTGAAGTTGTCGGTGGCGAAGAGGGCGTCCGTGGCATCCTGCGGATCGGTCGGCGTGTCGAGCGCGATCACCATCACGCCGGCCGCGCGCGCCTTCCTGATGCTCGGCACGATCGCCTTGGTATCGCTCGGCGTGATCAGAATTGCTTTCGCGCCGGCTGTCATCATGTTTTCGATGGCGGTGACCTGGCTCGCATTGTCGCCGTCGAACTTGCCGGCAGCGGTGAGCAGCTTGGCGCCGTCTTTCGAGGCAGCCGCTTCGGCGCCCTGTTTCATCTTCACGAAGAACGGATTGGTGTCCGTCTTGGTGATCAGGCCGACGACAGGCTGGTCGGCTGCCTGGCTCGCGCTTGCACACCACAGCGCCGATGCCGCGACGCATATCGACACGATTTTCCTGGCGCCAGGATGCCTGCGGGAATTCAGATTCATGGGACGCTCCTCCGGTTATTGGCAACGACGTTGTGAACTGCGGGCGGTGGCGCACGCGAACGCTGCGCGCTTGCCATCTGTTTGCAATCTGCTTTGGGACCCGAAGCGATTCGCCACCGGTTCGAAATCGGGCGACTAAATCACTTGAGTTGATTTAGTAAAGCAGGCGCGAGGACGCCCGTCAAGAAAACGATCAGGAGGGGGAATCGGCGTGAAGTAACGCCCGCCGAGGCGGCGGGGCTTACGTGGCGGGGCTTTGCAGGAGTGATGCGATGCAGGATCAGACGCCAGGACTTCGGGAAAGTCCTGGCTCGCTTGTAAGCGAATTGAAGTCTTCGGCGATTTTTTGCGGCGGCGTGGCTGCCCTCAGGAAGGTGACCAGTGTGGCCCGGCGTAACGCGATGTACGCGATATCCGGTCCGTTCGGCCGGCTCACATTCTGATGACATCCATCACGGTCTTCTTGCTGTCCTTGAACTGGTAGATCGTGATCGCTGCGTCCCGCAGGTCGCCATGCGGGTCGAACGCGATGTGCCCGATCACGCCGTCATAGTTCGTGGCCGGCATCGCGGCGAGAATTTTCGACCGGTCGGTTGAATTGGCTCGCTTCATCGCGTCATAGATCACGTAGACGGCGTCATACGTGAACGGAGCGTAGGCGTCTATCGGTGTGTTGAAGCGTGCCACGTATCGCTTGTCAAAGTCTTGACCTTTTGGCATTTTTGACAGGGCAAGTCCGGCTTCTGAGCATGTCACGTTGCCGATTGCGCTGCCGGCCAGTTGCGTCATGTTCTCCGTGCAGGCACCGTCGCCTCCCAGCACCTTTGCGGTGATGCCAAGGTTAGCCGCCTGTTTCGCCAGCGGGCCGGCCGTTGCGTCCGAGCCGCCGTACATGATCGCGTCGGGTTTCAGGCCTTTGATTTTCGTCAGAATCGATCGGAAGTCGATGGCTTTATCCGTTGTGGCTTCGTGGGTCACGATAACGGCGCCCTGCGCTTTTGCCGCTTTTTCAAATTCTTGCGCGAGGCCCTGGCCGTATGCGGTGGAATCGTCCACGATTGCAATTCGCTTTGCGTGCATGGTGCCGACTGCGTAGCGAGCCAGTGCCGGCCCTTGCAATGCGTCGGTCGCGACGACGCGGTAGGTCGTTTTGAAGCCTTGCAATGTATAGGTGGGATTGGTCGAGCCTTGCGAGATCTGCACCATGCCGGCCTCGCTGTAGATCTTCGATGCGGGGATCGAAACCCCGGAGTTGATATCGCCGACCACGGCTACCACGCCATCGTCAACGAGCTTCTGGGCGACCTGAGTACCGGTGCGTGGGTCGGCAGCGTCGTCCTGAGCGTCGAGTTGCAGACGGACCGGCTTGCCGCCGATGACCGGATGCTGGCTGTTGATCTCGTCGATTGCCAGCCTCGCCGCATTTTCGCTGTCCTTGCCCATATGCGCGAGCTGCCCTGTCAAGGGCGCGGCATGGCCAATCAGGACCACGGCAGGCTCCGCCGCGAAGCTCGCGCTACCTGCGCCAAGCAGCAGCGCTGCAGCGTCCGATTCAATTGACTGAACGAGGGTGACATGGCGGCTCCTGAGTTTTCGGTTCAATGAGTGTTCGACCGCCAAATTTTTCCGTCCAACGACTTATTTTATTGACCGGCGATAGATAAATCTGATCGCCTCCCAGGGCTTTCCCGAAAGGCCGCCCCTTGCGCGTCGAGCCGCCATGGTCACAACAAAAAGTTGTTCCAGTCGGCCAGTTTTTGTTGTCACGAATCTGATCTTGCGGCGCTAAACTCTGCCAACGCACTGAAGCTGTCCGTTGAGCGGACGCAATACGTGGAGCACAAGGCGTCTGATGAATGTCCGTTTTCTAGAAACGTTTGTATGGCTTGCCAAGCTGCGCAATTTCCGGCTGACAGCGGAGCGCTTGCATGCGACACAGGCCGCAATTTCCAGTCGGATATCCGCGCTCGAGCAGGAGTTCGGCGTGCGTCTGTTCGACCGGGGGCCGCGCGATGTCAAGCTGACCCAGGAAGGGACCAAAGCGCTAGCGTTCGCCGAGCAGATTCTGAAACTCACCAACGACATGCTCGCAAGCGTAAGCGACCGCTCGCATGTGAGCGGGCTGTTGCGGGTCGGCGTGATGGAGTCCGTCGTGCATACGTGGCTGCCTGAATTACTACGGCGAGTGCGGGACGAATATCCGAACCTGACGATCGAGCTGACTTGCGACACCTCGACGAATCTGTCCGTGCAACTGGTGAACGGCAACGTGGATATCGCTTTTTTGAGCACGATGGTCACCGGTGCTGACGCGGAAAATGTTTCGCTCGGCGCATTGCCGATGCGATGGGTGGCGAGTCCGTCGCTGAATCTGTCGGCTGAAGCTCTATCGGAAGCTGAACTGGCGAGCTTCCCGATTGTGAGCTTTGCCCGTCATTCGTCGCCGCATGTGTTTGTCGCCGGCCTGTTTGCAGCCGCCGGCGAACCGCATGTGCAGATCAACTGCGTGTCTTCGGTCGCGGCGATTATCAGGCTCGTACTCGACGGTTTCGGCATTGCGGTTCTGCCGACGGCTTTCGTGACGCGCGAGCTGGAGTCCGGTCATCTGCAACTGCTGAAAGTGACGCATCGCGTCCCGGAACTGCCACTTTTTGCCTCCTTCCGGCGAAGTCCGGATAGCTTGCTATGCGAGTCGATCATGCATCTGGCGCAAAAGGTCATGCGGGAATTCAGCCTGGAGAACGGTCCGGATATCGCGCTCTTTCCAGACACCGACGAGGCGCTACCATCTCATTGAGTGGCACCCCTGATGTTTTTCCCTGATTATCAGAAAGGCCCGAACCGCGATGCCGACCGCCACGCCTCTGACCGTTCAACCGCTTACTGCCGGCGCTTTCGAAGCCTACGGATGGATGTTAGGCAAGCCGTTTCCAGGGGATAACGCGGCGTCTTCGTTCACAAGCCCGTCGTCCGATTTCTGGCGCGAACATCTGTTCGATGCCGGGCCGTCCGGAGATCCCGAAGTTCTGTGGGTCAGATACCGCGATCGCGAAGCCGAGGTGATGCAACTCGAGGCGCATTGGCTAACTCAGCAGGCCGTGGTGCCGCTGACCGGACCTCTCGTTCAGATTGTCGCGACGAGCACGCCGGATGGGCACCCAAACCTTGATTCATTAACGGCTTTCGAGGTGCCCGTAGGGGAGGGGATTTGCATGCGGCCGCGCTGCTGGCACGCGACGCGCGCACTGCAGAACGAAGTGACGTGCCTCATGCTGACGCGCCGCTCGACGACGCTCGACCTTGCAGCTCATCTGCTCACAGGCGCCCCCGTCGGCGAAAGCGCGATCCGGCAGATTCCGCCGTACCGGCTTGTCGGCGCGGCCGGCCTCATACAGGCTCCGACGCTTCAGCGAGGCGCCGAGCTTCAGTAATCCGCCTTGGAATCCGGCGCGCTTTCGAAGCGGCGGATGCTGACAAGGGCTTGTCCGCGAGAATTTACCTGCGCGGCGCGAGCGCCTGACGCTTCGTTTCAAGTTGAGTGACGACACGCTGCAAGGTTCGCTCAGCCCGTCCCGGCGTCTGCACGAACTTGCAGCCGATCACGAAACGCCGTTCGCCCTTCGGCGTGGTCAATTGCCGTGGCGCGACGATTTCCAGATCGAGCCGCAGCGTGCCGAAGCTGCCGAGTTGCAGCGTGACGTCGCGCAGCACGGTGCCGCTTTCGAGCGAGCCGAAGCGTTCATCGGCGGTTTTCAAGGCCACGCCGCCCAACGAGAGATCCTGCAATTCCAGCCGGAACGAATCGCCCTCCGCATAGGGCCCGCTAGCGGTATAAGGCTCCAGCACCGGCGTTTGCACGCGGAAAAATTCGCGGCGTTGAACGTAGCACAGGAACGCGGGGAAGGATGCCTCGAACGCCGGGCGCCCCTCGAACACGATCGGGTTTGCGTTAAGCGTGGTGAACTCCGTGCGAATGCCATCCGGCAAGCCGCGGAAGATCAACTGGCGCGCGGACGCCAGCGCGTAATTGTCGGCCTCGACGCTGCCGGCGTCGAAGATAAAGCGGGCATTGCGCGAATCGACATCGAGCACTTGCGTAACGATCTGGCGGCCGTTGAATTCCACCGTCACGAAGTCCTGTCCGGTCATCAGCTTGCGCAGGCAAACCGCGATTTGCAGGGGGTGGTGTTGTGCGAAGGGCGAGTCCGCGTCGGTGGTCTGTGCTGCGACGTCGGCGTCCAGAAGATCGGCGATCATTTTGAGTATCCATGCATGTTATGGCCTTGGCCTGGCCGGTTGGGGGAGCGCAGGCGGCATACGAGTCATGCCGGCGCTCAGCCCGTTCCCCTTTCTCCTGCCTGATTGCAGGGACCGTGCCAGCTGCATGGATGGACTGATTGAAACGCTGTTTTCGCCGCGAAGCCGCCTGGAACCGCTTGATACGGTCGTTCGCGGGCGGTGGCCCCAGAAGCGGCAACGGCTGCAGGCCGGGTTCGCTACGTAACGTCCCCGGCATTGTTACGGCCACGTTACGCCGAACGCGGCGCGCCTGTGGATGCGCGCACCACCAGTTTCGGCGCGGAGGAAATCCGCATTGGCACGTCTGGCGCGAGCGGGCGGCCCGCTTGCCCATACGACGATTCGATCAGCTCGCGCAGCAGCGATACCGCGAGACCGGCAACTTCCGCGGTCGGCACGGCGATCGTCGTCAGCGCGGGCCGCGATTCGCGCGCGAGTTGAATATCGGTAATGCCGATCACGGACAGATCGCGCGGCACGTTCAAGCCGAGATCGGCAGCGGCGTGCATCGCGCCGAGCGCCGGCAGATCGTTGGTCGCGAAGATCGCGGTGAGTTTCGGGTCGGCTTCCAGCAGGGCGCGCGCCGCGGCGTAGCCGCCTTGTATCGTATCGGGCGCATGCTTGACCCGGCTTTTCGGCGCGCCGGCGGCATGCAGCGCATCGACAAAACCTTCGTAGCGGGCCGCGTGAATCCCCGAGGCCTTGCTGCCGACAATCGCGCCGATTCGCCGATGACCAAGCGCCAGCAGATGCGATCCGGCCAGCTCGCCGGCGAGGCGAAAATCGACCGCGACGCACGGCAGTCCCGGCGGCTCGTTGGGCCGTTCCCACATGCACAACACCACGGGCGTGCCGCGCGATTCGGTCGTGTGCAGGTCCGTAAAATCCAGGTTCGCATTCGTCACGAGCACGCCCTCGGAAAGCGTGCCGGCAATCTGATCGAGATAGGCCCGCCCAATCAGCGGATCTTCGTTCGTATTGCAGATGATCACGAAGTGGCCGCTGCTGCGCGCCGCGTGTTCGACGGCGAGCGCGAACTCCGGATAGAACGGGTTGGCGATGCTCGATACCATCAACGCCAGCGTCGGAGCGCGGCCTTCGGCGAGCGCGCGGGCAGCCAGATGCGGGCGGTAGCCGAGCGCCTCGACGGCTTCCAGCACCCGTTGCCGGGTGGTCGCGCCGACCCGGCCGCGATTGCGCAGCACGTTCGATACCGTGGCAGGGGTGACGCCGGCACGGCGTGCAACTTCGCTGAGTGTGGGCATGGCTTTTCAATATATGGGATGACTGTTCGACATTTGCATCGCAGCCCAAGGCGCGGCACCATTTGCAGCACAGACAAAACGATATCGGAGACACGCAAGGCCCAGCGATCGCACGCGATCGATTTTTTTCGGCCCTGTTGATTAAGCGCTTAATCTTCGATGTCGAGCCGATTTAATCACGGAGTCGATGCAATGGCGAGCATTTCGTTGAGAGGCGTGCAGAAGGCGTATGGCGACGGCGCGCTGGTGATCCGCGACGTCGACCTGGAGATCGGCGAGAACGAGTTCTGCGTGTTTCTCGGTCCGTCCGGCTGCGGCAAGTCCACCTTGCTGCGCATGATCGCCGGCCTCGAAGATGTGACCGACGGCGACCTGTCGATTGCCGGGCGCCTCGTCAACGACGTGCCGGCGGCGCAGCGCGGCGTGGCAATGGTGTTTCAGAGCTACGCGCTGTTTCCGCATATGACCGTGTTCGAAAACATGGCATTCGGCCTCAAGCTCGCTAAAACCCCGAAAGACGAAATTGACCGCAAGGTGCGGGAAGCCGCGCGCATCCTGCAACTGGAGGCGCTGCTCGAGCGCCGCCCAAAGGCGCTGTCAGGCGGCCAGAGGCAGCGCGTGGCGATCGGGCGGGCCATCGTGCGCGAGCCGGGCGTGTTTCTGTTCGACGAGCCGCTCTCCAATCTCGACGCGACGCTGCGCGGCCAGACCCGCGTCGAAATCGCGCGCTTGCATAAGCAGTTCGCCAAAGCCAGCGTGGTGTACGTCACGCACGACCAGATCGAAGCGATGACGCTCGCCGACAAGATCGTGTTGCTGCACGCGGGCAAGGACACCGAGCGCTACGGCAGCATCGCGCAGATCGGCGCGCCGCTCGAGTTGTATCACCGTCCGAGGAGCCGTTTCGTCGCCGGCTTCATCGGTTCGCCGCGCATGAACTTTTTGCCGGGGCGAGTGGTGTCGGCGGATGCGAACGGTGTGACCGTCGTGCTCGATCACACCGCCGAAAACGTGCACGTGCCCGTCAGCGGCGATGGGCTCGCGGCTTCGCAGCCGGTCACGCTTGGCGTGCGCCCGGAACACATGGAATTCATCGATGCGGCAAGTGCGGAACAGCCGCGGGATGCCGTGCTGATCCGCACCGTGTCCCTCGTCGAACAGCTCGGCGAACACAGCTATGTCCACCTCGATCAGCCCGGCGGCGGCGCATTGATCGCCAAGGCGCCGGGCGACACACGCCTCGCGCCGGGTGACCGTGCGAGCCTGCGTGTTCCTCGCCGCGCTTGTCACTTGTTTACCGAAGACGGCTTTGCCGCCGCTTCGCTTGAATCCGCCGAACACTACGTATAGAGGACATTCGGATGCGCCTTGGAGTCTGTTATTACCCGGAACACTGGCCGGAGTCGATGTGGGAAGACGACGCCCGGCGGATGAAAGCCCTCGGCATCGAGCAGGTGCGAATCGCCGAATTTGCGTGGAGCCGGATGGAGCCGACGCCAGGCGAATATGACTGGAGCTGGCTGGATCGTGCGATCGACGTACTCGGTGCAGCTGGTTTGCAGGTGGTGATGTGTACGCCGACGGCGACGCCGCCCAAGTGGCTGATCGATCGTCATCCGGATATTCTGCCGATCGGCGCGGACGGCCGTCCGCGTGCTTTCGGTTCACGCCGTCATTACGATTTCTCATCGCCTTCGTATTTCGCCGCATCGCAGCGGATCTGCACGGCGCTTGCCGAGCGCTACGGCAAGCATCCGGCTGTTGCGTACTGGCAGACTGACAACGAATTCGGCTGCCATCACACGGTGGTCAGCTATTCGCCGGCAGCGGTCGAACGCTTTCGCGAGTGGCTCAAGGCGCGCTATCAAACCATCGACGCACTGAACCGCGCGTGGGGCACGGTGTTCTGGAGCATGGAATACCGCAGCTTCGACGAGATCGACGCGCCGGTGGCGACCGTTACCGAAGCGCATCCGTCGCACCGGCTCGATTACCGGCGCTTCGCTTCCGACGAAGTGGCGCGCTACAACCGCATGCAGGTCGAGATCATCCGCGCGCATTCGCCGGGACGGCCGGTCGCGCACAACTTCATGCAGCTCTTTACCGAGTTCGATCACTACAAGGTCGCGGCCGATCTCGATGTCGCGGCCTGGGACAGCTATCCGCTCGGCGCGCTCGAAGAACAGTGGTTTGCGCCGGACGTGAAGGCGCGCTGGCTGCGCAGCGGACATCCCGACTTCGCCTCGTTCAATCATGACGTGTACCGTGGCATGTCGAAGTTGCCGTTCTGGGTGATGGAGCAGCAGCCCGGCCCGGTGAACTGGGCGCAATGGAATCCGGCGCCGCTGCCGGGCATGGTGCGATTGTGGAGTTGGGAGGCGTTCGCGCACGGTGCGGGCTGCGTGTCGTATTTCCGCTGGCGTCAGGCGCCGTTTGCGCAGGAGCAGATGCACGCCGGCCTGAATACGCCCGATAACCGGCTCGACATTGGCGGCCATGAAGCTGCACGAGTGGCCGGCGAGATTCACGCGGTGCTGGCCGCGAACGCCGACGCCAATGCCGCGATTCGCTCAAAGGTCGCGCTCGTCTACGACTATGAAGCGAAGTGGCTCTTCGAGATTCATCCGCAGGGGGCGGACTTTCACTATCCGCGCTTCGCATTCGAGTACTACTCGGCGCTGCGCGCGCTCGGGCTGGATGTCGACATTGTGCCGGTCGATGCGCCGCTCGACGGTTATCGTCTGATCGTCGTGCCGCCATTGCCCGTTGTGCCCGGCGATTTTGCCGCACGCCTCGCGAGCTCGGGCGCGCAAATCGTGCTCGGTCCGCGTACCGGCTCGAAGACCCAGGACATGCAGATTCCGGCGAATCTGCCGCCGGGCGCACTGGCTTCGGTGTTGCCGCTGCGGGTGTGGCGCGTTGAATCGATGCGGCCGAATGTGACCGAAGCGGTGCGGCTCACGCATAGCGGCAACGCGGCAGTGGAGGACGGCGTGGCGCGTCACTGGCGCGATTTCATCGAAGGCGCAGGCGAGGGTGAAGGCACCAGCGGCGATGCGGCGGAAACGCTCGACGTGCGGGCCCGTTTTGCCGACGGCCATCCCGCCTACGTGAGAAGCGGCGCGTTTCATTACCTCGCGAGTCTGTTCGACGACGCGCTCACCGTCCGCCTGTTTGAGCGGATTGCAGGGGAAGCGGGCCTCGACCCGGTGCCGCTTGGCGACAGCGTGCGCTTCAGCCGTCGTGGCGCGCTGACCTACGTGTTCAACTACGGCGATCAGACGCACAAGCTGGCCAATGTCGCCGACGAGGCCTTCGTGATCGGTGCGCGTGCTGTGGAACCGCAGGGTGTGGCCGTCTATCGCTCGGGTCAATGATTTGAAGCGCTGAATGAAGGATTCCATGCAGTAACAACAACGACGCAAAATCACGGAATAAAGGAGACAGCAACATGGCACTGAAACCTCGCAAGATTCTGCTGGCACTCGCGCTGGCCGCGGCCGCCGCAGGCGTGTCCTTCGTCAGCACGGCACAGGCCGGCACGCTCGCGGTCAACATCGCGTTCAAGGGCGCAAGTCAACGCGCCGTCTGGCAGTCGATCATCGACGACTTCAAGAAAACGCATCCCGGCACCGACGTGAAGGTGTCGTTCATCGATGAGGAGGCGTACAAGGTCCAGTTGCCCGGTTGGCTCTCCACCGTCGCGCCCGATATCGTCAACTGGCATGACGGCGAACGCATGGCGTATTACGCGCAGCGCGGCCTGTTCGAAGATCTGAGCGGCGACTGGGCGAAGAACGGCTGGAACGACATGTATGCGTCGACCAAGGAAGCGTCCTCCTATAAGGGCAAGCAGTATGCCGCGCCGACCGTGTATTACTCGTGGGGCATGTTCTATCGCAAGGATCTGTTCCAGAAGGTCGGCATTAGCGGCGAACCGAAAACGTGGGACCAGTTTCTCGACGACTGCAAGAAGCTGAAAGCGGCGGGCATTACGCCGATTGCCGTGGCGGGCCGTGATTCATGGACGCTGGCCGGCTGGTTCGACTATCTCGACTTGCGCCTGAACGGCAACGCGTTCCATCAGAAGCTGATGGCGGGCGATATTGCGTACACCGATCCGCGGGTGAAGAAGGTCTACACGACGTGGAAGCAATTGATCGACGCCGGCTATTTCATCGACAACTCGCTTTCCTACGATCTGGATGCCGTGCAGCCGTTCCTGTTCCAGGGCAAGGCCGCGATGATGCTGATGGGCACTTTCATCACCGGTGGTTTCCCGCCGAACATCAAGCCGCAAATGGGTTACTTCCAGTTCCCGATCATCGACGCGAATGTGCCTACTGCCGAAGAGGGGCCGGTCGAATCGCTGAATATTCCGTCGAAGGCCAAGAACAAGGCAGATGCGCGTGCCTTCCTTGCATTCGTCCAGACGCCGGCAAATGGCGCGAAGCTGGCGGAGGGGCTCGGTTCGTTGTCGGCCAACAGCAAGTCGCCTGAACCCGACGATCCAATCTCGAAGATCGGCTTCCAGATTCTCGCGAACACGAAGGGCGGCATTGCGCAGTTCTATGATCGCGATATGACGAAGGAAATGGCCGATGAAGGTATGAAGGGGATGCAGCAATTCATCTCCGATCCGTCGAAGCTCGACGCCATACTCGCGCAACTCGAGCAGACGCGTCAGCGGATCTACAAGAAGTGAGCGGTGGCGGCCCGTTGGCGGATTAACGGGCCGCGCGTTTGAGCGTCAATTTGTTATGTTCGGTTGGGAGAATGATCGTGTCGCATTCCGTCACCCGCCACACTGTTGGTGGTCCTGCCGATTCTGGCTTGCCCGCGCCGGGTACGCCGGCATCGGGCGGCGCCTCGCGCGGCGGGCCGCCTCGCGTGGCGCGCCGGCGCAGGCCGTCGCCGACCGCGCGCCGGCAGCGGCGCGCTGCTTTTCTGTTCCTCGCTCCAGCCTGCGTGATGGTGGCGATTTATGTCGTGTGGCCGATCATCTCGACCGTGCGCCTCAGTTTCTTCAACTGGGATGGGATGACCGAGCCGTCTTTCATCGGTCTCGCCAACTATATCGAGTTGTTCCATACGCAGACCTTCTATACGGCACTGAAGAATAATCTCATCTGGCTGCTGCTGTTCCTGCTCGCGCCGCCCATGGGACTCGCCGTCGCGCTCTATCTGAACCAGGCCGTGGCCGGCATCCGCATCGTCAAATCGCTGTTCTTCGCGCCGTTCGTTTTGTCGGGCGTGGTGGTCGGCCTGATCTTCTCGTGGTTCTATGACCCGACCTTCGGCCTGCTCGCGGTGATTCTCGGCCACGGCGTGCCGGTACTCGGCGACCCGCGTTACGCAACTCTCGGGATCGTGTTCGCGGCGCTGTGGCCGCAAACCGCCTACTGCATGATTCTTTATCTGACTGGCCTGACCTCGTTGAACGCCGAACAGATCGAGGCCGCACGCATGGAAGGCGCGCGCGGCTGGTCGATGCTCTGGCATGTGATCCTGCCGCAATTGCGGCCCACCACGTTCATGGCGATCGTCGTCACGGTGATCGGCGCGCTGCGCAGCTTCGATCTGATTTCGGTGATGACCGGCGGCGGACCGTTCGAAAGCTCGACGGTGCTCGCGTATTACATGTACGACCAGGCGATCAAGTATTACCGCGTCGGCTATTCCGCGGCAGTGGCGGTGGTGCTGTTCGCGATCATGCTGGTGTACATCGTTTATCACCTGCGCCGTATGCTGCGCACCGAGCAATAAGGAGCCGGTCATGTTTCCGATCCCGATCGACAAATGGAAGCCGGCCACGCGCCGCGCGTACAAATTGACCTTGCCGCTCGCGCTGCTGATCTGGCTGCTGCCGATGATCGCGGTGCTCGTGACTTCAGTGCGTTCGACGGAGGAACTGAGCGAGGGTAACTATTGGGGCTGGCCGAAGCACTTCGCGATGTTCGATAACTATCGCGAGGCATTGACGACTTCGCCGATGCTGCATTACTTCTGGAACAGCGTGCTGATTACGGTGCCCGCCGTGGTGGGCTCGATTGCGCTTGCGGCAATGGCGGGATTCGCGCTGGCCATCTATCGGTTTCGGGGCAATTCCACGCTGTTTGCGACGTTCGTTGCGGGGAACTTCGTCCCGGTTCAGGTGTTGATGATTCCAGTGCGGGATCTGTCCTTGCAGCTCGGTCTGTTCAATACGGTGAGCGCGTTGATTCTGTTTCATGTGTCGTTTCAGACTGGATTTTGCGCGCTGTTCCTGCGCAATTTCATCAAGCAGTTGCCATTCGAACTGGTTGAGGCGGCGCGGATCGAAGGCGCGAATGAATGGACGGTGTTCTTCAGGATCGTGTTGCCCTTGATCCGTCCCGCGCTCGCGGCGCTGGCGATTCTCGTCTTCACGTTCGTGTGGAATGACTACTTCTGGGCGCTGTGTCTGACGCAAGGCGACGATGCCGCGCCGATCACGGTCGGTGTCGCGGCGTTGAAAGGGCAGTGGACCACCGCGTGGAATCTTGTATCCGCCGGGTCGATTCTGGCCGCATTGCCTTCGGTCGCGATGTTCTTTGCCATGCAGAAGCACTTCGTGGCCGGGTTGACGTTTGGCGCAACGAAGGGGTGAAGCGGGCGGATGACTGGGAATGCATTTGTGGAAGAGATGTCGGTGATTGTTCCGCAGAGCACTTGAAAATTCGGCGATTCCGAGTCACCAATTTCCGCGAAACCAGCCACGTAAACTGGATTGCTCTATCGCCGAATCTGTTGACCGTTCTTACCCGTCTCGCATCCAGCGTACCATCTGCCTCGCTCTGTCTACTACTTCGTTGCGGAATACATCCTCGTTCAAGCCGATAGTTCGGACACGATCGGAGATATTTGTTTTTTGTTGTTCGAGGCGTTCTTTCACTCGACTTACTAGGTCACTGGACAGTGGTCGGCCATTTTCGTCTCTTGCTGCCAGAGAAACAACTTCGTCAAAAGAGTCGTCTTGCCCAATCACATAATCGATATAGGTAATATTCGCTTTATTAGGTTTGTTGAAGCGTTTTGGACGGACTTCCAGAAGAACACGAAGCAGAACGCTTTCCTTCACGCCGTTCTCAATCTCTCGGCCAAACGACGTTTCGACTCTGGCATGCCCTGGCAGTCGACTTGCAGCCTCAATGAGGCGTTCGATAAGCGCGCGGTCGGAGGTCCCTTGCGCTCGATCTCTGTCGCAAACAATAATTGACCGATGAGCCACCTTTAAGACCTTGACGAGCCTGTTTGCTGCGTCGCCCTCGTCTTCGTTTTCACTCCGGTCCGTCTCCAGATCGAGGTGGGAGGAGGACGCACCTCCGTAAGACACAAATGCAAAGTCTCTACCCGCTACCATAGTCTTGTCGACTTCATGCAGTAGCGCTGTAACGTAGTGGATATCAGAAGGACCCTCCACCCATATAACCACCCGGGCAAGAAACATCTGTGATGGCCGTATACCAAGATCGCCAAGCAGAGCTAACTCGTCACTGGTTGTATCGAGAACCTCAAGCATCGTGCCGCCATGGTCAGCACGTCTTGCACGGAATGTTCGCCATGTTGGTGTGACGGCGTCGATAAGAGCGGTTGAGTGAGTTGTTATTAATAGCTGATGTTTTGGCAGATGCCCAGCGATAATCTGGATCAGCGATACGACCGCCGCCGGATGAAGGTGAGCCTCGGGTTCGTCGATCACTACAAGAAGTGGGCGAGTGGGGCAGAGGCGTAGGTAGGCAAGTACCATGACCATTTCGGACACACCTGCACCCAGATCAGGAAGAGCGCACCTGAAACGTCCGTCGCCTCGTCGGACATCAATCCAGAATCCACTCTCATTTATTTCTATTCGAACGTCATTTTCACCAAGTAGGATTGCGAACCATGATTCGAGGTCAGTTTTGCATTTAGTCCAAAAAAATTGATTATTTTTGTCAGCTTGTTTGGTTGCTAGGGTTTCGATAATATCGCCACCATCTGTACTTGCCGAGTTTTTGTGTTCTGCTTGGCGTGACGGATCTCGTAATGGTTTTATTTCGATAATTGATTGCGCCAAAACGCCGCATGCAGCAAGCGCCAACCCTCGATGTGAATGACTAGGTATTCCAAGAACTTGATCTGTATAGTTGCCGTTCTGGAGAAGGAGCTTGTGGGTTGATCCTATTTTCGCGATTACCGCCTGATCATTCGCCGAAATAGGGACGACCGATAGTGTGCCGATGCCTCCCTTCCTTTCGATGGAGATCTTGAATCGGACCGCGCCGTTATTTGATAACCACGATGGAATTGGTACAGGAGCTTCAAGTGCGTCCGCAGCGATGTCGATTTCCGCATCAATGCGTACTTCTTCCCGGAGCCAATGATCGATCTCTTCCGCTTCAAAGCGGTACGCTAGCGGCTGGTAGTATATGCTTGATTCCTTCCAGGCCGCGTTTACCGAGCATCCTTGTTGAGCAAGAATGTCGCGCACGCGCACTAGAAATCGGCCCAAATTCGATTTGCCAACATTGTTCGGGCCGATAATCAGGTTAACCAGCCCAAGTTTTGTGATCTCTGCAGCGTGTTCAGGTCTAAATGAACGCCATCCTTCGACGCGAATTCGGTTTGCTAGCATGTAGTCAATCTCTTTTCTGATTTAGCCATCGATGAATAACGCCCGCCACCGAATAATTCGGAGGTGGCCCATCCGTCCATGCCCGATGGAATCGGACGTCTGAACTGCCGGGTGGTGGTTCAGGCATCGAGAAGAGAACACGACCGGGAAGCGTGACACCATCACCAGATACGACCGCCTCTCCGTCACGAAGCGAGCCAAGAAGGCTACCTTGGTCACCGAGAGTATCGGGAAGGAGTCTTAGCACCCGGGTCTGATCAATGTCAGAAGTGAGGCGTAGCGCGACGAACGTACCGCATTGAGAGAGTATGGTTTGTGACACATTCGCGGGGCGCTGGGAAACAACAACCAGGCTCAAACCGTATTTTCGCCCCTCTTTTGCAATTCTCTCGACAGCTTCAACTGCAACTGTATACCGAGAATCAGACTCTGCGGGAATATAAGAATGTGCTTCTTCGAGAACTAAGGCTACAGGCAGGTGTTCCGCATTCGTGTCCCAGTACCGATAGTCGAAAAATAGTCGACAGAGAACGCCAATTGCCGTTGCCCGCACTTCTGCGGGTAGTCCGGATAAATCTAAAACCGTGACGTGTATGTCGGTTTTCCCAGTTCCAAAGAGGCTGTCAAAGAAACTAGCTAGGGAGTCGCTTGATGATTCCCCGTCGAAGAGAAATGCATAACGCGGGTCTCGCTGTTTCGCCTTCATTTTCTCAATCATCTTCACAGCCCCTTCCTTCTCCGTTTTGGTCAGAGGGGCGACATGTGCATCTAGGTTGCCAATAAGAACATCCCATTCGTAGGCAATAGGGGTGTCGACACTAAGGTTGACGTCATCGGGACCAAGTACATTTGCTGGAGACAAACGGCGAGCTTCCCGGATTTTGTCGGCGAGAACGGCCTGCTGATTGCTCCCTAGGCTTCCACCGCAGAAGACATCGGCAAACTCTTCGAAGGTCAGCATCCAAAAGGGAAGTCGAAAATCGGACCATGCGATGCAAGCTGAGCGCGATTGGAAGTTCCCTCCGAACGCTGGGCCATACTCGTTGTGTATATCGAAGATGACCAAGCGAGGTCGAGCATAGGAGCGGAGTACCGCTTGTGCTAACGCTGCGACGGTGTAGCTTTTGCCGGAGCCTGTTGTCCCGAGTACAGCTGCATGGCGGCCAAAAAACTTGTCTAAATCGAACCTGGCAACACCGCTACCGGTCCCTACTCGATGACCTGCCGGGAAAAGCCTCGCCGCTGACTTGCTATCAAGAGCGGAGTTGAGTAGCTCATCAAACACATCTCCTGAAATGAAGTAGGCTGCCGAGGAGACTGGTGGCAGATGATCAACGCCACGTCTAAAACCGTTATTGATTGTACCGACTACTGTCAATGCCACCTTCTTCACTTCTGTGGTGATCTTATGGCCGCGATTATCTGGATCGGTGCGGTCCACAAGCTCTTGCCACGCTCTTGTAACAACGCAAAGCACATCCCCATGATCACCACCGCAATTTATGAATGAACCGACTGTAATGTGCGTATCAGTGTCTCCAGACACGCGAACTTTCAATTTCGAGGCCTCGACGACTATCGCTGCGCCGTCCACAGATTCAACCAATCCAATTTTTAGCTCTTCGTCGCGAACTGACATTTCGTTTTCCCCGGTTTACTGGAATTTCTATTTTATTTAAATTCACTAATTTATTAGACAAAAGTCTAAAGAAACTCTCGAAACACCGTGCGGCTAATAGAGTGCGATTGACGCACGAACTACTGTAGCGCAATTTGTGTGAAAAAGAGAGGTTCCGACAGAAAGCTCGCGTGACGTAGCATTCACGCTGGCTATGCTGATTGAATACGGACGCTTTGAACGTATCAGCTCACGTTGAAATGCACACGGATATCCTGCCGGCTTTCGACCGGACGGCCTGCCTGCATCGCCGGAAAAAAACGCCATTTACGGAGCGTTTCAAGGAGTATCTGATTCAGCCGCGGACTGGGCGTCGGTTTGACGAGTTCTACATCGACCGATCCATCGACATGGATTGCGAAGCGGGCCGTTGCGACGGTTTGATAGGCCTGCTCGCGCAAATCGTCCGGAAGCTCCGGCAACGGTTGTGAAATAGAATGCGCCGCGGCGTCGCCGGAGGATTTGGCGGACGGCGTAGTGTTTTCGTCCGGCGACGCAGCCGTGTGCGCGGATGGCTCGGCGGACGGTTTCGACTCCTGCACTGCGGGCGCCGAGGGAGCTGGCGCCACGCTCTGCACCGGTCGCGCATCCGGTTTCGGTGGCACAGATGGCGGCGTGCGCGATTGCGTTGAGACGTGCGTGCGCGGATCGGTGGCTTGTCGTGGCGTTGCCGGTGCGAGTGGTGCGTGCGCCGCCGGAGCCGCGGAAGGCGTCTCAACCGGAGCTTTCGGCGGATCGAGTTCCATCATCCGCATCTCGATTGGCTTATCAGCTGCACGTGCGGACGGCGACGGACTCAACCAGTGCCCCAGTTGAACCAGAAATACGAACCATACGATCAGCGCGACCAGCACCGCCAGCGCGAAACGTACTGGCGGAGAATCGTCCACGGCAGCTGCAAAACGCATCCGGCTATTCACGATGCACGGCGATCAGAAACCGCGCGGCGCCGGCGCGGCGTGCGGCCAGCATCGCCTGAACCACCACGCCGTGGCCGGCTGCGTCGTCAGCGGCAATCACGACATTGCCGTTCGGCTGCAGCAGACGTTTTACCGTCGGCTCGATTTGATCGAGGTGAACTGGCTGATGGTTCACAAATATCGCATTGCTGCTGTCCACCGAAATCGTAAGCGGTTCATGGGCCGCCATCTGCTGGGCGCGGCCGGCCGGGAGATTGACCTTGACGGCGTCGAGCCGTTGCATGGCGAGCGAGGCGAGCATGAAGGTCGCCAGCAGAAAGAACATCACATCGATCATCGGAATGATTTCGATGCGACCGCGCCTCGCCGCGCGCGAGCGCTTGAACTTCAAGGCAGCGCTCCCGCGGGCGTATCGGCAAGACGGATTTCGCTAAGCCGTGCATTGGCGAACGACTCGAGTTCATCCATGAGCCGTTCGAGCCGGCGGGAGAAATAGTTGAACGCAAAGAGCGCGAACAAGGCGACCACCAGGCCGGTCGCGGTCGCCACCAGCGACTGTGCCACGCCGCCGGTCACGCCACCCGGATCGACGAGACCGTCGCCGCCGAACAGCTGGAACGAATGCATCATGCCGACGATGGTGCCCAGCAGTCCGAGCAGAGGCGCCGCTGTCACGATGGTCTCCAGCACCCAGAAACCCTTGCTCATGTCGCGTTCGATCTGCGAGGCAACCGATTGTGCCTTTGCCTCGCGCAGCCACAGCGGCACGGAAGGATCCGGCACCCACGGCGCGTTCATCCGTCTGAACGCATTCTGACTGGATGCATCCTTCAATCTGCCGGCCCAATCAAGCGCCGATCCGGACGCGACCATTGTGTGCGTGATTTCGTGCGCGTCGTGCAGCGTACCTGGCAAACGGCCAAAGCGCAGAAACACATAAGCCCGCTCGAGGGTAATCGCGACCGCCAGAATGGCGAGTACCGTCAGCGGATAAATGACCCATCCGCCGACGCGTACCGCCGCCAGAACGCTTGCCCAATCTTGCATGTTCTACCTCTTTAGCTCTTCGTCGCTCTTTGTAGCCTGACGGAATCAGAAATTTTTGGTGATGCCGGCATAGACCGCGAAGTGCGGGCCATATTGCGGTGCACCGACGCCGATACCCGATCCATCGCGCAACTCGTAGACGCGGTTGAACGCGTTGATCACAAGCAGGCGTGCATCGAATTTCCCGATCAGAGGCTGGTTAAAGTGCTGTATCACGCCGAGATTGACTTGCGCGTAGAGCGGCAGCTTGTCGGTGTTCGCAAAACCGCTGCGCAATCCGCTTCCCACCAGTCCATCGAAGGTGAAGGTCGTTTTGCCGAAATCGTAGGTTCCGCCGAACGATGCGGTAATGCGCTGGTCGTGATCCAGATAGACCCAGTGATTGTTGATATAGGCGAGTTCCGCCGGGTCGAAATTGAACTGCGCCGAATCGATCTGGGTTCCCTGTGCGCGGCTCCACGCGAGATTCACGTAGGCCGAAACATTGTCCTGCTTGTAGTTGGCCGTGAATTCGACCCCATACACGCGACCCTGCCGGTAGTTGAACGGCGTGAAGATCAGGGCGGAACCGAACTGCCCTTCGTCGAGCAGGTTGGTGGACTTCTTGTAGTAAGCGTCGAGCCCGACCGTCACGTTCGACCCGAGGCGCTGGGTCACGCCGAGATCGAAATAATGGCTGCGTTCGGGTTGAACCTGGCCGTTCTGGCTCGATGGACTCTGGTTGGTCGTGCCATTGAACCGGCTGATGGTCGAGCCGGACACCAGTTCGAACGCAGGCGGGGTGAAATAGCGCGCGTAGCCGGCATGGAGCGTCGTGGCCGGTGTGAGCGCATAGACGAGACCGACGCGCGGGCTTAGCTGGCTTGCGCTGACGTACTCATCCATCTTGTCGTAGCGAAGACCGTAGTTCAGCGTGAGCTTGTCGGTGAGTTTCCACTCGTCCTGCACGTAGGCGCTGTACAGATAACCGGTTTTGCTGCTGGAGTCCTGAATATTGAAGGGTTGATCGGAGAGCTGGTTGCCGCTGCTGTCCGTCGCGAACACGTTGACGCTGTCGTCGAACACCGCGTGTTCCTGCTGGACGAAGAGACCTGCCCGCACCGTATGCTTGTCGTTCAGCCGCCAGGTCGTGTCCACCTGCGCGCCGTTGGCCGAATTGCTGTGAAAATCCTGCGATGCCACGCCATTGAAGAGCAGATCGCCGACCGGATCAGGGTTGAATTGGGTTCGCGTGTAGCGCGTAAAGAGGGCGACCTGATAGTCGAGGGCGCCGCCATTGGTGCCCTGCAGCGCCACCACGGCGAAGTTGTTCAGTTCCGATTGCGTTTCGTTCAACTGGCTTGAGTTGAACGTGTTGTTGCCGTTGAGCGTGAAGTTGGTCGGCAAGCCGGGCGTATTGGGAATCTCGAACTGGTTGCTCGTCGTGCCGAACATCACGCTCACGCGTGTGAGCGGGTTGATGATGTAGGACATGTAGCCGAACGCGTTGCCCTGGCGGGTGTGGTCGTGAATCGCGTTGGCGCTGGAGGTGGGATTTTCGATCCCGAGGTTGTTCATGCCGACCGAGCCGCTGAAGTAGTAGCTGAACGGCCCCTGGCTGCCGAATACATCCGCGCTGGTCTTGATGGTCTGATGGCTGCCGCCGAACACGTCGATCGATCCACCGTTGCCTGCATCGCCCGACTTCGTGCGGATGTCCACCACGCCTGCGGTCCGGTAGCCGTACTGCGCCGGCAATGCACCGGTGAGCAGGTTGACCTGGTCGATGATGCGGGTGTCGAGCGACTGGCCGAAGCCGCTGATCGGCTCGGGAATGATGATGCCGTTGATGCGGTATTGCAGGTTCGCGTGGTCTCCGCGCACGTGCAACTGGCCATATGAGTCGCTTGCCACTCCGGGCGCCTGCAGCAGCACCTGGTTTAGCGGCGTGTCTTGCCCTGCGGGCAGAGCATTGATATCGGCCTGGCTGAAACGGTACACGCTGCTGCCGGTTTCCGGCAGCAGTCCGTTGCGGGCCCGATCCAGACGCTTGGCGTTCACCTGAACGTCGAGCGTCTCGCTTTGAGCGAGTTTGACGCTTACCGCACTTTGCTCGCCCGCAGTCGTGGTCGCGATGCTGCTGCCGCTGGCGAATCCCGGCGCCGTGACGACAATCGCATAGGTACCCGGGCTCACGTGCGCAATCGCGAAATGACCGTCGGCGTCCGTTTTTGCTTCGCTAATAGCGGCTCCGCTTGCATTCTGAACGCTGACGGTGGCGTTCCGGACGGGCTTGCCCGCTGTGTCGGTGACGGCGCCCGTCACGGAGGTTTCGTTGGGCGCGGCATGGACATGAGCCGAGATAGCGAACAGCAGCAAGGCTGCGTGAGAGACGCGCGTGCGGTTTTTCATCTTTCTTATTTAGGGTTGGTCACTGGGTGAATGCGTTTCCGTCTTGCCGACGTTCTTCCTGGCTGTCGTTCGTCGCGAGGAATGTTATATCATTACATTGGTAAACAAAAATGACAACCCGATGGAGGGCGCGGCGAGTGATTCGGAGGAGGGAGGAGGCGTGTTTGACGCGCGAGCGGCGGCCCGGGTCCGGGCCGCCTTGATGGGTGCTGCAGGTTTTGTGGGTTTTGCGGATCGCGCTGGTTTTGCGCCGGGTCGTGCCGTGACGGTGCCTACTTGCGCTGTGCCAGCGCGGGCACCAGCGAGTGATGCGCGCCGACGCCGGCTGCCACGCCGGCCGCCGAAGCAAAGGTCGCGTTGGTCATCATATTTGACGCGTCACCGGCGGCATAGACGCCTTCGACGGTCGTCTGCTTCCAGTCATCGACTCTGATGACGGGGCCGAGCGGAGCCTCATCGAATGCACACCCGAGTTGCTCCGCGAGCGGGCTGCTCATGTGCGTCCTGGGCGCGACGAACAAGGCGTCGATCGCGACAACGCGTCCATCGGCGAGTCTGAGCGCCTCGAGCTGCGGCGCCGGACCGAGCAGTTCGATGACCGGCGAGCGCTCGATGCGAACGTTGCGCGCGGCCAGATGGGCGAGTTGCTCCGCGTCGGGCTCGAACGTGTCCTGGGTGAAATACGTTGTCGGACCCCAGTCGGGAATGAGAAGCGCCTGATGGGCGGATAGCGGATGATTGGCCAGTACGCCGAGACGGCGATCCTGCACCTCGTACCCATGGCAATAAGGGCAGTGCAACACCGTCGCCCCCCACCGTTCCTGCAAGCCCGGTATGGCGGGCAGTTCGTCCCGCACGCCCGTCGCGAGAATGAGCCGGGAAGCAGATTCGGTCTGGCCGTCCGAAAGCGTGACGCAGAAGGTGTTCTCGTGCCGCCGGGCGGTGAGCGCCTCGCCTTTGACCCATTGAACCGTTGGATAAGCCGCGAGCTGGGAAGCGGCTTCGCGAATGATCTCCGCAGGCGGCTTGCCATCCTGGCCGAAGAAGCCGTGCGCGTGCGAGGTAAATCGATTGCGCGGCAATCCTGCGTCGATCACGAGAACTTTTCTTCTGGCGCGCGCAAGCTGCATGGCGGCCGACAAACCCGCGAAACTCCCGCCCACGACAATCACATCATGCTGGGTATGCATTTTCTTTCTCCTGTCCTGTATTGCGCCGGCGCCGACGCTGAAGAGTCACGGCCAAGCTGACGCCAGCCGTTTCATGGAACATCATAAGTTGCATGATAGGGCGATGCTATACTTAACGCAACTTCGAATGTTGCGTGAGTGGCTTCGTCCGCCACGCTTCCTGAACATGAGGCGATGAATGAGAACGGATAGCCGCCTGTCGCGGATGCTGCATGCCTTGATCCATATGGACCGGCATGACGGTCCGCTGACGTCTGAAGCGATCGCGCAGATGCTGCGCACGAACCCCGTCGTGGTGCGGCGAATGTTGGCCGGGCTACGAGATCAGGGTTATGTGCAGTCCGAGAAAGGGCACGGGGGCGGTTGGGTCGTGTCGAAAAATCTGGACGAACTCACGTTACTGGACGTTTATCGGGCAGTCGGCGAGCCGCCGATTTTCTCCGAACTCCTGACGGAAGATCACGCGGAATGCCTGGTTGAGCAAGCCGTCAATGCCCGTCTGTCAGAAACGGTGCGAGAAGCTGAAGCTGCGTTGCTGGCGCAGTTTGGCGAAATTTCGGTCGGGATGCTCGCGCGTGATTTCGACGCACGGTTTGCGCGCAGCCAGTCGCCGGATTCGACGCGCCGGCCCACGCGCCGCGCTAACGAAAAATCTCGGCGATGAGGTTGGCCACGGTCCGGATGCGCTCGCTATCGCGCAGGGCGGGATGCAGCACCATCCACACGTCCTGGTCGAGCGCCTTGATGTGCTTTTCGACACAGACGAGGTCGCTCGTGGTGTCGCCCGCGAGTTGAGCCAGCACGCCGAGCCCGGAGCCGCCCAGCACACCGTCGAACACACCCATGCCGTAGCTGCTGCGAAGCGAGGGCGCGGGCGCGCCAGGCAGGGTTTTCAGCCATTGGGTGGCGGGATGATCGGGCTGCCGGTCGTCATAGCCGACGAACGAGAGCTTGTCCCATTCCTTTCTCGCGATCGCCGCCTTGTGGCGCAGATAGTAGTCGCGCGAACCGTAAAGCCCGAAGCGGATCCTGCCGATGCGCCGCACATACAGATCGCCCTCGTCGGGGCATTCTGACCAGAGCGCGATGTCCGCTTCGCGACGCGCAAGGCTATACGGCCGTCGTGAAGTCAGCACTTCGATGGCGAGGCCGGGCAGCCGGTCCTGGAACGAGCCGAGCAGCTTAAGCAAAATGTAAGACGGCCATTCGACAGCGTTGATCCGCACCGTGCCGTGCGCCGCCGCACCGCCGGTCACGTCCGCTGCGCGTTCGATCTGGTGGGCGAGGTCTTCCATCTGCTCGGCCCAGGCCAGCACCCGCGCGCCGAAGGCCGTCACCGTGCAGCCCGACGGCACCCGGTCGATAAGCGGCTCGCCGAGCCGCCGCTCAAGCTCGGTCAGGCGGCGCGACAGGGTCGGCGCGCTCAGATCGCATGCCGCCGCGGCGGCGCGCATGGTTCCGCCGCGCGCGATCTCCACCAGAATCCGCAGGTCGTCCCAGTCTACGTGTTCCATTTTTGAAACGCTCGATTTTAAAATTGGCCATAGCATAACGTGGATCGCGAGGATAGCATTGGACCTGGCCGTACTCGTCCCAGCATCTGGCAAGGAAACCCGAGGTTTCGCCGGCAGCTGCGGCAAGTGTGGCGAACCTGTCCATCACGCGACTCAACGGCTATCAGTACGTAGACCGAACGAGCAAAAAGGAGACATTAATGATTCGTCATTTCCAACTGGCGCGCCGTCGCGCCATCGTAGCCAGTGCGGCTTTCCTCGCCGCATCGATTCTGCCGATGCCCGCAGCGTTCGCCCAGGCCGCTCACAAGCCGAAAGTCGCGCTGGTGATGAAGTCGTTGGCGAACGAGTTTTTCCTGACCATGGAAACCGGCGCGAAAAACTATCAGAAACAGAACCCCACGAAATTCGATCTCATCACGAACGGCATCAAGGACGAGACCGATACGGCTAACCAGATTCGCATCGTCGAGCAGATGATCGTCTCGAAGGTCGACGCACTCGTGATCGCACCGGCCGATTCCAAGGCGCTGGTGCCGGTTCTCAAGAAAGCGGTCGACGCGGGCATTATCGTGGTCAACATCGATAACCAGCTGGATCCGGGCGTGCTCAAATCGAAGGACCTGAACATTCCGTTCGTCGGCCCGGATAACGCGAAGGGCGCGCAGAAGGTAGGCGATTATCTGGCCAAGCACCTCAAGTCGGGCGACAACGTCGCCATTATTGAAGGCGTCTCGACCACCACCAACGCGCAGCAACGCACGGCCGGCTTCAAGCAGGCCATGGCGACGGGCGGCATGAAGGTCGTCTCGCTGCAATCGGGTGAGTGGGAAATCGACAAGGGTAACGCCGTGGCGAGCCAGATTCTGAATGCCAACCCGGACGTCAAGGCGCTGCTGTGCGGCAATGACAACATGGCAATCGGCGCGGTCTCGGCCGTGCGCGCGGCAGGCAAGGCAGGCAAGGTGCAGGTGGTGGGCTACGACGACATCGACGCAATCAAGCCGATGCTCGCCGACGGCCGCGTCCTTGCCACCGCCAATCAGTACGCCGCCAAGCAGGCCGTGTTCGGTATCGACACGGCGCTCAAGGCGCTCGCCGAACACAAGAAGCAGTCGGAATTGTCGGGCGTCGTCGAAACGCCTGTCGATCTGGTCACCAAATAAGACTGGCAAAACGCGTGGCCCGTATCGCATGACGGGCTGCGCTGCCTGATCTTTGTCCAGCTTTATCGATCTGATGTCTACTCCCATCCTATCCGTCCCCGATGTCCCGCCCGTGTTGAGCGTGCGAGGCATCGGCAAGACCTATGCCGGTCCGGTGCTGGCCGATATCTCGCTGGAGCTTTACGCGGGCGAGGTGCTGGCGCTGACCGGCGAGAACGGCGCGGGCAAGAGCACCTTGTCCAAGATCGTCGGCGGTCTCGTCACGCCGACCACCGGCTCGATGACGCTGGGCGGCGCGGCTTACACGCCGGCCAGCCGCAAGGACGCCGAGGCGCTCGGCGTGCGCATGGTCATGCAGGAGTTGAACCTGCTGCCGACTCTCTCGGTGGCGGAGAATCTGTTCCTGAACCGTTTGCCGCAGCGCGGCATATTCGGCCGGATCGACCGCGCGAAGCTGCGCGAGGACGCCCGGCACGCCATGGCGCAAGTCGGGCTCGACGCGATCCACCCCGATACCCTGGTGGGTACGCTGGGCATCGGGCATCAACAGATGGTCGAGATCGCGCGCAACCTCATCGGCGATTGCCGCGTGCTGATTCTCGACGAACCCACCGCGATGCTGACTGCTCGCGAGGTGGACCTGCTGTTCGAGCAGGTCGAGCGGCTCAAGGCGCGCGGCGTGGCGCTGGTGTATATCTCGCACCGGCTGGAAGAGTTGCGGCGGATCGCGCGGCGTGCCGCGGTACTGCGCGACGGGCGGCTGGTACACGTCGACGAAATGGCCAATCTGTCGGCCGATCGTCTGGTCACGCTGATGGTTGGGCGCGATATCGGCGAGCGGATCGATCTTGGCGAACGGCGCATTGGCGGCGTGGCGTTCAAGGTCGCGGGCATGACTCGCGAGCCGGCCGTGCGCGATGTGTCCTTCGAAGTGAAGGCGGGCGAGATTTTCGGCGTCAGCGGTTTGATCGGCGCGGGGCGCACGGAATTGATGCGGCTCATTTACGGCGCCGATCGCGCGGATGCCGGCACGGTGTCGATCGCGCATGGCGGCGGCCCGCTCGAACCCGTGAAAGTCTCGTCGCCGGCGGACGCCGTGAAGAACGGCATCGCACTGATTACCGAGGATCGCAAAGGCGAGGGCCTTCTGCTCACGCAGCCCATTGCCGCCAATATCTCGCTCGGCCATCTGCGCGCGGTGTCGAAGAACGGGGTGGTGGACGGCCGTCGCGAGGCGGCGCTCGCGCGCAAACAGATCGACGCGATGAGCATCCGCAGCACGGGACCCGCGCAACCGGTGTCCGAGCTCTCCGGCGGCAACCAGCAGAAGGTGGTGATCGGGCGCTGGCTCGCGCGCGATTGCAGGGTCTTGCTGTTCGACGAGCCCACCCGCGGCATCGACGTGGGCGCCAAGTTCGATATCTATGCGCTGATGGGTGCGCTTGCGCGGGAAGGCCGCGCGTTGGTGGTGGTGTCGAGCGATCTGCGTGAGTTGATGTCGATTTGCGACCGGATCGCGGTCATGTCGGCAGGGCGCATCACCGGCCTGTTCGAGCGCGGCAACTGGACCCAGGACGCGCTGCTTGCCGCGGCGTTCGCGGGCTACACGAATCGCGACGCCTTGCTGCACGATCCAATCGAACCCGACGCAGCGGCGCCCGGCAAGCCAACATCCGGCACCCCGGCACCGTACGAAAAATCTGTGGAGTAGAGAAGCATGACCGCACCAACCAGCCTGCCTACGTTGCAGAACGAACCGCCCAAAGACGCGAAGCCGATCGGCACGCGCCTTGGTTTTTCGAACTACCTCGGCCTGCTCGGCGCGTTGCTCGGGATGATCGTCCTGTTCTCGCTGCTGAGCTCGCACTTTCTGAGCTACGACACCTTCAGCACGATCGCGAATCAGATTCCCGATCTGGTGGTGATGTCGGTCGGCATGACCTTTGTGCTGATCATCGCCGGGATCGACCTGTCGGTCGGCTCCGTGCTGGCGCTCGGCGCGGCGCTCACGAGCGTCGCGGCCTTGCAGTGGCACTGGCCGGCCTTGCCCGCGGCCTTGCTCGGCATGGCGGGCGCGGCCTTGACCGGTTGCGTGACCGGTGCGATTACCGTGGCCTGGCGGATTCCGTCGTTTATCGTGTCGCTGGGCGTGCTCGAGGCGGCGCGCGGTCTCGCGTATCAGCTGACCAACTCCCGCACGGCCTATATCGGCGATGCGTTCGATTTCCTCTCCAACCCGATTGCGTTCGGCATTTCTCCCGCGTTCCTGATTGCGATCGTGGTGATGGCCGTCGCGCAGTGGGTGCTGACCCGCACGGTATTCGGCCGCTATCTGGTGGGCATCGGCACCAACGAGGAAGCGGTACGTCTCGCGGGCGTCAATCCGCGGCCCTACAAGGTTGCCGTATTCGCACTGATGGGCCTGCTGGCCGGTCTCGCATCCCTGTTCCAGATTTCGCGGCTCGAGGCGGCCGACCCGAATGCCGGTTCGGGGATCGAGCTGCAGGTGATCGCGGCCGTGGTGATCGGCGGAACGAGTTTGATGGGCGGGCGCGGCTCGGTGATCAGCACGTTCTTTGGCGTGCTGATCATTTCTGTGCTGGCTGCGGGTCTGGCCCAGATCGGCGCGACCGAGCCGACCAAGCGCATTATCACGGGGGCTGTCATTGTGGTGGCCGTCGTGCTGGATACCTATAGAAGCCGGCGCCGCGCCGCATAATTGACCATTGGCGACCACGCATGGCGGGTCAGCAGGAGAGTGAAAGTGTCGAAAGAAGTGAAGCAGGGCCGCGTACTCGTGGTGGGCAGCATCAATACCGACCTGGTCGCCCGTGCGCCGCATTTGCCGCGGCCCGGCGAGACGATCGGCGGACATGAGTTCTCGCAGGTCGCCGGCGGCAAGGGCGGCAACCAGGCCGTGGCGGCCGCGCGAATCGGCGCGCGCGTAGCCATGATTGGGCGCGTGGGCAAAGACGCGAACGGCGCGCAGCGGGTGCAGGATCTGGAGGCCGAGGGTATCGACTGCGCGGGGATCGAAGTCGACCCGGCACAGCCCACCGGCGTGGCGATGGTCACGGTGTCGGACGACGGGCAGAACACCATTGTGGTGGTCGCGGGCAGTAACGGCGAGCTCACGCCTGAGAACGTCACGCGGCATGAAGCGGCGATCAAGGCCAGCGACGTCGTGGTGTGCCAGCTGGAAACGCCCTGGGATTCCGTCCACGCCACACTCGCGCTAGCCCGGCGGCTGGGGAAGATCACCGTGCTGAACCCGGCGCCGGCAACCGGGCCGCTCCCCGCGGAATGGCTGCCGCTCATCGACTATCTCGTGCCGAACGAGGTCGAAGCGGGGATACTCGCCGGCCTGCCGGTCGAATCGCAAAGCGGTGCCCGAAGGGCAGCGCTGGAATTGCAACGCGGCGGCGCCCGCCACGTGATCGTCACGCTCGGCTCGCAAGGCGCTTATCTGTTGCCGGAAGGCGGCGAGGGCACGCATTTTCCGGCGCCGCAGGTGCGGGCGGTCGATACGACAGCGGCCGGCGACACCTTTATCGGCGTCTTTGCCGCGCAACTCGCCGCGCGGCAGCCGCTGGAAGGCGCGATCAGCCTCGCGCAACGCGCGGCTTCGATTTCCGTCACGCGCGCCGGTGCGCAGCCGTCGATCCCGACTCGCGCGGAGGTCGACAGCGCGGTGTGAAGTGGATGCCTGTTGTGACAGCAAGCAGTTCGACCGGCAACTCTGGGTAGCTCGACGTTGAATGACCGACACCATCTCCGGATGGTGTTCCTTTGGTTTAATCGCGATCTCTACTGGAATAAATGGACGAAACATGAAATCACAATATATAGGCATCCTTATGATTGTGCTGGTCCTTGCCGGATGTGGCGGCAACGTGACGGCCACCGATCCGCTCGCCAACGCGCCGAAGGTCATCATCGATTCGGATTTCAATACGATGGGCGACGACGGCCAGTTGTTCGCCATGACCACGCAGTTGATGGGGCAGGGCAAGGTCAACCTGCTCGGGCTGACGGTCGTGACCGGCAACGACTGGCTGCTTCAGGAAGAAGCGGACGCGTTGAAGGCCGTGGAGCGCATGGGCGTACAGAACGTGGTGGGGGTCTACGGCGGAGCGGACTATCCTTTGCAATACGACGTGGCGAGCATTCGTGCGCAGCAGGCCGCCAATCCTCAAGGCTATTTCGGCGCGTGGATGCGGCCTGAACCGACCCAGCAGTCGCAGCTTGTAGCGCCGCCTGATGGCTTTGCAGTGTCGACGAAACTGCAGGCGCAAAGCGCCGCGGATTTCATGATCCAGACCATCAAGCGCTATCCGAATCAGGTCACCATTCTCGAAGTGGGGCCGCCCACCAACCTCGCCACGGCCATCATGAAGGCGCCGGAGATCGTGCCGCTGATCAAACAGATCGTCTACATGGGCGGCGCGATGGCGGTGCCGGGCAATGCGAACGCCGTGGGTGAACTGAACTGGTGGTTCGATCCGCTTGCCGTACGCACGGTGCTTCAAACGACGATTCCGCAGGCCGTCATTCCGCTCGACGTCACGGATACAGTGCCGCTCACCCAGAGCATTTTCGATCAGATCGTCAACAACCCGAACAAGCAGACGGCGGTCACCCGGGCGTATGGCATCGTCAATGCGGGTTCGTTCGGCGACAACACCCATCTGTTCGACACGCTGACGATTGCCTATTTCATGGACCCGACTTATGCCACGCAAACGAAAAGCGCCTACCTGGATATCGACACTGCGAGCGGCGAGGATCAGGGGCACGTGACGGTCTACCCTGACCAACCTGCGCCGGGCGCCTCACCGAACAAGATCACCTATGTCACGCAGTTCGACAACAACCGGTTCTTCAGCCTCTACGTCGACCTGCTGACGCGCCCCGTGCCGATCACGTTGCCTTGAGGCGCCGTGCCCCACGCATGGCTCGCGCATGACTCAGGGCCGCGGTCTCATTCAGACCCGGCCCGGATCGAGCAGGTTTGAACTGAAATCGCAGCACTGCGCGGCGAGCCGCGCGATGTCGGTATTGAGGGAACGTGGCTGCTCTGCCCGATGCATCGCGACGTATGAGACAGGCGGTAGCGCCGGGCGCGTCTGAATCATACCGAGCGCGCCGCGCGTGACCATGTGGTTCAGGCACGCTTTGGGCAGATAGCTGACGCCGAGACCCGACAGCGTCAGCCCGATCTGCGCGATCAGGCTATTGCTCGCGAGAATTCTTTGCATGCTGACGCCGTGCTCCTGCAGAAAACGGCTGTAAATAAAGCCTGTTCCCGACAGCCCGCCCTGCAGGATCAGCGGAAACTGCGCAATCTCGGCGAGCGCAATGGCCGTCTTCTTCGGCGCCAGTGCCGGCGCGCACATCCACGCGTTATCCACTTCACCGACCTTCGTCATCGCGAAGGGTTCGGTGCTGTGGATCTGCGGAACGACGATGATATCGATCGTGTCGTCCGCGAGCCGCTCGCGCAGCGTCGCGTTCAAATCCACCTCGGCTTCGACGACGATCTTCGGATATTCGGCCTGTATCGCGCCGATCAACCGGGGCAGCCAGGTGAGTGCGGTGAGTTCGGTTACCCCGATGCGGACCTGGCGCACCAAGGCCTCCTTCGAGCTGATCCGCTCGACAATCTGATCGCGCCGTTCGAGCAATTCTTTCGCGTAGGCGAAGAATTCGGCACCTTTGGGCGTTAGCCGCGCGCTGCGGTGCGCGCGGTCGAATACGGTCAGGTCGAAGGCGCGCTCGAGCTCCTGGATCCGCTTCGAAACGGCCGACTGCGTGGTGTTGAGCCGGCTCGACGCCGCTTCGAACGAGCCGAGCTGGACGATCCAGTAAAGCGCCTCCATCTGCTTGAACGTCAGCATCGCGCCGCCCTTTTCATGAAATAAAGCGATAGTTTCTCATATAAAAAAATCGCTTTTTTTACTTATTTCGGCTGCTTAAGGTTCCTCCATCGCACCCCGCCCCCAATCTGGAGAGAGCATGGATACCGTCGTCGAAAGCCCACCCGCCAATCACATTGAACGCAAGCCGCGTGTCGGCCTCGCGTGGCAGATCCTGATCGGCCTTGTCATCGGCGTCGCCACGGGGCTTGTGCTGAACCACTTTCCGCAGCTGCGGGACGCGACCGTTTCCGGGCTGTTGCAGCCCGCCGGCGATATCTTCATCAAGCTGATCAAGATGATCGTTGTGCCGATCGTTTTCACGAGCATGGTGGTCGGGATCGCCGGCGTGGGAGACGGCAAATCGTTCGGACGTATCGGCCTGAAGACGCTGGTCTACTTCGAGGTGATCACGACGATCGCGATCCTGATCGGGTTGATTCTGGGCAACGTGTTGCAGCCGGGCGTCGGCACCGACATGTCGCAACTCGGCCATGCCGACATTTCCCGCTATCAGCAGGTCACGCAGCAGGTGCAGGGTCATCACGGACTCATGACCCTCGTGCTCGGCGTGATCCCGGACAACATCATTGCCTCGATGGCGAAAGGCGACCTGCTGCCGGTAATCTTCTTCTCGGTCCTGTTCGGCCTCGGCCTGCAGTCGGTCCCGGAAGAATTCCGCAAGCCGGTGATCGCCATGCTCAAGGGCGTTGCGGAGGCGATGTTCAAGGTGACGAACATGGTGATGCATTACGCGCCCATCGGCGTGTGCGCGCTGATCGCGGTGACCGTCGCAAGCTTCGGGTTCGGGTCGCTGCTGCCGCTGCTCAAGCTGGTGGCCGTCACGTATCTTGCGATTGTCCTGTTCGTGCTTGTTGTGCTCGGTATTACGGCGCGGCTGTTCGGCTTTCGCATCTTCACGCTGCTGCGCGTCATCAAGGACGAATTGATCATCGCGTTCTCGACCTGCAGTTCCGCAACGGTGCTGCCCCAGCTCATGAAGAAGATGGAAGACTACGGCGTGCCGAAGAGCATCACGACGTTCGTCGTGCCGACCGGCTACACGTTCAATCTCGACGGGGCGTCGATCTATCTCGGCATCGGCACGCTGTTCGTCGCGCAGCTATATGGCATTCATCTTGGCTGGCAGGAGCAGCTGGTCCTCGTGCTGACGATGGTCGTGACCTCGAAGGGCGCGGCCGGCGTGCCGGGCTTCATGTTCGTGATTCTGCTCGCGACGCTTGCAAGCGCGGGGCTGCCGCTCGAGGGGCTCGCTTTCATCGCGGGGGTGGATCGCGTCATGGACATGGGACGTACGGCACTTAACGTGGTGGGCAACGCGCTCGCGCCGCTCGTCATCGCCAGGTGGGAAGGTCAGTACGACGAGCAGAAGGGCCGCGCGTATCTCGCGTCGCTCGACGCCTGAGCGGACCCGGCTCGCAACACAAACATTCAGCAGAACGATCAGGAGTATTCAGATGAGCAGTAACCAGGGCGAGTTTTTTTCCACGTCGTTGATGGAGGAGATCAAAGCGCGGTTTCATCATGTCGACCATGACATCGACGGCAGCGAGCGGCTCTTCTTTGACAACGCGGGCGGTTCGCTGCGCCTCAAGGCGGCCGTCGACGCATTCGCGCGAGTCGATGCGCTGCCCGATTGCCCGGAGCGCATTCACGCGCGCGCACGTCATCTTCAGGACATCCAGGCGCGTGGCGAAGAGGATATCCGCACCATCTTCAACGCGGCGGACGGCAGCATTTACACGTCGTTGACGGCCTCGGGCGCGATGTTCGATATGGTGCGCGCGATCATGGAGAACGTGCCGGGCACCAACGCCGTCACGACGATCCTCGAACATCCGTCGTCGTTCGACGCAATGACCTACTACGCACAACGCACGGGCAAGTCGTTGCGTGTCGCGCCCAGCAATCCGCAGACGGGCGGCGTGGACGTGGAGGCGATTCTGGCGTTGATCGACGCGGACACGGCGCTTCTCAGTGTCATGGCGGCGTCGAATATTTCCGGCGCGAAATTCGACATCGCGGCGCTGGTCGAGCGCGCGAGGCAGAAGAAGCCCGGACTTTTCATCGTCGTGGATGCGGTGCAGCACGCGCCGCACGGCCTTATCGATTTGCAGAAGACACCTGTGGACGGCATCAACTTCGCACCCTATAAGTTCTTTGGCTGCCGTGGCTCCGGCATCTCCTGGCTGTCGCCACGTGCCGCCGTTCTACCGCATCATCGCCTCGACGCAAAGCGGGAAGAGGTGTGGCAACTCGGCAGCCCGGCGCCCGCGCAGTTCGCGGTGGTGACTGAAATCGTCGAGTACGTGACGTGGATTGGCGGTCGTTCCGGTGCCGCCGATACGCCCCGCGAGCGCTTCGAGGAAGGGATGAAACGCATCGAGTTGCACGAGCGCGCGCTGCTCGCAGCCATGCTCGACGGCCACGGCGGACGGCGTGGTCTGCGGCGGCTCGACGGCGTGGAGGTGTTCTGGGATCACGCCGATCTGACGCAGCGCGACCTGATCCTCGGTATCGGCTTCACGAATCTGAGCCCCACCGACGCCGTGCGCGAATACGAAAAACGTGGCGTGATCGTCTACGAACGGATTGCGTCGAGCCTGTATTCAGGCCGGATGCTGAAGTCGTTCGATCTGGCCGGCGCGGTGCGGATTTCTCCGCTGCACTGTCATGCGCCCAGTGATATCGAGCGCTTTCTTTCGATCACCGAAGCACTGACGACACTGTAAGGCGTGGCGCCGGGCGCTTAAGTGGATCCATAAAACTGCATGACAGCAGGGCCGGCGGCACCCCTGATCCGCCGGTCCCACCGTCCGCACGCAGACCCCAATTACGCGGCACGCGAACAATGTTGCGCCACTTTACTCACACGCGTCGCCCAGCGCCCGTGCCCCAAGGCGTGGCAACGGATTACCGCTGACGCTTGCGGCGCTGCAGGTAATCCACCGAAACACAACCGTAGCCGAACTGTAGTGTCACGTGTCTAGGATGTCCCCATCGCCCATGTATCGATCAATGGAGGTGCCGGATGCTTAGCCATCACGAACTCGCGACACTCATGCTGCTTGGCGACACGGACAAGCGGTTGGACACTATCGATCCAGACGTGCTGGCTTTACGCCGTTATGAGCTCGTTGAAATACGGCAGCGCGATCCGCAAGGATCGACGCTGCAACTCACCCGCCAGGGCCGTGCACTGCTGGAACGGTTGCGCATGGGCGCAGGGGGCTGAGCGAAGACGGAGCATCGCGCGCGAATGCCGGAGAACACCGGCGCGGCAGAATATGCAAGTATCCTCAGCGGGGCAGTTCGACGAAAACCGGCAGCAGGTAGCATGGGCTGCGGATCGACCGGGGTCACATGGCATCGTGCGGGCAAAAGTGAAATCTTTTTGCCGCAGTGTCGATTCCGATGGTCTTGCTTCGTCGTCTCAGTGGTGGCACGCGGTTTGCCTCCGCATTTCGCCCATACTGACAGGAGACTTGCCATGACGATTCAAAAGATCACGCCTTTTCTCTGGTACTCCACGCAAGCTGAGGAGGCCGCAGCTTTCTATGCGAGTATTTTTCCGGACTCGCGCGTCACCCGGGTCACGGCGGTGCCGAGCGCCGGCTCCACGAAGGTTGTCGAGTTTGTTCTTTTTGGGCAACCCTTCATCGCGATGAGCGCATCGGGACCGGACTCGTTCAACCATGCGATCTCGCTCATGGTCAACTGTGACGATCAGGCGGAACTCGATCGCTATTGGAACGCGCTTCTCGAGGGTGGCGGTGCGCCCGAGGCGTGTGGCTGGCTGAAAGACCGCTTCGGCGTCTCGTGGCAGATCACGCCGACCGAGCAGATCAGGATGATGGCCGACCCCGATCCGGAAAAGGCCAGACGCGTGGCCGAGGCCATGATGAAAATGGTGAAGCTCGACGTCGCGGCGCTGAAAGCCGCCTATCTGGGCACGGCGAATTAACCGACGGCCCTGCAGCAGTATTCACTTTCCGTGTTACCCGGCGGCGCGAAGCGCGAGGGCTGCCGGGCGCGTTGCAAGTGCGCTTTGGCGCGGTGAAGTGGAATCCGGTTTTGCAACGACGGGATTGAAAGCAGCGAAAGCAGCGAAAGCAACGAGGGCAGTGAAGGCAAGGTGTAATCAAGGCGGATGGTTCGCCAAACGTTTGCGCCGTTGTGGCTATTGGTCTGACGATTGATCGGGTTAAAGATTTGCGTTTTGCATGTCGTTATCCAGTCAAATAAGTCAGGACCATCGTGCATACCCGCGCCGTATGAAGACACGGGATACACGAGGCAATAGTTCTTCGGGGGAACGAAACTTGAATCACCAACGATCGCCATGGTTGCGCGCAGCGGCCCCAGGTGAAGTCATCTATGCAGAAGGCTTCGCAGGCGACGCCGTCATCTACGTGATCGCAGACGGCAAAGTCGAAATTTCCACGCAATGCGATGAAAAGAAGGTCATCCTGGCCACGCTAGGCAAGGGCGAATTTTTTGGCGAGGCGTCGTTGTTGCCTGCCGAACCACGCGCGCATACCGCGAGAGCCATCAGCTTCTGTCAATTGACGGTGATCGCGGCCGGTGTCGTGGAAGAAGAGCTCGAACGCGTGTCGCCGCTCTTGCGCCATATCGTGCGCACCATGATTCGACGCGTGAAGAAAAAGGACGATGTCCTTGCCACCAATACGCATGCCGATTTTCTGCCAGGCGTGCTCTCGTACGCGCATGTGCTCTCGCTGATGGCGGGAATCGACAACACGGATCGCGCCGACGGACGCGCGCGCCGCGCGCAAGGAGAAGAGTGCTCGGTGCCTTTGCCTGAAGTCATCAAGAAGTGCCATGCGATTGCCGGTCATTCGCGTCCGCACGTGATGGCAATGCTCAAGCGCATGGAGAAACTCAACCTCGTGACGCTCGAACCGGGCCGCTCAGATCGCCTGAGCACGCTGTCGGCCCGCTATTCGGCGCAAGACGGCGCAGCCGGGCGGCAGCTCGTGACCTTCGATCCCGTGCGGATCACGGAACGGGCCCAGCAGGTGGCGGACCACGATCTCGATGTCTCGATCAATAGCGAACTGGAACTGATCGAGCTGGCCGATCTTGAAGCCCTGATCGGCGTCGAGAAGAATCTGATTCTCAACAAGCTCTCGCACGGGGAAATTGCTGAAGACGTTTTCGCGTTTCGCAAGAGCCGGGTATTGAACTACGTCGAGGAAAAGGGCATCACGTATTTTTCCAGACGCAGTCCCCGTGGCACGAGCGAGCTCAAGTCGCTGACCGATCTGGAGTTTGTCGACCAGCGAACCCTGTTCGAAGCGGTGAGCGCCTTCGACACCTATGACCTTGCGAAATTGCTCGCCGCGGTGACCGGCGAGCCGGTCTCCGATCGCCTGTTCTCGGTGATGACCGAGGCACGCAAGAAGGAGGTGTCATGGGTGATGCGTCGTGAGATCAAGATCGATCCGCTCGAGATTGCCGAGATCGAGGAGCGGTTCATCGAGACCGTGCGCACGATCAAATCGTCGGCCGCTACGGCGGCGCCGCTTTCCAACGTGGATGCCTGACACCCGCTGCTCGCACAGCGGGCCGCTTGCAGGTCCGCACCGATGATTGGGGCAGCCGTTCGAGAGGAAGTATGGATCTTTTGACGTTATTTGGCGCGCTGTTTGGCGTGGGCGCCATCGTGGCCGGATTTTCGCTCGAGGGCGGGCACTTCACCTCGCTGTTTCAACTGGAGGCGTTTGTCATCGTATTGGGCGGTACGTTCGGCGCAGTGATGATCCAGAACACGTGGGCCAGATTCCATGACGGCATCAAGCAGTTGCGGCTCGCCTTTGTGAAAGCAAGGCAGGTCGATCGGGAAAGTCTGTCGGTCCTGCTGGAGTGGGGCGATCAGGCGAAGCTGAACGGCATGCTCGTGTTCGAGTCGAGCGCGGTGATCGAGGCGGGTGGCATCAACCCGTTTGCCAGGCGCGGGCTGGAGTTGCTGGCCAATGGGGTGTCGACTGCCGTGCTCGAAGACGCCTTGCAACGGGAACTGGATGCCTATGAGCGCAATCACATGGCGGCCGCGCGAATATGGCAGCAGGCGGGTGGCTATGCGCCGACGTTCGGCATTCTGGGGGCGGTGCTCGGGCTGATTCAGGTCACCGGCCACATGCTCGAACCCGCGCAACTCGGGCAAGGGATTGCCGTCGCATTTGTGGCCACGCTGTACGGGCTCGCATTGGCGAATCTGGTGTTTTTGCCGTTGTACGGAAAGATCCGGGCGCAGGTGGATAGCGAACTGCGCTTCAGGCGTTTATACCTCGACGGCCTGCTCGCGATTTCGCGCAAGGAGTCGCCCCATACGATCGAAACCCGGCTGGCGGGTGACATTCGGGAAAGGTCGGCGGAGTTGCTGGGCTGATCGAACCCGAAGCCGGTCTCGATCGGCTGACGGCAGCGCGTCAGGCGCTCATTCAAATGCAATTCGGAAACAGACGTATCGAGCATGAGCACCTCTCTGGGCAACAAACGCCTCGCGGCGGACAAAACCGGCTATCGGCGCAACGCCCACGACACCCACGACGCCCATGATGGTGACGGCGAAGGTGAGGCGCAGTCCGGGCGCTGGCTGATTTCCTATGCGGATCTGGTCACCACGCTGATGGTGTTGTTTCTTGCGCTGTATGCGTTGCAGCTGGCCAAAAGCCGCGAGCTCGAAATAAAGATGCTGGAGCGTCACGAGGTAAAAACGGGAAACACGGCTGCCGGCAGCGCCTTGGCTCCTGCTGTCGTGCCAGGCGCGCGCGATGCGGCAAGACAGCAACTGCTTGCCTCGCTGGCGCCGCTCCAGGACAACCGGCAAATTACGATCTCGAATGCCGCACAGGGCGTGGAAATCGCCATCAACGCGAAGGTGCTTTTCAACTCGGGGGACGCGCATCTGTTGCCGCAATCTTTCGGCGTGCTGGCGCAGATTGCCGGGGCGCTGCGCGAGCGCTCGAACAACAACATCCTTGTCGAGGGCCACACCGATAGTGTGCCGATCTCGACCGCGAAGTATGAATCCAACTGGGAGCTGTCGTCGGCACGGGCCGGCGCCGTGGTTCGGTTTTTTGCGGACAGGGGAATCGAACCGCACAGAATGGCCGCAATCGGCAGGGCGGACAATTTCCCGCTGATCATCGGCGACGACGTGGCCGCGCGAGCCGCAAATCGCCGCGTCACCATCCTCGTGGAATATTGAGTCGCAAGGCGGGTGAGCGCATATGAAGCAAAGCGCCTGCGTCGATTGACCCGTGTTCCTCCCGGTGATCTGGCCGCCTGACGGCACTTGCGCGCCGCGGAACAGGCTGCGAAGATCGCGTTAGAATCGCTCATTCTTCTGATGTTTTTTCATTGTCCTGACGCCTTGCGCCGCGGTGTGTCCCTTCGGCGATTCAGGCAGCAGGCCAACTGTTCCCGATCATGGCAGCCCGATCGGGTGGCCGGGCGATCGAGCGCACCACACCGTATTTTCCGGGGAGTTACATGTTTGCGTCGAGCTCATTTGCCGGATTGCTGGGCCATGCGGGCCACTGGCTGCAAGGTTACGCGCTCGTTCTGCTGATGATGACCGTGGGCACGGTGCTGGAGCGGCGCTGGCCGGCCGAGTTGTTGCAATCGCGCGCAGGCAAGCGCTTCAACATCGTCTACGCGGCGCTGTATTCGGCGCTCGGGGAGGCGATGCGGCCGCTGATGGCGGTAGCCAGCATCACGATCGTCAATGCGCTCGGCGGCGGCTGGGTCGTGCTGGCCTCGCGCGGGTGGGGCGCGGTGGCTTCCATCGTGCTCGTGCTATTGACGATCGATCTGCTGGAATATGCGTTTCACCGCTTGCAGCATGCGTGGCCCGTGCTATGGAAGCTGCATTCGCTGCACCATAGTGCCGCCGAGTTCAATATCACGGTGACCTTCCGGCATCACTGGTTCGAACTGCTCATCAAGGGTTGCCTGCTTTATCCGCTGGTGGGCGTGATGTTCAAGGTCGAGACATGGATCGTCGGCGTGACCTCGCTCATTTTCATGCTGGGCAATTACTTCGCGCATATGAACTTGCGCATTGACCTGGGCCGCTTCACGACGTGGGTCAACAATCCGCAATATCACCGCCTGCATCACTCGAACCGTGCCGAGCACTTCGACCACAACTTCACGCAACTGCTGCCGCTGTGGGATCACCTGTTCGGCACGCGATGGGTGCCGGCGAAGCATGAATGGCCGGCCACCGGGTTGGACGACGGCGCACAGCCGCGTTCGCTGTTCGGCGCGCTGAGCTGGCCGCTGCGCGCGCATACCGGGCCTGTCCTAGGCGAGCCTCGCGTTGCGCACCGCTTTGCCGCCCAGCAGGCAGACGACCATCGTGGCCACGACGAGCACGCATAGCGCAAGGCGCAAGCCGACCAGGCCCGCGCCAGTCCGATCAACGGCAGGCCGACCGCTGCCGAAACGCGGCGCCGGCTGTCCAGCGAGCGGCATCGCCACGATGGCCCCCAGCGCAAAGGCGAACAGCCTCGCAGCCATTCGATGCGCCTTGGGCGGCTCTGGCGCGGTTAGTGCGCCATCGTGCCGGCGCTCTTCACCGTGCATGCCGCGGCGACTTTCTCGCCGTCGCTGAACGAGAACGTCAGCGGGATCGTCGTGCCGATCTTGAGCGGCTGTTTCGGGTGCTCCAGCATCACGTGATAGTTGCCCGGCGCAAAGACGAGCGAGCCGTGCGCGGGCACCGCCACCTGATCGACCATCGCCATCGACGACGTGCTGCCCTGGCTTTGCGTCTGATGCAGCATGGCCATGCCGAAGGCGTCAGCACTGACGCCGACGAGATTGACCGGTTGGTCGCCCGAATTGCTTGCCTTGAAATAGCCGCCCGAGGGCAGATCGCCCGGCAGCGCGCGGATCCAGCAGTCCGATATGCTCGCCGCTGTGGGACCGTTTGCCGTGGCGCCCGCGAAGGCCTGAATGGATGACCCGCACAGGAAAGCGGCGAGTAGGAGTTGGCGTGATGTCTTCATGATGTGCTCCTTGGTTTTGACTGCAGGAATGAAGCGTTAAGTGGAGTACCTAAGTGGAGTGCCTAAGTTGAGTACCTGAGCGGCTCACCTAAGCGGTTTGCCGCATGGCGCGGCCAAAAATCGTGCGATCGGCGAGCCACACCGCAAGCAGCGTGACGCCCATCAAAGGGAAGACGATGCCAAGCAGAACGAGGCCGGTTTTCCAGCCACGCATCGGCGGCGCGGCCCGCTCGCGCGAGGGCGCGCCGAGCGAGCGCTGCGGGCGCCGTTTCCACCACATCACGCAGCCGGTCACGGCCATTCCCGCGAGTCCAAGCGAAATCGCGGCGCAGAGAATCTGATTGGCCGTGCCGAAGTAGCGGCCCATGTGCAACGACGTGCCGTACGACACGGCTTTCGACACCGCGCCGTAATCGCCATAGCGGATGTCCTTCAGCACCGCGCCGCTGTATTGGTCGATGTACAGCGTGCGCTCGTCTTTCGGATCGGCGGGAAAGTACGAGACGGTGTAGACGCCCGTTGCCGAGGTGGGCAGCACGATGTCGTAGCCGCTCGGCACACCGAGCGATGCAACGAGCGCAACGATGCGTCCGAGGGGCAGTGCCTGCGCTGCGTGCGGATCGGCCGATTGCGGCACCGGGGTGTTGCCGACGGCCCATGGTGTGAGCGGCAACGGCAGATCGTCCATCACCATGCCGGGCATTGAATCCATGTTCGCTTCGTGGGCGCCGTGTTCGTCGTGTTCATGGGTCGATGTGGCGGCAAGATGGGCCGCATGCGCGGATTGCGTGCCGCTGCGGGGATCCGCCGCGCCGGTCTGGTCGCCGCCGCGCATGCCCGGCAGTGTGGAGCGCAACGGCAGGCCACCACCCCACGCTCCCGGCGGCGCGCCAAGATTGGCGGCGCTCGCGAGCGCCTTGAACTGCTTGCCCCATGAGCCCGTCCACGGCAGACCGCTCAGCACGAATACGAGCGCGCCGAGCGCGAGCCAGATGCCCATTACGGCGTGCAGGTTCTTCCACAGCGCGCGGCCTTTTAGCGAGAAACGTGGCAGCAGTGCCGCGCGCGCAGTGGTTTTCTCGCGCGGCCACCAGAGTGCGATGCCGGTGCCGATCATCACCAGCGTCCAGCACGCGGCCAACTCCATCAGCAATTCGCCGGGCTTGCCGAGCAGCAGCTTGCGATGAAGCATGCGGTCCACCTGCATGAAGCGATGCTCGACGCTCAGCGTGCCCAACACTTCGCCGCTGTACGGGTTCAGATAGACACTCTGCTTTTCGCCGTCGGCGAGACGGAAGATGAATTCGGTGCTGCGGTCAGGCGCATTCGCGATGGGGGCCGTCACCGCGCGGGCGTCGGCCGGCATCGCCGCGCGCGCTCTCGCAAGCAGAACCTCTTCCGTGAGCCTCGGCGTGGCTTGCGGTTCGACGATCAGGCGGTGCGGATAAAGCAGCGGCTCGATTTGCGGCTGGAAGCAATACAGCGTGCCGGTGATCGCGAGCACCACCAGAAAGGGCATCACAAAGAGGCCCGCGTAAAAGTGCCAGCGCCAGAGCGTCCGGTAGCCGGCGTTCGCAGCGCCGCTCGACGAGGTGGTGCGTTGAGCAAGGGTGGTGGACATTCAATCCTCCTGAACAGATATTGGGGTGATCGGTTTGCGCAGCGACGCATGCGCCGGTTTGCCACTCGCGAGTGGATCGACCCGGGCGAGTGCAGATGCAGGTGCAAGTGGCACAGGCACATCGCGTCTTCACATGCGCAGCTTCCCTTCGACATAGAACGTACGGCCCGGATAGGGGTGGTAGACGAAGTAGCGCGCGTCGAACAGGTTGTCGACGCCAATGCCGATTTCACTCAGTTTGGTCGGCTTGAAGGTGAACTTCGCGTCCGCCACCGTGTACGAACTGGTGCCGCCGAATACATTGGGATTCGTGTCGGTATTGGTGAGCGTGTTGTATTCACGGCCGGAGTAGCGCGCGGCGAGCGTGAGCGCCGAGCGTTCGTCGATGTGATAGGTCGCGGCGAGATTGGCGCGCCACAACGGAATCCGGTAGAAGTACTTGCCGACGCTCGCCGGGTTCTGCGCGTTCGCGATGATCTTCGACTGCGTGTACGCCACGCTCGCCAGCAGATCGAGACCGCGAATGAATACATCCTGTCCCGCGTAGCTTGTTTCGACGCCACGCGAGCGCACCTTGCCGATGTTCTGGAAGTTCGTCACGTTGGGAATCACGGTCGTATCGGTCTGGCTGAAGATCGTGTTCTTCACGTCGTCCTGAAACAGCGAGAAGCGGAATATGCCGTTCCAGTGCGCCCATTCGGCGGTCAGCTCTTTCGAGAGATCGTCTTCCGGCTTCAGGTTTGGATTGTTGTTGACGATCGAGGAGCCGTTGATTTGCCCCTGGAACATCTCACCCACGGTCGGAAACCGATAGGCGCGGCCAATCGAAGCGCGCAAGGTCAGATCGTCGGTGACGTCGAACGACAATGAGGCTTTCGGCGAGAAGTGGTGCTGGCTCGCGTCGCTGTATCGAATGGCTGTGCCGGGCAGCGCTTGCGAACCGCCGTAGGCTTGCCAGTCTTCGTACCGCACGCCGTAGACCAGTTTCCAGCGCGGCAGAAAGCGCCACGCATCCTGCGCGTACAGTGCCTGAGTCTGCGTCTTGCCGGCGAACGCATTGGCAAACGAGGTGGCTGCGCCGTCGCGCCAGTTCAGCGTGTTGTAGCTTTCGTTATCGAGGAAGTAGTTGTCGTAGTGATAGCCGAAGCTCAATGCGTGGTTGGTCCACCCTGCTTGCGGCGTGACGGGTGTGTAAGTGGTGCGCAGGTCGAGCGTTTTCCAGCCGGTGCCGTCGCCGAAAGTCACGGTGCCTGGGCCATTGCCCGGCGCACCTGAACTCGCGGTGCGCGCCACGCTATTGCCCACGTCGTAGTACGAAGCGATTGCTTCGCCGTTCCAGCCGGTGGCGTTGCGCGTCTTCAGCGTGAGTCCATATAGCCAGTTTTCGCTGTGGCCGAGGCTCGGCGCGAAGGCGGCCGCCGGAATTGTGTACTCGTAGCCGCCGATCGCGACCTTGCCGCTGTATACGGGGTTGCCGTTCGCGTCGCGCAGGAAGCTCGATGTCGCGCTGTTGTAGGTCTGATGCCAGTAGCCGAGCGTGAAGGCGGCTTGCAGTGTCGGCGTGAAGTCGTACTGCATCTTCAGCTTGAACTGGTCCTGCACCGTATGTTCGATCCCTTCGCCGTTCACGCCGAGCACCGCGGTCGGCGTATTGGTCTGGTTGTTGTAGAAGGTTGCGCCGGTCACTGGCGTATCGCCGGCTTTCGCGGGCGTGCTGGACCTGGCGAGCGTGGCGAATTGCAGCGGCTGGCTGGTGTTCTCCAGGTGATTCACGCCCAGAAAATACGAGAACTTGCCGATCCGGTCGCCGATCGAGGCGCTCGCCTCGCTGCCGTTGAAATTCTGATTCACGCCGAACAGGCTGAAATGCTGGGTGAAGGCTTTGACATCCGCGTCGGCTTCGAACTGTTTCGGCATGCGGGTGCTGATAAGTACGGTGGCGCCTAGCGAATTGCCCGGATAGAGCGCGGAAAACGGCCCGTAGAGCACGTCGACCTGCTGGATTTCGTCGGGAAACACCATCGACCAGCGCGGTGGAAACGAATAACTGTTGCCGAGCAGATTGCTGAGCAGCAGACCGTCCGCGTAGACGAGACCGCGTGCGCTCTGCGTGTTGCTGGTGCCGCGCACGGCGATGATCGAATTCAGATCGCCGATAAAACGCTTGCGCACGGCGAGGTTCGGCATGTACTTCAGCACGTCTTCGGTATTGACGACGTTCCAGTTGTCGAACTGTTCGCGCGTCACGGTTTCGACCGAGGCCGGCAGATTAGGGTCGACGGCGCGCGGGGCGGCGACAGCATGGGCGGTGACGCTGACGGCGGGCAGCGTGGTGGCGTCGGCGGGCGCGGTCTGGGCGTGCGCCGGAGCGGCGATGAATACCGGTGCGAACGCCGGAATCAGGGCCGGAAAATACGACAGCGGCCGATGAACGGACGGAATGCGACGGGCGCAAAAGGGCAGCCTTCGCAGGGCGAAGTTGAACATGAACGTTTCCTTGATGCATTGAACGGACGATCGCGCGCGCCCTTAACGGGTGCTGCGAAATGCGCGATCAGGAACAGCAGCGATCAGGAAACGACGGGCGGATCTCGTGGGCGTCCGGACGGGAACGCACCAAGCGGTGTGAAGCGGGTGGAGAGGGCGGGCGGCGCGGTGCCGGCGAGCGCAAGCGCGGCCGGCGGTTCGACGGCCGCGACGCTTGGCATGGCGACGTGGTGTTCGAGCAGGTGGCAGTAGCCGCAGGCGCCGAAGGCGTCGTCGTGGCTGAGATGGACCGGCGCCGGGCTGGTTTGCGTGGACGGGCTCGCCAGGCTCTGATTGTGCGGCTGGAGCGCCGAACAGAGCGCGGCGAAGGGTTCGTTCGCGCGGTTCGATACCAGCACCTGACTCACGACCGGCGCGAACACGACGAGCCACATGGCGATCAGGCCAAGCCATGCGGTCATGCGGTTGCGGGAGTGTGGAGTCATGATGGCGAACGTAAAGACGCGGGCGATTCTAGCATTGCCACGCATTCTTTTCTCGAGTGATTCCGCTTATTGCATGGGATATAGCGTGGGATTAGAAGCCCGAAACCCACTCATTTCCAGGCGTTGCCGTCCGGCCGCTTGCCGTAAGCTGTGTGCTTCAGGTTGCGCTTTCCAGCGCCAATGCGCGGATGCGCGCCATGCTGAAGCGGGCGCGGATAGGGCATGAATAAAGCATGAAAACGCGCGATTGACCCGGCCTGAACGCAGCCGATCCCACTACGACGACTCATGGCATCAACGCAGACATCCACGCAGACGCGCGCATCTTCGGCATCTTCGATCACCGGCGTCAATCAGCAGGCGGCGTCGCTCTGTTCGGCCGGGGAATTCGCCGCGGCTTTGGCGCTGGTGATGCCGCTCCTCGAACCGCATGCCGACTTAACGGAACAGGAAGACGCGCGGGCCGACGCGTTGAATATTGCCGGGGCCTGCTCGTATGGATTGGGCAATCTGCCGGAGGCGGAAAACTATTGGCGCCAATGTCTGCGCGCGAAGCCCGGCTATGCCGAGGTGTACAGCAGTCTCGGCATGCTGCTCAAATCGCTCGGGCGGCTTTCGGCGGCCAAGGCGGTTTATCGGCAACTGGTCGCCCTGCGGCCCGGCCAGGCCGACGCGCACAACAATCTCGGCACGGTGCTCTACGGGATGGGCCACAAGGCCGAGGCCGAGGCGTCGTATCGCCAGGCGGTCGCGATCCATCCCGGCTATGCCCAGGCGCACTACAACCACGCCATCGTATTGCACGAACTGCACCGCCTGCCGGAAGCCGAAGCGGCCTACCGTCAGGCTCTGGTCGGGCTGCCCGCGCATGCCGAGGCGTACAACAACCTGGGTAACGTACTGATGGACCTCGGGCGTGTCGACGACGCGGACACCGCGTACCGGCAGGCGCTGACCATCAAGCCCCAGTATCCGGAGGCGCTCAACAACCTCGGCGGCGCGTTGAAGGCGGCGTTGCGCCTGCCCGAGGCCGAACTGGCTTGCCGGCTCGCGCTGGCTATTCGCCAGGATTACCCGGAGGCCTACCTCAACCTCGGTGCGGTGCTGGCGGACCTCTGGCGTCTGCCTGAGGCTGAAGCCGCATACCGGCAGGCCATCGCGCATCGCCCGGACTATGCGCAGGCGTACTACAACCTCGGCCTCGCGCTGTCCAACCTGGAGCGCCTGCCTGAAGCCGAAGCGGCTTACCGGGAGGCGATTCGCTGTCAGCCCGGCATCGTCCATGCGCATAACAACCTGGGCTGCGTGCTGCGCCTGCTCGACCGCTTGCCCGAAGCCATCGAGGCTTTCACGCATGCGCTCGCGCTGCGTCCTGATATGGCTGAGGCGCACTACAACGTCGGGGCCGCGCTGGCGCAACTCAAGCGGCTGCCCGAGGCCGAGGCTGCATACCTTCGGGCGCTGGCTTTACGCCCCGATTACGGCGACGCCAGATTCGGTCTCGCCGTGCTGCTGCTCGGCATGGGCCGCTTCGAGGAGGGCTGGCGCTTGTATGAGTGCCGCTACGATCAGCCGGGTTTCGTGCATCACAAGACGCGTTCCATGCTGGGCTGTCCGCAGTGGCAAGGTGAGACGCTTTCCGGCAAATCCTTGCTGGTCTGGCAGGAAGACGGGCTGGGCGATATGGTGCAGTTCAGCCGCTATTTCGCCTTACTCAAGGCACAAGGGCCCGTCCATATCGCGTTTGCCTGTATGCCTGCCTTGCATCGATTGATGGCTTCGGTGGACGGCATCGATGCGGTGCTCGATCACGACACGGCATTCGCCCGCGTGGCGGCATCCCGCTACGACTGCTGGACGAGCCTGTTGAGTGCGCCGCTGCACTTGCGCACCACTGTCGATACGATTCCGCGCCCGGTTCGCCTCACGGCCGAGCCGTCGCTCGTCGAAAAGTGGCGGCCGATGCTCGAGACCCTGCCGGCCGGCCGCAAAATCGGGCTGGTCTGGAAGGGCAATGCGAAACACCACAACGACGAGAACCGCTCGATCCCGACACTCGCCACGCTCGCGCCGCTCTGGAGCGTGCCGGGCGTGAGCTTCGTGAGCTTGCAGAAAGGCCAGGGCGAGGATGAGGCGCACAACCCGCCTGCCGGTCAGCCGCTGCTGGCGCTCGGTTCGGCCGTGAGCGATTTCGCGGACACTGCGGCGATCGTCGAGCAACTCGATCTGGTGATTTGCGTGGATACGTCGATGGCGCATCTGGCCGCGTCGCTCGGCAAACCGTGCTGGGTGATGCTGCCGGAAAAGGACATCGACTGGCGCTGGATGCACGAACGCAGCGATTCGCCCTGGTATCCGCACACGCTGCGGCTGTTTCGCCGGGCCGCAGGGGAGGGCTGGCCGGTGACGGTCGAGCGCGTGAGACAGGCCTGTATGGAACAATTTCCCGTCTTGGCAAATACATCCGGACTCCTCACTTGACCCGCTGCGCACGCTTGCGCCCCGATTGCGGCGAAGCATGAAACTGACTCTCGGTCGTTTCGATCGCCTGGCCGAGGAACTGCAGGAACATGCTCATCGCGACGGTCGTGGTCAGGTCCGAGCGTTGATAAAGGCAGCTGAACGACTTCGCGCCGGCATCGGCTAGCGCAGTCCACGCGAGCTTGCGCTGCGCTACATCCTCCGCGACGTTCTCCCCGATCAGGAAGCCGATGCCGACACCGTCAGCAATCAGCCGGCGCACCATCGAAACCGAACTCGTTTCCACGAGCGGCCGCGCCTTGCGTTGCTCACGGTGATCGATCTGATCCACCATGGCGCGCAATTCCGTGTCGGGTGTCATGAGAATGAGCGGGTAGTCGAGACAGTCGCGCAAACGAGGCCGTTTGCCGAGCTTCGTGAGCGGATGCCCCGGCGGCGTGACGAGCCCAAGGTGCTGCGAGAAAGCGCGCACCTCCACGACGCCTGGCGGCGGCTTGCGGCGCAGGCCATAGCCGATGTCGGCCTCGCCGGTCTCCACCCACTTGAGGATGCTCTCGCCGTTGCCGGAGCGCACGCTGTACGTCACGCCCGGATAGCTCTGCATGGCCGCCTGAATGGCTTCGGGCACCAGCCGCTCGGCCGTGGATGGCGACACCGCCAGGTTGATGTGCCCGCGCCGCAGCGAGCGCAAATCTTCCACCTGAGTCATCGCATTATCGAAATCGCGCTGACCGCGCCGCACCGCAGCAATGATGATCTCGCCGGCCGTGGTGAGTTGCATGCCGCGCGGCAACCGGTCGAACAGCGGCGAGCCGACCTGCTCTTCCAGGTTGAGGATTTGCTGGTGTACGGCAGCCGCGGTCAGGTGCAGTGAGTCGGCCGCTTTGCGGATCGAACCACGTCTGACCACTTCGTCGAAACAACGGAATGTCTGCGATATTGGACGCATAAATCAACCGTATAGTTTTTCCATACGGGCCGTAAAGAATAATCAGGTTTTATTGACGGAACGGATAGCCTAGATTTCGCTTCATCATCTTAACGGAGCGAACCGTGACCACAACAGTCGATCAAATTACCCAGCGGCGCCGCGGCGTCGGCCTCATTGCTCACGACCCCAGGGTTTCATTCGGCGGGTATACGCTGATTGCCCCGCAAACGGCGGGTGGCCACGTCTATCTCATCGATATCGACGGCACGGTCGTACACGAATGGAAGATGCCGGTGCGGGCCGGCCGCCACGCCGTGATTCTCCCCAACGGCAATCTCGGCTACAACGGCAACCATGCGAAATCGGAAAACCGTTACGCACCGTGGTCGATGTGGCACGGCGGCGATTTCTCCGAAGTAACGCCTGACGGTGAGGTGGTCTGGCACTACGAAGATCCCGCGCATCATCACGACGCACAGTGGCTCGCCAACGGCAATCTGCTGTACGCCGCGTGCGCATCCGTGCCGGCAGGGTTTGCCGAGCGCGTGCCGGGCGGCACCGCGCACGGCCCCGACGAAGTCATGTACGCTGACGTGATCCGCGAAGTGAATCGCGCGGGCGAACTGGTGTGGGAATGGAAGGCGTGGGAGCACCTGAAGCCCGAAGACTTTCCGATCGCGCCCGGTTTTGGCCGCTATCACTGGCCGCTCGTGAACGGGCTCGGCGTGAATGCGAAGGGCGAGGTGCTGATGAGCCTGCGCACCACGTCGGGCATCATCGCCGTCGAGCGCGAGACCGGCAGCGTCACGCTGCACATTCCACCGAGCGTGGTGTCGCATCAGCATGCCCCCGTGGCGCTCGCCAACGGCAACATTCTCACCTTCGACAACGGCAACTTCCGAGCCGGCGCGCACGTGGCTTTTTCGCGCGTGCTCGAGATCGATCCGAAGAACAACGAAGTTGTGTGGTCGTATGCCGACGACATGGTGAATGCGTTTTACAGCGCTTTCATGGGCAACGCGCAGCGGCTCGCGAACGGCAACACGCACATTACGGAGTCGGCGACGGGCCGCCTCTTCGAAGTGACGCCCGCGGGCGAGGTGGTGTGGGAATACGTGATTCCCTGGTTCGGCGAGTACCCGGACGACGCAGCGCGCAAAACCGGCCCCGGCCAGTTGAACAGCGTGTTCCAGACCTTCCGCTACAGCCGCGAGCAGTTGCCGTGGCTGCGTGCCTGAACGCCGCGTTTTCGATCCCCCGGGGGTAACGTGAATCCAGACCCAGCCACTCATAGCGTCGATGCGCGCTTGCCCGCGTGGCAACTCGTGCTGTTCGGCCTGCAACATGTCCTGTCGATGGCGGCCTCGCCCGTCACCGCGGTTTTTCTGGTGTCGCGGATGTTGTCGCTCTCCCCGGGCATGACCGTGCAACTGATCGGCGCGACCTTCTTTGCCTGCGGCGCCGGCACGCTGCTGCAATCGCTCGGGGCGGGGCCGGTCGGTTCGCGGTTGCCCTTCGTGATGGTGCCGGGCGGCGCGCCCGCCATGCTGTTTGCGGTCATCGCCACGCAAACGGACTTGCGCACTGCCGCGGGAGCGGCGATTCTCACCAGCCTGTTCTACTGGCTCGTGCTGCCGGTATTCGCACGCTGCCTGCGGTTTTTCCCGCGAGTAGTAGTGGGCACGATGCTGCTGCTGGTCTCGGTGAGTCTCATCAAGATCTACGCCGGCATCATTGTTGGCCAGCCGGGAACGCCTGACTTCGCGCGGCCGCAGTCCCTGGGTCTCGCGCTGCTCACGATCGTGGCAACGCTGGCCGTCGCGCGCCTGTTCAAGGGCACGGTGGGGCGGCTCGCCGTGCTGATCGGCCTCGCGATCGGCACGTGTGCGGGCTGGGCAATCGGACTGATGCCCGCCGGCAGCATGTGGGCCGGTCCGCTTTTTACCCTGCCGGCTTTGCTGCCCTTCGGCATGCCACGCTTCGACGTGCTTGCCGCGCTGCCGATGCTGATTTTCAGTGTGATTTCGATGGCCGAGGCGACCGGGCAGACAGTGGCCGTCGGCGAGATCACCGGCAGGAAGATCGACATGCGCCGCGACGTGCCGAGGACGATTCGCGGCGACGCCGTGGCGTCGCTGCTCGGCTCGCTGCTGGGCACCTCGCTCATCATTACGAGCGCGGAGAATATCGGCGTCGTGCAAACCACCGGCGTGCGCTCGCGCTACGTGACCGCGACAGCCGGTGCGATGCTGATGGTCATTGCGCTGTTCGCGCCGCTCGGGCGCTTCGCTTACGCGATCCCCGCGCCGGTGGTAGGCGGCACGGCGCTGATCGTATTCGCGATGATCGGCGTGATGGGCGTCAATCTGCTCGGCAAGGTCGATCTGCATGCACGCGGCAATCAGTACACGCTCGCCGCCGCGCTCGTGGTGGGCCTGCTGCCGATCCTGGTTCCCAACGTGTATGCATCCTTTCCCGGCTATTCGCAGATCGTACTGGGCAACGGCATGGCGGCGGGAACACTCACCGCGATCGTCGTCAATCTGGTGTTCGGCACGTGGCGCGTGAGGCCTGTGGAGAAGGTCCCGGCAATCTGATTTCCGGTTTCAGTTTCTGCTTCAGTTTTTGGCTGTAACACCAGTCCTCGCAGTTCTTCCTCAAACGCTTCAATCCTTTCTCCATGAAAACCAATTTCGCTTTCCGCGCGGCGGACGTCGCGTGCATGGCTGCGCTCGTCGTTTCCACTGCGGCCAACGCTCAAAGCAGTGTCACGCTGTATGGAAGTCTCGACGCCGGTCTCGGCTATGTGAGCAACCTGCACGGCGCCCATGCGTATCTCGCCGAGCAGGGCACCTTCCAGGCCGACCGGTTCGGTTTTCAGGGCGTCGAAGATATCGGTGCCGGGCGTTCTGTGGTGTTCAGGCTCGAAAGCGGTTTCGTCACGACAACCGGCGCATCGGCCAGCAGCAGCACCTTCTTCAATCGTCAGGCCTACGTAGGAATATCCGATCCGACGTTGGGCACGGTGACGCTCGGCCGCCAGACCGACTGGAATTTCGATTGGCTCGGCTCGGTGTCGACGGGTCAACTGCTCGGCGACTTCTCCGCGTTTCACCCCGGCAATCTCGATGGCCTCGGAAGCACCTTGCCGGTACAACTGTCGAGCACGGTGAAATGGAAAAGCGCGAATTACAGCGGGCTGAGTTTCGGCGCGCTCTACGGATTTCCCGGCGCGTCGGCGAGCAACACCAATGGGCGGACCATCAGTTTCGGCGCCAACTATATGAATGGGCCGCTCAAACTGGTGGCGGTGTATTCCGAATACCGCGACCGTTTGCTGCCGCTTTCCAATGGACTGGGCCTGACGTCGTTTGAAGGGCAGACACTCGCGCCCGGCGCTACCTTCAACGCGAAGCAGGTGCGTGACATGGGGCTCGGCGGTTCGTACCGCTTTGAACGCGTGACACTGCATGCGCTTGCCACGGACGTGCGGATTCAGTCTGACGGCGGCAACGAGCACTTTCGCACGATCGACGGCGGCGTCAACGTGCGCTTGACGCCAGCAGAGGAAATCGAGGCGGGAGCGTGGAGCGCGACACTCGCCGGGCGCCGCTGGACGCAATTCACTGTCGCAAACGTGTACTCGCTCTCGAAAGCGACGCAGGTCTACGCGGACCTGATGTTCGAAACCGCCGGCGGCGGGGCCGTGGCGAATACGCTTGGAATCGGAGCGGCTTCGGGTGGCAGGCAGACGGTGTTTCTAAGCGGGATACATCATTTGTTCTGATTTGAGCGTGGAGCGGCGCCAATCTGCGCCGCCGGCCCCGGCGCGATCAGTGATATTCCTGGTTGTGGTGTTCGAGCCGATAAATAAGCAGGCAGACTTTGTTGCCGATTGAAATATAGAGTATTGCGAAAACTCATTCGCGCTGTAATAAATAGTTCGCAATGTCCGGGTATATGGATTGCCTGGATTAAAGTGGTGGTGCGTGAATATGGTGTTCACGTATAAATACAAGTCCAGTGAAATCGAAATGAATCGATATTGTTAGTAAGCCATCTTTTCAAACGTTACAGGCTTGGATGAATTCGCCTGTAAGGCATGCTGGACGGTTGGTTTAAGGGATTGTGCCGAGGATGGCGGAGGCCGAAAAATACAAAGGTATTAAGCAGACAAAACAGAATTAAACAGACAAAACAGCTGTTTTGATAAAACGCACTCCGCATATTGCATTTGAAAATTTAACGGTTATGATGGCGTCTCCGTGAGGCGGTTTCTCGAACGACTGCTCTACGGAGACGGCAGAAATATTTGCCGGGCATACAGGCCGGAGGGGGTAATTAATGCTTCCCGTGCAGATAGACTAAATCGAGGAGACGATATGCTGAGTCCCCATGAATTTGCTACCTTAATGCTCATCAAGAACGCGCCGGATCAGATCGAACTGGGCCGCGCCGAGCTCGACGCCCTGTTCGAGCGGCAGCTCATTTCACTGGAAAACCTCGCATCGGGACGTTCGCGTCCTCAGATCACAAGCGAAGGCGATTCCATTCTTAAGGCGGTTGCCAGGATGCGCTAGGCATCGGCGGCACCTGCTTCGATTCATCCACCATCGCGATCCGCGGTAATCCGTCCGCGCGGGGCTTCGCGTGCCTGATCAAAATTTGAGGAATTCAACCATGACTCTATTGAGTCCCGAGCAGAACGCCGCTGTACAGGCCAACGTCGACACATTCTTCGGCGTGGCCGGAAAGATTTTTGAAGGCGTCGAAAAACTGGCTGCTCTGAACCTGCAGGCCGTCAGGGCCACGCTGGCCGAGACGCAGGAGAGCATCGCGAAGGTGTCTGGAGCGGAGCCGCAGCAATGGTTCGCGCTGCAAGCAGAATCCGCCAGACCCGGCGCGGAAAAATCGCTGTCATACGGCCGCCAGGTGTTCGAGATCGCATCGGCTACGCAGGCTGAAGTCACGCAACTCGTAGAGGCGTACTACGAGCGGTACAACAATCGCGTGCAGTCACTCGTGGAGGAAGCGGCCAAGCGTACTCCGTCTGGTTCGGAAGCCGCGATCGCTGCGTGGAAGTCCGCAATTGCCTCGACCACGACCCTGTTCGAAACGCTGCAGAAAACGGGACAACAGGCCGTGACGATGGCGCAGAGCAATCTTGAGGCAGTCACCGCCACCGCGACGAACAGCGGGCGCAGCGACGCAGGGCCGGCTCCCGCCGCTGCGAGCGCAAAGCGCTAAACCTCACGCGGGCGGCAATGCCCGCGTTGAATGCTTGTGTAATATATGAAGGATTCCTGATGGATGGGGAATCTCGTTGATCGACTGAAATTCGTGTTGCTTCAGAGCAGCGCGGCGCCAGCTTTTACGAGGACGATGCAATGGCAAAGCAGATCGCGGTGGTGACGGGTGGAACGGGTGGAATTGGTGAAGCGATCAGCATCAAGCTGCATGACGCCGGGTATGCGGTCGTGGTTACCTGCTCGCCGGGCAACGCCGGTGCGAACGAGTGGCTCGCCCGGATGGAAGCGCAGGGGCGGCAATTTCTCGCCTACACGGTCGACGTCGCCGACTATGACTCATGTGAAAGATGCATGGCGCAAATCAGAGCCGAGGTCGGACCGGTCGACATTCTGATCAACAACGCCGGCATCACGCGGGACGCCAGCTTCAAAAAGCTCGACAAGGTTAATTGGGACGCGGTGATCCGGACCAACCTCGATTCGGTGTTCAACATGACGAAGCCTGTGTGCGACAGCATGGTCGAGCGCGGCTGGGGGCGCATCGTCAACGTGTCGTCGATTATCGGCTCCAAGGGCGGGTTCGGCCAGACCAACTACGCAGCGGCGAAGGCCGGCATGCATGGCTTCACCAAATCGCTGGCGCTCGAGGTGGCGAAGAAAGGCGTCACCGTCAACACAGTCTCGCCGGGCTATATCGCGACGAAGATGGTGATGGCAGTGCCCGAGGAGATCCGCGAGACGAAGATCATTCCGCAGATTCCGGTTGGCCGGCTCGGACAACCCGATGAAGTCGCCGCACTGGTGTTGTACCTGTGCTCGCGCGAAGCGGGTTTCGTAACCGGCGCCAACATTGCAATCAATGGGGGACAGCACCTGCAGTGAAGCTGGTCGTTCCGCCATGGAGGTTGCGATGAGTGAAGCAGTGGGAATCGTGATGGGTTCATTCGTGCTGGCGATAGCACCCGTGCTGGTCGCCGCTCATTATTACCGGGAGCAGATGCATCGAAAGCGGCTCCGGCAACTGGATCATTTTCACTACTGGGCGCATTGGAGCAAGGCGCGGCCCGATCGCGCCGATCGACACTCGCGCCGCAGGTGAGGGCGTGCCGGCGGCTCGAACCTATTACATCCCAGGTAATTGGCGAGCCGCACGCACGCGCCTAATCTTCGGTCATCGCGCAACTCATCCCGAGCGGCGCATACGATCGAGGACATATCATGTCGACGTTCCAGATTCATACGATTGATTCAGCACCTGAACAATCCCGGCCGGTGCTGCGGCAACTCCAGCAGAACTTTGGCCTGATCCCCAACATTGCGGGAGCCATGGCTGAATCGCCGGTGCTGATCGGCGGCTTCATCGGCATCTTCCAGAAAGTCCATTCCGGCACTTTTACGGAAGCGCAGATCCAGACCCTGTTGCTGACTAACGCGGTGACGAACGCATGCTCCTGGGCCGTTGCATTTCACACGGCTCTGGCATTGAAAGAGGGGCTGTCGCCCGCCGACGTCGAAGCGATTCGCCACGGCCGCGCGCCTGCCGATCACGAGCATGCGGCGCTCTCGGCCTTGACGAAAACCGCGATCGAGAAGCGCGGACACCTGAGCGACCATGACGTGAACCAGTTTATCGAGGCGGGTTTTCGCAAGGACCAGGTGCTCGAGGTTCTCACCGTGCTAGCCGCTTCCACGATCACGAACTACGCCGGCAACATCACGAAGCCTGCGCTTGAAGCGCCTTTCCAGGAGTACGCCTGGACCGCCCAGGTCTGATCTCGCAGAGCCGCCCGGTAACAGGGAGTATGCTGACCGGCGCGGCTCGACTGACCGGTGGCGCCGGACATTCACGGATGCTCGGGCGCCACCGCTCACCCAACCTGATCTGTACCGACTTGCGGAAAATAGACCGATGAATCCCGCGAATCCCGAAAGGAAGACGCCGCCGAATGAACTCGGCGCGTTATTGCGTCACTGGAGAGACATGCGCGGCGTCAGCCAGCTGGACCTGTCGTTCAACGCGGGTGTCTCACAGCGGCACATCAGTTTTGTCGAAAGCGGCCGCAGCGCGCCGAGCCGCCAGATGCTGCTCGATCTCGCCCAGGCGCTCGATATTCCTCTGCGTGAACGCAACACGCTGCTGCTGGCAGCGGGCTATGCGCCGATGTATGCCGACGGCGCGTGGAACGCGCAGGAAATGCAGAGCGTCACCAAGGCGCTCGGGCGCATGTTGCAGCAGCATGAACCGTTTCCCGCGCTCGTCATGGATCGCTACTGGAATGTGCTGATGACCAACGAATCGGCGCCGCGCTTCTTCAATTGCTTCATCGATATGGCCGCGCGCAAGGGGCCGCGCAACATGTTGCATCTGATTTTCGATCCGCATGGCATGCGCCCGTTCGTGGCCGACTGGCAAGCTGTGGCCAATAGTCTGATTCAGCGTGTCTACCGGGAGTCGGTCGGCCGTGTGGTCGACGATCAGACACATGAGTTGCTTGCCGCGTTGCGTGCCTATCCGGACGTCCAGACGGACCTGAACGCTTCTTCGAAGGCCGTGGGAACCGGGTCGACTGCCGCGGCCATGCCGGTGATTCCCATCGGCTTCGTCAAGGACGGCAAGGTCCTGAACTACTTTTCAATGGTCGCCACCGTGGGCACGCCTCAAAGCGTCGCCGCGCAGGAACTGCGTATCGAATGCATGTTCCCCGCGGACGACGAAACGGAAGAGCGGCATCTCGAGATGATCGGCGCGCTCCCGCAACAGCACTGAGCTTGATCAGAACCGGTGCCGCAAGCCGATGCTGACGATCGCTTGCGACTGCGCGTCCGACGAGTGGCCGTTGCCCTTGTCGCTGACCGATGCGGTGGCCGCGACCGGATTGCCGAGCGCGTCCAGCGTGACGCCGGACGCGTGTTGATAGCCGCCCATCAGATAAACCGTGGAGCGCTTCGACATGTTGTACTGCGCGCCGAGCGTGACGTTGTGATACTGCGCGCGTTCGTCCACCCCTTGCACCTCGCCGCCACGCGTGTAGCTATAGCCCGCGAAAAGCTGCACCGCCGGGCGGATCGTCCACTGCCCGAATACGCCCGCGACATTGAAGGTCGCATGCCCGTTGAACAATGAATCGGCACCCGAACGGTACTGCACGTTGCTGTAGTTCAGGCCGACGATGGCAGGGCCGAAATTGTACGTCGCACCCGCGGCGATGATCTGCTGCGATTGCGCGCTCGCGTACCCTTCGTTGATCGAGGAGTTGAACAGGCCGTCGTCCGTGCCGCTCCATTTGCCGTAGGTCGAATCTTTCGTCCCGGTCTTGCTGTTGTCCGAACGCTCGTAGCCGACACCTACGTGCAGCGGGCCGTTGCCGTACCCCGCGCCCACGCTCCACGTATTCTGCTGCTTCAGGCTTCCCGGTTGACCGCCGAAGCCGTACAACGCGCCGAACGTAAATCCCGAGTAATTCGCGCTCGTGTACTTGACCGAATTGTTGACGCGCGCGGTCTGATCGAGATCGTCGATGTCGCCCGGATGCGCGCCGTAGCCGCCGACCATCGCGACCGGCGCAACCGGCGCGACGAAGTCGTTCAGCGAGGTGTACTGGCGCCCGAGCGTGACCGTGCCGTATTGCTGGCTGCCAATGCCGACGAACGCCTGACGGCCGAACAGCCCACCGTTCTGGCCGGTCTTGCCGTTGGTGATGTCGAAGCCGTCCTCGAGCAGGAACAGGGCATTCCAGCCAGCGCCCAGATCTTCCTGGCCCTTGATGCCGAAGCGGCTGCCGGACAGGTTGCCGCTCGTCGCCGCGACGTTCGAGTGTCCCGTGTAAGCACCCGTGGTGCCGGCGCGTTCGTTGCTGCGATACGTGATGCCCGCATCCACGATGCCGTACAGCATGACGGAACTCTGCGCGGCCGCAATGCCGGCGAAGGACAACAGCAGGGGTGCAGCAATCAGTTGCTTTTTCATCGTTTTATAGTCTGGTTGGATCGTCTATTTCAGGTCGCCTGCGTGGCGATCTCTCTTTTTTCCGCACGCACGCAATCCGCTCCCGAACCACGGAGCGGATTGCGTGTAGCGGGGGAAACGGCTTGGGCGATCCTGGCTGCGCGTGCTGATCGCCAACGCGCAGCGAGGGCTCGTGCGATGTCAATGACTTAGTGCGGCACCTGGCGGCATCTCGGGCGCTCGCACCGTGACGGTCTTGCGAACCTTGGCGACCTCCGCCGCGCTGACCGTCGAACCGGTATTGCCCCAGCTGTTGCGCACGAAGTTCGTGACGTCGGCGACTTCCTGATCGTTCAGACGCCAACCGAAGGCCGGCATCGTGAACGAGGACGGGGCGCTCTTCGTGCCTTCGAGCGTGTTGCCGGTCAGCAGCACGTGAATCAGCGAGGTCGCGTCCTTGCCCTGTACCACTGGATTGCCGCCCAATGCCGGGAACACGCGCGTGTAGCCGCGGCCGTCGCTGCGGTGGCAGGCGGTGCAGTTGTCGCGATAGACGACGGCGCCGGGTGCCGTGGCGTCGCCGGTACGCAGCGCGTGGGCCGCCGTATCGTTGTACACGTATGGCGTTTCCTGCGGATCGGTTGACGGCAGTGTCTTCAGGTAGCGCGCGATGGCGGTCAGGTCGGCGTCGCTCATGTGCTGCATGCTGTGCTGAACGACGTCGGTCATGCCGCCGAATGCCGCGCTGTGCTGCGTGCGTCCCGTTTTGAGGAACTGCACGAGATCGGCTTCGCTCCACGAGCCGATGCCGGTGCGTGGATTGCCGCGCAGGCTCGACGGGACCCAGCCGTCAATCGCCGCACCGCCTGCGAGAAACGTGGTGCCGTCCAGATCGCTCAATGCGCGTTCCTGCATCGTTACGGCGCGCGGTGTGTGGCAGGCGCCGCAGTGGCCAAGGCCCTGCACGAGGTACGCACCGCGCGCGACCACCGGATCGCCATAGTGCTGCGCGTCGAACGTGACGGGCTCCGGCGCGAACAGATAACGCCAGATGCCGAGCGGCCAGCGCATCGACAGCGGCCAGACGATATCGACCGCACGGTTCGCCTGGTTCACCGGCGCAACGCCTTGCGTGAAGTACGCATACAGCGCATGCATGTCGTCCTGGCTCAGGCGCGCATAAGACGGGTACGGCATCGCCGGATACAGCGTGTCGCCGTTCGGCCGCACGCCGACACGCACCGCGCGATCGAACTGCGCGAAGGTCCACGAGCCGATGCCGGTATCGCGATCGGGCGTGATGTTGGTCGAGTAGATCGCGCCAATCGGCGTGTCGAACTTCAGGCCGCCCGCGAATGGTTTGCCCGATTGCGCCGTATGGCAGGCAATGCAATCGCCGGCCCGAGCGAGGTATTCGCCGTGCGCGATCAGGGCCGCATCGGCCTGCGGTTGAGCGGGTGTTTGAGCCGCCGCGTGCGCGGCGAGCGGCGCACACAGGGTTGTAGCAGCGCAGAAAGACGCCACGCCCGCGCGTTTGAATGCCTGTCCCAGGCGTTGGATATCGATCTTCTTCATACGCTCACCAGCGGCCCGGGGTTCTTCAGATACTGCTCGCGGATCGCGCGCGCCGACCAGTAGGCGAGCGCGGCGACGAGGCCGGTCGGGTTGTAGCCGATGCCTTGCGGGAACGCGGAGGCGCCCATTACGAACACGTTGTGCACGTCCCAGCTTTGCAGATAGCGGTTCAGCACGCTCGTCTTCGGATCGGTGCCCATGATCGCGCCACCGACGAGGTGAGTGGTCTGATAGCGGCGCGAATCGAAGTGCGCGCCGAATTCGCGCGTATAGACGCCGATGGATTTCGGCCCCATCTGCTGTGCGATCTTGTGCATCTGCCCGGTCACGTATTGCGCCATCTTGATGTCGTTGTCCTTCCAGTCGAAGGTCATGCGCAGCAGCGGCTGGCCGTACGAATCGCGATAGGTCGGATCGAGATCGAGGAACACGTCGCGGTACGACATATTGGAGCCGTGCGCATCCATCGAAATCGTGTGCGCGTAGTGATCCTTTACCGATTTCTTCCAGTCCACGCCCCAGTTCGGCGTGCCGGCCGGTGTCGCGATGCCGCTGATCGGTTTGGTGCCCGCCTGGTTCACCCACAACGGCGAGCCGCCCACAAAGCCGAGCGGGCCGTGATCGAAGTTGTCGGCATTGAAGTCGTCGACGGCGACGCCATTGCCGCCCGCGCCGATGAACGGATTGGTGAAGGTGTCCTTATCGAAGAACGCGGTGATCGTCGAGAGGTTCTGATACGCGAAATTGCGGCCGACCACGCCTTCGCCCGAGATCGGGTCATACGGCTTGCCGATACCCGACAGCAGAAGCAGGTGGACGTTGTGATACTGGAACGCCGCGACGATCACGAGATCGGCGGGCTGAAAGACTTCGTTGCCGGCGGGATCGACGTATGTCACACCCTTGGCGCGCTTTTTCGTATCGTCGAGTTCGACGCGCAGCACGTGGCAACGCGAGCGCAATTCGAAGTTCGGCGATTGCTTCAAGGCAGGCAGGATGTTCAGATTCGGCGACGCCTTCGAGTACATGTAGCACGCGTAGCCGCTGCAGAATCCGCAGAAGTTGCACGGCCCCATCTGCACGCCATATGGGTTCGTGTACGGCCCCGACGTATTCGCCGAAGGCAGGCGGTACGGGTGCAGTCCGAGTTCGCGCGCAGCCTTGCCGAAGCGCTCGGCCGAGTAGGTGTTCAACTGCGCGGGAAGCGGGAAGTTGTCGCTGCGCGGCGCATCGAATACGTTGCCGTCGCCGACCACCTTGCCGTTGACCTTATAAGCCTGGCCCGAGGTGCCGAACACTTTCTCGGCAAAGTCGAAATGCGGTTCGAGTTCCTCGTAGCTGACGCCGTAATCCTGGATCGTCATGCCTTCGGGAATGAAGCGCTTGCCGTAGCGTTCTTCGTAGTGGCTCTTCAGACGCAGTTCTTCCGGGGTGATGCGGAAATGCACGCCCGACCAATGCAAGCCCGCGCCGCCGACGCCTTCGCCCGGCAGGAACGCGGCAAGCTGCCGGTAAGGCAGGGCCGTTTCGCCGACGTTATGACGGATCGAGACGGTGGTCTTCGAAAGATCGAGGAACAGCTTCTTGCGGACGTTGTAGGTGAGCTCGTCGATCGTGTTCGGATACGCGCCGTCCGGATAGGTGTCGCGATACTCGCCGCGTTCGAGCGCGACCACTTTGAGTCCGGCCTCGGTGAGTTCCTTGGCGAGGATCGCACCGGTCCAGCCGAAGCCGATGATTACCGCGTCGGCGTGGGGTTTGGTTTGCGTGGTCATCAGGTGCGCTTTCCTTCGATCGACACGGGGCCATACGGATAGGCCTGGCCGTTCTGGTTGACGAAGTCCATGAAATCGGCGCGCGCGCCGGGAAAGCCGATCATCTTCCAGCCGCCCATGTCGCGATTGCCGCCGTGGATCGGGTCGCAGAAGTAGCCTTCGCGGGTGTTTTGCAGCAGTTGCCCGAAGAAGACCATAGCCGGGACGTCCGCCAGATCGATCTTTCCTGTTTCGAGCGCGGCGAGCACGGTGTCGCGGGTCGGCGCGTCGAGGGCGTCGAACGGATGCGAGTAGGTCTTCGTGCAGTAGGCATTCACCGCGGCGATGCCGAGCCGGTACAGATCGCGCGGCACGAGCTTCAGCTGGTAGCCGAGTTCCGGCGCGCCTTGCTGGAACGGACCCTGCATGTACCAGAGCGCGCCGTGCGCGTACGGCGTGTCCATCTGCCGGTCGATGAATTCCGGCACACCGGCTTCGACCGCTCCTGGGCCTTCGCTGTCTGCGGGGATCAGACGGTCGACCGCGGCATGGACGAAGGCCCATTCCTTCGCGTCGAAGAAGTGGGGCTTGTAGTCAGCGCCGGAAGCCTGGCCCGTGGCGGCAGCGCCGCTCGCGCCCTGGGCGCTCGTGTCGGCCTGCTTGACTTCGCAGCCGGCGAGGGTTCCGGCGGGAACCAGCGCGATGGCCGTGCGTAAGAAGCCGCGGCGGGAGGTGAGAGGAGATTGAGCCATATTGTTCTTTGTCACGAAAAGGGAGCGCGCCAGCGGGCTCCGGGGCAGTCGTCGGATTGCGGCGTCATGGTAAATGGAACCGGTTCCAAAGTGTTTCTACTTTTTTACAATAAGCTGTTTCCTGAAGTGATTAAATGCCGCCTTCCGGGAAAAATCGCTTTTAAATCATAGGTGTTTTTCAGCCCCTGTGGCCCGTGGGCGGGCGGCGGGGCGCATCCTGAAACTGACGCGAAAAAGCGACGTTTCAGGATGCTCGCCGCGCGGGACACCTTTGCGGCAAGGGGCCCGGCGCCGCTCGCCGGCACGCCGGGTCCCGATGGGCGGCGTTTTGGTGAATCAGGCAAGGCACGTCACAATCGAGAGATTCCCCGCCAGGCGACACCATGGAAAACCTCCTGAAGAAACTCGACCTCACCTCGCTGCGCCTGTTCGTCGCCGTCTGCCAGGAGCAGAACATCGCGCGCGCGGCGGAGCGCGAGTTCATCGCGTCGTCCGCCGTGAGCCGGCGCATTGCCGAGATCGAGGCGCTGATCGGCTTGCCGGTGATTCAGCGGCTGTCGCGCGGCATTACGGTGACGCCGGTTGGCGAGACCGTGCTGCGCTATGCGCTGGCAATCATCGGCAACATCGAACAGATGAGCGCCGAGTTGTCGCGTTTTTCATCGGGGGCGAAGGGGCGGGTCCGCGTGGTGGCGAATCTCTCGTCGATCGTGCAGTTTTTGCCCGAAGACGTGGCGGCATTCGGACGCGTGTTTCCGGAGGTGTCGATCGAACTGGAAGAGGAGAACAGCGCGGACGTGCTGCGTATAGTCGGCGAACACGGCGCGGACTTCGGCATCTGCAATTCGGTGGCGGGCAGTGAAGCGTTCGAGCAGGTGCCGTATCGGGAGGATCGGCTGGCGGTGCTGGTGCCGGCGGGTCATCGGCTCGCCGACGTGCCGCGCGTGGCGTTCGAGGCCTTGCTCGACGACAGCTTCGTCGGCCTGCGCAGCGAGAGCGCGCTGACCCAGTTGCTCGCGCAGCAGGCGGTGGCGAGTGCGGGGCGGCAGCTCGACGTGAAGATTCGCGTCAGCAGTCTCGACGCGTTGTGCCGGATGGTCCACGCGGGCCTTGGCATTGCGATCGTGCCCGAGCAGGTGGCGCTGCTTTATGTGAATGCGCTCGACGTGCGGCTGCTGTCCTTGAGCGATGCCTGGGCGGTACGGCGTCTCATCATGATCTTCAAGTCGCGCGATCAGTTGAGCGCGAGCGCGGCGGCGCTGGTGGGGTTCCTCGGCGGTGGAGCATAACGCCGGCGCTCAGGCCGGCACCGCGACCGGTGCCGAGCCGTCCCCTGCGTCCAGCATTCGCACGGCGAAACCAAAGCATCGTTCGATCAGCGCCGGTTGCATGATGTCGTGCGGCGCGCCTTGCGCGATGATCGTGCCGTCTGCCAGCAAGGCGATCGCGTCCGCATAGCGGGCGGCGAGATTTGGATCGTGCACGATCGCGAGCGCGCCAATGTGCCAGCGGCGCGTCAATGCCTTCACGGTTTCGAGCAAACGATGCTGATGCGCAAGATCGAGCGCGGCGGTCGGCTCGTCGAGCAATAAATAGCGTGGCGCTTCATCTGGCAGGTCGCCTGTTTGACCGGTTTTGCCTGCCATGCCGGAGCGCGGCCAGATTTGCGCGAGCACGCGGGCAAACTGGACACGGGCAAGTTCACCGCCGGACAGCGTCGTGATTTCCCGGCCTGCCAGTGGCCCGGCGCCTGCAAGCAGCAGTGCCTCGGCGACGATGCCGCGATCCTCGCGCGACACCGCGCCGTTTGCTGCGTGCGGATAACGGCCGAGCAGCACGATTTCCTCGACGGTGAAAGGAAACACCGGGTTCGACGCTTGCGGCAGCACGGCGCGCAGCCGCGCCAGGTGCTTCGGCGGGATGTCGGCCAGCACCGCGCCGTTGAGCGTGGTCGAACCGCTCTGCTGCGCGGCGCCGCCTGAACCATGACCATGAAACTCGCCCGCCAGCGCTTTCAGCAGGGTGCTTTTCCCGGCGCCGTTGCAGCCGAGCAGCGTGGTCAAACGTCCGGGTTCGATCGTCAGCGAAAGGTCGCGCAGGATGGACCGGTTGCCGCGGGTGATGCAAAGGTGGCTGGTGATGAGCATCGCATGCTCTCCGTCATGAGGTCTGGGGCGTCTGAGTGGGTCACAGACCGAGTTGACTGCGGCTGCGCCACAACAACGCGAGAAAGAAGGGCGCGCCGATGAGCGCGGTCAGAATGCCGAGCGGCACTTCGGCGGGCGCGGCGACGGTGCGCGCGGCCAGATCCGCGAGCACGGTCAGCGTCGCGCCGAGCAGCATGGCGCCGGGCATCACCACGCGTTGGTCGGGACCGCAAGCGAGCCGCACGCAATGGGGCGCCACGAGGCCGATGAAACCGATGACCCCGGTACACGACACCAGCGCGCCCACCCCCAATGCCGACGCCACCAGCACGGTGCGCTTGACTGCCTGGGCCGGTACGCCGAGATGCTGCGCTTCGGCCTCGCCGAGTTGCAGCGCGTTCAGCGCGTGGCCGTTGCGCGCGATCAGCGCGGCGCCGATCAGCACGAACGGCGCGACCGCGGCGAGTACGCGCCATTGCGCGCCGCCCAGGCTGCCCAGGCTCCAGAAGGTGAGCGAGCGCAGTTGTGCGTCGTCGGCGAGATAGGTGAGCAGGCCAATCGCCGCGCCCGCCAGCGCGTTGATCGCGATGCCGGCGAGCAGCAGCAGCGGCAGCGCGAGTCTGCCGCGTGCGGCGGCGAGCCGGTACACCAGCGTCGCCACGAGCAGCGCGCCGATGAACGCGGCAAGCGGCAGCCAGCCGAGGCTCACGGCGCCGATCACAGGGCCGAGCACGATCAGTGTCGTCGCGCCGAGCGCCGCGCCGCTGGAGATGCCGATCAATCCGGGATCGGCCAGTGGATTGCGAAACAGCGCTTGCAACGCACTGCCTGTCGAACCGAAGCCCGCGCCGACCAGCAAGGCCAGCAGCACGCGTGGCAGACGAATCTCGAGCAGCACCGCGCGGGCCTGCTGAAGCGACGCGTCGCTCGCCAGTTCGGCGGGGCTCGCGAGCAAGGCGGACCACACGAGTGCTGGGCTGATTCGATAAGCGCCGACGCAGATCGCCGCGAGCGTCGCCAGCCCGGTCGCGATGCCGAGCGCGCCCAGCATCAGGCGGGCGGCATGCCGCCGCCGTTCGGCGAGCGTGCGCGGCGGGACGGGTGCGAGTCCCGCGATATCCGTATCCATCAAGCCTCCAGGAGCCGCTGGTTCAGCGTGGTCACGGCATCCGGCAGACGGGGGCCGAAGCCGAGCAGGAACAGCGCGTCGAGCGCGACGACGCATTTGTTTTGTCCCGCGGGCGTGGCGGCGAATCCCGGACTTGCCAGCATGGCCGCCGCGCCGCCCACCGCGCTCAGGCCTTCGTCGGTCGTCAGAATGAGATCGGGTGCGGCGCTGACCAGCGCTTCCGCCGAGAGCGGCCGGTAACCGTTGAAGCCCTGCATCGCGTTGCGCGCGCCGGCATAGGCGAGCATTGCGTCGGCGGCGGTGTGCTGACCGGCGACCATCGCCGCATTGCCGGTGTGATTCAGCACGAACAGCACGCGTAGCGCTTGCTTGCGCCCGCTCAACGGCGACCTGGCAACCGTGTCGCGGGCGCGCTGCCACGCGTCGTCGAAACGGGCGCGTAGCGCGTCGCCCTGTGTGTTCACGTCGAGTGCCTTGGCGATGCCCGTGATCTTGTCGCGCACGCTGTTTGCATCGTGCTGCTCGGCGAACGACACGACAGCGACGCCCGCCTGTTTGACTTGTGCGAGAACGTTAGGCGGTCCCGCTTCGGCGGAGGCCAGGATCAGATCGGGCCGCAGCGACAGCAAACCTTCCGCCGACAGCGCACGCTGATAACCGACCTTCGGCAACGCGCGCGCGGCGGCGGGATAACTGCAGGTCGTATCCGCGCCGACCAGCAGGTTGCCCGCGCTGTCAGGCGTACCTTCAGCACCCAGCGCGTAGACGATCTCGGCGAGCGCGCCGCCGACCACGATCACGCGCCGCTGCGGCTTGCCGAACGCTGGCGGCTGCAGCGCGCCGAGCAATAACGCGCCGCCGCCGAACATGAGGCGGCGCCGTTGCCTGCTGATGCGACCGCCGCCGACGTTGCCGCTCGATTCTTTGCGCATTGTTCCGCCCAATTTGCCGCTCATTTCGCGCGTCACGCTGCCGCTCCGTTCTCGAGCGGTGCGATGCCGGCGATCAGTTCGCGCCAGCCCGCGAGTTCAGGGGTGCCGGGTTTGCGCGCGCCGAACAGCATGGCGATGTTTTCGCCGTTCGCGTCGAACAGTTCGAGCGAGGTGACGATGCCGTCGCTGGTCGGTTTGCGCACGACCCACGCGCTTGCAATCAGATCGCCGCGCAGATGCAGATTGAAGCCCGGGTCGAGCACATTGACCCATGGTCCCATCAGACGGATGTTTTTGACGGGGCCGGTATGGATCTGGATCATGCCGCGATTGCCGACGAACACCATGATCGGCAGCGCGCCTTCGGCGGCGCGTTCGAGCAGACCCTGCAGCGCGTCGTTGGCGACCGGATACGCATAGCGGCGTTCGGCGAGCCGCAGCGCCTGGGTGCGCGCAAGGCCAAACTTGCGCAGGAGGCCGAAGAACTGATGGGTGTCGGTCATCGCGTGCCACGCGGCCTGAAACGCGGGGACGTCGATATCGCTGTCCAGATTCTGCGCGGGCGGCACGATAGGGTCTCCCGTCTCGAGGCCCGGGGTCTGGTCGCGCATTTGCCAACGTTCCACAAATGCGTCGAAGGCGGCGTGATTGCTGTGCTCGCGTAAGAACACCTTATGCACGGCATGGCCTTGCGTATCAAAGAATTGCAGGCTCTTCTGCACGCCGTGCGCGGTCTCCTCGCGCACCGCGAAACCCGAGGCCCACGCGTGATAGAACACGCGCAGATCGATCGCGCTGCCGAGCACGAGACCGACCGTGCCGTCGTGGCTCATATCCTCGTAGGAACCGTCCTTTTCATGGACGGCGGCTTCGTTGCGCGTGAGCGCCATCACCGCACCCAGTTGCGGCATCTGTTCGAACAATTCGACGAAGCGCGCCTCGAGCCGTACCACGTGCTCGCCGACGAACGCGGCGAGCGCCTCGCCTTCGCTAATGCCGAGCGCGTGCGCGGCCTCGCGATTGCGCAACTTCTGCGCGCTCTTCAGATTGAGAAAATCATGACGCAACTGATGCAATGAAGCAGCGTCGTTGAAAGCGGAATTCAGCATGATGGAGACCTCGCAATGCCGGATGGCGGGTTGAAAGAGGAGAAAGCGGTACGCGTGCGCAGCATCAGAAATCCATCTTCATGCTGACCGACACATTGCGGCCGGGCGCCGTATAGGCGTCCTTGATGGGCGACGAATCGGCAATGCCGCGCACGTCCGACCAGTTCCAGTACTTGCGGTCGAACAGATTGAACACGCCGAGATAGGCGACCACATGTTTGTTGAAGCGGTAGCCGCCGCGCAGATCGACCACGAACGACGAAGCCGGCGCGAAACAGGTTTGCGAGGCGCAACTCTTCGGCGTGATGTCGCTCGATTTCTTCGCCGCCTGGAACAGCAGGTCGGCTTGCGCGAACCAGCGCTCGCCCGGTTCATAGCGAATACCGAACACCGCCGAGAACGGGTTGACCGAATCCAGCGGCTGGCTCGCGGAATTGCCGCTGTCCACGCTGCCTTTGGTGAAGGCCATCGCGGTCTTGAGCGAGAAGCCGTGCGGCAGCGCCCATTCCGCGCGGCCTTCCAGGCCGTGAATGTAGGCCTTGGAAAAGTTGACGTACTGAAACACCAGCGGGTCGTTGGGGCGTCCGGTGCCGCCCACGGTTTGCTGCGAGATGAAGTCGCGATAGCGGCCGGCGAAGATCGCTGCACTGTAGCGCAGCGGACCGAGCCCGGTGCCGAGCTTGCCGCGCAAACCGGCTTCGATGGTGTCGCTGGTTTCCGGCTTCAGGTTTGGATTGCCGATCGAGGTGTAGCCATAGAGCGGATTGGCAAAGCTGTTGTTCACCTGGTCCGGCGCCGGCGCACGGAAACCATGCGCATATTGTGCGTACGGAATCAGCGCGGGCGACACTTCGTACAGCACCGCCAGCCGCGGCGACAACGCGTTGTCGCTCGACGAAACCGGCTTGCCCAGATACTGCGGATCGCCGGTCTTCGCGCTCAGCTTGTAGGTGTCAAAGCGCAAGCCCGGCGTGACGGTCAACGCGCCGTAGCTGATCTGATCCTGAATGAACGCACCGAGCAAGCGGTAGTCGGTATCGGGGAACGGTTTGTTCGGGAACGCGGCTTCGCCTACGCCCGGCACGGTGCCGTCGCGCAGTGCGGTCACACGATCGAGACTGCCGTCGCCGCCATACAGCAGCTTGTGCGAAAGAATCCCGGTCTGGAAGTTGCTCTCCGCAAATGCCGATCCGCCGAAGACACGCTCGCCATAGTGACTCAAACGGGTACGTGACGCGGAAGAGCCACGCGTCTCATACGAATTCTGATCCTGCCAGGCATCCTGGTAGTACACCTGAACATGTGCGGTCTGGAAATAGCGGGCAGCGTTGTTATTGAAGTCGTAGTCGACGCTATAGCGGTTGCGCTCCAGCTTGTCATTGCCGGTCAGGGCGAGCGTGGTGGGCGGATTGATGGCCGACAGCACGTTCGTATCGATCCGCTCGCGCACGGTTTCGGCGGTGAATTTGAAGGTGTCGTGCGCGGTCGGCTTGACGACGAGCTTGCCGAGCAGCGTTTCGGAATAGGTGTCCTGCGGATTCGCCGTAGTGCGCTTCGTACTGCTGGAGTTGTTGCTCCCCTGGTTGTCCACTTCATGGCCGCGCCGGCCGTCGGCAATCAGCATGCCCTGGATCATGTCGTTGCCGCCGGCTGCCTGCACCGTCGCACCGAAACTGCGATCGGTGGAGTCGTAGCCTGGGCGCAGCGAAAAATAGGTGCGCTTGTTGTAGATGTCGAGCAGATCCTGCGGATCCTTGGTCAGAAAGTTCACCGCGCCGGTCAAGCCGTCGCTGCCATACAGCGCGGAGGCCGGGCCGCGCAGAATCTCGATGCGCTTGAGCGTGCCGAGATCGGCGTAGTCGCCACGACCCGCTTCAAGCGGGCCGAAAGTGAACGAATAGGGCAGACGGATGCCGTCTTCCATCAGCAGGATGCGATTGCCTTCGAGGCCGCGGATATTGATGCTCGAATCGTTGTCGCGGCCACCGCCCATGGCGGCCGAGGAAGGCCGGTAGGGCGTGCGGCGCACCGTGACGCCGGGCTCGTAGCGCAGAGCGTCCTTGATGTTGTCGGCTTGCTGTTCTTCGAGGTCCTCGTCCGTGATGACCGACACCGACGCGGCCGTGCGGCTCTGGGCCGAGGCGGTGCGCGTGGCGGTGACGGTGACCGGGTCTAGCGATCGCGCGGATGCCAGATGCACCGGCTGGGTCGATTGGATCGATTGGATCGATGGTGGGGCCTGCGTCGCCAGTGGCGCGGCGCTGTCCTGAGGTTGCGCGATATCTGCTGCGTGAGCCGGCTGCGCGGCCCATAAACCGACGACGCCAAAAACGCCGGACAGCATGGCGCACAGCGGACGTCGCGCTGTATTGAGGTGATGCACGTGTGGTTCTCCCGATCAAACAAGCCCGTAGCTGGCTGGGTGACGAGAGGCACCTGGCTGGCAGTTCGCAACGATGTGCGGACTGTGTATGTGAAATGGATAAATGGAGGTAACGAAAGCCTTACAAATTTATTGTAAATGAGAATCAATGTCAATTGAGTGCGCGTAAATTTCTGCCAGGTGTTGTTTGAAGGAGGGGTGGATGAGTGTTGTCCGGCGTGAGCGGTTGGACGCGGATCATCGCCAAACGAGAGGTCTGCGTTGCCCGACCAGCACTTCGGCATCGTCAGCGCGCGCCGTATAGTGGGTCTGGTGAGCGCAAGGAGAATGCTGATGAGCGATACGATTCGTCTGGACGGCCGCGTGCTGTACCTGTCCCAGGACCCCGCGGTGATCGAGGCGCAACTGGCCGGCGAGAACTTCACGCGCGCGAGTGCCGGCCCGCTGCGCGACAACGTCTCGACTGACGAAATCACACCGGTCACCGTCATGCTCACCTATGACGAACGCCTTGGCCAGTATCCGTACGTGGGCTTCCAGGCGGGTGAGCGCCTGCCAATTGGCCGCAATGCCGTCAGGAACGGTGGTTTTCAGGTGACGGTGGCGGGCAAGCGTTACGGCAAGGGGTCATCGCGCGAATCGAGTCCGTTGGCGGAGTTGTCGGCGGGCATCCGCCTGATCGTTGCCGAGAGTTTCGAGCGCATCTATCAGCAGAATTGCGACAACATCGGTATCCTGACTACCTCCGATTTCTCGGTGCTCGATCGTCTGATCGCGGGAGAGGCGGTGCCGATCGACGAGTTTCTCAAAGGCCGCGACGCGCTTACGCAGCAGATCATTCGCAGCGGTGGCCTGCTCGCGTACAGCAAGTTTGCCCACTGGCCCGCGCCGCGTGCGAAGAACATGGCGAATGCCGCTCATGCGGCGAGCGCCACGGAGCCGAAGACGTTGGTCGAGAAGATCATCGAACGTCATCTTCATCCGGGAATTGACCGCGCGCAGCGTGGCGACGGCGTGTTCATTGCCGCCGACTGGCGCTTCAGTCACGACTATTTCACCGGCATGTGCGCACATCTGATGCATCGCGCGTTCGGTCGACCCGCGCCGCTGCATGAGCCGGATCACATCATCGCGTTTCAGGATCATCTGGTGCTCGCTTCGCAAAGCATTCCGCACGTGCGCGACGGATTACTGCCAGGCGTTGCCAATCTGATGGAAGGGCACACGTCTTTTTCGCGCGACTATCCGGTGCGCTCGCACGGCGCGCTCGATAACTCGCCAGGTTCCGAGGGCATCTGTCATGCGCTGATGGCCGAGCAGTACGCGTTGCCGGGGCAGGTCGCGTGCGGCACCGATTCGCACACGCCGCATTCGGGCGCGCTCGGCTGCCTCGCGTTCGGTGCGGGCGCAACGGAAATCGCCAATAGCTGGGTGACGGGCTACGTGCGCTGCAACGTGCCGGAGACGTTGCGCATCGAGATTAGCGGCGCGTTGCGCGAGGGTGTCACCGCGAAAGATGTGGTGCTGCATCTGCTGCAGATGGACGCGATCCGCTCGGGCGGCGCGATCGGCCTCGTGTTCGAATACGGCGGCGCGGCGGTGCGTGCGATGTCGATCGACGAACGCGCCACGCTCACCAATATGGTCGCGGAGCTGGGTGGTTTCACGGGCATCGTCGAGCCGGACGAACGCACGGTGGCGTTCCTGAAGGAACGGCGCGGTGTCGACTTCAGCCTTGAAAACTGGATGAAAAGCGATCCCGGCGCTACGTATCGCGACACGATCCGTATCGACGCTGCCGCCATCGAACCGATGCTCGCGCGGCCTGGCGATCCGGGCAATGGCCTGCCGGCGCCGCAATTGCAGCAGGACGTCGCGATCGATATCGCGTATGGCGGTTCGTGCACGGCCGGCAAGCGCGAAGACTTCGACTTCTATCACGAGGTATTGCGCTGGGGCGTGGAGCAGGGCATGCATGTGCCCGAGGGCACGCGCCTTTTTCTGCAATTCGGCACGATGGCGGTGCGAGCGTATTGCGAGCGCCAGGGTTATTTGCCGGTGTTCGAGCGCGCGGGCGTGACGCTCGTGATGCCCGGCTGCGGGTCGTGCGCGAATTGCGGACCAGGGCAATCGGCCGATGCAAGCGAGGTGACGATCAGCGCGATCAACCGCAATTTCCCTGGCCGTTCAGGCCCGGGCAATGTGTGGCTCGCGAGTCCGTACACCGTTGCAGCAAGTGCGTTGGCTGGAAAAATCACGACCTTCGAACAATTGAAGCGCACACGCGGCTAGAATGCTGGCCGGACCTTGCGGCCCGGCATCGTGGTGCGCGTGACGCGCAAGAGTACCCAAAGGCCGGCACAAGACCGGACCCGGCGAGCATCGTCGTGCTCGCCTGCATGACCGCACTACCAGGAGACAAACAACATGGCATCCCCCGATCACGCCGGATCCGTCGCGCGCAGCGCCGGCGGCGCGGTGTCTTCCTCAACGGCCGCGACCTCCGCGGCTTCCGTCACGCTCGACGCCGGCAGCATCTCCGCGCGCCTCGACCGGCTGCCCGCCACGCGTTCCGTCTGGAAGCTGGTGGTGCTGCTGAGCCTCGGCTTCTTCTTCGAACTGTACGACCTGCTGTACTCCGGCTACGTCGCGCCTGGTCTTGTCAAAAGCGGCCTGCTGACCTCGACCACGCACGGCCTGTTCGGCTCGACCGGCGTTGCCAGCTTCATCGCCGCGTTGTTCAGCGGGCTGTTCATCGGCACGATCGCGTGCGGCTTTCTGGCGGATCGCTACGGCCGCCGCGCCGTGTTCACCTATTCGCTGCTGTGGTACACGGCGGCCAACGTCGTGATGGCGTTTCAGGAAACGGCCACCGGTCTGAATTTCTGGCGCTTCGTTGCGGGGATCGGCATTGGTGTCGAGCTGGTGACGATCGGCACGTACATCTCCGAACTCGTGCCCAAGCAGATCCGGGGGCGCGCGTTTGCCTGCGAGCAGGCTGTGGGCTTTACGGCGGTGCCGGTGGTGGCGTTCCTGTCGTATCTGCTGGTGCCGCGCACGTTGCTGGGTCTCGATGGCTGGCGTTGGGTGGTGCTGATCGGCGCGCACGGTGCGCTGTTCGTGTGGTGGATTCGGCGCGCGTTGCCGGAGAGCCCGCGTTGGCTCGCACAGCAGGGGCGCCTCGCCGAAGCCGATCGCGTGATGAGCGAGCTCGAAGCGAAAGTACGCAGCGAGTACGGCCGTGAACTGCCGCCGCCCGCACCGCCGGTGCCGGTTGCGCCGCGCGGCAGCTTCCGCGATATGTGGGTGCCGCCGTACCGCAACCGCACGCTGATGATGACGATCTTCAACATCTTCCAGACGGTGGGCTTCTACGGCTTTGCGAACTGGGTGCCGACACTATTGATCAAGCAGGGCATTACGATCACCACGAGCCTGATGTACTCGAGCGTGATTGCGCTGGCCGCGCCGATCGGTCCGGTGATTGGCCTCTTTATCGGCGACCGCTTCGAACGCAAGACGGTGATCGTGGTGATGGCGGCCGTGAATATCGTGTGCGGTCTGTGGTTCAGCCAGGCGTCCGGCGCGGTATTGCTGGTGAGCCTCGGCGTATGTTTGACGCTCGCGGGCAACATCATTTCGTACAGCTTTCATGCGTACCAGACTGAGCTCTTTCCGACTAGCATCCGTGCGCGGGCGGTGGGTTTTGTTTATTCGTGGAGCCGGTTTTCCGCGATCTTTACGGCCTTTCTGATCGCCGAAGTGTTGAAGCAATTCGGCACCGTGGGGGTCTTCGTGTTTATCGCCGGTGCGATGCTGATCGTGATGCTGGCGATTGGGTTGATGGGACCGCGAACCAGAGGTATCGAACTGGAGAAAATCTCCCGGTAGCGTTCAGAAGCAGGTTGCTGCGGAGGACGAGGCGATCAGACCTGCGAAAACCTCAGGCGGAAAGACGGTCTCTCATCTGCTCAACCTTGCCGCGGCGCTGCTGTAGCAGAATGTGGAGTTCTGCACCGTGCCCGATACGAGGTTGTCATGCCCCGATACGTTGCTTTTCTCCGCGGCGTTAGCCCGATGAATGCCCGGATGCCCGAGCTCAAGCTCTGCTTCGAGGCGGCGGGCTTCTCCGACGTGAAAACCCTGCTCTCCAGCGGAAATGTCGTGTTCAATGCGCGCTCATCGTCACTGGCCGCCCTGGAGCGACGCGCCGAGAAAGCGATGCAAGCCGGACTGGGCCGCAGCTTCGGCACCTTTGTCCGGCCGAGCCGCTATCTCCAGGACCTCATCGACGCGGACCCCTTCGCCGAGTTCAAGCTCGGGTCGTCGGTCAAACCGGTTGTCACTTTTCTCCACAGTCCCGTCTCGCCAGACGTGAAGCTGCCCATCGAGCGCGACGGAGCAAGCATCGTCAAGGCGAATGACACGGAGGTCTTCAGCGCCTACGTGCCTGACCCGAAGAAGGGCCCCGTATTCATGAGCCTGCTCGAACGCATATTCGGCAAGGACATCACCACTCGAACGCTCGACACAGTTATCAAGTGCGCCAAGGCATAAACCTGATGCGCGAGCATAGCCGATAGCCGACCCGTCACCAAGGTAACCATTGAATGAAATCCTACGCATTCCGCCTGCTAAACGTGTTCGCCGAATCTACTTTTGGCGGCAATCCGTTGTGCGTGTTCGAAGATGCACGGGGCCTGGATGATTCAAGCATGCTTGCGCTTGCCGCCCAGTTCAATCTTTCCGAAACGACGTTTGTTTTGCCTTCAGATCGAGCAAGCGCCCAGGTTCGCGTTTTCACGCCTGGCTATGAAATGCCTTTTGCGGGACATCCGGCGCTTGGCACTGCACACGTGGTGCGAGACGTCGTTCATACCGGTGACAGCCTCACGCTCGAGTTCAAGGCGGGGGTTGTACCGGTAAGCGCACGCGAGGACGTGTGGACCTTCGCAGCGCCGCATGCCGGCAAGCCGAAAACAGCAGTCTGTACCTTGAGCGACGCAGAAATGGCGTCGCTGCTAGGCTTGCACGAAGACGATCTGCTCACGTCGCCCGTGTGGGTCGATACGGGTTCAGATCAGTTACTGGTCGCGCTGAACAGCACAGACGCGGTTCGCCGTGCACGGCCCGACAGCACGCGCCTGGATATCTGGCCGCAAAGCAGTCTCGGTAGAAAGACTGCTTACGTGTTCGCATTCGATGCTGCCCGGCCGGGACGAGTGCTGTCGCGCTATTTCTTTGCAAAGCAGAGCGGAGGCTTTGCCGAAGACCCAGGCACAGGTTCCGCCTGCGCAAACCTGGGCGGCTGGCTGCTCGCCAACGAGCGTGAATTGCCGGCGGCATTTGAGATCGAGCAGGGCGACGCGGTAGGCCGCCCCAGTCTGCTGCGGCTTTCAGTGACTGAGAGCGGCGAAATCCGTGTGGGTGGACGTGTGATTGAGCTGGGGCGGGGTGTCATCACGCTTTGAGTTCGGCGGCTATGGTGTCGGCAAGCCGGCGAATGGCTTCGTCCATAAACTGAGGATCGGTGCTTGAAAAGCTGAGACGGAGATTCGGCGAGCCATGCGCGTCATGATGAAATTCCGAACCGGGCACATACGCAACCCCGTTCTCAATGGCCTTGTTCAGTAGCTCGCGTGCGTCGATGGGAACACTGAGTGTTACCCATACAAAGAATCCGCCCTCTGGCGCGTTCCACGTTGCGTACGGAGCCAGGTGTGTTTGCAACGCGTCGAGCATTGCATCGCGCCGCGCCTGGTATCGTTCCTGAACACGCGCCACGTGCCCGTCTATCCCGCGCTTGAGCAGATTGACCACAATCTCCTGCGAGAGCGTGCCGGGCTGGAGATCGCCGCCCTGTCGCAGGAGCGTCAGCAGCGAGATGAGGTTTGCCGGACCAACAATCCAGCCAATCCGAAGTCCCGGGGCAATGATTTTGGAGAACGAACCGATAAATAACGTCCTGCCTGTGTCGGGTGATGCGTTGCCGCAATCCATTTCGAGAAGTGTGGGCGGAAGCTCACGCTCCGAGAATCTGATCTCACGATACGGGCTGTCTTCGACCAGAAATGTGCCGCGTTGACGTGCAGTCGCGAGGAGCGTCGCACGCTCGTCGGCGCTGAGAATCTCTCCAGTGGGATTCTGGAAATCGGTCATTGCGTAAATAAACTTCGTATTGCCCCCTTGCATGGCGTCATCTCGATCAGCGAGCGATGCGACCCTCGCGCCCCGGGCTCGAAACACCTGCAATGCGCCCGGATAGGTATTGGGCTGCACCAGCACGGCATCGCCATCATCTATGAGCAACTGGGTAATCAGGTCGATTGCCTGCTGGGCGCCCGCGGTAATAAGAATGTTCGACGCGTTGCATGTGACGCCCCGCTTGAGCATGTGCTGTGCCAAAAGCGCCAGCAGTTCCGGATTGCCCTGAGATTGGCCGTACTGCAGAGCGCGTGCGGCCGCATCCGGACTGTCGAGCACAACGCTCAGCGCGCTGAAAATCTCGGTGGACGGAAACAGCGTGCCATCGGGTTGCCCTGGTCCTAACGAAATGAGACCGGGCGTGTCCTGGGCCAGTTGCTCGAGTTTCCGGATGCCCGACGGTGCAAGGCGGGTAGACAGGCGCGACAGCAGATTCGGGTGCGGCATTGTTTGGCCTCGCATGGTTCAGTTGGCGATTCGTTCGAATTCTCTGAAAATTATCGTAAGTCCATTTGTTATCGTGGGTAGAGGGATAATTTTGTGATTAAAATCGGTAGAAAGTGAAAATCACCGATGAATTCGCAAGGAATCCACCATGATTGACGACCGCGACCGACGAATCCTCACCGCTCTTGCCGGAAACAGCCGGATAAGCTTTCGTGAGCTCGGCGAGGTGGCGAACCTGAGTGCCAACGCGACGGCCGAACGGGTGCAACGACTGGTGGAAACCGGCGTGATCTCAAAGTTTTCGATCGAAATTCCTGCGGCCGCGATGGGCCTCGGTCTGCAAGCCTTCATCGACGTGCGGTTGCAGCCGGGAACGACCATGGCGGCCTTCGAGAAAGCGATTCAGCGCATGGACAGTGTTCTCGAGGGGACGGTTCTGACGGGCACGTTCGACGCTAGGCTTCGTGTTGCGTGTTCGGACCCGGAACACCTCAACCGGATCATCGAGGAGTTGCGTGGCGCCTGCGGCATACTGGAAACCAGCAGCGCGATCATATGCCGGCAGATGCAGTTGATTTCGCATAGCCGGGGAGGCAGCCGGCTTCCATTGAAATAGCAGGCAGTGTTGATCGATCGTTCCTGCGGATCGATCAGCCTGAATCGTTATAAACTCTCCAGTCGAATCTAACTTTTTTAGAAAGGAGGTAAATATGGTTCTGCTTGCGCGCCCACTGATGTTGGCGCATCTGTTCAGCACATTTGCCCGCTCTTACCTGAGTTCTATCGCGCTGCGATAACCTGGTCAGAGCAAAGTCCACTCCACATTCCCGGGTCCTTTCTCGACTCACTGTTGTCGCCAGCGCTCCTGTTGACAGGGACGAACACGTCCCGCAAAAACGAGAGCACAAGCATGACAACCCTGATCTCCGCACTTTCCCTGCAACTGGAAACCGGCCATGGCCCATTGTTCCAGGATCTTTCTTTTACCGTAAGACTTGGCGACCGTATCGGCCTTCTGGGCCACAACGGCTGCGGCAAGAGCAGTCTGCTCGGCATACTGGCCGGCAGCCGTGAACCCAGTGCAGGCAAAGTGCACTATGCCGGGCTGTGTCGGTTGCAGCACGTCGAACAGCATCTGCCGGCAAGACTTGCGGGTCTAACGGCACGCGAGGCCTTGCTGGAGGCAATAGACAGGCAACCGGCACAGCGTTGGCGAGTAGACGGCCTGTTGGACGAACTGGCGTTATCGGCGGCGGCAGACGCGCCGATTGCCAGTCTCAGCGGCGGTCAACATACCCGTTTGCTGCTGGGGCGTGCCGTCCTGCCCGAACCGAATCTACTTTTGCTGGATGAGCCGAGCAACCATCTGGACCTGCCGTCGCTACTGTGGCTGGAGGACTTCCTGCGCCGCTGGCAGGGCGGTTTCATCCTGGTATCGCATGATCCGCGGCTTCTGGACACGCTGAGCGACAAGAGCTGGATTCTGCGCGATCAGCGCTTGTACAGCTTCGATCTGCCGTGCAGCCGCGCTTTGGCTGCGTTGGCCGACGCGGACGTGGCAGCGCAGGCTCGCCATATTGGCGAACAAAGGGAAATCGACCGGTTGGCCGCCAGCAGCAAGCGCGTGGCTATCTGGGGGCGCGAGCACGACAACGAAAAGCTGCTGCGTCAGGCCAGATCCATGCAAAGGCGCGTCGACCGGATGAAGGATGAGCAGACCTTTGTCAGCCGTGGCAGCCCATGGCGCCTGAAGCTGCCAGGTAGCACGCTGGATGCGGATCGTCTGCTGGCATTCGAAGGTTTTCAGGTACGGGCTCAGCCCGAGCAACCGCCGTTGTTTCAGATCGATAGCTTGTGGTTGCGGCCAGGTGACAAGGTAGCGCTGCTGGGCAGCAACGGCACGGGAAAGTCATCGTTACTTCGCCAGTGCTGGGGCGACGTGCAGCAAGGTGAGGCACGCGCCGGCTGGCGTTACCATCCCGCGGCGCGCATCGCGTACTACGATCAGTCTTTGCAGCAACTGCCCGACGACGCCACGCTATCCGACGCGCTGTACAAGTTTGCGCGGGTCAGTGACCAGGCGCGGCGGCAAGCCTTGATCGCCGCTGGATTTGCCTATCCGCGTCACAATCAGATCGTGGCTGCTCTCAGTGGCGGCGAGCGGGCACGCCTGCTATTCCTGGCGCTCTCCCTCGTCAGCTATCACCTGCTGTGGCTTGATGAACCGACCAATCACCTGGATATGGAAGGCAAGCGCGAACTTGCTGCAGCGCTGGCCGAGTTCGCCGGGGGTTTCATCCTGGTTTCGCACGACCGGGAATTGATCGAGCACAGTTGCAATCGCTTCTGGGCGATCAATGACGGGCAGTTGCAGGAATGGCCGGATGCTGAAAGTGCCTATCAACGTCTGTTTACCGCCCGCGACACTGCAGTAGCCGCGCCTGCGCCGGCAGCGCCGCCCCCCGTCAATGCTGCTGAATCCGCGGATAGCGAAGCTGAGGCGCAATGGCAGCGCTGGTGCCAGTTGGAGGCCTGGCTGACGATGGATCTCGCGCGGAAGCCGAAACATCAGAAGCCGAATTTGCAACAGGAATGGCGTGAAGAGATGTTGCAACTGGAGCGGGCACTTGGGCTTTAGAAGTTAAGCGTAGCTTCGCAATCCACCATGCCCATCGTTCATTTTTGAACGATGGGCGTACTATCAGTTTCGATTGGGTAGCAGTGCAAATCACCTGCTTGTAAGCCGCATTGCTTGCGTGCAGGCGCATTCACCGATGTCGCTAGAGGCGCCTTGGTCGAGGCACCTTTCGCGTGCAGGTCCTGAATTTTCCTCGTCAACCAGAACGCTCGTCAGAGGCCAAGTTTTCGTTCGCTCATCCACTTCACGATTGCCGGATCGCGATGCGAGAAGAAGCTGCTCGTGCCGGTCTCCAGCGCAGCAACGGCCTGCATGTCTTCTCCGGACAACTCGAAGTCGAAGACCGCCAGGTTTTCCAGCATCCGTTCCTTTCGCACGGACTTCGCGAGGGTAACGACGCCGCGCTGAACCAGCCATCGCAGCACGACTTGCCCCACGGTCTTGCCGTGGAGCGCGGCAATCGTCATCAGTTGCTCGTTCTGGAACAGGTTGTTCCGTCCTTCGGCGAAGGGCGCCCAAGCCTCCGGCTGAACGCCAAGCTCGCGCATGAAATCGATGCTCCCGGTCTGTTGATGAAAGGGGTTGATTTCGATCTGATTGACGGCGGCCGTGATCTCATTGAAAGCCGTGATGTCCATGAGACGATCCGGGTGAAAGTTGCTCACTCCGATCGCACGCAGCTTGCCGGCGCGATGCGCCTCCTCCATCGCTCGCCATGCGCCGTGAACGTCTGAGAACGGTTGGTGGATCAGGAACAGATCGAGGTAATCCAGGTCGAGCCGCTTCAGCGATTTGTCGATGGCCAGTCGAGCACGTTCATAGCCGGCATCTTCAACCCACAGCTTGCTCGTGACAAAAAGCTGGTCGCGGGGTATCCCGCAACGCTTGAGGCCACGCCCCGTCGCCGCTTCGTTCTTGTAGGACGCAGCGGTGTCGATGAGGCGATAGCCAGCCTGTACCGCGTCTACGACGCAGCGTTCGCATTCCGCCTCGTCGGCGATCTGGAAGACGCCATAGCCGAGGATCGGCATCTTCATCCCATTGTTCAGGGTCACGTGTTGCATGGTCTGTCCTTAGTGTTGAGAGCCGTTGGCGGTGTCCAGGAGGCGCTCCTCGCTGTAGACGACGAGGGCGGTGGCCCGATGTCCGTTACTTTAGGGGGTGCACTTTCAAGCGACTAGTCGATTGCACCTTGCACCAGTATCAAGCTCAGGTTGATACTGGATGGCCCGCGCGACACTTCCGTCCGTGCTTCTGCAGAAGAACCGACTATGCCCATCAACGATTTCAAGGCCATTGCGACGTTCGCCAGAGCAGTGGAGCTCGGCAGCATCCGGCAGGCGGCGCTGGCCCAGGGCGTCACGCCCCAGGCCGCCAGTCAGGCCATTGCGCAGCTGGAACAGCATCTGGGAGTCCGCCTGTTGCATCGGACAACGCGCAGCCTGGCGCTAACCGAGGAAGGCCAACGGTTCCTGGAGAACACCCAGCCCGCCCTGGCTGCGCTGGATAGGGCGCTAGCGCTGGCGCGCGAGTCCAAGGATGAGATCGCGGGGCCGCTGCGGATCGTTGGGCCGAAATCGTCGTTCGCCGCCATCCTGATGCCGCTGCTCGACGAGTTCTGCCGGGACTACCCCGGTATCCAGCCGGACGTCCAGCTTGATGACGGTATCGGCAACTGGGTGCTGGACCGGGTCGATGTCGGCTTCAGGATCGGGGCGTCGGCCAGCGAGGGCGTGATCGGCCGGCAACTCTTCCCGATCCAGATGATCGTGTGCGCGGCGCCCGCCTACCTGAAGGCGTATGGAGCACCGTCGACGCTTGGCGAGCTGGCGGCGCATCGCTGCAGCGTGTTCCGGCATTCGGTCACCGGCAAGGTGGCGCCCTGGTACTTGACCGTGGATGGCAAGCTCGAATATCGGCAGATGTCCCCTGCGTTCTCGACGAACGACTCGGAGTTGGAACTGCAGGCGGTGCTCTCAGGGCAAGTCATCGGTCAGCTTGCGAGCTTCTCGGCGGCGCCCCACATCCGGGCGGGACGACTGGAGCCGGTTCTCGTGCAGCATATGAGTGCACATATCGGTTTGCATGTGTACTACGGAAGCCGGGCGGCTCAGCCCAAACGAGTACGAGCGTTTCTGGATCTCGCCTTCGCCCGTCTGCTTGATTCCAGAGAATACGCGCTTGCCGACAAGGAGTTGGCACAGTTCAGGTCGCGATCGATACGATCCGGCCGGGTTCGCTAGTGTGCCTGGTTCGTCGAGAATGGGGCTTGCGCTTTCAAACTGAACGCGCTGTGGCTGGTTGTGAAGCCGTTGTTCACCGTGCTTGGCCGAGGAGGGGAGTGGGGTGAACTGAGCCGGTCGTCATCCAGCTGGGTTTGGCCAGTTTGAGACCTTCGACTTCTTCGGTCGAATGGTTGACAATCCTGCGCAGAAACCGGTGCAAGGGTCATCTACGATACCAGCGGCGTCGATTGACAAGCCTGCACATTAATTTTTAACTGACAAACACAAATGCAATTTCAGGCGGCATCGGGGAACCCCGGCGCGTGGGTCGCCCCGAGAGCTGTGAGCGTGAACGTCAGCTATGTAGCGTGACAATTGTCCGTTCAGGATCGACCTGAGCTAGCGCGACAAAGCCTTCCAGACCTTCACGGACCTGGAGCCCGAGACACATCGAACCAGTTCGCCACATCATGACGACAACGAGAAGCCTGGCGCTCATTCTGGCATGCGTGTTTGCCTTTTCTCAGCACGGCCACGCGCAATGTGTCGACCTGGTCGCCAGTCTTGACGACGGTCAGTTGATGCAGTCGCGGCTTGCGCTGGTCGACCGTGCCACGCCTACCGAGCAGATTCACATCCTCGCCTACATCTTCGAAATCGATCAGACCGGCGGCCTGCTGTTGCGTCATCTGGTCGACGCCGCGCGCCGAGGCGTGCCGGTCAAGCTGCTGATCGACGGCATCGGTCCCGAGCCGCACTTCCCGTTCGAGGACGAGCTCATCGTCGCCCTGCACGAGGTGGCTCCCGGCATCGAACTCCGAATCTTCCATCCACGATCAGATCTCGTCGAGATTTCGCATCGCATGCACGACAAGCTGTTCCTGGTTGGCGACACGGCCGTGATCGGCAGTACCTCGATCTGGGATGCGAGCTTCCGCAACTGGCTCAGCGAACGCGATCTGATAGTGTCGGGCGACGCCGGCCAGGACGCCTCCTCACTGCACGCCATGTACCAGCATTTCGCCTTGTTCTGGAATAGCCCGGAAGTGGTTCGCCCCGAGCCGGAAAAATTCCTCGAAATCGCAAGTCCTTATCGCGTCTCACAGAGTTATGCGACGCTGGACCCGGCGCGCATCCATTATTGGCGCGAATGGCTGCTGGCTCCGCCCGACGCCGCAGCCCAGGCGACGGACCTGGCCGCTACCGATACACCAACTGCCTCCGATACGCCCGATGATCCCGCCGCTCCCGGGGCGTATTTTGATCCCGCCTGGACGCCGATCGCCTGCGAGCGCCTGCGCTATGTTCACGACTGGCCCGACAAGCGCTCACCCGGCACGTTGCGGGACATGCTGCAAGCGTTCGATACGGCGCAGCACGAGATCCTGATCATCAACCCCTACCTGATCCTGGTGCCGGAACTGCGCGAGGTGCTTGAGCGCAAGCAGCGCGAAGGTGTCCACGTGATCCTGGTGAGCGCCTCGCTGGCGAGCATCACGCAGGAATTCCCCGCAGTCGGGCGCGCCTATGCCGACGATCTGCCCGGCCTGGTGAATGCCGGGATCGAGGTGCGCGAATATTCCGACCGGGAGAACCGCATGATGCACGCCAAGCTGGTCCTCATCGACGGCCATCGATACTATCTCGGCAGTTTCAATTTCGATTCGCTGTCGGCCCGCCTGAATACCGAAAACGGGCTGTGGATAGATATCCCTGAGGACGGGCTCGATCCCTTGCAAGACAGCGTGGCGTACTTCCTGCGCAACTCAAGTTCGGTGAGCGACGCCAATGGCCGCCTTCTGGCGGATCCCAATGCGCGCTGCCGGGCCGTCGGCTGCGGCGGTGCCTGGCGATGGGTGACGACGCTGATCAGGAACTTCCTCTGAGCGCGGCGTGCCCTGTCGCTAAACTACGTGGCCAGTTCGGGTCGCCGTCCGCATTGTGTCGCGCAGTAGTCGGCCATGAGTGGTCCCTCACCTGGCTCGTAGGTATGACGTTCGTGTGTTGGCTTCGCATCAGTTCCCGGCCGCTCGCGTACCGATGATGCATGCCGCCTCTTCCGCCGGAGCGGTCGGTCAGCAGCCGCGGCTGCGAAGGCGATCACGAACGTCCGCTATGCCCGTGAGGCAAGATCAACTATTGGATTGTCTTCTTCCAGGACCGGAAGAGATCTAACAGCACTCTCGCGGGCGTCGGCAGGATGCCCTTTCGGTGCCAGACGGCGCCGACGTCCATGGTCGGGATCGGAATGCTCAGATCACGCCTCATAATCCGGTTCCCTTCGAGCGACCACGGACGATAGACGAGGTCCGAAAGAATCGTCACGCCCAACCCGAGCGCGACCATGCTTCGCACGGCTTCGATCGACTTGCTCTGGATACGCACGTGCGGTTCGAGGCCATACTTTCCCCAATACTTGCGAACAGTGCGGACATGCTCGTCCATGTCGAGTAAAAGGTAGTCCTCCTGCACAATGTCCTGCAGCGTGACCTGTTGTGCATCTTGCAACGGGTGATCCGGATGGGTCCAAAGCCGGCGCGTGGAGCGCAGAATCGTTTCATATTTCAGCTCGTCCACGTTGGCCGTATTGGACACAAGCATCAGACCGATATCAAGCTGATTGTCGACGAGACGTTGCTCGATATCCTCGCGCGCGTCTTCGATGACCTCGACAGTCAGGTGCTCGAAGCGCTGCGCGACGGTAGCAAGCATTGACGGCATCAGGTAAGCCGAGACGGTTTCCGTGACGCCGACCCGAACGTGGCCCGAAATCTGTTCAGGTTCCTCCTGGGCCGCGACCACGGCGCGCCCGATGGACACATTAGCGTTCTGCACATGCCGAAGAAATCGCTCGCCGGCTCGGGTCAGCCGGACGCCCCTCGCGTGGCGCTGCAGCAGCGGCACCCCCACGGTGTCTTCGAGATTCTTCAGCGCGATCGTCATCGACGACTGCGAAACGGCGCAGAGATTGGCGGACCTGGAGATCTGCCCGGTATCAGCCACCGAGATGAAGTATTCGATCTGGCGAAGCGTAATGTGTGTGGCCACGTTGACGTACTCCGCTGGGTTGTGGCGCCGTGCAAACCGGCGGCGCGAACCGACGGCCAATCTGAGGTATTGAAAAATTATATATCGCGAGGCATGAAATATGAATTAGGCAGGGCGATTTCGGCTGCATAGCATCCCGTCATGAAAGGAAACAGTGGAACGATGATGGAGACGCAGGAGAAGAAGGGATACTGCACGCTATGCCGGTCAAGATGCGGCACGATCAACACGGTCCGCGGCGACGCGTTGCTGAAGGTGCGTCCCGACAATACGCACCCGACCGGCAACGCGATGTGCATGAAAGGCAAGGCCGCGCCGGAACTCGTACACAGCCCCGACCGGGTGTTGTATCCCATGCGCCGCACTGCTCCAAAAGGGGCGGCCGATCCGCATTGGAAACGGATCAGCTGGGACGAGGCGCTTGACGAGATCGCGACGATGCTCGCGCACATCAAGCGGGAAAACGGCGCCGAATCGGTGGTGTTCGGTGTGACCACCCCGAGCGGTACGCCGATGAGCGACAGTATCGACTGGGTGGAGCGATTCGTCTGGTCCTTCGGAAGTCCGAATATCTGCTACGCGACCGAGATCTGCAACTGGCACAAGGATTTCGCGCACGTGTTTACGTTCGGCTGTGGCATGCCAACGGCCGATTACCGGAATTCCGACGTCATCGTGCTTTGGGGTACGAATCCAGCCAACACGTGGCTGGCCCAGGCGGACAGTATTGCAGCGGGTCGGCGCAACGGCGCGAAGCTGATTGTCGTGGACCCGAGACCCACGGCGCTTGCGCGCGATGCGGATGTATGGCTGCGCGTGCAGCCAGGCACGGACGGCGCGCTTGCTATGGGAATTGCCCGGCAAATGATCGCGACGGGAAATATCGACGATACATTTGTCCGCGAGTGGACGAATGGCGCGTTCCTGGTTCGTCGTGACAGCGGACATTTTTTGCGTGAGCGCGACATCGATCCGGAGTCGCCGAACAATCGATATGCGGTCTGGAATGACACGCTCAATCGACTCGAACTCGTCGGAGAAGAGGCGCGCACGTCGCCGTCCGATCTTTCGATTTCAGGCTCGCACCAGATTTCCGTATTCGACCTGACCGGCCGGGTGATCGAGGTCACGTGTACGCCCGCTTTCGAGTTGTACTGGGGTGCGCTGTCTGATTACACGCCCGAACACGTGAGCAAAATCACCGGTGTCGACGCCTCGGCGATCGAAATCGTGGCGGCGATGCTCAGCCCACGCCAGCGCATTGCCTATCACGCGTGGTCTGGCGTTGGACAGCACACGAACGCGACGCAAACGGAGCGGGCGATCGCTACGCTGTATGCACTGACAGGTGCATTCGATACGCAGGGTTCAAACCGCGAGTGGCGGAAGCAACCAGCAAATCCCCTCAGTAACTACGCCATGCTGAGTCCCCAGCAGCGGACAAAGGCACTCGGACTTGACGAGCGGCCGCTCGGTCCGCCGTCCCAGGGATGGGTGACCGCGCGCGACGTTTATCGCGCGATTCTCGAGTCCAAGCCCTATCGGGTGCGCGCGCTTGTCGCGTTCGGCACCAACATGGTGATGTCGCAAGCCGACAGCGCATTGGCGCACGACGCGCTGTGCGCACTGGATTTTCATGTTCATTGCGACCTGTTCGAAACGCCATCCGCCCGCTACGCGGATATCCTCCTTCCGGTCAACACGCCTTGGGAACGGGAAGGACTGCGTCTGGGCTTCGAGATCAATGAACGGGCCGTCGAACTGGTCCAGTTGCGGCAGCGGATGGTGACGCCCCGCGGGGAGAGCCGGGCAGACTACAACATCGTGCTGGATCTGGCGGTCAGGCTCGGGATGGGGGATCAATTCTTCGGTGGCGACGTCGAAAAAGGATGGAACCATGTTCTCGAACCGTTGGGCCTGGACGTCGCGACGCTGCGCTCACATCCCCAGGGCATTTACCGGCCGCTCAAGCAGCAGGAAAGGCAATACGCTTGCACGACGCCGAATGGCCCGCGAGGCTTTGCGACCGAAACGCGGTGCGTCGAGTTCTATTCGGAGAAGCTGCATCGGTACGGCTATCCGGCCGTACCTCAGTATGTACCGCCGAGCGGCGGAGAAGGAGCACGCGCAGCTGACCGCCGACGCTTCCCGTACACGCTCACTTCCGTCAAGAACGGCTACTACTGCCACAGCCAGCATCGTGGCCTGCCAAGCCTGCGTCGCCGTGCCCCTTATCCCGTCGCGGAACTGAGCGCCGATCTGGCGGCCATCAAGGGCATTGTCGACGGCGACTGGATACGCGTCGCCAGTACCAACGGCACCGCGCGATTTCGTGCACTAGTGGTTCCCGAACTCGCGCCGGATGTCGTAGTCGCGGAGTATGGCTGGTGGCAGGCGTGCGACGAAATCGGCATGGAATCGTCGGCGGCCCTGGGAAGCACCAACAGTAACTACAACAGTATCGTGTCCGGCGCCGTCGGCGATCCGCTGAGCGGTTCGACACCGCTTCGTGCCGTGCCATGCGACGTCACGCTCGACCCGTCGGTCGATCCCGCGCGACGTGCATGGCAGGGATTCCGGGACTTTCTCGTCTCGGCTATACATGAAGAAGCGGAGGGCGTTCGCACGGTTACGTTCAGCGCAGCCGACGGTGGACCGCTCCCCGACTATCTGCCCGGACAGCATGTGACGATTCATATTCCGGAATTGCGCGAAGGAGGAACGACGCGTGCCTATTCGCTCACTGGCCATGCGATTGAAAACGATCGCCGGACATACTCGATCTCCGTGCGCCATCAGCGAGGCCGAAGTGTCGATGGTGAGCAGTTCGAGGGTGTCATGTCCTCGTATATTCATCGCGAGCTGGCAGTTGGACACAGGGTCTTGCTTCAAGCGCCCAGCGGCACCTTCATCGTGCCCCCGGCTTCGAAGCGACCGGTCGTCATATTCGCGGGTGGGATTGGAATAACGCCCTTCATTTCGTGGCTGGAAACGATCGGACAGCTGGGCACACAAGCGCCCGAATCCCAGCTGTTTTACGCGAATCTCAATAGCTCGACTCATGCGTTCCGGAATCGAATTGCGCAATTGCAGCGTGCGTTGCCAACGCTCAAGATCGTAAATTGCTATAACAAACCGCGCGACGAAGTACTCGGACGCGACTTCGAGATGCAGGGCTACCTCACTGCGGACGTCGTGGACGACGCATTGATACAGCACCGCGCGCGATTCTATTTATGCGGCCCAGAACCGATGATGAACGCAATCACGGAGGGCCTTGTCGAGCGTGGCGTACCGCCGTTCGATATCTTCAGCGAGGCCTTTCGGTCTCCATCGAAGCCGGTCCTCGATCCATCAAAGCGCTTTGCCGTCGAATTCCGGCGCTCGCGGATCAAGGCTGAATGGGCGCCCGAACGGGGAAGCCTGCTCAGCTTCGGCGAGAGCCTCGGCATCAGCATGCCGAGCGGCTGCCGGGTCGGGCAATGCGAGAGCTGCGCCGTCAAGGTCCTGGCGGGCAAGGTGTCGCATATGACAGGGCATGGGCCGGATGAAGCCGATATGTGCCTCGCCTGCCAGGCGATCCCGGCCACTGATATTTCCATTGAAGCGTGAACGACTCACGAGGAGCAAATCGAGTATGAAATTTTTCGACACGTCGGCGACACGCGAAGCGCTGGACTTCGCCACGTTGATTCCGTCACTGAAGCAGGCGTTCATCAAGGGGTGTGAGGTACCACGCCGACACTCGCACACGATCAATAGCGGCGACGGCAACACCGGCACCGTATTGATCATGCCGGCGTGGGAGGCGGACCGATATCTCGGCATCAAGACCGTGAACATTTTCCCGGGTAACCAGGGCCGCGGAATGCCTGGCTTGCACTCGACTTACGTGCTGTACGACGCCAGCACGGGCGAGCCACTCGCGCAGATGGACGGCAATGAAATCACCTCACGCCGGACCGCCGCCGCCTCGGCACTCGCTGCCACCCTTCTGGCGCGCGAAGACTCGTCTCACATGGTGCTGTTGGGCGCCGGGCGCGTGGGAAGCCTGGTGCCGGCAGCGTATCGAAGCCAGCTGCCAATCACGCATGTCGAGGTCTGGGACATCTATCCGGAGTCGGCCGCGCGACTCGTGCGGCAACTGCAAGACGAAGGTTTCAATGCGGCAGTTGTCTCCAGCCTGCCGGACAGTGTGGCGCGCGCGGATGTCGTGAGCTGCGCGACGCTCGCCACTGAGGCGATCGTACGCGGCTCGTGGCTGAAACCGGGAACGCATCTCGATCTCATCGGAAGCTTCACGCCGCAGATGCGCGAGGCTGACGACGATTGTTTCCGCCACGCACGCGTGTTTGTCGATACGGACGAGGCAGCGCAGAAGTCCGGCGACCTGATTGGGCCGTTGTCGCGCAACGTGATTTCACCGGCGGACCTGAACGGTACGCTCGCCGCCCTGTGCCGGGGCGACGTCGGTGGGCGATTCGACCGCAGCGAGCGCACGGTATTCAAAGCGGTGGGGACCGCACTCGAAGACCTGGCGGCGGCAGCGCTGGTTTATGAAAAGCATGTTTAATCACTTGAAGCGTCGGAGACCATGATGAAGGAATTGAACCGTCAGCAAGACCTGGCCGCCTCGACAGCCGACGATGCAGTCGGTCTCGAGCGTATGGCGGCAGCCGTGACCCGTTGGTCGGAAAAGTGGTTTCCCGACGCCTACATATTCGCGGCGATCGCGGTTGTCGTCGTCGCTGTCGGCGCTCTGGCGACGGGCGCGCCTGCACAACGTGTGGGCGTTGCCTTCGGAGACGGATTCTGGAGCCTGATTCCCTTTACGATGCAGATGGCGATCGTGGCCATTTCAGGCTACGTTGTCGCGGTATCTCCGCCTGCCGCGAAATTGATCGCATGGCTTGCCCGCTTGCCGTCGAACGGCAAGTCTGCGGTGGCATTCGTCGCGCTGGTCAGCATTTCGGCGTCGCTTTTCAACTGGGCGATCAGCCTGATCTTCAGCGGCCTGCTGGTTCGTGCGCTCGCTCGTCGCACCGGACTCCGTATGGACTACCGAGCGGCAGGTGCCGCCGCCTATCTCGGCATGGGCGCGACCTGGGCGCTGGGATTGAGTTCGTCGGCATCGCAATTGCAGGCGAATCCGGACAGTTTGCCGAAAGCGCTGCTGGCGATCACTGGTGTCATTCCGTTCTCCGAGACAATTTTCCTTCCCCAATCGTTACTGTTAGTCGCCGTTCTGACTGTCGTATCGCTTTTGATCGCGTATCACTCGGCGCCCGGCGCGGAACGCGCCAAAACCGCGCAGTACCTGGGTGTCTCGCTGAACGAGGCGGAACTTGAAGTAGCAGCGCCTGCACGTCCCGGTGACTGGCTCGAGCACAGTCCCCTAATCACAATCCTGATCGTTGCACTCGGTTCAGTTTGGGCCTGGCACGAATTCAGCACTAAAAATCCGGTGCTGGCCATTTCGAATCTCAATACCTACAACTTCGTGTTCCTGTTGGCCGGGATGCTGTTGAACTGGCGCCCCCGCCGCTTCCTGAACGCCGTGGCGAAATCGGTGCCGTCTGTGGCTGGTGTGTTGATCCAGTTTCCTCTCTATGGGGGCATTGCGTACATGCTAACGAAAGCCTCCGCGCCGGCGGGACTACCGTTGGCCGATCATCTTTCTCATTTCTTCGTCACAGTGTCGTCGCACGCGTCGTTTCCGGCGCTGATGGGCATCTACTCCGCCGTCCTTGGATTCTTCGTGCCGTCGGGTGGCGGGAAATGGATCATTGAAGCACCGTACGTGATCGCGGCAGCCAGGGAACTGCAGGTTCATCTGGGCTGGGCGGTAACCGTCTACAACGCGGCGGAGGCGTTGCCGAATCTGATCAACCCTTTCTGGATGCTGCCGTTGCTCGGCGTGCTCGGATTGCGGGCGCGTGACGTGGTGGGCTTCACGTTTACCCAGTTCATCGTGCATCTTCCGCTCGTGATCTTCATGCTGTGGATTCTTGCAGGGACGCTGACCTTCCATCCCCCCGTCATGCCTTGATCCGTCTGTGGCGCGAGCCCGGTGCAGCAGGTTGTCAGTTTGGTCTGCTCGTCGTCCTGACAGGTAACGAGCAGACGGACGTTGATCTGGCGATGTCGCTCGCCTCGGCGCGCGACTGGGCGCGTTTTGGCACGCTGTATCTCGACGACGGTATGGCCAACGGAAAACGCATCCTTCTCGCTGAGTGGATTCGGGAGAATGCGTGCCGTGTCAGGCATGGGCCGGCTACAACCCGGCACTCGAACGAAGCCCTGACGGTTGACAACGCGCTCTGGAAACGAAGCACCCAACTTGCTCCTGCTCCCCAGATCTCGGCCTATCCGTCGTTGGCCAAGCTTGAACGGATCTCTGCATCCGGGAAATCGCGCTGATGTGTAGCAATTTGCCAGGTGTTGCCCCACGCATCTCTCACCATCGCGCGCCTGTCGCCGTATGGCGTGTCGGCCGGAACCTCGAGCGAGATCGCATTTGCGGCAATGGCTCGCCGATAGGTCGAATCGGCGTCCTCAACATAGACATACAGAAACGCCGGCATCGGATCGCGAAGGCCGTCTTCGCCGCTAACCATCACGATGGAATCGCCGATCATGATTTCGGCAGGCCGCCCGCGACGGAATTCGCCCTGTGCCTGAAACACCATTTTGATGAATGCGATCAGGTTTTCCGGATCCCGTACGACGATTCGGGGCGTAACGGTATGCCATCCATCAGGTTGAAATTTAGCCATGTTGCGCAGCCTCGGAAGAGATTCGCATGGGCATTGTCCTCCGCGCGTGGGATGTCCGCAAACGGTCGAACGCGCAGAGCCGACCTTTATCAGCTGGTCGCAGGCTGGCCCGTGAAAACCGCCAATTGAGCGGCGAAAGCGCGCTTGTACGCGGGCCGTGCCTCGCCGCGGGCGACGTAGGCGGAGAGGTTCGGATATTCGTCGAGGAGACCCGATGCTCTCAACCTGAGCAGCACCGTAACCATCACCAGGTCGCCCACACTGAACGCACCATCGAGCCAGTCCGCGTTGCCAAGGCGATCGGCAAGCTCGCCCAGCCGGCCGCGGATGCGATTCTCGACGAGGGGCAGGCGCTCTTCATACCATGTCCTGTCGCGCTCCAGGAATCTGGTGGTCTGGAGATCGAGGATCGGCGGTTCAACCGTGTTGAGCGCGGCAAACATCCATGTGATCGCACGTGCCCTGGCATTCGCATCGTCAGGTAGCAGGCCTGCATGGCGCTCCGCGATATGGAACACGATCGCCCCCGATTCGAACAGGGCAAGCGTGCCTTCTTCATAGGTCGGAATCTGCCCAAAAGGATGAAGCGCCCGATGCGCGGGTTCCTTCATCGCACTGAAAGAAACAAGGCGGACCTCGTAAGCCTGGCCCACTTCTTCAAGCGCCCAGCGAACACGCATGTCACGCGCGAGTCCCCGGCCGCGATCGGGCGACCGTTCAAAGACGGTGATAACGGGGGTAAGTGGAGAGGGCACGGTGATTTCTCCTTGGCTGGATGTCTGGTTGGGTGCCGGATACGCAAATCCGGCGCTCACCTACCAGACGTTCGAGATAAGGTTAAATCGACATCGCTGAACGAATTTCTTCTCAAGGGTTGGGTAAACCAGCGGTACCTGTCCGGCGTCGATCAGGGCACGCCGGATATCAACGGCACGTCATGGAACCATCTGCATGTCGCCTGGCGCTTGCGGCGGCAGCTTGATGGAAATGACCTTGAATTCGCCGCTGGTCGGCTCGGACCCCGCATGGACCGTGCCCTTCGGGATAATGATCAGGTCGCCGGCGTGAATCTGGCGCTGTTCGTTACCTAGCCAGAAAGTGCCGCTTCCCGACACCACATACTGGATTTCGTCAGAATCCCGATGCGTATGCTTGGGTACGTTACCGGTCTGCACGGCGATGGTCCCGCTCGGTGTGACCACAAGGCCTTTCGAGCGCAAGCTGCCCATGTTCGGAATCTGTGGGCCGAGATCGGCATCGGTCAAGGCTGCCACGTCGACGATCTGCGCTGTTAGCGGTACGTCTGACGCCTGGGCGTGCGCCAGTGTGCCCAGATGGGATGCAAACATGCCGGCAACGAAGGCGGCAGGCAATGCCGCGAGATAGATGTATCGACGCATGTTCTTATCCTTTCAGATTGAGCGGACCATCGGTGGGCAGTGTCAATGCATGGCTTGCGCTCATTCGATTGTCGCACCATCGGGAAGGCAACTCATAACCAGGGCAACACCTGAGTACCCGCCCGGTCAGGGCAGGCCGCGCTGCTGCCAATCGGGTTGATGGGCGCTCGTACGACGGGGCTGGAATTGAAGAAGATGCCGAAGTAGATCGGTTCAGAACAACTGTCTTTGCCCCGACATCAAGGTCGTAAAGTCATCGCGCAGGAGCGGCAGGATCGCATCCGCAACGGGTTGCAACTGCCGTGTCAGGTAGTGTTCGTAGTCGATTGCCGAGCGCAGCGTTTCGAGCGGTTCCGGTCCGGCGGTGGTCATCACATAGCTGATCCAGCCGCCGTTCTGGTATTGCAGTGGACGCCCCTGTTGCCGGTTGAATTCGTCGGCCACGCGTGCCGCTCGCACGTGCGGGGGCACGTTGCGTTCGTACTCGCCGAGCGAGCGGCGCAACCGCTTGCGGTACACGAGTTGATCGTCCATTTTCCCCGCCAGCGTATCGCGCACGTAGTCGCGCACATAGTCCTGATACGGCTGTTGCCTGAATATGCGCCCATAGAGTTCCTGCTGGAACTGCTGGGCGAGTGGCGTCCAGTCGGTCCGCACCGTTTCGAGCCCTTTGTAGACGATGTTTTCGCTGCCGTCCGGCAAAACAGTGAGTCCTGCGTAGCGTTTCTTGCTGCCTTCCTCGGCACCGCGAATCGTCGGCATGAAAAAGCGCTTGTAGTGCCGCTCAAATTGCAATTCGAGCGCGCTCTCGAGGCCGAAACGCGTCTGCAGATTCTGCTGCCACCGCGTGTTGATATGCTCGACAAGCGCGCGGCCAATACGGCTCGCTTCTTCTTCGCTATGCGCGTGCTTCAGCCACACGAAAGTCGAATCCGTGTCGCCGTAAATGACTTCATAGCCTTGTGCCTCGATCAACTCGCGCGTGGCGTGCATGATTTCATGGCCGCGCATGGTGATCGACGAGGCGAGACGCGGATCGAAAAACCGGCAGCCCGTGGAACCAAGCACGCCGTAGAACGCGTTCATGATGATTTTCAACGCCTGCGAAAGCGGCCCGTTGTGCTCGCGTTTGGCGGCTTCGCGCCCTTGCCACACCTGGCCGACGATCGCCGGCAGACAATGGCGCGTGCGCGAGAAACGTGCGCCGAGAAAGCCCGGCACCGATTGATCGTCGGCCGGATTCAGCATGCCTTCCACGAGCCCCACCGGGTCGATCAGAAACGTGCGGATGATCGACGGGTACAGGCTCTTGTAGTCGAGCACCAGCACGGAATCGTAGAGGCCGGGCCGTGAATCCATCACGAAGCCACCCGGGCTCGCGGCGCCGGCCACGTCGCCGAGATTGGGCGCGACATAGCCTTGCCGATGCATTCGCGGCATATACAGATGCGTGAACGCCGCGACCGAGCCGCCGCTGCGGTCCGCGGGCAGGCCGGTGACGGTGGCGCGCTCCAGCAGAAACGACAGCAACTCGGTCTTCGCAAAGATGCGCGTGACCAGCTCGCAATCTTTCAGGTTGTAGCGGGCGAGGGCGGGCTTGTCTTCGTCGAAGCGGCGCTGGATTTCGTCCATGCGTTGATAGGGATTGTCGATCGCCTTGCCTTCGCCCAGCACGGAACGCGCCACATATTCGAGGCTGAACGAAGGGAAGCTCCACGTTGCGGAACGCAACGCTTCGATACCGTCGATGATCAGTCTGCCCGCGGCGCCGGCGAAGAAATGATTCTGTTTATGGCCGTGTTCGCGCCATTCCATCACCGCACCACCGCGGCCGAGCCGTAGCGGTACGCGATATTGTTCAGCGTGCTGCTGCAGCACGCGTAAATCGAACTGCACGAGATTCCAGCCGATGATCGCGTCGGGATCGTGCCGTTCCAGCCACGTGTTCAATTTTTCGAGCAACTGTGCGCGCGTTTCGCAGTATTCGAGGTCGAAGTCGACAGCGCCGGCCTCGCCATTCGGCGGTCCGAGCATATAGACCTGACGCTGTCCGCAGCCTTCGAGCGCGATCGAATAGAGCTCGGCGTGCGCGCTGGTTTCGATATCGAGCGACACCAGCTTCAATGACGGACGGTAGTCCGTAGCCGGCTTCAGTTCACTGTTCAACCGTGGGCCGTCATGCTGTGCATCGCCGCCGAACCATACCGGCGCGGTGATGAACCGCTCCATCATGTAGCGCTCGGGCGGGAAAATATCGGCCTCGTAGACGTCGACACCGCCTTGTTTCAGGCGCTTCTCGAAGCCCGTCAACTGACGGTATTGCGCACAGTAAAGCCCCATCACGGGGCGATGCTGGAAATCGCATAGATCGAGCGGGCGCAGATCGAGCGGCGCCTCGCGGCGCAGGATCGTTTCGGCGCGCTCGCGGTGCGCGGCCGGAATGAAAGCCACGGAAGGCTGCGGCCGCAGACGGATATGACGGGGCCCGCCGTCTGTTGCCAGCCAGAAATCCACTTCCGTGCCGGCGGGCGTATCCCGCCAGTGTCGGGTCAGAATGAAACCCTGTTCAAGCTCAGTCAAACTGCCACCTCTAAACGGGCGTCATCGCCTGGCTCGATTTTACCGTCATGCGCTTGCCGCCGTGGCACGCTGAATGCAGACGCGCCGCGTAGTCTGTATGATCGTTTTGCAGCGATTCCTTTGGCGCGGGCCATGCGCCGTCAAGTCCATCAAAAACGGAGTGAACAATATGAGGTTGAGCAAGCTTGTTATTGTGGTCGCGGTAGCTGCAACCAGCTTTGGCGCGCAGGCGCAAGTAGCCGGCACGCAGCCCCTGAGCGTCACGGTCGAGCAATCGAATGCGCTGCTGAGCGGCTGGAGTGTGAAGAAGAGCATTCTCGGCAAGGGCGTGTACAACGACCAGAACGAAAAGATCGGTACGATCCGCGATCTGGTGGTTGCGCCTGATGGCTCGCTGTCCGCCGCCATTGTCTCGGCCGGCGGATTTCTGGGCGTGGCGTCGCATGACGTAGCGGTGCCTATCGCCGCGTTGGATATTCGGTCGGGGAATTTCTATCTGGCCGGCGCGACCAAGGACGCCTTGAAGGCAACGCCCGCGTTCCAGTACAACAAGGTTCAGTCGCCGCCGAAGCCTAAAAAGCTGACTGGCCAGTAAGGCACGAAACCCCGCACGGAGCCGGCGAGTTCGCCGGCTGGGCCGCGACAGGCGGCCCGCAGTGCGCCGCTTACGCTTCCAGCGCGAGCGTGGCGAACGTGCCCAGCCAATGTTCACCCATGTAGTCGCCGGCTACGTGCGGCAGGGCGCTCTGAAGATGACGCTCGGCCGAATCGAACAATATGGTCCGGCGCACGTCGCCCGCCGGCAGCGCGCGCGCTAGCGAACGCTGGCACCATGCGCGGCTCAGGTTCAGGCCATCCAGGTGGGCAATCTTGCCGTCGGTGCGGTCGGTCACGGTGACGGGTTCGAACAGCGTGGCCGGCTTCTTCGCGCCGAGATCGGGCAGAAAGCGCCGGAACCATTCGCTGAATTGCGCGGGCGGCAAGATGCGCCGCATCAGTTCCGCTTCCATCAGCGAAGGCGACAGGAATTCGTCGCCGGCGGGCTCCCAGGCCTGACATGCAACGTCGTTCAGAAACCAGCGCTCTGCCGTATTCACCAGCAGCGCCTCGAGCGATTCGTGCGACGTCTGGCGCGCGAAATCGAGCGTGAGCGCAAGCGCGAACGCCATGTTGAAGTGCGTGCCGACCCGCAACGGGTAGGTCGCTTTCGGCAGAAATTCCTCGAAGCGTTCGACAAAAGCCGCGGTCAGCGGCGCAAAAACCCTGGACCAGCGCGCGGCTTCCGATAGCTTCAGCGTATGGAGTTGCGCGCTCAACGCAAGCAGCCATGCCCATCCATACGGACGTTCGAAACCGCGGTTGTGCGGCAGGTCGAGATAGGCGAGCTCGCCGGCTACATTCGCCTCGGTGAAATGCTCGTCGACCACCGCCACGATGCGCGATGCCTCGGGCAGATCGGGAAAACGATCGAGCAGATGCAGGATCAACCAGTAACCATGCACGCACGAATGCCAATCGTAGCTGCCGTAAAAAATCGGATGCAGCGCGCGCGGCCCTTGCACGTCTTGTGGGCCGGCAAGCGAATGGGTCAGCTTGTTCGGATACTCGCGCGTGAGATGGGCGAGTGCGAGATTGGCGAATTTAGACGCGAATTCGGGCGTGAGTTGAACAGTCATCGGCGCCTCCTCAAAAGCGGAAAACAAATAAATACAACAGTATGGTGTTGACGATCAGCAATAGTAAAGCAGTTGGCCACTGCGCCTTGATTACGCCATTCTGGTCTTTCAGTTCAAGCAGCGCGGCCGGCACGATATTGAAGTTGGCGGCCATTGGAGTCATCAAAGTGCCGCAGAAGCCGCACAGCATGCCGATCGCGCCGAGAATGGCCGGGTTGCCGTGGAATTGATGCACGATCAATGGCAGGCCGATGCCGGCCGTCATCACCGGGAAAGCGGCGAACGCATTACCCATGATCATCGTGAAGATCGCCATGCCGAATGTATAGGCCGCGACCACCGCGAAAGCGGAGTCGACCGGAATCCAGGTTTTCACGAGATCCGACACCACGTGACCCACACCGGCAACCGCGAACAGCGCGCCGAGGGCGGCCAGCATCTGCGGCAGAATGGCGGCCCAACCCACCGTATCCATGGTGTGCCGCGCGTCTTTCAGCGCGTGCACTGGTGAGTCGCGCAACATGAACAGCGCGGCGCCGAACGCGACCAGCGTGCCCAGCACCAGCGAAATCAGTGTGACGTTCTTTGGTTCAACGAACGGTACGTACTTCAGCGTCAAGGTGCCGAGCAAGGTGATGACCGGAATCAGCAATGCCGGAATGAAAAGCTTATTGCCGAAACGCTGTGCGTTGGCTTCGCGGCGCGTGGCGGCCGCTTCGCTATTGCTATCTGTCTTGCCTTTGCCGAGCTTGCCGGAACCGGCGATCAGGGCGAGTGCAATGGCGAGGCAGCCGGTCACGAAATGCGGCAGTTCTCCGCCGAACATGAAAGTGATCGAGTAGATGCCCCAGAACAGAAAGTTGACGACGCGGCGCGGATTCGAGCGGTCCTGCAGATTGAAGAGCGCGAACGCGGCAAACATCAAACCGGCCAGCACGTAGAGGGATTCGAGCTTGATCATCATGGTGCGATACCTCGTTTCTGTCCCTGTGCCGCCTGGGCCACCTGTGCCATGCCAAGCTTGTTCATCTTGTGCGAGAGATTACGGTCGAGCAGCATCAGGCGCACGACGTGAATCACGAGTGCCGCCACGGCCGTGGGAATCGCCCACACGGAAACGTGCAACGGTTCGACGATGATGCCGTTCTGTTCGAGAAAGCCTTTGATCAGCAGGATCGACTGGATCGCAATGAAAATGTCCTCGCCGAAGAACACGGCAATGTTGTCGACTGCCGACGCATTCGCGCGAATCTGCTGACGCACCGCATCAGGCAATTCGCCGTAGCGGTTCGCGGCGGCCGCTTCGGCCATCGGCGCGATCAGCGGGCGCACCATCTGCGCATGGCCGCCGAGCGAGGTCAGTCCAAGCGCGGCCGTGAGCTGGCGGATCACGAAATAGAGCATCAGCACGCGGCCGGTGGTGGCGGCGTGCAGGCGCGAAATCAGGTGCTTGGCCTGTTCTTTCAGGCCGTTGCGTTCGAGCAGCGCGATCACGGGCAACGTGAGCCAGATCAAGCCCATGTAGCGGTTATCGGCGAATGCCTTGCCGAATGCGCTGACGATCTCGACCGGTTGCAAGCCCCCGGCGATGCCGGTGGCGATTCCCGCGATCGTCACCACCAGTAGTGCGTTGAAGCGCAATGCGAAGCCGAGTACGACGATCGGCACGCCAATCAAAACCCACATGCTGCTCTCCTGTATCGCTGCTATGTCGTTGTTTTATCGCTGTGCGCGCTGCCCCAAATGCCAGGCGAAGACCGGTTGCGCCTGCGAAATGGCAGGTTGCGCCTGGTTGCAATGGCATGCAGGCGACGAAATCTAACACGATAATTTATCGATAAATAGTCAACAAAATGCGCTTTTCGGGTAAACGCCAGGGCGGCAGGCGCATCGGCCGGTGAGTTTGCGGGGTGGGACGCTGTTGTTAGGGCGCTGCGTTCAAGCAGGCTGCCTGTGGTGCTCCGGCACGGCGCGGCGTGGACGTGTTCCGTTTCGCGCCGTGCTGCGCATTCAATCCGGCAGCGCGTTGTGCCTGAGGCAATCGATGAAATATTCCGCCGCATCGCCCAGCACGTCATCCTTGCGATGAATCAGGCTGAGCGCGAGACGCGGTAGCGCGATATCGAGCGCCACACGCTCCAGCGCGCCGCGTTCGATTTCCTCGTTCAACTGGAAGTCCGGCCAGACGCTCACCACACCCGCTTCGCTGGCGAGCTCTGCATAGAGCCGCCGCGCGGTGCAGACCGTGATGCGTGAGGGCGGGGGAATCGTCCCGGCGGTGTCGCCCGTGCGCGCGCTCAGCGCAGTCCAGAATGCGGGCACGCTCTTGCGCGTGTAGTTGTAGAGCCAGTGCGCTTCGCGCAAACGCGCAAGCCTGGTCTCACCCGCCAGCGGATCGCCTCGTTTGACCGCCAGCGATTGCGATACCTTGCCGAGCGAGGTCACGCGAAACTCGTTGCTCGGATCCCCTTCACCGGTAAAACCGATGCACATGTCGAACGAACCGTCGCGCAGGCCGTCGATGAGCCGCATGGTCTGGTACTCGTGCACGTCGAGCTGCACATCGGGAAACCGTGCACGGAACGCGTGAATCGCCTCCGGTACGACGATCGACGCGGCGAGCAGCGACACGCCGATCTCGAGCGTGCGCCCAACCGACGACTTCATCTCCTCCAGTTCCTGCTCCGCGCGCGCGATCTCCGTTACGACCGTTCGCGCGCGCCTGAGCAGCGCTTCGCCATACGGTGTCAGGCGAATGCCCGAGCCGCTGCGCAACAGCAACTGGACGCCGAGGCGCGCCTCCAGCTCCTTGATGCTTTTGGTGACGGCAGGTTGCGACAGGCACAGCGCCTCGGCGGCGGCCATCAGCGTGCCGTGCTCGGCAATCGCCACAAGGGTGCGTAGTTGAGTGGTTTTCATGATTTCCGCGGCCCATAAGCGTTGGCTATGTACATAAAAAACTGGAAATTGACCAGTCGCGGAGCTGGCTAGTATAGCCACTCCGCTGCTGCCCAGGAGGCGCGCGGCCGGGAGTACTCAAGACAAGGAGGGAAAGTGGGACTGAACGTCATCGATGCGGACATCGACGAACTCGTTGCATTGCGGCGAGACATTCACGCCAATCCGGAGACAGCGTTCGACGAGACGCGCACAAGCGAACTCGTCGCCGCGAAATTGCGTGCCTGGGACATCGAAACATGCACGGGCGTGGGCAAGACGGGCGTGGTCGGTGTCATTCGTGGCACGCGTACGGCGCAGGGCAGCGGGCGCAGCATCGCGTTGCGCGCCGACATGGACGCGCTGCCGATGGAAGAAGAGGGCCGCCCGTTGCACCGCTCGTTGCGGCAAGGGGTATTTCACGGTTGCGGGCACGACGGCCACACCGCGATGCTGCTCGGCACGGCGCGCCACTTTAGCCGTCATCGCGACTTCGCGGGGACACTCGTGCTGATCTTCCAACCGGCCGAGGAAACCGGCGGTGGCGCATTGGCCATGCTTGCCGACGGGCTCGAAACCCGCTTTCCATACGACGAAATCTACGGCATGCACAACGCGCCGCATTTTGCGCCGGGCACCTTCGGCGTGCGTGACGGCGCCATGCTGGCGTCGTGCGACGAGATGCGGATCGACGTGACCGGCATCGGCGGTCATGGCTCGTCGCCTGAAAAGACCCGCGACCCGATTGCGGCTTCGGCGCAACTCATCTGCGCGCTGCAGACGGTGGTGAGCCGTGCGATCGATCCCGCTTCGGCCGCCGTGCTCAGCATCGGCAGCATTCAGGCGGGCACCACGTCGAACGTGATTCCTTCGCATGCGCGGATGACGGGCACCGTACGCACGTTCGACGAAAGCGTGCGCGAACGGATGAAGACGCGCATTGAGTCCATCTGCGCGGGCGTCGCGCTCGCGACAGAATGCGAAATCGCGGTGACGTTCTACGGCAGCTCGCCCGCGACGATCAACCATCGCGAGCAGGCCGAAGCAGCGGCAGCAGCAGCGGCCGACGTGTTCGGCGCGCAGAACGTACTGCGCGATTTCCCACCGCTCAACGGCTCCGAAGACTTCTCCGAATTCCTGCTGCGTCGCCCCGGCGCGTACGTGCTGCTCGGCCAGGGCGGCGTCTACTGCCATCACCCCGAGTTCGATTTCAACGACGCGGTGCTGCCGCTGGGTGTGCGTTTCTTCGTGACGCTGGCGCTCGCGCGTCTCGACGCGTAGCCCGTCTTTTCGCATCAGAAATACAGCCAATCAATCCAGTCAGGAGATACCTATGAAGCAGCGTTTGCTGCCGGCACTCGCAGCCGCCGCCCTTGCTCTCGTCGTGGCACAGTCCGCGCAGGCCGAGACCTTGCGCTTCGGCACCGATCCGACTTATCCGCCGTACGAATACAAACTGCCGAGCGGACAGCTCGTTGGGCTCGACATCGAAATCGGCAACAGCTTGTGCGCCGCCGCGCATGTGAAATGCGAATGGGTGGAGGGGAGCTTCGACGGGTTGATCGCCGGGCTGCAATCGCGCAAGTTCGATGCGATCAATGCGTCGCTTGCCGCCACGGCCTCGCGACGCGCGGTGATGGATTTCACGACGCCGCTGTATCCCGCTGACATTCGTCTCGTCGCCGCGAAGGCCGCTCATTTGCAGCCCACCGCGGCGTCGCTCGCCGGTAAGCGTATCGGCGTGCTGCAAGGTTCGACGCAGGCGGCATTTGCGAAGCAGAACTGGGCTGCGCACGGCGTGTCGATCGTCGAGTATCAGGATCAGAACAGCGTCTACGCCGATCTTCTGAACGGCCGGCTCGACGGTACGCTGGTGGTCGGCGCCGCCGCCCAACTGGGCTTTCTCGCCAAGCCTGAGGGCAAGAACTTCGAGTTGGCCGGCGCGCAGATCGTCGATCCGGCGTTGCTCTCGGCGAGCAGCGTGATAGGCGTGCGTAAGACCGACGCACACACGCTACAGATGCTCGACGCAGCGATCGCCCAACTCAAACAGAACGGCACGATAGACCGCCTGACGCACAAGTACCTGGACGCAGGGGCCACCACGAAGTAAGCGCCGTACCTTTCGGGTGCGCTACTGCCGGCGCGCGGGACAGGCCCCCGCGCGTGGCATTCCGTTCGACCTCCATCCGCTGAACCACAACATGAAACGACACGCACTATTGGGCTGCGTGCTGAGCGCGGTCGCGCTCGGCGCACATGCAAGCAACGACAATAGCATCACGCTATTTGGCATCATTGACCAGGGCGTGGTCTATAGCCCGAACCAGGGCGGCTCGCGCGCGATCCAGATGGTCAGCGGCACCACCGCGCCAACGAAATGGGGCCTGCGCGGCACCGAGGATCTCGGCGGCGGCAACAAGGCGCTGTTCATGCTGTCCACCACGTTTTCCGCCAATAACGGCACGTCGTGGCCGAGCGGGCGGATGTTCGGCGACTACGCATGGCTCGGCCTCGCGAATGACCGCCTCGGCACACTCAAACTCGGTCGCCAGTCCGATTCGATGATTGCTTATCTCGGCGATTTCTCCGCGGTCGGCAGCTGGGGCGGAACGTTCTTCGCGCATCCGTTCGACAACGACAATCTGTGGGACTCCTTTCTGTTGAACAACGCGGTGCGATATGAAAGCATCAGCGTTGCCGGCTTTGATGTTGGCGCGACCTACGCGTTCAGCAACAAGGCCGCGTCGACTTCGGGCAGCGGCTCGGGTTTCGCCGACAACCGCGTGTGGGAAGCGGCCGCACGCTACCGGGCGGGGCCTTTCAGTGCCGCGCTTGTCTACGAACAGCTCGATCATCCTGGCGACGACGGCCCCGGCACCCTGGGCGCGGTGGATGTTGCCGATGCCAATTTCACCTCGAACGGGCAGCGTATCTATGGCATCGGTATGGGCTATGCGTTCCAACGTGCGGAGTTGCACGCCAACCTCACGCGCACGACGCTATCGGAACCCACCAGCGAGTACCAGAGTCCAGGTTTCAACGGCGCGAGTTCGATGAGCTTCGACAATGTGGAGATCAATGCGGTCTATCATTTCACGCCCGTCTTCAGCGTCGAGGGCGCATACACGTACACGGCGGCCAAGGTGAACGGGAGCGCACCACACTGGAACCAGTTCGGCCTGGTGGCCGAATATGCGCTGTCGCATCGCACCAGCATCTATGCACAAGGCGTTTATCAACGCGTCACCGGCGACGGGTCACCGTTCGCGCACGCGCAGATCAATACGCTTTCGCCTGCGTCAGGCGACGTTCAGTCGGTAGTTGGAATCGGGTTGCGGCACTTCTTCTAACGGGCGCGGATTCAGATCTATTTGGAAAATGAATACGGGTTATCGCAACATTTAATTTGTCGATACTGCCGTTGTCCGATATGGTGCAGTGACCTATTCCACACAGGGCCATTGCAGCGCGACGAACGTTATCCGATCAGGGCGCGCTGGAGGAGTCCTCGAGTCCTGATTTGCAGAGGCAGAACCATGTTCGACCGCGTATTCGTCAATGCCGTAGATGCCGACGGCAATCCGCTCAACCTCGCCGTACGTGAGGGCCGTTTTGCCGGCATCGGTCCGGCGCGCCCTCAGACCGGCGGTGCGGAGATCGTCGATCTGGAAGGACATGTGGTGTTGCCGGGATTCGTCGATGGACATATTCACCTCGATAAAAGCTTCGTGGGCGACCGCTGGCGTCCTCATCGCCATGTCGCGAGCCTGCGTGAGCGTCTCGCTATCGAAAAGCAGGAACTGGCGAGCGCCGCGCCTATCGTCGAGCGCGCCGATGCGTTGATCCGCCAGGCCGCCTCGTTCGGCACCATTGCGATGCGCAGCCACGTCGACGTCGACGCGACGACGGGGCTGACCAACCTGCATGCCGTCATGGACGCGCGCGAGAAATGGCGCGGCGTCGTGGATATCGAACTGGTCGCGTTCCCGCAGGCGGGCGTCGTGTCGTGTCCCGGCACGGCGGAGATTCTCGATGCCGCGGCCCGTGAAGGCGCGCAAGTTGTGGGCGGTATCGATCCGACAACGCTCGACGGCGACGCGGAAGGTCAGCTCGATATCGTCTTCGGCATTGCGGAAAAGCGCGGCGTGAAAGTCGATATTCATCTCCATGAGCCGGCGCAGCAAGGCATCGATCAACTGCACCGCATTGCCGCGCGCACCCGGGCATTGGGGTTGAACGGCCGGGTCTCGGTGAGTCATGCCTACGGCCTCGGCGACGTCGCACCCGAGGTGGTCGACCGGGTCGCCGCCGCGCTGGCGGAAGCGGGTGTATCGATCATGACGAATGCGCCGGGCGATCGTGCGTTCCCGCCGATTCTGCAACTGCGCGCAGCAGGTGTGCGTGTGTTCACGGGTAACGACAACATCCAGGACGCGTGGTGGCCGTATGGCAACGGCGACATGCTGCAACGGGCCATGCTGGTCGGTTACCGCTCGGGCTTCTATACCGACGAAGAACTGCGCGTGGTGTTGCACATGGCGACGGAAGCGGGCGCTGCTGTGCTGGAGAAAAGTGGCTACGGACTGAAGGTCGGTCATGAGGCCACATTTGTCGTGGTGAAAGCACCGAACGCCGCTGCCGCCGTCGCTGCGGTACCGGCCGATCGGGCCATTGTCCGAAGCGGGCAATTCTGGGGCGATGTGTCCCGTTTGCAGTTCAAGGTCACGACGCCGCGACAAGGCGTTGCCGGCTGAAACCATCGTCCGGCAGGAAGCCGATGCATGGCTGGCCGACGCCGGAACATCAACGTGAACCATCAAGGAGAGTGGCGAATGTCACGGAGCACTTACTATGCACCTCACGGCGGCCATCCCGCCCAGACCGAATTGCTGACAGACCGCGCGATGTTTACCGAAGCGTATGCGGTCATTCCCAAAGGCGTGATGCGCGACATCGTCACCAGTCATCTTCCGTTCTGGGAGAAGACCCGCCTGTGGGTACTGGCGCGCCCGCTGTCCGGATTTGCCGAGACGTTTGCGCAGTACATCATGGAAGTCGGCGCCGGTGGTGGCAGCGAGCGCCCCGAACAGGACGAGAAGGCCGAAGGCGTGCTGTTTGTTGTCGAGGGCGAAATTGAAGTCACGCTGCACGGCGCCGCGCATGTTCTGAAGCCCGGTGGCTACGCATTCATTCCACCCGGCACGGACTGGTCGTTGCGCAATCGCAGCGGCGACACGGCCCGTTTCCACTGGATTCGCAAGCACTATGAGCGCGTTGATGGCCTGCCGCTGCCGGAGGCCTTCGTGACGAACGAGCAGGATATCGAACCGATCCCAATGCCCGGTACCGAGGGCCGCTGGGTGACGACGCGCTTCGTCGACATGAGCGACATGCGCCACGATATGCACGTCAACATCGTCACGTTCCAGCCTGGCGGCGTGATTCCGTTCGCCGAGACCCACGTGATGGAACACGGCCTGTATGTACTGGAGGGCAAAGCGGTTTACCGGTTGAACCAGGACTGGGTCGAAGTCGAGGCCGGTGACTTCATGTGGCTGCGTGCTTTTTGCCCGCAGGCCTGCTATGCCGGCGGACCAGACCGTTTCCGCTACCTCCTGTACAAAGACGTCAACCGGCATATGAAGCTGACGCTCAACGCACCGCGATAGAACCGCTCAGGCTTCAATAATGACTGCGCCGCCACAGCGTTGGTGGCGTGTCCAGCAGATGGCGCAGTCCTGCGCGATCGAACGCACGATCTGCAGCCACCGTTACGCGTTCGAGAATGTCGCCTTCATCGACCGATAGCACCCGGTAGTTCTCCATCAGGATCTTGCCGCCGACCATCGTCATGCACACGTCGCCGGCATTCGCGAAGCAGGTGACGCGATGGACGGGCATATTCATCGGCATGAGGTGCGGCTTGTACAGGTCGACCAGAATGATGTCGGCCAGCTTGCCCGCTTCGAGCGAACCGAGCTCGTGGTCGAGCGACAACGCCTTGGCGGCGTCGATCGTGACCATTTCGAGCACCTTGCCGTGCGGCAGCACGTCCGGGTCGCGGAAATGACGGCGGTGGTAATGCATGCATTGCCACATGTGACGGAACATGTCGTAACCGCGGTCGGGCGCCGCGCCATCCGAGCCGATCGCCACCGTCACACCTGCATCGATCAGTTCCGGCACAGGGCAGCGGCCGATAATCGACATGATCGCGCTTGGGTTATGCACGATCGAGGCGCCTGTTTCCACGCATGCAGCGATGTCTGCGGCGTTCAGATCGATGGCGTGCGACATGAACGACTTTGCGTTCAGCAGTCCAAGTTCCCGACGCGCGAAATCCAGCGTGCCGGTGCGATGGCCGTCCTGTGTCAGGCTTAGACCGCGTTCGCGGGCCAGCTCGGCGTAGCGCCCGGCTTGACGCCGGAAAACCTGCTCATGCGCCGCGTGCCCGGGATAGTGCTGCGGCGCATAGACCGGCAGCGTCAGCGCAATCTGGATGCGGCCGTTGGCGTCGCCATGGCATGCGTCGATAATGTCCTTGCACACCTCGTACATTTGCTCGAAATCGATCTCGCGCGTCACGCTGCCGTTCGCGCCGTGCCGGGTGTAGGCGCGTGGCTCGGGCGGCCGCGACGGACCCACCGCGACGATCGAGCGCGTGCCCGTTCTGACCACCGCGTCACAATGGCGCCGCGCGTAGACGGGGTCGTCGACGCGCATGATCGAGTCCCCGCCGCCGAGCAGCGATACGCCTGTCGTCACACCTGCCTTGAGACGCTCCAGTGCCGCAAGATGCGATTCCATTTCCCAGAACGTTTCGTCCGATGCGCACGTATAGATCGCCTCGCACGCGGCCGACCACGCATCGCCGTTCGCCCCGCCAATCGTTCTGAGCATCGCGTGCCCGGCGTGGGCATGGGCGTCGATCAGACCCGGCAGCACCGCCTTGCGGCGTGCGTCGATCACGCGATCTGCCTGGTATTGCTGAACAAGCGCGCGGGTCTCGCCGACGGCGACAATACGATCGCCCTTGATTACCACCGCGCCGTCCTCGATGACCCGGCGTGCGGGATCGAGTGTGATCACGCAGCCGTGTTCGATCAGTATGTCGACCTTTTGCTTATCGTTCATGTGCGAGTTCTTCGTGTGAGCTTGCTCGTGCGCCGTTACAGAGCATCGACCAGTTCGCCGTTACGCGCGACGATGCGTCCGTTCGCCACCACCAGGCGGCGTTTGGGCCGGCTAACCACGGCGTGCGCAACGGATTGCGCATCGACCAGCACGAGATCCGCGCGTGCGCCGACGTGCAGGCCGTAGTCGCTGAAGCCGCAACCTCGAGCGGCAGCATGGCTCACGCAGTCGAATGCCATCGCGATGGCGTCGTCGCGCCGCAAGTCGTAGCGCATGCCGATCAGCATCGCGCGTTCGAGCATGTCCGGTACGCCATACGGCGACCAGGTGTCGCGAATGCCGTCGTTGCCGCCGAAAATGGTGATGCCTTTGTCCTTGCAAAGCTTGAGCGGCGGAACCGGACGGGATGGCGGGGCGCTGGTCAGAAGCGCCACGCGCAGATGGGCGAGCCGCTCGAGCAGCGCGTCGCGTTCGCGTTCCGGCAACGCGCCGAGACAGAACGCGTGGCTGACCACTACCTGGCCCTGCATGCCCATCGCCTCGACGCGATCGAGCAGCAGTTTCAGTGTGAATGCGCCGACTTCGCCAGGCTCGTGCAGATGGATATCGATCGGCTTGTGGTGGCGTTCCGCCAGTTCAAAGGTCGCGTTCAGCGACGCGACGGGATCGCCGTCGATCAGGGCGGGATCGAGCGCACCGAGTACGTCGGCGCCTGCCGCGAGTGCGCTGCCGAGCAGTTCGACCGTGCCGGGACGGATCAGCATGCCTGACTGGGGAAACGCGACGATTTGCATGTCGAGCACATCGCCCAATGTTTGCCGTGTACTGAGCACGCCGTCGATGTAACGCAGCCGCGCATCGGTATCGACGTCGACATGGGTGCGCAGGCGTGTTGTGCCTGCCTGCACGAAAGCCCGCGCCAGCGCGAGCGACTGGGCGGCGGCATCGTGTCCCGACGTTCTGCGCCATTCGCGTTCATTGCTGATCCGGTCGGTTAAAGCGGGGCCGACCTCGTTGCGATACCACGCCTGGCCCCAGTTGGACTTGTCGAGATGCGTATGCCCTTCGACGAAACCTGGCAGCAGCAATGCGCCGCCACCGTCCTCGGCCACCGCGCCAGGTTGCGCTTCGACGTGTGCGCCGAGCGCCGCGATGTGACCGTCGGCGATGGCTACGGAAACCGCCTGGCCGTCAGCCAGCCGGACATTGGAGAGAAGCAGGGAGCGTGTCATATGGGTCATGCCGATTCGACGGAAGTGGCAATACGGGCCTGCAACGCGCGCTGCGCGGCGCTGATCGCGATGAACACCATGGCATTGGCGAACAACGCGACGAGGCCCGTGTTGATGGAAGTGAAGGCGATGGGCGCGGCCGGGAACACGGAGGCCAGCGTCATGCCGCGCCAGTTCACCAGCGCCAGCACGACGGCGCCCGCGAAAATGCCGCCGAATGCCGCTTCCCGCGTACCGAACGGCCGCTTCAGGAAACTCGATGCGAGCATGGGTACGAGTTGCGTCAGCAGGCTCGACGAGAAGATCGCGAGGGCGACGAAGTTCGAACCGCCATACAGTACGAAATAAACGACCACCAGCGTGAACAGCGGCAACGCGATTCGCGCGACACGCGCGACTTCCCGGTCGCTTGCCTGCGGTGCGAAGCCTTCGCGGTAGATGTTGCGTGCGATCATCGTCGAGGCATTGAGCATGATCAGCGAGCCGGGTACCAGTGCGGTAAGCAGACCGGCACCGCCGACGATCCCGACGAACCACGAGGGGAACGTCTGCTTGACGAGGCGCAGCAGTGCGAGATCCGTTTGCGCGCCCTCGAGCCCGTGCACGGTCAGTACCGCGGCGAAACCGACGAGGAACAGGAACGCGATCAACACCTGGTAAATCGGCATCAGCATGGTGTTCTTGCGCAACGCCGACGCGTCGCGCGCCACGTAGACGGCCGTGAAGCCGTGCGGGTACAGATAATAGCCAAGCGATGTCAGCAGCAGCGTGGAGTTGTACCAGCTCAGATTGAAGCCACGCTCCGGCATGCGCAGCAGTTCCGGATGCACGGCGTCGATACGCGCGAACATTTCGCCGAAACCACCGAAGTAGTGTAGCGGCAAATAGGTGCCGAGAAAAATCGCGAGCCCGAGGATCAGCACGTCCTTGAAGATCGCGATGCTGGCAGAACCGTGAATGCCCGAGACGCTCATGTACAGGACCATCAGTGTCGCGCTGATCCAGATGGCCGTGTCTTGCGAGATCAGGCCATACGACATTTCGGAGACGATAATGCCCAGGCCGCGCAACTGGATGATCAGCAGCGACACCATCGCGAAGACTGCCACGATCGATACCAGAACGCCGATGGCGCGGCTGTTGTACTTCGAGGCGAAATAATCGGCGAACGACACGAGGCCGTGGTCTTTCGCGTAACGCCAGATGGCCGGCAGCATCCAGTAACCGAACATGTACGCCAGACAGCCGTACGACAGAATGTAAAACGCCGGTACCCCTTTGCTGTAGGTCCAGCCACTTGCGCCGAGAAACGAGAAGGTCGAGAAAGCCTCACCGGCCATCAGCAGGAAGGTAAGCAGCGAGCCGAAGCCGCGTCCCCCGACGGCCCATTGTTCCAGACTGAGCGTCTTGCCGCGGCGTGCATACAGACCGACTGCCAGCGCGAAGAGGGCAAACAGGACGATGATGACGAGCGCGGCGTTCATTGTCCGTCTCCCGTGTGCGCGCTCACACGCGCCGCTTCGTCGCGATTGTCGAGGCAATAGATGATGGCGAGGATGGCAGCCGTGGCAGCCATCCAGAACAGATTCCATACGAGCAGGAACGGCAGGCCGAACACGAGAGGCCTCGCGGCGGCGAGCGAGCCGCCCGAGTAGATGCCGATGAACGGCAGCGCCGCCAGTAGAAAGCGAAGCTTCATGGAATTCCTCCTGAGGTATCTTGCGTGTCTCGTCAGAACTTCTGCCGCGGGCGAAACATGGCACGGTAAAGCCGAGCCGTGTTTCGCCCACAATCAGGTTCTTTTTTTGTCTGATGTTTAAGCGGCGCAGCCGGCTATTGAGTGGCCACGCATCGACATCGCTGGATGTTATCCATCTCGCCCTGCATTCAAAAATTAAATGTTCAAATGCCTGTCAGTTGAAAATCGAATACTATTGGGCTGACTCGAGCAGGGCAGGGATGAGTTGTCTACGGAGCCCGCGCGCGATTGCCAGCCTGCTTGATGCGTGATAGAAGTCAGCGTCCGTATTCAAAGATCAAATGATTCAATGAAACACAACGCCAAAGCACGTACACCGTTGTTCGATCTGGATCTGCTGAAGGCCATTGTCATGGTGGCCGATTGCGGCACTTTCACCGCGGCCTCGGCGCGGCTTCATTCCACGCAGTCCACCGTGAGCCAGAAAGTGCGGCGCCTCGAGGACATGGCGGGACACAAGCTGCTCGAACGAGGCAGTCGTGACGTGAGTCCGACCGATGCCGGCGAAACCTTGCTCGCCTATGCACGCCGAATGCTGGCTCTCAACGATGAAATGATTGAGGCGCTGTCGGGCGCGACGGTGGGGTTGACGGTCCGGCTGGGCGTGCCGGAAGATTTCGTGGGCGGACCGACCACCCATATGCTCGCCGCGTTTAACCGCAAGCATCCGCAGGTCAAGCTGGAAGTCACTAGTGGATTGAGCCGCGACCTGAGCAATAGCTACGATCGTGGCGACCTCGATCTGATCCTCGTCAAGCAGCGGCGCAACAGCCGTGAAGCGGTTGCGTGCTGGCCGGAGCAACTGCGGTGGATCGACAGTGCGAAGAGTCCTTCGATCCAGCTCGACCCGATTCCCCTCGTCGCGTTTCCGCCGCGCGGGCTATATCGTGACGACATGACCAATGCGATTGAAGGGCTCGGACGCCGCTGGCGGCTCAGCTTTATCAGTTCCAGTTTGAGCGGAATCCAGGCGGCGGTTGCCGACGGTCTCGGCATCAGTCTTCTGCCCGCGCGCGCGGTGACGGCGGATCACGTCGTGTTGACGCCGAAAAGCGGGCTGCCTTCAATCGAATCCATGGATATCGCGCTGCTTCATCGCCCAACCGCCGATGCCGCCGTCAAGGAGCTCGCGCGCGCGTTGGCACGTATGTTGGGGTCGCAGCGGCGCTGAAGTACTCAAGCGCCGTCTAGAACAACTCAAGTATCCGGTGATACATCATCCCGAGTTCCAGCGCCGGCCCGCGCAGAGCCGGACCGCCTGGAAAGCGCGCATGCCGTAACTGCGCGAACAGATCGAAGGCCGCTGTCTCACCAGCCATGGCCTTCGCAATCACGCGCCCGGCAATCCCGGTCAACGCCACGCCGTGGCCGGAAAAACCCTGCACGTAGAAGTAATTCGGGTCGATGGAGCCGAAATCCGGCGCGCGATTTCGCGTCACGTCGACAAAACCGCCCCACGCATAGTCGATTCGCACATCGTCCAACTGTGGGAACACGTCGATCATGCGCTTGCGAATCTCCTCGCCGAGTTGCACGGGAGACGCGCCGGTCGAACTCGCGCGCCCACCGAACAGCACGCGATGATCCGCCGACAGACGGAAGTAGTCGAGGAAGAAGTTGTTGTCGCAAATCGCCTCGCGGCCTTTGATCAGGGCGTCCGCACGTTCTTTGCCGAGTGGCTCCGTGGCGACGATATACGACGCGATCGGCGCGATGCGCGCGGCCACCGGGGCGGGGAGCACCCCGCCGATCGTGGCGTTGCCGCACGCGGCGACGAAGCGGCAGCGCACCTCACCGCTGGCTGTGCGCACAACCGGCCGCGCGCCGCGCACGACTTCGATCGCCGGCGAATGCGCGAACAATTGGGCACCTTCACGACGTGCTGCATCGGCGAGTCCAAGGCAATATTTAAGCGGATGCAAATGGCCGGAGAACGGATCGTAGACCCCCGCCAGATAGCGTCGCGACGCGACGCGTGAACGCACCTCATCGGTATCGAGCCACGAGAGCTTCGTATAACCCCAGCGTTGCGAGGCCGACTCCATCCACGAACGCAAATCCGGCACGCGCTTCGGTTTGGTTGCGACCGTCAGATAGCCTGAGGTGAAATCGCAATCGATACCGTAGCGCTCAATACGCTCGCGTACCAAGGCGACACCTTCCACCGACATCGCCCATGCAGCGCGCGCACCGTCGAGACCGAGCTGACGCTCGATGATCTCGTCTTTCGCGAACCCCACCAGCGTCTGCCCGCCGTTGCGGCCCGATGCACCCCAACCCGGACGGTGCGCATCGAGCACGACCACCGACAAACCGCGTGCCCGGCATTCCAGTGCCACCGACAAACCGGCGAAACCCGCGCCGATCACACAGACGTCGGCTTCCACAGTGCCGCTGAGCATCGGATCGTCGGCAAGCGGACGCGTGGCGCTTGCTTCGTAGTACGAGTTGGCGATCAGCGCGTCGGCACGGTGGTCGAGAGTGTTAAAGCCGGGAGTCGGAGCATTCATCAGAGCAGGTCCTTCATTCGATACCAGGCCATCGCGAGCACGAGGGCAGGGGTACGCAGTGTAGCGCCGCCCGGGAAGTCGTGGTGGCGAATCTTGCCGAACAGATCGAAGCGCGATGCCTGGCCGTCGATTGCTTCGGCGATCAGTTTTCCCGCGAGCCCGGTAGTGTTCACGCCGTGACCGGAGAAACCCTGCGCGAAATACACAGTAGGCGATAGCCTGCCGAAGTGTGGCGCGCGATTCATCGTAATGTCGACGAAACCACCCCACGCATAGTCGATTTTGACATCGTCGAGTTGCGGGAAAGTCTTCAGCATATCGCGGCGCATCGCCTCGCCGAGGTTGCGCGGCGCGAACGTCGAATAGCTGACCTTGCCGCCCCACAGCAGACGGTTGTCGGGCGCCGGCCGGAAATAGTCCAGCACGAAGCGGCTGTCGCACACGGCCGCTTTCGCCGGCATCAGTGCTTCGGCACGATCAGGGTCGAGCGGTTCAGTGGCGATCACATAGGTGCCGACCGGCATGATCTTGCTGGCGACATCCGGCGCGAGCTGGCCGAGATAGGTGTTGCAGGCGAGCACGACGAACTGCGCATTCACCTTGCCGCGCGCGGTTTCGGCCACATGCCGGCCGTTTTCCTTGCGCAAAGCGGTGACGCAGCTGTCCTCGAAAATCTGTACACCGGCGGCGCGTGCCGCGCGCGCCAGCCCGAGCGTGTAGTTCAGCGGGTGCAGATGACCGCTGTCCGCATCGAACAGGCCGCCAAGGTAGCGTTGCGATTGAACATACTCGCCGACGCCGTCGGCATCGACATAGCTGTAGCGGTCGTAACCGAAGCGGTGTTGCGCCTCGTCACGCCATTTTTGCAGCGCATCCGTATCTCGGGGCTTGTTCGCCGCGGTCAGGTAACCCATGGTCAGGTCGCAATCGATCTGATGCTTCGCGATGCGCTCCTTGACGATATCGAGGGTTTCAAGCCCCATGTCCCAAACACGCTTCACGTCATCCGCGGGCATGAACTTCGCGAATGTATCGATATCGCAGGCAAAGCCGCCGATCAGCTGGCCGCCATTGCGGCCGCTCGCGGCCCATCCTACCTTCGATGCTTCGAGCACCGCGACCGAGTGACCGCGTTCGGCGAGATTCAACGCCGCCGAGATGCCGGTGAGTCCCGCACCGATCACGCAGACGTCGACATCGAGCGTTTCGTCGAGCGTGGGATGGCGCGTACTGTCATTCGCAGTTGCTGCGTAATACGAGGTGACGTGAGGCTGGTTTGAGAATCGGAGCATAGGCAGAGCATGCAGAAGAGGCCCTGGCGCGTGGCCCGCCATCGAGCCGGGCCACGCGATGAGGCAGGTCGTGTTAGAACGAGTAGATGAACTGTGTCGCGAGGATGTCGTTGGACTTGCCGTACGAACCGTCGTTCTTCAGGAACACCTGTTTGTTGGCCCAGTCGTGACGATATTCCACCTTCACAGTAATCTGCTGGGTCGGATAGAACAGCAGGTCGAGCGCCGCATCCTGGTGGATCGCACCCTTGCACTCGAAGCCAACGCCGCCGCCAGCCTTCGAATTGGCGAGGCAATCCGCGCCAATACCGAAGCCGTCCGCCGTGTCCATGCCGTTCGAGTTCAACGCAATGCCGCCACCGCCGCCGCCGTTCTTGCTGTCCACCAGCACGTCATAGCGGGCCGTCACACCCATGCGGCCCACCACCGGCAGCGAGAACTTGCGGTGCGCGAGCAGCGAGAGGCCGTACCACTGCGCCTGGCCGCCGTTGAACGCGGCATTCTGCTGCTGACCGTAGTCGACTTCGGCGTTGTACTGAACGTCAGCCTGCGTGTAAGCCAGATCCGCTTCGCCGAAGAAGAACGTGCCATACGGGTTCGGCGCGTTGCCGCCTACGCCGTACAGAACCGGGATCGGGTTGCCGTTCTTGTCGGTCGGTGACGAGGCAGACAGCGTCTGACGGCCGATGTTGAACGATCCGCCAATATCCAGCGCGCTCGACCACGTGTAGTCGACGCGGGCCGTGAACGTCGGGATCTTGTTGCTGCTGGTGATCGGGTCGCCAAACGCGTTGGTGCCGGTCTGCACCACCGAGCCATAGGTACGGTACTGCTCGTTGCCCAGCATGAACTTCCATGCCCAGTTGCTGCCGTCACCCGTGTAGTTCACGCCGACGCCGACATAGCTGCCCGGATCGGAGAAGTCATACAGCAGGTTGTGCGTGAGCGTGAGCATCTGGTTCGACTGCTGCACTTCATAGCCGCCGAAGCTCGGCATCAAACCGGCTACGAAAGTCGTGGTGGCCGTCACAGGCACGGTCACGACTGCCGTATTCAGAATGTTGTTGCCGATGTTGCCGTGCTCGTTCTGCAGCAGCGTGATGCCGTTGCCACGGTTCGGCATCAGGGTGATTTCGGCCGACGGCGCCATCGGGCCGACACCGAAGGTCTTCTTGATGTCGAGGTACAGATCGCCGAACGTGCTGTTGAAGTAGTTGTAGCTGCTTTCGTGGTTGGCGAACAGGAACGACGAGCTGCTTGCCGCGCGGTTGAACAGGTAGGTCGGATCGATGTAACCCGTCACCGAAAGACCGGCGATCGGACCGGTATTCTGCGCGTCCACCAGCGAATCGACCTTCAGCTGCTGGTTGGCGATCTGCTGCTTCATCGAATCGACCTGATCGTTGGTCAGCGTCGCCTGAGACTTGCCGTAGTCCGGCGAGGAGATGTCGACCGGCGCCGCGACCACCGCCGGGGCAGGGGCCGCTGTCGTCGCTGCCGCCGCTTTAGGTTTGCTCGCCACTTCGGAGCGCAACTGCTTCACCTCTTTTTGCAGCGCGTTGAGCTGGGCCTGGAGCGCCTTGATCTGGTCGCTGGTGGCGTCTGCCATGGCCATGCCAGGCAAACTCCCCGCCACCAACAGACAGATGAGCTTCTTTCTCATGCAAATTCTCCTTATTGGTCGTATTGC
>NZ_MCAS01000013.1 GCF_003610895.1 Paraburkholderia fungorum
GGGCCTGTCATTAATTTCGTGTTCAAGGCATATCATTCTCCCCAGGAGAACCTATGCCTCGCAAACCGAAAGCTACGCCGGCAGAACTGCCGGTGATCCCCGCTGAGCTGCTTGAGAAGTTCGGCAACGGGCCGATGACGGCCGAAGCGATCAACGCCGCGACGTTGTCCTTGAAGAAGGCGCTGATCGAGCGGGCGCTGGGTGGCGAGATGAGCCATCATCTCGGCTACACGTCCGGTGCTGCAAAGCCCGCGGCCGTCACCAATCAGCGCAATGGCACGGGCGCCAAGACAGTCCTGACCGAGGACGGTCCGATCCGTATCGAGATCCCACGCGATCGCGACGGTAGTTTCGAACCGCTGCTGATTCCCAAGCACGAACGGCGCTTCACGGGTTTCGATGACAAGATCGTCGCCATGTATGCCCGGGGTATGACCGTGCGTGAGATACAAGGCTTTCTGCTCGAACAGTATGGCACCGACGTCTCGCCTGATTTCATCAGCTCGGTTACCGACGAGGTCATGGCCGAAGTGACGGCCTGGCAGGGCCGCCCGCTTGAGCCGATGTATCCGGTGGTGTTCTTCGACGCATTGCGGGTCAAGATCCGCGAAGACGCCGTGGTGCGCAACAAGGCGATCTACCTTGCGCTGGGCATTCTTCCCGACGGCACACGCGATATCCTCGGCCTGTGGATCGAGAACACCGAGGGCGCCAAGTTCTGGATGAAGGTGTTCAACGACCTCAGGACGCGCGGCGTCAACGACATCCTGATCGCCGTCACCGATGGTCTGAAGGGTATGCCCGAGGCGCTGGCGGCAGTGTTTCCGGCCACCACGCTGCAGACCTGCATTGTTCACCTGATCCGCAACAGCCTCGATTACGCGAGCTGGAAGGACCGCAGGGGCCTGGCCGCAGCGATCCGCCCGATCTACACCGCGCCCAGCGCGGAAGCGGCGCAGGCGGAACTCGATGCATTTGCTGATGGGCCATGGGGGCAGAAATTCCCGCCGGTCAGCGCGGCGTGGCGCAACGCCTGGGATCGCGTAATTCCGTTCTTTGCGTTTCCACCGTCGGTTCGCAAGGTGATATACACGACGAACGCCATTGAGAACATCAACTCGCAGTTGCGCAAGATCATCAAAACGCGGGGCCACTTCCCGACCGACGAGGCTGCGACGAAGCTCATCTGGCTTGCATTGCGTAACATCACTGCCGATTGGGGGCGTGCGGCTCATGACTGGAAGGCCGCCATGAACCAGTTCGCCATACTTTATGAGGACCGATTCGTTCGACCATCCGTGTAATTCTCAACCCGCCTTGAACACGGAAATTCTGACACCCCCATTCCAGATGCACCACTACCGTGGCTGCGCGGGGGACCCGCTTATGAGCTGGCGGTGTGAGCCGCTTTCTTTGCTTATCTTTCTTTGCGGCGGCAAAGAAAGTAAGTGCCGCCCCGCACAGGGGCAACACCAATAGACCACTAACAAAACAAGGAAAGGCCAAAGAACAAGCCAGATCAAGCAAAAAACCAAAACCCCAAACAAGCGCCGCGCAGGCAACAAAAAAAAATCACCCCCTCAACCCCTCCCTCAAAAACTCAACAAAAGCCCGAATACTGACCGAACTCTGCCGATGCTGCGGATAAACCGCATAAACGGTACTCGCCGAAGGCAAAAACTCATCGAGCACCCTCACGAGCTGCCCAGCACCAAGCGCACGAGAAACAATAAAATCAGGAAGCCGAACAATCCCAAGCCCAGCGATGGCAGCATCGCGAACCAGCTCCCCATTATTAGCCCGCAGCGGCCCCCGCACCTCAACCCCCTTCAAAACCCCATCGACAACAAAATCCCAACTCACCGCCCCGCCATGTCCATATAACAGACACGAATGCCGCGCCAGCTCACCAGGAAGAACCGGCGCCCCACGCCGCCGCACATACCCCGGACTGCAGCACACCACCATCCTGACATCGACCAGCTTCTGCGCGATCAGCGTGGAATCCGGCAACGTCCCGATCCGGATCGCCATATCGAAGCCCTCGCCCACCACGTCGACGGTGCGATCGCTCAACTCCATATCGAAGCGCACCGCGTCGTGCTCGCGCAGAAAGCGTGCTACCAAGGGCGACAGATGCATCATGCCGAACGACATCGGCGCGCTGATCCGCAGCAGCCCACGCGGCCCGGCGCGGCGTAACGACATGGCCTGCTCGGCGTCTTCCACCTCGCCGAGAATGCGCCGCGCGCGCTCATAAAACTCCTGCCCGAGTTCGGTCACGGCCAGCTTGCGCGTATTGCGGATCAGCAGTTGCACGCCAAGCGCCTCCTCCAGCGCCATCACGCGCCGGCTGACGAACTGCTTCGAGAGCGCCAGCCGGTTTGCCGCCGCGGTGAAGTTATGGGCGTCGACCGTGGCGACGAAGATCCGCATGTCATCGAGTTGCATCGAATTGTCCACTTGAACGAGACAGTGTTTCCTATTTCAATCCGATTATAGCCATTCTGATTGACCTAAACTGTCATTCATGGATCGCAGCCAAACATCTGGCCGGATCGCACAACACAATCAAGGAGAAATACGATGCTCGATATCAGACACGCCAATCAACGCGGCCGCGCGGAGCACGGCTGGCTCAGCTCGCGTCATACGTTTTCCTTCGCGAACTATCACGATCCGAAGCAGAACGGCTTTTCCGACCTGCTCGTCATCAACGACGATCGTGTCGCACCGGCCCAAGGTTTCGGCAAGCATCCGCACCGCGACATGGAGATCTTTTCGTACGTGCTGGACGGCGCGCTGGAACATAAGGACACGATGGGCACCGGCTCGGTGATCGTCCCTGGCGACATCCAGTTGATGAGCGCGGGAACCGGCGTCGCGCACAGCGAGTACAACCAGTCGAAGAGCGAGCCCGTGCACTTCCTGCAAATCTGGATCGCACCGGCGCAGATGGGCACCGCGCCGCGCTATCAGCAACGTCAGTTTGGCGCGGACCAGAAGCGCGGCGTGTTGCGCCTCGTGTTGTCGCCGGACGGTGCGGACGGCTCGCTGGTGCTCCAACAGGATGCGCGGGTCTATGCCGGTCTTTTCGACGGTAACGAAACTGCCCGCCTCGAATTGGCCAGTAATCGCTATGCTTATATCCACGTGGCGCGCGGCAGCGTCACGGTGAACGGCGTCGAGCTTGGTGAAGGCGACGGCGTGCGGGTCCGCGACGAAGAAGCCCTGACCTTCACGCAAGGTCACGACGCGGAGGTGTTGGTGTTCGATCTGCGCAATATCGAAGTGTCGGAGTTGTGGGCCTAAGCGGCTCGATTGAGCGGCCCGATCAGGTGGCTTGACTGCCGCCCGGTCCGGCCGGCTTAAGCGTGGCTCGCCGCGCGTTCGCGGCGAGCTGCACCCTTCCTTATCTCTTGAGAAAAATCATGCGCTATACGCTACTTGAAAACCAGAAAGACGCAGTCATTCTCGTCGCCCGCATTTTGTTGATGGTGCTGTTCGTCATGTTCGGCTGGTCGAAGCTGACCGGCTTTTCCGGCACCGTGGCTTATATGGTCTCGAGCGGCGCGCCGATTCCGGAATTGTCGGCGGTCATCGCCGTGGTGATGGAGTTCGTGGTGGGCATTGCGCTCGTGGTGGGCTTCTACACGCGCCCGCTCGCCCTGCTGCTCGCGCTCTATACGCTGGGCACGGCGATCATCGGCCACCACTACTGGAACATGACGGGCGCCGCGCAGTACGCAAACATGATCAACTTCTACAAGAACATCAGCATCATGGGTGGCTTGTTCCTGTTGTGTGTCACAGGGGCCGGCAAGTATTCGCTCGACCGGCGCTGAGGCAACGCCAGGCGCCGCTCAGACCACGCGGCCGGCGGCCGGCAAGCCCGATAAAAAAGCCGCCCGGCATTGCCCGGGCGGCTTTCTCTTTGCATCGGGCAGTCGCGCTAGCCGGCAAACTGCGCCAATACGCGCTCGCGAATGGCCGGCCGGATATTCGACTGCGCCATATTGCCTTGATAGTGCGCGACCACGCGCGGGTTCATCACGCGAAACCATAGCGGCGGCACATACGCCAGCATGATCATCGTTGCATAGCCGGAGGGCAATTGCGGCGCGCCGTCGAAATGACGCAGTGCCTGGTAAGAGCGCGTCGGATTCGCATGATGATCGGCGTGACGCTGCAACTGGTACAGAAACAGATTCGTCACGATGCGATTGCTGTTCCATGAGTGTTGCGGCTGGCAACGCTCATAACGGCCGCTCGCGAGCTGCTTGCGGCCGAGCCCGTAGTGCTCCAGATAATTCACCACTTCGAGCAAAGAGGCGCCGTACACGGCCTGAATCAGCAGAAACGGAATCACGGTCTTGCCGAACAGCGCGATCATTGCGCCCCACAGCACCGCCGTCATGGCCCACGCATGCAGAACTTCATTGCGCCATGTCCAGGGCGACTTGCCAAGGCGTTCGAGCCGATGCTTCTCGAGGCGCCACGCCGATCCGATGCTGCCGAATACCGTGCGCGGCAAGAAACGCCAGAACGACTCGCCGTAACGCGCGCTCGCCGGGTCGGGCGGCGTCGCCACCCGCACATGATGCCCACGATTGTGTTCGACGAAGAAATGCCCATAGGCGACAGGCGCCAGTGTGATCTTGGCGAGCCATCGTTCGAAGCCATCGGTCTTGTGACCGAGCTCGTGCGCGGTATTGATCGACACGCCCGTCGCCGCGCCCAGTGAAAGCGCAAAGCCAAGATAGTCGTACCACGCCAGAGCGTGCGTGCCGACGATCCACAGCGAGCCTAGGAACGAAATGTATTCAATGAAGGTGGCCAGATAGACCACACGGCGGTAATAACGCTCCCGCTCGAGCCTGGGAACGACGTCTTCGGGCGGATTGCTCGGATCGTCGCCGATCAGATAGTCGAGCACAGGAATAATGCCGAACACGAAAATCGGCCCGAACCACCAGAAGATATGCCAGCCGGTCTGCAACGCCAGGTTGGCGGCGTGCAACGGCAAGGTGATGGTGAGTGCGCCGAGCAGCCACAAATAGCGCTTGCCGTCGACCCACCGGGCGGGGCTCGCTTGGGGTGTTGCCATTGTCTCCCTCCTTGTTTTATGTCGCCTGGTATCGGCAAGCTGTGCGCTTGCCGGCCAGTACGCGTGCCGCCAGGACCGTGGCCGACTCCCAGATTTATATGGCCTGACAGGTGCGATAGCCAAGGAATTGACCCAGGTGGGAGGCTCCAAACAACCCGGGCGTTGAGACGGCATGGAGGATGGGCGTCGAGCGGGCGAATGAAACGGGCGTTTGCCGATTTGCTGCGGCGCACTTCGGGGCCCCGGCGCCGCGGATCGTCGAAATCCCCGCTCGCGAGACCCGCGTCGGCGCGGGTCCTGTCTCACCACCAACAAAAACGGCGGCCCGAAGGCCGCCGTCCATTACTTACATCAACACATCAAACCGCCGCTTCGGCTTCCGTTTCGCTCACCACTTCGTCCGCGTCGCTGCTGCGGATCAGGTGATCGAAGGCTGAGAGCGACGCCTTCGCACCCTCGCCCACCGCAATCACGATCTGCTTGAACGGGACCGTGGTCACGTCGCCGGCAGCGAACACGCCCGGCACCGACGTCGCGCCGCGTGCATCGACAACGATCTCGCCGTGCTTCGACAGTTCGACCGTGCCCTTCAGCCACTCGGTGTTCGGCACGAGACCGATCTGCACGAACACGCCTTCGAGTTCGATGCTCTTCGATTCGCCCGAACGCAGGTCCTTGTAAACCAGACCATTGACCTTCTTGCCGTCGCCGGTGATTTCCGTGGTCTGTGCCTGCGTCACGATCGTCACGTTGGCGAGGCTGCGCAACTTGCGTTGCAGCACTTCGTCGGCACGCAGTTGCGCGCCGAATTCGAACAGCGTCACTTCACGCACAATGCCGGCGAGATCGATGGCTGCTTCGACGCCCGAGTTGCCGCCGCCGATCACCGCAACGCGCTTGCCCTTGAACAGCGGACCATCGCAGTGCGGGCAGTACGCCACGCCGTGGTTACGGTACTCGCGCTCGCCCGGCACATTGATCTCACGCCAGCGAGCGCCCGTTGCCAGAATGATCGTCTTTGCCTTCAGGACCGCGCCGTTCGCCAGACGCACCTCGTTGATGCGCCCGGGTATCAGCGCTTCAGCGCGCTGCACGTCCATGATGTCGACTTCGTAGCTCTTCACGTGCTGTTCGAGCGCCGTGGCGAACTGCGGTCCCTCGGTATGCGTCACGGAGACGAAGTTCTCGATCGCCAGCGTATCGAGCACCTGGCCGCCGAAACGCTCCGCCACGACACCCGTCGCAATACCCTTGCGTGCCGAGTAAATCGCAGCCGCTGCACCCGCAGGACCGCCGCCGACGATCAGCGTGTCGAACACCGGCTTCTTTTCCAGTTCCTTAGCCGCACGCGCACCGGCATTGGTGTCGAGCTTCGCGAGGATTTCCTTCACGCCGCTGCGGCCCTGGCCGAACACTTCGCCGTTCATGAACATGGTCGGTACCGCCATGATCTGGCGCGCTTCGACTTCGTTCTGGAACAGCGCGCCGTCGATCGCCACGTGGCGGATGCGCGGGTTGAGCAGCGCCATCACGTTCAGCGCCTGGACAACTTCCGGGCAGTTCTGGCATGACAGCGAAAAATACGTTTCGAATTGATAGTCGCCGTCGAGATTGCGGATCTGTTCGATCACTGCATCGTCGAGTTTGACCGGATGGCCGCCGACCTGCAAAAGCGCGAGGACGAGCGACGTGAATTCATGCCCCATCGGAATGCCGGCGAAACGGATGCCCGTTTCCTTGCCCGGCTCGCCGATCGAAAACGACGGCTTGCGCTCCTCATCGCCACGGCGTTCGATCACGGTGACGCGTTCCGACAACGTCGCGATATCGGTCAGCAATGCCAGCAGCTCTTGCGATTTCGCGCTGTCGTCGAGCGAGGCGACGATCTCGATAGGTCTGCTAACCTTCTCGAGGTAGGATTTCAACTGAGTCTTGAGATTGGCGTCCAGCATGGCTTTCGATTCCGTGACGAGGGGTGTTGGGTCCCGGCGCCGCACGCCTGCGGATGGGAGGCGTGCGGCCCGGGGACGTGCGAACCGCGGTAAAACGCGGTCCGCACGGCGATGCACCGTGAGGCGCTTACTGCAACAGGCTTTTAGACCTTAGATCTTGCCGATCAGGTCGAGCGACGGGGTCAGCGTGTCAGCGCCCGGCGTCCACTTGGCGGGGCAAACTTCACCCGGGTGAGCTGCGACGTACTGTGCAGCTTGCACCTTGCGCAGCAATTCGCCAGCGTCACGGCCAATGCCGTTGTCGTGAATTTCGGCCAGCTTGATCTCGCCTTCCGGGTTGATCACGAACGTGCCGCGCAGTGCCAGACCTTCTTCTTCGATCAGCACGTCGAAGTTACGCGAGATGGCCAGCGTCGGGTCAGCCAGCATCGGGTACTTGATCTTCTGGATCGTGTCCGACGTGTCGTGCCATGCCTTGTGCGTGAAGTGCGTATCGGTCGACACGCTGTAGATTTCGACGCCGAGCTTCTTGAATTCGGCGTAACGATCGGCCAGGTCGCCCAGTTCGGTCGGGCACACGAAGGTGAAGTCAGCCGGGTAGAAAACGAAAACCGACCACTTGCCCTTCAGGCTTTCTTCAGTGATGGTCTGGAAATCGCCATTGTGAAAAGCCTGCGCCTTGAACGGTTTGACTTGACTGTTGATGATCGGCATTTACTGAGTCCTCTTTCGGGGTGGTTGGAAAGTGGAGTCAGTATGTCAGACACCGCTTAATAGGTAAAGTGGTGTGTTTAAATTATTTCAATAGTTTATTACTATTTGACTGGCTACCGGCGACTATTGCGTCGCACCAATCCCCGGCTCAGTCTCTCATGAGCCGCCAGAGGGTCGTGCGGCCGATTCCCAACGCCCGGCTTGCTGCGGCGCGATTGCCGCCGGCCTGTTCGAGCGCGCGTATGACGTCTTCGCGGGTGGGTGTGCGGCGGACCGGGGCGTCGCCGGAGATGTGGGTAAGAGGCATTGCATCATGCCCATCCGCGACGGTCTGCCGCATCCGCCCGAATTCCGGAAATACCGCCTGCAAGTCCTGCCCGCCCTCGCCGGCCGGATCGCTCAGATAAATCGCGGCGCGCACCAGCAGATTTTCCAGTTCCCGCACATTGCCAGGCCACGCATAGTGCTCGAACAAGGGTGTGAGGAAGGTCAGCACGTGCTCGAGCGCGGCATCCGACAGTCCATATTGGCGCGCGCTGCGCTTCAACACGTGCCGCGCCAGTTGCGCGACATCGCTGCGTCTTTCGCGCAGCGGCGGCAATTCTATCTGAAGCAGATTCAGGCGAAAGTACAGATCCGCGCGAAACACGCCCTGCTCGACCAGCGTGTGCAGATCGCGATGCGTCGCCGCAATCACCCGCACGTCGACGGGGGTTGCACGCCCGGCGCCGAGCTTCATGACTTCACGCTCCTGCAGCACGCGCAGCAGCCGGCTTTGCAGGGCCGCCGGCATCTCGCCAATCTCGTCGAGAAATATCGTGCCGGTATGGGCGCTTTCAAAGAGACCCGGCTTGCCGCCCCGGCGCGCGCCGGTGAACGCCCCCTCCTCATGACCGAACAATTCGCTTTCGATCAGCCCCTCGGGCAACGCCGCGCAGTTGAAGGCGACGAAGGGGTTGCCGCGCCGCCGGCTGGCATTGTGGATGCCCTGCGCAACCAGTTCCTTGCCGGTGCCGCTTTCGCCGCTCAGCAGCACGGTGGCGTCGTGAGCCGCGCCCGCGCGGGCGAGCCGCCGCACCCGTTCGAGCGCCGCCGAACTGCCGATCAGATCGTCCAGATGGTGTCGCGCGACCAGGTGCTTCGGCCGCTGGCTGGTACGCAGCGAACGGTCGATCCGCTGCGCGATCAGCGCGTCCTGCACCGTGATCACCGACCCCGAACGCAAGCCCTGCTCGACGATCGGCACACAGCTGACGATCAGTGCGCGAGCGCCAATTTGCTCGATACGCTCCTCGACCGGCGCGTCATGTTCGAGCGTTTCGCGCAGCAAGGGGCCGACGGCGCGCGTCAATTGCGCCGGAATGTCTTGTTCGCGATCGAGGCCGAGCAGATCGAGCATCGCCGGATTGACTGCTTCGAGTTGACCGGCATCGTCGAAGGCGGCTACACCGTCGCGCAAATGGGCCACGATGGTGTTCAGGCGCACCCGCTTCGATTCCTTCTGGCGGCTCACTCGCGCCAGTTCGACCGAGCGCTCGAACGCTTCTTCGACCGCGCCGAGCGAGTATAGAAAAACGCTCTCAAGGCCTGCCTGCTGCGCGAAATCGCAGGCCATGCCGGGGCCGATGATCACGCTGCAGCCTTCGGCCGCCAGATTGGCGACCGCGAGCCGCACTTCGTCGATCGAGCGATAGGCGCGCTGCTTCAGGCCGATGTTCAGCCACGCGCGCAGGTCTGCGAGTTCATGCGAAATGGTTTCGTGCAGGACGAGACCGATCTGCGCGCCGGGCCAGTTCGTCGTGGCGCGGGTGATCGCGCTCAGCACGTCGAAGCCGTTCACCTTGACCATCACCACCGGGACGCTCAGGTTGTCGCGCAGGTAAGCGCCGTTCGATCCGGCGGCCAGCACGACATCGACCGAACCGGCGTCCACATAAGTCTGCAGGGCCGTGACCGCAGCGCCGTAGCCTTCGCGGACCGAAAAGAACCTGGCGCGATCGGCATAGCGCGGCGCAACCGTCTCGCAAACCGACTGCAACCGGCTGATACTGACCAGAGCCACGCCCGGCAAGCCGGAATGCGGACTGGCAAAGGACGACGTGAAAGTGGACACTGCGACGCTCCGTCTGTAGCTGAAACGTTCCACGAAACGTTTCATGGAACACATCCACATTCTGCCATGAACCGCGGCGCCACCGCCGCTTCACCTAAGCTACTGATTGCCCGGGATAAATTCTCAAATCCGGCCAATGGCATGGTTCCTGCACATTCAGCCCGATGTTCTATCACTTCCTTCCCTATCTGGAGACACACAGCCATGAGCACTTCCGCCACCCGCCGCGCCGCCTTCCGCGCCAAAGTCAACCAACGCCAGGGTCTGCTCGTGCCGGGCGCCTTCAACGCGATGAGCGCACGCGTGATCGAGGACGCCGGCTTCGAAGCGATCTACATCACGGGCGCGGGCGTCACCAACATGTCGCTCGGCCTGCCCGACCTCGGCTTCATTGGTCTCGCCGAAGTCGCCGAGCATTGCGCGCGGATTCGCGACGCCGTTGCGCTGCCATTGATCGTCGACGCCGACACCGGCTTCGGCAACGCGCTGAACGTGCGCCAGACCGTACGCGTGCTCGAGCGCAGCGGCGCCGACGTGATCCAGTTCGAAGACCAGATCATGCCGAAGAAGTGCGGCCACTTCGCCGGCAAGGAAGTGGTCAGCACGAGCGAAATGGTCGGCAAGATCCGCGCGGCCGTCGATGCCCGCGAAGACGGCAACCTGCAGATCATGGCGCGCACCGATGCGGCCGCGGTCCACGGCATTGAAGATGCGATCGAACGCGGCCATCGCTTCATCGAAGCCGGCGCGGACATTCTGTTTATCGAAGCGACCGAATCGCTCGCCGACATCGAACGTCTGCCGGGACTGTTCGACAAGCCGCAACTGATCAACATCGTGATCGGCGGCAAGACGCCGGTGCAATCGCGTGAAGCGCTCGCCAAGCTCGGCTACGGCATCGTGCTGTACGCGAACGCGGCGCTGCAAGGCGCGGTGCTCGGCATGCAGCGCGCGCTCGGCACATTGAAGAGCAACGGCCGCCTCGATGAAGACGCTACGCTCGTCGCGCCGTTCAGCGAACGCCAGCGTCTGGTGAACAAGCCGCTGTACGACAAGCTCGACCGGGAGTACGCGGCGAAGGATTGAGCGGCATAGACAGCGCGCAGGTCCATTACAACCAGAAACCAGAAGCCGGAAACCAGGAGACCCGATGTCCATTGCCCCCGATACGAGCCGCGAGTACGACGTCGTCACCGTCAACGCCGCGGCGCCGCCGCGGATTCGCTCGATTGTCGGGGGTCTTGCCGGCAATCTGATCGAGTGGTACGACTTTCTCGCGTACAGCATTTTCTCGATCTACTTTGCCAACTCGTTTTTCCCCAGCGACAAACCGACTGTGCAACTGATGAACACCGCAGCGATCGCGGCGGTCGGTTATGTCGCGCGTCCGTTGGGCAGTTGGCTGATCGGGCTATACGCCGACAAGCACGGCCGTAAATCCGCGCTGACCGGTTCGGTTCTCGCGATGTGCGTCGGCTCCCTGATGATCGCGCTCACCCCCGGCTACGCGACCATCGGCGTATTCGCGCCGATCGTGCTGATTCTTGCGCGTCTGCTGCAAGGCCTGAGCATGGGCGGCGAATACGGCACGAGTGCGACTTACCTGAGCGAAATCGCACCAGAAAATCGCCGGGGCTTTTATCTCGGGTTTCTTCAGGTCAGCGTCGTGGCCGGGCAGTTGTGCGCGCTGGCCGTGATGCTGGTGATGCAGCGCTGGCTGCTGAGCTCGCAGCAGATCGAGGACTGGGGCTGGCGCATTCCGTTCGTGATCGGCGGCGCGCTCGCGCTCTTCGCGTTGTACATGCGCCGCAATGTGACTGAAACCGAAGCGTTCGCGCAGAGCAGGCGGCAGCACGGACCGTCGGTCGCGCGGGAGATGTGGCAGCATCGGCGCCAGATCGTGCAGGCGATTGGCATCACGGTGGGCGGCACCGTCGCGTTCTATACGTACACGGTGTATATGCAGAAGTTTCTGGTCAACTCGGTCGGGCTCAGCAAGGAAAGCTCGACGTTCATATCCGCGGCGGCACTGCTGCTCTATATGCCCTTGCAACCGCTCTTCGGCTTCGCCTCGGATGTGTTCGGCCGGCGACCGGTGCTGATCTGCTTCGGCCTGTGCTGCACCCTGTTTTCGGTGCCGCTCTTCACCGTGCTGAGCCATACCAAAGACCCGTTCGTCGCGTTTGTGCTGTCGTTCGCCGGGCTTGTCATGCTGAGCGGCTTTACGTCGGTCCACATGCTGGCGAAGACCGAACTGTTTCCGGCACGCATCCGCGCGCTCGCCGTCGGCTTGCCTTATGCGCTGACCACTGCAATCCTCGGCGGTACGACCGAGTTTGTTGCGTTACGATTCAAGGCTAGCGGGCACGAGTCATATTTTTACTGGTACGTCACCGTATGGGCCGCGATCTCATTGCTTGTCTATATACGGATGCCGGAAACACGTTTTCGAAAGGGTGTTGCCAAAACATGAAGTTGAAACTCTCCCGGCGTACGCACCGGCACGGCGGCGTCAGCGAACCCGAGCGCGGTGCAATGAGGAAGACGCCATGAGTGCCGGCGGCGCACGCAATTCGCACATCGGCTGGCTGCCGTATATCGTGGCCGCCACCTTCTTCATGGAGTATCTCGACACCACGGTGATCGCGACGGCGCTGCCGCAGATGGCGCACTCGTTCGGCGTCGGGCCGAACAGCCTGAGCCTGGGTATGACGGCCTATATGCTGGCGCTGGCGATTTTCATCCCGGTGAGCGGCTGGGTCGCCGACCGCTGCGGCTCGCGCACGGTGTTTTTCAGCGCGATCGGCGTGTTCACGGTGGCTTCGGTGTTGTGCGGCTTGTCGCAGAACGTGGCCGAATTCACGGCCGCGCGGCTGTTGCAAGGCATGGGCGGCGCGATGATGGTGCCGGTCGGGCGCTTGATCGTGGTCCGCAGCACGGAGAAGAGCCGCATGATGCAGGCGATCTCGACCATCACCTGGCCGGCGATTGCCGCGCCGGTGATCGGGCCGCCGGTGGGCGGCTTCATCACCACTTACGCGTCGTGGCGCTGGATCTTTCTGCTGAACGTGCCCTTCGGTCTGGCCGCGATGGCCGTTGCACTCGCGCTGGTGCCGAACCTGCGCGGCACCGAACGCAAACCGCTTGACTGGGTGGGCCTCCTGCTGAGCGCCACGACGCTGACGGCGATTCTGTACGGCGCTGAGCTGGCGAGCCAGCCCGGCGAGAATCCCTGGGTGGCCGGCGCGGTCATCCTCGGCGGCTTGCTGACGGGTGTGGTGGCGTTCCAGCATGCGAAGCGCCACCCGCATCCGCTGATTGACGTCTCCACGCTGAAAATCCCGACTTTTTCCGTGACCGTGGTGACGGGCTCGTTCACCCGTATTGGTATTGGCGCGGTGCCGTACCTGATGCCGCTGCTGTTTCAGGTCGGTTTCGGGTTGTCGGCATTCAAATCGGGACTATTGCTGCTCGCGAGCGCGCTCGGCAACCTTGGCATGAAGGCACTGACCACGCGCATCCTGCAACGCTATGGTTTCCGGATGGTGTCGATTATCGACGTGACGCTGGCCGGTATTTTCATCATTGCCTGCGGATTGCTGACGCCGAACGTGCCGCTCGCGCTGGTTTTGTTCGTCGTGTTCGTTTACGGCGTGGCGCGCTCGATGCAGTTCTCGACGCTTGCCACCCTCGCCTACGCCGACGTCTCACAGCCGCAGATGAGCGCGGCCAGCACGCTGTGGAGCGCCGCCGCCCAGATGACGATCGGTCTGGGCATAGCCTTCGGCGCCGTCTCGTTGCGCGCGGCAGCGGTCTTTAACGGCGAGACGACCGGCCGGGCATTCAGCCTGGACGATTTCCGTCTGGCGTTTCTGTTTGCCGGCGTGCTGACGCTGGTGTCCGTAGTCGGTTACCTGGGTCTTGCGCACGACGCCGGGCAGAGTATCGGCGGCGGTTCACGCGGCGTCGAAGATCCGGCGAAAACCTGAACGCTACAGGGTATGCGGCGCCGCTGCAGCCCCCCTTGATTGACTAACCAGAACGGGCGGAGAGACGCGGTGCAAGCAAACGAGCTGACGATTTCGAGCAACAAGGCCGATCTCGACATCGAGATGGTCTACGCGTTCCTTTCCCAGCAGACAGCATGGGCGAAGGGCATGCCACGCGAGACGTTCGACCGGGCGGTCGCGGGCTCGCTATGTTTCGGCGCGTATATCGAAGGCAAGCAGATCGCGTTTGCCCGGCTGATCACGGATCAGGCGACCTTCGCCTACCTGTGCGATGTTTTCGTGCTGCCGGCGCACCGCGGCAAGGGCTATGCGTCGGCCTTGATGAAGCACATCTTTGCCAGCCCGCCACTGACCGGTTTGCGCCGGATCGTGCTGGTCACGACAGACGCTCACCACGTCTACCAGCCGCACGGCTTCAAGGGGCTGGCGACACCGGAGCGCTATATGGAAGTGCACAACCCGGACGTTTACAAAACGGCTTGACTACACAGCGGCTGAGACCAGCCTGAGTGGCTGCCGATCAGGCTGCCCGTTAGAGCGGCGGATACGGCGCGGAATGGATCAATGGGCAGGGGCGTGACAAATCCGGCCGGTTCAGGGACGCCTCGCGCGGTGAGAAAAAACTAGGCAAAAACGCCTTCTCTGACCCACTTGGTCATAATCCACTTCTCGCCTTCCAGAACAGGCGCCCCTCCGTGCAGGCTCAATGGATCGAGTTGGCGCGCCCCGTTCATATAGCGGAAATAGGCAGCGCCACCCCGCCTGGGGGCAACAGACACGCCAGCATCGGGGAAAAAAGTCTCCCCTCCAGCCGCCACGTCGTTGAGATACAAAACCAGCGTTGCAACCCGCTGCCCGCCGGTCGCCATGTGGACGGCGCTACCGGTCTGCGACGGTGGAAAATAATCGAAGTGCGCCCGATATTCGGCGCCAATTCCATACCTCAACACCTGCAATCCTTCGCCGTTCTCAAGCGGCCAGTTCATCAAGCTGGCAAAGCGCTTTTCGAGCCGATCAAGAAAAGGATCCGCACCGCGGTGATACCACGCGCCTTCGCTCGTGCGGTTGGGGATCACGTCGTTCGAGCCGTTCTCAGGATTGACAGTGGTGGAACGCTTGAGTAGCGGACGCGACCGCTCGATCATCTCATCGCACTCCTCGTCCGACATCACGTCTGCGAACGCGACTATTTGCGGGCGCTCGCAGCGCATCAGCACCTTGACGTCGCGATCGTAGGCACGAATCACGTTGCCCGCGGCGACCGGCGCCGGATCGTAGCGGTATTCGCCCGCGGCCGCCTCGATGCCGCATGGCGCGGCCGTACGGACTGCGAGGGGCGCCCCGGCGGCGTCGAACGAAGCATTCACCGTGGTTTGCGCGAGTTCCGGCTCGAAGCCGACACCGACCATGGCCTCCACCAACGCCGCGGGGCTAAAGCCGCGCTCGACATGACTGTTCAACCAGGTTTTCACGGCATCATTTACGACAGGCATACATCTCGTCCCACATCCAGAGTTGGCTCGCTCAGCACACGCGGACCGGGCGCGCGTCCAGCCGGGCGATGCTGACTAAAGCGAAGGATGATAAGTGGCCGTCCCATCGTATTTCAGGCGACGGTTCGGAAATGGGACCAGGATAAAACGCACGCAGCGTCGGATTTGATGCGTCACAGGCCGCGAATTTTCGTGCTCGCCGCCCCCTGAGCGGACGAGGTGTATCCGATCGCCTGGCACGCTTCCGGCACTGTCATCTGGACGCCACGTTCGACAGGTAATTTCCTGCGACAACATAAAACGTCCCGAGCCAATGCCACAGTCTTCCGCCATGCGAGACAGCGACTGTCACAGCCGTGCCACAGAAGGCGGCCGCCTTGCTTAAAGCCGCCTCCGTCAGCGCGCTGCTCAACGCCTTTCTCATGGCGATGCAGATTGCCATCGGCCTGACCGTGCATTCGGACGGCCTGTTCGCCGACGGCATCCACACCTTGAGCGACCTCGTCGCCGACGGCGTCGTGCTCATGGTGCTGGTTCTCAGCGCGAAAAACCCGAACGCAACGCAAAACGACCGGGACGGCAACACCTCGCAAGCCGTGGCCTCACTCTTCATTGCCGCCCTGCTGATCGTCACGGCAACCGAAATGCTCTGGCATAGCGTCGGGCAGACCGCCACACTGAGCCCAAGCACGGCGATGCAAGTCTGCGCGCTCGCCATCAGCGGATTCGTCACGATCGCCAAGGAAACGCTATTCCGCTACCTGCGCGCCGAAAGCCGGCGCACCGGCTCGGCAATTCTGCTGGCCAGTGCATGGCATGCGCGGATGGACGCGGTGTCGGCGCTGGTCGCGACCCTCGGTGTGGCCGGCAGCATGGCGGGTATGCCGATGCTCGACCACGTGGCCGGCGCGGCGATCGGCCTGATGATCATGCGCATGGGTTGCATAAGCGCGCGCAGCGCCTTGACGCAACTGTCAGCCGGCGCGGCCGGACGAGCCGCCGCACGTCACGCGGCTGAGTAGCGTGCCCGGAGCGTGCCTGGCTGGAGCACGCGGCGCACCTCAGCCGTAGGCCCGCTCGCGCATCCACTTCGTCATGATCCATTTGTCGCCGCCGAGCACCGGCGCGCCGCCGTGCAAGGTCAGTGGATCGAGTTGGCGCTGGCCGTTCATATAGCGGAAATACACCGCGCCACCTTGTTGCGCCGCGACCGACATGCCCGCTTCCGGGAAAATCGTTTCACCGCCGTCGGACACGTCGTTGAGATAGATCACGAGGGTCGCCACGCGCTGGCCGCCCTGGGCGGTATGCACCGCGCTGCCGGCCTGGTCGGGCGGAAAATAATCGAAGTGCGGGCGATATTCGCCCGTCGTGCCGTAATGCAGAATCTGCAGCCCTTCGCCGTTCTCAACCGGCCAGTTCATCAGACTCGCGATACGCAGATCCAGCCGTTCGATGAACGCGTCTTCGCCGCGCTGGTACCAGATGCCTTCGCTGGTGCGGTTGCGGATTACGTCTTCCTTGCCGGTGGCGGGATTGACCGTAGTGGATCGTTTCAACCGATGCCGCGAGCGTTCGATCATCTCGTTGCACTCGTCGGGCGAGAGCACATCCGCGAATACGATCACTTGCGGCCGCTCGCAGCGCATCAGCACGCGAACGTCGCGATCGTGGGCACGGATCACATTGCCGCGCGCAACCGGCGGCGTGTCGTACTGGTAGGTTTGCGGCGCGATTCTTGCCGCCGCAGCCTCGGTTGCGGCAGGCGGCGAGTCTCCGGCTTCCGCCGGGTCCTTGCCGAATGCCTTGTGCACTTGCGCGCGCGCCGCGTCCGTGGCGAAACCGGCTTGCACCATCGCATCGATCATCGAGTCGATGCTGCAACCGCGCGCTACGTTGCTGCTCAGCCACGCTTCCCACGATGCATCCACTACCGGCATAGCACTCCCCGCTTGTCCCTATCACGAAATACTGCATCAACTGGCCGGGTCATAGCAAGACTGGGGGAATGCGCCGGGTTGATAACGGGTTGATGGCTGCTTGGCCTCGGCTTGGCCCATTCACGCGCTGCGCTGCCGGCGCCGATAGAGATCGAGGCCTTTTCTTGCCTGCGCCCTGATTGCGCGCTGCACGAACGGCGTCCATCCGAGCAGCACGCCCTTTACGCCCAAAGCCTGCCGGGTCCAGCGCCAAAGGTCGAAGGTATCGCGATGTTCGACGATGCGGCCCTCACGGAACGTGAAGCGGGCGTCGATGCGGTTGAGCACCGTGCGGCCCGTCTGACTGAAGGTGTAACGGGCCACCCAGTGGGCGCTGCCATCGATCTCACCGGCTTGAACGCCGTCGAATGTCAGCGAGAAGTCCTGCGCCCGCGCCACCAGCATGCGCCACATGTCACGCGCCTCTTCGCCGCGCAGCTCGCCAAAGGCCGGATCGCTGAAAACCACGTCGTCGGCGTAGCAGGCGGCCATGGTTTCGGCATCGCGCTGCTGGAACGCGGTATAGAAACGCTCGATCAGTTCGGTGTTGGGATGGCTCATTTTCTTGTGCTTATACGTTGCCGGCCGTGGAGACGACCCGGAAAGGAGCGCGCCCCGAGGTTTGAGCGCGCGCAAGCAGCACACGATATCGGAAAACGGAGCGGCCGGGGGTGTCGCGGGTATCTGTCACGGGTTGTCCAGCGCCGCTCACCCGTTCGAGGCGGCCTCACGCACCCGAACCTCATCGCTCCTGCGACCCAGCAGGCAGATGCCCGCCGCGATCGCCACCGCAATCGCGCCGGCCACGGAAAGCGCCGCGGCAAAGCCTCCAGCAAAGCTCGTGTGCGCGGCCGACACCAGCGCGACTCGCAACGCAGGCGGCAGATGCGCGGTGGCCTCACCCACGTCGCCCGCCAGCACGCGCGACATGAAACCCGCGTCGAGTGCGGTTCTGATCTCGGGCGTCATTGGGATACCGGCCACGAACGCCGCGTGAGTACGGGCCGCGAGCACCGCGCCCAGCACACCTACCGACGTGACGATCGCCGTAAAGCGCGTCGTCGTGCTGATACCGGAGGCCATGCCGGTTCGGGCCGCCGGCACGCAGGCCATGATGGCCTTCTGCGTGTCGCCATTCATGATCCCCGCGCCGAGTCCCGTCACGACCGTGCCGAGCGCCACCAGCGCATAACTCGAGTCGCCAGCCACCCATGCGGTCAGCAGATTGCCGGCTGCGATCAGCACGAGCCCGGCCGACAACAGCGCCATGCCCGGCAAGCGCCTCGCGAGCACTGCGCCAATATACGGTCCGAGCACCATCGCCAGCGCGAACGGCAGCATGCCGACGCCCGCCATGACCGCCGACAGACCGAACGCGTTCTGCAGATAGAGCGGCAAAAACGTCATCATCACCTGTGCGCAGGCGGCATAGCCGAACATCGCGAGGACGGCGGCAACGAAGCGCCGCTGCCGGAACAGGTTCAGGTCGACCATCGCATGGGCCCGCGAGCGTTGCACCTGGATGAAGGCGCCAAACAGCAGCACGCATGCCGCGAGTCTCGCACCGGTTGTCCAGCTCGCGAGTCCGTCGGCCGGTATTTCGATCAGCGCCCAGATGCCGAGCGCGAGTGCCAGGCCAAACAGGATGCTGCCGGCGGCATCGAGCGGACCGGGAGCGGGATTGCGCGACTCGCGAATCGCGCGTGACGCGCACCACGCGAGCACGGCGCACACCGGTAGATTGAGCAGAAAGATCCAGCGCCAGCCGAGCCATTGGGTAATCACCCCTCCGACAAGCGGTGCGACCGTTGTCGCGAGGCCCATGCAGGTCCCCCAGACCGCCCATGCGCGCACGCGTGCGGGTCCTTCGTGGAAGGTGTTGGCGATCACGGCGAGCGCCGCGGTGAGCAGCATCGCGGCGCCGACGCCCTTGACCGCGCGCGCCACGTTCAGCATCGCAGCCGACGGCGCCGCGCCGCACCCCAGCGATGCCAGGAAGAATACCGCGAGCCCGAGCAGCAGCATCCGCTTGCGGCCGACGCGGTCGGCCAGGCCGCCGGCGGGCAGCAGACACGACGCGAAAGCGACCATATAGGCGCTGACCACCCATTCGACCGCGGCGAAACTCGCATGGAACGAACGTGCGATCGACGGCAAGGAAACGGCCACGACGTTGGTATCGAGAACGATCAGCGCGCAGGTTGCCGATGCGGTGGCCAGCACGAACGCGGGGTTGACGGGTTTTTCGCTTCTGGCGTCCGGCGGTTGCGCGGGCAGTGTGGGACGGGGAGACATGGATGACATACAGGCGGGCGGACGGAGTCGGATCGAAGTGCTTCGATAGTAGCCACGCGTCTATTGCCTGTCATTAGCATAGAATCACAGAATAATTAGCTCTGGCGGAAATACTGAAAAGTCATGCGAAAACTCGACCTCCGCCATATTCATGCCTTCGTCTGCGTTGCGAAGCATTTGCACTTCTCCCGCGCCGCCGACGAACTGGATATCGCGGCCCCTTCGCTGACCAAGCTCATCCAGGAAGCCGAACGGCTGCTCGGCGTGCGGCTTTTTCATCGCACCAAGCGGTCGGTGGCATTAAGCGCGGCTGGCAGCGCCTACCTCGTCGAAGCGCTCAGCGCGCTCGACCACCTCGCCCGCGGCGAGGAGCGCGCGATTCTCGCTGAGCGCGGCGAGCTGGGCAGGATCGAAGTCGGCTATGTTGCGTCGGCCGCCTATGCCGGCGTATTGCAACGGGCGGTCGGCAGCTTTCGCGCCAGGTATCCGGGTGTCGATGTTTCGATTCGCGAGGTGCCGATGGACGGCGCGACCGGGATGCTGCGCGACGGCCTGCTCGACGCCGCCTACGTGCGCCCGCCGATGCCGCTCGTCGACGGCATTCAGGCCAGCACCGTGCACCGCGACACGTTCGTCCTCGCGCTGCCGGAAAATTCCGCGCTGGCCAGCCTGCCGGAGATCAAACCGGCGCAGCTGCGCGAGCAGTGTTTCGTCCTGCCGGAACAGGAAGCCGGGACCTTCGAAGTCGCGCGGCGCGGGCGTTTTTCGCCGCAGCTCGGGTCGCGTCCCGGCACCCTTGCGGCCGTGCTGGCATGTGTATCGCTCGGCGGCAATGTCGCGGTCGTGCCGCATACGCTGGCCGATTGCATCACCTTGCCTGGCGTGGTCTACCGAAACATCGCCGGCAGGCCCATCGCCTCGGAGATTGCACTTGCCTTTCGAAAGTTCGAACGGGCGCCGGCCGTGCGGGCCTTTCTCGAGTTCGCGCGAAGCGCCTGAAGCTGCCTCTGCTACACTCGCGCTGCCTTTCGTTATATCCTGTCGAATATCACGGTATGCTTCGTGAAGCGCGGCGGCTCGCCCGTCGCCCGCGCACGATGAAGCGAAACAAGCCAGCAGGAGCCAGCAGCGGTGCGTAATAGACTGACAGCGAGACCTCCCGCGCAAGTTACAGCCCAACTCACGGCGCAACTCCCAGCGCAATCTGCATCGCTCCCCCTATTGCGATCCACCTTGCCCATCCCGGCGGGACGCCTCGCGAAGGGGCTGTCGTCGAGCATTGTCGCGGTGAAATCGGCGTCCGAGCGTGGCCGCGCCGAGCTGATCCGCGATGTCGTGGATGCTTACCGGCGCCTTTACGGCAGCGTGCAGCGCTTCGTGACGATGCTGACGGACGACCGCCTGAACTTCGCATCGGTAGGTACCTCGGGTTCGCATTCATTGAACCAGTTGCTCTCGATCCTCGCCGAAGAAGCCAGGGCGGCGGCTTTCGTCCGTCTGCGCGAACTGAAAGCCGCGATCGAAGAGGCACGCTCGGCTGAGCAGCTTCGCGACGCGATATTCTCGGACGCGTACAGCAACGATCTGGCCGCCTTACGCAAGGTGGTGGCGGAACTCGAACGGCTCGACGCGGCGTTTATCGGCCTGTGCGTCGGCCATGTGCTTGATCGCCATAGCCAGATATGAACGTCTTTATTTGCCCATCGTTATATCCTTTCGAATATATCGCCAGCAGCGCTTGCATGGCACTTGTGTCGAGCACGCACATTCAGTCAGCCTGACGCCAGAACCGGATTCGAGGTCCTCATGCATACGCCACCGTTTCGTCTTGCCCAGCCTTCGCGTCTCAAACTGTCCAGCGACGAGCTGGCCGGGACCGGTTTGCGCGCGGCCGATCCGTGCTGCACGCCCGCCCAGGCATCGCTCCCGAACGCCAAACGGCGCACGCGCCTCGCCGAGCTCGACGGCCAACTGCATTGCTCGATCATCGGCACCTGTCTGAGCACGCACGAACTGCGCAAGCTGGTGCCTAAACTCACGGGCCTCGATAGCCGCGACGCGAGCGATCTGGAGATTCATCACTCGGCAGTCGAACTCGCGATCAATGGCGGCGCGGGCGCCAAAGCCCTGCACAAGTTGCTCGATGAGCACTATGCGGCAGCAATCCGCCGCTTCGACAAAGCCACCGACGAAGCCGAGCTGCTGAAGCTCTGGGAAGAAGCACTGAAAAGCGGCGACATCCCGCCCGCTTACTGGGCGTTGATGACGCATCCCTACGCGGATCTGCACGTGCGCCATAAAGCGTTCGGCGACTTGCACATGTTGTCGCATCTGGTCGGCGCGGCGAATCGCGCGGATATCCGCAGGCTGGTGGCGCTCGAAGCGGAAAACGCCGAGCTGAAAGAGAAAGTCGAGCGGCAACAGGCCCGCCTGCAGGAGATCGGTATGCAGCGCGACGCGTCGATCGCCGCGCTCAATGAGCAGATCGCGCAGCTCACCGCCCTGGCCACGCGCCGCACGCCGGCGGATCCTGACGATCTTGAAGCCGAAGTATCCAGGCTGCGCGACAAGCTGAGCGACGCCGACCAGCGGCTGGCCTTGCACACCAGCCGCCGCGAGGCCGCGGAACAACGGGTGCTGCAGGAACAAGGCGCGGCGCTCGCGTTACGCAAGAGCCACGATCAGGCGCTCGCGCTTCTCAAGCTGGTGCAAAGCGAATGTGATGCGCTGGAGCGCGCAACGGTGGACTTGGCCCCCGGTCATGGCGCCGGAATGCGGCAAGCGAGCCTCGACAGTGTGCGCGGCAAACGGATCGTATATGTGGGCGGCCGCCCCGGTTCGAACGCCGCGCTCAAGCGGATGGTGGAAGCCGCCGGCGGTGATTTCGTGGTGCATGACGGCGGCGTGGAAGATCGCAAAGGTCTGCTTGCCGCGGCATTGCCGGGCGCGGATATCGTTGTGTTTCCGGTCGACTGCGTCGATCACGATTCGATGAATACGCTCAAGCGGGTGTGTGAGCGCCATCAGATCGACTACTACCCGTTGCGCACGGCGAGCGTGGCGAGCTTCGTCGAACTGGTGGACCGCCTGCGCCCCGAGCATCTTGCCCAGTTGGGCAATCCGCCACCCTCGGCGTTTTGCCTGCGCCATAGTTGAACCGCCGACGGTGAGCCATAAATCACAAGCCGTCAGGCGTGGGCGCTGAATCGGGAAACACTCGGCACCCGCCGCTCAGGAGCGAATCAGTCTGGTCAACTCGGCGATCTGTTTCGCGCAGCTTCGTTGCGCCTCGGTTTCGACGTCGCGGTACAGACGAATGATGTTTTCGCCCACCGGCGTCAGCGTGCAGCCGCCACCGCTTTGACCGCCCTGCTCCGAATGGGTGGCGGGCTCCTTGAGCGAGCGGTTCAGTTCGTCGATCAGCAGCCATGCACGCCGGTATGACATGCCGAGACTGCGCGCCGCCGCCGAGATCGACCCGTATTCGTGCACGGCTTCGAGCAGTTCGACTTTGCCCGGCCCGAGCGCAACGGCGTCACCGCTCAGAATGCGCATTCGGAAGCGCACTTCGGGGCGCGGTTTCGCGGATTTCGTCTCGGGTCTTGGTTTAGTTTTCGCGGTATCAGCCATGCGCGAAAGGATACACGAACCACCTCGCGCTGCCACCTCGACTAAATAGCCTTCAATGCCCGCCGGGGAAGCAATGTCCGTAGTCTTCGCAGCCTGGACAACCGGGCGCGGGGCCAGGCTCGAGCCCCAACGAAAGCGCGCGCTGCTGGGCCAAGAATTTCTTCCAGCGCAGATTGTCGACGTTCAGTTCGACGAGCCTCGGGAAGTAACGCGTCAGCATCCAGGTGACCTCTTCGCGGCCCACAAGGCCGAGGTCGCGCCACAGGTGATCGGGCCGCAGGCACGCGTGCGCGATGATCGAAGCAAGACAATGGGCGTCACTTGCGTCGACGGTGGAGTTGGAATACGTGAGCAGAAGCGTGCGGAGCGTGTCGACGAATACCGCATGTTCGCCGGTGTCGACAAAGGGCAATGCGGATAAAGGTGCAAACGCCGACGCATGCACAAAGTGCCGCTCCAGTAACGCGCGCCATGCCGCTTGCGGCAAGCCCAGCAGCACAAGTTCGTCACGCACGTCGCGCGCGGCAATCAGCCTCGCGAACAGTTGCGTATCGGGCGACGCAGCGTTTGTCGCCCCAGCCAGCCACCGGGCCGTGCGTTCAGCGACCTGGGCATCGAGCGGCGCGCGCAGCGGTGCGGTGCCGCGCGTGGCATCTCCGTCAGCAGGTGAAAGCGGTTCGTCAGGCATGCGGGCAACACGATGGTGAAGAGAGAACCATGGTACGCCCGCCGTGCGAATCGGCTATGCCAGCGGCTTCAAAACATGCGCCTCGATACGCGCGAGGCGTTTGACATGGCGTGGCGCGGGCAGAATGTCCGAACCCGAAAACAGAATCGGCGCGCCGTCTTCCGCGCCGAGCGTACGGCCACCGCATTCGTAGGCGACCAGCACGTTCTCGCCAATCGGCGTGTTGAACAACTCATGCCATGAAAACGTCACGACGTAGCCATCGTGCCCGATCGCCACGAATACCGTGCGCTTGAACTCGCCCGGCACCTCGTTCGGCAGCCCCGCCTCCGAGAGCAAGGTCGTCAAACGCACGCCGCGGTACGGCTCGACGCTGCGGATGAAGCGGTTCGTCGTGTAGCAGCGCAGATCGAACGGCGCCGACTGCACGCTTTCGTACGACCTGAGCCGCTCGAGATCGAAAGACAAGGGGCGCTGGAATCGTCCGCTCAGGACAAGCGCGCTGTCGACGGCAGGCGCGGCAATCACATTCACACTATCCATACTCGGTTATCTCCAGCATTGTTGCCTGAGCGGCTTGTTCACTCGTTATGTCCGTGTGTATATTACGCTGCGACGACGGCCACGGCGCAGAAATGCGTCGATACCGGCTATATCGCCGGGCATATCGGCCCCGCCGTCAGCGTCCTCCACATCTATAACAATTCACGGCTCACGTGGACTCACCGGCTTCGTGGCCGGTCTTCCATCCGGGCCGCTCAGGAGATTACATGCGCTTCTCTCGCTTTTCAGCCGGCTTCTCGGCCGGCGTCTCATCCGCTCTGTCAGGCACCACCCGCCTCGCCCTCGTCAGCTGTGGTCTGATCGCCCTGCTGGCCGGCTGCGGCGGCGATAACGTCGCGGCTGTGCCGCAACGCATCGCCGTCAGCGCCGCGCCGAACGGCATCGCGGTGCGCGCGGCAGACGGCGCCGTCTTCATCACCGACGACCAGACCAACGGCGTGCTCTCCTCCCCCGACGGCCACACCTTCTCGCACTACGCCGGCGTGCCGGTCGTGGCCGGCCAGGCGAACAGCCTCAGCCAGCTGAGTTTCGCCGATGCCGGCACGCTGATGATCGAACGCTTCGGCTTCGGCACCGCGAGCGCGGTGTTCAGCATCACCGGCGCGGACACGCTCGCGCCGCTAAGCGGCCCCAATCCGGCGCGGCGCCGCCTCGGGCTCATCTCGATCGGCTCGAATCGCCTGCTGTCCACGTGGTTCATCAAGAACGGCAGCGCGGCTCCACAAGGCGGCCTGAGCCTGATCACTTACGACCCGAACGCCCATACCGCTGTCGAGAGCGATCTGCTGACGGGTCTCGGCAAGCCGGTCGGCGTGGCCGTGTCGGGAGACACCGTGTACGTCTCCGATCAGGCGAACAACAACATCGTCAAATCGAGTCTGAGCACGCTGCTCGGCGGCTCGCAAGCGGTAGCGCCGAGCGCGACGCTCGCGCAGATCACCAGCCCCGACCTGATGGCCGTCGACGCGAACGGCACCCTCTATACCAAGTGCAACACCACCGGTCTCTGCCGGATCGCACCGGACGGCACGATCAGCCTGCTTGCAAACGACTTTCAGGACGCTCGCGGCGTGGCGATCGACGCACCCCGGCATCTGCTGTACGCCATCGACCGCGCCGGCAGCTCGGGCGGCACCAGCTACGTGCGGATTTTTCCGCTCAATTAATTGACCACACGGAGCGCGCAGCGACGTACAAAGCCATGCGATGACGTCGTAATATAGCGCTCTTAATAACGCATCGGGGTTAATCGCATGATTCGCAAGCTGCTTGCATCTTTCGTGGTCGTGGCCGGCGTGGTGACGGCCGCGCCCGCCTTCGCGCAGGACGACACGGTCAACGTGCTGTACGCCGGCTCGCTCGTCAATCTGATGGAGCGTAGCGTCGGACCGGCCTTTGAAAAGGCCACCGGCCAGCATTTCCGCGGCTATGCGGCGGGCTCGAACAAGATCGCTAACGAAATCAAGGGCAAGCTGCGCCGCGGCGACGTATTCATCAGCGCGAGTCCGAAGGTCAACACCAGCCTGATGGGTGAGGCAAACGGCAACCATGTCACGTGGTATGTGAATTTCGCCGAGTCGCCCTTGATGATCGGCTACAACCCGCGCAGCAAGTTCGCGGCGGACTTCAAGAACAAGCGCTGGGATCAGGTGTTGCAGGAACCGGGCATCCGCATCGGCCGTACCGATCCGAAGCTCGACCCGAAAGGCGCTTTCACGGTCGAGATGATGACGAAGGCCGCGGAGCTCTACCATCAGCCGGATCTCGTCGAAAAGACGCTGGGCGACGCGGAGAATCCGGCTCAGGTTTTGCCTGAGGAAACGCTGGTGGGCCGCCTGCAATCCGGCCAGCTCGATGCCGGCTTTTTCTACTCGACTGAAACCTCCGACCTGAAAATTCCGGCGATCCGTCCGGCACCCGAGTTGCAGGCCAAAGCCAGCTACACGCTGACGATTCTCAGCGATGCCCCGAACCATGCGGGCGCAAGCAGCTTCGTCGACTTCCTGCTGAGCGCGCAAGGCCGCGCGCTGCTCAAGCAACACGGCGTCGATGTGGTCAAACCCACCGTTACCGGCAACGTGCAGGCCATGCCGCCTTCGGTCCAGGCCGTGATCGACGCCGCGCAGTAATGTGACAAGCAAGGTGGCAAAACAGGCGGTGCACCGGTCAGCCGCGCGGCCGCTGCTGTGGCTGGCGGCGCTGCTCGCGGTCTATCTGTGCGCGCCGTTTATCGCGAGCGTGCCGCAACTCGGCGCGGCCGACTGGCCCAATGTCGACTGGCCCGCGGTGTGGTCGGCAGTCGGCATATCGGCGGCGAGCGCCAGCGTGGCCTCGCTCGTGATTCTGCTCGGCGGCGTGCCGCTCGGCTATCTGCTGGCGCGCTCCAATTCGCGCAAGATGGCGCTGCTCGGCTTCGTCGTGCAGTTGCCGCTCGCCTTGCCCCCGCTCACGAGCGGCGTGCTGCTGCTGTTTCTGCTCGGCCCGTATAGCTGGGTCGGCCGTTTCACCAGCGGGGCGCTGACGGATTCATTTGCCGGCATCGTGCTCGCGGAAGTCTTCGTGGCCGCGCCCTTCCTGATCATCGCCGCGAAATCGGCGTTTGCGGCGGTCGACCCGGTGCTCGACGACGTTGCGGCAACGCTCGGCCACCATGCGGGCAGCCGCTTTTTCCGCGTGATGTTGCCGGTCGCGTGGCCGGCGATTCGCGCGGGACTCGCGCTTGCTTGGCTGCGAGCCTTCGGCGAATTCGGCGCGACGGTGATGGTGGCTTATCACCCGTACTCGCTACCGGTCTACACATACGTCGTGTTCGGCGGCCAGGGGCTGCCTGCGATGATGCCCCTGCTGCTGCCGACGCTCGCCATCGCGATTGTTTGCGCGGCGCTGTCGATCTATAGCCTGCGGCAGAAAAGCGCGCTCGAACAAACCGAAAACGGCGACGACGCGCCGGAACCCGGCGCGGACCTCACCGCCAGCCGGGGCGAGACGACCAACCTGCGGCTCGCCTTTCATTTGCAGCGCCGCCTCGGCGCATTCGAACTCGACATCGCGTGGACGCCCGCGACGCGGCGGCTGGCGATCATCGGCCCGTCGGGCTCCGGCAAATCCCTCGCGTTGCGTCTGATTGCCGGGCTCGAATCCAACGCATCCTGTTCCGTTCGGCTCGGCGCGACCGACTTGAGCACCCTGCCGCCCGAGCGTCGCCAGATCGGCTATATGCCGCAAGACTACGGCCTGTTTCCGCATATGACGGTCGCGCAGCAACTCGCGTTTCCCGTCGACGCCGACGCAGCCAGCGCGCGTTACTGGCTCGATCATCTTGGCCTCGCGCAACTGGTCGCGCGCCTGCCGCATCAGCTGTCGTTCGGTCAGCGGCAACGCGTGGCGCTGGCGCGGGCGCTCACACGGCATAGCGAATTGCTGCTGTTCGACGAGCCGTTCGCGGCGCTCGATACGCCGCGCCGGCGTCGTTTGCAGCAATCGCTGCGGGCGTTGCAGCGTGAGATTGCCGCCGTGACGATCATCGTCACGCACGATCCCGACGAAGCGGCGCTGCTGGCCGATGAGGTGCTGGTGGTCGAACAGGGCCGCGTGCTGCAGGCGGGCTCCATCGCCGCGGTGTTCGAACGGCCCGCTTCGATGCGGGTTGCCGAACTGCTCGGCTTGCATAACGTCGGCGAGGGTTTGATGACGGCGCCGGGGCAAGTCGCAATTGGCGCGGGTCTGGTAATCGCAACGGGCGACAGCGGCATGCCGATGCCAGCCGGGCAGAGTGTGATGTGGCGCATCTCGTCCCACGCCGTGCTCATTTCGCCCGATGGCGCGCATGCCGGCGTGGTGGACGCGGTCGAATTACGGCGCGGTGAGCGGTACGTCCGTCTGAAGATCGCGGGAGTCCGGTTCGATATCGCGAACGAAGATACCCGGCTGCAGGAAGGCAGCCCTGGCCGGGTCGATATCGATGGTGCTGGCGTGTCGGTCTGGCCGATCGGTTGAGCCGCGCCTAACGCTCGTCCGCGTGAGCCCGCTTCCTGACTTCGGACAAGGTCACATCCACGAGCAATTTGCCCGAGTCGAAAACCGTGACGAGCGCCTCGTCCCAATCCCCTTCAGCAGTGCGCTCGTTCCACACCAGCGGCAGCGTCGCCGTTCGATACTCGCCGGTGTGACGGTTCATGAGCAACGTAAGCCGCCCTTTCATCGACCGCTTGCCCGCGTCCGTGACCGGGTCCTTGTGTACGTCGTGCCATTCATCGCCGAGCCGGATGGCCGAACACTTCATGGCGAACCGCTGCGTGTCGCGGTTGATCTGCTGCAGCAACGCCCCACCCATGCCGAACACAATGTTGTCCGCGGCAAAGCCGGCCTCATCCATGCCCGCAAGGATCGCCTCGATCGAATCCGGATTCACGCCGTCGCCCTGAATCACGCGGACATGATTGAGCACACGCCGCCCCTTGCCGTTCGTAGTCGTTCCGAACGAGGCCTCGAGCGCCCGCATGGTCTCCAGAACGATCGTCAGCGGGTCGCCGGAATCCGGCCGGATGACCAGTGTGCCGCCGGAATCGAGCACCGCCTGCTTCAACTCCGTGCCCCATACCTCGAGCGCGGAAAACAGGTCGTAGGAATCGGACACCACCGAGACGATCGCCCCGGGTTTGCCGAACTTCGCGATCATGTTGCGGAATGCGTCGGTTTCACGCTCGCGCCCCCACGACGTGATCGTGCTGTGCTCGGCGGCCGGCACCGAAAACGCCGCCATCGGTTCGTTGTAGTAGTGGTTCGCGGCAAGCACGCCGAGCACCGTATCCGAACCCATGAAACTGACCAGATGCGCGGAACCGCCAATCGCCGCCGACTCCGCGCTCGACACGCCGCGCGCACCGAAATCGTGCAGCTTGAACGGCAATTGCGTGAGGTCGTCGCTGCTTTTCTCCAGATAGGCGCGGATCGTTTTGCGCAGATGCCAGCTTTGCGTCGCGACCGTAATCGGATACCACACGCGCAGCAGCAGGGTTTCCAGATACGAGGCCAGCCAGAACACCTTGGGATCGTCGCATTCGACTGTGACCAGAACGTTATGCGTGGGCACGACCGAGCCTTCCGGCACCGCGCGAATCCGCACCGGCAGATAGCCGCCACAGTGCTCGACGATATGGCGCCAGCCGGCTTCGTTGAACGGCTCGCCGTGCGCCGTGAAGAACGCCTGCGCCTCGTCGATCATGGCCGGGGTAATCGGGCGGCACAGATAGGTCTTGATGAGCATCTGGAGGCCGAAGAACAGCGTGCGGTCATAGCGCCCGCCGCGCGACTCGATGTATGAAAACATCCCCGACGCTTCGGGCGGATATTGCAGATAGTGCGACGCCTTGTACGAATCCGTGTTGAGGATCGGATTGGACAGGATCGACGCCATGTCCATGAACGGGTTGATATCGCTTTGCATGAGTAACGTTGCGCTCGGGCGGCTCTCTCAAGGGTAGTCTGGCCGGCTGGGGGTCATGCCGCTTATGCCGTAGCCCAAACTACACCATATATCGTCAAAACACGCCCGGAATCACCCGGAACCGCACCTTACCCCTGTACGCCCGATATTGCTCGTCTTCGGACAGGAGCCGCTCCTCACGCACAATGCGCCCGATCTGCAACGCGTACTGGCATCCGTAGACAATCACGTTCTGAATGCCGAAGTTCGCCAGCAGAAAGCCCACATCCGTAATGAAATACCCCAGGTACATGGGGTGGCGCACGAACCGGTAAGCGCCGTGCGAAACCACCCCGCGATTGGCGGGCAAGATGCCGAAGGACCTGCGCAGCGACACCTTCGCGAACAATTGCCAGAAAATGCCCAGCAACTGCAGCGACGCGCCGGCAAGTTCCGGAATGAGCTGGGTCCCCGGCGAAAGCCGCACGGCCAGAAAATAGAACGTTCCGCCTACCGAGCAGATGAACGCAAAAGGTGTCCAGTCACGTTTGATGGGCACCCGCGCAAAGAGCGACAGCCCCAGGGTCATGAACGCGCTCAGCACGAGCAGCAACAAGGTGACACGTGTGGGCGCGGCGAGCCATTGCCTGACGGCCGCGTAGGTAAACAGGCTCAACATGAGCGCCGCGGCAACGCGCGCGGTGATTTCGACGGCCGCCTCACGCCAGCCGCCCGCCGGCGCCACGCCATCTGCACCGCCTTCGCCGCCTTCATCGCCGACGCGAGGTGCCGTGCTTGCCGGGTCGCCGTTCGCGGCATGCTCCAGACGGCCGTCGCTATCGACTTCCCGCGAGCGTGTGGTTTCTGTCATGCATCACTCATTTCGATCTGCGAATTATTTTTCAAGCTCACGGCATGGAGGTTGCTGGTCCGCCCGTGCCGCAGCGTAGCAGTCACAGTGGCCGGATGTCCATATGATGCCACGCGTTATGCCACACCGGCCTGAATTAGAACCGGGCGACCGAATCCCGGCGATCGGCGTGGTTCAACGGCCCGGCTTCAGTTGCGGCGGCACGTTCGGCCGCGGGGCGAACAGGCGGCCGAACATGCCTTTGCGGGGCTCGGCAATGGCGGGCCACAGCATATCGGCGAGCAGGCAGATGCCTCGCGCCAGCGCGCTGTCGTGGGCGGCGGTGACGAGCGGCACGCCGCGGTTGAGCGCCTCGTTGACCTGCTTGTCGTCACGCGCAAGCTGGTGCGCGACCTTCGCGCCGAGGGCCTGTTCAAGTGTGGGCAGGTTGATGCATGCGTTCTTGTCGTATTGATTCACCACGACCCGCACCTTGCTGGGCGGATAACCCAGTTCCCTGAAAATATCGAGCATCCGGCGGCCGCCGTGCAGGTAAAGCGGGTTTTGCCGCACTACCATGCAGATCGCATCGCTACGATCGAGTGCATGGATCGTCAGCGGGTTGAGACTTTGGCCGATGTCGATCAGTACCGCGTCGTATCGCTCGCGCACAAACACGAGAAGTTGCTCCAGTTGGCCGGATTGCACCCCGGCCGCCTTGAGCGGGTCGCCGGCTCCTGCCAGCACGTCGAGGTTCGCGTGCATGTGCATCACGCAGGCCTCCAGCAAGGCATCGTCGAGGCGGTCAATCTGCGAGCATAGATCAGGGAGGGTCACGGCCGGTGGCTTGTCGGCCATGAGCAGGCTGGCGTCGGCGAATTGCTGGCCGAGATCGATCAGCAGCACGCGCCGGTTACGCAGCGCGGCGAGCGACCAGGCGAGATTCACGGCGATGAGCGTGGTGCCGCTGCCGCCCTTGCTCGATGCCAGCGACACGATCCGCCCGGCACGGCGCACGCCTGCACTTTTCTTCGCGGCAATATGCGTGAGCGCCGCGGCGATCTCATAGGCGTCCAGCGGCCATGACAGCACGTGCCGCACACCGACCCGCATCGCCGCAGTCAGCAAGGCAGCAGACGGCGCCGGTGTGACCAGCATGCAATGCAGCGCGGGCGAGCAGGCCAGCGCCTCTTCGACACCATGCAGCTCGCGCGCGCTCAGATCGACGTCGTCGACAATCAGCAGATCGGCGCGCCTGATCGCACGGGCGTGCACGCGCAGTTGCCGCGCCGTGCCGGAAGCGGTGTGCAAACGGAATACCACGCCGCTTTCTTCGAGGCGCGCGACGATATGCGGCGCGCGCTCGGCGCTGGACGAAATCAGGAAAATGTCGATCATGTCGGGGCTCCGCCGGAACGAAGCCTTCCGGTGGGTAAGGCCTCGTCAATCACAGCCGGCGTTCAGGCGCAGTCGTCGGGATCGGATGGATAGATATCCGCACCCCGATCGCGGTTCCGTTCGGGCGCAACCGGGATCTCATAGATGGATTCGCGCAGCACGTCGCGCTGAATCTCGGCCTGCGCCTTACGTTTGATCGCCTCGGCAATCACTAGCGTGAGCAGATCGGCCGACGGTGCGGCGAACAATGGCAGCGGCCGTGCAACGTGGCGCTGATAGGAGAAACCGGCGCTGCGCGCCGTGGTGTGGTGATCCAGCCGCAATGCGGCCGGTTTGCTGATCGTTTTCATGACACCCCCGAATGAAGAGCCATTTCAAGCCATCTCCAGGTAAGCCGTGCCCCCGCTAGTGCGCGGGCACGGCGCCCTGAACTCACCCCGTAGCGTGTGCCTCTCTATGGAGACTCAAGCCATCCCTCCCCGCTTCTTCGCGCCGGCCGGTTCCGGCCGTGCGCTGCCCCTTCCCTGTTCTGTACGTCGCGCGCCCGCTATCTGCCGGAACGCGGTATTTGTCGTTGTAACGATCGACTTCGAACTTCCACTTCACATCCGTCAAACTGGACGGAGAAAGTGGCGAGGTCAGTGCTTCACGTCGTTCGGTGACGAATGACCGATACTTCGTACCGCTCATTCGCCCCGCTTTTTTTGACATCCGTTTTTCAGTGGCCCCGCCGCCCCCTCGCAAGACACATTGGCTTCCCCGGCCGCGCTTGCGAAGACAATCGTTGCCGCCGGGATCCGGCTGCTGCTTCCCCGTGCACCGGGAATCAGGCGGCAATGAATCTGCTTGTGAGACTCCTATTGCAATGGCTGTGCCAGGCAGCTTCAATCCCTTGCTGCACGGTGAGTTTGCTGCAACGCACAGCACCGTGCCGTGCCTCGCGTCACACGTTGATTCGGATTTGAGACGCGCTGGAGCGACCCTCTAACGCCGGGCGGAACGATCTACCTGCCGGCATGACGAAACGCGCGCTTCGCCGCCCCTGCGCAGCCGAGTTTTGCGACGTGGCCCGGTCAAATGTGCCGATGCTTCGGGGCACGAAATGGCTCTTTCAGCAGATGCCCAGAATGTCGCAAGCTTGAGACGTGGTAATGGACGGTAATTCGGCGGCGCGCTTTCCGTTGCATGCTTAACGTCATGATTAACGTCATGCGATTTACAACGCTGTGTGGTATTGCGCGCATAGCTGGGCTTGACCTGCTATTTTTGAACGGCAAGCCGGCACGTCGCGACGGCAAAAACGTTTTCGACTCCAGATTTGTTTGTATGGCGCTCCAAAGCGCTTTCGCTTATCTTTAGGCCATGCGCCACATAGAGCGCCTGTGTCAGGCCACCGAGATAGAAAACGGCTTTGGTGATTCGGGGATGAAATAGCCAGGCAGTTTCAGCATTGAACACTATGTGCTGCCTGTCCGAAATGCAGTACCTCGCGGCTCAGGCCGCCCCATGCCCCCGTCATTGCCGCTACCGTGAATTTGTCATTGCCGGTCTGTCCAATTCGTCGAAAGCCGTTCTGAGAGAAGCAACGATCCGGGGGTTATATGAATACGACTAGCATGCCTGTCGACACCGAGCGCACCGTTCTGTATGTGTCGAACTTGCCCGATCACGACCTCGTCCGCTTCCTGGCCGCATCGGGCTGGCAGGCGGTGCACGCCAAAAGCACGGCGCTCGCGGAGCGCATGCTCGAGCGCGGCAACATCAAGGTCGGCCTCGTCGAACTGCCCGCTGACTGCACGTCCCAATATTTGTCCGCGCTTGCCTCCTGTATGCGGCGCGTCGAAACAAACTGGGTCGCGCAGATCGCGCCTGGCCAGTCGGAAAACGAACTGGTCAGCCGCTTCATCCTCGATTATTGCTTCGACTTCATCACCCGGCCCTGGCTGAACGAACGGCTCATCTTCGCGCTCGGCCACGCGCATGGCCTGTCGAGCCTGCGGCACGCGCCGGTCGTACCGGAGCCCTCGCTCGGCCGGCACGGCATGGTTGGGCAATGCGAGGCGATGCAGCAGTTGTACCGGCGCGTCGACAAATGCGGGGTGACCGAAGCGCCGGTGTTCATCGCCGGCGAATCCGGCACTGGTAAGGAATTGACCGCGCGTGCGATTCATGAGCGCTCGCCGCGCGCCGGCCGGGCGTTCGTCGCGATCAATTGCGCGGCGATTCCGCCGAGCCTGCTGCAAGCCGAATTGTTCGGCCATGAGCGCGGCGCCTTCACCGGCGCGTTGCAACGCAAGATCGGCCGGATCGAAAGCGCCAATGAAGGCACTCTGTTTCTGGATGAAATCGGCGACATGCCGCACGAGTGCCAGGCGGTGCTGCTGCGCTTCCTGCAGGAAGGCACGATTGAACGGCTGGGCGGCAATGGGCCGATCAAGGTCGACGTGCGCGTGATTTCGGCGACCCACGTCGATCTCGACCGCGCCATCGAAGATGGCCGTTTCCGCTCCGACCTGTATCACCGCCTGTGCGTGCTGCGGCTCGTCGAGCCGCCGTTGCGCGAGCGCGGCGGCGACATCAAGCTGCTCGCTAACTACGCGCTCAGCATGTACCGGCAGGACGGCGCGCGCAAATTGCGCGGGCTGTCGAGCGACGCGATCGTCGCCATGTCGAATTATCCGTGGCCGGGCAACGTGCGCGAGTTGATCAACTGCGTGCGCCGCGCCGTGGTGATGAGCGAGGGACGCTTTATCACCGCCAGCGACCTTGGCTTGCCGGAATCCGACAACGGGCCGGCCGTGACGCTCGCGGAGATCCGCAGCAAGGCCGAAAAGGACGCCATCGAGCACGCGTTGCAGCGGCACGGCTATAAATTGTCCGAAGCCGCGGCCGAACTCGGTATTTCGCGTGCCACGCTGTATCGGCTGATGCATGCGAACCGGCTGCATCAGGAACCGGCGGCTGGGCGCGCGCCGAATGCCAACGGCGGCCCGGACGCCGACGAGGAGGCGGAGCGGCAGTCGCCGTCGCTGGTTTGATCTCGCCGCTCATCCAAGAGGGCGAAACTCTGCAAGGTTGCCGCGCCGGTTGCGCCGGTTGCGGTAATTGCCGCGGTTGCGCCGGTTGCTGCGACTGTGATGGTTGCGACGGTGGCGACGGTGGCGACGATTATTGAAGTGAAGCGCCACCCGGCGCCATAAGCGCCTTTCGGATTGCCCGTGGCGTTGCTATGCTGAAAGCCGTTCATCCATCCGGGAGCGGACTTGGCCGATCAGCACGCCCCGGCGCTTGCGCGCCGCTCCTCCGCCCTCCCGGCCCAGGCGAGTCCGTGCGACACGCTTGTCATCCACGCTCAGCCCCTCGATCCCGGTCATCCGTGCCGGCGCAAAAAACTCGCGCTCGCCGCGACTATCCTGGGCTCGAGCATGGCGTTCATCGACGGCTCCGTGGTCAACGTCGCGCTGCCGTCGATCCAGACCGAGCTGGGCACGAGCGTCGCGGCAATCCAGTGGGTGGTCAACGCGTATCTGCTGTTTCTCGGCGCGCTGGTGCTGGTGGGCGGCTCGCTCGGCGACACGCTCGGCCGCCGCACCGTGTTCATCGCGGGAATCGGCCTGTTCACGCTGGCCTCGATCGGTTGCGGCCTGGCGCCAGGCGCGGGCGCCCTGATCGCGGCGCGCGCCGTGCAAGGCATCGGTGCGGCGCTGCTGGTGCCGAGCAGTCTCGCCATCATCGGCGCGGTGTTCGACGACAAGGAGCGTGGCCAGGCAATCGGCACCTGGGCCGGCGTCGGCGCGATTACGTCGGCGCTCGGCCCGGTGGCGGGCGGCTGGCTCGTCGATGCGTTTTCGTGGCGGGCGATTTTCTTTCTGAACGTACCGGTTGCGTGCGCAACCATCGCGCTGGCGGTCATCGCCGTGCCGGATAGCCGGCAGGAAGACGATCCATCCGGCCCCGCCCCTGCGCCCGACGCACACGCACCGCCCAGGCTCGACTGGCGAGGCGCCGTCACGGCCACCGCGGGACTCGGCGCCTTGACCTACGGCCTGACCCTCGCCTCGGCGCGCGGCTTCGGCGAGCGCTGGGTGCTAGCCTTGATCCTCGCGGGCCTGCTCGTGCTGAGCGGCTTCGTCGTGCTCGAAGCGAAGTCGCGCAATCCGATGATGCCGCTCGACGTGTTCCGCTCACGCGACTTCGTCGGTGCGAACCTTGTCACGCTGCTGCTCTACTTTGGCCTGGGCGGCGCGCTGTTCTTCCTGCCGTTCACGCTGATCCGCGCCTATGGCTACAGCGCGACCGAAGCAGGCGCCGCCCTGCTGCCGGTGCCGGTCACAATCGGCCTGCTGTCGCGTTTCACCGGCGGCCTGACGGCCCGTTATGGCGCACGGGTCCTGCTGGGCATCGGGCCGGCTATCGCGGCGCTCGGCTTCGCGATGTTCGCGCTGCCGTGGGTACGCGGTGAATATTGGCGCGGCTTCTTTCCGGCGCTTGTCGTGCTCGGACTCGGCATGACGATTACGGTCGCGCCGTTGACGACCACCGTGATGACATCCGTATCCGCGGCGCGTACCGGCGTCGCCTCGGGCATCAATAACGCCGTTGCCAGGGTGGCAAGTCTGCTGGCGATTGCAGTGCTCGGGATCGTCTACGTGTGGTCGCACGACGCGGCACTCGACGCCCGGCTCGGTGCGTTGAACGTGCCTCAAGCGGTGCGTGAGGCGGGGCACCTCGCGCAAGGCCACATGGAACATGCTGGTGCGAATGCGGGTTTGGCGCCGCCCGGCGTGACGCAAAGCGCTTCGCATGCCGAAGTGACCCAGGCTCAGGCCGAAGCGTTGGGTGCTGCGCTGCGGGCGGTGGCGCTGGTGTCGGCCTTATGCGCGCTGGCTGGCGCAACGCTCGCGATTTTGACGATCCGCTCGCCACGCGTGCCGTAGAAGCCGCACGATTGCATCGACAGTTCGGAAAATCGTGAAACGTCGCGCTCAACTCATCAGCATACTGATAGCCGGGTACCTCAAACCACCACTACGACCCGATCGGGAGCCTGCACATGACGATTACCTGCTTTATCCGCTATCAGATCGACCCATTCCAGCGCGATGCCTTCAACGACTACGCTCGCAACTGGGGCCGCATCATTCCCCGCTGCGGCGGTCATCTGATCGGCTACTTTCTGCCCCACGAAGGAACCAACGACATCGCCTGGGGCCTGATTGCGTTCGATAGCCTCGCCGCGTACGAAGCCTATCGGGCGAGGCTGCGAACCGATGCCGAAGCGCGGGAAAATTTCCAGTTCGCGCAGACGAAGCGCTTCATTCTGCGCGAGGAGCGCACTTTCACCGAGGTGGTCGAAGGCACGCTCGGGGTGGCGGCAATGGGTGCCGTGGACGCAACGGAATAAGCGCCGCGGTCGATGCGGTCGGGCGTGCGTGGGCTTTCGCGCCGCCGCTTTGGGTGACGCAGCCCCGCGTGGTTGCGTGGTTGCGTGGCCCGCAGGGCAATCTGTCCCGCCGGGACCTTCAGCCTCAAGCCGAACAGTCCTGCACGCCGCGCATCGCAGCCACCGGCGCCGTCTGACAGGCAAGCTTTTTGCTGCCTGACGTTACAATTCAAACCGGCTAGCCTGACCCTTGCGTGACGACCGAAAGCCATCAGGGGCGGAACTTGTGCGGCCAAGCCCGTGTCGGTTCAGAGTCATGCCACCGAACGGTCCACGCGTCCCGGCACCACCGTCCGCACCTGGTACCCCGCTTTCCACCCTATGCGCAAAATATTTCACGCCTGGTTCCTCTTTTTTCTCATCCTGAGCGCCGCGCCGGTGCTGGCCGCCACGGCGCCACCCGCGGCCGCATCCGCGGCATCCGGCGCCGCGCTCACCCTGACGCCCGAGCAGGCCCGCCAGGCCCTCAGCGTCCTGAACGACCCGGCCCGTCGCGCGCAGGTCAGCGACACACTCCAGGCAATTGCCGCAGCCGGCGCACTCAGTGCTCCGCCCGCCTCGGCGGCTGCGGCGGCTGCGGCGGCTTCGGCCCCCAACGCGGCCAGCCACACCGCCTCGATCGTTCCAGCCGCATTCCAGTCCAACGGTCTCGCCTCGCAATTGGCGCGTCAGGGCGCGCATTGGGCCGTGCACCTGGGCAACTCATTACGCAACTCGCTCGCCGCGCTGCTCGACGTAGCGTCGGTACGCGCCTGGTGGAACTGGCAATCGACCAATCCGCAAGCGCGCAGCGTGCTGGGTCATGTCGTGTGGTCGCTGCTGGCGGCGCTGCTGCCCGCGCTCGGGCTCGAATGGCTCTCGCGCCGCTTGTTGCGCCGGGCCTACGCGGCCCTCGCCGCGCGTCGCGAACAGGACAATGACAACGCTGCGCCGCCAGCCGATCTACCCGTCGACGTCCAGCCGCAACCTCCCGGCGCGCCGAATGCCGCGCCGCCGCTGCCCGCTTCGCCCGATGCCGCGGCACAGGCGGCGAAGCCCGGCGCGTCCGCAACGGCATCCACGGCCGCCACCGGCAAAGCCACCGAAGTCAAAGGCAAGCAGAACGCCGTGCATCACTGGACACTCCTGCAACGTCTGCCGCGCGCGCTGCTGACAGGCCTGCTGCGCCTGTTGCCGCTGGCGGTGTTCGTCGCCGCGGCGAGTGCGCTGATGTCGATCTTCACGGACGACGGCACGCCGCAAGACCGCGCGCTCGATTCGCTGATCGACATCTATGTGCTGTGCCGGCTGATCGTCATCGGCAGTGGCTTTTTCCTGCAACCCTCGGCGCCGCGCCTGCGTCTGTTGCGCATGAGCGATGCGTGGGCCGTTTTCGTGCAGCGCTGGATCGTGCGGATCGTCGCCGTGGTCGGTGCGGGTTCGGCGCTCGCGGAAGTCGCGCAGTCGCTCGGCCTGAACGACGCGGCACATCTCGCGTTGATGAAAGTGGTCGCGCTCGCCGGCCACGTCATGCTCTCGATCCTGATCCTGCAATGTGCGAAGCCGGTCGGCGAACTGATCCGCAAGCGCTTCGCCACCGGCAAGTCGCTGGAAATGTTCGGCAACGCGCTCGCCGATGCATGGGCGTGGTTCGCCGCCTTCATCGTGATGGCGCTCTGGTTCATCTGGGCGCTCGACGTGCAGAACGGCTATCACACCCTGCTGCATCTCGGCGGCTTTACGCTGGTAATCCTGGTGGGCGCGCGGGTCATCGCGATCGTGATTTTCGGCGCCATGGCACGGCTCTTCAATGTCCAGGGCGACGCGGCCGAGTCGCTCGTGCAACAGCATGCCTACCGCTATTACCCGCTGCTGCGGCGGGTCGTCTCGTGGATCATCGGCATTGTGACCGCACTCGCGCTGCTGCAGGTATGGGGCGTCGACGTGGGCGAACTGTTCCGGACCGGCTCGATCGGTCATCGTCTGGCTTCCGCGCTGGTCACGATAGGCGTCGCTGCCGCGATCGCGCTGCTGGTGTGGGAGAGCGTCAACGTCGCGATCGAAAAGCGGCTGGACCGCTGGACCACCAGCGGCGACCTGGTGCGCGCCGCACGCCTGCGCACGCTCCTGCCCATGCTGCGCAGCGCGCTCTTCTGCCTGATCGCGCTGGTGGTCGTGCTCACCGGCCTGAGCGAACTCGGCGTGAACATCGGCCCGCTGCTGGCGGGCGCGAGTATCTTCGGCGTGGCGCTCGGCTTCGGCTCGCAAAAGCTGGTGCAGGATTTCATCACCGGCATGTTCCTGTTGATGGAAAACGCCATGCAGGTCGGCGACTGGGTCACGCTCGCGGGCGTATCTGGCACGGTCGAATATCTGTCGATCCGCACCGTGCGGCTGCGTGGCAGCGACGGTTCGCTGTACACCGTGCCGTTCAGCTCAGTCACAACGGTGAACAACACCAACCGCGGGCTCGGCAATGCGGCGGTGAAGGTGAATATCGTGTTCGGCGAGGATGTCGACCTGGCGATCGACACCTTGAAGGAAATCGGCGCCGCGCTGCGCGAGGATGAGAAGTACAAGGACGGCATCCTGTCCGACTTCAGTTTCTGGGGCGTGGACGGGGTGGATGGCTCGGCGGTGACGCTGGCCGGCCAGATCCAATGCCGCGACAGCGCGCGCTGGGGTGTGCAGCGCGAATTCAACCGGCGCATTCTCGACCAGTTCAGCGCGCGCGGCATCGCAATCGCGAACCCGCAACGGCATTTGCTGACGTGGGACCCGGAGAGCGTGGCGGCCAAAGTCGAATCGAACGGCGGGCCCCATGACGCCCCGCAGGACCCGCCGAAGGATGCAACGCCTTCAACGCCGGCGGCCGCCGCGAAACCCGACGCACCGCTCGACGATCAGCCGCCCGCCGACCCTAAGCCGGCCGGTGCCCCAGGAACGCCAGCAACTCCTGGTTCAACCTCTCCGCATGCGTGAAGTAGAGGCCGTGACCGGCGCCTTCGTAGACGCTCAGTGACGCGCCTTCGATGAGCGCCGCCGTGGGCCGCCCGGTCAGTTCGAGCGGCGCCGAAGCGTCGCGGTCGCCATGCACGACCAGCGAGGGCACCTGCACGCGGGCCAGCTCCGCGCGAAAATCGGTAACGGTCTGTACGTGGGCGAGTTCGAGCATGGCCTGATGCGAGGTCTGCAGCATCATGCGGATCGTCCAGTCGAGCGGCGCACGCGATGCGCCCGGGCCGAAATAAGGCGCGACGTTGGCCTCGATCCAGTCGGGGAAGGAACGGCTCAACGCGGCGCGGCCTTGCTCGAACAGGGCGGCGTCGATGCCGTTCGGGTTGTCCTCGGTTTTCAGCAGATACGGCGTGGCGGCCGGCGCGATGAACGCGATCCGGGCCACGCGCCGCGACCCATGCCGCGTCAGATAGCGCACCGCTTCGCCGCTTGCGATCGAATGCGCGACCAACGTCACGTCGCTTAGATCGAGCGTGCTCAGCACGCTGTCGAGATCGTCGGCGAGCGTGTCGAAGTCGTAGCCGCGTCCCGGATCGCTCGAACGGCCGTGGCCGCGGCGGTCATAGGCGATGCAACGGCAACCGAGCCGCGACAGCGGCTCCATCTGATAGGCCCACATGTCGGAATTCAGCGTCCAGCCGGACAGGAACACGAGCGGCGTGCCGTGTCCCCAGTCGCGGTAGAAAAGATGCGTGTGGTCGGCGGTGCGGATGGTGTTGGGGGTGTCGGTGAGATACGGTGCGGTCGCGTTCATGAGAGCCTCTTTGCCTTGGGTCGTGTGGGTCGGAATCGTTGTGCTGTGCCGCCACTTTGCCAGGTGGCGGTAGGCAGGTCGATTACCCGGGAGGTAAAGAGATGGCCTCGTGACCCGTCGGTCAGTTGCCTGGTTCAGTTGGCTATTGCAGTTGCCGATTGCAGTTGCCTATTGCACCCGCCACCAGCTCGGCAACAGCCGGCGCACTTCCGCCCGCCGGTAGCGGTCGTCGATCAGATGCACCACGCCCCGGTCCTGCTCCGTGCGAATAACCCGGCCCGCGGCCTGCACAACCTTCTGCAAGCCCGGATACAGATACGTGTAGTCGTAGCCGTTGCCGAATTTCGCTTCCATCGTGCGGCGCATCTGTTCGTTGACGTCGTTCATCTGCGGCAGGCCGAGCGTTGCGATGAAGGCGCCGATCAACTGCTGGCCGACCAGATCGACCCCCTCGGAAAACGCGCCACCCAGCACCGCGAAGCCGACGCCCTGACCCATGCTGCGAAAACGCGCGAGAAACGTGTCGCGCGCCGCCTCGTCCATGCCCGGTTCCTGCGCCCATACCGGCAGTTCCGGATGACGTTCGCGCATCAAGCCCACCACCTGCTGCAGATACTCGAAGCTGCTCAGGAACCCCAGATAGTTGCCCGGCTGCGCTGCGTACTGCCGCGCGATCAGCTCGACGATCGGCACGAGCGAACGTTCGCGATCGCGCCAGCGTGTCGAGACATTGCCCGCCACGCGCACCTGCAACTGCTCGGCGCGAAACGGCCCTTCGACATCGAGCCAGGTCGTCTGCTCAGGCAGACCCAGGGTGTCGCGATAGAAGTGATGCGGATTGAGCGTGCCTGAGAACATCACCGTGGTGCGCGCGACAGCGTAGCGCCCGGCGAGGAACGGTGCCGGGATGACATTGCGCACACAGAGCGTGGCGTTGGTCTTGCCGCGCGGTGCGTAGCGATCCGGGCTGAGCGTGATGTCGAAAATCGAATGCTCGCCGAACTGCTCCGCCAAGGCGACGAAATGCATGGCGTCGAAGAAAAACCGCAACGACGCTTCGTCGATTGAAAGCGGCGCATCGGCCAATTGATCCGTCACCGCGCCGATCAGGTTCTGTGCGGCCGAAAGCAACTGACCGGGTACATCGGCGTAGACCTGATAGGTGTCGGTTTGGGCGCGTTTGACGGCATTCCACGCGCGCTGAAGCCGTTCAAGCGGCTTCTTCAGCGTTGCCGGCGCGGTCTTGCGGGCGAGCCGGAACGCCGCCTGATCGAGCGACGCGCTGTACATGCGCCGTGCCCGCTCAAGCAGATTGTGCGCCTCGTCGACCAGCACGCCGACGCGCCACTGATTGATCTGCGTGAGCGCGTACAGCATCGCGCTGCTGTCGTAGTAGTAGTTGTAGTCGCCCACCACCACGTCGGACCAGCGCGCCAGTTCCTGCGCGAGATAGTACGGGCAGACTTCGTGCTCGAGCGCCGCTTCGCGCACCGATGCCCGGTCGAGCCTGGGTCCGGCCAACGCCTTGCTGCGCGCCGCATCGAGCCTGTCGTAGAAACCGCTCGCGAGCGGACAGGACTCGCCGTTGCAGGCCTTGTCGGGATGCTCGCAGGCCTTGTCGCGCGCGACCAGTTCCAGCGTTCTGAGCGGCAAGCGCGTAAGAGACGGCGCGGCGCCTTGATGGAGCGTTTCGATCGCGTCGAGAGCAAGCGCGCGGCCCGGCGTTTTCGCGGTAAGGAAGAACACGCGGTCGATCTGGTCCGACGCGCACGCCTTGAGCAGCGGAAAAATGGTCGCCAGCGTCTTGCCGATACCGGTGGGCGCCTGGGCCATCAACGGCTTGCCATCACGCGCGGCGCGATACACCGACACCGCCAGTTCGCGCTGCCCGCTGCGAAATTCGCCATGGGGAAACTGCAAGGCGCCGAGCGCGGCATTACGCGCGGCGCGATGTCCCTCTTCCTGCACGGCCCAATCGAGAAATCGCTCGCATTGCTCGACGAAGAAAATCTCCAACTCACGCGCGGTATGCGTTTCGGTCAGCGACGTTTCCTTCTGACTGCCGATATCGAAGTACACCAGCGCGACGGTCAATTCCGCGAGCCCACGGGCGCGGCATAGCAGATGGCCGTACACCAGCGCCTGCGCCCAATGCAGCGCGCGATGATTCGCCGGCATCCGTTCGAGCGCGCCACGGTGGGTCTTGATCTCTTCCAGCCGGTTCGACACCCGGTCGTAGCCGTCGGCGCGGCCGCGCACGGTCAAGCCACGATGCGTGCCGCTGAGTGTGATCTCGGTTTCATAGCCGCTCGCACGCCGCCCGGCGACCGTCACATGGCCCGCCATACCTTCCAGCGAAGTGGGCGCGGGCGTGAAGCGCAGATCCAGATCGCCGCGCCTCGCGGTGAACTCGCACATCGCCCGCACGGCGACCACGTAGGTCACGTGCCAGCCTCTTTTGCAGACACCGCAGTGATCTCCGCAATGGTCTCCATCGGACTCGCCGCCGTATCCTCCAGCGCGCCGTCAGACCCGGCGGAGTCTTCGTCGGCCCATCGCACGTCGAGCACGCGCACGGGCATGCCGTGCTGCGCGCAGTATGCGAGCCAACGGATCTGGTTGTCCTGCAAGCGATCGCCGGGGCCCTTTACTTCGATCAACTCATAACGGCGCTCAGCCGGCCAGAAACGAATCAGGTCCGGCAGACCTGAGCGGTTGCCACGGATATCACGCAGCAGACGCTCGAACCAGAGTTTCAGATGTGCGGCAGGCAGGCAATCGAGCGCCAGCGCAACGAGTTCCGGCGTCAGCACGCCCCAGAACACAAACGGCGATTGCACACCCGCCTTGCTTTGCAGATGTCGAAGAATCGTCTCGCGATAAGCACTGCTGTCGAGTTGCGCGAGACACGCGGCGAATTGTTCCGCGCGGCGTGCCTGAAAATCCGGCGCATGCAGATCGGCCGGCCCGCGCTGGAACGGATGAAAAAACGCGCCGGGGAGCGCCGCGAACACCGGCTCCCAGCACAGCAAACCGAACAGCGAATTGATCAGTGCGTTTTCGACGTAATGAACCGGTGCCGACTCACACGTCAAATGATCGCGGGCGACGTATTCGACCGCTTGCGGCACCTCGGGCCTCGGCAGCACCAGCGTGCTGCGCTCGACAGGCCGTGCGGCCGGCACGCGCGCCACCCGCTCGCCACGCTTGCGCTGCAAACGCGGCAACATGCGCGCGACACGTTGTGCTTCCTCTTCGCTTTCAGGCCTGACAGCGGCTTGCGAAGCGAGGGCGAAGGCTTCCTCGAAGCGTTCGCATCGTTCCAGCACGCGCAAGCGCCGATGGCGCGCGCCCGGCCACGCACAACGCTCGTAGACGGCCAGTGCAGCAGGCCAGTTCCATTGACGCTCGCAATGCTGGCCGACACGAAACAACAGTTTCGCGCGACGCGTTTCGAGCCAGGGGTTCGAGATCTCGATCGCGACAATCGCGGCGACGAGTTCGTCGACCGCCCCTGCTTCAGCATCGCCCGTGGGCAGCCATTCGAGTGCCTCACGGCACGCATGCAACGCAAGGTACACGTCCACGTCCGCGCGTTGCTGGAATGCGCGCGATGACGGCGCGAATGCCACCTTCTCGTATTGGAACACCCCAAGGTCGGCCAGTACGAACTCCGACCAGTCCTGCTGCAAGTTGCCGAAGAACATCAGGCGCAGACGCTCGCAGAGTGGCGCGATGGCGACATGGAAAACACGGTCGGTGGTCTCGCTATGCCACGTGAGCAACGAATGCCCGGTCGCGCTTCGTTCCCCGTCCTCGTCTTCGCTTTCGCTTTCGCTTTCGCTTTCGCTTTCGCTTTCGCTTTCGCAAAACAACGGCCGCAGCGTTTCCAGCAGATCGGGTTTGCGCAAGCCCTTCGCGCCCGGAATCAGCGCGATGGCATCCGCAAAGATCAGCAGCAACTCGGGACGGGTGGTGAGCGCGAACAGGTCGTCGAGCGTCAGGTCCGGGTCGGTATCGACCCAGCCGAGCGCCGCGAGAGGCGCAACGGCCTCAAAGGGGCAACCGATCTCGTCATAAGCAAGACGGCTGGCGCGGAACAGTGTGCCCTTGCGCATCAGCATGCGAACCAGCAACGCGCGCGAGGCTTGCGGCAAAGCGGCGAACGCGCGCAGAAAGCTGTGTTCGTGCGCGTCCAGCAGATCGTCGTAACGCTCGGCGAGCCACGCCAGCGCACGTTCGAAGTTCAGCAGGTAGTAAGGGGCATCAGCGCGGAGGTCTGACGGAGCATCTATCGCCACGGGGCTTTCACGAAACCTGTATGTTTATACAGTGATGATAGCAAAGTCCGTGGAAGGGTCGTCCGGCAAACGCTTTGCTGGCAGTGCCGTTAAGGCCCGCGGTTGTCAAAGTGTGGCCAGAAGCTTCAAAGCTGTCGACTTGAATACGGGGAAAGCCTCCCCGAAGCTCGGCCTCGTCACTCCATAAACAAGCGGCAGCAGCACCCGCTCATACTCAAGTTTCGTCTGCTCTTCTGTTTCCGCGATTGCCAGGGTCGCCGTCATGGATTGCTTCGGATCTTCGACAAACGCTGTGTGATGATGAAACTCTGCGCGGTCGTACTCAACGCAGTCTTTAAAGTGAGCCGCCGCTCGATCAACGAATGCCGCGTTCGAGCCAACAATGCAGTAGGTGTCGTAAATGTGACGCACCAGTGCCTGATCCCACTTGTCCCGCACACCTGCACGGTGTTCCGCGTGACGGCGCAAAAACGACAGAACCTTTTCCGCGAGCGTTTCTTCGACAGCTACGCACGGCATGCCGACCGGCGCCCCCGCACGATTCGCCAGACGATCGATCAGATACCCGATGGATTTTTGTGCAACGGCAAAGCTCGGCGTGCGCACCGTAAATTCGAGACTTAAATGAGGCCGCAAGCTGGTGTGAGCGGTATAGCGTGTTTTGTAACTCCAACCAGACGCAAAGTAACGGTTCGCGTTGAGCGCCCGTTGTTCCTCTTCAATGATCTGAAAGCCCAATGCTTTCATCACGTCGATTACGGCGTTTTTCAGCTTGCCAAGATAAGTCTTCACGCCGCTTTGCGTGAGGCCGTGATCGGCATTCAGCACCACCTTCAGATCAACGTCCTCGGACATTCGCTCGATCAAACCATGCGCTTTGGACAGGCTTGTGCCGCCGCAAAATACGAATCGAATGTGCCTATGCTGAAGTTTCGCCAACGCGTGCAAGGCGTCAGTGACATGGATATCTTTCTCGAGGATAAAAGCAGAGAGGTTTCCGGCCAGCCCCTCCGCGGTGATCGAATCAATAAGCTCTTTCTGTTCTTCCGAGATTATTTTCATATTGAACAGTTTTGTTGCCGAAACCCAATTTCCGCACAATGCGACGATTACCGGTGTTGATCACCGTTCCGGCCGGCAATTGAGTTGTTTCACCCGCGTTGTACAGCGCGACTTGCCGGCTCGGGTAGACCTTGACGCCCATCCTACCCAAGGCCTCCTCGGCCAGAACTTCAACTGGCTGGACAGGGATCGGCACGCCTGACAGGACACTGCGCTTAGCTTTTGCATATACGCCAACGCCAAGTTTGACGATGACTCCACTCTCCAGCAACTTGCGGAGCGCCCGCCCGATCTGGGCTTCACTACCAAGACGGGCGAGTTCGGTCCGCAAGAAGACGTCGGACGCCCGCTTGGCAATCGCTATCTTCAGCCGATCTTCAAGGACCATCGCAAACTCCGCTCATCGAATTAACCATAATAAACCATTAACTCAATGATTTTTATGATAAAAATCAAACAAACATCGATCATCGGGTTAGTATAGCACGTGTCCGGGGATGAACCGGTATCACCCGGCGGCGCCTTGACATGCCCGAGAGTCTTTACGGCCCCGCCACCCACACCACCGTCAACGACCGCACCCCCTGCGCGCCGCGAATCAGCACGCCTTCGATATCCGCCGTGGCCGAAGGGCCGGTGACCAGCGCCGCAAAGCGCGCCTCGCGGAAGTCGTCGCGACGGTACACGTCCTGCAAGCCGTCGAGCAACTGCGCCGGGTCGAGCAGCACCACCAGATGCTGCACGATGTACCCCAACGCGTTGACCCAATACTCGCGCTCGCTGAACCACACCGAACCGGTTTCAGCGACACCGAAGCGCGCCCGCACCACGCCCACCTCGACATCCTGCAGCGAAGCCGGCTCGGTTTCGGCCGTGATTTCACGCGTGCCGGGCACTTCGGGCGTAGCCGACGCCACCGACGCGGCAGCGCCGAACCGCTCACGGATCAGCGCAAGCACGTCATCCGCAGCCGACACGTCGACGCAAGTCCCGCCCATCGACTGCAACGCGGACGTGAAACGCGAGCGCAGATCGCCGCCCACCGAAGCGAACAACTGCACATCGGGCCGCGGGCGCGCCGGCGGTTGCGCCTCGCGCACCTTCGCCAGAAAAGCTTCACGCGTTGCCATCGCCACCTCCACGATTTTTCTTGTACCAGGCGTGGAAGGTCAGCTTCGGCGCCTGTGGCAACTCACGCTGCCTGCCCCAGATATTGAGCGGGTTATAGAGCACGAAATTCGGCAGCCGCCGCAGCGCACCGCTCATGGACGACACCGTCGCCCGATACAGCGTCGGACTCGCGAGCAGGCGCCCCGCCATCTTCAGCACTTCCTGCTTCACGAACGGCACCTCGTGACGTTCGGCGATCACCGTGCGCCATTTGTAGATCTGCTCGTGAATATTGATCTTCACCGGGCACACATTCGTGCAACTGCCGTTGAGCGTCGACGCGAACGGCAAAGCGCTATAGCGCTTCAGATCGAAAGTCGGATTGATGATCGCGCCGATCGGCCCCGAATACGTGCCGCCATACGACAAACCGCCACTGCGCCGGTACACGGGGCACGTATTCATACACGCGCCGCAGCGAATGCATTTGAGCGAATACCAGAAGTCCTCCATCGCGAGCCGCTCCGAGCGCCCGTGATCGACGAGGATGAAATGCATCTCGGTGCCCGGACGTGGCGCACGGAAATGCGAGGTGTACTGCGTAATCGGCGAACCGAGCGCGCTGCGCGACAGCATGCGGATGAATACGCCTAGATCCGACACCTTCGGAATCAGCTTCTCGATACCGATCGACGCGATATGCAACGGCGGCACATTTGCGGACAGGTCGGCATTGCCTTCGTTAGTACACACTACGACCGTGCCCGTCTCCGCCACCGCGAAATTGCAGCCCGTCATGCCAGCGGTTTTCTCGCGCACGAAATACGGCCGCGTGTTCATCCGCTGGCTTTCGGCAAGATAATGAATATCGCTGTTGTTCGGATCGGTGCCGATGGTGCGGCCGAACAGTTCGGCCACGTCGGCGCGCAGTTTATGGACCGCGGGCACCACCATATGGCTCGGATCCTGATGATCGAGTTGCTGGATCCGCTCGCCGAGATCGGTTTCCATCACCGTGATGCCACGCGGTTCAAGATACTCGCGCATCTTGCATTCGTCCGTGAGCATCGACTTGCTTTTGACCAGCGTGGTCATGCCGCGCTCGGACATCAGTTTGTGGACGAGCGCATTGTGCTCCTCGGCCGTCGCGGCCCAATGCACCACGACGCCATTGGCCTCAGCCGCGGCGGCGAACTGTTCGAGATAGTCCGACAGATGCGACAGCGTGTGTTCCTTGATGCCCGACGCCAGTTCGCGCAGCGTCTCCCATTCCGCCATGCCGTGCGCCTGCGCATCGCGCTTCTCACGCAAATCCCACAGACGCCTGTCATGAAACGCCACGTGTTCGGTCTTGCTGATGAAGGCGCCCGCGGCTTTCGCGTGATCGATGCGGCTCATGCGCGCGCTCCGTTAAGCACCTGCGCGATATGAATGAAGCGTGCGTCGGCTTTCATCCGTTCCGCGCAACCTTGCTGGTGCATCAGGCACGACATGTCGCCCGATACGATGTACTCGGCGCCCGCATTGAGATGATCGCGAACCTTGTCCTGCCCCATGCGCACCGACACCGGCTCTTCGGTCACTGAAAACGTGCCGCCGAAACCGCAGCATTCGTCGGGGCGCGACGGTTTGGCGAATTCGATGCCTTTAACGCCTTCGAGCAAGGCGCGCGGTTTCGAGAACGGCGCCGCGGCGATCTCCGAGACTGACGCTTCCTTCAGATGGCGCAACGCGCTGCAACTGTTATGCAGCCCGACGCGATGCGGAAACTCAGCCCATGGAAACTCGCGCGCGCCGACCACGTCGTGCAGAAACTCGACGAGTTCATACGCGCTGGCGCGAACCTTCCTGACCTCATCGGTTTGCCCGATCGCGCTCAGATGCTCACGCACGTGATGAATGCAGCTCGCCGACGGCCCGACGATGTAGTCATAGCCGGCGAAGTTGCGCGCGAACACGCGCTCGGCGCCGGCAGCCTCCGCTTGCGCACCGCTATTGGCCATCGGCTGGCCACAGCAGGTTTGCTCCTGCGGATAGTCAACCTCGATGCCGAAGCGTTCGAGCAATTCGAGCGTGGCGATCCCCACCTCGGGATAGAACGCGTCGATAAAGCACGGAATAAACAGGGCGACTTTCATAAGCTCATTGAAAAGGAAGGCGATGGCCGGCGCTTCATCCGCTCTACTGCGGGAATCGAGGCGGCGCAGGCGTTTCCCGCCGACAGCATGCGCGTGAGCGGTCGGCCGGGTAACTCATTGCAGCCGCCAATTGCAGCCTCTCAGTCAGACTGGTCATGTTGGTCTGACCAAGAATTATATAAGGAAGCCGCCGGGTGGTGTCAACCGGAAATCGCTGGTGGAACGGGTTGCGCGGATCGCCACGTGGCGGCGCAGGCGCGCGGCTCACCGCTCGCGGGACGAGCCCGAGCGGCGCACAAGAATCAGATAAACAGGAGGATCAGAAGCCCGGCAGACTCAGGAAACCACGCTTGGCGAAGGTTTCGTCGCGTCTTCCTTGTACATCTCGCGCACATAGGTCAGATGACGTTCCGCGGCCTTACGCGCCTTGAGCGGGTCGCGCGTGACAACCGCGTCGTAGATTGCCTGATGCTGGCTCATCAACTGCTTTTCCATCGCGTCGTCATAATCGATCAGACGATGGTACTGGCGCATACCTTCGCGAATCAGCGTATGGATGCCGTGCATCACATGGGCAAGCGCGATGTTATGCGTGGAGTCGGCGATGGCCAGGTGGAACGCGGCGTCCAGTTCCGCCAGGTTCACGCGGTCTTGCGACTGGGAGCCGGCCTTCAACGCTTCGAACGCTTCAGTGATCTTTTGCAGATCGGCCGCCGTGGCGCGTTGCGCGGCGTAGACCGTCGAAATCGATTCGAGACCCTGGCGCAGTTCGAGAATATCGGCACTGGTCCGTGGATTTTGCAGCAACAGTTCGGCGAGTGGCTTGGAGATGATCGGCGCGGTGACGTCGACAACCGTGAAGCCGCCCCGCCCCGACGTTTCGATATAGCCGTCTGCTTCCAGCCTGATCAGCGCTTCGCGCAACGACGGCCGCGAGACACCGAGCTGCGTGGCCAGATCCCGTTCGGCCGGCAACCGGTCGCCCGGCATCAGCGCACCGTCCGAGATCAGCTGCTTGATCTGGTCGGACACCACGTCGGAAAGTCGTTTGCGCGTGAAGGACTGGATCGGGAGAAATGGCATGGGCAGCGCGGGTGAAGCCTGGGTTGGTCAAACCGGGTTGGCGAAGCCGTGGACAACGGCATGGACGCGCCGTCGAACAGGTGCGTCAAAGTGGACGCAAAGTAGACGCTAAGTTGCTGAATTATACCGTCAGCTAGCTCGCGCCCGCCGCATAGAAGCTTGCCAGATCCCGCCTGAGTGTATGCAGCGCGGCATCGTCCAGATAGATCATGTGGCCGGTCGGGTAGTACGTGATACGCACATTGGCGCGCAGCGGCGCATCGACACCGAGATGCGCGAGCGCGTACTCGGTGGCATAGAACGGCGTGGCAAGGTCGAAATAACCGTTCACCGACATGACCCGCAGATGCGGGTTCTGCCGCATCGCTTCGGCGAGATCGCCCGCGGCATACGGCTCGTTCAGGTGCTCTCCCCACCACTCGCGGTGTTTCCAGTCCCACTGCGTCAGCGCGTCGTTGTTGAAGACGCGATAGCGGTCGGCGGGCGTGAAGTGCAGGTCCTGGGCCAGATGCTGATGAAGCGCGGCGTCGAAAGCGCTCGACACGCCCGCCACCGACGCATCGAAATCGGGGCGCTCGGACACGCCGTCATACTCGAGCCCTTCGAAACGCGCATCGAAACGGCCCACGCTGCGCGACTGATCGCGCAGCAACTGATCGCGAAAGCGCGAGGGATAAAGACGCAGGCGGCTTCGCTTCACGTACTCGACGTCGAGCCCGGTGAACTGGGCGACGCGGGCAGCAATCTCGTCGCGCTGCGCGTCAGGCAAAGCGTCGCCCTGCGCGAGCGCTTGCGCGTAGGGGCCACGCGCGAACGCACGAGCCTCGTCGAGAAAGGCCGGCAGGCTGGCCGGCTTCGGCACGATCTTGCCGTGATACCACGCGATGGCGGCGAAGCTCGGCAAGTAGCTCTCACTCTGGAAGTCGGAGCCGGCTGAAAACGCCGCGGAATCGAGCACCGACGACATCAGGATCACGCCGTTGAGCGAGATATTGTTTTGCCCCAATTCATACGCAAGCATCGCGGCACGCGCGGTACCGTACGATTCGCCAAGCAGATACTTCGGCGAATTCCAGCGCTGATTCACCGTCAGGTAGCGATCGATGAACTGCGAAAACGCAGCGAGGTCTTTATCGACGCCCCAGAAATCCTTCCCCGTGCCGTGCCCGACGACCCTCGACAAGCCCGCGCCCACGGCGTCGATAAAGACCAGGTCGGTAGTGTCGAGCAGGCTATCGGGATTGTCGTCCAGCACGTAAGGCGCGGGCGGCGTGTTCGCGGGGCTCGCCGTGCGCACTCGCTTCGGCCCGAACGAGCCGATCATCAGGAACACGGTGCCCGCACCCGGGCCGCCGTTGAAGAGGAAGGTGACGGGCCGCGTCGACGGGTTTTTCGTGGGCACGGTGTAGGCGAGATAGAAAACGCTCGCATTGGCCTGGCCGGTATTGTCACGCAGCAGCAGGTTGCCGGCGGTGGCGGTGTAATCGATCTTGCGGCCGTCGAGCCGGATCGAATGCTGCGTCACCGTGGTGTTCTCCGGCGGCACGGGGATCGCGATGGTCTCGGGTTTGGCGTTGTGCGGCGTGTTGTCTTGTGAGTCGTTCTGGCTGGCGGCGGCAACCTGCGGCGGACGGCCAGTACGCGCAGGATTGGCGCGCGGTTCCTTGACGGGCTGACCGTTCGCATCGACGGCCTGGCTGGTCGCGCCCCTCGGAGTACCCAACGTGCCAGGCGTGCTCGCCGGACTAGCTGGGGACGTGGCTGTTTCCTTGCTAGCCGTGGCCGCGGACGGTTCGTCCAGTTCGGCCGCCGCGCACATCTGACTGAAGGTGGCGAGAACGGCAAGGATGAGCGCCATCGCAAGCAGCGCGGCGGCGACGGATCCGGCCATCAATGACCGGCGCAACGCGAGATAGAAGCGAATGGCCATGCGGTTCCCGTCTGCGAATCGGTAGGCGCCGATGTTCCGGCTGTCCAGACTAAGACGAACTCGGCGAACGATTCTTGACGCAAGCATAAAAGACGTCAATCGAAAACGGCCTCTAACCGGCGCCAACGAGCGCCTGCCCCCGCACCGCGCTGCTTCAGCGAGGGGAAACGAAAGCAATCCGAAATACTCAAGAAAGCCGCTCATCTATCCTGCCCCCGCGAGAACTTTATCTGGCGCTCAAGGTTCGAGCAGCGTTTCTTGCCTCTGCAGCCGGCTTATGTCCGGCTCATGTCCGGCTTATGCCCGGTTGCGTACCGGCAATCCGCCGACGAATGCCGCAATCCGTTCGCAGGCATCGACAAGGCTCGCTTCGTCGACCACGAAACCCAGCCGCACGAAGCCGTCCGCCGTTTCGCCGAATGCACTGGCGTCAAGCAGCGACACACCTTGCGCGCGAAACAGCTGCCAGGTGAAATCGACCGTGTCGAGCCCCGTACCGCTGACGTCGACCATCATGAACATGCCCGCTTCCGGCAACAGACAACGCAAACCCGGCACGCGGCTCAAACGCTCGAACACGACGTCGCGGCGGCGTCGATAAAGCTCACGCATTTCGGCGACGATCGGCGCCTTGTTCTGCAGGGCCGTCAGCGCGGCCTGCTGGATGAAACCGGGCAAGCCATAAAGCATCGCCAGCGCGAGCCGCCCCATATGCTCGATCAGGGTGGCCGGACCGATCGCCCAGCCCACGCGCCAACCCGCCATTGCATGCGACTTCGACAGACTGCCGAGCGTCACCGTGCGCTCCGCCATGCCCGGCATCGCGGCGATGCTGACGTGCTCGCGCTCGAATGTCAGATCCGCATAGACCTCGTCGGACAGCACCCACAGGTCGTGCTGAATGGCGAGCCGCGCGATGCGCTCGAGGTCGGCACGCGGCATCACCACACCGGTCGGATTGCAGGGGGTGGCAAAGAAAATGGCCTGAGTGCGCGGCGTGATCGCCGCTTCGAGCGCGTCGCAGTCGAGGTGAAACGCCCGCGCGGGATCGACCGGCACCGGCACGAGCGTCGCGCCAGCGGCACGCACGCAGGCTTCGTAGGTGAGATACATCGGCTCGGGGACGATCACTTCGTCGCCCGCTTCCAGCAGGCAGAGCGACGTGGCGAACACGCCGTTCTGCGCGCCCGCCGTCAGGATCACGTTGGCCGCGCTCGCCGCGCAACCGGTGGTCCGCACATGCTCCGCGGCAATCGCCGCGCGCAGCGGCTCACGCCCCGACACGGCGCTGTAGTGCGTGTCGCCGCCGCGCAGCGCCTCGATTGCGCGCTCGACGATCGGCTCGGGTGTCGCGAAGTCAGGATCGCCCACGCTCAGCACGATGACATCTTCGCCACTGGCGAGCGCCTGTTGGGCAACGCGATGGATTTCCCACGCCGACGTGCGCTTGCCTTGCAAACGCTCGACCAGATTCGAGTACTTCATTGACTGACCCCGTTTCGACTTGACCCGCCAATGTAATGGGGCACGCGCGAAACGTCCAGATACGGAAAAGAGTCACGCGAGCGGTCAGGCTCGGGTGACTCTCCGGTGAAGCCCTGCTTTAACGGCAGCGAAGTCCTTTTACACCTGGCGGCGCAGTTCGGCCGGCGGCACCTTCATCAAGTGGCGGTACTTCGCCACTGTGCGGCGCGCCACCAGCACGCCCTGATCGGCGAGCATCTTCGCAAGCGTCACATCCGAGAGCGGATCGTGCGTATTTTCCGCGGCGATCATTTCCTTGAGCAACGCGCGCACGGCAGCGGCCGAACAGGTGCCGCCGCTTTCCGTACCGAGCTCGCGCGGGAAGAAGTGCTTGAACTCGAAAATGCCGCGCGGCGTGGCCATATATTTGTTGCCGGTCGCGCGCGAGATGGTGGACTCGTGCAGACCCAGTTCCTCGGCCACGTCGCGCAGCACCATGGGTTTGAGCGCGATTTCACCGTACTGGAAGAAGGCCTTCTGATGCATGACGATGCATTCGGCCACGCGCTGAATCGTATCGAAGCGCTGCTGCGCATTGCGGATCAGCCAGCGCGCCTCCTGCAGTTGCTGCGCGAGCGGCGAGCGGCTTGCACCGGCCGACTGCGCGAACAGCTCGGCATACATGCGATGGATGCGAGCGCGTGGCTGCACGGCCGGATTGATCGACACGGCCCACTTGTTGCGCACCTGGCGCACGATGACGTCCGGCACCACGTAGTTGTCGTCGGCACGGCCGTAGCAGTTGCCCGGCTTCGGATCGAGCTTGCGCACCAGCGCGCAGGCCACCCGCAGTTCCGTGGCGCTGCAGCCGATCTGCTTTTGCAGTTCAGCCTGTTCGCGCCGCGCAAGACGCTCAAGATGATGGCCGACGATCTGCCGCGCCACGTCGCGTCCCGGCGTATCGGCGGGCAACGCATCCACTTGCAGTGACAGGCATTCGGAGAGCGAGCGCGCGCCGAGACCGGGACGATCGAGCGATTGCACGAGGCGCAGCGCGACCAGTAATTCTTCTTCGGTCAGTTCAGGCGTGAGCTCGACGCTGTCCGCCAGATCGCGAAGCTCCTGACGCAGATAGCCGTCGTCATCGAGCGCCTCGATGATGAAGCGAGCCACCGCGCGGTCGCGGTCGTCGAGTCGATATAGACGCAGCGAGTCGTGCAACTGCTCGCGCAAGGTGGGCTGCGAACGCGCCCATTCGGCCGGATCGCTACTGTCCGAGTCGCCGTTCTGGCGCATCGAACCACGGCTGCTGTAGTCGCCTGAAAAATCACCGGGCATGTCGTCCTGCCCCGCGCTCTCCATCGTGTCGCCAGCGCTGGTTTCGGACGCAGGCGCTTCGGATTCGGCTGCGGCGGCCTGGTCAGTAGCGGGCGTGGCGCCTGCATCGTCGCCCGGTGTTGTGGTGGCGAGCGCGACGTCTTCCGTGTCGGTCGAGTCGTACTCGAGAAACGGGTTGGTGTCGAGCGCGGTGCGCAGCTCCTGCTGGAACTCAAGAGACGACAACTGCAACAGACGCACCGATTGCTGCAGACGAGGCGTGAGTGCAAGAGACTGCCTTGTGCGGAGTTCAATTGACGGCATTGTAGTGAGGTCCCGTTAATAGCTGAAAAATCGTACGTGACCTCAATAGAGCAACTGTCATACCAGTTCGTCCAACACGCTGTTTTTTCTCAGTTTTGTCTTTTCAGGTCCGCCGATTGCGCAGGCTGCCGAGCCCCATTTTTACAAGCACCCGGCAATTTACGGTCGCGCGGCCTGCTAGCCGCCTGGCGACGGGGTGGACCGGCTCTCTCCTTATTCTTCAGTCTAAATGCATATGCCGTAACGGGATTTCCCTCCATCGGGTCTCGATTGAATGTGCCGGGCACAGGCCTTGCGGATGAACTCGGTGTGGACAGGTGCGGGTCTTTGCAGGCGAATCGATCGCAGATGATCGCAGGTAACAGGACCGCATCTTTGATCGCATCCTTCATCAATACCCAATGGAGAAACCATGAAGACTATTCGACTTCTGAAGACTGCCGGCAGCATCGCTTGTGTTGCATTCGCACTGAACGCTACGGCACAGACCAGCGCTTCGGCTCCGTCGGCAGCATCCGAAACCATCGGCCAGCACGTCGACGACGGCACCATCACCACCAAAGCCAAGGCTGAACTGCTCGGCGCGAAGAACGTCAAGTCGACCCACATTCACGTGAAGACCCGCAAGGGCGTGGTGTGGCTCACGGGCTCGGTGCCGAGTGCCGATGACAAAGCCGCAGCGGGTGAAGTCGTGAAAGGCGTCGATGGCGTCTCGAGCGTGAAGAACCATTTGAAGATCGTGGCGGAATAAAGCGCGAGGCTCACCTGCTGGAATGCAAAACGGCCCGACATTTGCCGGGCCGTTTTGTCATCTGCTGCTGCTTCACTCAAACGAAAGCATTGCTCTCGTTCACCTCACTCAAGCATGCTTCTCGCTGAATTCGCTTAGCGGCTCGGGCGTCCTGCGCGGATCGAAATCAGCCCAACGTCCTTGCTGCCAGCGCCCACTCGCGCGTTCGATCGCCGCGCCGCCGGCGTCGCGCAAAACCCGCGCAGCATCGAACTGATTGTCGGGCGACACGTGAACGGCAACCAGCACGCCGGAATCGCGCATTTCCTGGTGAAACGGCACATGGTGGCCGATATGGCCGCCTTCGCGGGTGCGCGCCATGGCCCCGGCCAGCGAGCCAACATAGGCACCGACGCCCGCAGCAATCAGCGACACGAGCAGCGGTGCCGAGAACGTCGCAAATAGGGCGACGCCGACCACCGCCCCCACTACCGCGCCGATGGTGACACCCATTCCCGCGCCTTTCGGCGCGTCCTTCGCGGCCGCATCGGTAGCGGTATCGCCGCCGATTGCATAACGCGCGTGCTGGCCGCGTGGATTGACAAAAAACAGCGTGACGTCTTCTTCGACGAAACCCGCGTTAAAGAGCTTTTGCGCCGCGTCTTCAGCGGCAGGGAACGTCGTAAACCGTGCTGCGACGATGAGTGACATAAGGCCTCCTTGCATCGTTGAATCGCGTTTTGCGGACCATGCCGCCGCACAGCCTTTGCGTTGAAAAACCGCGCGAGGCGGCTGGCACGCACCCGAATTACGCGGCGCCACCGCGATCGGGTTCCATGCCTTCCACTCTGAACAGTCCACTATGCAACACTACGCCTTCTGCGCCGTTCCGGTCGAGTGCTTCCGCGCAAACTGAACAGATGCGGTTACGCCCCTTGTCGAAGGCCGCCATCAGCGTGGCTTCGAGCGCGGAATCGGCACCGAAATGGTCTTCCAGCGCCTCGGCGGTGATCGCGCACACAACCGCTTCGCCGTCCACCCGCGCCATGAACCGCACGGTCAGATTCGCGCCGTCGAAGACCGGCTGGTCGTCGGGAAAAGTAATGTGCATGCGGGAATCCTCATAGGCCGGCCGCGGCAGGGTCGCGCTCATGACGCCCCCTTCATTGAGCCGGCGAGTTGCTGCGCCATCGCGAGGTGATGCCTGATGGTCGGCAATGCATGCGCGGCCGCCGCTTTCAACTGCGAATCGGTACCGCTCTGGCTCTCCTGCTGGAACAGGTCGACCGCCCGCTGGTGCGCCTCCACTCCGATCTGTTCGACATAAGCCTGATCGAATTCGCGGCCTTTGAGCGTCTGCAGCTTGCCGACCAGTGCCGAATCGGCGGACGGCGTCACGTTGAGCCCTTTCTTCGCAACAAGAGCGGTCATGCCGTGCGAGAGCTTCGTATGGTCGACGATCATTTGCTGTGCGAATTTCTTGACGTGCGAATCGCGCGAATTCGTGAGCGCAACTCTGCTTGCCGCGATTTCCGTGGCGTCGGCCTGCGAGGCATCCTGCACGAACTGCTGATCCGCCGGCGAAAGCTGCGTGCTGCTCATCGGCGCGTCGCTCGCCGGAGCGTCGCTGGCTTGCGCGTATACCGCGCCGGCCGACGCTGCGCCAAACCCGAGCGCAATCGTCATCACTTGTAGGGAATACCGGAATTTCATGCATTTTCTCCCTGATCAACCTATCCATCGAAGCGGGCCGGCGCACCTGGCGGCTAATCGCGCGCTGCCGTCCACGGTGCGGCCCACGTCGTCGTCGACGCTGTCATCGAAGTACATGGCGAAGTACACAGCAAGGCTTATGCCTTGTTGCGCATCTCTTCCTCGCATTTGCTCCTGAAACAATCGAACGATCGATGGAACACCGGTTGCGCAGTCCTCCACACATCGAACCGGTAAAGGAGAAACATCATGGCCAACCTGAATCGCTAGAATACGAGTCCTTCATGCTGCAACAGGCTCCCCATTCGATGACCGCTCCCGACGATTCAAGACGCGCAGCACGGACGAATGCCGCCAATTCGCTATTTGCTTTTCTCAAGTCGCTGCCGCTCGGCGACCGGCTGGCCGAAGGCGGCGTGATGGCCGCGCAGGCGGTGGCCGGCGCAAGCCTCGCTTTCGCGATCGGCCGCTGGCTGCATACCGAGCAGGCCTTCTGGGCCGCGATTACGGCGATCGCGGTGAGCCAGCATAGTTATATCGACACCCGCAACCTGTCGCGCGATCAATTCATTGGCGCGATGGTCGGTGGTGTTTGCGGGCTTGCCGGCGCAACGCTCGGCGGTGGCAATCTCGCGGCTTACGCGGCCACGGTCGCGGTGGCAATCGTCACTTGCTGGGTCGTGAACGTGGGAAGCGCCGCGCGCCTGGGCGGCATTACCGCGACCATCATGCTGTTGGTGCCGGGCACCGGCTCACCGTGGGACAAGGCCCTGCTTCGCCTCGGCGAAGTCACGCTGGGCACCGTCTGCGCACTGCTGGTGACCTGGATCATGTCGTGGATCGAGAAGCGCTGGTTCGGCCGACCCGAAAAGGCCTAGATGCCTTTCTGACCGCTCTCCTGCGGTTGACGCCGGTAACGTCCCGGCGTTACGCCCACGCTCTGCTGAAACGCCTTGCCGAACGCCGCTTCCGATTGATAGCCCACCGCCTCGCCGATCTCCGCGGCGCTACGCTGCGTGCGCCGCAGCAAATCGCAGGCGATGGTCATGCGAATCTGCGTGAGAAATTCCATCACTGTCATGCCCGCGCATTCGTTGAAGTGACGCGCGTACGTGGCACGAGACATCGCGGCCATCTCACCGAGCGTTGCGATTGTCCACGCCTGGTCGGGCGCGCTCAGCATGCCCTGCACGGACGCACCCAGACGCGCATCGGCCAGCAGCGCCAGCACGCCCGAGCCGGATGCATGCCGCTCGCCATGCACGCGCAAGGCCATTGCGAAGAGCGCGAGGCTCAATGCGGTGACGATCGCAAGCGCGCCGGGTTGACGGTGTTCGGCTTCGGCGCGCATCAGCGTAATCACGGTCTGCAACGCGCCGAGCGTTTGCACGCCGCCGAGCGACACGTGAAACGGATCGGGCAGCGCGTTGAGCAGCAACGCGGAAGAACCGGGTGCATGGACGAACCGGCCGCATAGAAGATCCAGATCGACGCCAGCATTGCGCTCGCCATTGGAATGGAGCGCATTGGTGCCACTGCCGAGGTGCTCGCGCGCTGCGCGGCTGGCATCGTTGACGGCGCGATTGTGCCCGGTGTTGTGCCCGGTACTGTGCCCAGCATCGCGTCCGTCATTGCGTCGCACCGGCAGCATACCGTCATGACTCAACGTGAGCGGCGCGCCGCCGGCACTCCGCCCGACATCGCGCACCCGATGCGCGGCGCCGCGCGGAAACAGCATGAAGTCCCCGGCTTGCAATTCAATCTGCGCGCCACCCGCAGTCTCGACAACACAAGCGCCGTCCAGCACCAGATGAAAGGGTGCAATCCCCGCCTCCATCGGTGCGTGATCCATATCGAAGCCGCCTGTGACCAGGCAGCGCAAATCGAGGCTGGCTTGCGGCCGGGCAAGGTCGATCAGCCGGCTGAGTGTGTCCATGAGACGATCGCGCTAAAAGTTGAGCGAATCGAGTATTCAGGATATCGCGGCGCGGCGCAATACTTTGTCCCAAGGCACCGGCATCCGCCGGCTTGCTGCCAACCAAGGAGCGCTGTCATGTTGAACTGGATCGATTACCGCAAAGAACTGTTCGGCCGCATCGGCGAAATCGCCAAACTGTCGCCGGATACCGTGAAGGCCTATCAGGCGATGTCGAGCGCAGGCCAGAAGACCGACCTGCTCGGCGCGAAGACGCGTGAGCTGATTTCGCTCGCGGTGGCCGTGACGGTGCGATGCGACGGCTGTATCACCGTGCACACCGCCGAGGCCCTGAAACACGGCGCGACACGTGAAGAAATCGCCGAAGCGCTGGGCGTGGCGGTCGCCGTGAACGCGGGCGCCGCCCTGGTGTACTCGGCACGCACCATGGACGCCGTGGCCGCGTATCAGGCGGATAGCAAACCCGCAGCTTGAGCGCCGCGGCAACTTCGGGCCCGATGCGCGTTATAGCAGGTGACGCGCCTCTTCGAGCTGCTTGCGGCGCGCCTCCCCTTGACGCTCCAGCATCCAGCCCGGGTACTCGGCCGGCAGCGTGCTGACCTGATCGAGTCTGGCAAGCTCGTCAGCGCTCAGCGCGACGCTGGTGGCTGCAATGTTGTCGTCGAGTTGCTCGATTTTTTTCGCTCCGACGATCACCGTGGTCACGACGCGTTGATGCAGCAGCCACGCGAGCGCGATCTGTGCCACAGAGACATTCTTCGCCTCGGCGATATCGCGCATCACGTCGATGCAGTCGTAAGCGCGCTCACGATTGACCGGCGGAAAATCGAAGGTCGTGCGGCGGCTGCCCGCTTCACCTCGCTGCTCGCGCCCATATTTGCCACTCAGCAAACCACCCGCGAGCGGACTCCACACCATCAGTCCGAGACCTTCGCTGCGCAGCATCGGCACGAGTTCGCGTTCGAGATCGCGTCCCGCCAGCGTGTAATACGCCTGCAGCGTTTCAAAGCGCGCAAGGCCGAGGCGCTCAGCAATGCCCAATGCCTTCGCGATCTGCCACGCGGCCCAGTTCGACACGCCGACATACCGTACATGACCATGCTGAACCAGCGTATCGAGCGCGCGCACGGTTTCTTCGATCGGTGTGGCCGGATCGAAACCGTGGATCTGATACAGGTCGACGTGATCGAGTTGCAAGCGCTTCAAACTCGCCTTGACGCCGTCGATGATGTGATAGCGCGAAGCGCCGCGTGCGTTCGGGAAGGCCGCCGTCGGACCGAATACTTTGGTTGCGACCACAACCTGATCGCGTGGCACTTTAAGATTTTTCAGCGCCTGGCCCGTGATCTGTTCGGACAAACCCTCCGCGTAGACGTCGGCCGTGTCGATGAAATTGATGCCGGCGTCGAGCGCCCGGCCGACCAGCCGCTCCGCATCCCCTTGCTGCAGATCGCCGATCTGCTTCCAGATGCCTTCGCCACCGCCGAAAGTCATCGTGCCCAGACATAGCTCTGAAACAAACACACCAGTACGGCCTAACGGGTTGTATCGCATCGTTGAGACTCCATCATGGATTCGTGAATCGGTGAGTCGTACAGCGTACTGCAGTTGACCGGTTTCGGCAGGCCGCGACACGCCTCGTCAGCCGCCACCGGGCAAACACATGTTTCAAACTCCTTACGAATTGCACCGTTATTACCGAAGCATTTTTCCGGTCCGAATAAATTACCTGCTCCTCTGCAAGCAAGGCGCCATGCGGGTCTCCGGCAAGCGTCGGCGATTCGCCACAGATTCGTATGCCAGGTCCGAGGCATTTGGAAAGTTCTGGTAACACGTGTATAAGTCGGACCATTCCGCTCGTATGGTGTTGTGCCTTTATCAAGGACCGCGCATATGAAGAAGAAGACGTTTGGGATTGGCCTCGGCAGCGTCGTACTGCTCTCCAAAGCACTCACCCCTTCCGCCATGGCCGCGTGCAGCAATACCGCACCGGCATCCAATACCACGGTCACCTGCACGGGCAGCATTTCCTCCGCCGTCGTGGCGCAAACCGGCAGCACCGGTGTCACGATCAACGCCGACAACACGACCTCCGGCAGTTTCGCGCGCACCACCGCCCCAGTCGTCTTCAGCGTCGACACGACTAGCACGATCAACAGCAGCGGCACCTTCTCGCTGACCGGTGGCGGCGGCACGGGCACCGTGCGCGGCGCCGTGCTGCTCGGCGTGGGCAACGGCAATCAGATCACCAACGCAAGCGGCGGCAGCATCACCACGACCGGCGCCTATAACGACGGCATGGCCGCGAACGGCAGCGGCAACACGCTGACCAATCGCGGCTCGATTACGACCAGCGGACCCAACGCCTACGGCATGACGGCCGCGTGGGGACAAACGAATTCCGGGCAACTGAACAACACCTTGATCAACAGCGGCACGGTGACGACCTCGGGCAGCAACGCGCGCGCGGCATCGATTCTGGGCGGCAGCGGCACCATCAATAACAGCGGCACGCTCTCCACCTCCGGCGCGAGCAGTCCAACGGCGTATCTGCAAGGCAATAACGACCAGTTGATCAACAGCGGCACGATCACCGCGAGCGGCAGCGGCTCGGATGCCGTGTTTTCCAATACCGCTGGATCGAGCTTCGTCGCGACGATCCAGAACCTCGCGGGCGGCAGCATCATCAGTCAGAACGGTTCCGGCATCCGCACCCTCAACGGCAATACCACCATCACGAATGCGGGGCTCGTGCAGAGCGGCATCGGCACCGCCATCACGATGGGCAACGGCAACAATACGCTGATTCTGCAGACCGGCTCGGCGATCAACGGCGCGGCGGATGGCGGCGGTGGAGCGAATACCGTGATCCTGCAAGGCTCGGGCACGGCATCGAATGCGTTTACCAATTTCCAGACCTTGCTGATGCAAGGCAGTTTGTGGAACTGGACCGGCACCGGCACCTTCTCGCTCGCGCATGTACAGACCGGCACGCTCAATCTCACCGGCACGCTTGGCGCGAGCGCGACGGCGCTGGTCGATAGCGGCGCGACCTTGCAGGCGAACGCGCAGAACCTGCCGGCCAGCGTCACCGACAACGGACTCGTGCGCTTTGCTCAAGACAGTGCGGGCACCTACGCGGGTTCGATCAGCGGCACGGGCTCGGTCGACAAAACCGGCGCCGGCGTGTTGACGCTTGCTCCGACGGCGGCGAGCGGCAACACCTACTCGGGCGGCACGACCATCGATCAAGGCACGATCGCCGTGGGCGCGGACAATGCGCTCGGTGCGAGCACGGGCGGCCTCACGTTCAACAGCGGCACGCTGCAATTGACATCGAGCTTCGCGCTCGCCGGCACGCGTGCGATCACGCTGGCAGCGGGCGGCGGCACGATCGACACGCAATCGTTCGACACCACGCTCACGCAGGCCGTAAGCGGCAGCGGCGCGTTGACGAAAGCCGGCAGCGGCAGTTTGCTGATGACCGGCGTAAGCACCTATAGCGGCCCGACCACGGTCGCGGCGGGCACCCTCGCAATCGGCGACGCAGCCCATGCGAGTGCCGCGCTGACCGGCGGCGGCGCCACCACGGTGGCCGCGGGTGCAACGCTCGGTGGCTATGGCAGCGTGACGGGCGCCGTCACGAACAACGGCACGCTGGCTGTGGCGAATGCCATGCCGTCGTTGGCAAGCGAAGGGACCGGCGCATTCTCGATCAACGGCTCGCTCGTGAATGCGGGAGTCGTGCAGATTGGCGGTCCTGCCGGTGCGGGTGCCGGCAATCTGCTGAACGTGACGGGCAACTACATCGGCCAGAACGGCACGATCGGAATGAACACCGTCGTCGCCGGCGACGGCGCGGCGTCCGACCGCCTCGTACTGAGCGGTGGTACGGCCACCGGTTCAACGCGCCTGCAAGTCACGAACGTGGGTGGCCAGGGCGCACAAACGCTGGCGGACGGCATTGAAGTGATTCAGGCGGTGAACGGCGCCACCACGAATTCGAGTGCTTTCACACTGGCCACGCCGGTGAAGGCCGGCGCGTATTCCTATTACCTCGCCAAAGGCGGTGTAAGCGGCGGCACGACGGACAACTGGTATCTGCGCAATACAGTTGCGCCGCTGCCGCCCACCACGACGCCGGGCGAGCCGCCTGTCACGCCTGGCCAGCCGCCCGTCTCCGAACCCGGCGAGCCGATTGCCGCCGAAGGCACACCGCCCTTGCCGCCCGCGCCGCCGCCCGGCTCGACCGCCACGCCGCTGTATCGCGTCGAAGTGCCGATCTATGCAGCGGCGCCCGGCGTCGCGCGCGAGCTCGGCCTGATGCAGATCGATACGTTCCATGACCGCCAGGGCGATCAGGCCTTATTGAGCGAAAGCGGCACTCTGCCTGACGCATGGGGCCGCGTGTGGGGCGGCCATAGCGTATTGAGCCAGAACGGCACGGCCAGTCCGCAATTCGACGGCTCCGTGTATGGCATTCAGGCCGGGCAGGATCTTTACGCCGATCACAGCGCGAGCGGCCAGCGCAACCACTACGGTGTGTTCGTCGGTTTCGCGCGGGCCACCGGCGACGTCGACGGTTTCGCGCTCGGCATGCCCAATCTCGCCGTGGGCCACCTGGCGATCAATGCGTATAGCCTCGGCGGTTACTGGACGCATATCGGCCCGGGCGGCTGGTACACCGACGCGGTGCTGATGGGCAGCTCGCTCACGGTCGATCCGCTCTCGCGCGACGGCGTCGGCACCACGACGCATGGCAACGCGGTGACCGGCTCGCTCGAAGGCGGCCTGCCGATTCCGCTCGGCGCGGGGCTCTCGCTCGAACCGCAAGCGCAACTCGTGTGGCAGCACCTGACGCTGTCCGATTTCAACGACGGCGTGTCGAGCGTCGGCTTCAACAGCGGCAATACTTTCGTCGGACGAATCGGTGCCCGCCTGCAAGGCCAGTTCGATGCCTTCTCGACAGCATGGCGGCCTTATCTGCGCGTGAGCCTCTTACGCGAGTTCGGTTCGGACGACAAAGTCACCTTCGGCGGCGGGACCGTCATGCAGGGCACGGTCGGGCAAACGGCGGCGCAACTCGGCGCGGGTGTGGTCGGCAAATTCAGCGCGTCAGGCAGTGTGTTCGCGACGCTCGGCTGGGTGACGAACCTGGGTGGCGCACACCAGAGAACCGTGACAGGCGATGCGGGGGTGCGCTGGGTCTGGTAGTTTTTTCGTAGTGCTGGATACCGGTGCGGCGTGGTTGTCCCCGCACCGGTGCTGATTACCGGCTCGTTCCGCGCCAATCCCCCTGCGTCTTCCCTCCGCATAACCAGCAAAAACCTGCCAGACTGATCGCTGACCTTCGTAACAGGGCGGCGCTTGCCGCCCTCTGGATATGGCACGCCGCGCCCCCACTTATGCCAGCATGACTTCGGCCTCGACATCCGCGACCGCCTTGCACGCGCCCTCCGGTTCTTCATGCCTCGCCCCCGCATCGCGGACGGCGCCTGGCGCCGCTTCGGGTCACGCTTCCGGGCTTCCAGGGGCCAGCGTGCTGGATGACTTCCATCCCGCGGTCGCCTGCTGGTTCCTGAAGACCTTCCCTGCCCCCACCGACGCGCAGACGGCCGCCTGGCCACAGATTCGCAGCGGGCGCTCGACGCTTGTCGCCGCGCCCACCGGCTCGGGCAAAACCCTCACTGCTTTCCTGTCCGCGCTCGACGAACTGGTTCAGCAAGGCCTTGCCAACCACGGCGCGTTGCCCGACGAAACCCTGGTGGTCTACGTCTCGCCGCTCAAAGCGCTTTCCAACGACATCCGCATCAACCTGGACGTGCCATTGCAGGGCATCGCCGCGGAGCTCGACGCGCTCGGCCTGCCGCCGCTCGAAATCCGCACCGCCGTGCGCACCGGCGACACCACGCAGCAGGAGCGCAACGCGCTGAAAAAGCGCGCGCCGCACATTCTCGTGACCACGCCGGAATCGCTGTATGTCCTGCTCGGCTCGGATTCCGGCCGGCGCATGCTGTCGACCGTGCGCACCGTGATCGTCGACGAAATTCATGCGCTCGCCGGCAGCAAACGCGGCAGTCATCTGGCGCTCAGTCTCGAACGGCTCGACGCGCTGTGCGAACGGCGCTTGCCCCGGATCGGCCTGTCGGCTACGCAAAAACCCGTTAGCGCGGTCGCGCGTTTTCTGGTGGGCGGCGCAAGCATCGAAAGCGCCCTGCCCGCGGACTGCGCGATCGTCGACGTGGGACACATTCGCGAGCGCGATCTTGCGCTGGAAATTCCGCCCGTGCCGCTCGAAGCGGTGATGCCCAACGAAGTGTGGGAACGCGTTTACGACCGGCTCGCCGAACTGGTCGCGATGCATCGCACCACGCTGATTTTCGTCAACACGCGCCGCATGGCCGAGCGCGCCGCGCGCCATCTGAGCGAGCGCCTGGGCAAGGACGTGGTCGCCGCGCATCACGGCAGTCTCGCCAAAGAGCATCGTTTCGACGCCGAGCAGCGCCTCAAACGCGGCGAGTTGCGTGTGCTGATCGCCACCGCCTCGCTGGAACTCGGTATCGATATCGGCGACGTCGATCTGGTCTGCCAGATGGGCTCGCCGCGCGCAATCGCACCGTTCCTGCAACGTGTGGGGCGCTCGGGCCACCATGTCGGCGGCATGCCGAAAGGCCGGCTGTTCCCGGCCTCGCGCGACGATCTGATCGAATGCGCGGCGCTGCTCGACTGCGTGCGGCGGGGCGAACTCGACGCCTTGCGGATTCCGCGCGCGCCGCTCGACGTGCTTGCCCAACAGATCGTCGCCGAGGTATCGAGCGCCGAATGGAGCGAAGACGCCCTGTTCGGGATGCTGCGGCGGGCGGCCCCCTACGCTGACCTCGAACGCGAGCAGTACGACGCCGTGCTGCGCATGCTGGCTGTCGGCTACACCAGCCGCAACGGCCCGCGCGGCGCCTATATTCATCGCGATGCGGTGAGCGGTACGTTGCGCGGCCGGCGTGGCGGCAAACTGGTCGCCGTGACCTCGGGCGGCACGATTCCCGAGAACGCCGACTATGCGGTGATCCTCGAACCGCAGGCAATCAATATCGGCACCGTCAACGAGGATTTCGCCGTCGAGAGTCTTGCCGGCGATGTGTTTCAACTCGGCAATGCGTCGTACCGGATTCTGCGCATCGAGAGCGGCCGCGTGAGGGTCGAGGACGCGCAGGGGCAACCGCCGAATATTCCGTTCTGGCTGGGTGAAGCGCCGGGACGCAGCGATGAACTGTCGTTCGGCGTGGCGCGCTTGCGTGAGCAGATCGAGCACCTGCTCGACGGCAAAGCGGACGATGCCGGCTCCGTCGCCGCGCGTCTTCAGCGCGCGGTCGACTGGCTCGTCGACACCCTCGATCTCGACGAAGCCGCCGCCCGCCAGATCGCCGACTATCTCGCCCGGGCACGCGCGGCGCTAAGCGTGCTGCCGACGCAAAACACGCTGGTCATGGAGCGCTTTTTCGACGAATCCGGCGGCACGCAACTCGTGATCCACGCGCCGTTCGGCAGCCGCGTGAACCGCGCGTGGGGTCTCGCATTGCGCAAGCGTTTTTGCCGGACCTTCAACTTCGAACTGCAAGCCGCCGCCACCGAAGACGCGATCGTCCTCTCGCTGACCGGCAGCCATTCGTTCGTACTCGACGAAGTGTGGCGTTATCTGCACTCGAACAGCGCCGAGCATCTGCTGATCCAGGCACTGCTCGACGCGCCGCTCTTTGGCGTGCGCTGGCGCTGGAACGCGACCACCGCGCTCGGCTTGCCACGCTATACGGGCGGACGCAAAACGCCGCCGCAATTGCAGCGCATGCGCAGCGAAGATCTGCTGGCGAGCGTGTTTCCAGAGCAAGCCGCGTGCCTGGAGAACATCGTCGGCGAGCGGGAACTCCCGAGCCATCCGTTAGTGGACCAAACCGTCGACGACTGCCTGCACGAAGCGATGGACACCGACCGCTGGCTTGCCCTGCTGCGTCGCATTGAACAGGGTGACGTACAGCTGATCGCCCGCGATCTGCCGGCGCCCTCGCCGCTTGCCGCCGAAATCCTCAATGCCAAGCCGTACGCCTTTCTCGACGACGCGCCGATCGAGGAGCGCCGCACGCAAGCCGTGCTGAACCGGCGCTGGAGCGATCCGACCAGCGCAGACGACCTGGGCGCGCTCGACGCCGACGCAATCGACAGCGTGCGTGACGAAGCGTGGCCGCAAGTGCGCAGCGCCGACGAAATGCACGAAGCGCTAACGGGCCTCGCCTGCATCACCGGGACCGAGGCAGGCAGCAATGAAGGCTGGCCGGCGTGGCTCGCGCCGCTTGCCGAATCCGGCCGCGCAACCCGCCTGCGGATCGCCGGGGGCGACACGCTGTGGCTGCCCGCCGAGCGCCTGACCTGTTTCCAGGCGCTCTATCCGGATGCTTCTTTCGAACCGCCGCTCGCGGCACCCAAGGGCTTCACCGACGCCTGGAGCGCCGACGACGCCCTGCTCGACGTGCTGCGCGCCCGGCTGACCGGTTTCGGCCCGCTGCCGGTGCACGCGATCGCACAAGCGCTGCGGCTGCCGGCGGCATCCATTGAACAGACCTTGACGCGCCTCGAGGCGGAAGGCTACGTGATGCGCGGCCGTTTCTCGCCGGGCGCAACCGAAGAGGAATGGTGCGAGCGTCACCTGCTTGCGCGGATCCACCGTTACACGGTGAAACGCCTGCGACGCGAGATCGAACCGGTGGAACGGCACGACTTCATGCGCTTTCTGTTCGAGTGGCAACATCTGAGCCCGGACACCCGCAGCGAGGGACGCGACGCTTTGGCCGCGGTGCTCGAGCAGATGGAAGGTTTTCAGGCCGCGGCGGGCGCATGGGAAGAAGACATTCTGCCGGCGCGCGTGAAGGCGTATGCGAACACTTCGCTAGACGAACTATGCCGGGCCGGCAAGATCGTCTGGACCCGCCTGACCGAACGGGCGCGCGGCACGTCCGGACCGGTGCGCAGCACACCGATCGTGCTGGTGCCGCGCGCCCGGATACGCACATGGAGCGCGCTGATCGACCCTTCGAAACAGGCGGAGCTATCGGCTCGCGCGCAACGCGTTCATGACACGCTATCGCAACATGGCGCGATGTTCTTCGACGAACTGCTCACCGAAGTAAGCGGCTTGCGCATGGAACTGGAAAACGCATTAGGCGAACTGGTTGCAGCGGGCCTCGTGAATTCCGACAGTTTCGCCGGCTTGCGGGCGCTGTTGAAACCGGTCGCCAAACGCAGTGCCCATCCGGGCAGCCGGCGTGTCAGGTCGAGCGCATTGATCGGAGGAATGGACGACGCGGGACGCTGGGCGCTCGTCAACCGGCAAGCCGTTGCTGCCGCGCCGGAAACTTCGCCCGCGCGCCGCCAGCCGCTCGCGCCTGAAATACTCGAACACGTCGCGATGACTTTGCTGCGCCGTTACGGCGTGGTGTTCTGGCGTTTGCTCGAACGCGAGGCCGAATGGTTGCCGCCGTGGCGGGACCTGCTGCGTGTGTTCCAGCGGCTCGAAGCGCGCGGCACGGTTCGCGGCGGGCGATTTGTGAACGGCCTCGCCGGCGAACAGTTTGCGCTGCCGGAAGCGATTCCGTTATTGCGTGAGGTTCGCCGGCATGCGAACGACGGTGCATTTGTGTGCGTCGCCGCAAGCGATCCTTTGAATCTTGCAGGCACGTTGCTGGTTGGCGAACGGGTGCCCGCTGTCGCGGGTAATCGGATTCTGTATCGGGATGGTGTTGTTATCGCGACACTGATTGCCGGGGCATTCTGGTTTGCCCCCGCCGTTGAAGCCATTCCGGCGCAACGGGAGCACGCTCGAAGCATATTGGCCCACCGTTTCTGAAACGATTTTGATTCGGTTTTGAAACAATTTCTATGCGTTTTCGTGAGCTTCGCACCAATGCGCGTCGAAACAAAAAATTAAAGAGAAAGACCATTCGGATCGTTAACCTTTTATAGGCCCGAACACCAGTTGCTTCGCTACAATGAGGCCAGTCTTTAAGTATGATGAAGACTGTTTGCCGCCAATCCACCCTCATGGTGGGGCCCATCGGCACACCGCCCGGGGATCTCATGAATGACGACCAACACGATCAGGTGCTTTTTGCGCAGTTCGGCACAAGCAGCCCTTGCTGGCGTCTGTCGAACGACAGCAACGCATTGGAACTCACGCCTGTCAGCGGCGACGTGCCGGCCAATGTCGCGATTCCATTGAATCCTCAGCAGGCCTCGCAAATCCGCTGCCTCACCGGCATCACCTCGCATCTTGTTCTCGACGTGCGGTTGTTCGGCGAACCGCTGCGCCTGCACCTCGTCGGTAAAAAACTCGCCAGCAATACGTGGGCAGGCACCGCTTCGGCCTACGACGACACGGAGTCCGTCGCGCGCGATCTGGTCCACGGCCTGTCTTTCGCCGAACAGGTCGTCTCCGAAGTCAATTCGGTCGTGGTCATCGTCGACAGGCACGGCCGGATACAGCGCTTCAACCGCCTTGCCGAGGAACTCACCGGCGTCAAGGAGGAAGACATTGTTGGCCGCAATGTGTGGGCATTGTTCATGAGCACTGAATCTGGCGCGGCGTCGAGCCAGAACATCACGGGTTTCTTCAATCGCGGCGTCTCGTACGAAGTCGAACGGCGCGTGAAAACGCTGCGCGGCGAACGGCTCTTTCTGTTTCGCAACAAGTTCGTTCACAGCGGCAGCGGCGTCGATGAACAGTTTCTGATCTGCTCGGGCACCGACATCACCGAAGAACGGCTTGCGCAGGAACGGCTCACTGAACTGGCAAACACCGATTCACTCACCGGCCTCGCCAATCGCAACGCGATCCAGGACAAGATCCGCGCCGCAATCGAAGAAGCGGGACCCGGCGAATCGGTCGGCGTGCTGTTTCTCGATCTCGACAACTTCAAGAAGGTCAACGACCACTACGGTCACGTTTTCGGCGACCGCCTGATCTGCGACGTATCAGCGGCCATCGGCACCTGCCTGAACGAAGGCGACGCGCTCGCGCGCCTCGGCGGCGACGAGTTCATTGTGCTCGCAACCAAAGGCACCGCGCACGACCTCGAAGCAACCGCGCAGCGCATTCTCGAGCGCCTGCGTACGCCGTTCAGCCTGGGGCTCGTCGAGGTCTACACCGGCTGCTCGATCGGCATCGCGCTCTATCCCGAACACGGCAACAACCTCGAATCGCTGATCCGTTCCGCGGATACGGCGATGTACGTCGCCAAAGATGAAGGCAAGCGCACCTATCGCGTGTTCTCGCCCGACATGAACCGCAAGGTGGCCGAGTACATGTGGCTCGACACCAACCTGCGGCGCGGTCTCGAAGAAGGCCAGTTGACGCTGCACTATCAACCCAAGCTCACGCTCGCCACGGGCGCCGTGCAGGGCGCGGAGGCGCTGGTGCGCTGGAACTCGCCGGAGCGCGGCCAGATCATGCCGGCGGAGTTCATCCGCTATGCGGAGGAATCCGGGCTTATCGGCGTGCTCGGCCGCTGGGTCATGGAAACGGCAGCGCGGCAAGCCGCCAAATGGAAGGCGGACGGCTATAACCTGCGCGTCGCGATCAACGTGTCGGCACGTCAACTGGTCGATACCGCCGTGGTTCGCCATTTCAGCGAGGCGCTGCAGCGCGCGGATCTCGATCCATGCCTGATCGACCTGGAACTCACCGAGAGCTGCCTGATCGAGGACGAAGCGGCAGCGATCGATCTGATCACGCAGTTCCGCCAGCTCGGCGCGCAAGTTCACCTGGACGACTTCGGTACCGGCTACTCGTCGCTCTCGCAACTGGGCCGCATTCCACTCGACGTCATCAAGCTCGACCGCAGCTTCGTCCGCTCGATCAATGCCGACACCAAGGCGCAGGCACTCGTGCGCTCAATGGTGGCGGTCGCGCAGGAACTGAATTTCAAGGTGGTCGCCGAAGGCATCGAAACCGAGTCCGAAGAGGTGTTCATGAGGGGGCTGGGCGTCGAATACGTGCAGGGCTTCCTGTACGGTCAACCCATGCCGGTCGCGGAGTTCGAACGCTGGCTGCAGGATCGGCAGAAGCTCAGACTGATTGCCTGAGCTTGCGCACGACCTGCGCCCCGCGGGATGTTCCCTGCGCCCCGGAAGAAGTTGCCCTGAAGGATTGGCGGGCCGCGCCCGCTGCAGCTCGATGTCGTCGGGACCCGGATCGATTCAGGCGAAATTGGCCGCACTGGAAGCCGTCTGGCGCAAATTTGAATGACGGCGGTTTTGCAGCATCACCAGCCGCTCCATGAAGGCGAGGTCCTTCTCCTCGATCATGAAGGCTGCGTTCACCCAGTCCTCGGTAATTTCCATCAACTCGGCGCGCGAGAGTTGCAACACGCGCTGGCGCGCCCGCAGCATCGCGCGGATTCCGTTCATCTTCGGCTTGAGCGTGTCGATGAAGGTGCGCGTCGCCATATAGGCCTCGCCCGGCTCGAACAGATGGTCGACGAGCCCCTTGCCGAAGTGCCACTCCGCGGTGTGCGATTCGCCCACGCCGATCAACTCCTCGGCCAGACGCATGCCCACCTTGCGCGCGACCAGTGAATAACCGCCCATGCCGGGGAACAGGTTGAATGCGATCTCCGGAAAGCCCATACGCGCGTCGTTCTGCGCCAGCACGAAATGGTGCGCGAGCGCCGCTTCAAAGCCCCCACCCAGCGCCGTGCCCTCCACCATCGCGATCGAAATGGCCCCCGTGTCGAAGCCGCGCGCCGCCGCGTGCACGCAATCGACACAGGCTCGCGCGTACGACATCAGCGCCTGACGCTTGCCCGAGCGGATCGAGTCGGCAAAGAAATCGAGGTCGCCCCCGACATTGAACATGGTCGGAATCAGCGAACCCGTTACCCAGAAATCGATTGGCAAACCGGATTCCCGTGCTGCCTGCGCGAGCCCCAGAATGTCGTGCACCAGATCGAGATTGAAACAGGGACGCGGTTGGGCCCGCAGCATCATCCACATGATGTTGCGGCCTTCTTCATAGTAAGCGGAGATTTGCGACAAATTGCCGGCCTCGAGGAACGGACGGCAGGCGTGATGGTTATGCAGATTCATTTTGAATGGTCCTTTTAAGGTTAAACACTGGCATTGCAATGCGAGCCTAAAGCAGACCGGAATCGGATGGGAGCGGGGTAACCAACAGATGAATGCAACACGCACTTGAAGCCACGTCAGATGGTGCTCTGGCGGGTGGCAAAATAGAAGGAGAAAAGATGCGCATGCGCAAACGCTTGCGCACCGAAGATGGGCGAAATTAGCTCTGGATTGGACAGTCGGCCGCAATAAATTAGCGAGCGAACAGAGTTTGAATTTCGTGCGGAATCTGAAAGAAAAAGAAATGGCTTTCGATTAGGTAATGCAATCGAAAATAGTGTTTGCGCAGCTTTGCTTTCTGATTTGTGGGCTAACAGACGGACTATTCAATTCGCATAATAAAAAGCGGGCGCCTTATAGCGCCCGCTGATTCACCCGCAATGCTATTGCAAGAAAAGTGAAGGCGAAGTGCGCATCAAGGCGCTGCCGCGATCACCTGTGCAACGGCTGCCGTCAGTTTCTTGCCGTACGGCACGTGCAGGAACTCGTTCGGTCCGTGTGCGTTCGACTTCGGCCCGAGCACGCCGCACACCATGAACTGCGACTTCGGGAAACCCGACTTCAACACATTCATCAGTGGAATCGTGCCGCCCTGCCCCATATAGGCAACGTCCGCGCCGTAGTGGGTGCGCGACGCGTCGTTAAGCGCGGTGGCAAGCCACGGCGCGAGATCGGGCGCACTCCAGCCGCTCGCCGCACCGGCATCCGGCTTGAACGTGACCTTGGCGTTATAGGGCGGATCGAATTCGAGCAGCGCCTTCAGTTCGGCGACGGCCTTTTCCGCTTCGATCATCGGCGGCAGGCGCAGCGAGAGCTTGAACGCCGTGCGCGGACGCAGCACGTTGCCCGCATCGGCGAGCGCGGGCAAGCCGGCCGCGCCGGTCACCGACAACGAAGGACGCCACGTCGAGTTGAGCAAGGCTTCTTGCGGATTAGTGGTGGTGGGCAGCACCTGACGGCCGTCCTGGCCGCAGGCCCACGGCAACTTCTTCCAGACGTCGTCGCCGAGAATCTGCGCGGTCGCTTCCGCTTCGCGCAGACGATCCGCCGGAATCTGAACGTGGAAACCCTTCGGCAGCAAGGTGCCGTTGGCCGAGTCTTCGAGACGGTCGAACAGTTGCCGCATGATGCGGAAGCTCGACGGCGCAATGCCGCCGTAGCCGCCCGAGTGAATTCCCTCGTCGAGCACCTGGACTTCGAGGTCGCCCGCCACCAGCCCGCGCAGCGACGTGGTGAGCCACAGTTGATCGTAATTGCCGGCACCCGAGTCGAGACACACCACGAGGCCGACTTTGCCAAGCCGTTCGCGCAATGCGTCGACATACGGCAGCAGATCGTAGCTGCCCGATTCCTCGCAGGTTTCGATCAAGCCGACACAGCGCGGACGCTCGATACCTTGCGCGTCCAACGCGGCCAGCGCCGTGAGACTGGCATAGATCGCATAGCCGTCGTCAGCGCCGCCGCGGCCGTAGAGCTTGCCGTCTTCGAGCTTCGGCGTCCACGGGCCGAGATCGTTGCGCCAGCCGTCGAATTCAGGCTGCTTGTCGAGGTGGCCGTACAGCACGATGGTTTCGTCGCTGCCCGAACGGGTCGCGGCCGTTTCGAAGAAGATCACCGGCGTGCGGCCCGGCAAGCGGACCACTTCGAGTTTCAGACCGCGCACGGGTTGCTGCTCGGCCCATTGCGCCGCGTCGGTAATCACGCGCTCAAGATAGCCGTGCTTGACCCACTCGGGATCGAACGCCGGACTCTTGGCCGGCACCGCGATGTAGTCCGTGAGCGCGGGCACGATCTCGTCGTTCCATTTGCGGTCTACGAATTCGCGTAGCGTGTCCTGGTTGATGCGCTGGGTCTGCTGGGTCGTATCGTCGGAGATCATGGTGGGGTGGTCCGTGGCGGATCTGGTCGGTCGAAACATGCATGATAGTCCTGATGCGCGATGCACTGAACCCCTCGGCATGCTTGCAGGCGCACAAACGCCGTTCACGGCCGCCACTGCGCGAAACAGACAATCGCGCGACAATCGCAGCATAGGTCGCGTCCTGGGGAGGCAAACTATGACGACTATAGGCGGCAACGTCGTGGTTCAGGCCATCGCCGCGGTGCTCGCGCTGGCGCTGTATTTTCTGCCGAGTATTCTCGCGGACCGGCGCAAGCGCCATGACGTGCTGACGCTGGCGCTCTTCAATGCGTGTCTCGGCTGGACCGGCTTTGGCTGGCTGCTGGCGCTCTACTGGTCGTTACAGCCGAACCCGCCGAAAAACGTGGCCGGCGAAGTCGTGGAGACGCGCAAGATCGTGCGGATGCGGGCCTTTTCTTCGGCGCTGATGATGCGCGTACAAAGGCGCGCCGCGGCGCGTGAGCACCCGGAAAACAAGCGGCCGTAGGGCACAGGCCACAATCGCACGCGGCAACTGCAGGCAGCCGGTTAGCGGTGCGTTTGCTGGCGCGCGTCATAGCGTTCACGGGCAGCGTCGAGTTCGGCCGCGTGATTCTCGGCCCAATGATCGAGCGCCACCAGCGCATCACTGAGCGTTCGCCCCAGCTCGCTCAGCCGATACTCCACGTGCGCCACCGCACCCGGCTGCTCCTCGCGGATCACCAGACCGTTGCGCTCGAGTTCCTTGAGCGTTTGCGTGAGCACCTTCTGCGAGATGCCGCCGATCTTGCGCAGCAGCGCGTTATTGCGCATCGCGCCGGGCAACAGCGCCGGCATGATGAGCAGCGTCCATTTTCCTGCGATCAGTTCGAGCGCGAGGCGCGACGAGCAGGCGGCGTCGAAAACGTCACCGCGATAGGGCCGTTCGGTCGATGCGAGGGGCGCGCTGGCGGACTCGGGGAATGCCATGGTTACCAGTGGGTAAGTAATGGTGAGCGCATCACTATAGCCCTAAGCTGGCCGCTCATTAACCACTCACTGATGGGGGCTCACGATGGCATGGCTCATTCTGCTCGCTGCAAGCGCGGTCGAAATCCTGATGGCCTTGGCGTTGAAATATGCAAACGGATGGACACGTCTGTGGCCGAGCATCGGCGGCGTTGCGGCCGCGCTCGGCAGCGTGTTTTTACTGACGCTCGCGATGAAGCATTTGCCGGCCGGTACGGCTTACGTGGTATGGACAGGGATCGGATCGCTCGGCATCACGGTGCTGGGCGTGATGCTGTTCAACGACCCGGTTTCCGCACCCCGCGTGATTTGCATGACCTTGATCGTGCTCTCGGTGGCGGGGCTGAAACTGATCGACGGATAAATCGGTTCACAGGGCTAATACGTGCGCCGGGCCGCTCTTCTCAAGCTGCCCTGCCCATCCTGCCCCACGTCACCGAACCGGCAGGAATGGAACGCGGCTCAACCCGCACGCTCTCGTACGCGAACATCTCGCGGCGCAGTTCGCCGTGTTCGTCGAACCATTCGCAAATCAGCCATTCGCCAGGATTGAGCGCCACCGGACCCGCGTAGGTCACGGTCATGCGCGGACCGCCCTCCTTCAACGTAACGACGTCGCCCACGTTGAAACGGGCGGATGGCGGTGTTTCAAATGCATCAATGGTAGCGGTCAGCATATTCAGTCCCCCGGAACCCGTTGAGCGGAATTAAGTTATCGCCTGGTGCTTTGCAACATCGAACTACCGAAGGAAAACTCCAAAAAGCTGGCCAAGATTAACAATCTGAATTAATCACGGCAAGTGCTTTTTATTGATACCGTTTTCATCGGATCTGGAATAGGCTTTTCAGGCGGATCGCCAGGAGAAAAACTGGTAAAAACCCTCAACCCCATACCAGTCGGCCATCCCAGCAACACGCCCCGGCTGCAGGAATTACTCTGGAAAACCCGAATCTCAAGTAGAAAATGCGGGCTGCATTTGTCATATTTAATGCGCGTCTGACAAACCGATTCCGAGTTATTCCAATCAGCTTAAAACCAGAATTACCAGTGAACAAAGAACCAGCCGGTAAATTCGTGCACCGCGAACCGGATCTGGCTCAACGGCATGAAAGCCTGCGGCGGCTTCCGTTGAAAACGATCTCCGGCGCGTTATTTTCAAACCGGCTGTACGCCGCGGCGCAATGCCAACTGTTGATGCCGCACCAGCAGCACGCTCAAGCCGATACACACGAACATCAGACACGCGTTGATCGCGAGGCTGTACTGGAACGCGTGCGCATAGGCATCCGGCGTCTCGCGGCCGCCGATCACGCCGAAGAACGCGCCGCTGATGGCCGCCGTGCCGAACGCCGAGCCGATCTGCAGCGTCGACGACACCACGCCCGAAGCGAGCCCCGCCTTCTCCGGGATGACTTCCTGCAGCACGATGCGCATGATCGACGGCAGCAGCAGGCCGTGACCGACGCCGGCGCATACCAGTCCGCAATAGAACAGCAGATCTGGCGTGGCGGCGTGGGTCGCGGACCAGCCGGTGACCGTGAAGCCGACGGTCATCATCGAGAAGCCAAGCGCCAGCACATGGCCGCCGATGCGTTTGACCACCGCGGGCGACGTCAGCGGCCCGACCACGAAGCCGATCGCGAACGGCATGATGGCCATGCCGGAGGCAAGCGGCGTCCAGTGCAGACCGGTTTGCAGGAAGATCCCGTAGGTCAGGAAAAACGCGCTGTTGCAGTAGAACAGAAACGCGAGCACGAGACCCAGTGCGAAGGCCGGATTGCGGAACAATTGCAGGTCCACCAGCGGATGGCCGCCGCCGCGTTCGACGCTGCGCTCGGTCGCCACGAATAGCGCGAACACGGGCACGGCAAGCGCGAACATCACGAAAGTCCACACGGGCCAGCCGGCTTCACGGCCATGCGTCATCGGATAGATGACCAGCAGCAGCACCATGGAAAGCAGCGCGACGCCCTTCAGGTCGATGCCGGTTTGCGTGGCCGGCTGATTTTCCGGCACGAACTTCCAGGTGCCGATGAAGGCGACGATACCGATCGGAATGTTGATGAGAAAGATGATGCGCCAGTCGAGTCCGAACGGGTGATAGGTGATCAGTGCACCGCCGCCCAGCTGGCCGACGATCGACGAAAGTCCGAACACGAAACCGTACAGGCTCATCACCTTGGTCTGCTGATGCAACGGGACAACCGCGCGAATCGTGGCGAGCACTTGCGGCGCCATGACCGCCGCCGCGATGCCCTGCACGATTCGCGCGATCACCAGCATGTGGCCGCTGGTGGCGAAGCCGCACAGCGCGGAGGCGACCACGAACGCCGCCATCCCCGTCATGAACATGCGCCGCCGGCCGAACAGGTCGCCGAGGCGCCCGCCTGTGATCAACAGCACGGCATAAGCGGACGCGTAGGCGGACACCACGAGTTGCAGTTGCGCGTCAGTGGCGTTCAGGCCGGTGTGAATCGACGGCAGCGCGAGGTTGACGATGAAATAGTCGAGTGGCGCGAGGAAGGCGCCCACGAACAGCACGGCGAGCGCGAGCCCCGGGCGCTCGAAGCCGGCCGCAGACTTCCCGGCGCTTGCTGCCGTGCGGGCGGCAACCGCACCGACACCAGGACAAACGGCAACGGCCCCGCCTTCGGCGCCAACGCGTGCCGCCGAAGCGGGCTTGGTGGCTTCTCTATTCATGACTGTTCGTTCAAGAAATTGGTAAAAAAATTAGACGAGCGCTCGCATGGCGACGTCCACGATTCCAATCAGCGCATCTTCCGTGTGGGCGACTCGCCCCAGCACACGCAGTCCTTGCATCAGGCATAGCAGGAAATCGCCGGCGGCTTTTTCATCAAGCGTGGAATTGAAGGCGCCGCTCGCCTGCCCGCGAATCACCGCTGCCGCCAGCAGGGTGGCCATGCGGCGTTGAATTGCCGCGACGCGCGCGCGCAGTGTCTCGTCGTCGCGCGGCATCTCCAGTGTGGTGTTGGTGATGAAGCAGCTGCGTTCGCCGCTCAGCGCGCAAGCCACCCGGGCGTAATGCAGCAAGGCGTTGCGCAACGCCTCTTCCGCCGGCACCGGCGCGTTCAGCCGATCAGCCAGCCGCGCGACCGAGCCTTCCGCGTAATGATCGAGCGCGGCGAGCATGATGCCGTGCTTGTCGCCAAACACGCCATACAGACTGCCACGCAGCAAACCGGTGGCCTTGCAAAGGTCGTCGATCGAGGTCGCATGGTAGCCGTGATGCCAGAAAACCTGGCTCGCGCTCGCCAGAACCGTGTCCGTATCGAACTCGCGAGGGCGCCCCCGGGCGGCCTCGCCGCCCTTTTTCACGGATTGCTTCCAGTTGCCAGATTGCGTCATGCACTGGATATTATGACTAAGCGTTCAAGAAAGCAAGTCGAGATTGAACGCCGGGACTGTCCGCCACCGGATCGAAGGGAAGTAAGCCGATTCATCCGCACGGCCGGACTTCGTCGAACGGGGTTACGAGGCCACGCGCGGTCAGCCAGCCGCGCCATCTCCTCTCACTCGCCCGTCTGCTTACCCCACTTCTGTGCGGCGGCGGTGAAGAGCTGGTTGATCTCATTGCCGCTGGCGGCCTCCTTCGTGTAGTTGAAGGTGCCGTGATCGCGCATTTCGTGCGCGGCGCGAAGCAATGCACCCAACGCCGCGCGCGCCAGCGAACCGCCCACGCTGACACGCCGCACACCCAGCGAACGCAGGTCGTCGAAACTAAGCAGCACGCCCTGCAGCCCCATCAGCACATTGACCGGCCGCTCAAGTGCGCCGACCACCGCGGCGATCTCTTCGCGCGTCTTGAGGCCGGGCGCGTAAAGCACGTCCGCCCCAGCCTCCTCGTAGGCCTGCAAACGCCGGATCGTATCGTCCAGATCGGGCCGGCCCACCAGATAGTTCTCAGCGCGCGCCGTCAGCGTAAATGGGAACGGCAAGGTGCGCGCCGCAACCACCGCCGCGCGCACGCGCTCTACAGCGGCTTCAAACGGGTAAACAGGTTCGTCGGCACGGCCCGTGGAATCCTCGATCGAACCGCCGACCACGCCCGCAGCCGCGGCCTGCCTGATCGTTTCGGCGCAATCTTCTGGGGCGTCGCCGAAACCATTTTCCAGGTCGGCGCTGACGGGCAAATCCGTCGCCGTGGCGATTTCGGCGAGGTGCACCATCATCTGCGCGCGGCCAATGGCGTTATCCGGCAGGCCGCGCGAAAACGCATAGCCCGCGCTACTGGTGGCGAGCGCCTTGAAACCAGCCAGCGCGAGCAGCCGCGCGCTGCCGATGTCCCATGGATTCGGGATGATGAAGGCCTCGCCGGCCGCGTGATATGACTGGAATTGCCGTGCTTTTTCGATTTGCGTTGTCATTGACGGTCCCATCAAAAACGGCGCCCGGCGTGTCGCACCCATGCGTGGCCGGATCGTCGTCATCCTGGTTAGATTACAAATGAGTTAAACGAACTGAACTGAAAGCGGCAGCCGGCGGCCGAAGATCCTACCCCTGCCCGCCGGCCCTGCATGCATCTCCAGCGCGCGAACCGCGGCACAAACCGCGTGCTCAGGTTTCGAGCTTCGCGTCCATCGTGATGGCGGCGTTGAGCACCTTGGATACCGGGCAGCCCGCCTTGGCGTCCGCGGTGGCCTTTTCGAACGCGGCCTGGTCGCCGCCGGGGATTTTCACGGCCACATCGAGATGCACCGCGGTAATCGAAAATCCGCCGCCGTCCTTGTCGAGCGTGACGGTTGCCGTGGTGCCGATACGTTCAGGCGTGATGCCGGCCTTGCCCAGTTCCGCCGACAGCGCCATCGAGAAGCAACCCGCGTGCGCGGCCGCAATCAGCTCTTCCGGATTCGTACCGATGCCGTCCGCGAAGCGTGTGGAAAACGAGTATTGGGTTTCCTTGAGAACGCCGCTGTCGGTGGAAATCGAGCCTTTGCCGTTCTGCAGGCCGCCTTGCCAGACTGCTGATGCCTTGCGCTTCATTGCTCTCTCCTGTTTGTGCCCTGCTTCGTGCCGCTCCGCAACCCTACGTGATGCCGCCCGCAACGGTCCAGCCCGGATTCTCGTGGTGTCGGCATCGGTCGCGAGTCGCCCGGGAAGACTTCCTTTGGGGGCGTGCCGCGCGGCGCAAAAGGCGCGGGCGTGGACCGAACTTCATCATAGGCGCTTCCGTGTGCCAGTGTCGTGACGACGCCAGCTTACGGTTCGCGGTCGCGGTTCGCGGTTCGCGGTTCGCGGATTGCGGATTGCGGATTGCGGATTGCGGAGGACATTGGAAGGCACAGCGCCGCCGCGGCGAAGATCGCGGCGGCGGCGCCTTGAGGCGGAAACGTCGGGATACGGGGTGAAAAGCGCTGCAGACGCTACTCGGCGAACGGCAATCGCTCCTGCCCCACGGCCCGCATGTCGAACACGTTCAGCGTCATTGCCACCAAAGCATAGTAGCCGAGCAAACCGACCAGGTTGATTACCACCTGATGGCCAAAGCGCGCGATCGCCTGTGCGTAAGTGGCGTCCGAGACGCGCTTCGTGTCGTAGAGTTCGCTCGCGAAGTCGTGAATCAAGGCATCGTCGGCATCGGCGAAAGACGGCCGATGCCCCTGGCGGATCGTCTCGGCATCCGCTTCGGCCACGCCCGCTTCGAGAGCGATCGGATAGTGGATGTACCACTCGGCCTGCGCCTGCCACCGTGCCGCGGTCACCAGAATCGCCAGCTCCGAGAGGCGCAGCGGCAAGCCGGTGCGATAGCGGCAGAACGCGCCGAGCCGTTGCGCCTGCTGCGCCAACTCCGGACTATGAATCCAGCCGAGAAACGGCCCGTTCAGATTGCCGCGCGGACCCGACAGGATTTCGTCGAGCACGGCCTTCTGTTCGGGCGTGGCATCGGACAGTTCGAAGTGAGGCAAACGCTCGGTCATCGCAAATCTCGCAGGAATGGAAAGGGTGTCAGATGGCGCCCAGCGCGCCTTCAATCGCATCGGTCAGACGGTTGACGATCTCGTCGATGTCGCGCGCGGTGCAGATAAACGGCGGCGCCAGCAGCACATGATCGCCGATCTTGCCGTCGACCGTGCCGCCCATCGGATACACCATCAACCCGCGCGCGAAAGCCTCGCGCCGGATCGCGGCGTGCAGTTTGAGCGTGGCGTCGAACGGGGCCTTGGTGGCGCGGTCCTGCACCAGTTCCACACCGACGAAGAGGCCCCGCCCGCGAACGTCGCCGATATGCGGATGCTGCGCGTAGTGCTCGCGCAGCCGGCCACGCAACTGCTCGCCACGCGCCTGTACGTTCGGCAGCAGCCGGTCGTCCGCGATCACACGCTGCACTTCGAGCGCCGCAGCACAAGCGGTGGCATGGCCGATATACGTATGTCCGTGCTGAAAGAAGCCCGAGCCGCCGACGATTGCCTGGTAAATCCGGTCGCTGACCAGCGTCGCGCCGATCGGCTGATAGCCGGCGCCGAGCCCCTTGGCGATGGTCAGGATATCCGGCGCGACGCCGTCTTCCTCGCAGGCATACAGGAAGCCCGTGCGGCCCATGCCGGACATGATTTCGTCGAGAATCAGCAGCACGCCGTAGCGATCGCACACCGCGCGGATCTTGCGGAAATACTCGCGCACCGGCGGCACGGCGCCGGCCGTCGCGCCCACTACCGTTTCGGCGACGAATGCAGCCACCGTGTCGGCGCCGAGTTCAAGAATCTTCTGTTCGAGTTCATCCGCGAGACGCTGCGCGAACTGCTCTTCGGTTTCATCGGCATGCTGTTCGCGATAGGCGTAACACGGGCTTACGTGATGCGCCTCGATCAGGATCGGCAGAAATGGCTCGCGCCGCCACGCATTGCCGCCGATCGCGAGCGCCCCCAGCGTATTGCCGTGATAGCTCTGGCGCCGCGCGATGAAGTGACGGCGCTGCAATTCGCCCTTCTCGACGAAGTACTGCCGTGCCAGCTTCAGCGTGGCCTCAATCGCTTCCGAGCCGCCCGACACGAAGTACACGTGTTCGAGCCCTTGCGGCGCGCTCGCCACCAGACGGTCGGCGAGTTCTTCCGCAACCTGGGTCGTGAAGAACGACGTGTGCGCATACGGTAATTGCTGCGCCTGACGCTTGATCGCGTCGATCACGCGCTGATTGCTATGACCGAGGCACGAGACGGCTGCGCCGCCCGAGGCGTCGATATAGCGCTTGCCGGTGGAATCGATGATTTCGATGCCGTCGCCGGCAACAGCCGCAGGCAGAGACTGCTTCGGCGAGCGATGGAATACGGTGGACATGGTTTCCTTTTCCTTTGTATTGGCGACGGCCGCTCAGGCGCGAGGCTGCGCAGGCAGCTCACGTGCGATGACCGTATCGAATGCGCATTGACCCTGTCGATAAACTTTCATCGATACGCTGTCGCTGCCGATGTCGAACAGCGCCGTGGCAAGCGTGTTTTCGTCGTCGGGATCGAGCGGGTCGTCGCGGTAGATCGGCAAGCCCTCGGGTGCGCGATCCTGCAACACGCCGAGCAAGGCGGCCTGATTGGTTGGCGCGGAGCGCGTGCTCAACAGGTGTTCGACGCGAGCCTGCCTGTCACGCGAAGAATCCGTGACGATTTGCGCCTCGGCTTCGCAACCCGGATGAATCAGATGATTGGCATGGCCTGCGATAGTGGCTACCGTCTGCACGGAGCATCGCCGCGCGCTGGCTTCTACGCTCAGAAGACGCTCGTCGCCCGCACCGCCGAGCGTGTGATGAAAACCGCTCGCAGCCGGTGTGTCGCGCAGAATGCGCAGCGCCTCATCGAGCGAAGCCGCATCGAGCACCGCGCGCGCGAGAATCATTCGCGGCACGCCAATTGCGGGTACGCGAATCCGCAGATTGTTGATGGCTTGCACGAGACCAGCGCGGGTGGCCGCGAAGGTATGCCCCGGCAACGATCCTGGGTAGTAGAAGCTCACGAAGCCGGGCTTGCCGGCCGGGTGAACCTCGACTAGCGCGCAACGCTCGCGCAGAAACGGATCGCCGTCTTCATTGTGGGCAATGAAACGCGCATCGCCTTCTACGGCGGCCAACGTCGTGCAGCCGTCCGGCGCGTTGTGAATCAACTCGCCGCGGCAATTCCACAGAAAGAGGTCTTCCACCGCCCAACCGAGTCCTGCCGCCATGCCGTCGAGCTCGCTCAGCAAGGCCGGAAAATGCGCCCGGGCTGCATCGCGCAGTTGCTGCACGAACGGCTTTCCGCGCCAGCGCCGGACCGCCCGCCACGCAATGCTTTGCTCCATGTATTCGGTGAATACCGGTCTCGCGAGTTCGCCCAGCCGGTAGCCGATGTCATACGGCTCACCGCTCACCTGAAAGAGACTCAATTCCTGCTTCGACATCACGGCTCGCACCCATTCAACAATCGGTACGCATTTATACTTCCAAACAACATTTGTTGTCAAACGGTGTGACGATGAACCAAACGCAGCGGCGCTGCGCAACGCGCCGGCTACCTGTCTGACTCAGACGACGAATCTCAAGGCACGTAGGCGCCCTTGTCATGCAGCGATTGCTCGGCAATGCCGAGTTGTTCGACCGCGCCTGCCCCTTCCAGCGCGAGCAGGTGCGCGACCAGCGATTCGGAAATCGCCGTGGCCGCCACCAGCGAAGGAAAGAACGACGGGCTTTCGTGCGAAAAGATCAGCACCTTGTCGGCGTTCAACGCGATCGGCGAGACCGCGCTGTCCGTGATCGCGATCAGCTTGCTGCCCTTTTCCAGCGCGGCCTCGGCTACGCGCGCCGCTTCGACAGAATACGGCGCGAAACTGATGACGATGGTGGCGCTGTCTCGCTCCACCGTGCGCAGTTGCATCTCGAGCGTGCCGGCTTCGCCGTTGAGCAGCGACACCGACGGGCGGAACAGGCGGTAGCCATAGACGAGGCCAAACGCCACGGCATAACAGGAGCGAAAGCCCGCAACATGCACATGCGGCGCACGCCGCAGCACACGTGCCGCTTCCACGATCACGCGCCCGTTATGCGCCGCGGTGACTTCAAGATTGTGTTGTTGCGCGACCAGCAGGTCGTTGGCGAGCGCATCTTTCGATTTGACGAGCGAGCGCGCGCGGCTCGTGAGCGGCTCGGGCCGCGTGCGCACGCGCGCGACGAACAGGTTGCGCAATTCGTTCCAGCCGGGAAAACCCAACTGTTGCGACAGGCGCACCAGCGAGGCCGGTTGCACTTGCGCCCGCTCGGCCACTTTGCGCATTGACGAGACCGCGACTTCGTCGGGATGGTCGAGCAGGAACGCTGCGCCCATCTGGAACTGCGGACTCAGTTCGGAGAAGCGCGCCCGGATCAGGGCGGCAAGCTGGTCAAAACTGTCTGGCATGCGATGGTCCGGGTGAACGGCCGATAAGGATGACAACAAATGTTACCACCCGGTGCCTCGCAGCCAACAGAACTTCCAGCGTGCGCCTCATGCCCCGCCAAGGCGCGGATTTAAAGAAGCGCGACCACCCGCACGTCGCCCTGCTCGGCCGACGCGACCACTTTGTCGCCGATGCGCCGGAACGTGATCGACACGGACGAGTCGCCCACCTTCAGATCGCCGACTTCGAGCCAGTCGATGCCCTCGGGCAGCATGGGCTGTTCGATCACGACTTCGCGCCGCTCGGCATCGATCGTGATGCCCAAACAGGCTTCGAGCATCATGAACGGCGAACCCGCCGCCCATGCTTGCGGCAGACAGGCGACCGGATAGGCGGTAGGCGGCTCGCCGCGCCGCCGCGGGAAACCGCAGAACAGCTCGGGCAGGCGCATGTCGAAATTGACCGCCGCCTGGAATAACGCCTGCAGCAACCGCACGGCCGCCGCCTTGCCGCCATAGTGCGACAGGCCACGTGCACAGAGCGCGTTGTCATGCGGCCAGACCGAGCCGTTGTGGTACGCCATGGGGTTGAAGCGCGCCTGGCTCGCGGCCAGCGTACGCACGCCCCAGCCGGTGTGGAACAGCGTGGAGTCGAGCGCGCGCACCACCGCTTCGCCACGCTCGCGCGAGGGCAGACCGAAGGCCAGCAGGTGGCCCGCATTCGACGCCATGACGCGGCACAGTTCGCCGTGGCCGTCGAGCGCGATGCCATAGAAGCCGGACTCTTCCATCCAGTACTTTTCTTCGACGCACTGACGGATTTTCTTCGCGCGCTCGCTGTACTGCTTTGCCTGATCGTGCAGGCCGCGCAGCTTGGCGAAGTGAGCCATCGTGTCGAACGCGGCGCTCGCATAGGCCTGCACTTCGACGAGCGCGACCGGACCGTCGGGGAAACGGCCGTCGGCGTGGAAGACCGAATCGTGGCTGTCTTTCCAGCCCTGGTTGGCGAGGCCGCCATCGGACTCGCGCTGATAGTCCAGCAGACCATAGCGGTTCTTGTCGCACACGCCCGCCACCCATTGCGCCGCACGTTCCAGCGCCGGCCACAACTCGTCGATCAGCGCGAGGTCATTCGTGCGGGCCGCATAGGCGCCGGCCAGCACGATGAACAGCGGCGTCGTGTCGACGCCGCCGTAGTACAGCGCGAACGGCACTTCGCCGGTGGCGGCCATTTCGCCCTTGCGCATCTCGTGCATGATCTTGCCGGGCGCGGCGTCGCGAAACGGCGAATTCTCGCGCGCCTGATGTTCGGCGAGAAAACGCAGCACGCCTGCGGCGAGAGTCGGTTGCAGCCACAGCGTCTGCAACGACGTGATGACGGCGTCGCGCCCGAACGGCGTGGAGAACCACGGGATGCCTGCGTAGGGGTACGGCCCCGTGGCGAGATCGGTCGTCAGCAGACCGAGGTCGGCCAGCGACCGGTCGATCCACGCGTTGAACAGCGGATTGCTCGAACGCACGCGCGCCGTGACGCGGCGCCGTTCCCGCATCACCAGGTGGGCGTCGACGAGAGCCGCGCGCACCGCAGCGCGCCCGACGCGCGGGCGCTCCGCGTCGATTTGCGACAGATGGGCTTCACTCACTGCGTGCGTGGGTTGTGCGACGCCCGCGGCCGGCTTGTCGGCCTGCGGAACTACCTGCACCGAGACAGACAGATAAATCGACACGCACGCTTGCGCCGGCAGTTTCACGGTGTAATCCGCGCGATCGGCGAAGAGCTTGTCCGGTTCCGGCGAGAAGGCGATCTGCACATTGCGCGCCACGTCATCGAGACCGATATAACCGAGCAGCACCTCGCGGTTCTCGACACGCGCGGGTTCGACACGGCCCTGTTTGTCGCGCTTGAGCCCGCGAACTTCGAACATGTCACGGAAATCGCTGGCAAAGGAAATCGACAGCGGCACGACTGCATCGCTCGTGCCGTAGTTGGTGAGTTCAATGGCTTCGTTGAGCACGGTGCCCGAGAGCACGCGCACCCGTTCGACGTGGATCACGCCTTCCGGCGTGCTGTCGCCGCCGAGCGGCGGCAGCGGGCGATTGGTCAGATGCGCGGTGAACGACGTGTTGTCGCTGCTGACGCTGCCTGACAGCAGCGACGGCGCGCGGCCGCCGAAGGTGAGGCGCAGTGCGGAGAGAACGCGGGTGTCGTTGACGAACAGGCCGTCGTCATGGCCGGTGATATCGCCGAGGGGGTCGTTGACGATGAAGGTGTCGCCAGACTTCAGCACATGCTGGGTCGCGCTCGCGACGTTGAGATTTTCCGTCGGAATGAATGCGCCGTCCGGCTCGGGTTCGTGGTGATCGATTCCACCCGAGTGGGACAGGCCGCCGAGGGCTTCTGGCTGCTGCATCAGGGTCGCTCCTGTGATGTTCGCTTTCGTGGTTCGGCTGGCAGCCGGGGCTGCGCGGTCGTTTCCGATTGTAGAAGGTCTGCACGCGTCAGACGAACTTATCACATGGGAGTTTCGGGTTTGGGGTTTTTGTTTTCCCTGCGGGAGGGGATGCTTGGTGTTTTGGTTGTTTGGTTGCCTGCGGCGTTGGGGTTTTCTTGGTTTGTTCGTGGTCTGTTCTGTCTGTACGCCTGCGGCGTTGGCCTTTCCTGGTTTTGTTCGTGGTCTTTTCTGTCTGTGCGCCCGCGGCGTTGGCCTTTCCTGGTTTTGTTAGTGGTCTATTGGTGTTGCCCCTGTGCGGGGCGGCACTTACTTTCTTTGCCGCCGCAAAGAAAGATAAGCAAAGAAAGCGGCTCACACCGCCAGCTCATAAGCGGGTCCCCCGCGCAGCTACGGTAGTGGTGCATCTGGAATCCGTGTTCTCGCACACTTCGCGTTAGCGGCACAGGGCTCATCAGCTCCCACTCCGCACTGCGTGCGTCGCGGATGGGTCTGCCAGGGAAACCAGCGGTTTCGCTTCGCGCAGCGAGAGCCATCGGCTTCGCCTCGGCGAAATGCTTTCGCACTCATCGGTGAACCCCACCTCAAATGAAATGTCGATGCGCTGCATTGGCTGCATTGGCTGCATTGGCTGCATTGGCTGCATTGGCTGCATTGGCTGCTTTCGCTGCTTTCGCTGCTTTCGCTGCTTTCGCTGTATTCGCTGTATTCGCTGCACGACGGCTGCCGTGGTTGTGCCAACGTGGTGATGCAACGACGATCTGGGAACGGGGCGAACGGAGGGAGCGAGCGCGTGGTGGGTGGTTTTATGAACTGCGCATCGGCGCGCGCAGCGCCGCCGGAAGTATGACTGCTGTGTCACCCACGCGGAGTGTGCGAGGACACAGATTCCAGATGCACCACTACCGTAGCTGTGCGGGGGACCCACTTATGGGCTGGCGGTGTGAGCCGCTTTCTTTGCTTATCTTTCTTTGCGGCGGCAAAGAAAGTAAGTGCCGCCCCGCACAGGGGCAACACTAATAAACCACTAACACAACAAGGAAAGGCCAAAGAAGCCAGAGCAAGAAAAGGCCAAACCTCTACCGCCTGGCAAGCGGCCGAGCCTCCCGCTGACTCTCCCCAACAAACAACTGCCGCGGCCGCCCAATCTTCTGCTCCGGATCGGCAATCATCTCATTCCACTGCGCAATCCATCCAACCGTCCGAGCCATAGCAAAAATACACGTAAACATCGCAGTCGGAATCCCAAGCGCCCGCTGCACGATACCCGAGTAAAAATCGACATTCGGATACAGCTTGCGCGAAACAAAGTACTCGTCCTCAAGAGCGATCTTCTCAAGCGCCATGGCAAGCTTGAACAGCGGGTCGTCATGCAGTCCCAGCTCTTCCAGCACTTCATGGCAGGTCTCACGCATCAGCTTCGCACGCGGATCGTAATTCTTGTAGACGCGGTGACCGAACCCCATCAGCTTCACACCCGAGTTCTTGTCCTTCACCTTCGCGATGAACTCAGGAATGTTGTCGACCGAACCAATCTCCTCCAGCATGTTCAAAGCCGCTTCATTCGCGCCACCATGCGCCGGGCCCCACAAACACGCAATGCCCGCTGCAATGCAAGCAAACGGATTGGCACCCGACGAACCCGCGAGGCGCACCGTCGAGGTCGACGCATTCTGCTCGTGATCCGCATGCAAAATCAGAATGCGATCCAGCGCGCGCACCAGCACATCGTTCACTTCGTACTCTTCCGCCGGATTGGCAAACATCATCCGCATGAAGTTCGCGCTGTACGACAAGTCGTTCTTCGGATAAACAAAAGGCTGACCCACGGTGTACTTGTACGCCATCGCCACCAACGTCGGCAGCTTCGCAATCATGCGGATCGCGGATACGTCCCGGTGCTGCGGATTGTTGATGTCGAGCGAGTCGTGATAGAACGCCGACAATGCGCCAACTGCCGCCACCAGAATCGCCATCGGGTGCGCGTCACGGCGGAAACCGCGGAAGAAGAAGTGCATCTGCTCATGCACCATCGTGTGCTGTGTAACCGTGGTGACGAACTCTTCCTTCTGCTGCGCATTCGGCAATTCGCCCTTCAGCAGCAAATAGCAGGTTTCAAGGAAGTCGGCGTTTTGCGCCAGATTGTCGATCGGATAACCGCGATACAGCAGCTCGCCTTTGTCACCGTCGATATACGTGATTTCGGAATTGCATGCCGCCGTGGACATGAAGCCCGGGTCGTACGTGAACTTGCCAGTCTGGCCGTACAGCTTGCGAATGTCGATGACGTCCGGCCCGAGCGTGCCCTGGTAAATGGGCAAATCAATCGTTTGATCGCTGTCGGAAAAGCTCAGCGTTGCGTGTGTCTTCGAGTTCATCTACACGTTCCTTTTACTTTCACATCGCACACATGCCGGCATGCTCGATCATCGGATCACCGCTTGGCATGCTCAGGCTCCGCTTCGCATTCTACGGTCCGAAGAGGCTTTGATTGCGTCGATTGGCCGCAACAATCCATCTCGACTGGCGCAACATTCATTGACCAAAAAACAAGCGCCATCGCCTGAAACAGCCTGAAACACGCAGCAACAAACGGAAAGTACGCAGCTCGAAAAAATGCTGCACCCGCTCAACAACGTTGCCAGCCAAATGAAAGTTAGCGCGCTTACTGCAACAATGTTTTGCGGCAGTCAAGCTGCACAAGCCACGCTGCTCTGCCATACTGAATCCGTGTTTTGCTTCCCCTGCGAACACATCGCTGTCTTTGGCCCGCCGTTCTACGGTGGGCCTTTTTAATCAGCCAGAAGAACAGGAAGGACCAGATGAACGCCTCGCTCGAAATGCTGTTTCCGGATCACGTCCACAACGAAGACAACATCGTCACCGCACTGAATCACCAGGACATCGTCGTGGCGTTGTCGGCGGCACTCACGGCGCAAAACGTGGCGGTGCTGCACATGCTTTATCCGCGCACCGACGCGCGTACCCATCACAGTCTCGACGCACTCGTGAATGTCCTGCACGGCCATGGCCTGCATGAAGTCGCGGATCTGATCGCGCAGGAAGCGCACTATCTGCTCTTCAAAGACCCCGTGAAAGCATGGAAAGCGTTCCACGAGATTCGCAACGACTCCCTCGCGATCGGCGTGCATCTGTATTACCACGGCCTCGTTGGCGAAGCTGCAGAACACGCGCTCGATAAAGACGCGCATCGCAAGGCCTGAACCGCATCCCTTGATCAATTGCGAGTGCCCAGCCTCTCAGGCGGGCACCAGGCGGTCGTCGCGCGCTTATCAAACGTCCATTGAGCGAATGAATTCGTCGACGTAGCGATTGAACGCTGCCGGATGCGCGAGATTCATCCCGTGCGAAGCGCCGCGCACCGTCTCGCGGCGCGAATCCGGCAGCCATGTTTGCAGCGCCGTCGCCGTGCGGCGAAACATGTCGGGACTCTTCTCACCGTCGATCAGCAAGACCGGGCAACGCACCTCGGCTGCCTGCTCGGGTACATAAGCCGGCAACGGGTCGCGAAATTGACGCGCAAGCGTGTGAGCGTTGTCGGTCGCCATCCTGCGAAAACCCGGCGTGCTCATCGCCCAGAAACCGGGCCGGCTCACCGAATCGACGAACAGCTGCAAGCCCGCCTCCACCTCCCCTGTTTCGATCAATTGCGCGGCCTTCGCACGCAATGCGTTGACGGTCTCCGGCAGACTCGCCGGCGGCCGGCCGGCAATCTGCAACGGGCCGCCCGGGTCGGCAAGCGTCAAGGTGCGCACGTACTGCGGGTGACGCCGCGCGAAATGAAATGCCACGCAGCCGCCACGCGAATGGCCCACTACGTGCGCCGGCCCGGCGCCGAACCGATCGATGAATTCAGCCACGTCGTCCGCATGTTCGCTCCAGCTGAACGGCTGGTCAGGCTCGCTATCCGTCACGGGCCAGTAATGCGTGAGACTCACCGAAACGCAGCGGTATTGCTTCGACAAACCCGCCAATTGCGGTTGCCAATAGCGGTAATCGCACAGCGAGCCGTGCACGAACAGCAGCAGTTCACCCTCCCCGGCTTCCACGTAGGGCATGCGCAGGCCGCTATGCAACTCGATAAAAGACGGGGATGCGGAAGAGGACGAAGCGGAAACGGATTGATTCACAGGTGGTTCACAGACAGCGCGGCCGCGGCTGAACCTGTCAGCGGCACCGGCTAGAAATGGATTCGGAGAAGAAAGCGAGTTCGCATCCCTGAAATTGGGATGCGAATCGTATTGTCACACAGACGTTGAATATCCGCCGAGGCTCGTTCGAGGGACGTGCCGCGACTTGTGCCGAATCAGATCACTCGTAGGCGCTGTCGTCGAGCAAACCGGCGGCAACGGCCGCGCCCGCACCGCGCACCGCGCAAGTGAGCGGTTCATCGGCGACGCAGACTTCGAGCCCGAGTTCGTGGGTCAGGCGGCGGCCCAGATTGCCGAGCAGCGCGCCGCCGCCAGTCAGCACGATGCCGCTGTGCGCGATATCGGTCACCAATTCGGCCGGCGCCGTTTCAAGCGCGCGTTTCACCGCGCCGATCACCTGACGCAGCGGACCTTCGATCGCATCGGCGATATCGTGGTTGCTCAACTGAACGGTACGCGGCAGGCCGTCGTCGACGCTGCGCCCGGTTGCATTCATATGTTCGAGCGGCACGTCGCGCACGGCTGAACCAATACCCTTTTTGACGTGTTCGGCGGTTTGCTCACCAAGCAGCACGCCATACAGGCTGCGCACGTAACTGACGATTGCCATGTCGAAACTGTCGCCGCCCACGCGAACCGAGCCGCTATAGGCGAGGCCGCCGAGCGAGATCACGCCGACTTCGGTCGTGCCCCCGCCGATGTCGACCACCATCGAGCCGACTGCATCCGAAACCGGCAGGCCCGCACCGACCGCCGAGGCCAGCGATTCGCCGATCAGACTGACCTTCCATGCGCCGGCCGCCACCGCGGCTTCCTTGATCGCGCGACGCTCGACCTGGGTCGCGCCCGCCGGCACGCACAGGGTAAAGGCGGCACGCCGGCTGAACAGCGGCCGCGGGCGCGCCATATCGACGAATTGCCGGATCATCTGCTCGGCTGCGGAAAAATTGGCGATCACGCCATGGCGCATCGGCCGCACGGCTTCGACGTTGCCCGGCGCGCGGCCGAGCAGCTGGCGCGCTTCGGTGCCCACGGCCGCCACGCGTTTTTGCCCGGCGCCGGACTGTTTCTGGAACGCCACGACAGACGGCTCGTTCAGCACGATGCCGCCGTTGTCGGTATAGATAAGGGTATTGGCCGTGCCGAGGTCCACCGCCACGGAATGACGGAACAGTCGATCAAATATCGGGTAATGCGGCGTCGGTCTGGCCATAGGAAGGCTCTGATGTGTCGTTATCCGCCCTGAATGGGCAGTCTGAAAATGCGCCCCCGGTTACCCGAACCGCTTGGCACGCCCAGGCGGGCGTTGCGCAATCCGCGCGGCGGGGGTGATTTTCATACCAATGAGCAGTTAACGGCAAGCAAATCAGAATCTTTAGGGCCACTTTTTAATTCTGGGCGAGTCAGTCGCGCAACAAACCGCCCAAACCATGCTCCAGCGCCTGCTTGCCGAGCTCAACACCGTCCGCGTTAATCGTGTGACCAATACCGGGCAAAGCATAGGCATCGACCGCGTAGCCGGCGCTGCTGAATGCCTCCGCGGCGTATTCCAGCTCCGCTACCGGAATCACTTCGTCTTCCTCGCCATGCACGAGCGTGAGCGGCGTGCCGTTGCGCGCGACGATCACCGAGGCGAGCCGCCCCGAATACGCGACGACGGCGGCAGCACCTTCCGCGCTTGTCGCCACGTGATGCATCGCCATGATCGAGCCCTGTGAGAAGCCGACCAGCGCAAGGCGATCGAAAGGAAGCTGCCAGTGGGCCAGTTCCGCCTCGAGCACGCGTCGCAACGCCGGGTAGGCGGCAGCGACACGGGTCTCGCGATTGCCTTCGTTGACATCGCGCAGGCTGAACCATTGGCGCCCGCCAAAGCCGCCGTCGAAGGCGTCGGTACCGTCCAGCGAGGTGAACGCCACCTCCGGCAGGCTCTCGCTCCAGATGTCCGCGAGCGGCATCAGATCGCGCGCATTGCTGCCCACACCATGCATCAGCACCACCAGCGCTCTCGCCGGCGCTGTCGCCGGCGCGCGCCGCCAGCCGTGTTCGAATTGCTCCCATGCCATAGTCAGACCCTCTCTCTGTATTCGCTGTACTTTCGGTTCGTGTTTCCGCGCACGGCCAGCCTGGCGGCAAAGAGCGATTCTCCGCGGCGCCTCAGCCGGGAGCATACGCTGCCGGATCGGTTCCTGCCGTCGGATCTGCATGGCTCGACGACGCCAGAACGTGAATACAGGTATGCTTTTCTCAGCTTGCGACCGGCCGCCTGGCTGATTGCCTGGGCAGTGACTCACGTTGTTTCAAACATCCGTCGCACCGCAATCCGGAGAATCGTTTTGAGCCAGCCCTCTTCCTCACCTGCGGCCACGCCACCGGCACCACCGCCGCCGCTGCAAGGCGGCAAACTGGTTCTGGCGACCATCGCCGTCGCGCTCGCCACCTTCATGAACGTGCTGGACACGTCGATTGCGAACGTTGCGATTCCAACCATTTCGGGCAACCTCGGCGTCTCGGTCGATGAAGGCACGTGGGTCATCACCGTGTTCGCCGCGGCCAATGCCGTCTCGATTCCGCTGACTGGCTGGCTCACGCAACGCATCGGCCAGGTCAAGCTGTTCGTCGGCGCGATTCTGATGTTCGTGCTGGCTTCGTGGTTGTGCGGCATTGCGCCCACGCTGCCGATCCTGCTGATCGCGCGGGTGTTTCAGGGCGCAGTGGCCGGCCCGCTGATTCCGCTCTCGCAAGCCATTCTGCTCGGCTCGTATCCGAAGGAGAAATCCTCGACCGCGCTCGCGTTGTGGGCCATGACGGCTACCGTCGGCCCGATTGCGGGCCCCGCGCTCGGCGGCTGGATCACGGATAGCTATAGCTGGTCGTGGATCTTCTACATCAATATTCCGGTGGGTATTTTCGCGGCCGGCGTCACGTGGATGATCTATCGCACGCGCGAATCGGCGACCCGCAAGCCGCCGATCGACGTGGTCGGGCTAGGCCTGCTGGTTACGTGGGTGGCGTCGCTGCAGATCATGCTCGACAAGGGCAAGGATCTCGACTGGTTCTCGTCGCCGGTGATCCTGATTCTCGGCATCACCGCGTTGATCAGTTTCGCGTTTTTCCTCGTGTGGGAATTGACCGAGGAAAATCCGATCGTCGATTTGCGGCTATTCAAGCAGCGCAATTTTCTCGGCGGCACGATTGCGATTTCAGTGGCGTACGGCGTGTTCTTCGGCAACCTGGTGCTGCTGCCGCAATGGATGCAGGAGTATCTGAACTACCGCTCCGTGGATGCCGGCCTCGTTACCGCGCCGCTCGGCGTGTTTGCGGTGATTCTCGCGCCGGTGATGGGCCGCGTGCTGCCGCGCTCGGACGCACGCATCATCGCGACGCTCGCGTTTGTCGGCTTTGCGATCGTGTTCTATATGCGCTCGAAGTACGTGATCGAAATCGACACGTGGCACCTCGTGCTGCCCACGCTGCTGCAAGGCATTCCGATGGCGCTTTTCTTCGTGCCGCTGACGGCGATCATTCTCTCCGGGCAGCCACCGAACAAGATTCCGGCGGCCGCCGGCCTGTCGAATTTCGCACGGGTGTTCTGCGGTGCGGTGGGCACCTCGATCGCCGGCAACGAGTGGAATAACCGCACCGTGCTGCACCATGCACGGCTTACCGAGCAGGCCAGCATCAACAATCCGCTATTCAACCAGCAGATCGACGCGACCCAGTCGCTGCTGCAGTTGAATCCGCAGTCGGCGCACGCGCTGTTCGATTTCACGGTGAACACCCAGGCCGCGATGATGGGCCTGAACGACATCTTCTACGTGTCGGCGATCATTTTTATCCTGATCATTCCGCTGATCTGGATTACGAAGCCGGCCAAGGGCGGTGGCGGACCGGGTGCCGCGGGCGCGCACTGATTTTTCCGGCGACGGCGCTGCCGTGCGTGCGCTCACGCCAGCACCTCTCGAATTCGCCTCAGGATGCCAGTAGAATCGCGGCTTCAACGGTCCGAGCCCAATGAACTACGCATCCATCCTCGAACAGATTCACCGCGATCTGCAGCCTTACCTGGGCGCCGGCAGGGTCGCCGATTACATCCCCGAACTCGCGAACGTCCCGGCCGAAAGTTTCGGCATGGCGATCGTCACGGTTTCGGGCGACGTGTTCCGTACCGGCGCCGCCGACACGCGCTTTTCCATTCAGAGTATTTCCAAGCTATTCGCCTGCACCCTCGCGTTCCAGTTGCTCGGCGATGCACTGTGGGAGCGCGTCGGGCGGGAGCCGTCGGGCACCGCGTTCAATTCGCTCGTCCAACTCGAAAGCGAGCGCGGCAAACCGCGCAATCCGTTCATCAACGCGGGGGCACTGGTCGTCACCGACGTGCTGTGCCGCCGCTTCGTGCAGGCCGAGACGGCGCTGGTGGAATATATGCGGCGGCTCACCGGCGAGATCACGATCGACTACGATTTGCGCGTCGCGCAGTCGGAGCTGCAACATGCGCACCGCAACCAGGCGATGGCGCACTTCATGGCGAGCTTCGGCAACATGGAAATGCCCGTCCACGCGGTGGTCGACGCCTATTGCCGGCAGTGTGCGATTTCGATGAGCTGCGTCGAGCTGGCCAAGGCGGCGCTATTTCTGAGTAACGGCGGCGTGGTGCCGTCAACCGGGGAGCGCATCCTCGACAGCAGTTCGACCAAGCGTCTATCGGCCTTGATGCTGACCTGCGGCACCTACGACGCCGCCGGCGACTTCGTCTTTCGCGTCGGCTTGCCAGCCAAGAGCGGCGTCGGCGGCGGGATTGTTGCGGTGTTGCCTGGGGAAATGGCGGTCTGCGTGTGGTCGCCTGGGCTCGACGCAAACGGAAACTCCCTTGTCGGCGGCCGGGCATTGGAACAGTTGACCACGCTTACCGGGCAGTCGATTTTTTGAGCGTGCAGGACGAAGGACATCAGTTGATATTGACTCTGTGCTAGCGTGACCGATGCCGACTGTTTCCTCTGGCAGGAGCCGCCCCCGATCTACCATATTGGGTAAATGCGCGGAATGGCGGGGCGTTTGCGCCGATGTGGTGAGCGGGCGCTTGTTCGCCAGCTCCGACCCAGAGAAAATTTCTGCTAACGCGACACGAAAAAGCCCTGCATTTGCGGGGCTTTTTTTTCGCTTGATCAATCCAGCAGCGACAAAACCAACCGGCAGAAATCGACCCTGAGCGGTCCCTCAGCTTTCTCCATAACGGCCGTTCGCTATCGAGCAGAACGAGTGCCGACGGCTCAGATACAGGCGGCATCAATTCATCGCCCTCAATGATGACGTTCGGCTTGACGTCTGTCAGCGGTAATGTCGTCAATAGCGGAAATACAGCACGCCCAGCGCGCCGGGATCGCCCGGCTGTTTGCTCTTCTTCGTGATCGCAGGTAGATCAATGTTCTTGACGTCATTCCAGCCGAAGGCTTGAAAAATCCCCTCGGCCAATTGCACAAATCCCATCATCTTGCTTGCCATCCGGTACGCGATAAAGCCGGAAATCACCAGAAAGCCGCTTCCCACGACGAGTACGAAGAACATTAACATCGATAGGGCCGCCTTGATGCCGTCGTCAAAAAGGGAGAAGCCGGACGTGATAATCCCACCGGTTAAAATCAGAATCGCACTGATGATGATCCACCACCGGATCGTATTCTTGTAGTGCGCGTAGCGCCCCCTGCTGCAATGAGGGTGAAGGGCCACGATCTTGTCGTTGAGCCGGCGTAAGCCAAACGCCTGCCAGGTGTCGCCGAGTCGCTCGACAACCACTTCCACTTCATCCCCTTCCTTGAATACCGAGGACCATACCCACGCCTTGATGGGCTTGCCATCGAGTTCGAATTCCAGCAGATCGGCTTCCTCCCGGGTGTCCGTTGCCATACCGGCGAGACCCGTAGCAATGCCGCCTAGTCCAGCGAGCCCCGCGGCGATCGCTGTCGCGCCCATCTTTTCGCGATCTGCGTTGGTGAAGAAAAAATCCTGACTTCGGCGTGACTTGCGCAAATTGTTGATGCTTCCACGCAATAGCTGTGTCGCCGGTGTCTTTGCTGCTTCAGTAATCATTCTATGCCCTCGCTCGCGTGCAAACCGACCGACGCTAATGCCTTCTCAAACTCTTCGTGCTGCTTGCCAGCGCCGCAAGGCGGACTGTTGGGCGATTTTCCAAATGCACACTTCTCGAACCAGGTCGGCAGATCGTTGTCGGAGAAATACCAGATCAACACCTGAATAATGGTGATAACGACGGCCACTTCCCATCCAGACAGAAAGAGTGCCGTTCGATAAAACGCTGATAGGGTCACTCATCAGTAGTTGCCCTGTGGGTATGGTCTTGATGGGGACACTGCCGCGCTTCGGCGTCCGGCCTCAACTAGAGACAAATCGTCGACGATTTACGAAGGAGCGTCAAATGTCTCATTCTGGCCGAACCCGGTCCGAACCAATCTTCACTCGCTCGCTACTGGCGAGTTCGAAAGTCGCGCCGCTATCGCACGCCGCTTCGGTGTATCACGAACGTTTCGGTGCGGGAACCATACCACTTCGTGACTTCTGCGTCCGTCATGAGTCTGGACGATTTCAGGATGGGACTTACCACCACATACAGTCGATCTGAATCAGGGCCGTACATATACAAATAACCGTCGTTACCATCCAGGTGTAATTCGGTCTCACCGAGTTCGCCAACAGCCGCGAGCTTTATCGCGCTTGCTAGCCGATGTTCCAGAACGTGAATTCGCGGCAGGTCCTTGGGGTAGTAATCGAAATGGACCATCATTACTGGTCCTGGTGGCCTCTGTGACTGCTCCGAAGCGGCTGCGTTGCCCGCAAACAAAGCGATGCACAGGAAGGTGAATGCTCTTCTTCTCAGCATGGGCACGATATCATCAGCGCAATGAACATCAATTGTCGACGATGTGGGCAGCCCCGTCGAGCATCACTTTGTGGCCGAACCCGGCCCGATGCTGAAGGACCCAGTTCGCCCCTTCTCCGCCGTCCAATCTGAAGAAAGTGAATCCCCCTTTCGGCAGTCGGAGGCGGCCATTCACGATCCTTGGTCCTATGCAGTCGGGCCTGATGCCTAAAAGTTATTGCTGTTCGTCGAGGACGAGGCGCAGCGTCTACTTCGGTGGCTTCCACTCGCCAGCCCATAGGTCGAAATGTTCAAAGGCTGAGATATACCCGAGCACGACTTGCTCACCAAGATCGCCGACGACTTTGAATGGGATGGATATTCCGAAAACGCCTCCCTGCAATGGAAAGATCTCGGCGAATGGAGCCGCGCTGCGCAATTTTTCAGCTACTTCTGCCAGGCTCCTGGCCACAACCACGACTTGAATGCCCATCAGCGCTTGAACTCCACCGTGGCTACGTCGCGGAGTTCTGCTCTGACTTGATCAATCGTCACTTCGCTCACCGATTGCCCACGGACGTCATAGACGAGTCGGCATTTCCAGGACTCCAAAGGCAGGTGCGGCCGACCGTGCACGATGCGTGCACGGTTGTACTCGATGCTTAGATGAACGGCCTCCGCCGATTCCAAGCTGTGGTTGGCTACCAGCACAAACTCGCCCAGCTCTTCGCTTACAAATTCTGGTGTGAACATGTGAGTCCTCTGTGCGACAAGGACGCCATTTTACTCAGCCCGTCTGATCCGTTCACGATGCGCCCGCGAGAAGTCCGGATCGCTATTCGTGTCACCCCAGCGTGCTGGAGATACGGCAGATTCCGATCCGAAAGCAGGCACTAGAACGCCCCACGCTCAACCGCTCATCGCTCCCAGGACGGCCATGATTTCGTCCGCGAGCAGCAGGCTCGCAAGACCGTGTCCGTGCTTTTCGCGGCGAACGAGAGAAAGGACGTTCTTGCTGAAAGCGCGATCACGAATCTGCCGGTAAGTGAGGACCTCCTGGCGATACTCCTCCGCAATATCGAACTTGCTAAGAAAAGCAATGCTCTCGCTCGCCGCTGCGAGGCGCTTCATCGTTTCGATCGAATTCGTTCGAAAGGCCGGTTCGACGCTGAGTCCCGCTTCCGCGAAGGTATCGGCGACGATGCCGTGAATCAGCATGGAGCGGTCGGCAAAGATGAGCGGATAAGACGTGCAGTAAGCAAGCGGTATGGACTCCATGCGCGCCAGCGCATGCTTCGGTGAGATCACCGCACCGAGGCTCGTATCCATCTCCCAGAGGCTTTCGAGTTGTGGCGACGGCGCCAGGTTGAAGCCCAGACCCAGATCCGCTTCGCCGCTGACCAGCGCATTCAGGATTTCGCGCACGAACATGACGCGGATCGAAATCTTGATATGAGGGTGCTGCGCGGAAAAATTCGCCGCCGCAGTGGAGGCGATTCCGCTGGCAAGGCCGGTCACGGTGGCAATGATCACCTCGCCCTTCTGCAGCGTCTTGAGATCGCGTATCTCGGCTTCGACCTGGCGGTATTCCAGCATGGTTTTGCGCACATGGGCGAGCAGGATTTCGCCTGCCGGCGTAGGTCGCAGCCCGCGCGGCAGGCGCTCGAACAGCGGCTCGCCGATCTCCTCTTCGAGGAGCAGCACATGCTTGTTGATGGCAGACGGGGCGACGTGCAACTTCTCTCCGGCAGCCCGGATGGAACCGCAACGTGCAACCTCGTCGATGTAACGCAGCAATCTTGAATGCAGCATGCTCGTGCGCCTCCCTGGCCGCACAGCGTACTCGAAAAGCGCACGCTCCGCGCAGAAAACGCTTCTTTTTAGAATCGGTCATTTCGGTTTTCATTACGCCAGTCGCGTTCGTTGGCGATTGGATCTGAAAAGGGCCGATTAAACACGCTCTCGACTGGCTGTTCCGCACATATCGTTTTTGCATCTCGTTGCGGCGCGGCAAAAAGCAGGCTCAAACTAATTGATGAAAGAGAGACAAGCCATGTATCAAGAAGTCAGCGAGAGAAACGTCACAGCATCCGGACACCGTGACCAGGTGACTACCCAGTACAACCACGTGAGAGCGATCTTCGATGTGCTCAACGGGAAAAAGGAAGCCGATCTCCTGCTGAAGAATCTGAATATCCTCGACGTCCACAGCGAAACCGTCTATCAAGGGTCCATTCTCATTTACGATAAGCGCATCGTCGCGTTGAATCCCGACGAAGCAGCTATCAAGGTGCGTCAGGTTTTCGACGGTGAAGGTCTTTATGCCATTCCAGGGCTGATCGACGCTCACATCCACTTCGATGCTCAACTGGCCCACCCGGCCGCGTTTGCCGAGGCCATCGTTCCCTGCGGCACCACCACGATTTTTTCCGAATGCCTCGATTTCGTCAGCGCGGCGGGCACGGAAGCGGTTCAGGCGACCGAGCAACTGTTCAAGGACCATGAGCGCCTGCCCTATCGGGTGTACGCGTTTGCCCCAGGCAAGAAAACGTCCGTGGAGGTCACCGACGCGCTGCTGAAGATGGATCCGGTAATCGGCCTGGGCGAACTCGCGCATCTGACCTACAGCGTGGGCAACGACGACGATTTCCGCAAATCGGCGTTGGGGCGGGCCAAGGGCGGTTTCATGAACACGCACTGGGGCGTGACCGCGCTGTCGGACATGATGCTGAACTACATGCCCGCAATCGGCGCCTTCGCCAACCATGATGTCTGGAAGGAGGACGACATCGAAAAAAGCGTCCGCTACGGCCTTCAGACGCAAATCAAATTCGGGGTCGGCAGCAGCGAGGTCATCAAAATCATGCTGCGCGCGCTGGTCAAGCGTAAGTGGCCTGCCGAGAACTTCCAGCTGTGCGCGGACAATATCTCGGTCGACCGCCTGCTGACCCGGGGCCATATGGACTGGGTCGTTTCGCTGTGCGCCGAGATGGGCATCGACCCGATCCAGGCCATCAAGATGGCGACCCTCTACACGGCGCGCGCATTCCGGATGGACAACAAGTTCGGTTCGCTGACGCCAGGCCGGTTCGCCGATATCGTGCTGACCGACAGCCTGTCGAAGATCAACCCGCGCTTTGTGTTCAAGGATGGCGAACTGGTCGCGAAAGACCGCACGCTGTTGAAGCAAGCCGATGTCGACTATTCCGGCATGGTGAAAAAGCCGGTTCCCGGTCTCGGCAATCTGACGCCGGAGCAACTGGACCTCGTCCCGCTGGAAGTCTCGGCGGATGGCAAGCAGGCGAAGGTGTACCTGTTCGACGTCTATGGCCGCGGCCACGAGAAGTTCTTTCAGGAAGTGTGGGTGCCGTTGCAGGACGGAAAAGTCGTCCCTGAGGTGGACGGTGTCAGGCTCAACCGCATTTCGGTCGTACAGCGCTATGCCAACGGCAAACGCCACGTGGTCAACGGTCTGTTCAAAGGCGTGTCCATCGATCGTGGCGCCGTGGCGACGTTCTGGCCGGCGCCCAAAGCCTACTTCGTCGCGGTCGGACACGACAGCGCGGAAATGTGCCACTGCCTTCAGCAGGTCGACACCTACGTAGGCGGCTGCATCGTGACAGAAAACCGGGAGGTAAAAGCGGTGCTGCCGCTGGACATCTATGGCGTGATGGCCAACATGAGCCTTTCGGAACTGCTCACCGCAACCCGCGCCATCGACGCCGCGTTGGAGGCAATGGGCAACCGCAATGAGGGCGAGCCAGTTGTGAACAAACTTTTGACGCTGTTCATCTCGCTGGATCGTTTCGGTTTCATGGCCTGATGCCAGGCCGATAGGAGGAGACGGCCGGCGGGCTGCCTGAATGCCCGCCGGTCAGGAAGCTGCGGACGGAGCCGGCGCATTAGTCTGGTACGCCGCTGAAAAATCCCCACAATAGCGCGGCGCCTCATGAGCAAAAAGGCGATCAGTACCGCACAAAAGCAGGACGACAATCAAGGGACAGTCATGGCGCACTATGCAAGGGAAGCGGAAGTCATTGATACCGGCAGCCTGAAACGGCGCTGGATCACATACGTCGTGGGTATTTACATATTGACCATCGGTATCAGTCTGGCCATCCGGGCCGGCATAGGCATTTCACCGCAAAGCAGCCTGACCCGGACGATGACCCTCGTGTACCCGCGTCTGAGCCAGGGGACATACAACTTCATTCTTGAGTTGTTCATGCTGTTCCTGACTTACCTGGTCTTGCGCAAGGATTTCAAACTGAAGAACTTCGCCGCCTTGATTCCGGCATTCGTGCTGGCCTCATGCCTGGATCTGAACCTGATGCTGACCCGGTCAATCGTTATTCAGGACTATTTTCTGAAACTCTCCTTGTTGGTTTTCGCCGATGCGGCGCTCGCATTCGGCCTGTTTCTGATGATTCGGGCGGATCTCGTGCTGATGCCAATCGACATGTTCGTCAATACGATTTTCAAACGCACCGGATGGAAATGGGGGGACATCAAGACGAGTTTTGACTGCACGCTTTTAGTCGTCAGTGCCACGATCGGTCTCGCCTTTCTTGGCGGGCCTAAATTCATCCGCGAAGGCACCTTCATGAACGCCATTCTGGTGGGGCAATACGTCAAGCTCTATTTCTTCCTGTTCAGGAAAATCAAGGTTTCAGTGGCGTCGTACCACCGGCGCTCGCTGGAACACCGGCCGAATTAGCGCCTGCTAACGCCGGCGGCTGCCGGCGACCGGATCGACATCAACCGTCAGAGCTTCGCGTGTCGCGTCGGAAACGACGCTGCCCACGCGTCGGCACGCCCGCAATGAACACCCAACTTCGAGACGTCCATCGTGACGTCGGCGTCCACTCATCATTAAAAAAGTGAAAGGGGCAACAATATGCTTATGGAATCTGCTTGCATTGCCATGCTGAAAAGAATCTGCCGAATTACTGCGAGTATCGCTCCCATGGTGATAAGCGCCCATATATATGCGCAATCGAGCGTGCAGTTATACGGCATCGTCGATGCGTGGGCCGGTTACCAGCGGATCCCCGGAAATTCAGGCGCCGCAGAATTGGGCGGAGGCGGTTTGTCGACCTCATTCTGGGGATTGGGTGGCCAGGAAAACCTGGGCGGCGGTTACAAAACCGTTTTCGTATTGGAGGGTTTCCTTCGTCCGCAAAATGGTCAGTACGGCTCGTTCAATGGCGACTCATTCTTTTCTCGCAATGCCTATGTGGGTATCGCCTCCCCTTACGGCACGTTGACGTTGGGGCGGCAAAGCAGCCTGCTCTATTTGCAGTCAGCACAGTTCAACCCGTTCTATGCCTCGTTCACTTTTTCACCGACCATCAATCAGCTGTATTCCGGTTTAGGCACCTATCCGGGCTACCCTACGAATCAAGGTATTCCCGGCGGAACGTCGTGGAGTAATGCGATTCAATATGCGACACCCGGCTTCAGTGGTTTGAGCGCTCAACTCATGTATGCGCCCGGCAATCAGGCAAACGACGACAGCTCCAAAAAATTCTCGGCACAGACAACGTTCACGCGAGGCTCGCTCGCAATCGGGGCAACCTATCAATACCTGAATTTCAGCTCCACGCCGGGCGACCTCGGCAATCTGCTGAAAGGATTTCAAAGCCAGACGGCGGCGCAACTCGGCGTGTCGTACGACATGCGCGTCGTGAAACTATTGGGTGAATACACATATACCGGCAACAAACTGCTCACCGGCAGTTTTCACGTCAATATGCTCCAGGGCGGCGTGGCGATACCGGTCGATGTCGGCAGGGTATTGGCTTCATACGCGTATTCGCGCGACAACAGCATCCTGAACCAAACGCGCCAGACGGCTACGCTTAGCTATGACTATCCGCTCTCAAAGCGCACTGACATATATGCCGGCTATATGTACGACCACGTCTCCAATCTGTCGACTGGCAGCACCTTTGGCGCAGGCATTCGAACGCGATTCTGAGTATTTTCGCCCCTGACTTTTACTGACGCAGCCGCTTTTTACCGCATCTCAGGCGGCTGCTCCGGTGAGAGGAATGCAACTTAAAACAAACCGCCGTAGCGGATATTCCATGGCCGGTGGCTGCAGCTAGTCAGAATCGTCATTCTCGCCTTATCGAATCCACGTTCCCCGCTTTTCCAAAGATAGCTCCGCCGCAAACGAACGCGCGGACGCGCACCATTGCATGACGCTCGACGGGGCAAGCCCATCCGCGTCTCAATCAGGCCGATCCCGCCGACCTTCTCGTCATCCGCGCGCTTGCGCTAACTCTCCAACAGCCCCTTGCCGCGAGGCTTCCTGCCCCTCCTCGCTCGCATGCTGCATGCCCCGGCTAGCGAACTGACATTTAGCGACAGACCAGCGCGGATGTGTCCGTCGTGCCAAAAATAAGTTTGACAAACTATCTTTAGATATATATCTTACGATGCATCTTAAGACACAAGTGGGAGTACCCAAGATGCGTCATCACCATCGTTTCTCCCGTTCGCGTAGCGCGGACGACGGTTTCTTCGCCGGGCACGACCGCCCGTCCCTACATGAGCTTTGGCATGCATTCGCCGGTCACTATGAGCGCGGCAGCGAGCCGCGCGACGACGAAGGTTTCGAACGCCGTCACGGCGGCCGCGGCGACTGGCACGAGTTTCGTGGCGAAGAGCGTGGCCGCGGCGGCCGGCACGAGTTTCACGGCGGCGAACGTGGCCATGGCCGTCATGGCCACCACGACGAGCGCGGCGAAGGCCGCGGCGGCCACGACGGCTACCACTTTGGCCGCTTCGGCTACGGCCGCTTCTCGCTTCACGCGCTGTGGCACGCGATGAGCCGTGATCATGAGCATCGCGGCGGCGGCCGTGGTGGCCGCTTCGGCGGTGGTCCCGGCGGCTTCGGTGGCGGCCCGGGCGGTTTCGGCGGCGACGGCGACGGTTTTCCGCGTGGCCGCAAATTCAGCTCCGAAGACCTGCAATTGCTGCTGCTCTCCATGATCGACGCCCAGCCGAGCCATGGCTACGAACTGATCAAAGCGCTCGAAACGCGCTCGAACGGCTTCTATAGCCCGAGCCCGGGGATGGTCTACCCGGCGCTCACGTATCTGGAAGAACTCGGCTACGTGACCGTGCAACTCGAAGGCAACCGCAAGCGTTACGAACTGTCGGAAGCGGGTCGCGAATACCTGAATGCCAATCGCGACCGCGTCGAACTGATGCTTGCCAAACTGACGCATATCGCCCGCAAGATGGACTCCGTGCGCCGCGCGTTTGCCGGCGAAGAACCGGCCGACATCAGCGAAGGCGGCTGGTTGCCGGAACTGAGCCAGGCGCGCCGTGCGCTCAAGCATGCCCTGCTGCGCCGGGACAACGTGCCGGCCGATGAGCAACGCCGCATCGCCGCCATCCTGATGCGCGCGGTCAATGAAATCGAAGGCAAAGACAATCCCGGCAGCGACGCAGCGAGCGACGAACCAACCGTTTGAGATCGCGCGACCGGCACTTGCGCGCGAAGCCGCCCATGCAAACCTTCGCGCGCCAATTCAACCCAAAGGAATGACACCCTTATGCTGACAAATGACAACCGGGCCGATCTGGCAGTCCATCGCGTGCGGCATCCGCTGAAGTTCCGTCTGTTGCAGGTCAAAAAAGTACACGCACTGAATCCGCATCTGATTCGCGTCACCTTTACCGGCGAGGATCTGCACGACTTCGTCTCCGCTTCATTCGACGATCACATCAAAGTGTTCTTCCCCGAACCCGGCGCCGACAAACCTGTGTTGCCGCAAGCCGGTCCTGACGGCCCCGTGTTTCCCGCCGGGCAGCCGCGGCCGATCGCCCGCGATTTCACACCGCGCCGCTTCGACCCTGAGGCGCGCGAACTGGACATCGAATTCGCCATGCACGAGGCCGGCCCGGCTGCAACGTGGGCGGCGCAAGCCCAGGCGGGCCAGTACCTCGGTATTGGCGGCCCGCGCGGCTCGCTGGTGATTCCGACCGGCTTCGACTGGCATCTGCTGATCGGCGACGACACCGCGTTGCCGGCGATTGCCCGCCGCCTTGAAGAACTGCCGGCCGGCACACGCGTCGCTGCGGTAATCGAAGTGGCCGATCCGTCGGCACAGATCGAATTCGCGACGCAGGCCGAGTTGCACATGGTCTGGCGCCATCGCAGCGAATCGGCCTATCGCGGCGAGGCCTTGCTGCAGGCCGTACGTGAAATCTACTTGCCGGACGACGGCGAGGGCTACGTATGGGCCGCCGGCGAATCCGCGACGATGCGGGCGGTGCGCTACCACCTGTGCACGGAGCGCGGAGTCGACAAGTCGCGCATTCGCGCAGCCAGCTACTGGAAACAAGGTGCCGAAGCGGTGCACGAATCGCTCGACGATTGACCGTTCACGGCGTGCGCGCAGCGAACTGCATACGTCGGTCGAATCGTGTGAGCCGAGTAAACGGTATGAACGGCGTGGGTCGCGCGAGACGGAATCGCGCGAGAAGCGCGGGCCGCGTGGGATGCGCACACCGCCTCGGCCCGATGAGCGCTGCACGAGGCGAGAGCCACGACAGGCGGCATGCTCTGAACCAAAAAACAAGGAATTGACCGATGTATTCAATTAGCACCAGGCACGAGCGCCGATTACTGTGGCTGCTTGCGCTCACGCAGTTCACCATCATCATGGACTTCATGGTGATGATGCCGCTCGGCCCGCAGATCATGCACTCCTTCAGCATCACGCCGGCTGCGTTTGCGACGGCCGTATCCGCGTATTCGTGGTGTTCGGGGCTGTCGGGCTTGTTCGCGGCGACCTATATCGACCGCTTCGACCGGCGCCGTTTGTTGTTGACTGTCTACGCGCTGTTCGCCCTGTCGAACCTTGCGTGCGCGTTGGCGACCAGCTTCCCCCTGCTACTCGCCGCGCGCGCATTTGCGGGCATTACGGGTGGCGTGTTGGGCTCGGTGATCATGGCGATCGTCGGCGACGTGATTCCGGTGCAACGCCGAGGGGCTGCGACCGGCACGATCATGACGGCATTTTCATTGGCCGCGATTGCCGGCGTCCCGGCCGGCGTGATGCTGGGTGCGCACTTCAACTGGGCCGCGCCGTTCTATTTGCTGGTGGTGCTATCGCTGCTCGTGTGGGTTGCCGGCTGGCAACTGGTGCCTTCGCTTGCAGAGCACCTGAGCCGCCGCCAGCCGGCGTTGGGCGAGGTGCTGCCTGACTTGTGGCGACTGTTGAGCAACCCGCGGCATATGAATGCGTTTGCGCTGACGTTCATGATGATGATCGCGCACATGCTGGTGATTCCGTTTATCTCACCGGTCCTGGTCGCCAATCACGGCGTGGCGCCGGAGCAGTTATCGTGGCTGTACATGGCCGGTGGCGCGGCAACTTTCTTCACATCGCGCCGGGTGGGCAAGCTTGCTGACCGATTCGGCACACGCCGCGTATTCCGGATAGCGGCGGTGCTTTCGTTCCTGCCCGTCCTGTTCGTGACGCACCTGCCGGAACTACCGTTCTACGCCCTGGTGATGTTTTTCCCATTTTTCATGGTACTGATGTCCGCACGCATGATACCGATGCAGGCGCTGCTAACAACCGTACCCGAGCCAACGCGCCGGGGCGCGTTTCTGAGCGCCAACAGCGCGCTGCAAGCGGTGGGCACAGGCTGCGGCGCATGGATTGGCGGCTTGATGCTGAGCAGTTCCCCGACGGGCCAGATCGCGGGATACGGAACGGTCGGATGGGCGGCGATCGCCGTTGCATTGATTGGGGTGTTCTGGGTATCACGGGTTCACGGGGCGAAAACCGCGTTACCACCAACGGGCGCACTGGGAGGCAACACAGTCGGAGAAAGCTGACGTAGCAAAAAACAAAAAAAACGAACAAACGAACAAACGAACAAACAAACAAAAAATGGACCAATAAGCCCAGGAAGCAGCACCGCGTCGGCGCGCGCAGCGCCGCCGGAAGAATGACTGCCTTGTCACCAGGGCGGAATGTGCGAGAACACAGATTCCAGATGCACCACTACCGTGGCTGCGCGGGGGACCCGCTTAAGAGCTAGCGGTGTGAGCCGCTTTCTCTTGCTTACTTCTCTTTGCGGCGGCAAAGAGAAGTAAGTGCCGCCCCGCACAGGGGCAACACTAATAGACCACAAAGAAAACAAGGAAAGGCCAACACCACAAGAGCACAAAAGAGAACTGCTAATCAACCTCCCCGACCAACCCTCGCCGCGCAGCCTCCCCCTTCGAAGAAGAAGATGAAGAGGAAGAAGAAGAATAAAAACCCCTGGCTCTCCCAACAACAATCTTCAACATGGCAATCACCGGCACAGCCAGAAAAATCCCCGCCACCCCTCCAAGCTGATCCCCAGCCAGCAACCCAACAATCACAAGAAACGGACTAACCTCAACCCCCTCACTCATCAAATAAGGATTCAGCACATAGTCCTGAAACACCCTGTACAGGGCAATAAAAATCACCAGCCAAAGCAGATGCGGATAACCGCTAAAAACAGCAACCACAAGCGTAATAGCAACCGCCGCTAGCGGCCCGGCAAACGGCACAAACTCCAGCAGCCCCGCGCTGACAGCGAGCAAAAACGCATACGGCACACCCAGCAGCGAAAAAACCACCCCATAACAGATCAACGTCGCCAGCGACAAAAACAGCAACGCCCGCACATACTTCGACAAAAGCACATTCAGATCCGTGACGATCTCGGCCCACAACACCCGATGCCGATCGGTGAGCAAATCAAGAAACGCTTTGCGCATCTGCGGACCTTCCTTGATCAGCAGAAAGCTCAGAATCGGAATCAGCACGAGGTAAATCAGATTGCTCGCCGCGTGCACCACCCCAAGACCGACACTACGCGCCATCGGCACAGCCTTATCGGAACCGGTCTCAATCTGGCCGCGCACAAAATCCACGATCCGCTCGCGCAACGGTTCGAGAAAATGCGGCAACGGAAGACGGTTGGGCACATCGGATTTCATCAATTCGGGCAATTGCGCGAACAGATGCGTGGCCTGGTCCTGCAACTGAACACCGAATAGCGAACCCGCTACCGCGATCACCGCGACCACCACCACGAACACCAGCGCAATCGACGCTACCCTCGGCACACGGCGCGGCCGGAAGCGATCGACGAAATCGACCATCGGGTAGATCAGATAGCTGAAGAAAACCGCGAACACGACTACCAGCACCGTAGACGACGCGGTATAGATCATGAACAGCAACAGCGCAATCAGAAACGCAGTCCAGACTTTCCTGGCTGTGCAGACGTCGAATCCCAGCATGAACCTTCCTCGAAAGACAGCGAGAACCGGCGCCCGAAAGACGCCGGCCACATTGGACAACCAGGGCGCCCACGGGGCGAAAAACATGTGCCTGTCACGCAATGAACCCTGCGTCACAAGCGACGGCGAACCGACCTACATCAGCTTGCCCAGCAGAAATCCGACACCGAGCGCGATCAGCAACGCACCGAGCGGATTGTTGCGGGCGCTCTCGGCAACCTGATCGACGCTATCGCCAACCTTCGCCTGGGCCTTGCCGGCAAGCTGGCGGGCCTTGCCTTCAGCCTGCAGGCCGAGATCGCCGGTCAAACCACCGACCGCGTCCTGCACCTTGCCTGCCGCATCTTTCACGGTTCCTTCGATCTGATTTGAATTCATCATCGTTCTCCTTGAACAGAGTGAGCGGGCAAGCGTGCGCCGCGGCCGGCGTTTTACGGTTGCCGCCTGGTTACTTCTTCACGCGATCACGGACCGCATCCGCAGCTTCACCGACTTTCGACTGCACCTTACCGGCGAGCTTTTCGGCCGCGCCTTCGGCCTGGGTCGTCCGGTTGCCGGTGACCTTGCCGATCGCTTCCTTGACGGAGCCTTTGACCTGTTTCGCCGCACCTTCGACACGATTCTTGTCCATGACGATTTCCTTGAAAGATTGAGTTGTGCACCAAAGACGTCGAGCGCTTCGTGCCTGAAGAACCTGAGCGCATGCACACGGGTACTCGACGCAGGATTTCATTGTCCAGGTTCATGGCATCTGCCGACAGGCGCGAATGCACCGGATCGCCTGGTGCATTTGAACCGCACGCCAACGCGCCTGAATCCGTGGTTCGCCTTGCTCCGGTTCATGACGGCCCCCGTCCAGACGAAGCTCAGCAGCACGGTTCGTTCCCGGCCGCGTTGCCGGCGGGAAATGCGTGGCGCAAACGTGCCTAAGCGGTCTTCGAACCCTTGCGGCGCGGCGCTTTGGCAGGCGCGAGACCAAAGTGGCCACGGCTTTGTGCCCACACGATCGCCTCGCTGCGGCTATGTACATCGAGCTTCGCGTAAATCGTGGCGACATGGTTGCGCACCGTGTTCGGCGCGAGCCCGAGCTCTCTGGCGATTTCCTTGTCCGCCAGACCGGCGCACAGGCAGGAGAACACATCCCGCTCACGCGCGGTCAGGTCGGCGAGGTGGCCGCCGGCGTCGGGCGCGTTCGCGCGCCGCACGTTGACCAGCTTTTCGATCAACGTCTGGCTGAACCAGGAGGCGTCCTGCATGACGGTTTCGATCGCCGTCACCAGTTCCATTTCGGAGCGCTTGCGCTCGGTGATGTCGAGCAAGGTCATCAGCACGCAATCCTTGCCGTGGATGCTGACCGCTTCGGCGGACACCAGACAGTTCAGCTGGTCGCCCGCATGGTTGTTCACCTGGAATTCGACGTTGCGCAGGCTGCCTGACTCGCGCAACGCCTCGCTGATCCGCGCATACGCGTCGCCGTTCCACAGCCCGCTCTGGTCCAGCGGCTTGCCCAGCAGTTCTTCGGAGGAAAAACCGGTGGTCGCGGTGAAGGCGTCGTTGATATCGAGCGTCATGTAGTCGTCGGCGACAAACAGCGCGGTGGGGACCGGTGTCATCCGGAACGACTTCGCGAAGCGCTCCTCGCTCTGCCGCAGCGCGCTCTCGGCGCGCTTGCGCGGCTCGAGATCCATGAAAGTGAACAACATGCACGCTTCTTCGCCGATGTCGATCGGTTGTCCCGCCACCACCACGAACTTATTGCCGCCTTCGGGCAAGCGCAGCAGCGCCTCCATCTGCGGAATGGTTGCGCCTTCGCTGAGCCGCTCGATGGCGAGTTCGCGCTTCTCCGCGCCCTCGAACACATCGAGCTCGTACACCGAGCGGCCGATGACGTTCTCCCGCACGTAACCGGTCATCTCCAGAAAGCCCTGATTGACCTTGATGTAGCGCTGATCGCTGAGGCGGCAGATGACAGCCGGCGCGGGGTTGGCGTTGAAGGTCTTCTCAAACCGCTTTTCGGCGCTCGCCCATTCGCTCGCGTCGTGCAGGATCAGGGCAAGGCAGTCGGGTTCGCCGCGGGCGTTGGTCAGCACGAGGCTGCGCACGCGGTGCACCCAGTTCACGTCGTCTTCATGCGCGGGAAAAACCTCGACCACCACGTCGCTGAAGCACTCGCCCGCCACCACGCGTTCGATCGGGTAGCCGCCCTCGGGCAGCGGGTGATTGTTGCGGTAACGCAGCCGGAAGCGCTCGCGGTATTCGGTGACGTCCGCGCCCAGTTGCGCGACCTCGGTGATGCCGTGTATCTGCAACGCGGCCTGGTTCGCCCAGACGATGGTCTGGTCCGGTTCGACGAGAATCACGCCCTCGGTCAAGCCCGTGATGATCTGCTGCAACTGGCGCCGATCGGTCTGCGTGCGCAGCACCTTGTCGTCGGCGGGCGGCTGGGCGCCGTCTGAACCGTCGGTTTGCACTGGTGGCGAGGGTGCGGCAGAAGGTGTTGCGGTCATTATTGTCGGCACGCGGGAAGCGCGCGAGAGCCTGTCCAGACCGCAGAATCGCTTAAATCGCGCCGCCGCGCCAATGGTCAATGCACCAGGCGCGCTGGTGCACTTGCACCAGGTGCAGGGGTCAGGGGGCAAAAAGCGCCCGCCGCCAGGTCAAGCGGCACGGCAGACGCAAGCTGCGTGGAGGCCAGGGCCTTAACCTTCTTCCGCCCCCAAAGCAGCCAGCGGATGGGTTTCCCGCTTCCAGGGCGACGCCAGGAAATGCCGCACCCGTTCCGGCCGCACTTCCGCGAGCGTCGCGGGCGCCCACCGGCTCTTGCGATCCTTGTCGATCAGATGGGCCCGCACACCTTCGCAGAAATCGCCCTCCTCGATGACCCGCTTGACGATGCCCAGCTCCATCCTGAAGCACTCCGCCAGGGTCATCTGCCGGCCGCGCAGCAAGGCCTCACGCGCGACATACAGCATCGTGGGCGAATGCCCGGTCATGGCGTCGTAAGCAGACTGCAGCCACTGCCTCACCTCACGCGGCGGCTCGCGCTCCAGATCCTGGCGCAACGTCGCGACGATCCGCTCGACACTCGAGCGCCGGTCGAAATGCCTCAGCATCAACGGGGTAAACGCCCCCAACGCAGCGTGCGGAACGATGTTGCACGGCGGCTCGAACACCCCGCGCAAGGCAGTCAACAGGTCGCCCGCGTGCGACATGCGCTGCAGGCGCTCTTCGAACGTCCCAAGCCACTCGGCCGGCACGCACAGATCCGCCAGTTGCAGGCGCAGCGCATCCGCGCCGGATAAGGTCGCGCCGGTAAGCCCGACATATAGTTCGACCTCTGCCGGCATCACGCTCAGGAAACGCGTCGCGCCGACGTCGGGCAGAAAGCCGATACGCGTCTCCGGCATCGCGATCTTGCTGCGCTCGGTGACGATGCGCAGCCGCGCCCCCTGACCGAGCCCCATGCCGCCGCCCATCGAAATGCCGTCGAGCAAGGCGACCACCGGCTTCGGAAACCTGTGCAGCGCGTAGTCGAGCCGGTATTCGTCGACGAAAAACGCGAGCCACCGGCTGTCGCCATTCTTCGCGAGCCGATGCACCTCGCGCACGTCGCCACCGGCGCAAAAACCCTTGGCGCCCGCCCCTCTCAGCACGAGGGCAACGATGCCGTCATCGGTACGGCAATGCTCGACCAGCACGGCAAGTTCGCGCACCATCGCATGCGATAGCGCATTGAGCGCGGCAGGCCGGTTCAGCGTGATGATCGCCACGCGATTGACCACGCGAAACAGAATCTCGCGTTCCGCTTCGGCGCTCGTATCGGTTGCGATGCTCTGCAAGGCGCTCATCGAGGGTTCTCCTGCCCGGCGTTCCCTGCCTGCCCAGTCTGCTCCGTCTGCGTCACCTGCCAGCGTGGCGCGCGTTTCTCGAGAAACGCATTGACGCCTTCGCGCTGATCGGCGCCGTCGAACAGATCGACAAAGCGTTCCCGCTCCACCGCGAGCGCCGCCGCGCGCGGCACGCCGTTGCGGCTCTGATGAATCAGCGTCTTGCTGAAACCGACCGCTTGCGGACTCAATGTCGCGACACGCGCCGCCATGGTCAACGCGGCCTCGCGCGCGGCGCCCTTTTCCACCACTTCTTCGACGAGCCCGATGCGCAACGCGGTCGCCGCATCGACCCGTTCACCGGTCAGGATCATCCGCTTGGCCCAGCCTTCACCAACCAGCCAAGGCAAGGTTTGGGTGCCGCAGCCACAGGGCAGCAAACCCACCGCCGTTTCGGGCAACGCCATCACGGCATGCTGTTCGGCGATACGGATATCACACGCCAAGGCGCATTCAAGGCCGCCGCCCATGGCATAACCGTTGATCGCCGCGATCACCACCGGCCGCGCGTTCTGCAAGGTCTCGAACGCCGAGCCGAAGCGCGTTGCCGCCGTGCGCGCGACCTCGCGATTGCCGTCGGCGAACGTGTTCAGGTCGGCGCCCGCGCTGAAAAACTTCGGGCCGTCGCCGGTGATCACGATGGCACGCACACGCGCTTCGCCATTCAGACGCTCGACAGTCTGCTGCAACATCAGCAGGCCGTCCGGCGTGAATGCGTTCGCGGGCGGCCGCTTGAGCGTCAGCCGCGCGACGGCGCCGTCATGAGCGTAGTCGAGTTCGATCATCACGCGTTCCCGTCTTTGCTGTCTTTGCTGTCTTTGCTGTCGTCGCGATAGAGCTTGATCACCGCGGAGAAGTCCAGGCGTCCCGCGCCCTTCGTGCTCATGGTCTGATAAAGCTGTTGAGCCAACGCGCCGAGATACACCGGTTGACGCGCGAATTTGGCGGCGTCGGTGGCGAGGCCCAAATCCTTGAGCATCAGATCGGTGCCGAAGCCGCCGGTATAACCGCGCGTGGACGGCGCGGTTTCGATCACGCCGGGCATCGGGTTATACGTGTCCGAACTCCAGCAGCGGCCTGTCGAGGTATTGATGATGCCGCCCAGCACTTTCGTGTCGATGCCGAGCGCCTCGCCCAGCGACATCGCCTCGGCTACGCCTGCCATCGTGATGCCGAGCACGAGGTTGTTGCAGATCTTCGCGACCTGGCCCGTGCCGGTGTCGCCGCAATGCACGATGTTCTTGCCCATCGCCAGCAACACCGGTTTGACCTGCTCATACGCGCTCGCGCTGCCGCCGACCATGAAGGTCAGCGTGCCTGCCGCCGCGCCGCCAGTGCCGCCCGAGACGGGCGCGTCGACGAAGGTGTTGCCGCGTTGCGCCGCCAGTTCGGCAAACGCCTTCACGCTGGCCGGGTCGATCGTGCTCGAATCGATGATCGTCACGCCTTTCGCGATTCCCGAGAGCACGCCGTCATCCGCGGTCAGCACGCTGCGCACGTGCGCGGCCGCGGGCAGCATCGTGATCACACATTCGACGCCGGTCACCGCCGCTTTCGGGGAAGCCGCCGCGGCGGCGCCGGCATCGACCAGCGCCTGCACCGCCTGTGCGTTGAGGTCGAATACGTTGACCGCGTGCCCCGCCTTGAGCAGGTTGAGCGCCATCGGCGCGCCCATGTTGCCGAGTCCGATAAAGCCTATTTTCATGGTGTCGTCTCTCGTACCAATTAGACCCGAGGGTTCAGCGCAGGCTGATGGTGGTGTTGACGCCGTCGTTGACGGTGTCGTCATCGAACCAGCGGGCGGTGACGGTTTTGGTCTGCGTGTAGAACTGCACGACCTGCTTGCCGTACGGCCCGAGGTCGCCGAGTTTCGAGCCACGCGAGCCGGTAAAGCTGAAGAACGGCACCGGCACGGGAATCGGAATGTTGATGCCGACCTGGCCGATATCGATTTCGCTCTGGAACTTGCGCGCCGCCGCACCGCTTTGCGTGAAGAGACCCACGCCATTGCCGAACGGATTGCGGTTGACGAGCGCGATGGCGTCGTCGAGCGTCGCGGCATTCAGCACCACCAGCACCGGGCCGAAGATTTCCTGACGATAGACTTCCATGTCGGTGCTGACATTGGTGAAGACCGTCGGGCCGATAAAGTTGCCTTGCTCATAACCCGGCACCGTCACGTCGCGGCCATCGAGCGCCAGCGTTGCGCCCTCTTTCACGCCCTGTTCGATCAGACCGAGAATGCGCTGCTTCGCGGCACGTGAGACCACCGGGCCAATGTCCGTAGCCGGCTCGCTACCCGCGTTGACCTTCAGCGTCTTCGCCTTCGCGACCAGATCGGGCAGCCATTGCTGGGCCGCGCCGACCAGCACGACCACCGAAGTCGCCATGCAACGTTGTCCCGCCGCGCCAAACCCGGCGCCGGCCAGCGCGTTCAGGGTCTGCTCGCGGTTCGCATCGGGCAGCACCACGGCGTGGTTCTTTGCGCCCATCATCGATTGCACGCGCTTGCCGTGTTCGCTGCCGAGGCGATAAACATGCGTGCCCACCGCCGTCGAGCCGACGAAGGAAATCGCTTTGACGAGATCGTGCGTGCAAAGCCCGTCGACGACTTCCTTGCCGCCGTGCACGACATTCAGCACGCCCTTCGGCACACCGGCTTCAAGCGCCAGTTCGACCAGTTGCATCGTCGACAGCGGGTCCTGCTCGGAAGGCTTCAGCACGAACGTATTGCCGCAGACAATCGCCATCGGGAACATCCACAACGGGATCATCGCGGGGAAATTGAACGGCGTGATGCCGGCGCATACACCGATCGGCTGACGCAGCGTGTAGGTATCCACGCCACCGGCGACGTTCTCGGCGAATTCGCCCTGCTGCAAGCTGCCGATCGAGCAGGCGTGCTCCACCACCTCGAGCCCGCGGAAGATGTCGCCTTCCGCATCGGGAATCGTCTTGCCCTGCTCGGCGCTCAAGGTCCTGGCGATGCGCGGCGAATGCTCGCGAATCAAGGCCTGGAACTTCAGCATGATGCGCATGCGCGCACCGACCGGCGTGTCCTTCCACGTCTTGAACGCAGCGTGTGCCGCCTGGATCGCTTCGTTGACTTCATCGGCGGTGGCGAACGGCACGCGGGCAAGCACCTCCTGCGTAGCCGGGTTGACGATGTCGCGCCATTCGGCGGTTTTGGACTCGACGAACTCACCGTTGATCAGCAGCTTGACGGTGGGGACCTGATTCGAAGCGATTGCGTTCATGCTGAAACTCCTGGGCAGTGGCCGTATCCGTGGTTGTCTGCGGCCAAACAGTGACTGGGATTAAAAATCAACGCAGATCCGGGAAGTCTTCTTCCCAATACTCGCCGGGCAGGCGCGCGGGCTCAGCTTCTCGCTCCATTTCGCGGCGCCGCAATTCGACGCGGCGAATCTTGCCGGAGATAGTTTTCGGCAATTCGCTGAACTGCAGGCGGCGAATCCGCTTGTACGGTGCAAGCTTTTCGCGCGAGAACGCAAAGACCGCACGCGCGAGTTCGGGACCGGCTTCATAGCCCTGACGCACGGTGACGAACGCTTTGGGCACCGACAGGCGCAATGCGTCCGCACTCGGCACCACGGCGGCTTCGCCGATCGCTTCGTGCTCGATCAGCACGCTTTCGAGTTCGAACGGACTGAGCCGGTAATCGGACGATTTGAAGACGTCATCCGCGCGGCCGACGTAGACGTAATAGCCGTCATCGCGGCGCAGCGCGACGTCGGACGTATGGTAGAAGCCGTTGCGCATGGCTTGCGCGGTGGCGTTGGCATTGTTCGCATAGCCGGTCATCAAACCGAGCGGACGTTCGGCCAGCGGCAACGAGATTTCGCCTTCGGTAGCGGGTTGATCGTCGGCATCGAGGAGCTCGATCCGGTAACCCGGCAGCGGCCGGCCCATCGACCCCGGCACCACCGGCTGCCCGGGCGGATTGCCGATCTGGCAGGTGGTTTCGGTCTGGCCGAAACCGTCGCGAATCGTGATGCCCCACGCGTGCTTGACGCGCTCGATGATCTCCGGATTCAAGGGCTCGCCCGCGCCGACGATCTCGCGCAATTTCACCGGATAGTCGGTGAGATGCTCCTGCACCAGCATGCGCCAGACCGTGGGCGGCGCGCACAGCGTGGTGACGTTGAAACGCACCAGCACATCGAGCGTGTCCTTCGGCACGAAGCGCGGGAAGTTATAAACGAACACACAGGCCTGCGCGTTCCATGGTGCGTAGAAGCAACTCCACGCGTGCTTGGCCCAGCCCGGCGAGCTGATATTCCAATGAATATCGTTCGGCTGCAGGCCGATCCAGTACATGGTCGATAGATGGCCGACCGGATAGCTCTGGTGCGTATGCTCGACCAGTTTCGGCTTGGACGTGGTGCCCGACGTGAAGTACAGCAACAGTGGATCGGTGGAGTGCGTAACGCCGTCGGGCGTGAATTGCGGCGGCGCATCATAGGCTGCGGCAAGATCGATCCAGCCGTCGCGTGGCGTACCCACGGAGATGCGTGTGAGCGGCACGTCGAGCGCATCGAACTTGGCCAACTCCGCGCTATCGACCACCGCGAATTGCGCGCCGCCGATCTGCACGCGGTCGCGTACGTCGTCGGCGGAAAGCTGGGTGGTGGCCGGCAGCACGATTGCGCCGAGCTTCATTGCCGCGAGCATCACGTCCCACAATTCGACGCGGTTCGGCAGCATCAGCAGCAGGCGGTCGCCGCGCCCCACGCCGAGACCGCGCAGGAAGTTCGCCATGCGCGACGAGCGCTCCGACATCTGCGCGTACGAGAGCCGCAAGCCGTCACTGGCCAGATCGTCGACGATCCACAGCGCCGGGTTGTCGTTGCCTCGCGCGATCACGTCGAAGTAGTCGAGCGCCCAGTTGAACTCGCCTGGCGCCGGCCACGCGAATTCGCGGTAAGCGCGGTCGTAGTCGGTTCGATGGCGCAATAACAGGTCACGCGCTTCGAGAAAGCCCTTCGCTACAGTCATCGTCGTCTCCAATGTCGACCGGAGTTGGCGCTTTAGCTGTCGATCAGAGTTGGCGCTTCAACGCTGACTCTAGTGCCATGCAAAGCACCGACCCTGGTCCCATGTTTGTGGCGCGCTATGCGCTCTGCTTTTAGCTTCTACGTGTTGCCCGGCTCACAACCTATTTTGCGCTCAAACGCCGTTTGCTTCGCGTTCAGATCTGGCGCGCAATCACCATGCGCTGCACTTCACTGGTTCCTTCGTAAATCTGCGTGATGCGGGCGTCGCGATAGTGGCGTTCCACCGCGTAGTCCTCGAGATAGCCATAGCCGCCGTGAATCTGGATGGCCTTCGAGCAGACGTCCTCAGCGATTTCCGACGCGAACAGCTTGGCTTGCGATGCCTCGGACAAACACGGCAGGCCCGCCGTGCGCAGCCGCGCCGCATGATGTACGAGCAGACGCGCGGCGTTCAGGCGGGTTGTCATATCGGCGAGCATGTTGGCGATGGTCTGGTGGTCTTTCAGCGCCTTGCCGAACTGGACGCGTTCGTTCGCGTAGCGGCGCGCGGCTTCGAACGCGGCGCGCGCGATGCCGACCGCTTGCGCGGCGATGCCGATGCGGCCGCCCTCGAGATTGGACAACGCGATGCGCAGACCTTCGCCCGGTTCACCGAGCAGATTGGCCTCGGGCACCGCGCAATCGTCGAACGAGATGGGACAGGTGTCGGAGGCGCGAATCCCGAGCTTGTGTTCAGGCTTGCCGACGTTGAAGCCCGGCGTATCGGTCGGCACGATGAAGGCCGACAGGCCGCGCTTGCCGCGATCAGGATCGGTAACGGCAAATACGATCGCGATATCGGCGCGCGAGCCGTTGGTCACGAACTGCTTGCTGCCGTTGAGCACCCATTTGCCTTCGCTGAGCACAGCGCGGGTGCGCAGATTGTTCGCCTCGGAACCGGCCTGCGGCTCGGTCAGGCAGAACGCGCCGATGGTGCGCCCGGTGGCGAGATCCTTCAGATAGCGGTCCTTTTGCGTGTCCGTGCCGAAGTTCAGGATCGGCCCGCAGCCGACCGAGTTGTGCACGCTCATCAGCGTGGCGCAGGAGGCGCAGCCCGCGGCGATCTCTTCGATCGCGAGCGCATAAGCTACATAGTCGGTGTAGGAGCCGCCCCACTCGGACGGCACGATCATGCCGAGAAAACCCAGTTCGCCCATTTGCGTCACGACTTCCGCCGGCAAACTGGCCTCGCGATCCCATTGGCCGGCGTGCGGCGCGAGGCGCTCGGTGGCGAAGTCGCGAGCGGCGTCGCGGATCATCCGCTGCTCTTCGGTGTAGAAGCTATCCATGGCTCGATCCTGTTATGTGCATCGGATCGCGGTGGCGAGGCTGGCTCGCCATGATGTCTCCGGACGCTGCGTCCCGCGATCGATTCAGTTCAAGTGTAGGCAAGCCGCCGGGCAGGTTCGATGCTCAGCCCGATCATTCTGTTTGAGCGCATTTGCCATACCGGTATCATGAAAGGCTGGATCAGGCCAAATTTTCAGGGGTTTGGCGGATCGTCCCAAGGAAAATGTTGAGCGCGTTTGCCAGACAGCCATGAGAAACATGAAGAACTTCGAAAATGACAGAGGCACGGTTTCGGTCAGCCTGGTCGAAGAGGCCCTGGCGTTGGCGCGGGCACGCGGTTTCGACGCATTGCCGCTCGCCGAAGCCGCCGGCATCGCGGCAACCCTGCTGGCGTCGCCGAAAAGCCGGGTCTCGGCGGCGCAGTACGGCGCGCTGTGGGCCGGCATCGCCCGCGCGCTGGACGACGAGTTCTTCGGCCAGGACTCGCACCGCATGAAAAGCGGCAGCTTCATCGCGATGACGCAGATGGCGCTCGGCGCGCGTAACGGCGCGCAAGCGCTCGCGCTGGCGGTTCGCTTCATGCGCTTCGTGCTGGACGATCTTGGCGCGCAGATCGACACGAATGCGCAGCGCGTGCGGCTGCGGTATGTCGAACGCGAAGGCGCGCGGCCGCCCGCCATGTTCGCCTACGCGACCTACTTCATCCTCGTCTACGGCCTGCTGTGCTGGCTGGTGGGGCGGCGCATTCCGCTCATCGAGGCGCGTTTTCGCTGCCCCGAGCCGCCTGCCGCGCATGAGTACCGCCTGATGTTCTGCGACGACATGGCGTTCGATCAGGCCGAGTCGTATGTCGACCTCTCGCCGGCGTTTCTCGACCTGCCGGTGATCCAGACCAGCAAGTCGGCAAAACCGTTCCTGCGCGACGCGCCCGGCAGCTTCCTCGTCAAATACCGCAATCCCGGCTCGCTCACCGCACGGGTGCGCAAGATGCTGCGCGCGCTGCCGATGGCCGGCTGGCCCGCCGCCGACCAGATGGCGCTGCGCCTGAACGTCGCCGAGGCAACGATGCGGCGGCATCTGAAGCAGGAAGGCTATACGTATCAGTCGATCAAGGACGACTTGCGGCGCGACATCGCGATCGGCGAGTTGCAGGACAGCGGACGCACCATCGCCGACATCGCCGCTGCCGTAGGTTTTGCCGAGCCGAGCGCGTTTCATCGCGCGTTTCGCAAGTGGACCGGCATGCGGCCGGGCGACTACCGGCCGGCGCATGCGGATTTCACGCGCCGCACGGAATCGGACTAAGCTGTAAGGAGCAGGCCAGCCTTTTTGGGGTAGCGGCCCGCGCCGGTCGATACCCGTCGGCATGGCGCGGCAGCCGTCAGCGATGAGCACGTATCCACGTCTCCCGTTCCGGCAGTCTGGTCCGCGCGCCGCGCTTATCCGTGGCGGCGCCGTGGGCCGGTTGATGCGCGGCATGACCGCGTTCGGCATCCTGTTGGCGCTCGGGTTCGCGTTGTGCGAAAACGCGCCGCCGGCGAGCGCCGCCGAGGGCGCCATCGCGCCGAACAGTGTGATCGTGATCCCGGTGAATGGCGCGATCAGTCCGGCCAGCGCCGACTTCATCGTGCGCAGCCTGCAACGCGCCGTCGAAGACCGCGCGCAACTCGCCGTGTTGCAGCTCGATACACCCGGCGGGCTGGATACGTCGATGCGGCAGATCATCAAGGCGATTCTCGGCTCGCCGGTGCCGGTCGCCACCTTTATCGCGCCGAGCGGCGCCCGCGCCGCGAGCGCCGGCACCTATATCGTCTACGCGAGCCATATTGCGGCAATGGCGCCGGGTACCAACCTGGGCGCGGCGACGCCGATCCAGATGGGTATCGGCGGTGCGGAGCCGCCCGCAGGCGGCGGCATGCCGGCCCTGCCCGGCGGCGGAGCCGGCACGGGCACGGGCGGACAACAGAACGGGCCCGGCGCGTCCACCTCACCAACCTCACCCGCAGCACCCGCATCACCCGGCCCGGCGAACTCGCCGAACGCAGCAAGCGCTGCCAGCCCGGCTAGCGCCGCCCTGCCGCTCGACACCCAATCCACCGAAATGCGCAAACAGGTCCACGACGCGGCCGCCTACATCCGCGGCCTCGCCCAGATGCGCGGACGCAATGCCGATTGGGCCGAGCGCGCCGTGCGCGAAGCCGTCAGTCTGTCGGCCGGCGAAGCGCTCGCGCAGCACGTGGTCGATCTGAATGCGCGCGACATTCCCGATCTGCTGCACCAGCTGGACGGCCGCACCATCACCACGAGCCGGGGCGACGTCACGCTCAGCACCGCCAACGCGCCGATCGTCACGCTCGAAGCCGACTGGCGCAGCCAGTTCCTCGCGGTCATCACCGATCCGAACGTCGCACTGGTGCTGCTGATGATCGGCATGTACGGCCTCTTCTTCGAGTTCGCCAATCCGGGGTTCGTGCTGCCGGGCGTGGTCGGCGCGATCAGTCTGTTGATGGGGCTGTTCGCGATGCAGATGCTGCCGGTCAATTACGTCGGGCTCGGCCTGATCTTTCTTGGCATCGCGTTCCTGATCGGCGAGGCGTTTCTGCCGACCTTCGGCTCGCTCGGCTTCGGCGGCGTGGTCGCCTTCGTGATCGGTGCGCTGATGCTGATCGATACCGACGTGCCCGGCTATGGCATTCCACTGCCCCTGATCGCGGCGGTGGTCGTGTTCAGCGTCGTCTTTGTGTTCGGCGTGTCGAGGCTCGCGTTGCGGGCGCGGCGCCGGCCCGTGGTGACCGGCTCGGAAGGGCTGATCGGCAGTCTCGGTGTGGTGCTCGACGGGGGCCTGACGCCGGACGGCGGCGTGCTGCCGGGGGATACAACGGCCGGCGCAATGGCAGAAACCAACGCAATGACAAGCGCAATGGCAGACGCAACGACAAACGCAACAGCCGGCCGCACGCTGGCCGGCTGGGCGCAGGTGCAAGGTGAACGCTGGCGGGTGTCCAGCACGGCTCCGGTCGCGGCCGGTCACGCGGTGCGCGTCACGGCGCGGCGCGGACTGACGCTGACCGTGGTGCCCGCGGAAACACAACAACAAGGAGAACGCACATGATTGGTTTCACATTTGGCTTCAGCAGCATTCTGATTCTGCTGGTGGCCGTACTGATTGCTTCGTCGATACGGATTTTTCGCGAGTACGAGCGCGGCGTGGTGTTCATGCTCGGCCGCTTCTGGAAGGTCAAGGGACCGGGACTCGTGCTGATCATCCCGGTCGTGCAGCAGGCGGTGCGCATGGATTTGCGCACCGTCGTGTTCGACGTGCCGCCGCAGGACGTGATTACGCGCGATAACGTTTCGGTGAAGGTCAATGCGGTGGTGTATTTCCGCGTCGTCGATCCGGAGAAGGCGGTAATCCAGGTGGCGCGCTATTTCGAAGCGACCAGCCAGCTATCGCAAACCACACTGCGCGCGGTGCTCGGCAAGCACGAACTCGATGACCTGCTGGCAGCTCGCGAGCAACTGAACGCCGACATCCAGAAGGTGCTCGATGCACAGACCGACGCCTGGGGCATCAAGGTGTCGATTGTCGAGATCAAACATGTGGACATCAACGAAACGATGATCCGCGCCATCGCCCGTCAGGCCGAAGCTGAGCGCGAACGGCGCGCCAAGGTGATTCACGCGGAAGGCGAATTGCAGGCCTCGCAGCATCTGCTGGAGGCGGCGCAGACGCTCTCGCGGCAACCGCAGGCCATGCAGCTGCGTTACCTGCAAACCCTCACGACGATCGCCGCCGACAAGAATTCAACGATTGTCTTTCCGCTGCCGATCGACCTGCTGAGCGCGGTGCTGGATCGTTTCAACAAACCTTCGGCCTCCTGAAGCGAAGGTGACGCGGCCTCAGCCGGGGCCACTTTGGATCGCCGGGTGAAACGGTGCATTACGTTCAACCGGCTTAATCGAAATGCTGACGAAAATTAAAATACGAGGGTCGTTTTAACCGCTCCATAGGAGCCAATCATGAAAATCGCTTCTTTAGTTGGACTCGGCGCGCTGCTGGCCGCCGTTGGCATGAGCACCGCGTTTGCGCAAACCTCACGGCCTTACGACCCGTCGGCGCCGCTCACGCGTGCCCAGGTGAAGGCCGATCTGGCCGACTGGCGCGCCGCCGGGTACGATCCGCTCGACTGGATCGACTATCCGGACAACGCGCAGCGCGCGGGCCGCATTGTCGCCGCGCGGCGCGCGCAGCAAATGGGCAGGAGCATGCAGCAGTAATCAGTCATGCCTTGATCCCGATGAGGCACACCGGGCCGTCCGCGATCGCAAGGGTCGCAGGCGATGCAGGCCCTGCGTGCCTCAAATCCGCGCATACAGTCGGCATAGCTCTGCCGCCATGCAGCCTCGCAAAGCCTTCCAGAACCTCACGTCACCTCCGCAACGTCGCACACTCGCTTGCCACGCCACGCCGCGCGTTGACAAGGTATCATCTCGCCCCTTCGGCAAAGCCTGCCGTCACGCAATCTGGGCGGCGCCGCCAATCATGATTACAATCCGCCGGTAGGCCTGGCTGCGTGGCGCGTGAGAGCCGTGCCGGACGGTGCAGCCGCCGCGCAATTGCCTGCTGATTTGCTGCGCATAGCCCGTATCAACCACAAGAAACGCTTTCTGAACGACGAGAGACCCGCCACATGGACTCCATAAAACGATACTTTGGCTTCGACGCCGCCGGCACCGACCTGCGCACCGAAGTGCTCGCAGGGCTGACAACCTTTCTGACGATGGCCTACATCATCTTCGTCAACCCGGCGATTCTCGGCGACGCCGGCATGCCGAAAGACGCGGTGTTCGTCGCGACCTGCATCGTGGCCGCGCTGGCCTCGCTGATCATGGGCCTCTACGCGAACTACCCCATCGCGCTCGCGCCCGGCATGGGCCTGAACGCGTACTTCGCGTACACCGTCGTAAAGGGCATGGGTTTCACGTGGCAGGCCGCGCTCGGCGCGGTGTTCATCTCCGGTTGCCTGTTCCTGATCGTCACGCTGTTTCGCGTGCGCGAAGTGATCGTCAACGGCATTCCGCATTCGATACGCATTGCCATCACCGGCGGCATTGGCCTCTTTCTCGCGATCATTTCGCTGAAGACAGCGGGCGTGGTGGTCGGTAATCCGGCCACGCTCGTCACGCTCGGCGATCTGCACAACCCGCATGTGATCCTCGCAGTCATCGGCTTCTTCGCGATCGTCACGCTCGACTTTCTGCGCGTGCGCGGTGCGATCCTGATCGGCATTGTCGGCGTGACCGTGCTGAGCTTTTTCTTCGGCGGCAATCAGTTCCACGGCATCGTCTCCGCGCCGCCGTCGATTTCGCCGACGCTGTTCCAGCTCGACATTCGCGGTGCGCTCTCCACCGGCGTGCTGAACGTGATCCTGGTGTTCTTCCTCGTCGAACTGTTCGATGCAACCGGCACGCTGATGGGCGTGGCCAATCGCGCAGGGCTGCTGGTCGAAGGCAAGATGTTCCGCTTGAATCGCGCCCTGCTCGCGGATAGCACCGCGATTCTGGCCGGCTCGATGCTGGGCACCTCGTCGACCACGGCGTATATCGAAAGCGCGTCGGGCGTGCAGGCCGGCGGCCGCACGGGTGTGACGGCGATCACCGTTGCCGTGCTGTTCCTGCTGGCGCTGTTTTTCGCGCCGCTGGCGGCCGTGGTGCCCGGCTATGCGACGGCGCCGGCGCTGCTGTACGTCTCGTGCCTGATGCTGCGCGAAATGCTCGATCTGCCGTGGGACGACGCCACCGAAGTCGTGCCGGCCGCGCTTACCGCCCTGCTGATGCCGTTCACCTACTCGATCGCCAACGGCGTCGCGTTCGGTTTCATCTCGTACGCGGGCCTGAAGCTGCTGACCGGGCAGGCGCGCAAAGTGAAACTGGTGGTGTGGATCATCGCGGCGATTTTCCTGTTCCGCTATTTCTATCTCGGCAGCGAATAAACCTGCCGGCGCCCGGCGCGAGAGCCGGGCACACGCTCGGAACAGGATGTGACGCGACGTGAAGTGGCGCCGCGCGATGGTGCGCAATGCAATGCCGCGCCGCGCGCTGCTATCTGACTGTCAGGGTCGCGACAGCGCCGCCGTGTCTGGCCACGGTTCGGTCTGGATCAACAATCGTTTTGCTGAAGGCGCCCGTTCGGGTCGGGCACCCTTTATCATCCGATGATTGATAAAAACCAACCATCTGGTCACTGGAGTTCCCCGCATGTCCTACAACCGCGCCTCGGACCGCTATACGGCGCCCGCTATCTTTTTCCATTGGGCAATCTTTCTGCTGGTCGCGCTCGCCTATCTGGCAATCGAAATACGCGGGCCGAAAGGGTCTGACAGCCGGGCGTTCTGGAGCAGCGTGCATTTCTGGGCCGGCACGCTCGTACTGGGACTGGCGGTTCTGCGCCTGCTGTGGCGGCTCTGGGCCGGCGCGCCCGCGGAAATCGCAAGCAACCGGCTACTCGCCTTTCTGGCGCGCGGCGCGCACCTCGCCCTATATGTTTTTATCTTCGCGCAGCCGCTGCTCGGCATCCTTCTGATCAACACCGGCGGCCATCCGGTCACGCTCGCCTGGATCAACTTCAGCTACACGCTGGTCGGCGCGGATCCGCTTGCCCGACCGTTGCTCAAGACCGCGCACGAATGGCTCGGCAATGCGTTTTATTGGGTGATCGGATTGCACGCACTCGCGGCGATCGCGCACCATGTGATTTTCAAGGACCGGACCCTGCGGCGAATCATCTAATGAGCTTCGCGCCTTTGGCGCGAGCGCTCAGTTGCGCCAATTCGCCTCGTAGAAGCGCACATACCCGCTTCTCAGCACCAGACATTGCGCCCGCGTTTCCGATAGCAGACGTCTCGTCGCTGCTTCGATCCGGGCCCGGTGCGCGTCGAATGCACCGACCATGTCTTCCAGGCGCGGCGAGGCGGCGCCGAAGTGATCTTCCAGCGCCTCGGCCGTGATCATGCACTCCACCCTCTGCCCATCGACCATTGCCGGGAACGCCAAGGTAAGCTCGCGACCTGAATACTCAGGAGTTTCGTTCGGGAATTGGATCTGCATGGGATTCACCTGAAAGGTTGAGTGCTGCGCATGGGTCGATTGGTACTGCGCACGCGGGTTGAATCTGGTCGCACCTGCAGCGCGTTTTCCTCCCGGTCGGATGCTGATAGCGCGGATCCGTCACCCCACGCTAACGTGCGCGTACTTCGCGCCCCGCGGAGGTGATTGGATTCACTGTAGACGAGTTCGGGCGCTGCGCAAGTTTTCCTTTCCGTTTGCTTTATTTTGGTGCCTGACGTGCTGTTTTGAGGCAAATCTCTCTCATCCAGCAACCCGGTTTTTGGCTGCCGGACGGCTTTCGCCTCGCTCCCGTTTCGTCCTGTAATATCGATGCTCAGCCGCAAGCGCGTACACCTTCGTATGCTGCACTGCGCAATGCAACCGCGGGCAACGCACCCGCCGGGTCCGATAACCGGAGACATGCTTTGACTCATCGCTCTGCCACGCCGCCCACCGTCGGTCGGCCAGACGTCATCGCGCAAGCTCACGCCCGCTCGCTCGAAGTCGGCCTGCGTGCGTCGGAAACGCCGGACTTTCAGCCGCTGCGCCGCCTTGCCCTGCGTGAGCTTGTCGATCGCAATCAATCGCTCTATACGCATGCGCTCCCCGTCATGGAGACCTTGCACGCGCAGATCGTCGACACGCAAAGCATGGTGTTGCTCACCGACAATCACGGCGTGATTCTCCACAGTCTCGGCGACAGCGACTTCGTTGAAAAAGCCAATCGCGTTGCATTGTGCCCGGGCGTGTCATGGGCCGAAGCCGATCGCGGCACGAACGCGATCGGCACCGCGCTCGTCGACGGACAGCCGACTGTCGTGCATGCAGGCGAGCATTTCCTGCACGCGAACCGGATCCTGACCTGTTCGTGCGCACCGATCGCGGATCCGTTCGGGCGCACGATAGGCGCGCTCGATGTCAGCGGCGACACGCGCGGCTTCCACAAACACACGCTCGCACTCGTGCGGATGTCGGCGCAGATGATCGAAAATCATCTGTTCTCCAATCAATTCGCCGACGCCATTCGTGTCCACTTTCACGCGCGCGCGGAATTCATCGGCACGCTGTACGAAGGACTGGCCGCGTTCGCGCCGGACGGCACGTTTCTGTCCGCGAATCGCAGCGCGCTGTTTCAATTCGGGCAGCCGCTCGCCGACCTGCAAAGACAAAGCTTCGATGCGCTGTTCGGGATCGCCTTTGCACGGTTGCTGCAGCAGATCGCCCGCGCGCCCGGCGAAAGCGTCGAGCTGACGTTGCCAAGCGGCGTGCGCGTGGTGGCGCGCGGTGAATTTGCGACGCCGCGCTATGTGGCTTCGGCAGAAGCCGTGCCTGACGCGGTGCGTGCCGCTGCTTCCAATGGGTCGCGTGCCGCGGCCCGGTCCTGCGAAGCGGCGCCGCCCGCGCCACCCGCCACACTCGAAACGCTCGATACAGGCGACGCACGAGTCAGCGCCATTCTGCGTAAAGTCGCCAGGCTGCGCGGCCGCGATATTCCCATTCTCGTCCTCGGCAAAACCGGCACGGGCAAGGAATGGCTCGCCCGCGCGATCCATCACGATTCGCCGCGGCGGGCCGCGCCCTTCGTCGCGCTGAATTGCGCATCGTTGCCCGATACGCTGATCGAGGCCGAACTCTTCGGCTACGAGGACGGCGCGTTCACCGGTGCAAAAAAACGCGGCAGCGTCGGCAAGATCGTGCAGGCCGACGGCGGTACGCTTTTTCTCGACGAAATCGGCGATATGCCGCTCGCCCAGCAAGTGCGCCTGATGCGCGTGCTACAGGAGCGCAGCGTCGTGCCGCTCGGTGGCACGCGGGCGATTCCAGTCGACCTGCGCGTCGTCTGCGCGACCCACCGCAATCTGCGCGAGATGATCGAAGCCGGCACCTTCCGCGAAGACCTGTATTACCGGATCAACGGCCTTGTCGTCACCTTGCCGGCGTTGCGCGAGCGCAGCGATCTGGCGGCGCTCGTCGAGCGCATGCTGGCGTTGCAGCCGGACGGCGAGCGTTTGCCGCGCCGCGTGTCCGACGAAGTGCTGGAACGGTTTGCGCAATGCCGCTGGCCCGGCAATCTGCGGCAATTGGCCAACGTGCTGCGTACCGCCGGCATCATGGCCGAAGGCGCGCAGCAGATCGAACTCGAGGATTTGCCGGAAGATTTTCTGCAGGATTGCGAGGACGCGCCGGCCGACGCCCGCGCCCAACCGCTCGCGGCGCGATCAGCCCAAGGTACTGCGAGTAATGGGCGCGAGAAAACGGCTGCGCCGGTGAATGCATCGTCCGCGCGGATGGAAGACTGGCAGGCGAGCCTGATCGCGCAAACGCTCGCGCGGCTCGACGGCAATGTGTCGGCGGCGGCACGCGAGTTGGGGGTGGCACGAAATACGGTGTATCGATATCTGCGGCGTGGGAACACGACGCATTGAGCCGGCGACGCTGAAGCTGGAATGTTCGGCTGCGTGCTGTAAGCCGCGTGGCCTGGCGTAGCGTGTAAAGTGTGGCGCAATCCGTCACCAGCTCACACGATGTCCGACTCCACCCGCCCGCCTCTCGTTCGCGTCGAGCCGCTCGGCTTAAGTTTTGAAGCACCCGATTCGCTCACGATCCTCGAGGCGGCCGGCTTTGCGAATCTGCGCCTGCCACGCTCGTGCCGCAATGGTACGTGCCGTACGTGCATTTGCAAAATGACTGCGGGACGCGTGCGCTATACGATCGAATGGCCCGGTCTCAGCCGGGAAGAAAAAGCAGAAGGCCACATCCTGCCGTGCGTGGCAATCGCCGAAACCGACGTGGTACTCGAAGCGCCGGATGCAATCGAATTACAGCCGCACGGCGGATGACATCACATCCGGCCTTAGCTGCCGTTGCCCATCGCCCGGGCGATTTTCTTGTCGGTGTTGTACTGACTCAACGCATACACCGACCAGATCGCGGCCGGAATCCAGCCGATCAGCGTGATCTGCAGAATCAGGCAAATGATGCCGGCGAACGGTCGCCCAATCGTGAAGAACTGAAACCACGGCAGAATGATGGCAAGCAATAAACGCATTCAGATTTCCTGTTTGTATTGACCTGGCAGTACACGCCCGTCGGATGCGATCGCACTTGCGATCACTCGAGCGAGCCGGCCTGGTTGATCGGCGCGAAGCGCGGCACCTTGGCGCCGTCGATGTCGACCAACTCGAAAAACACCGAGGCCGGACGCGTCCAGATCGTACCATTGCTGGCTTTATACACGATCATTGTGACCGTTGGATCGGACTCCAACGTGGCCTCGCAAACCAGTTCGTAAATACCGCCTTTGTAGTGTCGATAACGCACCATTCAACTGCTCCTGTCCCGGTCAACGGAATGTGTGTAGACGGACCGGCGTACTCCGAAACAGAGCACGCGATCCCGTTGTGGCCGTTATTTTAAACCCGCACCGGCAGGTAAAAGATCACGAATGCAGGCTGACGTGCCTGCGATCGACGCTCGCGAAGCATCGCTGCCCGGGCGGCAAAACACACCGGTGTTCAAAGGAACCAGCGGTATTCGCGCGCATTCACCTCGTTCATGAAATCCAGGTGATCCTGCCGTTTGTTCTCGCAGTAGACCATGACGAACTCTTCGCCCATTCCCGCGCGCACCACCGGATGATTCTGCATCGCGGCGACGGCCGTGAGCATATCTTTTGGGAAGTCGATCCCACTGGTGCGATCCTCGTTGAGCGGAGCGATGGGCTCGCGGCCGGCATCCAGCCCGTGTTCCATGCTCGTGAGGATGGCGGCCAGCACCAGGTAAGGATTCGCATCGGCACCCGCCACGCGATGTTCAATGCGCAGGTTGCGATCATCCGATTCGGGAATGCGAATGCAGGCATCGCGGTCTTCGAAACCCCAACTGCCACGGCTCGCGGCATTCGCCTTCCAGCCGTAACGGCGAAACGCGTTGTGATTGGCAGCAAAGACCGGCATGCAATGCGGCAGCAGCGCCAGGCAGCCGGCAACCGCGTGGCGCAATGGACGCTGACCGTCCGCCGCGAGCAGGTTGTTGCCGGCTTCGTCGTAAAGGCTCACGTGCACGTGCATACCGCTGCCCGGCGCATGCAGATAGGGCTTGCTCATGAAGCTGGCGCGGTAGCCGTGTTTCATCGCCACACCGCGCGTGCTGCGGCAGAACAGGGCGGCCCAGTCCGCCGCTCGCAGACCATCGTCGTTATGGCCAAAGTTGATCTCGAACTGCCCCGGCCCGAGTTCAGCCGTAATCACGGTCGCCTCCACGCCCTGCTCGCGCGTGGCTTCGACCATCTCGTCCAGCACGCCGGAAAACCGCGACAGTCGCTCGATATGCATGTTTGGCTGATCGTCCCTGTCGTCACAGAAGGGATCGCGTGGGAACTGCGGCAGGCCGTCCGCGAGCCTGGCGTCGAACAGATAGAACTCCAGTTCGAACGCCACCACCGGGCGAATGCCGCGCCGTTCGAAGCGTTTCAGCACGCGCGCCAGCACCTCGCGCGGTTCGAACTCGATAGGTGACTCGGTGCCGTCCGAGCTGATCAGCATCTGCCCCAACGGCTGGTTTTCCCATCGCACAGGCTTGAGCGTGCCGCCAATCAGGCGGCGCACCGCATCCGGGTCGCCGTCGTTGAAGCAATAGTCGCCGATCGGGTACAAGCCGCCCTGCACGCCTAGCAGGATGCAATTCTGCGGCAGTTTCAGGAGACTGCCGCCTGCGACTTTCTCAAGCATATCCACCGGATATCGCTTGCCGTAGAAGTGCCCGGGGATATCCAGACAAATGAGGTCGACGTAACGCACCTCGGGATGCGCGGCGCGGAAGGCGCGCACTTCGCTGAGCAGATCGGTGCTGGGGGAAGTCATGGGGTTGTCCTTCACACGCAAAAGATGACGATTGAGATTCATTTCAGGCTTGCGACGAACCGGGACAGGCCGGTTGGCGGCACAGCGGGACGTGGCATTCACGAGGGCCGCTTATCAGGTTCATGGACGAAACCATTAATTAGCGATCCGAATTTTTATTCCGTGCAGCATTCCTGCTGCGCTCGGATTCGACCGGAGTCCTAGGCGAACACCCAGAGTACCCGTGCCGGTTGATCGGAAAGGTTGGCGTAGCGGAATCGCGCATGCGCCGGCACCTGGAAGCCGTCGTTAGGGCCAAGCGTCACCGGCTGCGCCCCGTCGTCCAGCCAGATGGTCAACTCGCCTTCGAGGACGAAGCCACCTTGCTCGTCGCTGTCGTTCAACGGTCTGTCGCCGCTGCTGGCGCCGGGGGCCAGGTGGCTTTCCAGCATGGAGAAACCCGCCGACATATTCGGCGACACCAGCACATCCGTCACACCCTCGGCGTAGTAGAGGGTGCGGCGTTCGTCCGGCCGGGTTACCCATGGCAGCGCGCGCGGTTTGCTCAGGTTGTAGAAATACGTGGTGGGTACGCCCAGGGCTTCACCAATGGCGGTCAGGTCGCCCACGGTTGGACGCGAGAGGCCGCGCTCGATCTGCGAGAGGAACCCCACCGAGCGGCCGATCTTTTCCGCCAATGCGCCTAAGGTCACTTTCTTATGCTTGCGCAGATCCCGGATCAGTATCGCGAGACCTTCAATTTCTTCCTGCTTGTTCATCTTCCGCCCCTCTCCTTCCCGTTCTCTCAGACTCTGTCGCGCAGACGATACCAGGTCTTGCCCATGACCTCCAGCGGCGCGGCCAGCAACGCGCCGCCCGGAAACGGCGGATTGTCGATGGCTTGATACAGCCCTAGCAATTCGTCGTCGCCGAGGATCGCGTCGGCCACGGCCCGCGCAGCCGCGAGCGTCGGCAGCACGCCGTGCCCTGAATAGCCTTGCAGCCAGTAGCGTTGGCCCTGCCGGCCGACATCGGGCGTGCGTTTCATGCTGATGTCGATATGCCCGCCCCAGGCATACTCCAGCTCCACCCCGCGCAGTTGCGGAAACGCCCGCTCCAGGTAAGGCCGGGTAGCCGCAGCAATATCCTTCGGAATGCCGCCCGCGTAGGTGCAGCCGCCGCCGAATAGCAGACGGTTGTCAGGGCTCAGACGGAAGTAATCGGGAACGAACTGGTTGTCGATCACGCAACTGTTGCGCGGCAGCAGCGAACGGGCGGCGTCCGGCTGCAGCGGTGCCGTAGCCACCTGATACGTGCCGACCGGCAGCATGCGCCTCGAAAGTTTTCGGTCGAGGCGGTCGATATACGCGTTGCAGGCAAGAACCAGCACGTCGGCACGCACCTCGCCCTTGTCGGTGCGCACCACATAGCCGCCACGCCCGCCAGACGTCTCGTGGTAATCCAGCACCCGGCTCTGCTCGAAGATGCGCCCACCGGCCAGTTCAATCGCCGCCGCAAGGCCCTGGGCCAGCTTCAGCGGATTCAGGTGACCTGCCTCCGGATCGTAGAGCGCCGCCTGGTAGCGCTCGCTCGCAATCCACTGCGGCATCTCCTCGCGAGGAATGAAGCGCATCCGGTCATAGCCCCACTTCTCCCCGGCCTCCCGCTGGGCCTGCTGCAACAGCGCAACGCGGCGCGGCAGCACCGCCGCCCACAGACTGCCGGCACGATAGTCAGCATCAAAGCCATGCCGCTGCGGCAACTCGCGTATCTCCGCCGCGGCCCAGCACATGCTGTCCCAAAGCCGGCGGGTGCGCTCCAGCCCCAGCGCCGCCTCCAGTGGCGGCATATCGCAGGACCAGCCGAGCAGCGCCTGGCCACCATTGCGCCCGGACGCCGCCCACGCTACCCGGCTCGCCTCGAGCAAGGCCACGCGCTTGCCTGCAAGAGCAAGACGCAGCGCCGTATGCAAGCCGCTGAAACCTGCTCCGACGATCAAGACCTCGGCGTCGAGACGCTCCTCCAGCGCCGGGCGCAGCGGAATCGGACCCGGATAGGTGCGCGCATAGTAGCTGGAGACGTGCTCGGCGGACTGATGGAACATCTGCGCTGCTCCGTGAAAAAATCAATCATTAATTTCATGAAAAAATAGCATCAATTTTTCACGAAAGCAAGCAAGGGCAAAAACCCGCTTGTCGCGTCGAGCAATGCAGGAGGACGATGAAGCACGCCAGACGGCGTCGGTTTGAGGTGTCGATGCGGGAATGTTGGGCGCCAGGATGCAGACACGACGCCGCGTTGATATCCTGCATCCGGTGCAGGGCCTCGCGATGAATGCGGCTGCCGGGATCCGGCAAGCAACGGCGTATTTCAACGGTGGGCGTTTCGACCAGATGAGCCAGATAGGCCCGACAGGCCACGAAAAACAGTGAGGACAATCATGACTCTCGCGATCGCAAGCGCCACTTCGGATGCAGACGCGCCCAACTATCTCGTCAAAGTCGATGCGGGCACGCACAGCCTGCTTGGCGATGAAGGGCCACACGAAGGCGGGCAGGATAGCGGCCCGGCGCCCTTCGAATTCGTGCTCTCGGGTCTCGCGGCGTGCACCGCTGCCACGCTCCGGATGTACATGCAGAAGAAAGCATGGCCGGGCGGCCGGATCAAGGTCGACACGGAATTGCATGTCGAGCGCGACGGCGGCCAATTCATTCGCCGTACCGTTTCCGTCGAGGGGCCGCTCGACGATAGCCAGCGAACCCGCCTTGCGGAAATCTGCGAGAAAACGCCTGTCACCCTGTTCATCAAACGCGGAACCCGGATCGACACGACCATGCGGTGAGAAGGCGAGACCTCTCGCCATGCCGGAATCGAGCGCTGCTTGCGTTCGCGCCGTGCCGTGACAACCACCGCGCTATTGCGCCGCGTTGCCGGGCGCTGTCAGCCGCCCTCTTTCATCTGCTTCAGAATCTTGTAGACGGTGGCGCGCCCCATTGTCAGCACGGCCGCCACATAGTTTGCGGAACTGCGGCCGCGAAATGCGCCCTGCGCATGCAGCGCCTCGACGATTTCCCGCTTGTGTTCGCGCGTGAGGGCATTGACGCCGATTTGCCGCTCGCGCAGCCAGGTGTGCAGAAACGTGTTGATGCGGTCCTGCCAGTCGTCGCGAAACAGCTCCTCCGCGGGCGCTGCCGTCAGATTGCCGCCTTTGATGAAGAGATCCAACGTGGCGCGCACGTCTTCGAACACCGCGATGTTGAAGTTGACGCATAGCATGCCGGCCGGCTTGCCGTCGTCGTCAAACAGGATGTTGCTCACGCAGCGCATGCGGCGGCCGTCCCAGTTCAACTTCTCGTACGGTCCGATGGTTCGGCCACGTGCCGCATAGTGGACCTCGTCGAGCACCGAAGGGCCACCAACTTCAAGCTTCGACAGGTTATTGACGAGATACACGATGGTCTGATCGCGCAGGTCGTGAATCACGACTTCGGCGCACGGATAAAACAGCGCCGCGATACCGTCTGCGATGGATGCATAGCGCTCCAGCAGCAGATCTTTCACAGGGGAGACGGTTGTCTTGCGCATTGAGAAATCGCAGTGTTCGAAGAATGCGGCGGCGCCTCTGCTCCGATGAGCGAGGCCGAGCGCCGAAGTTATGGCCGGCAGACACGGCAAGCACACCGCTGCCGGATGGCGAGGCTCTGTAACGCGCCATTGTAACGACCCCAAACGGCGGCGGCGACCACGCCGGCAAGAGGGCAGCACCGTGGCTGTTTTATTGCGGGGCCGCATCGCGCGCCGCGCTTTGATGGGCGCTCAAGCGCGTGATGCCCGCACGCTCCAGTTGTTGCATCCGCACCGAACGATTTTTGTCCGCGTGGCCAGCGCTTTTTTTTCGTGCGATAAAAGAATCCACTCTTTCACGGAGCAACAGATGGCCACGCTCGAAGCGTTTCGTGCCGTGCTCGACGACGACGGCACGCCGGAAATCATCCGCAACCACATCATCGATTCCTTGCAATACACGCTGCGCAATCACGGGCAGATTTTTACGTCGAAGGAAGTCGAATGGCTGGCCGGCTGGGACGACGCGCGCATTCCACTCGCGGCTTCACGCGAGTTGCAAAAGCGCGTTGCCGAAACCACCCGCTGACGGCCGCCCCACCTTCGCCGTCACGGCACGGCCTCAAGCACGGCGCGCCGGACCTTGCGCCGCGCGCCGTCCGCGGTAAGCTTTTTCCGCTCAACACCCCGCCGGCTGGGCGGTTTGCCCGCGCGCGGAACTTTTCACTATCCAATTAGCCCCATTTAGTGCATCATATTGGAATAGCTGTATTCCGCATCCGCGCTATTGGCAACACAAGGCAACACACGCGGCAGTATCAAGCACAGTTTCAATTGGTGCCTGCGCACCACCCCCGACTGTTCGACCGCCGCCCGTCGGCGATCCCGTCACTCCGGCAATGCGCCGCCTGCATTCGCCGTCGCGAGTTGTGCAGCTGAGTGATTCAGCTTTTACGCGCCCGATGTCTGCGCGACATCAGCGTGTTTCTTCTCCATCGAATCCGCGATTTTGCGCGGCCGCGCTCATGCCCTTGCCATCGGGCCTGTGCCAACCTTTTTCCATGGCGGCGCGCCCCAGGGTGCTGCGCTGCCGGGTCCGTCGTGCCGCGCGTAACACGCGTGACACGGGGGCCACGTAATACAGGACATGTGCTTCATGAATTCAGCTGTCAAGACGTACAAGGGTTACGAAATTCACCCGCTCGTCTATCCGCGCCGCCCGGCGGACGGTCAAACGGGCCGCAATCCGGACGCAGGCTACGACGCGTCGGTACGCATCTGCCGGGTGGGCGCCAATCCGGCAGCCGACGGGCGTGTGTTCCGTCTGCAGTATCTGTTTCCGTTCGACGGCACTGGCAAGGCGCGCATTGCGTGCATGGCCCATGCCGAGCAATTGATCGACGGCCGCGTAGACGGCCAGTCCGTCGCTGATCTTTGAGCGGTACTATCAGCACATCCGCTGTTACCGCAGCACAGTTGGCCTGAAAGCAAACTGTTAACCGTATCCAATGTTGCGCCAGGCGGCCTGGCTGCGCGGCCAACATCCACTTATCCCATCGACCAGGAGTTATGCATGGCGAAAGAAGAACTGCTTGAACTTGACGGTATCGTCGACGAAGTACTTCCGGATAGTCGTTACCGCGTGACGCTCGACAACGGCGTCGTGGTTGGCGCTTACGCATCCGGACGCATGCGCAAGAATCACATCCGTATTCTCGCGGGCGACCGCGTGACGCTGGAACTGTCGGTTTACGATCTGACCAAAGGCCGGATCAACTTCCGTCACAAAGACGAGCGCGCCACCGGTGGCGGCGGCGCACGCAATACGCAATTCCGTCGCCGTTAAGGCTGTGGCGGCACGCTGACCGCTCATCGGCTCGGTATCGACTTGCTTCGTGATCGGTCAACGCGCGGCCAACTGTTGTTGTCGGGTAGTTGGCTGGTGGTTGCCCGGTAGTTGCCTGGTGGTTACCCAGCTATTCGCGAAGCCTTTCGCGCGCCCCCTCCGGCTTGACTCGTTGACTCGAGCCTGAGCGGCGCGCTTCGGTGTCGCACGAACGCCCCCCTCTCTACGCTTTTCTAAGCCCCGAACACCGCACCGAGATCTTCTCCTGCGGCGCTCCTGCGCACCTGTTCGACCACCCGCTCCTCCAGTTCCGACAAATGCTCGCGCATTGCCGCGAGTGCCGCATGCAGATCGCCCGCATCCAGCGCTTCGATAATCTGCATGTGCTCGTCCGCGGAACAGGTCGACCCTTTCGACGGGTCGAACAGTGCCTTGTACAACTCTGTCTTCGCGACAAGCTGCCCAACCAGGCCGAGTAATTCAGTACCGCCCGCAAGTTCCGTCAACAGCACATGAAACTGGCCCGCGAGCCGCACGGATTCTTCAATCGCGCCGGCGCGTGACGCCTTCTCCTCGCCTCGCACATGGGCGCGCAGGCGGCGCTTGTGAGCCGCACTCAGACTTCCGCATAAAGCCGCGACAATGCCTGCCTCGACAATCTGGCGGGCGCGATACACCTGACGAATGTCTTCTTCCGAAGGCGACGGTACGAACGCGCCGCGATTCGCCTCGAGCACCAGCTTGCCCTCGAAACCCAGCCGCGCGAGCACCTTGCGCAATGCGCCACGTGTGCAACCGAACGCGGCGGCGAGATCGCGCTCGACCAGTTGGGCGCCGGGCCGCAAACGACCCTGCAGCAACGCCGCGGTAATCGACGCGTAAATACGCTCTTCGATCGTGATCGAGTCGTCTTCGATCCCCGCGGGAGAAGGCGTTTCTGTGCCGGCAGACGATGTGCTTCGGGAACGTTGGGCCATGAATTCAGTGACAGCAATAGCGTGATATCGCCCGGCATTGTAGCGACGGTGTACCGCCTGCGCCACGTGTTCATGACGCGGCTACGCGGCGGCCTATACTGGGCATCACAAAAAAATGGTTAACCATTTAATGGTAACATTGTTGACCAAATTGAAATTCGAACGGATTTCCCCCGTTTCGTTCGATGTGCATTTCCAGCCACGCCACCAGGTCCATCGTGAATTCTCACTCCAGCGCCACGCCAGCCCGCACCGACGCCAGCCATGCATCCCACGCGCTAACGTGGCGCGACGCCTTATGGCTGGGTGTGATCGTGGTGATCGGCATTAACTTGCGCCCGTTGCTGACGTCGATCAGCCCATTGATGACGACCATCCGCACGGCAACTGGCCTGAGCTTCTACGGCGCCTCACTGCTGACAAGCTTGCCGGTTCTCGCAATGGGCATCGGCGCATTCGGCGCCGGCGCGTTGACCCGCACGATCGGCGAGACGCGCGGCGTCGCGCTCGGTTTGCTGGCAATCGCGCTGGCTTGTGGCGCGCGCTGGACGACTGCAAGCGGCGCCGCCTTGCTGTTGAGCGCGGCACTCGCGGGGGTCGGCGTCGCGGCGATTCAGGCTCTGCTGCCCGCCGTCATGAAGCAGCGCTTCCATACACGGGTGCCGTTGGCGATGGGGGTCTTCTCGGCATCGATCATGGGCGGCGGCGGACTGGGGGCACGTTTGAGTCCATGGGTCAGCAATGCGTTCGGATCGTGGCACGCGGGGCTCGCAGTGTGGGCCATTCCTGCGTTGATTGCATTGCTCTGCTGGCTGGCTTTGAATCTCCAGCCTTCTTCGGGCGCCACGGCACAGCCCGTTGGTGCGAACCCCGTGACGCTTCCTCTGTGGCGCAAGCGGCGTGCGTGGACGCTTGGCCTCTACTTCGGAATCGTCAACGGCGGCTACACGACGCTCGTCGCATGGCTACCCGCGTTTTATCAGCAACGTGGCGTGAGTGTCACGGATAGCGGCTCGCTGCTTGCAAGCATGACAGTGTTTCAGGCCGCGGCGGCTTTACTGCTTCCGCTAGCCGCTGCGCCATTCCGGGATCGGCGGCCATGGCTGGTTCTGGGCTTGTCCGCCCAATTCGCCGGCTTGCTTGGGTTGATCCTGTGGCCCGACGTGGCGCCTCTCGCCTGGGTCGGCATTGCCGGCGCCGGACTTGGTGGAACGTTCTCATTGACCCTCGTCACCGCCATGGATCATTCGGCCGATCACCGCGTCGCCGGGAAACTGGTTGCGTTTACCCAGGGGGTCGGGTTTATCGTGGCCGCCATCGCGCCCGTTTTTGCCGGACTCGTTCGTGGCTGGAGCGGCGGATTTGGCGCTGCATGGATCATGCTGGCCGTTAGCGTGGCCGCCATGATTGCAGTCAGCTGCGTGTTTTCGCCCCGCAGTTACGCGCGGTGGCTTTGATTGGCGCCCGCTTTCCCTTCCGCTACGGTGCCCGGCCGAGCGTAGCTCCCTCAGCCTGATCGGCTGGGTCGATCCGTGACCGCTAGCCTGCGTGACTTGCGCGAGCGCGCAGTTAAGCCGCGCCAGCGGTCTGACGCGCAAGGCAAACTTTCCGACGAACAAGCAGAGAAGCCTGATAGTTTATATCGTTCAGGCTATTTATTATCTTGTTCACGCTATTCGATCAGCGCAACTACAAGAATCCAGAGAGCTGACTGACGAAGTCGGAAGGTCACGCCCAGCACACTGAGCCTTCCGCATCGATTAGTTAGGAATCTAAAACAGTCGAAACATACCCGGCGCCCAATGAGCGAAGCGTGGCGCAATGGCTCGTGGGTCCGGCTTATGTCCGCAGTACGACTATTCCACAAAAACAGGGGCAATCATTTCTATATGTCGTACGAGGTAGAAAAGAGATGCACAAAGAGAGACGCGAGGGCGAGCGGAACGGCTCCCTCGCCGCCACAACAGATATCGGCGCACTGTGGTCAAGCACCAAGACGCGCCGTTCACTTACCGGTGCGGCCTGCATAGCCTTTTCGTTGGCGCTCACAGCGTGTGGCGGCAACAGCGGCAGCGATACGGTCGCCGCCACGGCAACACCGACGCTGGAGAAAACAGCGGCATTGGCAGCGGCATCCCGCAGTGTTCCGCTGAGTATGTCGCTGAAAATGAACACGAGCGGTTTGTCATCGGACGCGTCCAACGACCGCTTCATCATCAAATATAAAACCGCCACCGCCGAAGGCAGATCGGCCTCGGCGGTTCAGTCGAAACTGGACCGGCTGGCAGGTGCATTTCCCGCGAGGGCACGCCATTTACGCCGCATGGGTATCGGCTCCGATGTGGTCACGACCGAGAGAAAACTGAACGGCAACGATGCCCGATCGTTCATGCGCGCCGTTGCCGCCGACCCGAACGTCGAATACATCGAAGCCGACACGGAAATGTCCGCGACGATGGTCCCGAACGATCCGGAGTACGGCAAGCAATGGGGCATGACTTCCAACCAGAAGCCCGGCGTCACGACAGCGGGCATACGGCCGGAAGGTGCATGGGACATGGCAAACGGCGCCGGCTCCGTAATCGCCGTGGTGGACAACGGCGTCACCAGTCACAGCGATCTGAACGCCAACCTCCTGCCCGGCTACGATTTCACCGCGAACAACCGCGGCGGCAACGGCACCAATCCCGGCATCACGACGGAGACATGTCCAGTCCAGTGGCACGGCACACACGTAGCGGGGATCGCGGCTGCGCTGACCAACAACGGCAATGGCATAGCCGGCGTCGCGCCCGCTGCAAAAATCGTCCCGGTGCGGGTTCTGAATGCGTGCGGAATAGGCTATACCTCCGACATCACTGACGGCATTGTGTGGGCGGCCGGCGGGAGTGTTGCCGGCGTCCCGGGCAACGCCCATCCCGCGAAGGTGATCAATGTGAGTCTGGGCGGCGGTGGCGAGTGCGGCACGACGTTTCAGAACGCCATCGACTACGCCGCCAGCCGAGGCGCGGTAGTCGTCGCGGCAGCCGGCAACAATAGTTTCAGCGCGACGAAATTCTCGCCGGCGAACTGCCGCAACGTGATCAGCGTCGGGGCCTCCAACCGACCCGGCTTAAGGTACGTCGAATCGAACTTCGGGCCGGCAGTCGATCTTGCCGCGCCCGGCGACTCGATCTGGTCCACGTACAACAACGGGACCGCCGCCCCAGGCACCGAAAGCTATGGATACAGTTCCGGCACGTCGATGGCGGCGCCGATGGTGAGCGGGGTTGTCGCGCTTGTCCAGTCGGTCGCGCCAACACCTCTAAGTCCTGCGGAAATACGGACCCTGCTCACACAGAACGTGCAAGCATTTCCCAACGGCAAGCCGGACCAACCGATCGGCATGGGTATTCTCGATGCGACCGCGGCCGTCATGGCGGCCAGGTCCGGGAAGATTCCAGCGGCGGCGAATTTCACGTGCTCACAGAGCGACCAGCTCATGCATGTGTCATGTACGGATCTGTCCACCGCCAGAGGCGCGCCGATCAGGTCATGGGCGTGGAATTTCGGCAAGGGTGAGGCTGATACGGTTTCCACGCGATCCGTTAACCCGGAGATCGACTTCGATCAGCCCGGCACATACGAAATCACGCTGGCAGTGACCGACAGCACCGGCGCCGTGAGCAGGTTGACGCGGCGTTTCGACGTTGCCCCGATGCTCGTCGCGGATATCAGCGACAACGACTACGGCATCAGATTTCCGCTCCAGGCTTTGGACAAGCTGTATTTCTCGGTGACGGTTCCGCCAGGCGCGAGAAGCCTGCGGGTTCCGGTGGGGCTAAAGAGTGTCACGTTCAACCTCCTGCCCGCAGCAGCAGGAGACGTCGCGACGCTTTACGGTAAGCAATTTACGGCATCCATGACAAATCCGGACTGCACGTCCGTCATGTCGGGAGGCCAACCCGCCACCTGCACATTCCCCGGCCCTGTGCCACCGGGAACGTATTACGTCATGGTGACGACCGCCAAGCCAATCAGCGACGTCCGTATTCAGGCTGTTTCCAGCTACTACGGTCTATAAGACATCCGCGCACGCATAACGCCCCTGTACTGCAACGATGTGCAGGGGCGCACTTCCTACGATCCAGGGGCATACGATGAATGACAATGACACCACCGTCGACATTCCCGTCGCATGTGAAGACCCGGTGCAAGACGCGCTCGAACGGGTGGCCGCGCTTGCAGGCACCAATCGCACTCGCGAACTCGCCGAGACTATCAAGCAGACAAGAACCCGCTTTGCCGGCGATGTCGGCGCACTAAGGTCGCTCGCCTACGTGTTGAACACCCACGACCGTTTCAGCGACGCGCTCAGTGTGGCGAGGCAAGGACTCGCCCTCCGTCCGCACCACCCTCTCCTGCATCACAACGCGGCGCGCGCACTCAGCATCCAGGGCCGGCTTGACGAGAGTCGCCCGCACAGCATGGAAGCGGCACGGCTCCTGCCAGACAACCCTTATCTGCAGTTTCATCTGGCGGGCGTGCAGTTGAGTCTTGGCGAATTTGCAGACGGCTGGAAGCGATATCGCTGGTTCTATGCACTCCCCGGCCAGGCAGAAGAACACGTTCGACCACGCTTTCCGGAGTGGAACGGTGAATCTGTCGAGGGACGCCAGTTCCTGCTGGTTGGCGAACAGGGACACGGCGACGAGATCCAGTTCCTCCGCTGCGCCGAGTGGCTGCATCGGCAAGGCGCAACGGTCGATGTGCTGGTTAGCCGCCCGATCGCGCAACTGGCCGCCTCCATGAAAAGCGTGAGGACCGTATTCGTTACGTTGCCACCCGGTCCTTACGACTACTGGTGCTACATGCTAAGGATGCCGGAACATATGAAGCTGGATTTGTCGATGCTTCCGATTGCAATGCCGTATCTCGCGGCGGCACCAGAAAAGGTGCGGCGCTGGCGAGACCGGCTCGAAACGGCGTCACGCAGCGGGACGCCCGTACAGAACAAACGCGTCGGCATCGTCTGGGCAGGCAATCCTGGTCACGCTCTCGATCGCTTCAGATCGATTCGGCTCGACGCGTTAAAACCCCTCTTTGCGCCCGGCGGGATGACCTGGTATGCACTACAGAAAGGCCCTCGCGAGAATGAGAGCCAGGTCCTCGCACGCGAATACGACGTGCACACGCTTGGGCCCGCCATTGACGACTTCACCGACACGCTGGCAATACTGCAAACGCTCGATCTTCTGATCACCGTCGACACCTCGGTCGCCCACCTTGCCGGCGCGGCCGGGCTCCCCGTTTGGGTACTGATACCCGCCTACTCCGAGTGGCGATGGTTGCGCAACCGAACCGATAGCCCGTGGTATCCGTCAATGCGGCTGTTCCGGCAACGGAAACTGGGCGAGTGGGGTCCTGTCATCGAAGAAGTGCGGGCTGAACTGCAGTTGTGGCGAGACGCCCCGCTTCGGTGCACATCTCGCGCATGCACCGCACAAGTGCAACCTCCGTTGCCCACGCCGTTCATAAGCCTGTGATTGCGCTACCTTCACTGCAATCACGTCGCACTGGCATGCACGTTGCTTTAGCAGTAGTCAGCCGTCGACAAACCCCACTCCATGCTGCGTGTTCTTCTCGTTACCGATACCGACAAGCCGATAGGCGATCTGCGCGACGCCCTCGCACGACTTGGCTACGAGATGCTGGCCGGCACGGCGACACCGCAAGCGCTGCACCGCGTCGTGCAGAGCGAACGGCCAGACGTGATCATCATCGACACGGAATCGCCGTCGCGCGACACGCTCGAACAACTCGCGGTCATGAACGCCACGGCGCCACGTCCGGTGCTGATGTTTAGTCACGACGCGAATCAGCAGTTGATCCGCGACGCGGTCGGTGCGGGGGTCACCGCCTATCTCGTCGAAGGTCTGGCCACAGAACGGCTCGCGCCGATTCTCGAAGTGGCGCTCGCACGGTTTGCGCAGGAGTCGCAGTTGCGTGAGCGCCTCGCGCAAGTCGAGAGCGAACTCACCGAACGCAAGCTGATCGATCGCGCCAAACGCCTGCTGATGGATCAACTGAAGATCACCGAACACGCTGCGTATGCCAACCTGCGCAAGCGCGCAATGAACCAGGGCGTCAAACTCGCCGAAGTCGCGCGTGCCGTCATCGCGTCGGCGGATTCGCTCAAATGAAGCGCCGCTCATGAACTCTGCCACTCCTCTATCCTCATCGCCCGCGCCTGCGCCGCTCGAGAAAACCCATCTCCGGCTCGGTTTTGTTGCACTGTCCGACGCCGCGCCGCTCATCGCCGCCAAGCTGCTCGAATTCGGCCACGCGCATGGATTGACGCTGGAGTTGTGCCGCCAGCCGTCATGGGCCGCCGTGCGCGACAAACTGCTGTCGGGCGATCTCGATGCGGCGCACGTGCTCTACGGTCTCGTCTACGGCGTGCAACTCGGCCTCGGCGGTCCGCAAACGGATATGGCCGTGCTGATGGTGCTCAATCGCAACGGCCAGGCCATCACGCTGTCAACACGTCTGGCCGACGCATTGGCCGAACACGGCTCCTTGCCCAGGGCTTTGGCCACACTCGGCCGCAAGCCCATCTTCGCGCAGACCTTCCCCACCGGCACGCACGCGATGTGGCTGCCCTACTGGCTCGCGTCGCAAGGCGTGCATCCGCTGCGCGACACCGAAAGCGTGGTGATTCCGCCGCCGCAAATGGTCACGGCGCTCTCCGAAGACAAGCTTGACGGCCTATGCGTCGGCGAACCGTGGAACGCGATGGCGGAGGTGCGCGGCGTCGGCCGGACGATCGCTTATACGAGCGAGGTGTGGCCCGATCATCCCGAGAAAGTGCTGGCGTGCCGGCGAGATTTTGTCAGCGCAAATCCGAATACCGCGCGCGCGCTCGTGCAGACAATGCTTGAAGCCTGCCGCTGGCTCGACGGTGCAGGGCATCGCGAGGAGATTGCACACTGGCTCGCACGGCCCGAATTTATCGGCATCGACGAAGCCCTGATCGCGGCGCGCTTTGGCAACGAAATCGCGGCCTCGGCACCGCATGGCCTGCCCGTGCGATTCTTCGACAACGGCGCCGTGAACTACCCGCATGCCGCCGAAGGCGCCTGGTTCCTCACGCAATTCGAACGCTGGGGCATGATCGACCCACGCGCGGATTACGCGGAAATCGCGGCGCAGATCAATCAGACGCAGTTGTATCGCGAAGCAGCCGCGCGTGTCGGCGTCGCACTGCCCGGCAGCGAACATTCCCAGGTGTTGGTGGACGGTAAGGTGTGGGGTAGCGAGACGATACCCGAGGCCTACGCGCGCAGCTTCAGGATCCGCGCATAGCGTTGCCGCCCGAGCATGAGCCTCACGCGGCCATGGCCTTTAGCGCCGGAAACTGCACGCTGACCACGAGCCCACCGCCAGGCGCATCGCTCAGCGCAATCAACGCGCCGTGCACGCGCGCGATTTCCAGCACGATCGACAAACCCAGGCCGCTGCCCTCAACCGCCTGGGTTGCTTCGCTACGATAGAAGCGTTCAAAAACCGCATCGCGCTCGCCAACGGCAATCCCCGGTCCGTTGTCGATCACCTGCAGCAGCGCTTGCCCAGCTTCGCATGCAACGCGCACGGTAATCACCGCGCCATCGCCCGAATAACGAATCGCATTGTCGATCAGATTGCCGACCAGTTCCGCCAGCAGATCGGTCTGCCCCATCACGTCGATACGCACGTCCTGTTCGAAGCCGAGATCGATGCCACGCGAGCGCGCCACCGGCGACCAGTCGAGCGTCACGCTGCGCGCCACCTTATGCAGCGGCACAGCGCCATGCTTGACCGTATAACCGCTGTCCGCATCGAGCCGTGAGAGCGACAGCAACTGCTGGACAATGCGCACCGCCTGCTGCACCGCCCGATTCAGCCGCCGCAGATGCACGCCTTGCCGGCGATTGCCGTTCGACGTTTCTTCACCGCCGTCGATATCGCGCAGCGCCAGCTCCGACTCGGCCTGAATGATCGCGAGCGGCGTTTTCAGCTGATGCGCGGCGTCGTTGAAAAATCGCCGGCGTGACAACTGCATCAACTGTGTGCGGCCAATGTACTGATTGATCGAATCGACCAGCGGTGCGACTTCGCTCGGCAAGCCCACCGTATCGAGCGGCGTCGGATCGTTTTCGGCACGTGCGGCGACTTTGGCCGACAAGCGGTTGAGCGGCCGCAAGCCTCGCGCAACCCCCAGCCACACGATGCCCAGCGCGAGCACCACCAGCAGGAACTCCTGTTGCAACGAGCCGATCAGGATCTCGCGCGCCAGCGCCTGGCGCTGCTCGATCGTTTCGCCGACCCGCACCAGCACCACGCGCGTTTGCGCGCTCGGCACGTCATGGACCGGCAGCCGCAACATCGCGATGCGCAGCGGACGGCCACGAAACGTGTCGTCGTAAAACTGCACGCTGTAAAGATCCGCGGACGCCGTCGTACCTGACGGCAGATCCGGATAGCCAGTCACCACCCGGCCGCCCTCCTCGCGAATCTGGTAGTAGATGTTGCCGCCGCCGTTGGATTCGAACATCTCCAGCGCGAGATACGGGAGATCGACTTCGATCTGAGCATCGCGCAACCGGATGCCGTCGCGGATCGAGCGCAGCGAAAACTCCAGAGTGCGATCGAAGGCCGCATGCGCCGCGTTCATGGCACGTTGATACGTGAGCCATGCATCGAAAGCGAGCAGCAAAAGCAGCGGCAGCAACAACCAGAGGGCAACGCGAACGCGCAGATTTGGCCGCGTCATGCGTCACGCGTCCTTCGCTTCGAGCAGATAGCCGAGCCCGCGCAATGTCACGATGCCGACGGAACTGCGCTCGAGTTTCTTGCGCAGGCGGTGCACATAGATTTCGATGGCATCGGCATTCACCGACTCATCGAGCCCGAAGATCTTCTCCGAGAGCGTGTCCTTGTTGATTGCGCGGCCGTTGCGCAGGATCAGCACTTCGAGCACCGAACGTTCGCGCGGCGTCAGCGCGAGCGGCTCGCCGTCGAGCGTGAAGCCGCGGTCGACGCTGTCGTAGAGCAGCGTGCCGCACTGCGCATGCAGCGGCTCCTGACCGTGACTGCGGCGCAGCAGCGCCCGGGCGCGCGCTTCGAGTTCAGTGAGCGCAAAAGGCTTGGCGAGGTAATCGTCGGCGCCGAGGTCGAGACCGCGCACACGCTCTTCAACCGAGCCATGCGCGGTCAGCATCAATACCGGCACCGCGTTGCGCCGCGCGCGCAAGCGGCGCAACACTTCGAGGCCGTCGAGCTTCGGCAAACCGATATCGAGAATCACCAGTGCGTAGTCTTGCGTGCGCAAAACGTGGTCGGCCGACTCGCCGTCATGCATGCAGTCGACGGTGAGTTTCGCGCTGGTCAGCGCGTCGGTCAGCGAGCGGGAAAGGATCGGATTGTCTTCGACGAGCAGCACACGCATAAACAGAATCCCAGGGAAATCCATGAGGCGAATTCGAGCATTGTGACGCATTTCTTTCGAAAACTGAAAGCATTCAGAAAGCACGCTTCTCTTACCATTCGCCTACACAAAACAAACACAGTGTTTTCTGGAGGAAGACGTGCAAATCTCTTTGAAGTATCTCGCCGTAGCCGTTGCATTCGCCGCAAACCCAGTATGGGCGGCCTTTCCTGCCGGTTATCCCAGCGACTACCAGGCCACCGTCGACGGGGCCAAGAAGGAAGGCAAGCTGATCGTCTACTCGGTCACGGACACCGCCCTCGTGCGCCCGCTCATCAAGGATTTTGAAAGCTTGTATGGCATCAAGGTCGAATACAACGACATGAACAGCACCGAGCTGTACAACCGCTACATCAGCGAAAACGCGGCCAGCAGCACCAGCGCCGACGTGCTGTGGAGCTCGGCAATGGACCTGCAGGTCAAGCTCGTCAACGACGGTCTGATGGCGAGCTACGAATCGCCCGAAGCGAAGCAGTTGCCGCAGTGGGCGCAATACCAGAAGCAGGCGTACGGCACCACGTACGAACCTCTTGCGATCGTCTACAACAAGCGCCTGCTGCCGGCCGGCGAAGTGCCACAAACGCGCGCCGATCTGATCAAACTGCTGCAGAACAAGCCCGATCAGTTCAAAGGCAAGGTCACGACTTACGACATCGAGAAATCAGGCGTCGGCTTCAACTATCTGACGCAAGACGCGCGCGTCAATCCGCAGGTCACGTGGGACCTCGTGAAAGCCATGGGCGCAACCGGCCCGAAGCTGCAATCGAGCACCGGCGCGATGATGGAGCGCATTTCGTCGGGTGAAAACCTGATCGGCTACAACATTCTCGGTTCGTACGCGCTCACCAAAGCGAAGAAAGACCCGTCGATCGGCTACGTCTATCCGAAGGACTACACCCTCGTGGTGAGCCGCCTCGTGACGATTTCGAAGAAGGCGCAAAGCCCCAACGCGGCGAAGCTGTGGGTCGACTATCTGCTGTCGCAACGCGGTCAGACCCTGCTCGCGAACCAGGCCAGCCTGTTCTCGATTCGTGCGGATGTCGACGGCGAAACGTCGATGGCGGGTCTCACAAAGCAGCTTGGCGACTCGCTCAAACCGATCCCGATCGGCGCCGGCCTGCTGGTCTATCTCGATCAGTCCAAGCGGCTGGAATTCCTCAAGCAATGGCAACAGTCGATCAAGCGCTAAACCTCGACTGACCTGACGGCGTGCGCGCCGACACGCGCGCACGCCCCACCTTCTTCCACCACCTGTCGATATGCGGCTTTCACGCTGCAGGGGGACACTCATGCTTTCCACTAGCGCAACCGGACACCGCGATGCACCACCACGCGCGGCCGACGGCGGCACGATAGGCGCGCTGCCGCGCGGCGCTCTGCAGCCGTTTGCGGGGCTGCTGCGCTGGCTCGTCGTCGCGGTGCTGACCGTCGCGGTGGCGCTGCCGCTCGGCTTCATTCTGCTTCAGAGCGTGCTGAACGCACCGTTCTTCGACGCGAAACGCACATTCGGTCTTACCGGCTTCGAATTCATTTTCAGCGACCCCGACTTCTGGTCAGCGCTGAAAAACTCTTTCATCATCGCGGCCGGGATGCTGTTCATCTCGATCCCGCTCGGCGGCATTCTCGCGTTCCTGATGGTGCGCACCGACCTGCCCGGGCGCCGCTGGCTCGAACCGCTGCTGCTCACCCCCGTGTTCGTTTCGCCGATGGTGCTCGCGTTCGGCTACGTGGTCGCGGCCGGCCCGGTCGGTTTCTATTCGGTCTGGTGGAAAGAACTGTTCGGCACGGCCGAGGCGCCCTGGAGCGTGTACTCGATTCTGGCGATCACGATCATCGTCGGCCTCACGCATGTGCCGCACGTGTACCTGTATTCGTCGGCGGCGCTGCGCAATCTCGGCTCGGATGTCGAAGAAGCGGCGCGCGTGGCTGGTGCACGGCCGTTTCGCGTCGCACTCGACGTCAGCCTGCCGATGACGCTACCCGCACTGCTGTTCGCCGGCGTGCTGGTGTTCTTCCTCGGCTTCGAAGTGTTCGGCCTGCCGCTCGTACTCGGCGACCCCGAAGGCCATCTCGTGCTGGCGACGTACCTGTACAAGCTCACCAACAAGCTCGGCGTGCCTTCGTATCACCTGATGGCCGCGGTCGCCGTATGCATCGTCGCGATCACCTTCCCGCTGGTGCTGCTGCAACGACGCTTGTTAAAGAGTGCGAACCGCTTCGTCACGGTCAAGGGGAAAGCGGGCCGTCAAACTGTCTTGCCGCTCGGCGCATGGCGTTGGGTTGCGCTCGGCATCGTCGCGCTGTGGCTGCTGCTCACCGTGTTCGTGCCGCTTTCCGGCATCACGCTGCGCGCGTTCGTCACCAACTGGGGCGAAGGGGTGAATCTGGCCGACGTACTAACGCTCGCCAACTTCACCGAACTGTTCGAACAGGATAACCTGGTCCGCGCGATTCTCAACACGCTCGGCATCGGCGTGCTCGGCGGTGCGCTCGCCGTCGGCTTCTATTCGCTGGTCGCCTTTGCCGGCCATCGCCGCAACGACTGGGCCACGCGCCTGCTCGATTACCTCGTGCTGCTGCCGCGCGCGGTGCCCGGCCTGCTCGCCGGTCTTGCGTTCCTGTGGATCTTCCTCTTCGTGCCGGGCCTGAAGGAGTTGAAGAACTCCATGTGGAGCATCTGGATCGCGTACACGGTCGTGTGGCTCGCGTACGGCATGCGCCTGATTCAAAGCGCGCTGCTGCAGGTCGGCCCTGAACTCGAAGAAGCGGGCCGCAGCGTCGGCGGCACGCGCACGCGCGTCAGTCTCGACGTGACGCTGCCGCTGGTGCGTTTCGGCCTGCTCGCGGCGTGGCTCCTGATCTTCATGATCTTCGAGCGCGAATACTCGACTGCGGTCTATCTGCTCTCGCCCGGCACTGAAGTGATCGGCGCGCTGCTGGTGTCGCTGTGGGCGACCGGCGCGGTCGATCAGGTCGCGGCGCTTTCTGTCATCAACATCGCGATGGTCGGCGCCGGACTCGGCGTCGCCCTGCGCTTCGGAGTGAAATTGCATGGATAAGCTCTCGGTCGACAATCTGTTTCTCAGCTATGGCGACAACCCGATCCTGAAGGGCGTGTCGTTCGAACTGAACCCCGGCGAAGTGGTGTGCCTGCTGGGCGCATCGGGCAGCGGCAAGACCACTCTGCTGCGCGCTGTCGCGGGGCTCGAGCAACCTTCCTCGGGCCGCATCGAACTCGACGGCAAGGTGTTCTTCGACGGCGCGGCCAAGGTCGATCTGCCGGTCGAGCAACGCTCGCTAGGCCTCGTGTTTCAGTCGTATGCGCTGTGGCCGCATCGCACGGTAGCGGACAACGTCGGCTACGGATTAAAGCTGCGGCGTGTCTCAGCCGCCGAGCAAAAGAAACGTGTGCAGGCCGCACTCGACCAGCTCGGCCTCGGTCATCTCGCCGCGCGTTACCCGTATCAGCTTTCCGGCGGCCAGCAACAGCGTGTGGCGATTGCCCGGGCTCTGGTCTACAACCCGCCCGTGATTCTGCTCGACGAGCCGTTGTCGAATCTCGACGCCAAGCTGCGCGAAGAAGCGCGTGCCTGGTTGCGCGAACTGATCGTTTCGCTGGGCCTGTCCGCCTTGTGCGTCACGCACGATCAGACGGAGGCCATGGCGATGTCCGACCGCATTCTTCTGCTGCGCAATGGCCGCATCGAACAGGAAGGCACGCCCGCCGATCTGTATGGCGCGCCCCGCTCGCTCTACACGGCCGAGTTCATGGGCAGCAACAACCGCATCGACGCGCGCGTTGCCGCGGTCGACGGCGAACGCGTGACGCTGGCCGGCGACGGCTGGCAGCTGCAGGCCCAGGCGCGTGAAGCGCTCAGCACCGGACAGAACGCACAGGCCGTGATTCGCCTTGAGCGCGTGCAGGTCGCGGACGGTCCTGGCGCGAACCGCCTCGAAGCCGACCTGATTACCTCGATGTATCTCGGCGACCGCTGGGAATACCTGTTCCATTGCGGCGATCTGCGCCTGCGTGCCTTCGGCCACGTGCCGCGCGCGGCCGGCCGTCACTGGATCGAATTCCCCGCCAACGACTGCTGGGCCTTCGCACAGGCGAGCTGACACCACTTGATAGACCCAGCCGCACCGTATCCCCAACCGAAGTAAAAAAACCAAGCACAGGAGACTGTTGATGAAGTGGAGTATGACGAAGGCGACCCTTGGCGTGACCTGCGCCGGCCTCGCCGGATTGGCAGCAACGGCGCATGCGCAATCGAGCGTGACCTTGTACGGGATCGTCGATGCGGGCGTCGAGTACGTGAATCATGCAAGCAAGGATGGCAGCGCCACGCGTCTCGTCTCGGGCGGCAAGAACACGTCGCGCTGGGGCCTGCGTGGAGTCGAGGACCTCGGCGGCGGACTGAAGGCCATCTTCCAGTTGGAGAGCGGCATCAACATCGCGAACGGCCAGTTCGACGACAGCACCGGCGCGATCTTCGACCGCCGCGCCACGATCGGCCTGAAAAACCGCTTCGGGCAAATCACGCTCGGCCGCAATTTCACGACCACCTACGATTACATGCTGCAGTTCGACCCGATGGGTTACGCGCCGAACTACTCGTGGGCGACGTCATCCACCGCGACGGGTGGCCGCAAGGACGGTCTGTTCTCGCGTTCGTCGAACGCCGTGCGCTATGACGGCACGTTCTCCGGCGTCAAGCTCGGCGCCATGTACGGTTTCGGCAACGTGCCGGGCAGCATGAAGTCGAGCTCGAAGTATGACTTCGGTCTGGGCTACGAGAATGGTCCGTTCGCTGTCGTCGCCACGTTCGACCGGCAAAACGGCGCCAACGACAGCGTGACGCCTGCGGACACCACCAACTACATTCAAGGCATACACGCAGGTTTGAGCTACGACTTCGGCACGGTGAAGGCCATGGCCGGGTATCGCAACTATCGGCGTACCTTCCACACGGCCGCGCCGACGTTGCGCAGCGATATGTACTGGCTCGGCGGTCAATACGACGTGACGCCGTTCGTCTCGCTGTTTGCCGCGGTCTACCACCAGGACATCAAGGACGCGAGCGACGCCGATCCGACGCTGTTCTCACTGCGCGCGCAGTACGCGTTGTCGAAGCGGACGGTACTGTATCTGGCGGGCGGTTATGCGATGGCCAAACATGACAATGCGGTCAGCCTGTCGCGTGATCTGACCGGCGCGGCGGATACGCAAACGGGTGTGACGGCGGGGCTTCAGCACCGGTTCTGAAACATCGGGAGCACATGAAACATCCAGAACGCTAAAGCATCTACAGCGGAGCGAGGCGTGGCGAAGATTGATCCTTCGGCACGCCTCGCTCGTTTGTTTTCATATAGACCCACACCACCCAATAACCTAGAATAAATCGAACAGTCCTAACGAACTCTAGCTGCGAACCTGCCAACAGGAGCAATGCCATGCCACAGACAAGCCGCGATAACCGTAAGACGCCTCGCCACGGCCTGCTATGGTTTATCGCATTGTGGCTGCTCGGCGTTGGCGGCACGGCGCTGCTTGTGCTGCCGTTTCATCTTCTGGTTAGCGCGGCAATGCATCATTAACATTGCACTTTCCGTTGCGCCCTGCCCGCAAACACAACTCAAGACCGTTCAAGCGTTGGCGGCAACTGCCCAAGCTGCCGGAATACCGATAGCCAATCCTCGAGGTGCCATGTCTTCGCAATCAGACTTCCGCGCATCTGATGGAAAGAGTGAATCGCGAAACTGATGTGTTTTGAACTCGCAGCAATACCAAGTAGCGGCCCGCTTTGCGTGCCGCTGACCTCCGCGCGAACGCCCACCCGGTCCCCGTGAATCAGCACATCGAGAATGGTGATTTTCATATCCGGCAGCGCCGTGGCGATAGTCGCGAATATCGGAACCATCTGGTCCGGTCCTGGCGCCGCGCCGGCCGGCTCAGGAATGTATTCCCAATCGGGAGTAACAACCTTTCGTAACAGCGGGACGCTTTTCTGCTCGAAGGCGCGATAGATCCCTTCAATCGCTTCACGGGTGATAGCTTCGTCGGTAGGTACGGTCATATCCGGTTACTCCTGAAGATTGCTCAGCGCTCGCGATCAGGGTAGCGGTTTGCGAAAAATGGTGCCGCCATAACCGAGCACGATGTTATCGACTTCAAACGGTGACGCCTCCTGCGCTTCGAGGATGAACGCCACGTGGCCGGAGGTCAGTTTGCTGGTTATCGCAGCGACCAGGTCGTCATCAAGCGCGCCCTTGATTGCGTGCTCAGCCAATCCACCACCCGCCCCGATCGTAAAACCGAGGATCGACCCGACCGACCCCCCAAGCATTCCGATCAATCCGCCGGTGAGCGCACCGATCACTGTGCCCCAAAACGGCCGGGTGTGCTTGTCGAGCAAAATCAGCTTACCTGTAGCGTCCTTTTGAACCAGCACGCCGCTCTCGATTTTGAACCCAAGGTCTTTTTCCTCAAAATTCCTGAAATCCCGACCGGCTCGTTCGGCGACGTCCACGTTGTCGAAAACCGCAACAATCAATTGCCGTGCCATTTGATAGCTCCTCGTATCACTGACGGTGTCTATCAAAGATAGTGATTTTCGCAGCGCGTGCCATTGGTTTATTTCCGATGCATGGCATCGGTCGAAATGAGTGTCGGCAGCCGCGCGCACTCTGCCGAGAATCTCCGGCGTGCAATGGCCTAGCATCGTCGCAATCAGCCGTACCCGCGTGGAGATCTGTCGCTGCGTCTGACTCACGAGATTCAAATCCAATGGCGGCACGTCGACACCCGGCAGGATGCGGACCAGCCGCCCGCGCGCAAGCGCATCGACGCACGCCGGCTCTTCCAGCACGCCGATGCCGACGCCCGAGAGGATCATTTCATACATGGGCCGCCAATGACTCGTCTTGATTGCAGTGCGGATCGGCACGCTCTCCACGACGGTCTCCAGGTGTCTGAGCGGCAACTGTTCCGTGCCGAACATGCCCTGCACCCGAATGAACGGATGCCTCACCAGCTCAGACGGTTCAGCAATCGGACCGTGCCGGCTGAGATAGCCCGGCGCGGCAACCAGCACACGCCCGACCTGACCCAGCTGACGGGCAATGAAGACCCCTTCGCCGAGCTGACCAAGACGAAACGAAATATCTACGCCCTCCGTCACGAGGTCGACGATCCGGTCGTTCAGGACCAGCTCCAGATCCAGTTGTGGATACGCTGCGCGCACCAGCGTCAACGCCTCCGGCACGACCGTCTCGCCAAAGCAATGAGGCGCCGCGATACGGATCGTGCCCTTCAGATCCTGCCCGTCACTCGACACCTCCGCGACCGCCTGTTCCACGGCGTGCAGAATCCGTTTGCTGCGGTCGTAGAAAGTGAGACCCTCGGGCGTGCAATTGAAAGCACGCGCGCTGCGCAGCAGAAGCCGGCAGCCAAGGTACTTCTCGAGCCGCTCGATGCGCTCGCTTGCGGCCGG
>NZ_MCAS01000014.1 GCF_003610895.1 Paraburkholderia fungorum
GTCTTAAACGTGCAGCAGCAAATGCCGGCGTTCCCACGAGCTGATCACGCGGAAAAACGCCTCATATTCGGTTTCTTTCAGTGCGAGGTAGGCTTTGACGAATTTCTCGCCGAGAATCTCGGCCATCGGTTCGCACGCGCCCATCAACGTCAAACCCTCTTCCAGATTGCGCGGCAACTGGTAGGGCAGTTCGTAGCCGTCGCTGAGCAGCGGCTCGGTCGGCTCCAGGTTTTGCGTCATGCCGAGATAACCAGCGGCCAGCGTTGCTGCGATCGCCAGATACGGATTGCAGTCAACACCCGGAATGCGGTTCTCGATGCGGCGCGCAGCCGGCCCCGAATGCGGAATCCGGAAACCCACCGTACGGTTGTCGTAACCCCATGCCACATTGATCGGTGCGGCCATGAAGCGCGACAGGCGGCGATACGAGTTGATATACGGCGCGAAAATCGGCATGAGCGCCGGCGTGTATTTCTGCAGGCCGGCGATATAGCCGGTGAACAGCGATGTCGGCTTGCCGTCCGCGCCGGTGAACAGGTTGTGGCCGGTTTCTTCGTCCACGAGGCTCTGGTGCATGTGCATGGCCGAGCCCGGTTCGCCTTCCATCGGCTTGGCCATGAAGGTCGCGTACATCTTGTGACGCAGCGCGGCTTCACGCACCGTGCGCTTAAACAGGAACACGCTGTCGGCGAGTTTCAGCGGGTCGCCGTGCATGAAGTTGATCTCCATCTGCGCGGCGCCGACTTCGTGAATCAACGTATCGACTTCCAGTTCCTGCACTTCGCAGTACTCGTAGATGTCTTCGAAGAGCGGGTCGAATTCGTTGACCGCTTCGATCGAATACGCCTGGCGCCCGGTCTCCGGACGACCGGTACGGCCGATCGGCGGTTGCAGCGGCAGATCCGGGTCCTTGTTCATGTCGACCAGGTAGAACTCGAGCTCGGGCGCGATAACCGGCTTCCAGCCTTTGGCCTTGTAGAGTTCGAGCACGCGGCGCAGTACGCGGCGCGGCGAGATGGCGACGGGCGTGCCGTCGAAGTGAACGCAGTCGTGAATCACCTGGGCAGTCGGGTCGACCGCCCACGGAATCATGCGGATGGTGCTGGCGTCAGGTACGCACACCATGTCCGGGTCGGTGACGCCGGTGAGCGTGCCGTCTTCCGGATAGTCCCCTGTGACGGTCTGGATCATCACCGCTTGCGGCAAGCGCATGGACTCGCCGGATTCGAATTTGCTGCGCGGAATGATCTTGCCGCGTGCGATCCCGGCCATATCCGGAATGATCGCTTCGATTTCGGTGACGCGGTTCTGTTTCAGGAAGTCGTCGATTGCGTTCATGGCTCTTTATCCGTCTACCCATCGACGCGGCGCACGTCCCCTGTGCGCGCGGCTCTTGCAACATGCCGTTGCTGGCGCCACGAATCCCGAGATGCAAGCGACGTGTGGCGAACGACGGATGGAGCGTAGCATCGCGCATTTATTGAATAAAAATAGTTTTCCTACCTTATGGATAGTTTTTTCAGATGCAAAATTCTCCCGTTCCTGCTCGCCTATAAATGTGTGTTCACAATCTGATCCCGCGTTCGAGGAACCGATCGTTGAAAGAAACCGGAAAGGGATGCAACTCTGAAAATGGATAGGAAAAACAGATGCAATGAACAGCAAATATGTTCTTTCCCGTCCCTTTTTGTTAATCGACAGTAGGGCTTAGAACAGTAGCTGTCTCGATCATCGATACACGAGATGGACAGGCATCCCTGCCCATCTCCAGACCGGAGTCATTCCTTGAGCCATTCTTCAGCTGATATTCGCAACCATATGGACTGGCGGCGTCTCGCCGCCGACGTTCGCCCGCGAGCACAGGCACACATTGACGGCCGCTTCACGGACGCGCAGGACGGCGGGACCTTTGAGGCGATCAATCCGGCCACTGAGGCGGTGATTGCCCAGGTTGCATCGTGCAGCGCGGCAGATGTCGACAACGCCGTTCGTGCTGCCCGTGCTTCGTTCGATGCGGGACACTGGTCGCGTTGTCCGCCGGCGGAACGCAAGCGCGTCCTGTGCCGGTTGGGCGCATTGATTGCGACCCACGGCGCGGAGCTCGCCCTGCTCGACTCGCTCAACATGGGCAAACGCGTGGCCGACGCATTCGACATCGACGTGCCGGCTGCCAGCAGCCTGTTCTGCTGGTATGGCGAGGCGGTGGATAAATTGAACGGCGAGGTCGCGTCGACCGATCCGGGCAATCTCGCCGTTGTCACACGGGAACCGCTCGGCGTGGTCGGTGCGGTCGTGCCGTGGAATTTCCCGCTCGATATGGTGGCCTGGAAAATCGCCCCCGCACTTGCTGCAGGCAATAGCGTCGTGTTGAAGCCCGCGGAGCAATCGCCATTGTCGGCTCTGCGTCTTGCAGAACTCGCCCTCGAGGCCGGGTTGCCACCGGGCGTGCTGAACGTCGTGCCCGGGTTCGGCGAGACGGCGGGACGCGCGCTCGGACTGCACCCTGACGTCGACGTCCTCGCATTCACGGGGTCGACGGCTGTCGGCAAGAAATTTCTCGAGTACGCCGCGCAATCGAATATGAAACAGGTCTGGCTCGAATGCGGCGGCAAGAGTCCGAATCTGGTTTTCGAAGACACGGACGATCTCGATCTGGCGGCCCGCAAAGCATGCTTCGGCATCTTCTTCAATCAGGGCGAAGTGTGCTCGGCCAATTCGCGACTGCTGGTGCAGCGCTCAATCCATGATGAGTTCGTCGAGCGCCTGATCGCCCATTCGCGCAACTTCATGCCGGGCGACCCGCTCGACCCCGCCAGCGGCATGGGTGCGATCGTCGACCGCACGCAGTTCGAGCGGGTCAAGGAATGGATCGCGCGAGGACGCACGAGCTCGACGCTCGCAACCGGCGGCGGGACACGGCTTGTCGACGGCAAAGGGTATTTCATCGAGCCGACCATCTTTGTCGGCGTGAGCGCAAACGATCCGATTGCGCGCGAGGAAATCTTTGGGCCGGTACTGTCGGTTCTCACGTTCGACACCGAGGACGAGGCAATCGCGCTCGCCAACGATTCGATCTATGGGCTCGCCGCATCGGTCTGGACCGGCGGCCTGTCACGCGCACATCGCGTGGCGTCGCGCCTGCGTGCCGGCACGGTGTCCGTCAACACAGTCGATGCGCTCAGCGCGCAAACCCCGTTTGGCGGTTTCCGTCAGTCGGGATTCGGCCGCGACCTGTCGTTGCACGCGCTCGACAAGTACACGGGGCTCAAAACGACATGGATCAGTTACTGAGCCGGCGATCAACGCCCCGAGTCAACCCTGCAATGAGCCTGAGAGCTCCGTCCGGGTACAGGCGACTCGCCGCACCCGGACGTGAAAAGCGAAATCTGTCCGTTACACAAAGGAACCTTGAACATGAACGCTCCTAACTTTCCGCACCGCGCCACTCGCGACTATCAGCAAAGCGATGCAGCCCATCACCTGCACGCCTTCGTCGATCAGAAAGCCCTGAACGACGAAGGGGCGCGCGTGATGGTTCGAGGCGAAGGTGTCTATCTGTGGGACAACGACGGAAACCGTTACATCGACGGCATGTCCGGCCTCTGGTGCACCAACGTCGGTTACGGTCGTCAGGAGTTGATCGACGCAGCGTCGCGACAAATGAAAGACCTGTCGTACTACAACATGTTCTTCCACACCACGCATCCCGCGGTGATCGAATTGTCGGAACGACTCTTCTCACTGCTGGGCGATCGTTTCAGCCACGTCGTGTACACGAACTCCGGCTCGGAGGCGAACGAAGTTCTCATTCGTACGGTCCGCCGCTACTGGGACATCCAGGGCCAGCCCGGCAAGAAAGTGATGATCGGGCGAATCAATGGCTATCACGGCTCGACCGTCGGCAGCGCGTCGTTGGGCGGCATGGCCTTCATGCACGAGATGGGCGACCTGCCGATTCCGAACGTTACGCACGTCGACGAGCCCTACTGGTACGCGAACGGCGGCGACCTGAGCCCCGAAGCATTTGGCAAGCAGGCCGCGTTGTCGCTCGAGAAGAAGATTCTCGAACTGGGCGCTGACCGGGTGGGCGCGTTTGTCGCCGAGCCATTCCAGGGGGCGGGCGGCATGATCTTCCCGCCGGACGGCTACTGGCAGGAGATCCAGCGCATTTGCCGTCAGTACGACGTGCTGTTGTGCGCGGACGAAGTCATCGGCGGCTTCGGGCGAACCGGAGAATGGTTCGCGCATCGGCATTTCGGCTTCGAGCCCGATCTGATCTGTATTGCGAAGGGCCTGACGTCAGGCTACATGCCGATGGGCGGTCTGGTGATGAGCCGGCGAATCGGCGAGGCACTGGTTGAAAAGGGCGGCGTCTATGCGCACGGACTGACCTACTCGGGTCACCCAGTCGCGGCGGCGGTCGCGCTGGCCAATCTCGATGTCCTCGAGAAGGACCGTCTGGTCGAACGCACGAAGAACGACACCGGTCCGTATCTGCAGAAGGCCTTGCGTGATGCATTCGCCGATCACCCGTTGATTGGCGAGATCCAGGGGGTGGGCGCAGTGGCCGCGATACAGTTCGCAAAAAATAAGGCCACGCGCGAGCGCTTCAGCAACGAAGCCGAATTGACCTGGCATAGCCGCACTGTCGGCTTCGAACTGGGCGCCGTCGTACGCTCGACGAATGGCCGGCTGATCGTCGCTCCGCCATTGGTGATCGACCACGCGCAAATCGACGAACTGGTCGACAAGATGCGCCAGGCTGTCGATGCAACTGCAGATAAGGTACTCGGCAATACCCGCTGAGCCTGTTCCGCGTGTTCTCCTTACGCCCCCCGCGTCCTTGCCACCCTGCACCTTCGTGCAGGGCGGCGGGATCGTCATGGATGAACCAGCAGCCTGCTGATCCGTCAGCGTCAACGCGTAAAACTTGACGGCAGTATCCGGCGTCGTCTTTCGCACGCGCCGCCACTCAAACCGCCCCCTCGCACAGTTCATCCACGGGAACAGCCTTCGATGGTTCAGGATCCCGATATGTATCCGCCGTTACGTTTTGTCACCAGAGCATCGTCAACTGCTGTCTTCCGGCCAGCGTTAAACCGGCAGCGCTGAGACATTTCAGCCTCGACGCAAAGAACAACCGGTTCAACCAGGAGTTACATCATGAAGACGCTTTTCGCTGCTCTCGCTTCCGCTCTCGTCGTGTCGACCGCATTCGCACAAACCGCAGCGCCGTCGGCCGCGCAACCCGCGCAAACGCAACCCGCCGGTCAAGCGAATCTGAAGGCGAGCACCGCCGTGCAAACCGGCGCCACGACTGAAGGCACCGCGGCAACGAAAGCGCCGACCAAGGCCGCGACGAAGGCGCATGTGAAGAAGGTCACCGCCACGCATACGGCGAAGGCGCATAAAGCCACCAAAAAGGCCGCTGTAGAGCCGAGCGCAAGCAAGACAAAGACGGAGAGTGCGAAAGAGGCCAGCAATGCCCCGGCAAAAGCCGACGGCGCAAAGACCGACGCGACGAAGACGCAATAACACGCGATCGGTTTTCGGCACGCACCGGCCAGGCATGCGTAGTTAATCGAAGCCGAACTGTGCCGTTCAGGGAGGGCGAGTCTCATGACTCGCCTTTTTTTCTTTTTTCGTTAACCACCCCGATTTTTGCACTGCGTTTACCCGTAGACGTCTAATCTCGAACTGTCCTGATCAACCATGGCGTCAACGAACGCCGCATTAAATGGCACTCACGCAACCCATCGACAGTTTCGAAACGCAGCCGCTCAGCGCGCCGCCGGTCCAGCGCAACAATGTCATTCCCTTCCCTGCGGCCCGCGCCCGCTTGCAGGTAACACTACCCCACCCCTCGCACGACCTTCCTGGCACCCAGCTGCGCACACTGCTTCATTCTCCGCTCGGCGTGTACGTGGTGAGCACCGAGGCCGTGCGCGAAGAAGTACGCGTGCAACTCGACATCGCGCTCGACGACCTCGACTTCACCTTGCACACGCTGATTTCGACACTCCCCGCAGCACTGATCGGACCTCTGAAGCGCCGCCACGCCGTCGCAAAGGCGCGCTAATCATGTTCTCCGGTATCTGGTTGCCTATCGTTACGCCGTTCCGTAACGGCGAAGTCGACGTAGACGCATTACAGCGCCTCGCGGACTACTACCTGCGCACGGAAATCAGCGGTTTTGTCGCCTTGAGCACGACGGGCGAAGCCGCTTTGTTACAGGAATCCGAACGCCTCACCGTGTTGCAGGTGCTAACCGATGTGATCGGCTCCCGTTTGCCGATGCTGATCGGCGTCGGCGGTTCGAATACACGCGACGTCCTGCACGATATTCAGCGCTACGAGCGCTGGGACTGTGCGGGTTATCTGGTGTCTGCGCCGTCATACGTATGTCCGGATCAGGCTGGTGTGCAATGGCATTTCGAACAAGCGGCACTCGCCACCGAACGCCCCATCGTTTTGTACGACGTGCCGCATCGAACCGGCGTGGCGATTGCGCCGGATACCGTCGCGCGCCTGGTCGAGCATCGCAACATCGTCGCGATCAAGGAGTGCGTCAAGGAACATTTCGGCAAACTGCGCGGCCTGCCGGTCAACGTGCTGTGCGGCACCGATGAAGCCTTGGACGACTGTCTGCACAACGGCGGCACAGGTGGCATTCTGGCTAGCGCCCATGTTTGCGCGGATCTTCTGGTTGCGGTACAGGAATTGATCCGCGCCGATCGCGATCCGGACGAACGCAATCTGTTCGCCAGCCTGCTGCCCGTGTTGCGCCTGCTATTCGCCGCGCCCAACCCGTCCGCGATCAAGGCGATGCTCGCATTCGACCACGCCATGACCGACGAAACACGTATGCCGATCACGCGCGCTTCGGCACAACTCGTCGAGCGCCTGAGCACCGCGCGCGACAGGTTGCAGGACCTGCGCGCCGAGTTCGCCGGGGCGATGAGCTAAAGCGCCCAACCAGGAACAGGAAGATCCGGGAACGCATGCACCACGAATGCCTGAATCATTCGTGGTGCAAACTTGCGTCGAGACGCTGCATGCGCAGCACGACACGCCGGGCGTAACCGCGGCCGCCGCCGCTATAGCGAAGCAGTGCGGCGTCGAGATCGCCGCCGCTCTCGTCGAGGTAGCCACGCAAAATAGTCGTGCCGATCCGCACGTTGATCGCCGGATCGGACAAATCGGTTGTGTTCGCAATCAATTGCGGATGCGCGGCGGGCAAGACCTGCATCAACCCGCGCGCACCTGCGTTGCTGACCGCGTGGCGATCGAAACTCGACTCGACCGACATCACGGCAAGCAGCAATACCGGCGAGATGCCGTGACGCTCGGCTTCGTTCAACACCGCGCGGGCAATCTTCATGGATTCCATGGGCGCCACGCGAAACTGCGCGCGCAGCATGGCGGTGATATCGCTGAGCGCCGGCAAGCCGGGCTCAGGTGTTGCGTCGCTCGCGGCAATTGGCGCGGTCAACGTCGACGGCGCATCATCGGCGGCGTGGGCCGCTGCGGCAAGCGAGAAGACAACTGCCGTGAATACGGCCCTCAGACTGAATTTGGAACAAGGACCTTGTTGTGTTTGCACACCATCCAGAGCGCTATTTCCATGCATATTTTCGCTTCCTGACCGGGGTGGTTCGACCTTACCGGGCTTGGTGTAGCGAATCGCCAAAGAAATAGGGGTGCGCCGTAAAATGCTTATAAAGACGCGGTGTCGTGCGCGACCTCGGCACGACCCGGTTCGATCAATCCGCTGCCGGATTCAGATCGGCTAGTGCGCGGAGCTTTTGCACATCGGCAATTTCGATTTCCGCATAGCGCAGCTTCAACGCGCCCTGCGTTTCGAATTGCTTGAGCACCTGATTGATCGTCTGGCGCGACAAAGCCAGCATCATCGCCAGGTCCTCCTGCGGCACCTTGAGCACGCGCCGCATTGCACCGGGTTCGCCGTAGCCGCCTGCCATCAGCAACAGGCGGCGCGCCACGCGCTGCGCGGCGGGCAGCAAGGCGGCTTCTTCAATGGCGTCGAAAGCGAGCCGCAGTTTTTGCGTCAACAGCAAACCGAAGGCGTGCCAATACTCGGGCGTGCGTTCAAGCAGGGCGGCAAGCGCGGCGCGTGGCACATGAAACAGCGCGGAATCGCGCTCGGCATACGCATCATGGGTTCGCGGGCGGTTATCGAACAGCGCGATCTCGCCGAACCAGTTGACCGGTTCGATGACCGCAAGCAAGGCCTCCTTGCCGCCCGAACTCGCCGCCCCAATGCGCACCAGACCGTCGAGCACACAATAGAGGCCGTCGTCGGAATCGCCGCGCGTGAAGAGCCGTTCACCCGCCGCGAGACGCTCGACGCGCCCGGCCTGGATCAGCTGCGCCTGCATGGCAGCGGGCGCCGAGCGAAACCACGCGCTGCGCTCAAGCAGGCGGCCAGGCTCATTCGATGAAAAACTCGCAGTCATAAGACGGCATCCGTGCCCAATTGTCGGCTACCCGATGGTTTCAATTTCCGCTGCCCGCGATTATGCTGACTTTGATTGAGGAGCGGCATCCATGAGAACGCTGACGCAACAGCTTACGCAATACGCGGCCTACCATCGCGACCGGCGCAATATCGCCACGCATTTCGTCGGTATTCCGATGATCGTGCTGGCGCTGGCGGTGTTGTTGAGCCGGCCGGCTTTCGGCTTCGGCTCGCTGCCGTTTGCCTTGTCGCCGGCGTGGGTGTTGTTCATTGCGGCGACCATCTATTACCTCGTGCTCGACGTGCCGCTCGGCGTCATGATGGCCGTGGTATCGGTACTGTGCGTCGCATGCGGGCAATGGCTCGCCGCACAGGCCACGCTTACCTGGCTCGCCTCGGGCATCGGCCTCTTCGTGGTCGGCTGGATGTTTCAGTTCATCGGCCACGTCGCATACGAACATCGCAAGCCGGCATTTGTCGATGACGTGATCGGCCTGCTGATCGGGCCGCTATTCGTGCTCGCTGAAGCGTTGTTCGGTTTCGGCTGGCGGCCGGCGCTGCGCGAAGCGATCGAGGCGCAAGTCGGCGCAACGCGCATCAATGCGGATCACGCCGCAGCGCACCGCTGAACTGCAGTCCAAGGTCAACGCGGCGCAAGCCGAACGAGCTGCACGCTATGCAATGCCGTCAGCGCAACCGCGATCCAGATCGGAATATACGTGGCCAACTGCGCGGCACTGAGTGTCTCGCCAAGCAACGTGATCGAGACAAACACCAGCAACACCGGCTCGACATACCCGAGGATGCCGAACAACGCGACTGGCAATAAACGGCTCGCCTTCAGATACGAAGCAAGCGCAAGGGTGCTGAGCGCGCCGAGTCCGGGCAACAGCAGACACCACATGTCGATGCGCCCGCCGATCATCGCCAGCGACCCGCCGATAACGATGAACACCGCCGCCGCCGGCAACAGCAGCGCCATTTCCACGGTGAACATGGCGAGCGAATCCTGATTGATCTTGCGACGCAGCACGAAATACGGCGGATAGCCGAGTGCGACGAGCAAGGTGGGCCACGAGAAGGCACCCGTCACCCACAGTTCGTGCGCAACCCCCAACGCGGCGCAGATCACAGCGAGCCACTGCAATCCGTCGAGGCGCTCGTGATAGTAGAAACGCCCCACCAGCACCATCACGAGCGGCAGCAGGAAATAGCCGAGCGAGACTTCGAGCATGCGCCCATGCAGCGGCGCCCATAGAAACACCCACAGTTGCGCGCCCAGCAGAACCGCGCTGACGACCATCGCCAGGCCGAGCCGCGGCTCGGTCACCATACGGTAAAGAAGTTGCCGAAGAATGGGCAGACGTTTGCGCAATACGATCAGCACCAGCGCGCCGGGCACGGTCCACACGACACGCCACGCGAAAATGTCGAGACCGCTCAACGGCGCGAGCAGTTTGGCGTAAGCGGACAGTAATGCAAACATCGCGGCCGCACCGACTGACAACGCGATACCGCGCTTTGGGTCATACTGGTTCATTGCGCGGCCCGCGATGCAATGACCTTGGCGTGCGGTGCAGGTATGTGCGGCGCAACATAGGGCTGCGCGCCTCGAATTGTTGTCATTGGAAGTGAAGTCTCTGAATCTGGAAATGCGTCTGGCAGCGCGGCTTGCCGTGTGAATCAGCGCTGCGTTTTTATCGTCGATCGGCGATGCAAGCGGGCATTCTAGACGGGTTCGCGGCCATCGTGCCCGCTCGCTCATTGCAATCAGCAGCAACTTTTCCCGTGCGCATCATGCGCGGATGCACTAGAACATAACTTCACGCGCGCGAGGAAAATCAGCAACTGCAACGCCGGCAATGTCCCGTGCAGTCGCTCAAGCGCGAATCTTGCTTCGAAGTCTGGCGACGCCGTTTGCAACGTCATCCGGGACATCGCGGATATCCGTAGTAACGGTCAACCGTCATTTGCAACCGTCATTCGCAACTGTCATCTGCAGCATCAACGAGCCGGGCCGGCAAAGGCAGTCCATACGGACCGAGCCGGCCTATCTTTCCCGCGGCATGCATCAACAGCGTTTCCCGCGGCATGCATCAACAGCGTTTCCCGCGCATGCCGCCGCCCGGCCAGCAATCCCGCTCATCGAATGTGACTACTGGAGCCAGCATGACCCAGCCAGCCCTCTCGCACGACGCATCGCCCGATCTATTTCGTGCGACCTTTGCCGCCGACGTACGCGCCGGACTCACACACACGCCGCAGAAAGAACTGCCGTCGAAGTATCTGTATGACGAAGTCGGCTCCGCGCTGTTCGAAGTGATCACCGTGCTGCCCGAATACGGCGTGACGCGGGCTGAAGAACGGCTGCTCGCGAAGCACGCGGCGGATATCGTCGCGCATCTGCCGCACGACGTGACGGTCGCCGAACTGGGCAGCGGCAGCGGCCGCAAAACGCGGCGCATTCTGGAAGCACTGTGTAAAAAGCGCCCCACTTCTTACTGCCCGATTGAAATATCGCGCAGCGCGCTGCAGTTGTGCAGGCGCGAACTCGGCGACATCGAGCGCATCTCGATCGTCGGTTATGAGCGCGATTACCTGGCGGGACTGGCCGAAGTCAGCAAGAACCGCGCGGCGGGCGAACGCTTACTCGTGCTGTTTCTCGGCAGTACGATCGGCAATTTCGGCAGACTGGCGGCGACGCGTTTTCTGCGTGATATCCGCAACATGCTTGCGCCCGGCGACGCACTGCTGCTTGGCACCGATCTGATCAAGCCTACCCCGGTGCTGGTGGCCGCGTACGACGATGCGATCGGCGTGACCGCGTCGTTCAATCTGAATCTGCTCGCGCGCATCAATCGCGAACTCGATGGAGATTTTCCGCTCGACGCATTCGAGCACGTCGCGCGCTTCAATCCGGACGCGCGCAGCATCGAAATGCATCTGCGTGCAAAGCGCGATGTCACCGCGCATGTGGGCGCCGCGCAATTGACGGTCTCGCTCAAAGCAGGCGAAACCATCTGGACCGAGAGCAGCCACAAATATCGCGTGGACGAGATGCCCGCGATCGCCGACGACGCGGGCTTCGTGTGCAGCCATCAGTGGATCGAAGATGGCTGGGGCTTTGCGGAAAGCTTGCTGGTAGCACGTTGAACGCAGTCCGGCCGCTGACTGCTGACTGGAGCAAGCGGCCGGGCACACGCGACAAGGCGGCGCGCCATGGCGCATGATGGCGCGCCACCTGTTCTTTCGCGTGAAGCCGTTTAGTGCTGCTCGAAACGTTCGTAGCGCTTTTCGGTGGCGCGCTCTTCGCCGGTCACCTCGGTCACGCGCGCCGCCGGCGGCCCGTGACGCAGCCATGACAGCATCCGGTCGACCTGATTAGCCGAGCCCTGCAACATGGCTTCGACGGAACCATCTTCGAGATTCGCCACCCATCCCTTGATACCGAGCGCGTGAGCCTGCCGCACGGTGGCGTGGCGAAAACCCACGCCCTGCACGGTGCCGCGCACCCGCACGTAATACGTTTCGATCCGCTGGTCCAGATCCGGGGCCATGCCGTCTTCTCCATACATTCTTTCAAGCCGGCATTCTAGACGCGTCGCGACGAGAATGCTCGGCCGCATCTCGGTTCACCTACGCGCCGAGGCCGCCTGGCGCGACACGCGGCACGCGCGACACGTACAATCCGTCGACTGTCACGCAGGGAATCAAACAGAATGACCGAACAGAATCGCGATCTCGTGCTCGTGACCGGCGCCTCCGGCTTTGTCGGCTCGTCGGTGGCGCGCATCGCGCAGCAGAAGGGTTTCAGGGTGCGGGTGCTGGTACGCGCCACCAGTCCGCGCAAAAACGTCGAGGCGCTGGATGCGGAAATCGTCATTGGCGACATGCGCGACGAAGCCTCGATGCGCAACGCGCTGCGCGGCGTGCGCTATCTGCTGCACGTAGCGGCCGACTATCGCCTGTGGGCGCCGGACCCGGGCGAAATCGAGCGCTCGAATCTCGAAGGCACCGAGGCGACCATGCGCGCCGCGTTGAAGGAAGGGGTCGAACGCATCGTCTACACGAGCAGCGTGGCCACGCTGAAAGTTACCAGCTCCGGCCAATCCGCCGATGAAACCTCGCCGCTCAAAGCCGATCAGGCGATCGGCGTGTACAAGCGCAGCAAGGTGCTCGCCGAGCGCGCGGTGGAGCGGATGATCGCCGAGGACGGCCTGCCGGCCGTGATCGTCAATCCGTCCACGCCGATCGGTCCGCGCGATGTCAAGCCGACGCCGACCGGGCGCATCATCGTCGAAGCGGCGCTCGGCAAAATTCCAGCGTTCGTCGATACGGGGCTGAACCTCGTGCACGTGGATGACGTGGCGGCCGGCCATTTTCTCGCGCTCGAACGCGGCAAGATCGGTGAGCGCTACATTCTCGGCGGCGAAAATCTGCCGCTGCAACAAATGCTCGCGGATATCGCGGCGCTGACCGGCCGCAAGGCGCCCACGTTGAGTTTGCCGCGCTGGCCGCTTTATCCGCTCGCCGCGGGTGCCGAAGCCGTCGCCAAGATCACAAAGCGCGAACCGTTCCTCACCGTCGACGGTCTGAAGATGTCGAAGAACAAGATGTACTTCACGTCGGCTAAAGCGGAACGCGAACTCGGTTATCGCGCGCGGCCGTATCGCGAGGGCTTGAGCGATGCGCTCGACTGGTTCCGGCAAGCCGGATATTTGCAGCGCTGACCAAGCCCTGGCGCAGGCCGGATAAGCAGCACAAGCAGCACAATCAGCACCGGGCCGCTTCGGCAGTATCAACCAGGCTCACGCAGGGCGCGCCGGGCATTCCGGCGTGGCCTGCATGCACTTTGTTACAACGTCACTGTGTTTGCGACAGGTAAAAGCCTACGCGCAGCAGGTAAAATCGTAGGTCTTACCAGAGAAACCTCGCATGAATCTTCACGAACAGCTCGGCGCGCTGGAAATGGGCGTCGATCAGCTCATCCAGGCTGTCGTGGCCCCGCAGGCCGAAAACACCCCCGAGACATCCGCAGGAATCGCAGCGCAGGAAGCGCCGGCGGTCAATCACGTCGCGTCCGAATCGAAAGCGGAGAACGTTGCGCCTGAAGGCGCAAGCGCGGCGGTCGAAGCCGCGGAGCCCGCACCTGCGCCCGCTGAAGAACCGGCCGCCAAGCCGCTGCCCACGCTCGAAATCAACCGCCCCGCACAGAACGAGATCACGATGACCATCGGCGGTCAGACAGTGGCGCTGCGTGCCGAGCAGATTGGACAGTTGATCGAGGAATTGGCGAACGCACGCGCCTCGATGACGCCGGAACCGCCGCCAGGCATCCCGCCGGGCTGGCGCTTCGTCTCGACGAAAAATCCCGTCATGGCCGTGCAGAAACAGTCGAATGGCGATCGTCTGCTGATCATGCGGCATACCGGCCACGGCTGGGTGCCGTTCACGTTCTCGCCCGACATGGTGATCCAGATGTACATGATGCTCACCAAGGCTTGATGCTCAGGTCGGCAGAGGTCGATGCAAAAAAAAGCGGCGCCTGAGAGCGCCGCTTTTCTATTCTTCCGACAAATCGTGCACGCGCGTGTCTCAGCGCTCCTGCACCGGCGCCTGCACGCGCGCCTTCCATTGCCCGCCCTTGCCGCGCCAATAGCGCACCGCCGAGGCAAACGTCGCGCCGACATAAAACAGCGCCACCAGCGGCAGAAACGGCGCCCACAACGGCGAGCGGCGGTAATAACTGAGCATCGGCGCATACGCGCAGCACATGAGCGCCCAGGCAAGCCATGCGGGCCAGCCCAGCGGCCCCAGCACCAGCGCGGCCACCGGCGGCATCAGGTAGATGATCGTCATGCCCAGCAGCGTGCCCACCAGCAGCAGCGGCGAGTAATGCAATTGCGTAAAGGCCGTGCGCGCGATCATGTTCCAGATATCGCGCCAGCTATCGTAAGGGCGCAGCGACACGCTGCGTGCCGCCACATCCAGACGGATCGGGTGACGCCCCGTGCCGCGATGCTTGATTCGCGCGGCAAGGCTGCAATCGTCGATCAGTTCGGCGCGAATCGATTCGATGCCGCCCGCTTCTTCGAGCGCACTGCGCCGCACCAGCATGCAGCCGCCCGCAGCCGCGGCCGTGCGATTGCGCGGGTTGTTGACCCACGAGAACGGATACAGCTTGGCGAAGAAGAACACGAAGGCCGGAATCAGCGCTTTCTCCCAGAACGAATCGCAGCGCAGACGGACCATCAGCGAAACCAGGTCGCGCTTTTCCGCGTCCGCGCGGGCCACGAGTTGCGTGACCGCGTCGGCGGGATGGCCGATATCCGCGTCGGTGAGCAGCAGGAAATCGGCGGGCAGGCCAAGCGTGCGCACCGCCTCGATCCCTTGCGATTGCGCCCACACCTTGCCGGACCAGCCCGGCGGCAGCGGCTTCGCGCCCAGCACCGTCAGGCGATCCGGGCATTGCAGCTGCAATGCGGCCGCGCGGGCGGCGGCGGCGGTGCCGTCGGTGCTGTGGTCGTCGACCACGATCACGTGGAATTCGCCCGGATAGTCCTGCTCGAGCAGGGTGGTGACCGCTTGCGCGATCACATCGACTTCATTGCGCGCCGGCACCACGGCGGCAACCGCAGGCCACGTTTCGCGCCGTTCGGGCGTAAGCGCCGCAGCGGGGCGCGCCCGCCAGAAGCCGCCGCGCGCGAACAGCAACACACACCAGATCAGCAGGGAAAGACATGAAAGAAGAAACAGAACCACCGCCATTAAGCATTACCCTCGAGTGAACCCGCTTCTACGCCGACGCGCCGCGACAGACGCATCACCACCGTGCGCACCGCGACGACGCACCAGTCAAAAGTGTTGAGCACCGGCCGCACGCGAAACACATCGTAGCCGGCCTTTTCGATCCGCTCGAGGATGCGCAGTCCGCCGTGGATGGCGCCGCACAACTCGATGCCGAGCCGCCCGGGAATGCGCAGCGCGAGCGGCGCGCCGCGCACCAGCGTGGCCCGAACAAACGAAATCTCGTAGGTCATCAGCTTGACCCACGCATCGTCGACGACGCCTTGCTCGATTTGCGCCTCGGTCACGTTAAAGCGCCGCAGATCCGCGAGCGGCAGATACAGACGGTCTTTTTTCCAATCGGCGGCGACGTCCTGCCAGAAGCTGATGAGCTGCGCCGCCGTGCAGATCGCATCGGCGTCGGCGAGATTCTCCGGCGTGGCGGCGGCCACCAGATGCAGCATCAGATGCCCGATCGGGCTGGCCGAGTGCCGGCAATAGTCGAGCAAGGCGGCCCGGTCCGCATAGCGGTTGTTGTCGATGTCCTGACCGCAGGCGTGGAGCAGATCGTAAAACGGTGCGAGCGGCAGTTTATACTGCGCGATCACGCCGGCAAGCTTGCCGAACAGCAGCGGGTGCACTGGTGCCGCGCGCCGCTGCGCTATCGCGTCGAGGCCGGCGCGAAAGTCGGCGAGGCGGGCATGCCGCTCGGCCGGGCTCCAGTCGCCTTCATCGGCAATGTCGGCGGCGGTGCGGACAACCTGATAGATAGTGCCGATAGGCGCGCGCAGCGCCTTTGGCAGCAACGCGCTCGCGACCGGAAAGTTTTCGTATTGATCGACGTCCATCCAGCGAGCCTCGAAACCATTCTGTAATGCGGCAGCCAATATGTGCCGCAGGACCACGTAGTTTAAGGGTTCCGCCAAACCAGTGCAGCGTGTAATCGGCGTGTAATCATTACTCACCACGCGTCATCACCTGAGGATTACCGCATGCATCATGGATATGGCCCCCACCGCCGGGAACCCATGGCGCGGCGGCGGCCCAACACCCTGACGGGCCGGTCAGAGCAAAGCCGGCCTGATAGCGTTAGAATGCGCGTTTGGTTTTGCTGTACCGGCTCGTCGCCGGGGCTCAAGACGTCAACTAGATAGATGGTCGCGGCGATAAAGTCAGATTTACCGGCTTCTTCGAAACCCGCGTCAGTCGGAGTTCGCCAATTTATGCGAGTCATCCTTGCTCAACCCCGCGGCTTTTGTGCGGGTGTTGTTCGTGCAATCGAGATCGTCGATCGCGCGTTACAGCAACACGGCGCGCCCGTGTATGTTCGCCACGAGATTGTTCACAATCGCCACGTGGTGGACAACTTACGCCAGAAAGGCGCGCGCTTTGTCGAAGAACTCGATGAAGTGCCGCATGGCGCCGTAGCGATTTTCAGCGCACACGGCGTTGCGCAGACCGTCGAGCGCGACGCGGAACAGCGCGGCCTCGACGTGCTCGACGCCACCTGCCCGCTCGTGACCAAGGTCCATGTGCAAGGGCGCCAATATGTGGCTGCGGGTCGTACCCTGATCCTGATCGGCCATGCGGGCCATCCGGAAGTGGAAGGCACGATCGGCCAGATCCCGGGCAAAGTGCTGCTGGTGCAGAGCGAGGCCGAGGTCGCGCACCTGGACCTGCCGCTCGATACGCCGCTTGCGTACGTCACGCAGACCACGCTGTCGGTCGACGACACACGGGGCATCATCGACGCCCTGCTGCGCCGTTTCACCGACATCGTCGGCCCCGACACGCGCGACATCTGCTACGCCACGCAAAACCGTCAGGCGGCGGTGCGTGAGCTGAGCAAAGAGGTCGAGGTGCTGCTGGTAGTGGGCGCCACCAATAGTTCGAACTCGAACCGGCTGCGCGAGATCGGCAGCGAAAGCGGCGTGGCGAGTTATCTCGTCGCCGACGGTTCGGAAGTGAAGCCGGAGTGGTTTGCCAACGTGCAAACCGTCGGCATCACGGCCGGTGCTTCGGCGCCGGAAGAAATGGTGAAGAACGTAATCGATGCGCTGCGCGCATTGGGGCCTGTCGATGTCACGACGATGGCGGGCCGTGAAGAAAAAGTCGAATTCAAGTTGCCATCGAAACTGATGCAACCACTCGCTGCACGCGAAGTTTAAGGAGGACGTCTTGTCTATTCCGCTGCTACAGAAAGTCCGGGTCGGCGCCTACATCATGCGCCAGCATATGTCTGGCAATAAACGCTACCCGCTCGCGTTGATGCTGGAACCGCTGTTCCGCTGCAATCTTGCCTGCAATGGTTGCGGCAAGATCGACTATCCGGATCCCATCCTGAATCAGCGTCTGTCGCTCGAAGAATGCCTTGGCGCAGTCGACGAATGCGGCGCGCCGGTTGTGTCGATCGCGGGCGGCGAACCGCTCCTGCACAAGGAAATGCCGCAGATCGTGAAGGGCATCATCGCGCGCAAGAAGTTCGTGTACCTGTGCACGAATGCGCTGCTGATGGAAAAGAAAATGGACGACTACGAGCCGAATCCGTACTTCGTCTGGTCGGTTCACCTGGACGGCGACGAGCAGGCGCACGATCACTCCGTTTCGCAGGAAGGCGTGTACGTCAAGGCAGTCGCCGCGATCAAGGAAGCAAAGCGCCGCGGTTTCCGCGTGAACATCAATTGCACGCTGTTCAACGACGCCGTGCCGGAACGCGTGGCTGCATTCTTCGATACGCTCGGCCCGATGGGTGTGGACGGCATCACCGTCTCGCCGGGTTATGCGTATGAGCGCGCGCCGGATCAGCAGCACTTCCTGAACCGCGACAAGACCAAGCAACTGTTCCGCGAGATTTTCAAGCGCGGCAACAACGGCAAGAACTGGTCGTTCAGCCAGTCGGGCATGTTCCTCGACTTCCTGGCCGGCAATCAGACGTACGAGTGCACGCCCTGGGGCAACCCGGCGCGTACGGTGTTCGGCTGGCAGAAGCCGTGCTACCTGGTCGGCGAAGGCTACGTGAAGACCTTCAAGGAATTGATGGAAACCACGGAGTGGGAAAAGTACGGCACGGGCAACTACGAAAAGTGCGCGGATTGCATGGTGCACTGCGGCTTCGAGGCGACTGCCGTGATGGATACGGTGGCGCACCCGTTGAAGGCGTTGAAGGTCAGCTTGCGCGGTCCGAAGACTTCCGGTGCTTTCGTCAAGGATATTGCTTTGGATAAGCAACGTCCGGCCGAGTACGTGTTCTCGCGCCACGTCGAGATCAAGCTGGAAGAGATTGGGCGTGCGGGTAAGGGCAAGAAGGTGCAGACGGCGGCTTCCGCTTCCGCACACTAAGCTGTCAGCGGGGCGGCCCAGGCCGCCCTTGGTGCAGTTTTGTCCGCCCCATGACGGGCATATTGTAAAAAAAGCGCGGTGGCCTGATTGCCACCGCGCTTTTTCTTTGGGCGTGACGTAACGTTAGCCGTCGCTTCGCGCGTTATGTGCGGTCAGGAACTTGATCAGCCCGTCAACGCCGCCTTTGGAAATCTGATCGGCGAACTGGGTCTGATAGACCTGAATCAGCCAGGCGCCCATCATGTTGATGTCGTAAATCTTCCAGCCGTTGGCGCCCTTGGTCAGCCGGTAATCGATGGCATCATCGCCGCCATTGCTGATTACGTGCGACTGCACAACCAGGTCCTTGGCGCCGGCCGCCACGTTGACGGGCAAGAACTTGAACTTCACGTCCTGATCGCGCAACTGCGAAAGCGAAGCAGCATAAGTGCGTACCAGCAGCAGCGTGAACTGGTCATATAACTGCTTCTGCTGCTCCGGGGTCGCCGTACTCCATGCCTTGCCGACCGCGATCCGCGTGGTCCGCTGGAAGTCGGTAGCCGGCACAAAGCGCGTTTGAACCAGCTCGGTGATCTTGGCCATATCGCCGCCGCGCGCCTGCGGATCGGCCTTCATCGCGGAAACCGTTCCTTCGACAGCACTCTTCACCACCGCATCAGGCGCGCTTTGCGCATAGGCTGCAGTGGACACCACGGCCGCAGCCAGAAAAGCAGACAGATAACGTTTCATACGCTCGCCAAAACCCCAGGAAGTAAGCGCCGGCAGGCTCACGAGCCCACGGCGAAAGCAGGATAGACCAGTATACCGATATTGCGTTCCCACCCCAGTCGCGCCGCCCGGGAGCCTGGCTTGCTACCGAAGTGGAGCCGAGTCGCTCCGGCTCTGTATACTTGTGCACTTTCGTCAAAAACACCATTCGTGATAAGGCCACCTCCGCCTACATGCTGAAGTCATCTATCGTCCGTCTCGTCGCCTATTCGGTGCGTCATCCGTTACGGATCATCGCCCTGTCAGTCGTGCTCGCCATTTTGAGCGGCGTCTACGTCGCCCATAACTTCAAGATCAACACGGACATCAGCCGTCTCATCGAGACCGACAAGCAATGGTCGTCGCTCGAACATGCCATGGACACAGCCTTCCCCGATCGCGGCAGCACCGTGCTGGTGGTGATCGAAGCCCGCGCCCCGGAGTTTGCCGATGCCGCCGCCAATGCCCTGACGGCCGCGCTCAAGGCCGATCCGAAGGAGTTCGTCGCGGTTTCGCAGCCCGCCGGCGGCCCGTTCTTCGAACACAATGGCCTGCTGTTCCCGTCGACCGATGAAGTGCTCTCGACCACCTCGCAGCTCGTCCAGTCGCGTCCGCTCGTCAATGCACTTGCGCACGATCCAAGCCTGACCGGTCTCGCCGGCACGCTCACCACGAGTCTGCTGCTGCCGCTGCAGCTCGGCCAGGTCAAGCTGGCCGACATGAGTCATTTGCTGTCGCAAAGCGCCACCACGCTCGATCGCGTGCTGGCCGGCCAGCCCGCGGCGTTCTCGTGGCGTGCGCTGGTCGACAAGGGCGTCGCCACGGATCCGGCGCGCGCCTTCGTCACGGTGCAGCCGGTTGTGAACTACGACGCGCTGGAGCCGGGCGCGAGCGCATCGAAAGCGATCCGCGCCACTGCCGCCTCGCTGCACCTCGACACGCGCTACGGCGCCACGGTGCGCCTGACCGGCGAACAGCCGCTCGCGGACGAGGAGTTCGCGTCGGTCCAGGACGGCGCCGTGCTCAATGGCATCGGCACCTTCATCGTCGTGCTGGTCATTCTGTGGCTGGCGCTGCGCTCGGGCCGCATGATTCTCGCCGTGTTCATCACCCTGTTCGTCGGGCTCGCCATCACCGCAGCGCTCGGCCTGCTGCTGGTCGGCGCGCTCAACATGATTTCGGTCGCCTTCATGGTGCTGTTCGTCGGACTCGGGGTCGATTTCGGCGTGCAGTTCGGCGTCAAATACCGTGAGGAGCGCAATCGCGACGACCGCCTGTCCGCCGCCCTGATGCATACGGCGCACAGCATCGGCGTGCCGCTGACGCTCGCTGCCGTGGCGGTCGCGTTGAGCTTCTTCTCGTTCCTGCCGACGGCGTACCGTGGCGTGTCGGAATTGGGCGAGATCGCCGGCGTCGGCATGTTCGTCGCCTACTTCACCAACATGACGCTCCTGCCCGCGTTGCTGAAGGTCTTCAACCCGCCCGTCGAGCCCGTTTCCCCCGGCTTCAAGCAACTCGCCCCCGTCGACGATTTTCTCGATCGCCATCGCAAGCCGGTGCTGATCGGCACGCTGATCGTCGTGATCGGCGCGACGCCCTTGCTCACGCATCTGCGTTTCGACTTCAACCCGCTGCATCTGAAGGACCCGCATACGGAATCGATGGCAACGCTGCTGTCGCTGAAGGACTCGCCGGAAGCGGCGGTCAACAACGTGAGCGTGCTGGCGCCGACTCTGGCCGACGCGGACCAGAAGGCCGCACGTCTGCGCACGCTGCCGGAAGTGGGCCGCGTGACCACGCTGGACAGCTTCGTGCCGATCGAACAGCAGCAAAAGCTGATGCTGATTGCGAGTGCGGCGCAGCAACTCTTGCCGGCGCTGCAACAGCAGCCCGCGCCCCAGGCCACGGACGCGGTGCGCGTCGCCGCGTTGAAGCGCGCGTCGAACCAGCTTTCGCTCGCAGCCGACGACCACCCGGGGCCGGGCGCCGCCGAAGCCAAGCATCTGTCCGCCACGCTGCAAAAGCTGGCCGCCGCCGACGCCGCCACGCGCGAGCGCGCCGAAACCGCGATGTCCGAGCCGCTGCGCATCGCCCTGAAGCAACTGGCGGATCTGCTGCAGCCGACCGAGATTACGCGCGACAACCTGCCCAAGGAGATCTCCACGGGCTGGGTCTCGAAAGACGGTCACGCGCTTGTCGACATTGCACCGAAGGTCAAACCCGGTGTCGATCCGAACGACGACGCCATGCTCGCCCGCTTCGCCCACGCGGTGAAGAAGGCCGAGCCGGGCGCGATCGGCGGCCCGATCTCGATCCTGCATTCCGCCGACACGATCATCAAGGCATTCCTCCAGGCTGCCTGCTGGGCCTTGCTGTCGATCGCGATTCTGCTGTGGATTGCGCTGCGGCGCCTCAGCGACATGCTGCGCACGCTGGTTCCGCTGCTGGTGTCGGCGCTGGTGACGCTGGAGTTGTGCGTGGTGTTCGGCATGCCGCTGAACTTCGCGAACATCATTGCGTTACCGCTGATGCTGGGCGTTGGCGTAGCATTCAAGATTTACTTCGTCATGGCGTGGCGCCACGGGCAGACTAGCCTTTTGCAGTCGAGCCTCACGCATGCCGTGTTGTTCAGCGCGGCGACCACGGCGACGGCGTTCGGCAGCCTCTGGCTATCGCACCATCCGGGGACGTCGAGTATGGGGCGTTTGCTGGCACTCTCATTGTTTTGCACGCTGATCGGCGCGGTGGTGTTCCAACCCGTCCTGATGGGCAAGCCGCGCCAACGTCGCGCGAAGCAGAAAGGAATATAAGCATGAAGCTGCGAACCACCGTGCTGGCGCTGGCCGCCACCGGTCTGATCTCTGGCTGCGCGACCGGCCCCGACCGCAAACCGGGCGACCCGTTCGAGCCGGCGAACCGTGTGATTTTCAAGTTCAATGACGGTTTGGACCGCTTCGTTGCCGTTCCAGTCGCAAAGGGTTATCAAAAGGTGACACCGCAGCCGTTGCGCACGGCGGTGAGCAACTTCTTCTCGAATCTGGGCGACCTGACCAACGCCGCCAACAACCTGTTGCAACTGAAGATCACCGACGCGACCGAAGACATTGTGCGCTTCGCGTTCAACTCGACCTTTGGACTTGGCGGCCTGCTCGACTGGGCGACGCCGGCCGGCCTGCCCAAGCACCACCAGGATTTCGGTTTGACGCTGGGTCACTGGGGCATTCCGTCGGGCCCCTACCTTGTCCTGCCGCTATTCGGCCCGAGCACGGTGCGTGACAGCATGGGTCTGGTGGTGGACGTGAAGTTCAACCCGTTGAACTACATCGAGCCGGCGGAGCGCAATCCGCTGTACGTATTGCAGTTCGTGAGCGTGCGTTCCGACCTGCTGGGGGCATCGAGTCTGCTGGAGCAGGCCGCGTTGGACAAGTATTCGTTCGTACGCGACGCCTATACCCAGCAGCGTAAGGCGCGCCTGCGCGGCACGAGCGACAACGCCGCGCCGCTCCCGAACTACGACGACCAGGGCGGCGACTCCGGCGCCGCCGCACCGGCCGCCGGCGCCTCGAGCGCCTCAGGCGCGGCGACAGGCGTCCCAAACTACACGGACCCCGGCGACGCCGAAGCCCCGAACGCAGCCTCAGGAAGCGCCACAGGCGCCCCCGCGGGCGTCCCGAACTACACAGACCCAGGCGAGACGCCAAGCGCCCCAGCGGCGGCATCGGGCGTAGCAACGCCGGCCCCAGCCGAACAAACCACGCCCGCGAGCAAGAAACCGCCGGAGGCGGTCCCTGCGACGCAATAGGGGATGGGTATCAGACGACCGGGCGCGCGCGGACGGCGCGCCATGAAAGCGGGCGTAAGCAGACCGAAGCGAAGCGGTTTCATGAGGTACCGCGTCGGCGCGCGCAGCGCTGCCGGAAGAATGACTGCCTTGTCACCAGGGCGGAATGTGCGAGAGCACAGATTCCAGATGCACCACTACCGTGGCTGCGCGGGGGACCCGCTTAAGAGCTGGCGGTTTGAGCCGCTTTCTTTTGCCTATCTTTTCTTTGCGGCAGGCAAAGAAAAGTAGGTGCCGCCCCGCACAGGGGCAACACTAATAAACCACTAACACAAACAACAAGCAAAGGCCAAAAGCAGCAAAAAAACCGCCCTCAGGCAATCGCCATCAGCAAAACCCCCGCCACCCCCATCGCATGCCGCGCCTGCACCAGCGAAGTCCGCGCCGCCCGCGCATCGACAGCAACCTGAATCAGCGCCCCGAGCTGCGACGGCTGCCGCAACAGCTCCCGCAGGATCGGCCCTAACGCCGTCGTGCCATCGTCCCGCAAGCCCGCAGTCGCGGCAGAAGGCAACGTCCGCCACGCCGGATCGACAATCGCCCGGCACACAGCGAACGGCAGGCCATGCGCGGCGGCGGTCGCGCCGGCAATGTGCGACTCCATGTCAACGGCCAAAGCCCCAGTCGAGCGATGCAGCACACGCTTATCGTCGGCGGTGACCAAAGGCGCGGTCACGGCAGCCATCAGCCCGCGCCGCAGACGCACCGTGAGCGGTCCAGTCGACAGCGCGGCGGCGAGCCTGTCCGCCCATGCCCGATCGGTCTCGAGCCGCCCAAACGGCCCCTCGACGGCCTCCCCGACGATCAGCGTGCCCGGCGCGAGATCGGGCGCCAGACCACCCGCGGTACCGAAACTGACGATTCCCGAGCAACCGCGCGCCACCGCCGCGCTCAACGCCCGCTCCAGCAGATCGGCGCGCGCCGCGTAGACCACCTCGACACCCTTGCCGCGCGCGATGCGCGCTTCGAACGCCATTCCCGTCACCACGATCACCGGCAAGGTGTCATGGCCGTCGCCAGCTAGCGGCGTGGTCGGAAACGTCATGCGTTACATCCCGACCGCGACGCGGGTCAGCCCGTTGCGTTTCAGATGACGGAAGCGAGCCAGCGCCCACAGCGGGAAGAACTTGCGATAGCCGTGATAACGCAGATAGAACACCCGCGGGAAACCGGTCGCCGTGAAGCGCGTTTCGTCCCACAGGCCATGTTCGCGCTGTTCGCGTTGCAGATACTCGACGCCGCGCGCCACCGCCTCGTGATTCACCTCGCCCACCGCCATCAGGCCCATCAACGCCCATGCGGTTTGCGAAGCCGTGCTCGGCGCGCGCTCATAGCCGCGATAGTCGAGCTTGTAGCTTTCACCGCCCTCGCCCCAGCCGCCGTCGGCGTTCTGGATCGACAGGAGCCACTGTGCGGCGCGCTTCATGCGCGGGTCGTCGTGCGGCAGGCCGGCGGCGTTCAGCGAACACAGCGCGGTCCACGTCCCGTAGATGTAATTCAGGCCCCAGCGGCCATACCAGCTGCCGTCCGACTCCTGCTCCTTCAGCATGTAGTCAAACGCACGTTGCGCCGGTTCGCTGCCCTGCGGGAATTCGCCGAGTTGCGCGAGCATCGACAGGCAGCGGCCCGACACATCCGCGGTCGGCGGATCGAGCAAGGCGCCGTGATCGGAGAACGGAATGTTGTTCAGGTAGTACTGGGTGTTTTCCGGTTCGAACGCGCCCCAGCCGCCATCACTGCTTTGCATGCCGACTACCCATTCGCGCGCCCGCGCAATGGCTTCGCGATCGACGTCCGATTGCGTCAGCGCCGCCGAGCGCTGCATCGCCATCGCCACCACCGCCGTATCGTCGACGTCCGGATAGTGCGCGTTGTTGTACTGGAAGGCCCAGCCGCCAGGCCGCACGTTCGGGCGGCGTGAGATCCAGTCGCCGCGCACGTCGAGAATCTGTAACGGACGCAGCCAGGCGAGCCCGCGTTCAGCCGCCTGTTCCGCATGTGCCTCACCGGTTTCAAGCAGCGCGTGCGCGGCGAGCGAGGTATCCCACACCGGCGACAGGCAGGGCTGGCAATATGCTTCGTCGTCCTTGATGACGAGCAGCTTTTCGATCGACTGACGGGCAATCGCGCGATTCGGATGATCGGCCGGATAGCCGAGCACGTCGTACATCATCACCGAGTTGGCCATGGCCGGGAAAATCGCGCCGAGGCCGTCTTCGCCATTCAGCCGTTCGTCGACAAAGCGCACGGCCTCGCGCACCGAGCGGTCGCGCGTCGCCTTGGGGAACAGGCCGTCGATCATGCGCAACATCACATCCACACCGCTGAAAAAGCGGAACCAGCCCTGATGCTGATGTGGTGCCCGCTCGCGCATGCCGGTGTTGACCGGCGCGCCGCGGAACAACTCGTCGATACGCACGCGCCGGGGATTGCGTGCGACCGGCCGCTTCGCGTTGAGCACCAGCAACGGCACGATCACCGTGCGCGCCCAGTACGACACCTTCGACAGATGGAACGGGAACCATGCCGGCAACAGCATGATTTCCACGGGCATCATCGGCACGGCGCGCCAGGACACCACGCCGAATAGCGCAAGCAGAATCCGCGTGAACACATTCACCGTTTCCGCGCCGCCGTTCGCCAGAATCGCCTCGCGCGCGCGGACCATGTGCTCGGCATCCGGTGAGTCGCCGATCATTTTCAGTGCGAAATATGCCTTCACGCTGGCGCTGATGTCGAGCGCGCCATCGGTAAAGAGCGGCCAGCCGCCGTCCGCCAGTTGGATACGGCGCAGATAGCGGGCGATCTTCTGCTCCAGTTCCACGTTCGGCGTCTCGCCGAGATAGTGGACAAGGAGCACATATTCGGCGGGAATCGTCGCGTCGGCCTCGAGTTCGTAGACCCAGTGGCCGTCCGGCTTCTGCGCGGCGAGGATCGCGTCGGTGGCGCGCGTGATCGCGGCGTCGAGCGACGCAGCGACCGCTTGCGGCGCGGCAAAGGACGCATCGTTCGGCATCACGTTCGGCGCATCGTCGGATTCAGGCAGGACGGCGTCCAGCGGCTGGGCTTGAGATAAATCGTTCATCGGCGTTCCATCGGTTGATTCAGCAGCGTGTCCGAGGCCTTCTGGCCGGAGCGGATCGCGCCTTCAATCGTCGCGGGCAGGCCGGTGGCCGTCCAGTCGCCCGCGAGCATCAAATTGTTCCAGCGAGTACGCGTGCCGGGACGCAGCGTTTCCTGATCCGGTAACGCGGCAAACGTCGCGCGAGGTTCCATCACGACTTGCCAGGCCGGCATCGGCTCGGCCGGCAGATTGGCTGCCTGAGCCACTTCGGCCCAGACGGTTTGCGCGAGTGTTTCATGCGGCGTGTCGAGTCGGCGCTCAGCGGCGTTAAGCGTGACCGATACGCGGCCTTCGAAGGCGAATAGCCAGTCGGCCGTTGCATTGAGCAACCCGGTGACCGGCGCCATACCCAGCGGCGGCTCGACGGCGAAATGCACATTGACGGCCGCCGCGAAGCGATTCGGCGAGCGCAAACCGGGCACGAGCGTCTGTGCAACGTCCGGCGGCACCGCGAGCACCACGGCCTGGCTGGCGTCGAGCGCGATGCTTTGGTCCGCGAAATTCAGTGCCGACACCCGAGCGGGGCCCGTGTCGGCAAACACCATGTCCTGCAGGCGCGAGCCGAGCCGGATTGCCGCGCCGCCGTGCTGCAACAAACGCAGCGCCGGGTCGACAAAAGCGCTGCTCAGACCGTTGCGCGCCACCAGAGGCCGGCATGCCGCACCACCGGCAAGGAGCGTTTCCCTGAGCTGTGCGCCCGCTAACGCCGCCGATGCCTCACGCGGCTCGACATTGAGCATGGCGAGAAACAGCGGCCGCAGCAGGCGGTCCCACAGCGGCCCGTTGCAGAGCATGGTCTGCGCCACAGTGCGCGCGGGCTTGGCGAACAGCAACGGCACCAGCGCCAGATAGTCGCCCGGCCCGGTATTGGGCACGCGCGCGTTCGCATCGAAAATCCACCACGGCAGACGGCCCGGCGACATGCGCACGGTCCAGCGCGCCCGCGTTGCCAGATCCACGAACGGATAGTCGGGCTGGGCCGGGCCGGCCAGTTCGTCGGCGGCACCGATCGCACGCAAATAGTTGAGCGTGGCGGCATTGCCCGACAGCACCATGTGATTGCCGCTGTCGAGGGTCGCTCCGAGCCTCGCGTCGTAGTACGAACGGCAACGGCCACCCGCCTCGGAGGCGGCCTCATGCAGCACGACCTGGGCGCCGCGGCGCTGCAATTGCACCGCTGCGGCCAGGCCGGCGAGGCCGGCGCCGATCACATGGATGAGCTTCGGCATCAGCTCAGAAGAGCGCGTAACGCGCGACGATCCACAGCATGCGCAGTTTCGGCTTGCTGACCTTCGTACGCGGAATGTCGAAACCGCGCTCGAGCGTTCGTTCGAGCAGCACGCGATAGACACCCGACATGATGCGCGGTGCACGCACGTGGTTGCGCGCTTCGCGGTCCATGATCGCGTCGGAGGCGGCGAAGTGTTCCTTGGCCCGTTCGGCGAGCGTGGCGCAGACGCGCGGCAGCGACGGGTCGTCGGCGATCTGCAGCGGGTTCGTCACGGCGATGCCTTCGCGCGCCAGCAACTCGTGCGGCAGGTAGCAGCGATTGATACCGGCGTCTTCGTCGATATCGCGCAGGATGTTGGTCAGTTGCAGCGCGCGGCCCAGATGATGCGCGAGCAGATGACCCGGCTCTTCCTGCATCCCGAATATCCTCACCGACAGACGGCCCGCCGCACTGGCGACCCGGTCGCAGTACAGGTCGAGCGTGGCTTCGTCGGGTGCGCAGATGTCGGCGGCGGCGTCCATCGCCATCCCGTCGATCATCGCGTGGAAATCTTCGCGTTGCAGATGAAACGTATGAATGTGCCGCGTCAGCGCGCGCAGGGAAGCGCGCGGTGACCCGGCATAGCACGCGTCGATGTCGGCACGCCAGCGCTCGAGCGCGGCGGCGCGCTCGGCGCGCGGCATGTCGCTGTCGGCGATATCGTCGACAGCGCGGCAGAAGGCGTAGACCTGATACATCGCATCGCGCTGCGCGGCCGGCAGGATGCGCATTGCGAGATAAAACGAGCTGCCGGATGTGGCGGCAGCGGCGTCGATTTCTGTATCGTCCACGACAAGATTGGAAACAGCCAAGACGATCTCCGCTGGAGGCGCCCGCTGAAAGGCGTTCAAGAAGTTTTAATGCCTACTGCGCAACGCAGATGGCCCGCGCGCGCGGACACGCGCGAAACACCCGGCAGGGATGCCGGAAACGGCGAAAAGTATAACAACGTTTGTGAGATGCCGCAGTTTCGAGGGTGAATAAGGGGCCGGAAGAAGGACCGGGGCGCTTGACGGCAAGCGCGCCTGCGAGGCACCGCACAGCGGCGTCGCCAGCAAAAATCAGGAGAAAGCCACCGAGCGGTTGCGTCCCTGCCGCTTCGCGCTATACAGCGCCGCGTCGGCTTCGTTGATGAGCACGTCGTAGGCCGGCACGCCCACGCGCGCCGCCGCGCCGCCGACGCTGGCGGTCACCGGGACGCTCGTGCCCTGCACCTCGACCGGCGTGTCGGCGATCGTGCAGCGGATCTTTTCGGCGACCCGCATGGCGTCCTCAAGCGGCGTACACGGCAGCAGCAAGGCAAACTCCTCGCCGCCGAAGCGCCCGAAGGTATCCTGCGCCCGCACCACCTCGGCGACCCGCTGCGCCATCACGCGCAACACCGTATCGCCGACGCCGTGGCCGAACTGGTCGTTGATCTTCTTGAAGTGATCGAGATCGAACAGCAGCACGGACATCTCGCCGCCGTAGCGCTGCCAGCGCGTGTACTCATCGCGCAGACGCGCTTCGAAATAGCGCCGGTTCGCGATGCCGGTCAAACCGTCGCGGTCGGCGTATTCCTGCAGCTTGGCCACCGCTTCTTCCCGTTCGCGCTGCACGATGCTCACGTGCGTGACATCGGAGATGGTTACGCACACAGCCACCACTTCGCGATCACGCATGAGCGGCATGAACGTAAGGTCCTGCTGCATGAAATCGACACCGCCGGTAATCGGCCGGTCGTGATCGAACTTGAAGAGATACGGGCGCTGCTCCCACGAACTGAACGCGAAACTGCCGAGCTGGAACACGCTTTCGATCTTGCGCGAGAGCCACACGCGCGGCAATTCCGGAAAATGCGCGAAGAGCGATCTGCCAACCACCTGTTCCGGCGACAACCCGCTATGGTCCTGCATGAACCGGTTCCACATCAGCACGTTCATCTCGCGATCGAGCACGAAGATGCCAAAACCGACACGTTCGACAACCAGATCGCTCAATGAGTCCACAGGCACATTCATAGGCTGGACAACAGCTCGTCGAGCGCCTCGTTCATATGGCTAATCGACTCTTCGGCCATCAGCATCACGAGGTGAGCGCGAAAGCTCTGGTCCTCGAGCGTGAAATTGACTTCGACCAGCAGCGCAACCTCCCACTGCAGCACGCCGGGCTGGAACACTTCGTCGAGCGTCATCGCTTCGCCGAGCAGACCCGGCGCGGAAAAGACCGGCGTGCGGCCGAGCTGGTCGAGAATGCACGAGACACACGCGCCCGTCAGCACGTTCGCGACGTCGAACACGAGTTCCTGCTGGCTCACCGCCTCGTAGCTCGAGCGCGAATAGGGATCGCTCACGAGCGAACACAACTGGTCGATGCTGTCGCTGCGGCAGATCACCAGCGCTTCGCCCTTGATGTCGGAACGAAACCCCTGGCGCACCGCGCTCACCGTGTCCTCGATCCCGGTCATCTCGCGCAGTGCCGCCGCCGCCTCGCTCACCGCCACCACCTTCACGCGCGGCACCGACAATTCGATAAAGGCGTCGAGCAGGCGCGCGAGACGCGTCGCGGCCTGGCCCATCGCCAGATTGGCGACCTCCTGCAGCGCGTCGCGCCGGTCTTCGTTGAGGACTGGCTCAGACATACAACCCGTACTCCTTGAGGATGGGTAGTACCGCCTCGGGCGTCACGGGCTTGGCGATGAATGCGGCGGCGCCGAGCGCGCGCACGCGTGACTGCGCCATGGGTTGAACATCGGCGGAAACGACGATGACGAAGGTGTTCAGGTCCTCATGTTGCAAAGCTTCCAGCACCTGGTAGCCGGTCATGTCCGGCATCGTCAGATCGAGGAACATCACCGACGCTTTGCCTTCGCGATACAGGCCGAGCGCTTCGCGCCCGTTCGTCGCATAGGAGACGTCGACATCCCAGTCCGGCGGCAATGCCTTGGTGAGCACCTTGCGGGCAAGCAGCGAATCGTCGGCGATCACAATGGGCAAAGACATGGGCGGGTCGGTAAGCAAAATTAGCTCGTACGGGTTAACGGCGGATAGCGTCGGCTTCTTTAGCGCGCAATCTGTCGAGCGGCGGTAAAGCAGGTTGAAGCTTGCGAGAATGCAGCTTGCAAACGAGCGGGGGGAGCGCGCCGTGAGGCGCTGTTGACGGAAGCCGTGGGCGCGCATGGATGCGTGCGAGCACGGTGGACGACGGCTATGACCGGCATGTTCGAAGCCTACCCCGTAGATGAATCCGCGCGGCTTCATGGATCGGGCTGGTCCCCTTGCCGCGCTCTGTTCCCGCGAGCGCCTTCGTCACGCGTTGTGCGCGTTGTCTGGCGGTCCTCGCGGCAGATGCATCCGAACATGGCGGACGCATTATTTTTGTGATGGCGTCGATTTTCGAAGCAAAACGGTGGAAAGGCAACACGCCAAATTTGCATTGATTAAAGAGATTTCCCTATTAATCGCTATTTTTGAAAATATTTTGGTAGATTTGGAAGGCTTTCTTTTACATTTATACTTTTGTGTACGTTTGCGCTTCTCGATTTGTCACTGATTCAAACTGCAGACAAATCAGGGGCCGACCATTCGCCACAGTAACCCAGAGCGGCCGTTGCGTGTCTATGCTTTTGTATGGAACCGACTCGCTGCCCTTTGCCCCGAACGACTTAGCGTTATCGACCATGACACCAGACCGGTTCGACCCGTCCGACGCGAGCCGCCGTCCTGCCAGCCGCCAGGAGGAGGCGCGCTTCCCTGGCGTGCCGGAGCAGAATTTCCACGTCCGGCGCATCACGCTGATCGCGCTGCTGATCATAGCCATCGTGCTGCCGTGCGTGTACGTCGCGGCAATGGCGTTCACCGATCTGCGCGGGCGCATGGCCGACGCAACCGACGTGACGCTGCGCACCGTGCGCGTGGCGGAAGAGCACGCGCTCAAAGTGTTCGACATGAACGAGACGCTGGACGCGCGCATCGTCGATCTGACGCAAGGTCTGGACGACAGCGGCGTTCGCGCTCAGGAAAGCGAGATTCACGAAAAGCTGCGCGTCATGGGGGGCGGCTACCCTCAGGTGGCGGCCGTTTCGATTTTCGGCCGTGAGGGCGATCTGCTCGCCACCAGCCGTTTCTATCCCGCGCCGGTGTCGTCGATTGCCGATCACGACGATTTCGTCGGCATTCGCGACGGCAAGGGCCTCGAACATGTCTCCAGAGTCATGGCCGGACATGTGGTGGGCGAGCAGGTGTTCAACACCGGCGTGGAGCGCCGCACCGCGGACAACGCGTTTGCCGGAATTGTCTCGGTGGCGCTGCGACCCAGCTATTTCGACGCCTTTTACCGCGAACTGCTCGGCGGCAGCGACGGCACGCCGATGACCATGAGCCTGCTGCGCGCTGACGGCGCGGTCCTCGCGCACTATCCGCGCCGCCTTGGCGAGCCGACGGCGTTAGCGCCGGCGTCGCCGCTGGCTGTAGCAATGGAACAGGGGCGGCGGGCCGGCGTCGTTCGGATGCGTTCCGACATCGACGGGGACAACGTAATCCTCGCGTTCCGGCACATCGGCGCCTACCCGGTGTACGTGTCGTGCGCCTATCGCACCTCGGCGATCTGGAGCGCCTGGTACCGGCATCTCACCGTGTTGATCCTGTCGATGTTCACGCCGTCCGTCGTGCTGTGGTGCGTGATCTGGCTGTCGCTGCGCCGCCTTGGCGCCGAAGAGGAAGCGTGGGAGCGCTGGCAGGCGGAGGCTTCGATGCGCCGCTCGATCGAATCCGCGTACCGCCAGTCGCGCAAGATGGAGGCGCTGGGCAATCTGGTCGGCAGCGTGGCGCACGATTTCAACAATCTGCTCATGATCGTCTCGGCCAACGTGCAGATCGCCCGGCGGCGCGGCACGCCGGGGCTCGACCGCGAGTTGTCGGCAATCGAGCGGGCGCTCAAGAGCGGTCAGTCGCTCACCCGGCAATTGCTCGGCGTCGCGCGCAAGCAGCCGCTGCGCAACGAGACGCTGGCGCTCGAGCGTTGGCTGCCGGCCTGCCGCGAACTGCTGCGCGCGTCGCTCGGCGCGAAGATTTCGCTGGTCATCGACATCGGCGTCAATATCTGGCCGATGCGTGTCGACGTCGCCGAGCTTGAACTGGCGCTGATCAACATCGCCGTGAACGCGCGCGACGCGATGCCCAACGGCGGCCGCTTCACGGTTCGCGCCGCCAATATCAGCTTCCGCCGCGAGGACGGCTTTCCGCTGACCGGCGACTTCGTGCAGCTCTCGCTGGAAGACACGGGCGGCGGCATGCCGCCTGAAGTGCTCGCGCGCGCCTTCGAACCGCTCTTCACGACGAAATCCAATGGTATGGGCACGGGTCTCGGGCTGCCGCAGGTTTTCGCCTTCTGCGAGCGCTCCGGCGGCCTTGCTGCGATCGACAGCGCCATCGGCGCGGGCACCTCGGTGCGCCTCTATCTGCCGCGCGCCACTGCCGCGCCTGCGGACGAAGTGCAGGCGGCGCCAGGCGTCGAGGAAAGCAGCGCGCCACACGGCTTGCGCATTCTGCTGGTCGAGGACAACGATGAAGTCGCCGCCGGCACCGAAGCCCTGCTGCAGATGATGGGCCACCAGGTCACGAACGTATTCAACGCCGACACCGCGCTGCGCCTGTTCGACGACGCCCACGCAAGGCAGGCACGCACCGGCGAGCCGCTGCCGTTCGATCTGGTGCTGTCGGACATCCACATGCCCGGCACGATGAACGGCATCGATCTCGCCGAAGCGGTGCTGGCTTTCGACACCCGGCTACCCGTCATCCTGGTCACCGGCTACGCGGAAGAGCTCGACCGCGCCCGGCATGTGAACGTGAAGGTGCTGCCTAAACCTTTCGATATCGCGCTGCTGGAAACACTCCTTCAAGGCATCCAGCGCGATCTGGCGCAGACCGGCGCTGATCCGGCCGCGGCGCAGCATCCGGCCGGGTAAATCCAGGCGCGTCAGCGTCGCCGCCAATTACCGGCGGTTGTAAAAGCGCGGCAGGGGTATGCCGCGCTTTCCACGTAGCCCGATCGGCGCCGCGGCCAGCAGCAGGCGCGCGGATGCCGTGGACCGGGCCCGGCATGATCGTTGCAACGGTTCTGAGGGGACCGACGCGCTGTTGCGCCGTCTGCTCCTGCAAAACCGTCGGGAGGCAACCATGCGACACACTGTGATTGGTTTATTCGAGACCTATTCTCAAGCCGAAACCGCGCGCGACACGCTTGTGCAAACCGGTTTTGCACGCGAGACGATAGAGTTGCAGGCAAATCCAGAACCCTCCGTCGGCTCCGCAACCGACGAGGTCGCCAATTCCGGCGTGCTCGCCAATATCGAACGTTTTCTCTCGAGTCTGTTTGCAACCGGCACGCGCGCGCCGGAGACAGCCCGTTACGCCGAGGCTGTGCGTCGCGGCGCCGTGCTGGTCTGCGTGAACGCCGCAAGCGAATCGCACGCGGAACTCGCTCGCAATACCCTGAAGAGGCTGGGCGCGACCGACATCGGCGAGCGCTCGCCCGATTGGGACACGCCGTCGGAATCAAGCCGCGATCATTCGATACTCGACGAGCTCGGTATCGGCGCGGTAACGCCCGGCACGCCTCATACATCGAGCGTGACGACATCCGGCGTGGCGCCGCGCGACGCGGCGATGCCCGACGCCGGGACGCCCCGTTCAACCACGCCGCCTGCCACGCCGTCCGATCCGCTCTATCCGCCGCCGCTCATGGGCACCGATGCCGAGCCGTTCATCCCGCCGCCGCTGACGGAGCGGCCGCTGTACGAGCCCGTTAGCCCGTCCGTCGCACCGCTGGCCGACGATGCGGGACGTACCGCGATCGCCGCCGGTTCGATGCCGGGTTCGGGCGCGATCTTGCAGCCCTCGGAGGTGCTTCCCGAAACGGGGCAGGCCGCCGCGGGTTTGGGCGGCCAGGTTCCTAACGAGTATCTGGAATACGAAGAGGATTTTCGCGCGCACTACGACGAGCAATACGCCGCCGAGAACTCACGCTATGAGGATTACGCGCCGGCCTACCGCTACGGCGCGGAGATCGGCCGGGACGTGGACTATCACGACCGGCAGTGGGACAACATCGAACCGGAGGCTCGCCGTCATTGGGAAACCACCTCGCCAGACAGCACGTGGGAGCGCTTCAAGCTCGCCGTGCATCACGGCTGGGAAAGGGTCACAGGACATCGCCGCATGTAGGCCGGCCCGGTGGCCGCGCTGCCGGGCCGTGAGGTCACGGCAGCGCCTTCTCATCTGGACGCGTACGCGAATGGAGCGTCAGGCAGCGGTCTGACGGCTAACCCACTCGACGTAGCGGTCGACGAAGGTCTGCAGGAACTGGCGGGTGCCGTCGTTCAATATCTCGCCTTTCTCGTTGATAACCGCCGGGTCGTGCTTGATAAACACTTCCGGCTGGGCGAGCGTGGCGACGTCGAGATAAGCCAGCACATTGCGCAGATGCTGTTGTGCCAGCGCCGTACCGGTCGCCCCGAGCGAGGTGCCGAGCACCGCGCCGGGCTTGTTGCCCCACGAATTGGTGCCCCACGGCCGCGAACCCCAGTCGAGCGCGTTCTTCAGGACGCCTGGCATGGAGCGGTTGTACTCGGGCGTGACGAACAGCAGGCCGTCGGCAGCTTCGACGCGCTGTTTCAGCTGTTTGGCGACTTCGGGATAGTCGGCGTCGTAATCCTGGCTGTAAAGCGGCAAGGAGCCGATATCGATGAATTCGAACGTGAAGTCTGCGGGCGCCAGTGAAATCACGGCTTGCGCCAACCGGCGGTTGAACGACTCGCGGCGCAGGCTGCCGACAACGACTGCGATGTGATAGGCCATGTTCGCTTCCTTGAGGTAAGGCGCTTGACGCGCTAAAGGGTACGAACTGTCCATCATAGGCAAAAGCCGCGTCGCGATGACGACAGCCGGTAAAAAAACCGCAGCATCCGGCTGCCCGGACTTCCGTACCGAAAGTTGCGGCCAGTGGATAACCCGGTAGCACCCAAAGTTATCCACAGATTCACTGAATAACCTTGTGGATAACTGGTACTTTTGCCTTGTCAATCAAGCGTGCCTTCGGCCTAGGACGATTTGAGGCAAACGCGCGTTTGCGCCGTCATTCCGGCACGGCGATGTCGCCATCCACAAGCTGCCAGCCATACGTCTCGGCAAACAGATGAGCGGCATCGGCATTTTCAAAGAAGGGCATATCCGCGTGGCCCCGAAACGGGTAGATCACGCGCTCGTCGCTCAAGCGGGTCACTTTCAGCGTCGGCACGGTCCCGCTGGAGGTTCGACGCGACGACACCGCGACCAGATAGTTCGCGCGGCCAGTGAGTGGCGGGGAACTCGCGCTCTGCGAGCGCCTGGAAACATGACTTGCCATCGGCGCGCGCATCAAAGGCCGGCGATCGACTGGCCGGCAACCATGCCGTCGATCACCCGTTCCGCGTAACTCGTCGATGCGATGCGCGCATCGCCGGCCGCGCCAAACGGAGAACGGCTCGGCACGTGAAAGACACGGCTGCTGGTCAACGTGTCGTCGGTACCGCGCCGGCAAATTCGCACGGAAGCGTCGAAGCCTGCATCGTAGTGGCGGGCGCCATCGGGAGAGCGCGGCTGGTGTGGATAAACCAGCGGATAAATCTCAAGGCCCCGGTAGCTTCTGATCGTATTGTTCATAGTGGTCGTCTCCTGTGAAGGATCTCGCCTGGAACGTATCGTTGATATGTGCGGCGTGACGCCGGGCGAGTCGCGGCGTTGCAGCGAAAACATCGTGTTGATCGGTGATGCGCGTGACGAGCGGCCGCTTTTGTCAGGCCATGCCGACGACATCGCAAAACACGGTAGAAGGAAAGGACCCCGTTCGATTCAGGGCGCGGTGGTAAGAGGCCGATGCAGAGGCAGATGCCTGAGGGACTGCGCAAGGCGCGCAGGAGAACTGCAAGCTGATGAACCACTGTAACACGTTAGAAGCCCAGGCATTCGACGCATTTGCGCACCAGGCCCGGGTGTTGCTTCGGAGTGCCGCGTATTGTGTACCGCTTACCGTTTGGCGACGCTCAGCACGCTCAAGCCCTGCGCTCAGGCGTCGAACGTATCGGAGTGAAATGCAAAAAAGGGCGCCTTCATTGGCGCCCTTTTTGACTTCGAAAACCTGCCTCTTCAGCGGATTCGCGCGGGACATCGCGGAACATGCGTCCGGCTGCGTTCCCCAGACGATTAGTTGCCGAAGAACACGTTGCAGTACGATGCCGGGCCGCTGCATTGAGCCGGTGCGGCCGCCTGGGCGGCGCCCGAAGCAGCGGCAAACAGGGCGACGGAAGCGATCAGGGCGGAAAGAATGCGTTTCATGGTGCAGCTCCTCTTCAGTGCGTTGGTTTGCGATCGGATGCGATCGATGGACTGAAGAATAGCGATTCAGTGTCCGCATAAAAACACCGAAGAGAAGAAGACATTTTTTCAAATAGTGAAATAATTCAGGCGTACATTGGCGCGGATTTGAGGCCTGCCTTGCGACGTGCATGAGCGTACGTGTCGTCTACGTTGCAATTTGTTCTTGCAGCGTAGATTTCATTTTGCGCAATAATGTTTTTTGCTTTCATCAGTTCCGTCATAAGCCCCGTCGCGGCACGACTAAGGTCATCAGGTCATCGCTTGCTGGCGGGCACATGTTCAATACCAATTCGCTTGTGCAGGAACGTGCGGGAGAATGGCGCACACGTCCGGGAACTGCGCAAGGAAACTCACCCGCCTATGAACCACAACGATTCAGAAGAAAACATGCGGCAACCGCAAGCGCGGCGACGGAGCCTGCCATGGCGCAAGTAAGCGGGCCGGCGCTCGACGATCCCGTCTACCTGACGCAGCTGCGGCGCGACCTGGTGCGCTTCGCCCGTTTGCAACTACGCGATGCCGCTGCCGCCGAAGACGCCGTCCAGGAGGCCCTCGCCGCAGCCTGGACGCAAGCCGACCGGTTTGCCGCGCAATCGGAACACAAGACGTGGGTATTCGGCATCCTGCGGCATAAGCTGGTCGACACCTTGCGCGCCCGGCAGCGCACGGTGAACCTGTCGGCGCTGGAATCCGAAATCGACGGCGAAGCGCTGCTCGATCGCGAGCTCTTCAAGGACAACGGCCACTGGTCGCGCGAAGCCAAGCCGCAACCCTGGCCGACGCCGGAGACCGCGCTGCGTCAACAGCAATTCTGGACCTTGTTCGAGATGTGTCTGGAACACCTGCCCGAGCACATCGGTCGCGTATTCATGATGCGCGAATTTCTCGATCTCGATACCGACGCAATCTGCACCGAATTGCAGATGACCGCGAACCACTGCAGCGTGCTGATCTACCGTGCGCGGCTGCGCCTACGCACTTGCCTGAGCGAAAAAGGCCTATCCAGAGAGGATGCGAATGGGGAAGTGTAAGAACATCACGCGCCTACTGTCGGACGCGCTCGACCGTCCTTTGACGACCGGCGAATGGGTCGCGATCCGCTTGCATCTGCCGACCTGCAGCGGCTGCCGCAATTACCGCAAACAGATCCGCCTGTTGCGCGTGGCTGCGCATACGGTGAGCGGGATTGCGACACCGGGGGCGAACGGCGGCGACGACTGAAACGGCGTCGGCGTTTGAGCGGCACTTTGAACCGCGCGGCAGGCGACGGTGGGGTGGCGGGGGAAGGCTGCGCATTGGACCGTTGCCCTTGCCCATCGACCCTCGGCTTCTTTAGCGCTCGCCCGGCGGCGTGTTCCGGTAGCGTTCGAAGAAGCCGGCGTGCGACGCTTCGTCGATGGAAATGGGATGCGCTTTGGCGCCAGCCGGGTGTTTGACCAACTGCGCACGCGTACGGATCGGCCGATGCTGGAAATTACCGCCGCAGTTCGGACACACGTTGCGCAACACGCTGAGCGCACACGCTTCACAGAAGGTGCACTCGTATGTGCAGATCATCGCGTCGAGTGCGTTTGGCGGCAGTGATTTGCCGCACCCTTCGCAGGATGGTCTCAGTTCAAGCATGGTGGCTCCACGTTGGCAGGGGAGCGAGGTGCGGTTCTGCACCTCGCCTATACCGAAGCAGTGTAAGCGGACGGGGCCGCGTGGAATTGACAGCAGAGCGTCAATTCCTGCCAGGTTTAATTCCTGCCACGTTGGTTTGCCATTCCTGCAGCCAGGCTCAGGTTGGCGAACTCAGGTCAACACGGTCCACAACGCGAACGTCAAGACGAGGCCGACGACGGATACGATCGTCTGCAGCACCGACCAGACCATTACCGTGTGCTTCAACTGCAAGCCGAAATACTCGCGCACCATCCAGAAGCCTGCATCGTTCACGTGGCAGAAGAACACGGAGCCGGCGCCGATCGCAAGCGCCATCAGCGAATTGTGCGTCGCGCTGAGACCCGCGACGACCGGAGCGACGATACCGGCGGTGGTAGTGGTCGCCACCGTCGCGGAACCGGTGGCCTGCCGCAGCGCGACGGCGATCAGCCATGCCAGCAGAATCAGCGGCACGTGCGCGCCGACCGCGATCTTGCCGATCGTCGTGCTGATGCCCGCCACCACGAGCGCCTGCTTGAGGCCGCCGCCCGCGCCGATGGTCAGCAATAGCGCGGCGATCGGCGGCAGGCTCTTGCGCAGAATTCCGCCGACCCGGTCGCGCGGCATGCCACGCGACCAGCCGAGCGCCACCACCGCGAATAGCACGGTGAGGCCGAGCGCGACCAGAGGCTCACCGAGAAAATTGAGCGCGTTGAACAGGAAGGTCTCAGGTTGAAGCAGCAGTTTGGCGACCGTGCGGCCCAGCATCATCACGACCGGCAGCAGGATGGTGATGAGCGAGATCGCGAAACTCGGCGGCTCACCGGTGTTTTGCGACGCGCTGAAAAGCTTGCCCATTTCTTCCGGCTCGACCACGTGCATCCGTTTCGACAACCAGATGCCGTAGACCGGACCCGCGAGAATGACCGCCGGGATCGCGACGATCAGGCCGAAACCGAGCGTCAGGCCGAGGTCGGCATGCAGCGCGCTCACCGCAATCAGCGGACCCGGATGCGGCGGCAGCAGCGCGTGCAGCGTGGTCATGCCGGCCAGCGCGGGAATCGCGATACGCAGGATCGGCTGCTGCGAGCGGCGCGCCATAACGAAGATGATCGGCACCATCATCACCAGACCGACTTCAAAGAAGAGCGGCAAGCCGACGATGATCGCCACGAGCGCCATCAACCACGGCAGCGTGCGTGGCGTGGAGTGCTTCAGGATGGTCGAGACGAGCCGGTCGGCGGCGCCTGAGTCCGCCATCAGCGCACCGAGCATCGCCCCAAGCGCGATGATGATGCCGACGTCCCCGAGCAATGCGCCGGCACCTTTGCTGAATGCGCTGGCCACCGCTTCCAGCGGCAGACCGGCCGAAAAGCCGGCCGCGAACGTGCCGACCAGAATCGAGAGAAACGGCGCGAGCTTCAGCACGCTAATGAAGACGATGATCAGTGCGAGCCCAAGCAAGCACGACAAGATCAGTTGAGTGTCGTGGGATGACCACGGCGCGAGTGTTGTCGTCAGATGCACGATGTCCCTTTTTTCAATAGACGCAGCCGCTACTGCGCGCGGATGACGGATTGTAGCGGGGCACGATGATTTGACGCTGCGAGGCGCGCAGCCAGGAACCGCGGATGTGCCTGTGCCCTTGCGAGTGATTTGCTTATGCGAATTTATCGGTTCATCCAGGCTTGCAGACGAATTATCGTCGGAGCCAATCGGTCCGTTTTGCGTCCGTTTTTTAACGAGCACTTTTATGTCCCGTCATCCGCAGCTCAATCGCCGCGCGTTCATCGCCGGCGTGGGCGCCTCGCTGGCCGCCGCGGCCTTGCCCATTGTCTCCACGTCGGTCTTCGCGGCGGATGCGCATGCGAAGGAATTTCGCATCGGCTATCAGAAGGCGGCCAACACGCTTGTGCTGCTAAAAGCGCATGGCACGCTCGAAAAGCGGCTCGCGCCGCTTGGCATCACGGTCAAGTGGACGGAGTTTCCCGCCGGGCCGCAATTGCTCGAAGGATTGAATGTCGGCGCGATCGACTTCGGTTATGTCGGCGAGGCGCCGCCGGTATTCGCGCAGGCAGCCGGCGCGAATTTCGTCTACACCGCTTATGAGATCCCGACGCCGCACGCCGAAGGCATCCTCGTGCATCAGGACGCGCCGATCAAAACACTCGCGGATCTGAAGGGCAAAAAAATCGCCTTCAACAAGGGCTCGGACGTTCACTGGTTTCTGGTTGCCGCATTACAGAAGAACGGCGTGAAATACAGCGAAATTCAACCCGTCTTTCTCGCACCCGCCGATGCGCGCGCGGCCTTCGAACGCGGGTCGATCGACGCATGGGCGATCTGGGATCCTTTCCTCGAGGCGGCAAAACGTCAGTCGAACGCCCGCCTGCTTGCGGACGCCGAAGGTATCGTGAGCCACCACCAGTTCTTCCTGAGCGCGCGGCCGTTTGCAGAACAAAACGGTGACGTGCTCGCGATCGTGATGGATGAGGTGGGCAAGGAGGGGGTGTGGGTGCGCGGTCACTACAGCGAAGCGGCCGCACAGCTCGCGCCGATTCAAGGGCTCGACGCCAGCGTGATCGAAGCGGGTTTGCGGCATTACGCGCACATCTACAAACCCATCGACGCGAACGTACTCGCGGAACAACAACGTATCGCCGACACGTTCAGCGAATTACGCATCATCCCGACAAAGATCGTGACGAAAGACGCTGCCTTGCCGGCCAAGGCCTAGAGATCACCTGGGTCGTGATGTTTCGACGTTCAGGCGAATAGCGCTTCGACATTTTCCGGCGGGCGGCCAATCACGGCTCGCCCGTTTCGCACGACGATCGGTCGTTGCAGGAGGATGGGGTGCGTTGCCAATGCTTCGTATAACTGAGCGTCGCTCAACGTGGGGTTGGCGAGGTCCAGCGTCTTGTATTCGGCTTCGGTGTCGCGAATCATCTCGCGGACTGTGCAGCCTAACTGCGCGTGGAGTTGTTCAAGCTGCGCGACCGTGAGTGGCTGCTTCAGGTATTCGACAATTTCCGTTGGTTCGCTTGTGCTGTTGTAGGCGCTGGCGACCAGGTCACACGTGGCGCGAGATTTTGAACAACGAGGGTTGTGGTAGATGGTGATCATGGTTGGCTGGGCTGTGTTGGTTCTGGGTTGCGTGGCGATTCTTGCGGAGATTTTAGCGGGAGCGACGGATCGAGTGGGGCACTAGCCGAGGCGGTGTGTTGGGGCGATTGAGTTTGGTTTGGCCCTGGTCTGTTGGCGAGTGAAGCCGTCCGGTTTATGCGCATAAAGTACCGGCTGGCGTTTTTGCCGCCACGTGATTGGGCACGGCGTAGGTTGCTCCGCGCGATGCTTCGGTTCGTATCGTGTGGAATCGCATCTGTTTGCGTTGAGGAGGGAGCACTATCGCCGGCCTTGGTCCCAGGTGGCCGTGCCGTGCCGTGCCGTGCCGTGCCGTGCCGTGCCGTGCCGTGCCGTGCCGTGCCGTGCCGTGCCGTGCCGTGCCGTGCCGTGCCGTGCCAAGCCAAGCCAAGCCAAGCCAAGCCAAGCCAACGAGATCATGCGCCGCCCCCCCCGCGCGCGGGCAAGCTCTGCGCCGAATCGGCCCATGAGCCATGTCCGAAAGGTTTATGCGCATAAAGGTGTCTACGCGAAGCGGCAGGCGGGCGATAGCGATGCGCACCTACCCATTAGGGTCGTCAGCCTGACCTGGTCATGCAAAACCCGGGGTAACAAGACCAGACCTGGCTCAGTGTATGGACCGGAGACATAACAGACAGGTGTGCGGGGACATGGTTGACACTTCCCGGTCCATCTCCGAGCGCACGTCAATCGGCTGGATCGCGGCCTCTTCATTCTCTTCGCCCTCACACCTTCTGACATCTCCCGGACTTCACCGCGGTGTTAGAACTGCTCGCGTCACCATTGCTGTGGCGCCATCGCCAGCCATGCCCACATCCTTTATGCGCATAAACCTATCCTGAACGGCTAGTTCTTCTCGTGTTTACACAAAAACGATTGAAATGAAAATTCAACCAGGTAAAATCCATTTGCGTCTAAAAAGAGGAGGTTAAGATTGTGGCAGCAGAAATCATCGCGGTAACTCAGCAGAAGGGCGGGGTCGGGAAGAGCACAATCGCGATGCATCTCGGGGCTGCGTTCCATGAGAAAGGCAAGCGTGTCCTTGTCGTAGACGCAGATGGTCAAAACACGCTGATCCATTGGGCCAGCGCATCATCCGACGGCGAAACCGGCATCCCTTTTCCGGTCGTCAATCTCTCCGAAGCCGGCAGCCAGATCCATCGCGAGATCAAGAAATTCGTGGCGGACTACGACATCATCGTTGTCGACTGCCCGCCCTCGATCACCGAGAAAGTGTCCGGCGTCGTGTTGCTCGCAGCGAGCGTAGCGATTATGCCGACGTCGTCGTCGCCAGCGGACTATTGGTCCAGCGTCGGATTGGTGAAGCTCGTACAACAGGCCCAGGTGATGAACGAAGACCTGCGCGCAGTCTTTCTGCTGAATAAGACCGAAGAGAAACGGATGCTGACGCGCGAACTGAAGCGCGCGTTGGAAGAACTCGGTTTCCCACTACTCAAGACCCAGATCCCAACGCGCGAAGCCTACAAGCAGGCGATGGCGTTAGGACAAACAGTGCTTCAGATGAACGATCGCGGTGCCAAGCTCGCCGCCATCGAAGTACGGGCGTGCGCCAATGAGATCGCAGCCCTGCTCCCCTGAATTTATGCGCATAAAGGACCCTGAATGAAACCCTCCCAATTCGCCAAAGGCTTTCAAGCACGTCCTGATACGACCAGCAGTGAAAAGCGAACCGCCCTCGATCGCCTGAATGCGATCGACAGCATGGTCAAGACCGGCGAGGTACCGAGCCGTACCACTCAACCCCTGGTAGCGCAGGACGCCGCGGAAGCCGACAACATCGATACCGCCAATGAGTCAGCGGCCTATCGCGCGTGGCGGATCGAACACGCTTACCGTCCGGGCCAGGTCATCGACCTTGCGCTCAAAACGATCAAGCCGAGTCCATTCAATCCGCGCCATTTCTATCTGAAATCGTCGATTGCCGAACTCGCCGTCAATCTGGCGAAGCAGGGGCAGCAGCAGGCGATTCACGTCATCCCCGATTACGACAATCCCGGCAGCTACTTTGTCAGCGATGGCGGCCGACGCGTACGCGCACTTAAAGAAGCGAACAAGGAAGCCGTGAAGGCGATCGTTATCGATCTGCCGATCGGCCTCGAAAGCTACAAGCTCGGCTACGACCTCAACGTCCAGCGCGATTCGCAGACGGTGTTCGATAACGCCGTCGTCTGGAAACGCTTTCTCGACGATCGGCATTTCCAGAGCCAGAAGGAGCTCGCCGAACATCTTGGCCTGGACGAGTCGACCGTCGCGGTCGCCCTGTCGATCGCAAAGCTGCCCGAGGCGGTAATGCATGAGATGGTCGCGCGGCCTGACCGCTTTGGTTCAAACATGGCGTATCAGGTGGGCCGATATCACACTGCCCGCGGCGCCGACGCTACGCTGCGCCTGATCAACAAGATCCTCTCGGACGACCTGAGCACGCGGCAAGTCGCGGACATCGTGAAGGGCAGGGCGAGCGCCCAGGAAAGTACCAAGCCAGCAGGCCGGCAGCGCTATGCGCAGCGTCTGGAAATCAAGCTTGGCGGTGTCGCCGTCGGCGATCTGAAATCGTATGGGGACGATCGGATCGAACTTCGTCTGAAGGGCCTTACGCGTGAGAAGCGGGACGACATTCTTCGCCAGATCGAAAAGATGTTGAAGTAACGGAAGGGAAAGCCTTAGCGGGAAAAAAAACGGCGGCACACGAAAGTGGCCGCCGTTTTTTGATGCGATCTGACGATTACGCCGCGCGCGATTGGCTCAGCGTGAAGGCGAGCAGGTCGCCGTCGGTGGGTTCGCCCCAGGTTTTGCGAGCCAGCCAATCGAAGAACGCCGTTTCGACAATCTTCGAGTCCAGCCCGCGCCGGCGCCAGTCGTCCCGCATATGGGTGCCGAGATCCGGCAACTCGTCCTCTTCGAACGACTTGCGTGCGAGCTCCCGCTCGGACTCACCTTGCTCTTCGTAAAGCCCCCGCGCTTCCTTGCGGCGAACCGCCGAGTACTCGCCAAGCAGACGCGCCTTCAGATCGTCTGCCGGCGCGGCCACCGCGGCTTTGCCACCGCTTCCGGACGGCAGCGCCTCAACCGGCGGCGCATAGCCCTTCTTCAACGCATCCTTGAACAGAGCCGGTGCACTGCGCACCGCAGGTAAGGACGTGCTGCGCATGCGTTGCTCGGTCATCTGAAGAGCCGCGCGAATGCGGTTTTCTTCGCTATCGGCATACAGCGTTTGTGCTTCCTTCAGCGGAATGCCGATCTTCACCATCCGGTCGACCAGGGTGCTGTCGAACACATTCGGGTGTTCGTCGAGTGCAAGCATGGGCTGCTTGCGCTCGGTCACGCGGAACTGGATCTCGGCGACCCGCCGCCCTTCCCGATGCTCGATCAACTCGACAAAGATATTGGTGACTGCATTCACTTCGGCAATGGCCGGGCGCAGGTAATCGCGCTTGAAGTATTTGTACTCGCGCTTCGCCTCGTCGCCCGCTTCGGTGTCGGGGGTGCCGGAGAGGATAGGGCGCCACCATTCCCATGACTCGCGCATCGTGAGATGGCTCGGGTTAGTCAGGTAGCGAACGCAAATCTCGTAAAGTGCGAGACCCGCGCTGCTGCGCAACTGGCTCTGGAACTGCAGACTCAGCCGCGCATACTGAACCGGATCGAGCAGCTTCTTCTTGATCTTTGGCGCGAACGAGAACTCTACCCAGACGCGGCGAGTGGTGGGATCTTCGAGAATTTCCGCGTCGGCAATCAGCGTGGAGATACCCCATTTCCGGCCCGGCTTCTGGCTGGATGTACCGGTACTCCATTCGACCTGCACCGACACCATACGCCGCAGGTGCTCTTTCACGAGCGCCGTGTCATTCGAATCGAACGCGGAATTGGCAACGATGTCGGAGAGCAAGGCCCGATAAGTGTCGCCGGACTCGTCAGCTTGCTGAGCGACGGCAAGGAGAACGTTGAACAGCTTGCGGGTGAGGAGCGTGATCTTGCCGCTCTTGGGCTGGATAGCGATCGCCTCGACGGCCTTGCGCAATTCGGCCGAGCTCGGGCTGACTACATCTGTCTTCTTCGCGCGCTTCGTGGCCATGCGTCTGGTCGGGGAGGGATTTGGCGAGAGCATACCGGCTGTGGTGATAGGCGTCTATAGCATGGGTCTCACCGTTCCCGGTGAAGTGAGCTTACGAGGCGTGACTCACCTCGAGCAACTCCCGAAAACCCTCACCTCACGCGTTTCACACCAGGTTCAGGGCATCCTTACAGGCCGCGGCCTCCCGAAATGTCGACCGATTTCGGCCTCCGGCGAATGGCAGCTATCCGATCCCGAATCTTCTCACCTCAAAAAAATTCTCTTGAATTTTGGCGAGGCGCACGTAACGAATAGCGCGCACTTGCACCGAGCTGATGGCGCGAAAGCGCTTCGGCCTATTTCAGCGGAGAGGGAAGGGGTAGGCGCCCGGCAAGGCCATCGGGCCTCCTATCCACGTGTGCACCGCAGCGAAGCTCGTCGGCCCCGGCATCCCTCGCTTGTGATCCTGTGGCCTTCGTCGTGCGGAGAGACATACCGCAACCACTACACGTCCGTTTGGGTAAACGGATGCCGTGCTCGCAAGCAGATAAACAGACAAACAGCGCGCGGCAACGCAGGCGATATATCCAACGCGGGACAAATGCCCCCGAAAAAGCTCACCTTAGCCCAAGCTGAGCGCTTGGAATGACGAGGCCTTCAGACCTGGAGGTCCTAAAAAGCACCGATAAATACTCCCGAAAAGTCTCACCAATGAGCTGGAAAGAGGTTTTCCGAGTCCTGAAAACGGCCCCCCGAAAAACCTCACCTTTGCGCAGCGCACAAAAAATAACCAATGATTTCATTGGGTTAGCCAATCACTTCTAGCCAGCTCCCGCACACATGCTCCCGTATTTCCTCACCTTTAGCAGCTTTTCATCGAAATCCGGCGTTTCCGATTGCAGCCAAAGGAGCCCCGAAAAGCCTCACCTTAAGAATTGAGCAGCCTCAAAATCCAAACGACTCCAACAGCGTCTGTAGGGCTTTTCCGACCCATTACGACGATTTCGATCCTGTATTTCCTCACCTTAGCGATCGCGAGCGCCCCAAAAGGCTCCTGAAAAACCTCACCTTTAGCCAAAAACAGGCTATCCGATGACCCAGCATTCGTACTGATCCTCATCTCCCGAATTCGCTCACCTTTCCTGAAGCGTGGTTGAGAACCCGTCGACGCAGATGCGTTGGATTTCGGCCCAAATCCGATCCGGCTCCCGAAAACGCTCACCTTAAGCTTCGAAATGCACAAAATTGAGGCAAAAATGACACCCCAACCCCGGAAAGCCTCACCTTCAGTTCGCGTTTTCTCCCGTCTCGACTCACCAATGGGGTTTACGAGGCCCAAATAAGGTCAAAAAACGGGATCCAAGGTGGTCCCGAAAGTGCTCACCTTTACGATTGCCGCCCTCAGCATCAACTTTTGAGCGCTGCCGGGCGATCCCGGACGACCAGGTCCCGCAAAATCTCACCTTTAGCCAAACTGCACTTTGGGGCAGGCTCCTGAACCCGCTCACGTTCTGTCCCGGACCCACTCACCGAGGTCCCCGAACCTCATCACTCAATGCTCCCGCAAGACCTCACCACCTCTCCCGCAAAGCTTCACCTTACCGGGCTGAAACTCCCGCCAGGTAAGGGTTTGCCATGGCGTTAACGTTTTTAACATGGGTTCAAAGGTGTTTACTTTTATTACTCTCTAGAATTCCCCCCGCGTGTCCTTCGGACAAAACCTCTCCACCACCCCGCTCTCATCATTCGCCCGTGAAACAGTGCGCGATCAGAAAGAAACTACTGAAAGCGCTTTATTTACAAAGGCTTATTGGCTAGTCTTCGTTTTGTTTCACGGAAAAACCAGGCTTGCCCCGATCTAGCCACCTTCCAGCGGCTCAGAAACACGCTAATTGCCCGACTAACACCCTCCATCAATAAATACGTAGCAAACGATACGTAAATTGTTATGATTCATCCAATTCGTGCGATATCGAGGTGTACATGAATCTGGACCAGGAGCGGCAAGCGATCCGCCACGAGCTTGAGTCGTTGAGAGCAAGTGGGGCGCGACGTCAAGAACTGTCGCTGCATGCTTGCAAGCGACTCTTTTTCGATTTGGGCATTCGCCCGTCTATGGCTGCCGTTCGTGACCTGACCCAAACAGGCAGTGCAAGCGACATTCCGAAGGACATCGATCACTTTTGGGAACGCATCAGAACGGTGTCGCGCGTGAAAGTCGGTGCCGGCGCCATTCCGAAAGCATTGGAAGAGCGTGCCGGAGAATTGTTGGGGGCGCTCTTTGAAGAAGCCGTCGTCCAGGCGCGTGCGACCATGGAGAGCGAACGCGAAGAAATTCGGGCCCAACTCACCGCCGCGGACCAACTTGCGCGAGAAGCCGAAATTCGCCGCGACGTGTCGGAAGAGGCCATCAAACGCAGCGAGTTGAGAGCGGAAGTCGCGTGGGAACGGGTTCGCGCGCTGGAGACTGAGCTATCCAGCAGCGCAACACACGGGGCCGCTCACCAGGAAGGCTTGCTGGCAACAGTGCGCCGGCTCGACAGCGAGAACGAAACGCTGCGTCAACGCCTCGAAACCGAACAGGCGACCAACGCGACGCTTCGCGACCGAATTGATGCACTGCATGTCGAATTGCGCCAAAGCACCGAACACTATGCGCAGCAGATCAAAGACGCAGTCGCGGAAGCCGAACGGCGTGTGAAGCCAATGCTCGTCGAACTGGATTCGTTGCGCAGCATGGCGGCCACCTATCAATCGGGGGTACGTGACGCGAGCCGCAAGGAGTTCGAGTTTATCCAGCAGATCGCCGCAGCCAAGGCACGCAGCGACCGGCTCGACGCGCAACTGCGCGAGCAATCGGACGAAGTGGACGCGTTGACAAAGGAAATCGCCGTGTTGCGCGGCCAGCAAGGTATCGACCCGGCGATCGCGGGCCTGCTGTGTTCGTTGGTCGAAGCGGGCCGCCTCACGAGCACCGAGTTGTCCGTGATCGGCACCGCAGCAGACGGTCATGTCACTCTGCCGCTGCGCTGCCCGAAATGTGACGAAGGTGAGCCTGAGCTATCCCAAGTGGATCACCGCTTCGAACTACAGTGCCCCGAGTGCGATCACTCGTCAGGACTCGGCGAATCAAGGCTGGAGGCGGTTAGCCGGTTTCTGTCGAATGGCTCGATTGCGGCGTCGGCATGACGGCCCGGCGTGGCCGTCATAGCGGCTAAATCGTCAAAGGTGAGGAAATTCGGGACCCCAAGGGTGAGTATTTTCAGGGCTCGCCCGATCACCCTTTTCTCGTCAAACGCCCGTCGTGCCTAGGCGTCGGCAATGGTGGAGCGGCTGGATCCGGTGCATCGGCGATCGGCGAATCCTGCTGATCCATCCACTTTTGCCACGCTCGATACAAACGGTTGGAAGACACCGCCTGCACAAATCCCAACCATTGCCCAACCAGTTCCGCCTCAACCCCGCTCTCGAACAGGTCTGCAGCAAAGGTGTTGCGCAAGGTTTGCGGACTCGCGCGTGAAACTCGCGACGCCGCAACGCCCGCCGCGTCGATCAATGCGTCGACTGCGCGGAGCATGGTTGCCTTGTGCATTGGCCGCCCGGAAGGTGAAGCGGGAAAAACGAGATTGCCGGCCAGTTCGGACAGGCGCCGTTCGGCGAGCCATGCATCGAGAATCGCGGCCGCAAAAGGCGCGAGTCGCGTACGCCGCGTTAGCATCGGATTCGCGGATTCGATCGTGACCCAGGGGGATCCCACATTCACGCAACTAACCGTAAGAACGGCGGCCTCCCCTGTCTTTAGCCCACCACCAAGAAACACTGCAATCAACGCACGATCGCGTCGCTCTCTCCAGCGTTGCGCTGCGGACAAGGCTGGCAAAGGCGAAAACAGTTGTGCAATGAGCGCGGCCCGTTCGGCATGGTTGAGAAAACCGGTTGGCTCGTTATCGCGTGCATTTCGCCATGCCGCGTCCCCATCCTGAGCAATGAAACGTGCCGGATTGGTGGACGCGGATTCAATCTCGCGCACGTGGTCCAACACCCTTTCAATGAGCCGCAAATACCTGACGCGTTGCGGTTTTCTGATCGCAAGGCCGCCCACGAACTCAGCGATGGTTTGGGTATCGACCGTGACCAGACTCTTTCGGCGAACGGCAAGCCAGTCGAGGAAAAGCCCCCACTGCGCTTGATAGACTTCCGCGGAGGAACGTCGGAAATGCTGCTTGGCAAGCCATGCGTCGAAAGCAATTTGAGGATCGCGGCGCCAGTCTTCGCGTTCCCGATCGAAAAGATCGGTTGACGGCGCAGGGCGAGGGACCGGGTCGGACAGATTGGGAGGTGACATGCGCTAGCTTTCCGTTAGTTGCGCATATTGTAGGTGGCAACCGGTGAAAGTACAGCGCCTGAGATCAGTCGCCCCAGGCCCGCGCGTGTTTTAGCGGCGCGTCTTTGGAGGCGGGTTGCGCGGCGCGGCGTGCCGCCTCTTCATAGGCCGAGACGGCAAATGCAAACACCGCAGGCAACGCGGTGGACGTGCCGAAGTCCACGGCTTCGTCCGTTTCCGGATACGGCAGCTCCGACGGCCGCTGGAACAGGCCGAGCATGATGGCGTCGTGACGGCTGGCAAACCCGAGATCCGCCAGCGCTTCGGCTTCGATTGCATGGAGCAGGCGCCACGAGAGCGGCACCTGCTGAACGATGTAGCGTGCAGCGATGTTGCGTACGATGTGTTCAAGATCGCGCGCCGCGGTTTGATAGCGCAGCGCGGCCAGAGCATGCTCGGTTTGGTCGGTCGTCAGGTCGTTCATTATCGGCTCCAGTCGATACCCTGTACTGTACAAATATACAGTGTCTCGTGCAACCTTGGCCGAACGGACAATTCCGCCAAAAGCCCGCAACGGTGCGCCTGCCTGTCAGCCGTGAATCACCACTAGCAGGGCTTTCGCCTCGCCCTTGCCGGCGTTGCGGATCGCGTGCGGCTCGTCGGCGACGTAACGCGCGGTGTCCGCAGCCTTGAGCCGTTTCGTCGTGCTCGCCGCCTCGATCTCGATCGATCCCTGCAGCACCGTCAGATGCTCACGCGTGCCGGGCTCGTGCGCGTTCGACACCAGCGCCCCGCCCGCTTGCAGCGTCAGTTCATACCACTCGAACTTGCCGGCCAACTCGATCGGCCCCCAAACACGTAACTGATACTTGGCCTCGTGCCCGCTCAACGTCGGGATGTCGTGCGGACCGGAGACGGCGATCGCCTCCGGCGGTTTTTGCGGCGCGAACAGTGAATCGAGGCTGACGCCGAGCGCGTTGGTCAGGCGCCACGCGACCGCGATCGTCGGATTGGCCTTGTCGCGCTCGATCTCCGAGAGCATCGATTTCGATACGCCGGCCGCGCGCGACAGGTCGTCGAGCGTCATGCGCCGTTCGGCGCGCAGACGCTGAATCTGCTCGCCCACACGAGGCGGCGCCGCGATCGCCGCTACCGTGCCCGCGCCGGAAGAAGGTGCCGTGTTGGCTGCTGCACGGCGGTTTCCCGAACTTGCCATTTACTGACCTATCGTTTAGAGTTGTTCGACATACCGGATTTTAGTTCGGAAAAACGAAAATATCCGATAAAACTGACGACCGACTATAACAGCCCGCCTCGACGTCGAATATGCCGCAGATGCCAGCAGACGTCAGCAGATGCCGGACGTGTCGGAGCGCACCACCCTTTCAGGAGTCTGGTTCATGCGTGACCTTTACCTCGCTCATCTGCGCGGCACTCTCGAGCAGATCCGCGCTGACGGTTTTTACAAGAACGAGCGCGTGATCGCCAGCCCGCAGTCGGCTGACGTGCGTCTCGCCAACGGCACGGAAGTGCTGAATTTCTGCGCGAACAACTATCTCGGCCTCGCCAACGACGCGCGGCTGATCGAGGCCGCCAAGCTCGGTCTGGATAACGACGGCTTTGGCATGGCGTCGGTGCGTTTCATTTGCGGCACGCAAACCGTGCACAAAGACCTCGAAAAAGCGCTGGCCGCATTCCTGCAAACCGACGACTGCATTCTTTACTCCAGTTGTTTCGATGCGAACGGCGGTCTGTTCGAAACCTTGCTCGACGAAAACGACGCGATCATCAGCGACGAGCTGAACCACGCGAGCATCATCGACGGGGTGCGGCTTTCAAAGGCGAAGCGCTTTCGCTACAAGAACAACGACCTCACCGATCTCGAAGCCAGGCTGAAAGAAGCCGATGCCGCGGGCGCGCGCTTCAAGCTGATCGCTACCGACGGCGTGTTTTCGATGGACGGCATCATCGCCGACCTCGCCGGCATCTGCGATCTGGCTGACCGCTACGGCGCGCTGGTCATGGTCGACGATTCGCACGCGGTCGGTTTCGTCGGCGAACATGGGCGCGGCACGCCGGAGCATTGCGGTGTGCTCTCGCGCGTCGACATCATCACCGGCACGCTGGGCAAAGCGCTGGGCGGCGCATCAGGCGGCTATGTCGCCGCGCGCCAGGAAGTTGTCGATCTGCTTCGCCAACGTTCGCGCCCCTATCTGTTTTCGAACACGCTGACGCCGAGCATTGCGGCCGCTTCGCTGAAAGTACTCGAATTGCTCGCTAGCGACGAAGGCGCGCAACTGCGCGCGCGCGTGCGCGAAAACGGTGCACATTTCCGCCGCGCAATGAGCGCACTCGGCTTCACGCTCGTGCCTGGCGAGCATCCGATCATTCCGGTCATGCTGGGCGACGCGCAACTCGCGTCGAATATGGCCGACGCGTTGCTGAAGGAAGGCGTGTACGTGATCGGCTTCTCGTTCCCCGTGGTGCCCAAGGGCCGTGCGCGAATCCGCACGCAAATGAGCGCCGCGCATACGCCGCAACAAATCGATCGGGCTGTCGAAGCGTTCGCACGCGTCGGCCGTCAACTCGGCGTCATCTGAAGCGGAGGCGCACATGAAAGCATTGGCAAAACTCGAGCGCGCACCGGGCCTCACGCTGACGGATGTGAAGAAGCCCGAAGTCGGTCACAACGACGTGATGATCCGTATCACGCGCACTGCGATCTGCGGCACGGATATTCATATCTGGAAATGGGACGACTGGGCACAAAAGACGATTCCGGTGCCGATGCATGTCGGCCACGAATACGTCGGTGAAATCGTCGAAATGGGTCAGGAAGTGCGCGGCTTTGCGATCGGCGATCGCGTGTCGGGCGAAGGGCATATTACCTGCGGCTTCTGTCGCAACTGCCGGGCAGGACGCCGCCATCTGTGCCGCAATACAGTAGGCGTCGGTGTGAATCGTGAAGGCGCATTCGCAGAATACCTCGTGATTCCGGCGTTCAACGCATTCAAGATTCCGCCCGAGATATCCGACGATCTCGCCGCGATCTTCGACCCGTTCGGCAATGCCACGCATACGGCGCTGTCGTTCAACCTGGTGGGCGAAGACGTGCTGATCACGGGCGCGGGGCCGATCGGCATCATGGCGGTGGCGATTGCGAAACACGTCGGCGCGCGCAATGTGGTGATCACCGACGTCAACGACTATCGCCTCGAGCTCGCGCGCAAGATGGGCGCGACGCGCGCGGTGAACGTCTCGCGTGAATCGCTGCGCGACGTGATGGCGGATTTACACATGACCGAAGGATTCGACGTCGGACTGGAAATGTCAGGTGTACCGAGCGCTTTCACCAGCATGCTCGAAGCAATGAACCACGGTGGCAAGATCGCACTGCTCGGCATTCCACCGGCGCAAACCGCGATCGACTGGACCCAGGTTATTTTCAAGGGCCTCGAAATCAAGGGCATTTACGGCCGCGAGATGTTCGAGACCTGGTACAAGATGGTCGCGATGCTGCAAAGCGGTTTGGATCTGTCGCCGATCCTCACGCATCATTTCAAGGTCGACGACTATCAGGAAGCGTTCGCCACGATGCTTTCAGGTGAGAGCGGCAAGGTGATTCTCGACTGGACTGCTGCGTAAGCTAAAAACGGCGCGCTCAAGCAGCCGCAGACAAAGAAACGCCCGCACCGCGCTTACGCGCCTGCGGGCGTTTTAACGAACTCGGCCTGAATGCGCACATGAATATCGTCGCCGACAGCCGGGTACCAGGTTGCCAAACCGAATTTCGCACGGCTGAAATGACCGTCCGCGGAAAAACCGAGCGTGTCTTTCTTCGTGAGCGGATCAGGCGCGAAACCATTGAAGCTCACGTCTAGCGTCACGGGTTGCGTGACGCCGTGAATCGTCAGATCGCCGCTCAACATGCCGCGCGATTCGCCCGTGCGCTCAAAGTGCGTGGTGACGAACCGCAGGTCTGGATAGCGTGACACGTCGAGCATGCTTTCGCTTTTCACCATCTTGTCGAGGAGCGGCACATTCGTGTCGATGCTCGCGGCGTCGATCGTGATTGTCGCGCTACTCCGGTCCAGCCCCCCTTCATTCCAGTCGAGCTGCCCCTGCTTACGGTCGAAGCGCATGGTGAAGCGCGAATACTTGAAGTGATCGATGTCGAACGTAATGCTGGTGTGGTCCGGGTCGATGTCGTAGCGTCCGGGCGGCACGCGCGTTTCATTCTGGCTGACCGTGTGAGTCAGCACGCGCACAGGCGTACAGGCCGCCACGGTCAGCAGCGTTGCACTGAACAGCACGGGTAAAAACATCGCGCGCAGGGTAGAGCGACTCATGAGATTCGTTCCAGTTGATCGATCGTCAACACGATAACAGCAAGCGTACTCATCCGCCGAAGTGCACAAAAACTTGACGAAGGAGAATGATCGTTCTACCCTTCGCACATGGCTACTCAGAACCCAATCGAATCTGCCGCACCGGGCAGCGCGCGTGAAAGGCTGCTCGACACCGCGGAGGCGTTGATCTACGCCGGCGGCATCCACGCCACCGGCGTAGATGCGATCGTCAAGCAGTCCGGCACGGCCCGTAAAAGCTTCTACACGCATTTCGAATCGAAAGATGCGCTTGTCGTCGCCGCACTGGAGCGGCGCGACGAACGCTGGATGAACTGGTTTATCGCGGGCACGCTGAAGCATGGCAAGACGGCTCGCAAACACCTGCTCGGCATGTTCGACGTGCTGCGCGAATGGTTTGCATCGGACGATTTCCATGGTTGCGCGTTCCTGAACGCCGCCGGCGAAATCGCCGCCGCGGATGACCCGATCCGGATCGTCGCGCGCAAACACAAGGAACGCCTGCTCGCCTTCGTGCGAAGCCAGTGCGACGAATACGCAAGCGAATCGGGCATGGACGTGCGCCGCGCCGCGCGCTTGTCGCGCCAATGGCTGATCCTGCTCGACGGCGCCATCGCCGTGGCGCTGGTGAGCGGCGAAGCTGACGCCGCGCTCGACGCGCGAGCCGCCGCGCAAGCGCTGCTCGATACCGGGTTCGCAAGCGAATCCGACCCGCCCGCAGGTCGATCAGCGAGCGGGTCTCCCGGCAAAGCGCCAGGCAAACGACCGCCCTCCCGGCGCACCACAACCTGACTGAGGAACCACTATGGCCGAACCGATCGAAACCCGCCCGCCACTCCCGCCCTTCACACGGGAAACCGCGATCCAGAAGGTGCGCGCCGCGGAAGACGGCTGGAATACCCGTGACCCCGAGCGCGTGTCGCTCGCCTATACGCCCGACAGCGTCTGGCGCAACCGTGCCGAGTTCACGCGTGGGCGCGCGGAGATCGTCGGACTATTGCGCCGCAAATGGGCGAAGGAACTCGACTACCGCCTGATAAAGGAACTCTGGGCGTTCACGGACAACCGCATCGCCGTGCGCTTCGCCTACGAATGGCACGACGATTCGAACAACTGGTTCCGTTCCTATGGCAACGAGAATTGGGAGTTCGATGAACACGGACTAATGGCGCGCCGTCATGCCAGCATCAACGATCTGCCGATTCGCGAAGCCGACCGTCTTTATCATTGGCCGCTCGGCCGCCGTCCCGACGACCATCCGGGTTTGTCCGACCTCGGCCTCTAGCCCCCTTTTCCTCCATCGAAGGTGAACATCTGCCGGATGTTCACCGCTCTGCCATCGGTTGTCCGTTATGGTTGCGTCTGCGCCGCGCGGCACATGCTATGCCCGTGTGTCCGAGCGTGTCCTCCACATCGTCCGTGCGGGTTGAGGTACAGTGCGCGACGGACGGCAAGCGGAAATAACCAGAACGTAGATGACACCGGCGCTCGACCGGTGACGGAGAACACATGCATTTTCGGCAGATCAAGAAGAACATTCGGCGTAGCGCCGTGGCGCTCGTCGCGAGCCTGGCTGCGGCCTCCGCGGCGCATGCGGGCAACTGGTGCGAGGGCGGCGTATGGGTCGACGCCATGCTCGGTTCGTATCACATCAATCCCGACCCCAATACCCATTTCGAGCAATTCAATCCGGGTCTCGGTGTCGAATGCTGGCTCAACAATCAATGGGCGCTGACTGCCGGCGGCTTTCGCAATTCGCTGCGGCGGCCTTCGTATTACGGCGGCGGCGTCTGGGCGCCCGAGTTCGCGCACTGGGGCATCGTGCGGATCGCGGCGATGGGCGGGATCATCTCGGGCTACAACTACGGCAACTGGGGCCTGGGTCGTAATCACACGATCGGACCGGTGGTTGCGCCGATCGTGATGGTCGAATACAAGCGCGTTGGGGCGAACTTCATTGTGATTCCGCCGATCCCTTCGGACAATCTTCCGTTCACGATCGGGTTTCAGGTGAAGGTGAGGTTCTGATCCGCAAAGGTGAGCGGTTCCAGGATGGTGAGGAATTCCAGGAGATGGCCTCATCGTGATCAATGGTGAGGATCGCCAGGAAATGCCGTCACCTTAGCTAAAGGTGAGGTGTTCCAGGAGACGCCGCTACTTCGATGAAAGGTGAGGCGTTCCATGGTGCGTGACTTCACGTCGGCGAGAGGTGAGACGTTCCAGGAGGTGCCGCCGACGCAGCGAGAGGTGAGCTGTCCCAGGAGTCGAACTGCACCGTGGAAGCAGTAAAAGACACGTCAAGGTGAGGAGTTCCAGGAGATCGCTCGCATAAGGTGAGCGATTCCAGGAGGTGAGCAATCTCCATGTTTAGCACGCACCTGAAATAAGGTGAGGATTTCCAGGGAGTCTCCTCATGGCCGTTCACCGCGCTGCACGGAATATCCAGAGTAAGCCTGCGATTGCGTGGGAAGCGCAGGCCTCACGCGAAATCGCTGCTAGCGACCCAATCAATCTTGCGACCTTGTACAGAGTGCCAAGCCGCATCTGGGAGCCATGCGAAAAAGCCAAAGGTGAGAATATTCGGGAGCACGCAAGGTGACAATGTGACTACCTGTCAGCGCACTTTCGATTCGAAGGTGAGAAGATTCGGGAGACCTGCGCCGCACGCAGCTACCGCTACCTGCGAATCGCTTTCCATTCACATGGAGCACCTTCATCAATGACGCCCCGCGCCTTTGGCAAAGAAATCAAGGCGGCACTCCTGCCGCACGCGGACGCTGAACGCGCGCTTGCGATGCGTGCCTATATGCGTCACCACTTCGAGTTCATCGGTGTGCCGACACCTCTGCGGCGGCAAGCGGTATTGCCGGTGTTCAAACGGCTACCGGTGGAGAATGCCGATTCTCTGCTCGCGTGCGCGAATGTTTTATGGGCGATGCCGGAACGCGAATTCCAGTACGTCGCGACTGACCTGTTGGCGCGCAAGTGGAAGACGCTTGAGCCAGCAGACATCGCACACTTATTGGAGCTCGCTCAGCGGAGCGCCTGGTGGGATTCGATCGATCCGCTGGCGGGTGTTGTCGGCGATGTTCTGAAAGCCGCGCGAATCCATACGCCGGGAATACAGGCCGTTATGGATGCGGCGCTCCAGCATGAATCGCTATGGGTTCGGCGCATCGCGATGATTCACCAACTCGGCTGGCGCGAGCATACCGACGAAGCGCGTCTTTTCAGCTACGCGCGTTCGCTGGCCGCCGAAAGCGACTTCTTCATCCGTAAGGCTATCGGCTGGGCGTTGCGCGATTACGCGTGGCATGCGCCGCACGCGGTGAGCGCTTTTCTTTCCGCTTCACTGGATATCATGTCGCCGCTTACGCTGCGTGAGGCGTCGAAGCATCTGCCGAACGTAACGCGAAAATAATCGGGATATAAATCGAAATATAAATAGGCGTTAATTAACGGCACCAAAACCAGAAACTTTAGAAAAATATTTAACCCCCCGGGCGTGCTCAAAAACCGTGTAGTCATCGCTTAGTAACATGCGCGAGCAATACTCGGCGGTGCTGAAATCTTCACACAAATTTGCAAAAAAACGCGCTGCTCCGATCGAGAGTTGACGCGAAGGCCATACGCTCGGGGGCTTCACATGACTATCCGTCATCGCATCACGCTTTTGGTTATCTTGATGTTCGTCGCTTTGTCGGCGATCGGCGGCTACGCGGTCTATCAGACGCGCGGCAGCGCTGCCGAAGTGCGCAAGGTGACGGAAGGCGTCGTTCCCAGCGCACTCGCTTCGGCTGACCTCGTCTCGCAAGTCAAGGATGTCCAGCTCGCGACCATGACCCTGGTCTACGCACCGGACGCCAACATGGTCGCCCAGGCGCAGGACGAACTGAAGAAGAAAAAGACCTCGTTGCAACAGGCCCTCGCGCAGCAGGGCAAAGAGGCCGCGAGCCACGCCCAGCAAGGTCTCGTCTCCCAGGCCAACGACAGCCTGGAGAACTACTTCTCCGCTATCGCCGAGACGGCGAAAATGAAGGCCGACGGCAAGAACGAACTCGCGCAAGCGTATCTGTTCGCGAACGTGGCGCAGTATCGCGACGAACTCGAAGGCATCGTCGAGACGCTGCGCGTCGAAAAGAACCGTCAGAAAGACGAGGCGATCACCACGCTGAACGCCACGCTTTCCACCACGACGACAGCCATTGCCGCGGTCACCGGTATTGCGATCATTCTGCTGACCTTCATCGGCACACTGCTCTATCGTCAGATCACCCGCCCGCTCAGCCGCATGCAAGCCATGATGAGCGAGATCGCGTCGAGCCAGGATTTCACGCGCCGTGTGCCGGTGGGCCGGCTGGATGAGATCGGCCATTCGATCGTCGCTTTCAACGGCATGATCGAGAAGATCCAGGAGAGCTCGGCGCAGCTCAAGCAGAAGACCGCCGACATCCAGGCGATGTTGCAGAACATGCAGCAAGGCATCTTGACGGTGGTCGACGGCGCCGTGATCCACTCGGAGTACTCGGCGTACCTGGAAGACATCTTCGAAACGAAGGACATTGCCGGGCGCGCTCTGATGGATCTGGTGTTTTCGGATACCGATCTCGGCTCGGATGTGCTTTCGCAAGTCGATGCCGCGGCGCATGCCTGCCTCGGCGAGGACTGCATCAACTTCGCATTTAATCAGCATCTGCTGGTCGGCGAAATTTCGAAACGCATGGCCGATGGCCGCGTGAAGATTCTCGATCTCAGCTGGTCCGCGATTACCGACGAAAACGACGTCATCGTGCGCTTGATGCTGTGCGTGCGCGACGTGACCGAGCTGCGCAAGCTCGCCGCGGAAGCCAGCGAACAGCGCCGCCGTCTCGACATGATCGGCGAGATTCTCGCGGTGAGCGAAGAGAAGTTCCATCACTTCATTGAAAGCTCGGCCGGTTTCGTCAGCGAGAACGAGCGCATTATCCGCAAGCATTCGGAGGCGGACCATGCGGCGATCGCCGAGCTGTTCCGCAACATGCACACCATCAAGGGCAATGCACGCACTTATAACCTGGCGCATCTGACGAACGTCGTCCACGAAACCGAGCAGAGTTATCACGAGTTGCGCCAGCCCGACGCCGACCGTTCATGGGACCAGGACCTCCTGATGGAGGAGTTGACGCGCGTGCGCGAGGCGATCGAGAGCTACGCCCACATCAACGAACAGAGTCTCGGCCGCAAGGCCAAAGCCGGCGTGAACAACGCCGGCAATGCCGGCCGCTACGTGATGGTCGAGAAGGATCAGATTCAGCAGACCCTGAGCATGCTGGACCAGACCAACGCCGGCGAACTCCATGAATTGCAGTCGATGCGCAATGCGATGCGCCAGGCCCTGCGCGCGCTCGGCAGCGAAAGCGTGCGCGACGCGCTGTCCGGTGTGCTGGACTCGCTGCCTTCGCTCGCACAGGAACTGGGTAAGCCGGCACCGACCGTGCGTATCGACGACAACGGCTACCGTCTGCGCGGCCAGGCAGGCGGCACGCTGGGCAACGTGTTCATGCATCTGCTGCGCAATTCGATGGACCACGGTATCGAAACGGCCGAGGCGCGCAGCGCGCACGGCAAGAGCCCGGCCGGCACGATCGATATCGAAGTGGGCGTGGATAGCGGCGCGTTGCAGATCACGCTCAGCGACGACGGTCGCGGCCTCGCGCTCGAACGGATTCGCGGCATTGCGGTGCAGCGCGGCTGGATCGGCAGCGGTGATCAACTGAGCGACGAAGCCATCGCCGAGTTCATTTTCCGGCCGGGCTTCTCGACCGCTGCGACGGTCACGGAAGTGTCGGGCCGCGGCGTGGGTATGGACGCCGTGCGCGACTTCCTCAAGCGTGAGCACGGCCGCATCGAACTGCGTTTCACCGACGATCACAAGGGCGCATCGTTCCGTCAGTTCCAGACCATCGTCTGTCTGCCGGACAGCGTCGCGGTCGATACGCTGGGTGTGCAGGCGCGCGGCGACGCCGGCGAACTGCAAGTCGGTGCGATGGTGGATTGAACGCTGGGCGAGCGCGGCTTGACGGCCTGACGCGCGCTTCGCGACGGACTTCGGAAGGATAGGTTGTGATTCAACAGTACGTATTGGCGGCGGTGGCAGGCAGCGCGGTGACCGCGCTGCTGGCATTTGTCGTGCACAAACTGCATAGCACGAAGCTGAAGGCACGCCTTTGCGCCGAGGCCGATGTGCGGCTGCGGGCGTTGACGGCGGAACACGCGAACCACGGTGACGCGATCCGCGAACGCGAGCAGGCCGCGCAAGAGATGGAAGCGTTGGCCGCACAGTTGAACGAAGAACTGCGGCAGCAAGCGGCCAGCGTTGAAGAATTGCGCGCAACGCTGAAAGCCGCGGCCGACGACAAAGACCAGTGGGCGCATCAGGCGCAACAGATCGCCGGCGAAGCCGCGCGTCTGAAGGGCCTGGGCGCGACATTCGAGCGTTGGCACGAGCAGATGATCTCGCTGATGACGCAGAACCACGACATGCACGCGAAGAATCAGGAGCTGTCGTCGATTGTCCGGCATGTCGTGATCGTGTCGCTGAACGCGTCGATCGAAGCCGCGCGCGCGGGTCCGGCCGGACGCGGCTTCGCCGTGGTGGCAAGCGAGGTCCGGGCGCTGGCCGCGCGTTCAGAGGAACTGTCGAAAAGCTACCGCGACAGCCTGCATCGCAACGATCTGACCACCACCTCCACGTTTCAGGACATCCAGGCGGGCGGCAAGATGATCGCGGCGTCGCTCTCCAGCGTCGAATCGCTCGCCAACCAGTTCCGTGCGAAGTTGCACCAGGTGCCGATGTGATTACGGGCAACGCCAAGGACAGCTTCGAGCGGATTTTTCGCAAGGCGGCGCAGGCGCGCCTGCCGCAGGACTCCGGCGACACGTGCGAGATCGTGCCGCTCGCCGAGGCCGGCATGGGCGCCACAAAGGACACCGAGGTGGTTGTGCTGACCATCTCGTCGATCATGTTCAGATTGCTGCTGATCCTTCATTTCGACGAGAACGACAGCACCCGTCACTACTACCTGAACGAGGCTGACGAGCGCCCGTTCCAGGAAGTGTTTCTGGAAATCTGCAATCTGTGCTGCGGCGCGATGAATCAGGAATTGCTGCATTACTTTCCGGACCTCGGCATGTCGACGCCATATGTCTTGAGCGCGCGTTGTCTGGGGCATCTGCAGGAATTGAAACCGGGTTTTCTGTCGTCGTATTCGATCACGCTGAACGGTTCCGTGCAGCTTGCCGCGACGGTATGCGTGTGCGCGCATGCGCCAATCGACTTCGTGGCGGACACGAGCACGGTCGAGGAAACCAGCGGTGAGCTGGAGCTGTTCTGAGTGTTGACCATGATGTCGATATCCGCATTGGGCAGGAGCACGAAATGAACATGAACAAACCGGTCAGCAAGGTCTTGGTGCTGGACGACTCTCCCATGCATAAAGAGGCGCTGAAGCGTTTCTGCGACGAGCACAATCTGGTCGGCGTGAAAGTCGGCAAGAACCGCTTGCAGTCGGTGCTGCGTTCGAACATCGATCTCGGCGCGGTGCTGTTTGCCGAAAGCTACGGCGGTTCAGTCGAAGCGAGCGCCGAGATTGCGATCAGGATCAACGCAGTGCGCCCCGAGTTGCCGATCATCATTCGGCGCGATGACGATCCGAGCCTCGAGGGTTTGCCGGAGAGCTTGCGCCGCGTGGTCTGCGCGGCTTACGTCGCGCACGACATGGCGCCTTTGCGCAAGGTGATCGACGAATACATTTTCAGCCTGGATTATCCGAACGCGCTGGTGCGCGGCATCGCCGACATGACGCAGGCGATTCTCGGCGACGTGTTCAAGGACCTGAGCATCACCTGCGACACGCCCTATATCGTGCGCGACCGGATCATCTTCGGCGAGGTGTTCAGCCTGATTCCGCTGGAAAGCGCATGGTGCCGCGGCTACATGATGATGCAGGCGGAAGAGACACCGATTCTCGAATTGCTCGATCGCTTTCGGACCAGCGAAAGTGCGGAAGACGGCGAAGCAAACTTCCGCGATCTGAATGGCTTGCTCGGCGAAGTGACGAATCTGATCTGGGGTTCGTTCAAGAACCGCTATGTCGGTGACGCGCACGCGTGGCTGAGCAGCCAGGTGCAGGTGCCGTTGCTGGTGAATCACAAGCACAAGTACATCTCGTTCGGCACCGGCAATCCGCAGCTGTGTTTCATGTATTCGCTGACGGACCCGCGCTCGGGCCGTGCGGTCAAGCTGCACCAACGTTTCGTGTTCAGCCTGAGCTGGTCGCCGGAGGACTTCAGGGAAGTCACGGACGACGTCGGCGCCATGGTCGAAGCGGGTGAACTGGATCTGTTCTGAATGTTGTCATAGGAAAAAACATGTCGAAAATTCTGGTGGTGGATGATTCGAGCACGGTGCGCGACGAAGTGGCCGGCTTTCTGAAGAAGAACGGTCTGGACGTCGACACGGCGGTGGACGGCAAGGACGGCCTCGCCAAACTGAAGGCGAGCCCCGGCATCAAGCTGGTGATCAGCGACGTCAACATGCCGAACATGGACGGCCTGACGATGGTCGAGAAGATTCGCGGTGAACTCGCGAACACGACCGTCAACGTCATCATGCTGACGACCGAAAGCAGCCCGGCCATGAAGGAGCGCGGCAAGGCGGCCGGCGTGAAAGGCTGGATCGTCAAGCCGTTCAAGGGCGACGCCGTGCTGGAAACGTTCCGCAAGCTGGCTAGCTAGGCGCTGTATGCGCCGGGAACCCGCCAAAGGTGAGGTTTTTCGGGAGCCCGGGCGCCGGTGATTTGCAAAGCATGATTCGCTATAACGGCGGCGGTTGAAACACGCTAGTCTGCGAGCATGTGCCAATTGCTCGCCCTCAGCTGCGCGGAACCCACTGACGTCAGTTTCTCGCTGACGGGTTTTGCTGCTCGCGGCGGCCTCACCGACCATCATGTCGACGGCTGGGGCGTGGCGTTCTACGAGGATCGCGCCTGCCGCGTGTTCGTCGATGAAAAGCCGGCGTACCAGTCGCCGGTGGCCGAGTTTCTGAAGAGCTATCCGATCAAATCGCGCAATGTCGTCGCGCATATTCGCAAGGCGACGCAAGGCGGCGCTCGGGTGGAGAACTGCCACCCGTTCATGCGTGAATTGCGCGGTCAGCAATGGGTGTTCGCGCACAACGGTGACCTTCAACCGCTCGATGAAGCAGCGCATGGGCCGTATACGCCGGTCGGCACGACCGATAGCGAAGCGGCGTTCTGCTTCATCATGAATCGCCTCTACGCGCATTTCGCCGTTCAAGCGGATGCCGATGCGAATGCTGACGCGGACGACCTCGATGCCGTGTTCGGCGTCATCGAGCAGGCGACCCGCACGCTGAACCCGTATGGCATTTTCAACTTCGTGCTTTCGAACGGCACGGCACAATTCGCGTATTGCTCGACGCGTCTGTCGTACGTGATACGTCACTGGCCGTTTTCGAGCGCGCGTCTCGTCGACGGCGACCTCTCGGTGGACTTCGCCGAGCGTGGCACGCCGGCCGATCGCACGGCAGTGATCGCCACCACGCCGCTCACCGACGAAGTGTGGACCGCCTGCCAACCCGGCGACCTGCTGATGTTCCGCCGCGGCGCATTGTTGCGGCGCGCGCATGTCCCCGTTCCCGCCGCAGTCCTTGCGACCGCCAGGTACGCACCTTCCGAATTGTCCGCTGTCCCGGCGTGACATCGCGCCGACGCGCGGCCTTAGAAGCGGCCTTAGAAGCGGCCACGCTACCGGCACTTTCATATCCATCGAAGAATTAGTTAGTTTGCCGACGCAAAGGCATCTCGTATCGTTGCGCCAGATTTAAACAAATACAACATTGATACGGGAACTCGAAAAATGAAACGTCTTTCTCTCCTCGCATTGCCTGCCGGTCTCCTGCTTGCTGCCAGTGCTCAGGCACAAAGCAGTGTCACGCTGTATGGCATCGTCGATGCCGGCATTGCCTATGTGCACAACGCACAAGGCGCGAACGGCCAGAATCAATCCTCGCTCGTGAAATTCAGCAGCGGCAACCTGTCCGGCAGCCGCTGGGGCCTCAAGGGCACCGAAGACCTCGGCGGCGGACTCGCTGCGATATTCCAGCTTGAAAACGGCTTCAACATCGGCACGGGCGCGCTCGGCCAAGGCGGCCGTGAGTTTGGCCGCAAGGCGGTGGTTGGCCTGTCGAGCGGTACGTGGGGCACGGTCACGCTCGGACGCCAGTACGATCCGGTCGTGGATCTGGTTCAAGGCCTCACGGAAGACAATTACTTCGGCGGTGTATTCGGCACGCCCGGCGACCTGGACAACTACGACAACAGTTTGCGTGTGAGCAACTCGGTCAAGTATGTGAGCCCGCTGTTCGCCGGCTTTCAGGTCGAGGCGCTGTATGGCGTGGGTGGCGTGGCGGGCGCGACCGGCAGCGGCCAGACCTACAGCTTCGGCGCGGCCTATGCGAATGGCCCGTTGTCGCTTGGCGCGGGCTATTTCTACGCGAACGGCGGCAACTCCACGACGGCGAATGTGCGCACGTGGACCAGCAGTTCCGACTCGCTGTTCAACACGGTTATCAACGCCGGCTTCGCGAGCGCGAAGTCGATTCAGATCGTGCGTGTGGGCGGACAGTATGTGATCGGCGCGGCAACGTTCGGCGCGGCCTACTCGAACACGCAGTATGCAAACGACGCGTTCTCCGCGTTCGGCAGTACCGCCAAGTTCAACAACGGCTCGGCGTTCTTCAACTATCAGATTACCCCGGCCTTGCGCACGGGCGTGGGCTATAACTACACGTCGTTGACGGGCCCGAGTTCGGCGCACTACAACCAGGTCAACCTCGGTGCGGACTATGCGTTGTCCAAGCGCACCGAACTGTATGCGTTGGCGGGCTATCAGAAGGCGAGCGGCAACACACTGAACGCGAGCGGCAAGGTAGTGAGCGCCCAGGCATCGATTGGCGATTACGGTGTGAATTCAGGCACCAACAGTCAGGAGTTGGCGGTGGTGGGTATTCGCCACAAATTCTGATTGCCTGGATGAATGCGCTGGCTGCCGTGATGGCGGCCGGCCTTCCTGTTGCCTTCAAAACGCTCAAAGGTGAGAACTTTCGGGAGCCGACAGTCAGTCGGCGATACGTGAGCCCACACGTATCATTCCGCCTCACCATCCAGCAATTCCGACGACGACTCCCGCAGGCATTCGCTGAACAGATCCGCCGCCGGCGCGGAGGTATCGGCGCGCCATACCAGCACGACTTCACCCAACGGTTCGAGCGGCGCGAGCGGCAATACGCGCATGCGTCCACGGCTTACGTGATGCCGCGCGATCGACAGCGGCAGGATCGACACGAAGCCACCGCCAATCAGCAGCGACAGATTCAATGTCAACGAACTCGATTCGACCGCGCCGCGATCGAACGGAATGCCCTGGCCGGCGAGTGTTTCGGCCAGCGTCGCGAACGCGGGTGAGCCGCGCAGCGGCGTGATCCAGCGCGCCGTGCGCAGATCGTTCCAGTTCACCGGCAGGTCTACCTTGCCGAGTGGATGACTCGCACCCACGACAAACACGAACGGCTCACGGTGCAAGGTCTGCTGGCGCAGCAAGTCCTGGTTGTCGGCGATGCGGTTGCGGCCCAGGGCGAGATCGAGCTCGCCCTCGTCGAGCATCTTGATCAGCTTGTCGAGCGTCGCTTCCACGAACGACAGCGTGGCTGACGGCGCGCGCCGCATGAAGAGTTCCACGGCATGCGCGATCAGCGGCTGCGGAATCGTCACGACCGCGCCGAAGCGCACGTGACCCGCCGTGCCGGTGGTCAGCGCGCTGACGTCGCGGCGCGCCAGCTCGATGTGCCGCAGGATTTCCCGGCCACGTGCGGCCATCACCTTACCGATGCTGGTCAACTCGACGGCATTGCCGACCCGCCGGGCAACCGGCACGCCGAGCGCTTCCTCGATTTCACCGATCTGCTTCGAAATGGCCGGCTGCGTGACGTGGAAGGCGGCCGCGACCCGCGTCACCTGCCCAAGCTCCGCGAGGCTCACGAGGATACGCAGGTGCGGCAGCTTCAAGCCGCTGCGGAAGAAGCGGTCGATTGCGTCGTTTTCGGTGGTTGCCATTCGTGTGGACTCGGTAAACATAACTGAATGGTAATGACCTGCGCCGAAACAGTGATTTGCGGTGCGGCGCTCAACCCGGCTAATCTTCTGCATCGGCAGGACGGTAGAGCGGGAAGCGGGTGGGGCGAGCATAGCAGCTACTCACCGATCGTATGACTCAGGGTATAACCGGAGCCGCTCCACGCGCCGCATCGCCGCGACCACAGCGCGCATTCAAGCGCGCGGAAGGAGACAAGCATGAGCACCCCACTGTATGGCGGCGCCGGGCAGCCCGCTGTGCCTGATCAGCCCGCGGAATCCGCGGAACGCATGGCGCTGTATCGCAAGCTCGCCTGGCGCATCGTGCCGTTTCTGTTTCTCGCGTTCATCGTCGCGTATATCGATCGCGTGAACGTGAGCTTCGCCAAGTTGCAGATGCTCACCGATCTCTCGTTGAGCGAGACCGTGTACGGCGCGGGCGCCGGCATCTTCTTTCTCGGCTACTTCATCTTCGAGGTGCCCAGCAACCTCATCTTGCATCGCGTCGGCGCACGCATCTGGATTGCGCGGATCATGGTCACGTGGTCGATCGTCTCGTGTCTGACGATGTTCGCGAGCGGCGCGACCTCGTTTTATATCTTGCGCTTTCTGCTCGGCGTTGCCGAAGCGGGTTTCTTTCCCGGCATCGTGCTGTATCTGTCGACGTGGTTTCCGTCGAACCGGCGCTCGCAGATCATCGCGCTGTTCATGGCGGCAATTCCGGTGTCGGGTGCGATCGGCGGTCCGGTGTCGGGCTGGATCATGCAGCAACTGGCCGGCGTGCATGGGCTCGCCGGCTGGAAGTGGCTGTTCCTGATTGAGGGGCTCGCTTCGTTGCTGGTAGGCATCGCAGCGTTCTTTGTGCTGCACGATCGCATCGAGTCGGTGAGCTGGCTGAACAAGGAAGAAAAAGCGTTGCTGGCGCGCGACCTCGAAGCCGATGCGCTGACCCGCGCGCATCAGACGGTACGCGGTGCGTTTGCCAATCCGAAAGTGTGGCTGCTCGGCCTGCTGTATTTCTGCATCGCGATGGGCAACTACGGACTCGTCTTCTGGCTGCCAACCATGATCCGCGCGAGCGGCGTGGTGAGCGTGGCGAATATCGGGCTGCTGTCGGCGGTGCCGTCGCTGATCAGCGCGGTCGCGATGATCCTGATCGCGCGTCACGCCGACAAGCACGACGAGCGCCGCAAGCACGTGGCCGTGTGCGCGGTGCTGGGTGCCGCCGGCATGCTCGCCTCGGTGCTGCTCGGCCAGCACGTGTGGCTCTCGATGGCGGCGCTGGTGGTTGCCGCGATCGGCATCAATTCGATTGCACCGGTGTTCTGGGGTATTCCGACCGCGTTGATGGGCGGCGTGGGCGCGGCGGCGGCCATTGCGGTGATCAACTGCACCGGCAATCTGGCGGGCTTCGTGAGCCCGTATGTGATCGGCTTTCTGAAGGACACGACCGGCACCTTGCTGCCCGGCATGATCGTGCTCGCCTGCGCGCTGGTGCTGGCCGCCGTGATCGTGCTGGCGATGCCGGTCACGCGTAAAACAGCATGAGGAGGGTTGGATGACGCAGCAGGTTTGTATGGTTACCGGCGCGGCTACCGGCATTGGCGCGGCTACTGCGTTGCGCTTTGCGGGTGCCGGCTGGGCGGTGGCAATCGGAAACTTCGACGACAGCACGCGCGAAGCGGCGTTGGCTGTCGAAGCGCAGTGCAAGCGGCTCGGCGCCGAGACGATGGTGTTCGACGTCGACGTGGGTTCCGACGCGGCTTGTGTGAAAGCGGTCGATGCGGTGGCTTCGAAGTGGCAGCGCATCGATGCGCTGATCAACTGCGCCGGCACGACGCGCTTCATTTCGCACGGCGATCTGGCCGCCGTCGACGACATGGAGTTCGAGCGCGTATATCGCGTGAACCTGATCGGCATGTTTCAGATGACGCGCGCCGCGGTGCCCGTGCTGCGCGATTCGTCGACCGCGGCGCATAGCACGGCGGTGATCAATATCTCGTCGCTGGCCGCACTGAACGGCACGGGTTCTTCCATTGCCTATGCCGCCTCGAAGGGCGCGGTCAATACGCTGACGCTCTCGCTTGCCCGCAATCTCGCACCGCGTATCCGCGTGAATGCGTTGGCGCCCGGCATGGTGGACGACGGTTTGCCGCGTCGCGTGCTGGGTGAAGAGGCGTACGCGAAGGTCATCGACAGCATGACGAATGTGGCGCCGCTCAAGCGCGTATCGCAGCCCGGCGAGATCGCCGACCTTGCCTGGTTCATCTGCGCACACGCGCCTTCGATGACTGGCCAGGTGATCGCCGCCGAGAACGGCATGTTGCTGAACGGCTGAACGTGCGGCACCCGAACGCGAACACGGATACGAACACGGACAGGAAAAATCATGAGCAATCTCCACAAGCACCGCTCGCGCACCGTCACCGAGGGCATCACGCGCACGCCGCATCGCGCGTTCCTGCGAGCGACCGGCATGGACGACGCCGCGATCGAAAAGCCCTTCGTTGCAATTGTCGATACGTTCGGTGAAAACACGCCGTGCTCGATGTCGCTCGCGGCGGTCTCCGACAACGTGCGCCTCGGCGTCGCGGCGGGCGGCGGCGTGCCGATTCGCGGCTCGGCGATCTCGGTGTCGGACGGCACTTCGATGAATCATTCGGGCATGCGCTTCAGTCTCGTGTCGCGCGAGATCATCGCGGATAGCGTCGAAGTGTTCGTGCGCGCGCATTGCTATGACGCGTTCGTCGGCGTGGCCGGTTGCGACAAAACGCTGCCCGGCATTCTGATGGGCATGGTGCGGGTGAACGTGCCGGGTGTGTTTCTGTTCGGCGGCGCGATGTTGCCGGGCATCGCCCCGGACGGCTCGCAAGCCACCATCCTCACGGCGATCGAAGCAGTCGGCGCGGCGCAACGCGGCGACATGTCGCTCGAAACCTTGCGCGGCATCGAGAAGCGTTGCACGCCGGGTGCGGGATCCTGTCCCGGCCAGTTCACCGCGAACACGATGGCGATGGTCGCCGAAACGCTCGGTCTCGCGCCGCTCGGTTCAGCGATGGTGCCCGCGGTCTACAGCGAGCGCATCGCCATTGCGCGCCGCGCCGGCGAAACAGTGATGAACACGCTGAAAAACGGCGGTCCGCTGCCACGCGATCTGGTCACGCGCAAGAGCCTGGAAAATGCCTGTGCCGCGGTGGCCGCCACTGGCGGCTCGACCAACGCGGCGCTGCACATCCCGGCGATCGCGCACGAGGCGGGCATCCGCTTTACGTTGGACGATGTGTCTGAGGTGCTCGCCCGCACGCCGTTGATCGGCGACTTGCAGCCGGGCGGCAAATATCTCGCGCTGGATCTGTATCACGTCGGCGGCGTGCCGGCGGTGCTGAATGCGTTGCTCGCAGGTGGTTTTCTGCATGGCGATACGTTGACGCAAACCGGCGAAACGCTTGAAACCGCGCTGAAGGCGTTCGCGGGTCCTGACGGTCGCGTCGTCCGTGCGCATAACGAGCCGCTGAGCGAGAACGCCGGGCTAGTGGTGTTGCGCGGCAATCTCGCGCCCGATGGCGCGTGTCTGAAAACTGCCGGCCTGAAGTCGCTGGTGTTCAGCGGCACCGCGCGCGTGTTCGAAACTGAAGAGGCGTGTATGTCGGTGGTGTCGAAGCGCACATACCGGGAAGGGGACGTGCTGGTGATCCGTAACGAAGGGCCGAAGGGCGGCCCCGGCATGCGCGAGATGCTGAGTGTGACGGCGGCGATCTACGGCCAGGGCATGGGCGAGAAAGTCGCGTTGCTCACCGACGGACGTTTCTCCGGCGCGACGCGCGGCATGTGTATCGGCTACGTCGGACCGGAAGCGGCGGCGGGCGGTCCGATTCGTCTGCTCCGAGACGGCGACCGGATTCACATCGACGCGCACAAAGGCACGCTCGAGGTCGAATTGAGCGACGAGGAACTGGCGCGGCGTAGCAAGGAGCTTGTGCCGTTCACGCGGGGGCGCTTGGGCGGCGTACTGGAGAAATATGAAGCGCTGGTACGGCCGGCGAATCTCGGCGCGGTGACGCACTCGGGCGCGGTGGAGTGGCCGTATGAGGCGTCGATCGGCGAGGAGGAGGCATGAGCGCCGCCGTCGCGCCGCATACGCCCGATACGCCGCGCATCGGGTTTTGCGGCATCGGCAAGATGGGCGAGCCGATGGCCTGGCGCCTGCTCGCGGCCGGGCACGCGTTGCGGGTGTGGAACCGATCGCCGGCGAAGCTGGCGGCGCTGGCCGCGGAAGGCTGTGTCGTCAGCGACTCGCCCCGGCAGCTGGCCGAGGCAAGCGATGTCGTGATGCTGTGTCTCGGCGATGCCCACGCGGTTGAAGACGTCGTCTTCGGCGCACAAGGACTCGCGCACGCATCGACCCCGCCGCGCTTTCTGATCGACCATTCGACCATCGCGCCCACCGGGACGCGGCGCCTCGCGCGGCGTTGGCAAGAACTGACCGGCGGCGTGTGGATCGATGCGCCGGTGTCCGGCGGCACGGCAGGCGCTGTGACTGGCACGCTCGCGATCATGTGCGGCGGCAGCACGAGCGATATCGCCGCCGTCGAGCCGCTGCTGCGCGCCTATGCCTCGCGTGTCACACGGATGGGCACCACCGGCGCGGGACAGGCGACCAAACTCGCGAACCAGGCGATTGTCGTGACGACCATCGCGGGCATTGCGGAAGCCTCTGTTCTGGCGCAGCGCGCAGGCATCGACGTCGCTGCGATGCCGGCCGCCCTGCGAGGCGGCTGGGCCGATTCAGTGCTGTTGCAAACCCTGATGCCGCGGATGCTGACACCGCCGTCGAGTCCATCGGGCACGATCCGGACGATGCTGAAGGATCTCGACGCGGTGGCGGAGTTGGCGCGCGGCGCCAGCGCGCCGCTGCGTGCCGTCGGTGTCGTGCGCGAGCTGTTGCGGGAGGCTGTTGATCGAGGACTCGGCGACGAAGACATCTCGCAGATCGTCCGGGTCCTGCGCGATCAGCACATGCCGCATGAGCCGGAAATCAACAACGAGGATTAAGCAGGAGACCACCATGTCAAGTCTTGAATCCGCCAGTCTTGTGCAAGAAACCCCGGCGCGGCTCACGCGCTCGCAGTGGCGCATGATCATTCTCGCGAGCCTTGGCGGCGCGCTCGAGTTTTACGATTTCGTGGTCTACGGCATCTTCGCGCAGTTCATCGGCCGCGCGTTCTTTCCGACGCACGATCCGATTGTCGGCTTGATGCTGTCGTTCGCCGTGTTTGCGGTCGGCTATCTTTCGCGGCCGATCGGCGGTGTGGTGCTCAGCTATTTCGGCGACAGGTACGGACGCCGGCGCGTATTCATCGTGTCGGTGATCGTGGTGTCGATGTGCACGATCGGGATGGGTATCGTGCCGACCTATGCGACGTGGGGCATCGGCGCCACGCTGTTGATGATTCTGCTGCGTCTCGTGCAAGGCTTCTGTCTCGGCGGCGAGTTGCCGGGTTCGATTACCTACGTGGTCGAAACGGTGCCGCGGCGTGCGGGACTCGTGTGCGGCATCGTGTTCTTTTGCGTGAACTCCGGCGTGCTGCTGGCGGCGGCCGTCAATCTCTCGGTGCATAGCTTTCTGAGCGGCGACGATGTCGCCGCGTACGGCTGGCGCATCGCGTTTCTGTTCGGTGGCGCGATCGGTTTGCTGAGTTTCTGGCTGCGCCGCAAGCTCGAAGAAACGCCTGCGTTTGCAGAGATGAAGCATCTTGCCGCGAAGCATCCGTTGGCGGAACTGTTGCGCGAGCACTGGCGGCCCGTGTTGCTCGGCATCGGCACGACAGCGGTGGTCGCCGCATTCAACGGCCTGCTGTTCGCGCACATGCCGGCTTATCTCGATCGCGTGTTGCACTACGACCCGCGCCGCGTGGCGATCGGACAGAACGTCGGCCTTGCCGTGGTGTCGACGGGTATTCTGCTGTCTGGCTGGCTCGGCGACAAACTGCCGAGACGCTTTGTGCTGCGCTTCGGCTCGCTGCTCCTGATGGTGCTGAGCTATCCGTTCTACCTCGCGGCAAGCCGCCATACGACCGATGTCGTCCTGCTGCTCGCGCTCGCCGGTGTGGCCGCGTGTCTTGCCAACGGCACGTTCGCCTGCATCATCGCCGACATGTTTCCGACGCGGGTGCGTTTCAGCGGCGTCGCGCTGACCTTCAATGTCAGCTTTACCGTGTTCAGCGGCACTGCGCCGTTGATTGCCACGTGGCTGATTTCGTCGACGGGGGATGTCGCCGCGCCGGCGTATTTCATGGCGGCGTGCGCGGCGCTTTCGCTGGTCGCGAGCTTTGGTTTGAAAGCAGTGAGCGGGAAAATCGATTCGCGCTCGACTAGCTGATGCCGTTCAACGGATGGTGCCGTTGAACGGCATCATCGTCCCTGTGCCGATTCGGGCACGGCCCGAAAGCCCCTCGCTCATCGCCGGCCAGGATCGCGCCTCTTACCTGGGTATGCAGAATACCCGACCCTCTCCAAAGGTGAGGGTTTGCGGGAGTAGCCTGTTCGGGTGTCTCGGCGCCCCGCCCAGCATGCCTTTGCGGCGTGCCACCATGCCTGAAAGGTGAGTGTTTTCGGGAGTGGTCAGAAGTGCGCTTCGCGTCGAACCCCACCCGCTCTGTGTCAAAGGTGAGACTTTTCGGGAGCCGGTGCGCGGATGGCGCGGTGGCTTTGCGAGCGATCCCATATCACGTTCCGCGTTGAAAGAGTTGGGAAGAAATTGCCAACCTTGGGGGCTGTTCCGCGTTTTGAGATGACGCGCCTACAGGGAAGATGGCAACGCGGACGACAAGCGGTCAGCGGATTTGCTATTCCTGCAAGCCATCGCCTGTCTCTGACAACCGATCGTCTCCTGGAATCAGTTGGATGAGTCAGCACATTCTTTTTGTTGGCGCCGACGCCGGCTTAACGGCCGTGGTGGGCGAATCTTTACGCGGGCAGGGCTGCGGCGTGTCCGCTCGTCCGCATTGTGCGGGGCTAAAGCACGTGGTCGAGATGGAGCGGCCGGCGTTGCTGGTGCTCGACATCTCTGCGCCGCACGGCGACGGCCTTGCCGTGTTGCGCGATTTGCGCATGAGCGGCAACGATATGCCGGTGATCTTGCTGTCGGCGAGCAGCAAGGCGATTGATCGCGTAATCGGTCTTGAGCTCGGCGCCGACGATTTCATGAGCAAACCCGCCGACCCTGCCGAACTGCTCGCCCGCATTCGCGTGTTGCTGCGCCGGCGCGGCGCGCTCGCGCCAGGCGCGCCGGAAACGCGGCCGCCCTACCGCTTCGGACGTTGCGAGCTGAACTTCTCCGCGCGCGAATTGCGGCGCGATAACGAGCATTTTGCGCTGCGCAGCTCCGAGTTCGCGTTGCTGAAAATCTTCGTCAATCACGCGATGACTGTGCTCACGCGCGTGCAACTCAACGAGAAACTCCGCGGCAATAGCGTGCTGCATCAGGGGCGCAGCCTCGACGTATCGATCTGGCGGTTGCGGCGGCTGATCGAGATCGATCCTTCCGAGCCACGCTATGTGCAGACGGTGTGGGGGCGCGGCTATGTGTTCGTGCCGCACGGCGAGATTGGGGCGGCCGAGCGCGGCGCACTGGTTGCGCCCGGCGTGTGAGTAGCGTGACTACCGGTGTATCGGCGTATTAGCCGAAAGGTGAGGTTTTACGGGAGTGCTGCGCGCGTGTCAGCCTTGCTTCGCAACCTCGCGAATATCGGCTACCGGTGTTTGTCCGAATGCATCGCTGAAGGCGTAGTCGAGCAGCTGGGTCGCGCATTGCTCAGGCGTTGAAAGTTGTCCGTTACGCTTGAGGTCTTCGAACTTTTCGCGCAAGGGGAACTGCTCGGTGCCGCTGCCGCGAATTTCCGCCTGCATATTCGTATCGATGACACCCGGCGCCAGGCTGCAAATACGCAGCGCACGATTCGCGTCGAGTGCAACGGCGCGAGCGTGATGATCGAGCGCGGCTTTGGTCGCGCAGTAGATGCTCCAGCCGGGATACGCATTGCGCGCCGCGCCGCTGGAGATATGCACGATGCGCCGATCGGTCGCGTCGACGCTGGCTGCGGCGAGCGCGCTTGCCAGCATGAGCGGCGTGGCCACGTTCAGGCTCACGGCAGTGGCGATGTCCGCGGCGTCCTGGCCCTCGATCGGACCGATCGGCTGAACCATGCCCGCGTTGTTGATCAGCAGGACGCTTTGCGCGCCGCTGACGAAGCTGCGCAGCGCATCGGTTGCGACCCATTGCGCGACATGTGTGGGATTGGCAAGCTCGAGTTCGATTTCTTCGAGCAGCGCCGGGAAACGCTCTCTAAGCGTGGCGTGACGCGAGCGGGACAAACCCAGTACCGCGACGCCGCGCGCCAGCAGTTGTTCAGCAAGGGCGGCGCCGAGGCCGCGAGTGTGGCCGGTAACGATCGCGCGGATCGGAGAAGAGGTGGACATGTCGTTCCTTGTGATCGTTGGCTTGAGAAGACGGTTATTTTCTCACGCTATGTTCGATGCTTGCAGCGGTGCCGTCCTTCAAGCCGTATTCCGCTAGTGTCCTGGCTGCGCTTGAGGCGCCGTCATATTTTGCGTTTAGACCGCTGCCGTACCCCTTTCATGTCCTCTTCAAGTCGCTTTCGCGTCTCGTTCACGCAGAGCGAAAGCGCTCGCGATATTGCATCGGCGTAACGCCGATCCGCTTCGTGAAGACAATACGCATCCGGTCCGCCGTGCCGAAGCCGCAGTCGTAAGCGATTGCCTTGAGCGCCGCCCCGCTGCTCTCCAGCAACTTGCGCGCCGCGTCCACGCGTGCGCGCTCGACGAACTCGTGCGGCGTCACCTTGGTCTCCTGCACGAATACGCGCGCAAAATTTCGTGCACTCATTCCTGCGACATCCGCCAGTTGTTTGACCGTAAAGCTTTCGCGAATCCGTTCCATGACGTGCGCCTGAACTCTCGCGACCGGCGAGGTTTCGTCGGCTGGAGCCGTGAGGTAAGGACTGAACTGCGACTGCCCGCCTTGCCGCTGTGCGAACACCACCAACCGCTTGGCAACGGCAAGCGCCGTGTGCGGCCCGTGATCCTCAGCGACCAACGCAAGCGATAGATCGATACCCGCCGTCACGCCCGCCGACGTGACCAGGTTGCCGTCGCGCAGATAGATCCGGTCGAAATCGACGCGCGCCTTTGGAAATTGCGCCGCCAGTTGCGCCGCATGCTGCCAGTGCGTTGTGACGTTACGCGCGTCGAGCAGTCCGGCATGGCCGAGCGCGAACGCGCCGGTGCAGATCGAGCCATAACGCTCGCACTGTGTGGCGGCTCGCGACAACCATTCCAGCAGTCGTGTATCGGGCGCGGTGCCGTCGGGCAGTGCGGGGCCGCCCGCAACCAGCGCAAGATCAAACGGGCGTTGCGCCTGTTCGAACGTGGTGTCGGCGACGAGCGTCATGCCGTTGGACGCACGCAGCGGACCCGGCTGCGCGCTAAGCAACGTGACCTCATAGCGATCCTGCGGCGCGATGAACCGATTGGCTTCGGAGAACACATCGACTGGACCGGCCACGTCGAGCGCCTGCACGCCAGGAAAGATCGCGATCGCAACGGTGGGCATCGAATGATTTCCTTTGACGATGAGCGGAATCCGCAACCTGCGGCAGTCAACGCGGTGCGTTTGGCAGGGTTCAACGGTGTGTGGAGATTGCCCGAGACAACGTGCCGACCAATACTCAAGGCTATCGGACGCGCTGCCTGAACGGTCAGAAAAAGCATCGCGGACCAGCATACCAAACGCGCCCTCCAATCACAAAGACCGCGCGCCCGGTTCATTCAGTCTTTCATGGAGCACTTCATATGACCACGATCGCAGGCATCCAGATCCCCGACAGCATGATGGCGCGCGAAGCTACCCAGCTCGTGCGCGATACCGAAACCGAATTGCTTTATCACCATTCGCGACGCGTGTTCCTGTTCGGCTCGCTGGCCGGCGCGCGCAAGCAGCTCAAGTACGACACCGAGCTGCTGTACATCGGCGCGATGTTTCACGACATGGGGCTCGTCGCGCCGTATAGCAGCGAGCACGATCGCTTCGAGGTGGACGGTGCGAACGCGGCGCGCGATTTTCTGCAGCGTCACGGTATTGGCGAAGACGATATCGAGCAGGTGTGGAATTCGATTGCGCTACACACCACGCCTGGGATTCCGCAATATATGAAACCGGTGGTGGCGCTGGTTACGGCCGGTGTGGAAATGGACGTGCTGGGTCTCGCTTACGATGAGTTCACCGAGCAACAGCGTCACGAGGTGATTCACGCCCACCCGCGCGGCGCCCATTTCAAGGAAGGCATCATCGATGCGTTCGCGCACGGGACGATTCACAAACCGGAGACGACTTTCGGCAACGTGAAGGCAGACGTGCTTGCGCTGAAAGACCCGCATTATCACCGTGAGAATTTTTGCACGATGATTTTGGGGTCGGCGTGGAAGGATTAGTCGGCGCACGAGGGCGAAAGTGACAGCCGTGCAGAAGAAATATTATCGGCACCGAATTAATTTAGCGTGTCATTTCCAGTAAGCGCTAACGACTAAGCCACTGAAACACCCGGACGATCGTGCATGGCGGCCAGCCCCGGGTGTTGCATTCTCAGACCCGGCATGTGCAACGGATCGACCGCGGCAAGCCAGTTTGAGCACCTGAATGTCGTTTATGCAGCCCTTGTTTGGACCGGGCTGCTCACGTAAGACTGGAGATGAAATGAAATCGATCCGAGCCGTACTGATGTGCGGACTGCTGCCGCTCGCGCTTGCAGCGGGTTCTGTGCAAGCCCAGGGAATAGGACGTGCCGGCACCTATCTGATGCCGGCCGAATACAGCATGATGATGGACAAGCTGACGCCTGAACAGCGCGCTCAGGCCATCGGCATCCAGCAGAAAATGATGCAGATGGACATGGAGTATCAGGACACGATGGCGCAGATGGAGATGAAGCATGCGCACGAAATGATGCAGATGCAAAATCAACTGCTGGATATTTTCAAGGGCCATTGAATCTCATCGTGGTTCGACCGGTTCGCGTCTCGACTGGCGTCAGACGCGAACCGGTCATCCCTTTCCATGCAACGCGGCGATTTCCTGCAGGTCGAGATCCCGCTCCAGCTCGGTTAGCAGTTCGTCATGAATCAAGCCTGACCGGTGCATTCGCAACAACTCGCTGCGACCGGCTGCAACAGCGGCAAGCACGACGTCGTAATGCGCGTTTCGAACATCGGCGGGATATTCCGTCACGTGCTGGTAGGTTTCGGTCATCTGGGCCCGATAGCTATATTGTTCCAGCAGGCGCGGATGAATCACCTGTCCCTCGGCGTCGTGCACGAGCGGTTGGATCGCGGCAAGCTGTGCCGCTTCGAGCCTCGCCCACGCCTGAGGTTCGGTCAGATGCTGCTCGTTGCGCTCCTTCACGCTATCCAGATTGACCCAGCGAATCAACGTGCCGATCGTGGTTCCTTGTCCGAGCACGGTCACGAGGATCACCGCGAATGACGCGACCAGAATCAGATCACGCCCCGGCATCGCCTCGGGCAACGAGAGCGCGATTGCCAGCGTCACCACGCCACGCATGCCGGCCCAACTCGTCACCGTTGACGAGCGCCAGTCGAGCGCAATGTTTGTGCGCTGCATCAGCTTGCAGACCAGTCCCTTCAACCATTCGACGGCGAACACCCACATGAAGCGCGACAGCACGACGGCCGCGATCACTGCGCCGACCGCCGGTGCAAGCGCGGTCAGCGTGTCGCCGACACCGCCCAGCCGCACGATTACGCCGCGCAGCGACAGCCCGATCAGAATGAACACTAGCGCTTCCATCAGGAAGATCAGGACTTGCCAGAAGGCTGTGCCGCGCGTACGCACCGAGGCAGAAAAGATTTCGTGCTGGTGCCAGCCAAGCACCATTCCGCAACTGACGGTCGCGATGACGCCGGAGACGTCCAGCAGGTCGCCGGCGATGTAGCTGATCCACGGGGAGAGTGCGGATGCGGTAATGATGAGGTAGGCGTCGTCAAGGTAGCGCAGCAGCTTGACGACCAAGAAGCCGATTGCGATGCCCACTGCGATGCCGCCCAGCCCGAGCACGGCAAAGCGCCCGACGGCATGTTGCGCGCTGAACGTACCGGTCAGCGCGGCCGCGACGGCGAAGCGGAACAGGACGATGCCGGCGGCGTCGTTGAGCAGGCTCTCGCCTTCGAGGAGCACCATCAACCGGCGCGGCAGCGCGACGCGTTCCAGTACGGCTTTCGCGGCGATGGCGTCAGGCGGCGAGACGATCGCGCCCAGTGCGAAGCACGCGCTCCACGGTAAGGCCGGCACGACCCAATGGACGACAAGACCGACCGCGAGGGTGGTAAAGGCGACGGCGCCGATCGCAAGCAGCAGGATGCCGCCGACATTGCGCTTGAACTCGTCCCACACGGAGAAGTAGGCGCCGTCCATGAGGAGTGGCGGCAGGAACACGATCAGGACCAGTTCGGGATCGAGATTGATGGGTGGCAGTCCCGGCACGAAGGCCATCGCGGCGCCGCCGACCAGAAGCGCCGCGGCCGGCGGGAGTTGCAGCCGCCTGGCAAGCAGCTGGAGGCCGATCATCGCGGCGAGCGACAGCAGGACGAGTTTGAAAGCCATGACGGAGGACATGCGGGAGCCTCGGCGAGTGGCAAAGCGTGGCGGAGTTACTTTTTATCACACGGCGGGGCTTCTGCCTGCGGCTGAGCCGATGGGAGATACGCGTGCGCTATCAAATACTTGGCTTGCCTGTGCGCAAGTTGTCCACAGTGTTGCAAACAATTTATGTGGACAAGTTTTTGGCCACGCGGCGCTTATGTCGATGTGCTTTCGCTTACGGGCCATTTTTTTCGTCTATGCGCTGGACCCGCCGACTACTTTTCGTACTTGTCTTATATCGGTTCGCGATCCGATGCATAAGTCTCCTTGAAAAGGATTTTTTCAACGTGAAGGGGACGGACACATGACACATAACACACGTGCTGGAACTAAACATCACTTCGCCGCGATTGGTCCGCTCACCGAGCGCGGTGGACGTGTGACGACGGCCACGGGCGGGGCGGGTTCTATGGTTGTGATTGACGATCGCCCCCACCGCAAAGAGCAAGCGACCAGCTTCGTGCCGATGCGCGCGGACGTTACCACTCACTAATTCATATCCGAAGGAGTTGCGACTCATGAGACGATCCATAGTTCGTCATGGCGATCCGACAACCACCCGTGGTTTCGTTATCGCTCTCTCGTCGACCATGTTCGACGACGGGAAAAATATCGCTCTTTCCGGTGATAGCGCGACGTGCGGCAACTGCAAAGGAACTCATCGGATATTCGGAACGGGTGAAGGTGTATCAGAGGGGGGGCGTGTTGTGGTCGTGCATGGTGACAGGGTGCTCTGCCCTTGTGGCAAGAATCGGGTTATGGCGTTCGATTCCGGTTGCCACCTGAATTCAGCGGCTGAGGGTTCTAGAAGCCCATCATCCGATACAGGCCACGCTGTGGAATCCCAGCCACCGAATGCCCTTTTCGATGAGCAGATCGTGCTGCTCGATGCCAATGGAAACGCGCTTACTGACACCTATTACAGTGTCAGGATGCCGGACGGAAAACTGAGGCACGGCACGACGGACTCACAAGGGCGAACAGCACGTCACCAGACCAGCGGCGCGCAGGACGTTGCCGTGTTCCTCGGTCACCGGACGGAGGTATAGCCATGCCAATCTATTGTGCTGCCGTGGAAGGCGATCCGCTCGATAGCGGCGGTGACAGCCGAGTGATTACTGGAAGCAACAACATCACAGTCACAGACAACAACGACCGGTTCAGGAGAGTGGCATACATCGGTCACCCGGCATGTTGTAACAGGTGCAAAAGCGAGGGGGTTATCGTTCCGGGCGTATTCCCGGGTACGGTGAAACGCCCTTTCAGCGGTCAATCAGGGCAACCCATGGCACTCGGCGGCGATCAAGTGCTATGCAAGTGCAGCCCGCATCCACGCATCGTTTCGGTGGACGGCAAGCGCGTGAGGCTAATCGACAAGGCATGTGCCGAGGCCCCGATTGTAGTGTTCCCGAAGTTGAGGCCGCCGCTTCCTCCGTTGCATATGACGAACAGTTCGTATTGAGGGATTCTCGCTGCTTGTCTTTGCACAACACGTATTACACCGTTCGGCTTCCTTCCGGCGAGTTGCGGCACGGAGCGACTGATGCACGGGGCAGCACGAATCGCCATGTAACTGAAGCGGCCGTAATGCTCTTCTTCTATTTAGGACATCACAATGCCATCTAAGACGGTATTGATAAACGCGCGCACTGGGGCACTATGTCAGAAGCATTAGCTGTAGTAGTGACAAACACAGACCCTAACTCTAACGTAACGGTCTACACGCAGAGGCTCGGTCAACCGTGGGCAGTCTCTGGTGACGGGCTTTCGTTTCTGGCGACGTGGGAGTCCGGCATACTGAATGGCGTGAATTTTCAGGGACACCATGTTACGGACGGCTTCATTTTGAAAGCGTACCTCGACAACGTTGGAATTCCGACGGTTGGCTGTGGGCACCGCATAGTGCCATCCGATCATATCCAGGTCGGCCAAACAATTTCACTGGAGCGTGCGAGAGCATTTAAGAAGCATGATTTACAGCGTATGGAGCGTCGCTTGAATGACGACGTACACGTGCCACTCTTTCAATTCGAGTATGACGCGCTGGTAAGCATCGTTTACAACTGCGGACCAAATATTGGAGCCGACGAGATAATTAGAAAGGTCAACTCGGGACACTACAGTGAAATGTTCAATTTTATTCTGACTTATCGCGTCGGCAGCAATCCGGGGCTTCCTCCGCGTCGTTATTCCGAAGCACGCCTTTTCGCATCGGGGGTCTATGATGCATCTCACTAGAAGACTCTTCGTTGCTGTTGTTATCGCTATTTCATCTCACGGTGCATCGGCGAAAACAGACCCAGAATGCTTGAAGCATTTAGGCGGCGGTTTCTCCGACGCGGAATGCTTCGCGGGCCTGCGAGTGAATATAGTTGAAGAGAACAAGCTGCTATACAAAAAGATACGTGCAAAAGTGCCGGTCGGCAACGAACACGCAAAAGTACTTGATGCCTATATGGCAGCGCAAGATAACGCGGAGAAATTCTGTGAGTTGCAGCGAGACGCGGGCGCGGGATGGGAGACCAACCCAGACGGCTCCATGTACACCGCGCTATACGAACGGTGTGTATTCGAACTACGCACTGTTCAAAACAAGTTTCTTATGAACCTGCTGACAATGGCGAACTGGTAGCAAAACATGCCAGCTTCGGCGGGATTAATGCGGTGACCTCACGGGGTGAGCGCCACGCATCCGCCAAGGAGTCGTTCGTGTTCTACGAGAATCCAAACCCAGCCGGGCGCCAGATGGTTCACGTCAGATAATAGGTGGCTTCAACCAATTGCCAGGCAGGCTGACGGATGCATCGATCCAGCAGAAGGTATTTGCATCAATGCCTTGGCACGGTTGTGCGCATGTTGTCCACAGCCTTGCGAACAAATTATGTGGACAACTAGCAGACGGGGTGTCGCACCTACTGCGACAGGTTCGCTATTCTGGTTTTTCTGCGCGGCCGGTAGCGGCTTGATGAGTGATGCTTACTCATCACCCGCGACCGGATACTTCTGCTGCGTCAACGACTTGGCCGGGATGTGCGAAGGTTGTCCACAGGCTTGCCAACATTTTATGGGGACAAGTATTGGCAAACGGCCCCTCAAGCCTTCAACACCGAAGCCGCCACCTCTTCCCGCGATTGCACCTGCAAAACCGCATCCCGCTTATCGAGCAAATGCTGCCGCAAAATCGCGCTCAACTTCTTCCCATCTCTCGCCTCAAGCGCCTTCAACATTTCATCGTGATCGTGAATCGCGCTGTCCCACTTAGGGATCTGAAAGTTCGACCGGAACCGTAACGCCTGCAAGCGCCGGTTCACCGCAACATAAGTCTGCCGCAGTGCTGAATTCCTCGCCGCTTCGTTGATCTTGTCGTGAATCGCCTGGTTGCGGCTGTAGTACCCGGCCAGATCGTTCTGCGTACGACAAGCGAGCATCGCGTAATGCAGCGCCTTGATCTCGGCAAGCTCGGCGGCCGTCATCCGCTCCGCCGCCAGCTCACCAGAAAAAGCCTCAAGACCGCTCATCAATTCAAAGGTCTCGCGCAACTCCGCTTCCGACATCTTCGACACCGACGCGCCCCGGTTCGGCGAAATCTCGATCAGCCCTTCCGCAGCCAATACCTTCAGTGCCTCCCGCAGCGGCGTGCGCGAAATTCCCAGCGTCTCGCATAGCTCGCGTTCGTTCAGTTTCTTGCCCGGCTCCAGCACCCCTTCGACGATAAAGCGGCGAATGTGCTCCACCACCGTGTCGTGCAAGCGCTGACGCTCGACCTTCGGCATCAGCGGGGAAGCGGCCACACCCGCATCGAAATCCGAATTTTGCATACAAAAGCCCTCAACATCGTATTAGTGCGATTTTATCGGAAGCTCAAAGATTAGGTAAGAGCACGGGTAAACACCGGTGCAAGCAAGCAATTTTCATCTTGGGATCACGGCGGATCGTCTGATATAGTTTTTTGCATGCAAAATTCAATCGGAGGAGCCCAATGCTCAAGCTAGACTTTCACCCCGCTGGCCGTCACTTCCTGCAGATTCCGGGTCCGAGCCCGGTGCCCGATCGCATTCTCCGGGCGATGAGCTACCCGACCATCGATCACCGTGGCCCTGAGTTCGGCGAACTCGGTCTGAAGGTGCTCGACGGCATCAAGAAAATCTTCAAGACGCAGCAGCCCGTGGTGATTTATCCCGCCTCTGGCACCGGCGCGTGGGAAGCAGCGCTGTCGAACACGCTGAGCCCCGGCGACAACGTGTTGATGTTCGAAACCGGTCACTTCGCGACGCTGTGGAAAAAGATGGCGGAAAGCCTTGGGCTGAAGCCGGAGTTCCTCGGCCTGCCCGGCATAGAAGGCTGGCGGCGCGGGGTTCAGCCGCAAATGATCGAGGAGCGCCTGCGCGCCGACACGCAGCATGCGATCAAGGCGGTGTGTGTGGTCCATAACGAGACCTCCACGGGCGTCACTTCGGATATCGCCGCCGTGCGCCGCGCGATCGACGCGGCCGGACACCCGGCACTGCTGCTGGTCGACACGATCTCGGGCCTCGCCTGCGCGGACTATCGCCATGACGAATGGGGCGTCGACGTCACCGTGTCGGGTTCGCAAAAGGGTTTGATGCTGCCGCCGGGCATCAGCTTCAACGCGATCTCGCCGAAGGCGTTCGTGGCCAGCAAGCAGGCAAAACTGCCGCGCAGCTTCTGGGACTGGACCGACATCGTCGAGATGAACAAAACCGGCTACTGGCCGTACACGCCGAACACGAACCTGCTGTACGGGCTCAATGAGGCGCTGGAGATGATTCTCGGCGAAGGACTCGACAACGTGTTCGCCCGTCACGAGCGTCTCGCCGAAGCCACCCGTCGTGCCGTACGTGCATGGGGCCTGGAGATCCAGTGCGCCGATCCCGCTGTGTACAGCCCGGTGCTGACCGGCGTGATGATGCCCGAGGGCATCGATGCCGACGCAGTGCGCAAGGTCATCTACGAACGCTTCGACATGTCGCTCGGCACCGGCCTCGGCAAGATGAAAGGCCGCATGTTCCGCATCGGCCACCTTGGCGACTGTAACGACCTGATGCTGCTGGCAACGCTGGCCGGTTGCGAAATGGGCCTGCGGCTCGCGGGCGTGCCGCTCAAGGAAAGCGGCCTGCCTGCCGCTATGGAGTGGTTGAGCCAGCCGACCCAGGCCTCGGGGCTGAAAGCGGCCGCTTAAGCACACGAACAGCTGAGTACCTGAGCGCCTCGGCGCATCTCGCAGCAAAGGAAGGCGGGGAGCACTTCCTTCACGAAGCCGCGCATAGAACGCGGCCCACCAACAACATGCGATGTTCCCGTGGCGTATCTCGCCGACGGGCGACGACGCAGCGCGCCATTCAGGCGCGCCGTCGACAGACTGCAATGGAGAGAGACGATGAAGCGGTTTCGTGTCAGCAGTGCGACCAGTATCGTTCTAGTGATGCTGTGCATCATGTACTTCATCACTTACCTGGACCGCGTCAACGTCAGCACCGCGGCTGCAGGTTTCGGCAAGGAGTTCGGACTCTCGCATACGGAAGTGGGCCTGGTGTTTTCGGCCTTCGCCTATCCGTATCTGATTTTTCAGATCATCGGTGGCTGGGTCAGTGACCGTTTCGGCGCGAAACGCACGCTGATTTTCTGCGGCGCCATCTGGGGCGTCGCGACGTTGTTGACCGGCTTCGCCGGTGGTCTGGTCTCGTTGCTGGCCGCCCGTGTGTTGCTCGGTTTCGGCGAAGGCGCGACGTTTCCCGCCGCAACCTCCGCGATGGCGCGCTGGGTCGCAAAGGAAAAGCGCGGCTTTGCGCAGGGCATCACACACGCGGCGTCGCGTATCGGCAATGCAGTGGCACCCGGTTTGATCGTGCTGGTGATGGCGACCTGGGGCTGGCGCGAATCGTTCTATATCTGCGGCGTGTTCAGCTTGCTGTGGGTGGCCGTCTGGGCGTTCACGTTCACCGAACATCCGAAAGATCATCCGCGTATCACGAGCGAGGAACTCGAAATCTTGCCCGCGCCGAAGCCGAAAGCGGCCGGCGTACCGTGGGGAAAACTGTTTCGCCGCATGTGGCCGGTCACGATCGTGTACTTCTGCTATGGCTGGACGTTGTGGCTGTTCCTCAGCTGGATTCCGCAATACTTCCTGCACAGCTATCACCTGCAGCTGCAAAAGTCGGCGATCTTCGCCTCGGTGGTGTTCTTTGCCGGTGTGCTAGGCGATACGCTCGGCGGTATCGTGACCGACTGGATCTTTACGCGTACCCGCAGCTTGAAGCGTGCCCGGAGCTGGATGGTCTCGGTGTGCATGCTGTTCTGTCTGCTCTCGCTCATTCCGCTGATGTTCACGCACGATCTGTATCTGTCGATGGCGTGTCTCGCGTCAGGTTTCTTCTTCGCCGAAATGACGATCGGCCCGATGTGGGCGATTCCGATGGATATCGCGCCGGAATACTCCGGCACCGCGAGCGGCATGATGAACACCGGCTCGGCATTGGCCGCGATCATCTCGCCGGTGGTCGGCGGATTTCTGATCGACTACTTCGGCAGCTGGGAGTTGCCGTTCGTCGGCAGCATGCTGTTGATGGCGATCGGCGTGGTGCTCGCGTTCCGCATGCAGCCGGAAAGCAAATTCGATCTCAACGCGGCCGACAAAGCGCACGCCACCACGGGCGTGGGTGCATAAGCGGAATGCACCGTTCCTTCTCTTCGTCTTCAAAGAAATGACAACATCACTGAGTCAACGTCTCGCCGACGCGCGCCGCAATCACCTGACGCTCGATGCGTTGCCGTCGGAGCAAACGCCTGCGGACGGCGCTGCCGCCTACGCGGTTCAACACGACATCCTGCGCGTATTGGAGGCGCCGATCGGCGGCTGGAAGATTGGCGCGAAGTCGGACAGCGGCCCGATTCAAGGCGCACCGTTGCCTGCAAACGATCTGCATGCCGATGGCGCGCGCCTGCCGCGCGAAGGCTTCACCCCATTGGGACTCGAACTGGAGATCGCATTCCGTTTCGGCCGCCGCTTCGAGCCTTCGACAACACCCTATAGCGAAGCCGAGGTGCGCGCCGGCATCGGCTCGATCGGCACGACCATCGAGATCGTGGCGAGCCGTTACGCCGGCTGGCCCAACGTCGACAAGCTCGCTCAACTCGCGGACTTGCAGAACCACGGGGCGTTGATCGTCGGCGAATTTTCGCCGTATCGCGAGGACTTTCCGTTTGTTGCGCCGTCGTTGCGGTTCAGCTTTGAAGGGCGTGACGTGGTTGAGACAACGCCCGCCAATCCGGCCGGCGATCCTCGGCGTCTGCTGACCTGGCTCGTCAATCACGCCACGTCGCGCGGCATCGCAATCACGCCGGAGATGATTGTCACCACCGGTTCGTACACCGGAATGTTTTTTCCGCAGAGCGCGGGCACGGCTAACGGGCGCATTGAAGGGCTCGCGCCGATCAGCCTGACGCTGTACTAGCCCGTTTTCCTATAGGCCGACGAAATGACGAACCCCACCTCCGCTTTACTCGTCAAGCCGATTCATCTGGTGCCGTCCGCCGCGCGCCTGACCACGCCGCTTGCGCAGCATTTGCGCAAGTCTCTGCGCGGCGACGTGTTGTTCGATGCGGCGAGCCGCGGCCGTTATTCGACCGATGCGTCGATCTATCAGATTACGCCGATCGGCGTGGTAGTGCCGCGCGATCAGGACGATCTGCGCATCGCTCTGGACATTGCACGCAGCGAGAAAGTACCGTTACTCGCTCGCGGCGCGGGCACGAGCCAATGCGGCCAGACCGTCGGCGAGGCGCTGGTGATCGACACCAGCAAATGGCTGAACAACATTGTCGCGTTCGATGCCGAAGCGCGCACGGTAACCGTCGAACCGGGCGTCGTGCTGGACCATCTGAACGCGTGGCTGAAGCCGCATGGCCTGTGGTTTCCCGTCGACGTTTCGACAGCGGCGCAATGCACGATCGGTGGCATGGCCGGTAACAACTCGTGCGGCTCGCGCTCGATCGAATACGGCAACATGGTGCACAACGTCGAGGCGATCGACGCCATTCTCGCCGACGGCAGCGAAGCACGTTTCGCCTCCTTGCGCGACGCGCCGCAAGGCGCGCGCTTGCAGCAGATACTGGAAGGCGTGAAGCGGATTGCCGAGCGGGAGCATGATGAAATCGTCGAGCGCATACCGAAGGTGCTGCGGCGCGTAGCGGGCTACAACATCGATGTATTCGATTGCCAGAACCCGCGCGCCTATACCGATGACGGCATCGCCAATCTTGCGCATCTGCTGGTCGGCTCAGAAGGTACGCTCGCGTTCAGCCGCCAACTGACGCTGAAACTCGCACCGCTGCCCACGCATAAAACGCTGGGCGTGGTGAATTTCCCGACCTTCTGGCAGTCGATGGATCTCACGCAGCACATCGTCAAGCTGAAGCCGGTGGCCGTGGAACTGGTCGATCGCACCATGATCGATCTGGCAATGAGCAATCCCGCGTTCCGGCCGGTGATCGAGAAGGCGCTGGTCGGCGAGCCGCAAGCGATCCTGCTGGTGGAATTCGCGGGCGAGGATCGTGACCAGCAGCTTGCGTCGCTCAAGAAACTCACTGAATTGATGGCTGATTTGGGTCTGCCCGATTCGGTCGTCGAGATGCCTGCTGCGAACGAACAGAAAGCGTTGTGGGAAGTCCGCAAAGCTGGACTGAACATCATGATGAGCATGAAGGGCGACGGCAAGCCTGTCTCCTTCATCGAAGATTGCGCGGTGCCGCTCGAACATCTCGCGGAATACACGAGCCGCCTGACTGAAGTGTTCCACCGCAACGGGACCGAAGGCACCTGGTATGCACATGCAAGTGTCGGCACACTGCACGTGCGGCCGATTCTCGATATGCGGCGTGACGGCGCCGCGAAGATGCGCGCCATCGCCGAGGAAGCGGCGGCCTTGGTGCGCGAATACAAGGGTGCGTATTCCGGCGAGCACGGCGACGGCTTGTGCCGCGGCGAATGGGTCGCGTGGCAATACGGGCCGCGTCTGAATCAGGCGTTCACCGAAATCAAGGCGTTGTTCGATCCGGATAACCGTTTCAATCCCGACAAGATCGTGCGTCCGCCGAAGATGGACGACGCGCGCAATTTCCGTTTTGCACCGGGCTACGAGGCGCGTGCGATCGACACCGCGCTCGACTGGTCCGCATGGAACGTCGAACGCGATCCGCTGACGGGGCAGGAGACGCTGCCGGGCAGCGGCAACGATCTGTCGGGCGGTCTCGCCAAGGCCGTCGAGATGTGCAACAACAACGGCCATTGCCGCAAGTTCGATGCGGGCACCATGTGCCCGAGTTATCGCGTGACGAAGGATGAGCAACATGTGACGCGAGGGCGCGCGAACACCTTGCGTCTGGCGATTTCAGGGCAACTCGGTGAAGCGGGACTTGCCAGCGACGACGTCAAGGACACGCTCGATCTGTGTGTTTCGTGCAAGGGCTGCAAGCGCGACTGCCCGACGGGCGTCGACATGGCGAAGTTCAAGATCGAGGCACGGGCGGCGCGCGTCAAACGGCATGGGCTGCGTCTGCGCGACAAGCTGGTGGCCTTCATGCCGCGCTATGCCGCAACGGCGAGCCGCATGCCGATGTTGATGGCGCTGGCCGACAACGTGCCGGTATTGTCGGCGTGGTTCAAGCGTTCGGTGGGCTTTGCGCCGGAACGCACGTTGCCGCGCTTCAAGAAATCGTTTCTATCCAACGCGGTGCCGGGGGAAAGATCCCAGGGCGGCGCGTTGAAAGAAGTGCTGTTGTTCGTCGATACGTTCAACAACAACATGGAGCCTGAAAACGCACGCGCCGCGCAGCAGGTGCTGGAAGCTGCGGGCTACACGGTGCACTTCAATACGCGCCAGGGGGAGCGGCCGGTATGTTGCGGCCGTACCTTCCTCGCGGCTGGTTTGGTCGACGAAGCGAAGCAGGAAGCGCGGCGCATGCTCGATCTGTTCAAACCGTTTGTGGAGCGTGGCGTGCCGATCGTCGGGTTGGAGCCGTCGTGTTTGCTGTCGTTGCGCGACGAGTTCCTGCATTACGGTTTCGGCGAAGAAGCACAGCGTCTGTCGAAGCAGGCCTTTCTATTCGAAGAGTTTCTGGTGCGAGAAGAAAAGGCCGGTCGTCTGAAGCTTGCGTTGAAGCCGCTGGCGAAGGAGCAGGCGCTCGTTCACGGCCACTGCCATCAAAAGGCCTTCGATGCGTTCACGCCCGTGCAGACCGTGCTGAACTGGATTCCTCAGTTGAAGGTGTCGACGGTGGAGTCGTCGTGCTGCGGGATGGCGGGCAGCTTCGGCTACGAAGCCGAGCATTACGCGACATCGCAGGCGATGGCGGAACTCTCGCTACTGCCGGCGGTGCGCAAGATCGACGCCAACACGGTGATGGTTGCGGACGGCACGAGTTGCCGGCATCAGATTCACGACGGTGCGGGCGTCGACGCGATCCACGTGGCGCGGGTGCTGGCGATGGCGTTGCAGTGAAGGCGCCCGGCCGCTAGGCGGCGCTGACCGCCTGCCGATACGCGGCTGGCGCCACGCCGACACTTTCGCGAAAGCGATGGCTGAAATGGCTGGCGTTCGCATAGCCGCATTGCTCCGCGACATGGGCGAGCGGCAATCTCGTGGTGCGCAGCAGCGTGCGGGCGCGTTCGAGCCGTTGCTGCGCGATCCATGCAGCAGGCGGCAGTCCGAACGACGTGCGGAACATACGCGCCAGATGAAATTCCGACAGTGCCGCGACCCCGGCAAGCTCGCCGAGCGTGAGCGTTTGCGCGAGATGATTCTCGATGTAGTCGCGCAAGCGCCGCCGGGTCGCGACCGACAGGCCGCCCTTGAGCGACGCGTCCGTGCGGCGCACGCCCTGGGCGCGCAGCAGCAGGCTCAATACCTGATGCGCGGCTTCATTGGTCCGCAGCAGGCCGTCGGGGTCCTGCCAGTCTTCATTGGCGAGCGATTGACACAGGCTCGCAATGCGGGCGTCTTCGAAATAGGTGCGGTCGGCCAGCGTCAGCTCGCGCGGCTCGCGATCGAGTTCCTGCACGGCGCGCTGCGTGAAATGTTCGGGCAGGAAGTAAAGATGCATGAAATGCATGTGGCCGCGCACCCACCAGCGCGATTCATGCTCGCCGGGCAACGCGCAGAGCCGCGACGGTGCGCCGTAGCGCCCGGGCATTTTCTGACGCTCGGTGCGATAGCCGCCATCCAGATAGCACGACAGCGTGTGATGACCGGGCCGCTCATAGATGGTCTCGGCTTCCTCCGTGTCGCGGGTCCAGACCGCAATGGCGAGCCGGTCGCCCAACCACGCGAAGCGTTCGAGATTCGCGTTGGCGTTCTGCAGCGTGTGACAGACCGACTGAAGGCCGAACGGCGTTTCGGTGGATTCGATCACGGAGGCAGGCGGTCTGGCGTTCACGGAAACGAGGGGGATGCATTTGATGACAGGGTAAGCGTCAGTATAGGGCGAGCGCTTACCGGCCGTGCGTCTCCCCGAAAAAGTGCGCAATCCTGGACAAGTGCGGGCGCCGGCGTTGCAGCATAGTGGAATTCTCGCTTATTGCTGCTGCAGGCTTCGTCATGAATCTTTCGCTCTATGCCGTCACCGTGCTGATCTGGGGTACTACGTGGATCGCGATCAAATGGCAATTGGGTGCGGTGCCGCCGCCGGTGTCGATCGCGTGGCGTTTCTGGATCGCCGCACTGGTGCTGTTCGCGCTGCTGCGCATCATGCGCCGGCCGATCTGGCCGCCGCGCGCCGCATGGCGCTTCCTGGCCGCGCAGGGCCTGGCGCTCTTCTGTCTGAACTTTCTGTGCTTCTACTACGCCGAACAGGTGGTGCCGAGCGGGCTCGTGGCGGTGGTGTTCTCCACCGCGCCGCTGCTGAATTCGATCAACGGCCGGCTGTTCATGGGCCGTCCTTTGCAACCGTCGGCGATCGCCGGGGCGGCACTGGGGCTCGTCGGCATTGTTTGTCTGTTCGTTCAGCAGATGGCGGGGCACCTGGGCGACCACACGGTATGGTTGGGACTCGCTATCGCGTTTCTTGGCACCTTGTGCTTTTCGGCCGGCAATCTGCTGTCGAGCCGGATGCAATCGATGGGCTTGCACCCGTTCGCCACCAATAGCTGGGCCATGTTGATCGGCGCCGGCATTTTGACGGTGGGAAGCGCGCTGGCCGGTTTTTCGTTCGCGATCGAACCCGACGCGCGTTATCTTGGCGCGCTCGCCTACCTGGCGATCTTCGGCTCGGTGATCGGCTTTACCGCGTACCTGATGCTGGTCGGACGCATTGGGCCGGAACGGGCCGCTTACTGCACCGTGCTGTTTCCGATCGTGGCGCTCGCGGCCTCGACGATATTCGAGGGCTACCGATGGTCCGCGTTGGCGGTGTTCGGGCTTCTGCTGGTGGTGGCGGGGAATCTGGTGGCATTCGATCTCACGCGGCGACTCTTCGCCCGGCGCGTGAGGGTGTCCTGATGGCGTTCTGAAGGGATGTTCTGAGGCCGTAGCACCTCAATCGGCCGCCGTCCACTCCGGCCGCTTGCCAAGGCTGTCGAACAGTTCGAGTATCGTCGCCTTGACCTTCTGCACGGCATTGCTCAGCAAGGCCGTGTCGTGCCAGCAGAGTGACAGCTCGCGCGAGAAAAGCGGGTGATCGACTTTGGCAAGCTTGAGTTTGTGCTCATCGAGTTCGACGTGCGCAGCCGTCCACGGCAAGATCGTCACGCCTAACTTTGCCATCACCGCGGCGAATAAGAGCGCGGTTGAACTGGCTTCGAACAGAATTTCGCAGGGCAGCCCGGCTTCGCGCAGAGCCCATTCGACGCGGCTGCGAATCGTGTTCGGCGCACTCGGCAGGATCAGGGGCATACGCCCGAGTTCGGTGACAGACACCGGCTCGCGCGGCATCTGAAACTCCGGCCACGCAATCAGATAGAGCGCCTCCGTAAGCAGCCTTTGCGCGGCGACGCCGCGCGTTTCGACCGCATCCACCACCACCGCCAATTCCACCCTGCCGCTGCCGATCAGGCTGCCGAGTTCCGCGCTCGGTGCTTCGAGCAATTCCAGCGCGATGCCGGGATAGCGGTCGCGAATCGTGCGCGCAAGCGGGATCGCCACCATGCGCGCCGTGCTCGACGGCATGGCGACCGAGACTTTGCCCTGCGGCAGCTCGGCGTCCTGCCGCAGCAGCTCGCGTGTGCTGTCGGCTTGCCGTAGCAACTCGATCGCGTGCCGGTACAGCGTTTGCCCGGCTGCGGTGGGCGCCACACCCTGCACGCTGCGCTCGAGCAACTGCATCTCCAGATCGCGCTCCAGATTACGCATCTGCTGGCTGATCGCGGGCTGGGCGATATGCAGCGCTTCGCTCGCGCGCGTGACGTTGCCGCACTCCACCACTTTGACGAAATACCGCAGTTGCCGCAGATCCATGGTCCTCGCTCGCTCCTTCATCCCATAACGAAATCCGATTGAGCTAGAGAAATATCATATTTTTATATTATCGAGCGCGTTCTTATACTCAATCCACAAAAAAACCGAAGCTAACTGGGTCGGCATGCTCTGCATGGGACCCGAGTAAGCGCTTTGCACGGGACCAGAGTACGAGCTTTGCATGGGACCTGAGTAGCGCGCTGAAGCGCGAACTCAGGTCGACAGCTAAAGCGCGAACTCAGGTCGACGTGCGTTGCATGGGACCAGAGTAAGCGCTAAAGCGCTAACTCTGGTCGACACAGGAGACAAGAATGTCCAAAGCGATCGCTGTATCGACGCCCGGGCTAAAAGCCCGGCGCACGCCTCTCACCCGCGAGCAGATCGGCGGTTTCTGGGCGGTTTATTCCGGATGGGTGCTGGACGGCGTGGATTCCGTGATCTACGCGCTGGTGCTGATTCCGGCGCTCACTGAGTTGCTGCCCAACTCAGGTATTGCCGCGACGCCCGGCAATCTCGGCATGTATGGCTCGATTCTGTTCGCGCTGTTTCTGATCGGCTGGGGCCTGTCGTTCATCTGGGGGCCGCTGGCCGACCGTTTTGGCCGGGTCAAGACCTTGGCCGCCAGCATTCTGATCTACTCGGTGTTCACCGGTGCCGCAGCGTTTGCGCACAACGTCTGGGAACTGGCCGCGTTCCGGCTGATTGCCGGTATCGGCGTGGGTGGCGAATGGGCGCTGGCGGGGACCTATGTCGCCGAGAGCTGGCCGGAAGATCGCCGCAAGATGGGCGCCGGCTATCTGCAGACCGGCTACTACGTCGGGTTTTTCCTCGCCGCCTTGCTGAACTACACGGTCGGCGCGACCTATGGCTGGCGCGCGATGTTCCTGTGTGGCCTCGCCCCGGCGTTGCTCGCGATTTTCACGGTGCTCAAGGTGAAGGAGCCGGGTCAGTGGCGCAAGGCCGCGCATGGCGTCGGTCAGACGAACGCCGACGCGCTGCCCAGGCGCCGGCCGCTGATGGAGATATTCGCGCCCGCGTACCGGCGTCGAACGTTGACGAGTGCCAGCCTGGTGGGTGTCGCGATCATCGGCTTGTGGGCCGGGTCGGTCTACGAAGCGAGCGCAGTCGTGACGCTGGCGACGCGCGCCGGCATCGACCGCGTGGGCGCCGTGCATCTCGCGTCGATCGGGGCGGCGGTGTTGTCGGTGGGGACCATCTTCGGGTGTCTCGTCGCGCCGTGGCTCGCGGAACGTTTGGGGCGCCGCGTCGCGCTCGGAACGTACTTTGCCGGGATGGCCGTGTCGATCGTCTTCGCCTTCGGCTGGGTCTTCTATCTGCCGAACGGACTCAATCTGTTCATGGTGTCGCTGCTGTTCCTCGGTTTCTTCGGCGGCAATTTCGCGATCTTTTCGCTGTGGCTGCCGGAGCAATATCCGACCCGGATACGCGCTACCGCGTTTGCCTTTAATGCGTCGGTGGGGCGTCTTCTCGGCGCCGGCGTCAACTTTCTGCTGGCTGCCGCGATTCATTGGCAAGGCTCGCTCGGCTTGCCGATTGCGTGGACTGCGGTGGCCTTTGTGATCGGCTTGCTGATCTTGCCGTTCGCTGTCGAGACCCGTCATCAGACGCTGCCGGAATAGCGCCTCGCCGCGCGATCTGTTCGCACTGTCCCCACGGGGCATCAGACACTGAGGGCATGGCGCGGGCGCATCGCTCTTGCCATCCGCAGCCGTCGTCAATTCGTTGGAGAACTGAATGCAAGCGTTACAGGGAATCAAGGTCGTCGAACTGAGCCGCGCGTTGTCCGGGCCGTTCTGCTCGATGGTGCTGGCCGATCTCGGCGCGGACGTCATCAAGGTCGAACCCGGTCCGGGCGGCGATATGAGCCGAACCTGGGGGCCGTTCGACCGGGGCGTGAGCACCTACTATCTGTCTTGCAACCGCAATAAGCGCGGCGTGTGCATCGACTTTCGCAACCCGGAAGGACTGGCCGCGATTCACCGGCTGATCGACGACGCTGACGTGGTGATCGAGAACTTCAAGCCTGGCACCATCGACAGCATGGGGCTCGGCTATGAGGTGCTCAGCGCGCGCAATCCGCGGCTGGTGATGGGCAGCATCAACGCATTTGGCGCGGATGGGCCGATGAGCAGCTGGCCGGGTTTCGACCAGATCGCGCAGGGTTATTCCGGCCTGATGAGCCTGACCGGTTTCGCCGATGGCGACGCCACGCGCACCGGCACCGCGATCGGCGATCTGAGTTCGGGCATGTGGCTCGCGATGGCGATCCTGTCGGCGTTACTGGAGCGTGAGCGAACCGGGCGCGGCCAGCATGTGAGCACGTCGTTGCTTGCGAGTCTGGTGGGGCTGCTGAGCGTGCATGGTCAGCGCTACCTGAGTCTCGGCGACATTCCGCGCCGCACCGGCAACGCGCACTCGGTGATTGCGCCGTACGGCGTATTCGAAACCGCCGACGGCCCGCTCAACATCGCGCCGATCACGTCGGACATGTGGCTGCGTTTGTGCCAACTGCTCGAATTGCCTGCGTTGCCGGACGATCCGCGCTTCGCGACCAACGAAGCCCGCGTTGCACATCGCGATGAATTGAAGACTGCGCTGGAAGCCCGTCTGAAGACGCGCAGCAAACGCGAGTGGACCGAACTGTTTATTGGCGTGGGATTGCCGGCAGGGCCGATCAATACATTGGACGAAGTGTTCGCCGACCCACAGGTGCAGCATTGCCGGTTGGTGGAAACGGTCGAGCATCCTGCACTCGGCGCGTTGCGCCAGGTTGTGACGCCGGTCTCGAGTTCGACGGTAACCGGCGAGGTTTCGCAACACATCAGCCGGCACGCGCCGCCGGGCCTTGGCGAACATACTGTCGATGTATTGCGCGAGGCAGGTTTTGGCGAGGACTCGATTCAAGCGCTGCTTGCCGCAAAAGCGGTGCATCAGCAGGGCGAGTATTTGCCGCCTGAGAAGGCTTTGGAACGCGAGGCTGGCGTTGCACAATGAGCAGCCAGAAAATACCGAAACATGCTGTAAAGGTCACATCATGAATACACCGAACGCATCGCCGATTACCGTAACAGTTGAGATAGTGGATGAACGGATCGCATGTTTGACGTTCAGTCATCCTACGCGAAGGAACGCGCTCAGCGCGGAGCTGTTGCAAGCGCTCGATTCGCACCTGTGCAAGCTTGCCGAGCAGCGCGTCCCAGTTGTGATACTTGGCAGCGGCGTCGGGCAGGAGGTTTGGAGTGCGGGTCACGACCTTGGCGAGTTGGCGCACGACCGCGATCCGATCGCGCACGGCAAGCCGTTGGAGCAGGTATTGCGCCGCGTGCGCGCGTATCCGGGTGTGGTGATCGCGATGGTGTCGGGCTCTGCGTGGGGCGGCGCGGTGGATCTGGCGATGAGTTGCGACCTCGTTGTTGCAGACGGTAGCGCGCGTTTTGCGATGACGCCGGCGAACATTGGTTTGCCTTACACGACGAGCGGCTTGCTGCGATTCTTCAACAATGTGCCGATCCACGTGCTGAAGGAAATGTTCTTCAGCGCACAACCGCTCGACGCCGTGCGCGCCGAGCGCTTCGGCGTGATCAACCGTCTGGTCGACAGCGACAAACTGGAAGCAACGGCACTTGAATTGGCGCGCGGAATCGCCAGCAAAGCGCCGCTGGCGATCCAGGCAGTGAAGGAACAGCTTCGGATTCTTGAAGATTTTCAGCCCATGCCTGTTCAGGCGATGGAGCAGATTGCCGAACTGCGGCGGCGGGCATGCGAAAGCGCGGACTTTAGCGAAGGGTTGGCAGCGTTCTCGGAGAGGCGGCCGGCGGTGTTTGGTGGGAAGTAAATGACGGCAAGGCGGCGCAAGCCGCGGCTTCAAGCCATGCGCGGCCGGATCCGGCCGCGTCCGTCAGGCAAAGAAGTTAAGCCGTGCGCCGGTCTTCGCTCCATCCCGGCGAGAAGGCCGCGAATGCCGCCAGAGTTGCGGCGCTCGCATACGTCACCAGGCCCATGGCGGCAACGCACCACAACGCCGTCGACACATGCGGTGCCAAAGTCGTCGCCGCCCCCGCCATTGCGACGCCGACAAGGCCCCCTGCCTGGCGCAACGCATTCAATAATCCCGAAGCCACGCCGGCCAGTTCGCCGGGCACCTGTTCCAGCACTGTCGAAATCATCGGAGGCACCGACAATGCGGTGCCGCCGCCGAACATCACCATCGCGGCATACGTGATGATCCACGGCGCGCGCCATTCCAGGCTCATCACCATCGTCGGCACCGCGACGGCGGCCAGTACGAGTCCCGTCGTCATGAACTGCGTCGCACGGAAGCGCCCATGCAACCTGCCCACCAGCACATTGCCAAGCGACAGACTGCCGGCCAGCGGCAACAACGTAAGACCGATCTGCCGGGCGTTGAACCCAAACTCGCCGTGCAGATACAGGCTCAACTCGAACAACAACCCGAAGTAGCCGACGTAGACCAGCGTCCCCATCGCATTCATCGTCACGAACAGGCGGTTGCTGAACCACTCGACGGGCACCATCGGATGATGCGCGCGCCGCTCGACAACCACGAGGGTCGACGCAGCCAGTACGGCGAGCAGCGCCGCGCCCCACACCTCGCTGGCAGCGATCCCGCGCGAGGGCAATTCGATCGCGGCATAGCAGAGTGCGCCGAGCGCGACGATGCTTGCCAGTTGGCCGCCCCAGTCGAAACGGCGGCCCACGCTGCGGGTCGAATGACGGACGACGATCCATGCACCCGCGAACGCAACGAGACCGGTCGGCACGTTGATCAGAAACGCGCTGCGCCAGCCGAACCCTTGCACGAGCAGGCCACCTAGCACCGGCCCGATCGCCGCCGCTATCGACGCTATTCCCGCCCACGCGGCGATGGCGCGGCCGCGTTCGACCGGGTCGTCGAACGTGCTGCGCACAATGGCGAGCGACGCTGGCAGGAATAACGCCGCGCCGCTGCCCTGCACGAAGCGCGCGGCGACCAGGGCGCCGACGTTCGGCGCCAGTCCGCAAGCCGCGGAGGCGGCGACGAACAGCGCGAGGCCCCACAAATACACCGCCTTTGCGCCGAACCGGTCGGACGCGACCCCGCCGGCGAGGATCAGCGCAGCAAAACTCAGTGTGTAAGCATCGACGATCCATGCCAGACCGCCCACCGAGGCGCCCAGACTCACGTGCATCGCGGGCAGGGCGACGTTGACGATGGTGGTGTCGAGCACGGCCATGAACATCCCGCTTGCCACCAGCGCGAGCGTCAGGCCCTGCCGCTTCGCGGCGCGTTCTGCGTCGGCAAGCCTGGCGGGCAGCGGTTGTTCAGCAGCGCATTCGGTCATCGCGCGTTTCCTCGGCGTAGATCTGCAATCAAATCGATCGACGAAGTCTAGTCACATACGCGCATGCAATAAAGCAGTGATTTCGCATGTGTATGATGCAAATATGCATCACGAATGGGGCCGTCAATGATCAACTGGGATAACGCACGATTTTTTCTTGCCGTGGCGCGCACGGGGACGCTGCGCGGGGCGGCGGCACAACTCGATGTCGATCAGGCAACCGTCGGCAGGCGAATCGCCGCGCTCGAAGAAACACTTTCGACGACGCTGTTTTTGCGCACCCCCGCCCTGTTCGTGCTGACGCCGGCCGGCGAGGCCTTGCTCGGCGCGGCCGAGACGATGGAGCAGGCGGCCTTGTCGATCGAGCGGCGGATTGCCGGACTCGACGATCGGCTGGCGGGCACGATCCGCGTCGCCACCACCGATTCGCTCGGCAAACGCTTCGTGGTGCCGGCCATCGCGAAGGTACGGCGCGCCCATCCGGGCATTGAGATCGTCTGCGTGACGTCCGCGCAGATCAGCAATCTGACACGGCGTGAAGCAGATGTAGCGATCCGCACGCTGCGGCCCGACGCGCCCGATCTGATCGCGCGCAAGCTCGCGCAACTGGAGGTCGGCATTTACGCATCGCGCGAATACATTGCCGCCCGCGGCGAGCCGCGTGAAGGCGACGCGTTCGAGGGGCACGATCTGGTGATGTATCAGCAGCCGGCTTTACCGTCGAAGTGGGCGGCTTTGTGCGGTGAGCCGACTTGCCGCGGGCGTCTGGTGTTCCAGACGCAATCTACCGCGATGCTGTTCGAAGCGGCGCTTGCCGGTTTCGGTTTTGCCGAGCTGCCGTGTTTTCGCGCCGACTACGAACCGGAACTGGTGCGCGTGATGCCGCATCGCGCGGAGCCGTTCGATGTCTGGGTCGTCGCGCACGCCGATCTGTACAAGACCGCGCGCATACAGGTGCTGATCGCGGCCGTGGCGGAGGAATTCGCGCAGGCGCGCTGAGGCGCGCCTGCTAGTGCGCCGCAGCGCTCATTGGCCGCCCATGCGTTCGCACGATGCCGTATCGACTCCGTATAGCCGTTGCTGCGCGTCGAGCACGGGCCAGAACGGCGGTTCGGCCGGCGGCGGCGCGGCCTTGACCATGCCCGGCGCGTTGTCGAACACCTCGGCGAGCCAGTCGACAAAGGCGCGCACGCGCGGCGAAATCTGCCGGCTTTTCACGTACGTCACCGAGATGGCGACGGGCGTCGGCTTGCACTTCGGCAGCACCTCGATCAACTGCCCGGATGCCAGATACGGCGCGGCAGTGGTGCGTCCTGGCTGAATCAGCCCGAGGCCTTCAAGACCGCAGGCGAGATACGTGTGTTCGTCGTTCACCTGCACGAAGCTGTCCACTTTCACCTTGCTCGCTCGCATGGCCACGCTGAACTCGAAATCCACGCGGCGGCCGCTTTGCGTCGACAGCCAGTTCACCGCGACGTGACCCGAGAGCTCGTCGAGATGCCGCGGCGCGCCGAAGCGCGCGAGATACGCCGGGCTCGCGCAGGTGACGCGTTCGAGCAGTCCGAGACGGCGCACGAGCAGCCGGGAATCGGGCAACTCGCCTAGCTCGATGCTGCAATCCACGCTTTCGCCAGCCGGTTCGAGCGCGCGCTGACTCACGCCGAGCGCCAGTTCGACATGCGGATGCAGCGCACGGAACGAGGCCAGAGCAGGCACCACGATCGACGCGGCGATCATTCCCGGCATCGCTACGCGCAAGCGGCCGCGCAGATTCTCCGGACGGTTGAAGAGGCCCGATTCGACTTCTTCGATGGCGGCGAGAATCTGCGCGCAGCGCTCGTAGTACGCGGCGCCTTCGGTGGTCACGGTGACCTTGCGCGTCGTGCGTACCAGCAATTGGACGCCAAGCAGGGACTCGAGCGCCTGCACGGTGGTTGTCGCAGTGGCCCGCGGAATCTCCAGCGACTCGGCGGCGCGCGTGAAGCTGCTGGCATCGACGATACGCACGAAGATCCGCATGGCCTGGACTCGATCTATCACGATGCTTCTCCGGTAAGGCGCGGGTGCGGACGTTGACGGGTCAGTCCGGCAGCGAGCAGAGGCGCCAGCGCGAATGTCGCGAACAGCCAGAGCGCGGTGTGTTGCGCCCCTGGCAGCGGGGCGAGGGTCGTCAGACCGGCGCCGTTCGCGACGAGACCCGCGAGCGCCGAACCGAACGCCATCGCGAACAGTTGAATGGTGGTGATCGACAGTGACGCGAGGTTCTCTTCGCCCGGCTGCGCGGCGGTAAACACCCGGGTGAGCAGATGCGGCCAGCCGATCCCGACACCCAGCCCGACGCTCGCGAGCGCCGCGCACAACGCGAGCGTGCCAGGCAAGCCGTCGAACAAGCCGGCTATCGGCATCAGCCACGCGAGGGCGGCGAGTCCGAGTGCCGCAACCACCGGGCCGGCGCGGCTCAAGCCCTGCGCGAAGGTGGCGGAGCGGCCGGCGCTGAACATCGAGCCGACCGACCAGCCGGCCGCCATCAAGGCGGTCAGATAACCGGCGGCCAGCGGCGAACGCCCGTGGATCGTCTGCAAGAAATACGGCACGAAGATCTCACTGGTCACGCCGATGCCGAGCAGACTCATGCAGGCATAGATGCTGCCGATCCGCGTGCGAATCGAGAACGAGCCGCTTGGGAACAGGCGGGTCGGCGTGCCGCTGCGTTCGAGTCTGGCGAGCAGCCAGACGAAACCGAGGCCGGCGGCTACGCCGAGTGCGTTCCAGCGCATGTCATCAGTCAGTGCGGCGAGCGAAATCACCAGCACCGACGCGCCGAGCAGGCCGACCTTGAGCAAGGGGATCGGCTGGGCCGCGTCGCCGTGGGCACGTTTGCCGTCGACCTCGCGATGCACGATCACAGCCAGCAGCAGCACGACCGGCAGCAACACCCAGAACGCCAGCCGCCAGTCGCCGAGTTGCGCGAAGATGCCGCCGACCGCCGGCCCGCACAAGGTCGCCACGCCCCACATGCCGGATACCAGTCCCATCGCGCGTGGCCACAGGCGCTCTTCGAACACCACGCGAATCAGCGCATAACTGAGGGCGAGCAGAATGCCGCCGCCGAGACCCTGCAGCGTGCGGCCGGCGAGCATCCATGGCATTGACGGTGCGCACGCGCACACCACGGTGCCTAACGCGAACACCGCAAGCGCGGCGAAGTACGCGGAGCGCGCGCCGAGTACCGCGAGCAGTCGTACCGACAACACCGAACCGAGAATCGACGCGACCACGAACAGCGTGGTGTTCCACGCATACAGTTCGAGCCCGCCGATGTCATGCACGACCGAGGGCAGGATCGTCGTTGCCACGTACACGTTGGTGGCATGCAGCGCGACGCCGCCTGCGAGACCCAATGCCTTCCAGCCGTTGCTGCCGCTGAGCAGATCGCTCCAGACGGGACCATCCGATTGCAGATTTTTCATATCATGGACAGCCGTGCGAGGCTGGCTTATTATGCAAGTATTGGCTTGGATAATAATGTGCTCCGATGAGATATGCAAATGAAAGCTTGGAAAATTCGCCGGCGAGCGCGCAGGCCGTGACAACCGCCGCGCCGGTGGACCGCATCCTGAATCTGCTGAAGACGCAGGGGTTTTTGTCGACCGCGTCGATCGCGGGCGAACTCGGCATCACGGTCGAAGCCGCGCGGCAGCAGATCCAGAAGCTATTGACGGGCGGCTTGATCGAAGGGCGCCAGGCGTCGCAGGCCGGGCCGGGGCGGCCGAGTCAAAGCTGGGGTTTGACGGCAGCGGGTAACGCACGCTTTCCAGACACGCATTCGCAATTGACCGTGCAATTGCTCGGTTCGATCCGCCAGTTATTCGGCGAACAGGGACTCGACAAATTGATCGACCAGCGCGCCATCGAAACGCGCGCGAACTATCTCTCGGTGCTCAAGCCGATCAAGAGCCTCAAGGCACGGCTCGCCCGGCTCGCGGAGCTTCGCAGCGCCGAGGGCTATATGGCCGAGTTGCATAAAGACGGGCGCGACTGGCTGCTGCTCGAGAACCACTGCCCGATCTGCGCGGCGGCGCGAACTTGCCAGGGGTTTTGCCGCACTGAGTTGCAGCTGTTCACGGAGATCGTCGGCGAGGAAGGTTCGATTGAGCGCGAGGAGCATGTGCTTTTGGGTGCGCGGCGCTGTGCCTATCGCGTGCGGGTCAAAAGCAGTAACGTCCATGCGATGAAGAATCGCTGACGTGGATCGCGCTGGGTCCGATCACGAATGGACGGCAGCACACGATCGGTATATAACAACGTGAAAGGATGGCTTTGTTCACCGATGCTTCAAACGGAGAGATGTTTCATCATGACGCAAGACGCAACGCCTCAGCCGCCTCAAGACGACCGGCCCGATCTGGAACACCTCGATGCCGCGCTCAGTCACGTGAATCAGCAGGTATCGTCCGGCAGTATCGCTTCGGGCGCCGCAAAGGGCATTCTGTACAGCCTCATCGAAACGCTCGGCGCATTCGTCGGCGACCCCGACCTGCCGGAGCACGCACGTTCGGGTTACGAGGGACTTCTGGAAGCCGCTCGCGAATTGCGCGCGAAGCTGGAGCACTGAAGCCGGCGTGATCCGGATCGCAAGCGCCGCTTCATTTCGGCGGTGTCTCACTCTGTGATAAAAAGGCGCATTGTTTATAACATTGCGCCTTTTTTATGCTTTCCTCGTCTGATATCGCGTTGCTGGCGATCGGCATTATCGTCGTACTGATTACGCCGGGTCCGACCAACACGTTGCTCGCGGCAGCCGGTTTGCGCCAGGGCCTGCGGCGTTCGGTGCCGTTGATCGCCGCTGAACTGGCCGGGTATGTTGTGTCGATTTCAGTGTGGGGACACTTTCTCGCGCAAGCCGGGCACGCGTTGCCGTGGTTACCGTCGCTGCTGCGCGTGGCGGCCGGCGTGTACATCGCATATCTCGCCGTCGATATGTGGCGCGCGGCGGTGGCCTTGCCCGATTCGACGCAGCGGGCAAGCGGCATGCGCACGCTATTCGTGGCGACGCTGCTCAACCCGAAAGGGCTGTTGTTCGCGGGCACGATCTTTCCCGCCGCCGCGTTCGCGTATGTTCCTGCCTATGCCGTAGCGATGCTGATGTTCGCCTGCCTGCTGGTGCCGATCGCGCTTGCGTGGATCACGTTCGGCGCGGCGCTTGGCAGCGGCAAACTCAGCTGGTTGAATCCGGTGAAGATGCAGCGCGGCGCGTCGATTGTGCTGGGCGTGTTTTCCTTGTCGCTCGCATGGGCGGCGCTGCATTAAGACCGCGTGTTGCAGAGCGCGGATGCTGCGCGGCTACGCGTCTATCCTGCTGTCCGTGTTCAACGCTTCAAGCCATTGCGGCGGCGCGGAGGCAATGTCCAGTTGCGGTGTGCCGTGCCAGTCCGCACAGCGCTGCAGAGCGCGGCGCAGATCGCCTGCCAGCCTCGCGCTGAATCGCACGCCGGGTTCAATGTGCAGCGATTTCAATTCGAACACGCCACTGGTCCGATGCGCCTTCGCATCCACGCGGCCGACGAGGCGCCCCCGGCTCAAAAGCGGCAATACGAAGTAACCGTACTTGCGCTTCGCGGCGGGTGTATAGCATTCGATCGCGTAGTCGAAATCAAAGAGTGCGGCGGCCCGCTTGCGGTCCCACACCACCGGATCGAACGGTGACAGCACCGTAGTGACGGTTGAAGCGAGCTTGCCGGTCGCTGCGTCGTCGATCATCGGTGCGAATTCATGATGGACGAAAGTGTCCTGCTTCCAGCCTTCCACTTGCACCGGGATCAACTCACCCTGGTCGGCGAGCGCACTCAGTTCGTCGCGGTAGGGACGGCGCGGCAGCCGGTAGTAATCGGCGACCCAGTCGGCGCGTACCACGCCGAGTGCGCGACAGGTTCGGCGTAACGCTTCCGCGGTTGCGGTTTCCCGCGGCGGCAGGTCGCGCGCGTCGTCCCAGTCCGGCAACACGCGTTCGGTCAGATCGTAGACGCGATGAAAATTGCGCCGCTCGGCCACCATCAGTTGCCCGATCGCAAACAGCACTTCCAGGTGGCGCTTCTCTGGCTTCCAGTCCCACCAGCCGTTACCTTTACCCGCCTCGCGAGCGAAGTCCGCTGATCGTACGGGGCCTGTCGCACGGATATGGGCGAGCAGCTTGTCGATGTCCTTGCGATGTTTCTTGTGCCACTCGGCCGCGTATTTCCAGCCCATCTCGCTCGGGTCGAGCATGCGATGGCGCAGCAGACCGTAGTCTTCGGTCGGGACGAAGCAGGCTTCATGTGACCAGTATTCAAACAGCTTGCCTTCGGCGAGATGCTCATCGAGCCATTGCTGCGGATACGCGCCAAGCCGGCTAAAGAGCACGAGATACGGACTACGCGCGACGACGTGAATCGTGTCGATCTGCAATTGCGCCATGCGGCGGATGGCGTCGAGCACGTCGGTCTTGACGGCTTTGCGGCGCGGCGGTGTCAGCAAACCTTGTGCGGCCAGATGCAAGGTGCGCGCGGCGGATAGAGGGAGTGTCTTCACGCGGGCGTCGTTCACGGTCTTGAGTCACGAGCTTAAGTCAAGGGCTTAAGTCACGAGCCTGGGTCAACCCGTGACTGCGATGGGAGCGGACACGAGGTCCGACCTGGATCAGCAGCCGCTACTGTAGCGCGATTACGTAAAACGAATCGGCGTGTGGCCCGACCGGCGCATCGCGCCGTGCAAGGCAAGACGGCCGAACGGATTTTGCCGATCTCACCTGTGGTGCTTGTCCCAGCCACGGTGGCGACCATGGTCATGACCGCCACGATGCCCACGGTAGTAATCGCCGCGGTACCCATAGCCGTACACGGGTCGCACAGGCGCATAAACCACCGGCGGCGGCGCATAAATCGGCGAGGGCGCATAAACCACGGGCGGCGGAGCGTACATGGGGCCGGGTGTGTTGACGAACACGCCGACGTCCACCCGTGCCAGGGCCGAGGTCGATGCGCAGGCGGCGGCAAGGCTGAAGACGGCGATAACGAACGCGCGTTGGATCATGCTTCTCTCCTCCCATGCAAGATTGCGAAAAAAGTCAGCCATTCACTGTCGAATGGCTGACGGCAATCTTACGGAACAGAAAGAAAGGCAGGTGAAACCAGTTGAAGGCGTGTGTAACAGCAGATTACCTGGCGGGCCGCTCAGAGCGGCACCGGCAGGCCCTGCCATACGCCAGAGAGACCGCTCAAGCCCCTAAAGCGACCGCTTCTCCCGCCGATACCGCCAGCAGTTGATGGATCTGCGCGACCACCGCCGCGCCTTCTCCGACCGCCGCGGCGACGCGTTTCGTCGAACCGGCGCGCGCGTCGCCGATCGCATACACGCCGTCGACTGTCGTTGCGAGATCGCAAACGGATGCGCCGTCCACGCTGGTGCCCGTTAGCACGAAGCCCTTTTCGTCGAGCGCCACGCCGCAGGTGCGCAGCCAGTCGGTGTTCGGATCCGCGCCGGTGAACAGGAACAGATGCCGCGTATCGAAGCTTTCGGTGCCGTCGGGCAGCGGTTTCTTCAACACGACCGACGAGAGGCCGATTTCGTCTGCCTCGAGCCGGCCAATTTCCGAATTCGGATGCACGAACACATTCGGCAGCGAGCGGATCCGGTCGATCAGATAGCGCGACATGGTGGCTTCAAAGCCGCTGCGGCGGATCAACACGTGAACCTTGGCTGCATGTGTCGCCAGATAGACGATCGCCTGGCCGGCTGAATTGCCGCCACCCACGAGCACGATCTCCTGACGCTTGCACAGCTTGGCCTCGACTGGCGATGCCCAGTAGTAGACGCCGCGCCCGTCGAAGCGGTCGAGGCCTTCGAGCGCGGGGCGCCGATAGACCGCGCCGCTCGCGATCACAATCGCGCGGGAGGTGATATGTCCGCCACATTTGAGCTCGAGCCGGTACGGCGACTCTCCGCAATGCAGCGCTTTCACATGCACCGGAATCGCGACGTGCGCGCCGAACTTCTGCGCCTGCACGAAGGCACGGCCCGCCAGTGCCTGGCCGGAAATGCCGGTCGGAAAGCCGAGATAGTTTTCGATCCGCGAACTGGCGCCGGCCTGGCCGCCCGGTGCACGGCTGTCGAGCACGATGACCGAAAGGCCTTCGGACGCCGCGTACACGGCGGTGGCGAGGCCGGCCGGTCCCGCACCGACAATCGCGACGTCGTACACATGCGAATCGTCGAGATCGGGCAGCAAGCCGAGGCAGGTGGCGAGTTCCGGCATGCTCGGATGACGCAGCACCGAGCCGTCCGGGCAGATCACCAGCGGCATGTCTTCCTGCTGTGCGGCGAACTGTTCGATCAGACGCAGCGCGTCTTCGTCGCGTTCGTCGATCACCGAATGAGGATGGCCGTTGCGTGACAGGAAGCCTTGCAACATCACGAGCCTCGAGTCCCGGCTATTGCCGATCAGGATCGGTCCGCCCGCGCCTTTTTCGATCAGCGACACGCGCCGCAGGATCAGCGCGCGCATGATGCGCTCGCCCAGTTCGGCCTCGGCGACGATCAGCGCACGCAGCTTGTCCGGCGGGATCAGCAACGCGTCGACGGCATTCACCGCCATACCGTTGACGAGCGCGGGCCGCCCGGACAGTTGCCCGACTTCGGCGAGAAAATGCCCGGTGCCGTGTTCTGCAATCACGACCTCGCGCCCGATACCATCGCGCTGATAAACCTTTACACGTCCATTCAACATCACGAACATGCCCGGGCCGGTGTGGCCGGTTTCGAACAGCAGCTCACCGGCTTCCCAGTGGCCCACCTCGCCGAACCGGCGCAGACGATCGATTTCCGCGCATGTGAGTTCGGGGAACATCTGATGCATGCGCGTCGAGAGCGACGAAAACGGCGCGTCGGCGACAACGGCTTGTTGCCCTTCTGCTTCTTGAGTCGACAGCATTGAACCGCTCCTTCTGTGTTCATCCGGATTGATCGACACGGGGGGCGAAGCGGCGCGGGCGCCGATGTGAATGCGCTGCTGCGCTACACGGCCTTGGGCGCGATGTCGTCGTCGACCGCCACTTCGGGCGGTGGCATGCCGGGCAGCGCATCTACCGTCCTGCCCGAGTCGCGCCAGGCTTCCATGCCGCCGCGCAGCGGCAGCACGTCGGCGAAGCCGGCTTCGTTCATCTGCTTGGCCATCCATGCCGCGGATATTTCATTTGGGCACGAACAGTAAATCACCACCTTCTGATCGTGCGGGTACCTCGCCACGATCTCGTCGAGTTGCCGCTCGTCGGCAAATTGCGAGCCCGGAATCACGAACGGATCGAGCGCGCGCTTTTCCTGCGAGCGGATGTCGAACAGCACCGGCGTTTTGCCGGCTGCGACCAGCTTCGCCAGCTCGTCGACTTCGATTCGCTGCGTCGCCAGCTTGGAAATCAGCTGACGCCGGCGGATCCAGCGATAAGCGGCATACAGCAACAGCAAAGCGACGGCCACCAATGCGGCCGTGCGGCCGAGGCGTCCGGCCATGGCGAACAGCATGTCGATCTGCCGGGCGAACAACGCGCCGATGATCAACCCGGTGCCCGACCACAAGGCTGCGCCGATGCCGTCGTAAGTGAGAAACGTGCGGTAGCGCGCGCCCATGGCGCCGGCCATCGGAATCGACACGATCGACAGGCCCGGCACGAACTTCGCCACCGCCAGCACGCGCACACCCCAGCGGCCGAAAAAGCGTTCGGTCTTTTTTACACAGGTATCGCGCGACAGCGAAAGACGGCAGATCGTTTTCAGCGTATTGCCGCCGTACAGCCGGCCGGCGAGATACCAGGCGCTGTCGCCGATCAGCGTGGCGAATATCGACAACACCAGCACCGGCATCAGTTGCGTGCCCACGGACCCGGGATGCATGGCCGCCATCGCCCCGAACAGCACGAGCGACGGCATCGCGGGCACCGGCAGCCCGAGCGAGGCGGCCAGCACGTTCGCGAAGACGAGCGCCGGTCCATATTGCTCGACGAGATCATGTAGCATCGGCTTACATCCGCAGCCCTTTCGAGCGCGGCGCTGGTAGGAAAAGCAAGGGAGAATGTAAAGATTATGGACGCATTTTCAAGACGTGCAAACGCCCGGCAAACAGGTCCGCTATCCGGAGGTTGAAAGCCCGGGCGCAACATGCCACGCGGATTAAAAGCGGGGAATAGAAGCGCGAATCGAACAAAGCGAAATTAATTGCAGCATACGCCACAAGCGGGTGGCGAATAACGGGCTACGGACGCCCGTAGGGCGTCTCGCAGTACACAAACCAGGCTTGGTAGAGCAGAGGCCGCGTAAGGTATTTATTGCGTGTGACGAGCGTAATGCCGCGCGCCAGCTTTACTGGCGGTGATTGTGTTGTTCGCCCGGCAACTCCGCGCCATGCGCGCGAATCGCCGCAATCAGTTCGGCAGGCGTGATTTCGTAGCGCACTTCGCGGTGAATGCCTGGCTTGCGCTCATCGACCTCGATCAGAAGAATGCCTTTGCCGTCTTCTGTCGATTCGAGGCGCAGCGAGCGGAGTTCGCGCGCCGTTGCGTCGTCGTATTCGGTGAGCAGGGCCATTGACCCGGAGGACCCGGTAGTGCGCATCGAGGTTGTCCTTGTTCCGTTGTTGATCGAACCATTGTACGGGCAGGCTCGCGCGCCGTCTGTCGCGCCGCGCTCACATCTGGGAATCTGCCCGCCCACCTATCTGCCTGCCGGGCGCCGCGCTGTACTGGCCAATCGCTGGCGCGGCCCGCTGGGCAATGCGAACCGTGGCGCCCGCCCGACTGTAATAGCCAGTTTAACGCGACTCCCCGCCACGACGGCTTCATTTTTCGTGCCCCGTCGCGGTGCAACCCTTCTCCCCGGCTGTCATGGTGCTGACGCGCGCTTCGGTTAGGGACGCGCATCGCGCCAGAAACAGCGGGCAAAAAAAAGCCCGCCCCCGGAGGGACGGGCTGCTAAACGCCGTTGTTACTCGGGTCAGCGTGTCCTTACAACCAACTGAGCGCTGACGGTGTCATCGTGCTGCGTCAATTCCGGACTGTCGAGGTGGGAGTAACGCCGATCCATCAGATTAATGTGGGTTCTTCCTGTTCGACTTCTGGCGCTGGCTTGTGCGCCGGAAGCGGCGCCGCATGACGCGCAGGTGCCGACGGCAGCGGTTGCCGCGGCTGTGCGGCTCGCGGCGCGGGTGTTGCGTCGGCGACCGTGAAGAGGCGCACTGCTTCGTCCAGCACATCGGCCTGTTCCGCGAGACGCTGCGCCGTGGCCGCCGCCTGTTCGACCAGGGCCGCGTTCTGCTGCGTGGCGCCGTCCAGATGCGAGACCGCCTGATTGACCTGGCGAATCCCTTCAGCCTGCTCGCTGCTCGCGTTCGCCACTTCGACGATGATCGACGACACGCGGCTCACTGCCTCATCGATCACGCGCATCTGCGAGGTGGTGCGAGCAACCAGTTCCGTGCCGAGCGCCACCTCGGTTGCACTCGCCTCGACCACCGACTTGATTTCCTTCGACGAAGCCGCGCACCGTTGCGCCAGCATCCGCACTTCGCCCGCGACGACCGCGAACGAGCGGCCCGCTTCGCCCGCGCGGGCCGCTTCGACGGCGGCATTCAGGGCAAGAATGTTGGTCTGGAACGCAATGCCGTCGATGACGCCGGTGATGTCCGCAATGCGTTTCGATGCCGCCGTGATGCCGGCCATGGTCTGTTCGACCTGCCCCGCGATCTTGCCGCCGACGGCCGCTGCCGCTTGCGCGTCTTTCGCCAGATCGAGCGCACGCACGCTGGCGTCGGCGTTGGCTTGCACGGTGGTGGTCAATTGTTCCATGGTGGCCGCCGTTTCTTCGAGCGACGCCGCCTGCAGTTCGGTGCGGCGCGCGAGGTCGACATTGCCGCTGGAGATTTCGCGCGCGTTGTCGAGCATGCCGGTGATCTGCGCGCGCACGTCGTAGACGATCGCCGCAAGATTCGCCTTCAACTGATTCAAGGCTTGCAGCACATCGCCGAGGTCGTCGTGACGCACGATCACCAGGTCGGCGGTCAGGTCGCCCGCGGCGAGGCGGGTTGCGAAACCGGACATGTCGCGAATCGGTTCGGCGAGCTGCCGTGTCAGCATTCGCCAGGACAGGAGGCTGAAGGCGGCGGTGACGCCGGACGCGATCCAGAACGGCGTGGGCGGTGTGCCGCCCCATGCAGCGAAGCCTGTCAGCAACAAAGCCAGCGGCGTGATCGCATAGCCGACCGCCGCGCGTGTCGCGACGGGCAGACGCATCAGCGATTGCAGACGGCCCGGCAGACCCGTGCGCACGACCACGCCGCGATGCAGCCTGAACGCCCGCGACTCGCCGGTGCGGATGCGCGCGTACAGTGCGTCGGCGGCGCGCACCGCATCGCGGTCCGGTTTCACGCGTACGCTCAGATAGCCGACCACGGCGCCTTTTTCGACCACCGGCGTGACGTTCGCATGCACCCAGTAGTAGTCGCCGTTCTTGCGGCGATTCTTGACGAGCGCGGTCCATGGGCGGCCGTCGCGGATTGTCGCCCACATGTCGGCGAAGGCTTCGCGTGGCATGTCTGGATGACGGATCAGATTGTGCGGCTGGCCGATCAGCTCTTCGCGCGTGTACCCCGAGACGGCGATGAAGGCCGGGTTGCAATACTGGATGCGGCCGGTCAGATCGGTCGCGGAAACAAGCATCTGTGACGAAGGGAATTCGTACTCGTGCCCGGTGACAGGCTGGTTGTTGCGCATGGCTTTCCTTGCAGGTGCGGACGCGCGTCCGCGCGGCCCTTACATCTATGCAAGGAATAACGGCATTAACCCCGCATGCTTGAGGGTTTCCCAGTAAACCACTCAGGTTTATGACCCGCCACGCCGTTATCACAGGGTTGTCTTCATGCGCTTTGCGTCACGGGCAGAAAGGGTGCCGGATGCGTTTCCCGGTGCCTTCAAAAGCGTTACACTGCGCCGGACAAAGGCCTGCAGACGCATTTCGCCGCCCCGACACCCGCAGCGGTCTGCCTGCGCGAATCCGCTACTCAAGCGAGCTGATGCAGAAGATCCTCGACCGGACTCAGGAATCACTGGCCCATGCGTTCGCCTCGCTTGCGCATAGCGCGAAGCGCCAACAGCGTGTGTACCTGGCGACCATTGCCTCGCTGATGCTGATCGTCGTCGTCTTTGCGCTGTTGCTGGCCCTGCTTGCCGCCGGCAAGCATCTTGACTACCGGCGAACGCTCGCCTCCCGGAATGCCACCGACATCTCGCTGCTCCTGCATCGCGAAGAGTCGTTCCTGCGCCGCGCAGAACTGACCCTCAACTACTATCAGGAGACCGGTGAGGTACTGCGCGTGCCCGATGACGTCGAGAAATCGATCCTGCCGACAGGCACGGCGCGGGGCACGGTGAACCAGATCGACGCGCAATTCGACGTGCTGGTCGGTGAGGCGACGCGCACGGCGTGGGGGCCGGATTTCCGCGCGAAACTGTGGCGGCTGTACGAGGCGGCGCAGTCCATGCTGGTCACGCAGCAGGCCTTCGAACTGCAGCAACGCGCCATGCTGCTTGGACTGAACGAGGACTATGCCGCGATCCTGCCGTCTTTCGCTCAACCAGTGACGGGTGCGACAGCCGATCCCAAACCCGTCGAAACACCGGCGCTGCAACCAGCGATCATCGGCACGCTGCGCGAGGCGACCGAACGCGAGTTGCTGGCACAAACCGGCAAGCGCGTGCCGGGCAAAGGCGAGCGCGTGTGGCTCGGACCGTACCGCGATCCGCTACAAGGGATTCAGGTGATCTCGGAAGTAGCGGCGCTTTACGCCGGCAACACGCCGATCACGCTCGTCATTGTGAGTATCCCGCTTGACGCGCTTGAGGCGCATCTTGGCAGGCCAACCGGCGAGGGCACACTGTTGCTGCTAACGGCGGACCGCCGCCTGATCGTGTCGTCACCGCCTATCGGCGAGAAAGCCTTGAGGGTGCTGCAGGGCGTTGTTGCAGGTTCCCCGCCCGGCGTCTATCGCTACACAAGCGACGGCGTGTTTCTGAGCGAGCCGCTCATGCGTGACTTCGGCACGCTGGTCGGCTATCTGCCCTGGCGCTCACTGCTTGCCGCGCTCGGCTGGCAACTGGCCGCGCTCGTCGGCCTCACGCTTCTGGTGTTGGTGGCGATTGCGCTGACAGCGCGCTTCTGGGGCTTGCGTCTGTTGCGCAACAGCTTTGCGGAAACCTCGCGCGCGCTGGAAAGCGAAACCATCAACCATATTCTCGTCAGCGCGACACCGATCGGCTTGTGCATCGTTCGGCAAAGCGACTATTCGATCATCAACGCCAACGCGCTGGCGGGTGCGCTGCTGCATATCGAACCTGGCAGTAACCGCTTGCCGCCGCACATCGTCGGCGAGTTCTCGGCGCAGGCGCCTGACAAACCGTCGGTCGCGGCGTTCGCGAAGGTCGCGGCGTTTGTCGCGCCTGCGCAGCCTCTTCAGGCGCATTCGCAATCGCAGCTACCGGCGCAGCAATCGCAACCGGAGTCGCCGCCACGGCCGCAGCCGCAGCCGGACGCAAATGACGCAAACGATGTAAGCAGCGCAGCGCCCGAACAGTTCCTGCAGTTCACGTACGCCCCTGCGCGTTACGCGAACGCAGACGTGCTGTTCTGCGCGATTCTCGATGTGACCACGCAGCATGCGCTCGAACAGCAACTGCGGCTCGCGCAGCAGAGTGCCGAGAGCATGATGCGGGCGCGTTCGAATTTCTTCGCCTCGATGAGCCATGAAATCCGCACACCGTTGAACGCGTTACTCGGCAATCTCGAGCTGTTCGCGCGGACCCCCGGCCTCGAAGCGCACACGCGGCGGCTCGCCACGCTGGAGGTGGCGGCCGGCGCGCTGCGCCGCATCGTCAACGACATTCTCGATTTTTCAAAGATCGACGCGGGCGAGATGAGGCTCGTGACTGAATCGTTCCTGCCCATCGACGATTTTGAAAATATTGCGCTGTCCTACGCGCCGATGACGGCGGACCGCGCGATCCGCTTTTACTCGCACCTTTCGCCGACGCTCGATCAGCCACTGCGCGGCGATCGCACGCGCATCGCGCAGATCGTCAATAACCTGTTGAGCAACGCGTTCAAGTTCACGTCGTGCGGCAAGATCACGTTGAATGCCGAAGTGAAGGACGATCTGCAAGGGCGCCCGATTCTGACCTGCCGGGTCTGCGATTCGGGCATCGGCATGGATCAGGCGCTGGTGGCGCGCATTTTCAATCCGTTCGAGCAGGGCGAGGCCAGCACCTCGAGCCGCTATGGCGGCACCGGCCTGGGTTTGTCGATCTGCGCGCGGCTGTGCGAATTGATGGGCGGGCATATTTCCGTCGAGAGCGTGCTCGGGGTAGGCAGCGCATTCAGTGTTTCGATACCGCTTGCGTTGCCGCCGGATGAATTGCGTGTTCCGGCCGTCGAGCCGGCGCGCCGTGGAAACGTGCTGGTGCTGTGTCAGGAGCGTGAGTCGGGACAACTGCTCGATGGCTGGCTGCGGCGCGCGGGCTGGTCGGCGCACACGGTGATGTCGGCGCGCAGCGCGCAGGCCTGGTTACGCGTGAACCAGCCGAAAGCGATGCTGGTTACCGGTGAGTACGGTCTTGACGCCGTTGCCGGGTTGCGTGAAGTCCAGCCGGTCGGCGTCGCGTGGGTTACACGAACCGGGCCGCATCGTCCCGCGGCGCGTGCCGATGGCGTGCTCGAAGCCACTGAATTCAGCCGGGCGGCGATCCTGTCCGCAGTCGAACTGGCGGCCGAGGGAGGCGTGGTTGACGAGAGCGCGCAGCCGCTCGCGGGCGACTCCGCCGTGGCGCGCCCGCCCGCTGCTGCGAATCCCGCGCTGCACGGTCTGGCGGTTCTGGTCGCCGAAGACAATCCACTGATCCAGACGTTGATCGTGGAGCAGCTCGATGCACTGGGTTGCCTGCCGACAATCGCCGGCGACGGGCGGCAAGCGTTGGCGGCATTCGAGCTGGGGCACTTCGAGGTGGTGCTGACCGATATCCACATGCCGGTCATGGATGGGTACGCATTGCTGGCGGCGTTGCGCAAAGCGCATGCGGACTTGCCGGTGCTGGCCTTTAGCGCGGTCACCGACAATCAGCAGCAGGAAGGCTGGCGCGAGCGCGGCTTTACCGGCTATGTCGCAAAACCGGCGTCGCTGGATGAGTTGGAGGCGGCGTTGCTCGCCGTGACGTCGGCAAGGCAACTGGCGGCGACATCAACGTCGACAGGCACGTCTGCGACAGCGCCGGTAATTGCGGCGACTCTGGGTACGGCCGACGCAGCCGCCGATCCGGCCGACGCAGCCGCCGATCCGGCCGACGCAGCCGCCGATCCGGCCGCGACGCTCAGCGCGGACGACAAGGCACGTTATACGGTGATGCTCAAGGAGCACCTGCAAAACGATCTGCCGAGGCTGTTGGCGATTGTCGAGCGGGAAGACCGGGAGGCATTGGGTGGCTGGGCGCATAGCGCCGCCGGCGGATTTCTCGTCGTGCAGGAGTCGCAGTTAGCGCAGCAATGCCGCGAGCTGGAGCAGCTATGTGTGAGCAGCGGGAGTTGGACGACCGGCATGGACGAACGCGCGATCTCCTTGCACGAGGCGATATGCGATCAATTCGGTCTGGATGAAGCGTCAATGCATTGACGCGTGCGGCGGCAGCCGCACGCTTGCGTCGTGCTGTCGCGCTTACGGCGATGAGGCTGCATTGTCCGCGTTCGTGGAAGGCGCGGGCGCGCTCTGCTTCAGCGGGACAATCGGCGCGACGAATTGCTCGAAATGCGGCAGCCAGATCGGAATCGAGCGGTCCACCGCGAACATGCCGTGGCCGTCCCGGCCAAAAGGTGGTTCGACAACCAGTTCGCCATGTCCTCCTGCCGCCTGGAACGCGCTGAACCAGGTCTTGACGACATCCGGCGCGAAATACTGATCGTTTTCGACGTAGTGCCACAGCACGGGCACGGTCGTGGTCGAGGCAAAGTGCGCCATGGTCGTGGCCATCTGCTCCGGTGAGCAGGGCCGGCCGGGATGCTCGCGCGGATCCCCGCCGCGACCGCCGGAGAAGTTGATCACCGCAACGAGTCCCTTGGGGGCATAGCTCGCCGCTGCGAGAGAAGCGAACCCACCAGCGGACTGACCGACGAGTATCACTTTGTTGCGATCGACTTGCGGCAGCGTGTCCGCAAACGCGATGGTGGCGAGCAGGTCTTGAGCGGCTTCCCGCCCAGCGCTTTCGAAGTCGGGGTTCTGGCACGAACCAGTGTTTTCCGCATACGAGCCGCCGGTCGCGCCATAGCCGCGCCGAATCGGAACGATGACCGCAAAGCCCAGCTGAACAAACTGGCGAATCTGCGCGAGCTGACGGTAGCGGCCGACCTTGAAGCGATCGTGGGCGTTTGGCGGATTGCCATGGCTCAGGACGATCAGCGGAAACGGACCCGCACCGTCGGGCATATAGGTGGTGGCGACGATGTCGCGTGTGTGCTCTCCGAACAAGCCGCGTTCGGTCATCGGAACCTGAACGACGGTCTCGTGCAGATCGGTGGCAATCGGATCGCGTTCATCCGCGCCTGCCGGCGCCGCGCAGCCGACGAACGCGGCGAGCGCAGCGAGCGCGACGTGGGCGAAAAGCCCGCGCGCCGTGACCTTCTTGATCATGTGTATGCCCCGGTTCTGGATCGTTATTTCACGTGTTTTATTTCGCGCGTCGATAATCGCGCGCCCAAATCAAAACATCGGAATGCGCCGGGGTCAAGCACACTGCAATTGAGTATAAAAATGAAATTAAATGGTAAGAGATGCGCAAGCGTCGCGCCAGAAAGTGCAAGGGCGCGCCGATGTGCCGGCGCGCCCAGCTTTGAATCAGCCGTCTCTCAGCGCAATAGCGTTAAACCAGCCCGGTCATGTAATACACCGCGATCACAAAGAAAACCGCCAGCGTCTTGATTACCGTCACCGCAAAGATATCGCGGTACGACTGGCGGTGCGTCAATCCCGTCACTGCCAGAAGCGTAATCACCGCGCCGTTATGCGGCAGTGTGTCCATGCCGCCGCTCGCCATGGCCACCACCCGGTGCAACACTTCCATCGGGATGTGCGCCGCTTCCGCGCCCTTGATGAACGTATCGGACATGGCCGCGAGCGCAATGCTCATGCCGCCCGATGCCGAACCCGTGATACCTGCCAGCGAGCTTACCGAAACGGCGGCGTTGACCAGCGGATTCGGAATGCTTTTCAACGCATCGCTGACAACCAGGAAGCCCGGCAACGCCGCGATTACGCCGCCGAAGCCGTACTCCGAAGCGGTATTCAACGAAGCCAGCAACGCGCCCGCCACCGCGGCCTTGGTGCCGATCGCAAAGCGTTCGCGCACGCGGCCGAACGCCGTCACCACGACCATCACGATACCGAGCAGCAGCGCGCCTTCAACGGCCCAGATCGCGACGACGCTTTTGATCGTCGTCGTAACCGGCGCATGGATGCCCGGCAGGATGTCCGGTGCGACGGTGTACGAGGCACCGTACCAGTTAGGAATCCAGCGGGTCAGCAGGAAGTTCGCCACGCCGACCAGCACCAGCGGCGCGACCGCGAGCAGCGGATGCGGCAGTTGCTTCGATTCGACGCGTTCCGGTTCGTTGACGAGATCCGTGCCGTAGCCTTCGCCGGTCGCCATCGCCGCGCGGCGGCGCCATTCCAGATACGTGAGTCCGACCGCGATGATGAACAGCGAGCCGATCACGCCAAGCGTGGGCGCGGCCCAGGACGTCGTCTTGAAGAAAGTGGTCGGGATGATGTTCTGGATCTGCGGCGTGCCCGGCAGCGAGTCCATCGTGAACGAGAACGCACCGAGCGCGATCGCGCCCGGCATCAGCCGTTTCGGAATATTGCTCTGACGGTACAGTTCGGCGGCGAACGGATAGACGGCGAACACCACCACGAACAGCGATACGCCGCCATACGTGAGCAATGCGCACACCGCGACGATCACTGCATTGGCGCGCGAGCGGCCAATATAGCGGATGGCGGCGGCCACGATCGACTCCGAGAAGCCGGACAGTTCGATGACCTTGCCGAACACCGCGCCCAGCAGAAATACGGGGAAGTAAAGCTTCACGAAGCCGACCATCTTCTCCATGAAGATGCCGGAGAACACCGGTGCGACAGCGCCCGGATCGGTGAGCAGCACAGCGCCGAGAGCGGCGATCGGCGCGAACAGAATGACGCTGTAGCCGCGATACGCGGCAAACATCAGAAACGCCAGCGCGGCGAGGACGATAACAAAGGACATTGAGTCTCCGAAGCTTGGTTGTTCTACGTGTACGCCGTCCCGATGAGTGCGACGGCCCGGCGCCCGCAAATGCAGATTCCATGCCACCTGCGCTGCGGTGGCCTGCCCGTTGATTTCACAGGCGAAGTTCGAAACGTGATGCGGCCGATTGTACCCAAACGTCTCCAAATCGGGATGCAAATCATCTGAATATAGGCTGAACTGCGGTTAAACCCTTATGCAATAAGCCTGTTGGCGATCTCGCTGATGAGATAATCTGTCTACAAAATGAGACATGCATAAATAGAACATTAGCCGGAGACAGCGACACCATGATGAACGACTGGGCGGGCCTTCCTGCCACCTACGGCGACGTACTCCGCCGGGCGATGGAATCGCTGTTCCGTACGTTCGAAAATTTCAGCGAAGGCACGTTCATCGTCGACGCCGAGGCGCGCGTCGTCTGGATCAATAAGCGCTACGCGGCGCGCTTCGGCTTTTCGGACCCGGAGCAGGCCATTGGCCGGGATTGCGAGGAGGTGATTCCCAACAGCCTGATGCGCGAGGTTGTGAACACCGGCAAACCGATTCTGCTCGATATCCTCGAAACGGATCGCGAGCCGCTTGTGGTGACGCGGCTGCCGTTGAAAGACGACGCGGGCGAAACGGTCGGTGCGGTGGGTTTCGCGTTGTTCGACGAACTGAAGGCGCTCACGCCGCTTTTCTCTCACTATTCCCGCGTGCAGGAAGAGCTGATCGCGACGCGCCAATCGCTCGCGCAAGCCCGGCGGGCGAAGTACACGTTCGGCAGCTTTGTCGGTACGAGCGCGGCTAGTCTCGAGGTGAAACGCCAGGCGCGCCGCGCCGCGCAACTCGAGTCACCGGTGCTGTTGCTTGGCGAAACCGGCACGGGCAAGGAACTGCTGGCGCATGCCATTCACGGTGGATCGGCGCGGGCGAATCAGCCGCTCGTGACCGTTAACGTCGCGGCGATTCCGGACACCTTGCTCGAAGTCGAATTCTTCGGCGCCGCGGCGGGCGCCTATACCGGCGCCGACCGCAAGGGCCGCGTCGGCAAGTTCGAGCTTGCGAACGGCGGCACACTGTTTCTCGACGAGATCGGCGACATGCCGCTGCCTTTGCAGGGCAAGCTGTTGCGCGTGCTGCAGGACAAGGAGTTCGAGCCGCTTGGTTCGAACCGGATCGTGCGCGCGGATGTACGGATCATCGCCGCGACCTCGGCAGATTTGCCGGCGCTGGTCGCGGCGGGGCGTTTCCGCGCGGACCTGTTCTATCGGCTGAACGTGCTGACGATCCAGGCGCCGGCGCTTCGCGAGCGTCTATCCGATATCGAGGCGCTTGCCTACGCGATGCTCGAGGACCTGTCGACGCAAGCGCGCGGCGCCAGCCACTTCGAATTGCAGGACGACGCATTGCAACTGCTGTGTTCGTACGGGTGGCCCGGCAATGTACGCGAGTTGCGCAATACGCTGGAGCGGGCGGTGATGCTCTCGGACAGCGAGCGAATCGATGCGCGTGCGCTGGCGCCGTTTATCGGTCCGTCACATGGCGGCCATCGTCCGCAGGTATCCATGGTCTCTGAGGCGCGCGCTTCGGACACTGCATCGGCGTCGCTCCAGACGATGTCATGGAGCGACGCCATGGCCGCGTTCGAAAAGCGCTACCTGGGCGACGCCTTGCGCGCCAACGGCGGTCGTGTGATCGAGACGGCCATGCAGATCGGCATGGGTCGCGCGACACTCTATAAGAAGATCGCGGCATATGGCATCGAGGTGTGACAAAGTACGGCGACATCGAATGACGCACTGCAATGGCCGCGTGGCACAATCGCGTGATCGAAAAACAAGACGTGATCGGGGTTTCCAGATGAAACACAGCCTTCCCTCTTTCGCGCGCCGTGCCTGTGCTGCGCTGGCGCTTCCCGCAATCGCCTTGCTGAGTGGTTGCAGCAGCAGCGCCCCGCTGTTTCTGTCGGACGGCCGCCCGACTACGCTGGTTCAATGTCCAGCCGGCTCCGACTCCTGCTCGCAGCAGGCAAACGCGGCTTGCGGCGGCGCCTTCGATGTCGTGCGCCAGTCCACCGAGAATGGCACCCTCAGTCTGATATACGCCTGCCGCGCAAAATGACGTTATGCCAGCCGACAACTGGCATAACGCGCATGACAATTTCCTTTCTTTATCCTGTCGCCCACCCGTGACCGTGGGCGGTCGTCTCCCTCCCAGCGCAAGTCCAGTTTGAACGGACCCTGCCATGCGGCGAGCTGATGTCGCGCAATATGCATATGGCCGTTATAAATATCTGGCTCCAATGCGCATTTCTGAAAACGGTTATGATGCGCGTTGAATATTTATTGGGCCATGCGCAAACTATTAGTTATATCGCGCGCGTCGATAACAAAACCCTCCGGGTTCTCCATTAGCCCCGGTCGGTGCGGCACCTAACGGAACGCGAAGATTCTTCGCCGTATCCTCATTCCACCGGTTCAAAGTTAAAAAATACATGCAGATTTTGCCGGATTCACGCCGGTGGGATTAACGGCTTAAGAAAGATTTTCCTGCTGAGTGACGAGATGATGTAATTGCGGCACGCTTTATGCTTTTTTAAACGAGTCCAATGAGTAATTCCGGGGAAAACAATGAATCACCATCAACTCGAAAAAGACATCGAACATCTTGAGCATGTAATCTCGCATATCTCTGCTGAAGACCGTATCCCACTGTCCTATTGGCGCAACCGCATCGCTTTGGTGTCCGGGGCCGCTTTGGTGCCGGCGCAGGCCAGTCGCGTCAAGCGGCTCGATGCAGCCCTGTCGGCTCTGGAGGAGCGGAAAAAGACGTGACCTCCCACAGGAGGGAGGGTGACGTGTACCGTCTGATCAGGTAACGTTTCCTGAGAAATAAGGGAACGTAACGCCCTGACATCAGGAGGAGCATGCACACTGCAGGACTCTCGGCCGTCCGGCTGACGGCGCTTACGAACGCCATGCAAGGCTATGTGGCGCGCGACGAGGTTGCGGGCGTCGTTTCGCTGGTCTGGCGGCGTGGGGAAATCGGCTATTTCGAGCCCCTTGGCTTGCGTGACGAAGCGGCGCAGTTGCCCATGGCGCGCGACACGCTGTTTCGCATTGCCTCGATGACCAAGCCGGTTACGAGCGCGGCGATCCAGATGCTGATCGAAGAGGATCGGCTCGCTCTCGATACGCCGATCTCGTTGTGGCTGCCTGAACTCGCTGCGCCCTCCGTGCTGCGCGACCCCACCGGCCCGCTCGACGAAGCCGACCCGGCCAGAGCGCCGATTACCGTGCTCGATCTGCTCACGCATCGCGCCGGCTATGCATATCATTTCACCGCTACCGGTCCATTGGCCGAGGCTTACGCGGCGGCTTTCAACGGCATTGAAGCGCGGGGCGACGCCGACGCGTGGCTAAAACGTATAGCCGGCTTACCGTTGATGTTTCAGCCCGGTTCGCGCTGGCACTACGGCATCGCGACCGACATTCTGGGTGTACTGATCGAGCGCGTCAGCGGCATGCGGCTCGGCGACTTTTTCCGGACGCGGATCTTCGAACCGCTCGGCATGCGCGACACGGCGTTCTGGGTGCCCGACGCGCAACTCGCGCGTTTGGCGACGGCTTATGGCGTCGCGCCGGACACGCAGCGGCGTGTGGTCGAAGACCATGCGTCGGCGAGCCGTTGGGCGAACCCTGGCCGGTTCCAGAGCGGCGGCGGAGGTCTTGTCTCCACGGCGCAGGATTATCTGCAGTTCGCGCAATTGTTGTTAGGACGTGGGCGCGTCGGGTCGACACGTTTGCTGTCGCATCGCTCGGTCGATTTGATGCGCTCGAATTTTCTGACCCGCGACCAGCGCCGCGTGCCGGCGTTCGGTCAAGTGATGTGGGCGGGCCAGGGTTTCGGACTTGGTTTGTCCATCGTCGACGATCCGGCGCAGCAACTGCCGCTCGGTTATCGCTCCATCGGGTCGTTCGGCTGGCCGGGTGCGTATGGCACAAGCTGGTTCGCTGATCCGGTGGAAGACCTGATCGGTATCATGCTGATTCAGCGGCGTGCTGTCGAACCCTTCCCGATGTCGGTCGATTTCGAACGCCGCGTGTACGATGCAATTGACGATTGAGTGCGTCGGCCACGGCAGGTGAGCAGGCAGCTTTAACGGTGGTTAATCGCGCGGCGCTCGGTGGTCGCATGAGTTGGCTACGTTGGCGGGCCGCCCTGCGCGGGCCGCTCTATCCGGCACTTTTTTCGTCTGATAGTGTCCCCCAGGACGACTTCCCAGGAGGCGTCCGCGCTGCATTCGTCAAATCGATCGGAGTACCTGTCATGCCTTCGTACAAACAGTTGACTGCCCAGCTCGAGAAGCTCCACAAGGAAGTCGCGGTGGCGCGCGAGAAAGAAATTGCACAGGCGATCGCGGAGATCAAGCAAAAGGTCGCCGAATACGACCTCACGGCGGAAGAGCTGGGTTTCACGAGCAAACGTGCAACGGGGCGCAAAACGGTATCGGTAGCCAAGTACCGAAACCCGAAAACCGGTGAGACCTGGAGCGGCCGTGGCCGCTCGCCGGGCTGGCTCGCAGGCAAGAATCGCGAGCGCTTTCTGATCGAAGGCTGAAGCCCTTTCCTGTGTGGCGCTTGCGTTCGCAACGCGCCGGTTTCTTTCGAAGTGAAGTTGTGCCGGGTTTTTCTCGCACCGCTGCGCGGGTCCCGAAAACCCTCACCTTTCACGTGAGCGTGCAACGCGCGCCGTGAATTTCTCCAGACACCCCGGGCAAGGATTGGTTATTTCGGTGAGCCTGGTTTTGTCGGATGACGCACCTTGCTGCACGATCACCGCGCAGTAACTCGTGACTGCAGGGTCATCCTTGAAATCCGCGCCAGCCCTTGCTGACGGGCGTTTCCAGGCGATCCGAAGAATCGTGGATGCTGCCTCGCGGTTCTCTCGCTGCCTTTTCCGCCGACCTTGCCGGACTGCTGAACTTCACGCCGTTGGTGCGTGAGCGGCCGCGGGTCTGTTCACCTTTCGCCGCGATTCGAGGTTCGCAATCGCGAGTCCCGAAAACTCTCACCTTTGAGTTCGTTCGCGTGCGCGATGTGATCCACCATCTGATCGCCTTCCAGGCCGCCCCGGGGCAAACCCGGAGATGAGTTCGCCTCATACCCCGGATCAAAACTCATCGATACATGGTCGCGCAGACCGAACCGCACAATCGGTCATCCACTCAACCTCGACGGAAAGACCATGAGCGTATCGACGGACAAACAACTCTTTATCGGCGAAGGATTCGAAGGCCCCGGCGTCAACCTCGCGCACATCAACGTACTGGTCGGTCCGCGTAATGGGCCGGCAGGGCAAGCCTTCGCCACCGCATTGGCGACGCCTTCCGCCGGGCATGCGCCGTTCGTCGTGATCGCGCGGCCGGGCGTGCCGACCAAGCCGTTGACGCTGTATGTGAACAAGGCGCAGATCGGCAGCGACTTCCACGGCAACGCAACGTGGGGCGCTTCGCAGGCCGGCATCGCAAAGGCGGTGGCCGAGTCGCTGGAGAACGGCACGTTGCCGCCCGAAGCGGAAAACGATTGGGTGGTGGTGTCGGCGAACTGGGTCAACCCGGGCACCGACAACCTCGACGCCGTGTTCGAGAACAACTACCGCGCGTGCAAGAACGCGATCCTCGCTGCGATGAAGGGTTTGCCGCATCGCGACGAAGTGTTCGCCGCCGCGCGCGAAGTTTCGAATCCGTTCTACACCCCGAAGCAACGTTAATCACACGCGACGCGGTTCGCGCGCCGTGAGTGCCGCGCGACCGCTTGCGCAACTGGATGCGATCAGGAAGGAGACAAGCACTATGGAATACATTCGCCTTGGCCACTCGGGCCTGAAGGTTTCGCGTCTGTGTCTTGGCACGATGAACATGGGCACGCCGCAATGGAAGCCGTGGATTTTCGATGAAGCGCAGAGCGAGCCGATCGTGCGTCACGCGCTCGAAGCCGGCGTCAATTTCATCGACCTCGCTGATTTCTACTCGACAGGTGTGGGTGAAGAAGTGGTGGGGCGCATTCTGAAGCGCATCGCCCGCCGCGAGGAAATCGTCGTGACGACCAAGGTCGGTTATGACATGGGCACGTATCAGAACGCCGGCGGCCACTCGCGCAAGCACATCATGGATGGCATCGACGCGTCGCTCACACGTCTCGGTATGGACTACGTCGACATCTACATGCTGCATTTCTTCGACGTGAATACGCCTGTTGAAGAGACCATGGGTGCGCTCAACGACATCGTGTGCGCGGGTAAGGCTCGCTACATCGGCGTATCGACGATGTACACGTGGCAGTTCGCCAAGATCATGCAAGTGTGCGAGCGCAACGGCTGGCACAAGCCGATCAACATGCAGTTGCAACTCAACCTTGCCTATCGCGAGGAAGAGCGCGAGATGATTCCGTACTGCCAGGATCAGGGCGTCGGCGTGTCGGTGTTCAGTCCGCTGGCTCGCGGGTTGCTGACTTGCGATCCTAACTCGACGCGTAACCAGACCGACTTCTTCACCGCGCAGATGTACGGCGATACGGCGTCGCGTGAGATTGCCGCGTCGGTGGCGCGCGTAGCGGCGCGGCGTGGTGTGTCGGCGGCGCAGATTGCGCAGGCCTGGGTGCTCAATCACGGCGGCGTAGCGAGCATGCTGGTCGGTGCGGATACGCCGGCGCAGTTCGACAGCGCGTTGGCGGCACTCGGCACGAAATTCAGTGCGGACGAGCTCTTCGAGCTCGAACGCAATTACACGCCGTGCGATCTGATCAATGACTACACCGCGGGCAAACGCATCGCACGCGAGCCACGGCTTGCGCAAGGCGCGTTCGTCGAGGATCTGGAGAAGGCGGCATGAACGAATTTCTCCGCACAGGGCATTACATTGGTGGCGAGTGGTACGAAAGCGCGAGCACGTATCCCGTTCTGAATCCCGCGACCGGCGAGATCGTCGCTCAAGTCGCCAAAGGCGGCGCTGCGGAAACGGAGCAGGCCGTTGCCGCAGCCGAGCGTGCGTTTCCGGCGTGGCGTCGGTTGACCGCAAAGGAGCGCGGCGCACGCGTCAAACGCTGGGGCGAATTGATGCTCGAGAACCGCGACGCGCTCGCCGAACTGCTGACGCTCGAACAAGGCAAGCCGCTTGCCGAGGCGCGCGGCGAAGTCGGCTATGCGGCGAGCTTCTTCGAATGGTTCGCCGAGGAAGCCAAGCGCAGTTACGGCGACGTGATCCCCAGCCCGAATCCGAACGCGAAGATCATCGTCACGCGCGAACCGGTGGGCGTGGTCGCGGCGATCACGCCGTGGAATTTCCCGCTCGCGATGATTACGCGTAAGGCCGGCCCTGCGCTCGCAGCGGGCTGCACGATGGTGCTCAAGCCGTCGGAAGAGACGCCGTTGTCGGCGTTCGCACTGGCCGTGCTCGCTGACAGAGCGGGCATTCCGGCTGGCGTGTTCAATATCGTCTCCGGCGATGCCGTGGCGATCGGCGGCGTGCTGACTGAATCGGAAGTGGTGCGCAAGCTCTCGTTCACCGGCTCGACACGGGTGGGAAAACTGCTTGCAAAGCAGTCGGCCGATACGCTGAAGAAGCTGTCGCTGGAGCTTGGCGGCAACGCGCCGTTCATCGTCTTCGACGACGCGGATATCGACGCCGCCGTGCAAGGTGCGATGGCCTCGAAGTTTCGCAACACCGGACAGACCTGTGTGTGCGTGAACCGCTTCTACGTGCAGGACGGTATCTACGACGCGTTCACACTGGCCTTGACCAAAGCCGTGCGCCAGATGCGCGTTGGCAATGCGTTGCAAGGCGAGGTCGAGCAAGGTCCACTGATCAATCAGGCGGCGCTGAAGAAGGTGGAAGCGCACGTCGCCGATGCGCTGCAAAAAGGCGCGAAGGTTTTGACCGGCGCAAAACCGCACGCGCTCGGTGGCACGTTTTACGAGCCGACCGTGTTGGTCGACGCATCTGATTCGATGTTGATCGCAAAGGAGGAAACCTTTGGACCGGTCGCGGCGTGTTTCCGCTTCAAGTCTGAAGACGAAGCGATCACCGCCGCCAACGACACGCCGTTCGGTCTCTCCGCATACTTCTACACGCGCGACCTCGCGCGCGCATGGCGGGTTGCTGAAGCGCTGGAGAGCGGCATGGTCGGCATCAACGAGGGCATTCTGTCGACCGAAGTCGCACCCTTCGGCGGTGTCAAACAGTCGGGCCTTGGTCGCGAAGGTTCGAAGTACGGGCTCGATGAATACACCGAACTGAAGTACATGTTGATGGGCGGCCTCGGACGCTGATCGTCAACCTACGCCTTCGCCTCACGCAGCACCACGCACTTGCACGCGTGAGGCGAACGACGCAGCCCGGTGCGGCGCCGGCACATCGGCAAAAAAACCTCCCGCGCCAGGTGGCTAACATAACGAAGGAGACAGCGTGAGCAATCAGGATATCCAGGCGGCCACTCTCGGCCTCGCCCCCACTACGCCGCACACGGCGGCAGCAACCGCGCGCGGCCCCGTTTCTCTTGACGACGTTCCGCTGAACTCGTTCCACGTCAAGATCGCCGGACTCACTTTCGGTGCCCACTTTACCGAAGGGTTCGCACTTGGCACGATCGGCTATGCGCTTGCGTCGCTGAATCGCCAGATGCCGCTCGACGCGTTCTGGATGGGCATGATCGGCAGCTCTGCGTTGATGGGCATCTTTGTCGGCAGCCTCGTGTTTGGCTGGCTGTCGGACCGGCTGGGACGGCAGAGGATCTTTCTACTGAGCTTCCTCATCATCACCGCGGCGGCGTTTGCGCAGTTCTACGTGCGATCGCCGCTCGAGTTGTGTTTGCTGCGTGTGCTGATCGGCTTCGGCATGGGCGGCGACTTTGCCGTTGGACACGCGATCCTTGCTGAATTCTCGCCGCGCAAGCATCGCGGCACCTTGCTTGGCTCGTTCAGCGTGGTGTGGACCGTCGGCTACGTGGTGGCGAATGTGCTCGGCATGTACTATGCCGACGCCTCGCCAGATGCGTGGCGTTGGCTGCTTGCGTCGGCGGGCGTTCCAGCGTTGATCGTGCTGATCTTGCGCATGGGCACGCCGGAGTCACCGCGTTGGCTGTATGGCAAGGGACGCATTGCCGAAGCCAAAGCAATCGTGCTCAAGCACTTCGGTCCAAACGTAACACTCGATGCAGGCGATGACGGTCACTCGCACGCGCATGGTGGCTTCATGCGCCTGTTCAAGCCGGACCTGATCCGCAGAACGATCTTTAATTGCGCTTTTTTTGTGTGCCTGGTGATTCCGTACTTCGCGATCTATACGTTTCTGCCGACCATTCTTAAAGCCATTCACCTGAACGACGGTTCGGGCGCGGATTTCCTGCTGAACGGTTTCCTGGTGCTGGGCGCGCTGATCGGCATCTGGCTGACGATCAAGCTATCGCGCCGCGTGTTTCTGATCGGCTCGTTTGCGGTGACGTGCCTGTCGCTGATCGCATTGAGTGTGCTGCCGGAATCCGCAACGCTCGCGATGATCGTCGCGTTCGCCATTTTCACGCTGACGATGTCCGCTTTTTCGAATCTGGTCGGTGTGTTCCCGCCGGAGTGCTTTCCAACCGAAGTGCGCGCCTGCGGCGTTGGACTTGCAATTGCGTGCAGCCGCCTCGGTTCGGCGGTCGGCACTTTCCTGCTGCCGCTTGGCATCGTCCATCTGGGTTTCCACGCGACCATGATGGTGCTCGCAGCTGTTCTGCTGATCGGCATGGTGGTGTCGATCGCCTGGGCGCCTGAGACGAAGCACCTGACGCTGAACGAAGCCAGCGGCGCGTAGCCCGCCTGAACGCTTTAAGAAAACCCGCCGCATCGGCAACGATGCGGCGGGTTTTCTATTTGTGGCGCCGAATCCTGGTTGAGCCGTCTTTTCTTCTGAATCTTTAGGAAACGTCCTAACGACTTGCTTCGCGCGAGCGTGCAGCCGTCGGACGAAATCGCGTTTCGTGTAGGGCGATTCCTATCTAAATCGGAATTCTCCTAAGTACTTGCGAATCTCGAAAACTTAATATGAATTTGCGCCTGAACGAGAGGCCAATAGTTCGAAGCAAGACCGCCATTTTCCCGGCAAAGAACATTGGAGCGCCCAGGGGCAAATGGCGAATTTCACCCAATATCGATTCGCTGTTGATTCAATAATTTTCTTAACTTACTGGAGCAGCAAACATGAAATCAATCCTCCCCGCAATTGTGATCGCAACCGGCGGTCTGTTGGGTCTCGCATCGCTCGGCGCCCAGGCGGCGGACGGCACGATCACCATCACTGGCACGTTGTCGAACACCACTTGCTCGATCAACGGCAAGACATCGGGTACCGCTGCCGACGTGGCAGTCACGCTGCCAACGGTTTCGGCTGGCGCGCTCTCGGCAGCAGGTACGGTGGGTGGTACGTCGGGCCCGACCGATATCACGATGGCACTGACCGGCTGCACAGGTGGTGCGACCAAGGCCATCGCCACCTTCGAAAACGGCTCGACCGTCGACCAGAGCAACGGCTATTTGACGAACCAGGCTAGCACGACCCCCGCCACGAACGTTGAAGTCCGTCTGCTGAATGCATCGATGCAACCGATCAACATCGTGACCGGTTTGAACAACGATATCGCTAGCAACGGCGCGACGATCACCACGGGCAGCGCGAACCTGAAGTATTTCGCGCAGTACTACGCAACGGGCAAGGCTACGCCCGGCAACGTGAGCACGAACGTTCAATACACGATGCAGTATCAGTAAGCGTTTGGCTGAGGCGTTCGCTCAGGCGAACGCTTTTTTATGGCCTTATTTCAAGATTATTTTTAGAGGTGATGTGATGAAGTTGCTCGGAAAAATGACGATAGGAATCGGTTTTGCTTGTGCGCTGCTTGCGGGCAGCGCACAAGCAAGCGTGACGATCGGTGGTACGCGAGTGGTGTATCCGCTCGAGCAGCGCGAAGTCACGGTCAAGCTCGATAACGACAGCCACAACCCGTCGCTCGTGCAGGTATGGATGGACGATGGCAACCCGGATGCAAAACCCGGCGAAGTCAAGGTGCCGTTTGTGATTACGCCGCCCATCTTCCGCATGGATCCGGCGAAAGCGCAAACCCTGCGTGTGATGTATAGCGGCGAAGCGCTGCCGCAGGATCGCGAATCGGTCTACTGGCTCAACGTGCTGGATATTCCGCCGAAGGCGAGCGGTGCGACCGGCGTCAACTCGCTGCAAATGGCCTACCGCACGCGCATCAAGGTGTTCGTGCGTCCGGCGAAACTGCCTGGCAAGCCTGAGGAAGCGCCTGCGCAGTTGAGTTGGAAGATTGCCGCGTCGCCGGATGGCAAGGGTCAGGCGGTGAGCGTGTCGAATCCGACGCCGTACTACGTGTCGTTTAGCGAAGTCGATGTCGAAAGCGGTGGGCATACCTTCAAGAATGAACAGGGCGGCATGGTGGCGCCGCGCGCGTCGGTGGTCTTGCCCGTCGCAAAGATGAATGCAGTACCGGCAGGTGCGAAGGTTCACTACACCGCAATCAGCGATTACGGTGGCGCCATCAATGGCGACGCGACGCTCGGTCAATAGACCGCGGTAGCTTGCCGGGCGGGCGGCCGCCTTCCACCCATCGTCAAATCCTTCTCGACCACGGCGTGCGTTGCACAGGCAACGCATGGGGACGACTCACGCCTGTCGCGAACATTGGAATTGAGTTAGATCATGAAGCTCTCACCTCGTCATCAGTCGCATGTTCGCACCAGTGAATTCTCTGGTCCGTTCGGCCTGAGCCCCGTTGCCGCAGTGGTCATGTCGGCATTCGCGGTGCTGGGCGGCGTTCAGTCGGCGAGCGTGAATGCAGCAGAAGCGAGTGACGCCGGTGCAACTGTCCAGTTCGACACGACGTTTCTGCGTACGGACCCGAAGCAAACCGTGGACGTTTCGCGTTTTGCGCGCGGCAATATGGTGCAGCCGGGTGTGTACTCCGTCGACCTCTGGGTCAACGATGTTCGTGTGGCGCGCCAGGATGTGCGCTTCGTGGCGACTCGCGACGGACAAAGCGCGCGCGCGTGCTTTAGTCATCAGATGCTCGAAACGCTTGGTGTCGATTTCGCCAAGGTTGCAGCGACCACCGGTGCAAAGCTGCCGGCGCTTGCGTCTACTGAGGCAACTGAAGCTGCTGAAGCTGCCGAAGCCGCAGCCAGAGACACGCATGCCGCCGCTGGCGCAAACGCTGATGCGACCGCCAGCAAGCAGTCTGCCGAGGCCGCCAACGCCGACGAATGTCTCGACCTTGCCGCAACGGTGCCGGACGCAGCCGTCGACTTCGATTTCTCAGAACAGAAGCTTACGCTGAGCGTGCCGCAGAAATATATGCGCAACGCCGCACGAGGCTATGTGCCGCCGGACATGTGGCAAAACGGTGTGAACGCAGGCTTCGTGAGCTACAACGCGAATACCTATCACACCGCGGGTTCAGGCACGCAGTCGACGCAAAGTTATTTGGGCCTGAACGCCGGCGTGAACATCGGCGCGTGGCATTTCCGTCATCAGTCGTCGGTGTCGCAACAGACCGGCCAGGGCACGCATTTCGACAACATCGCGACCTATGTGCAGCACGACGTTGCAGCGTTGAAGTCGCAAGTGACGGTGGGCGATGGCTACACGACAGGTGACGTATTTGACAGCGTGCAATTCCGCGGCGCGCAGATCGCCACTGACGACCGCATGCTGCCGGAATCGCTGCGTGGCTACGCTCCCGTGGTGCGTGGTACGGCGGAATCGAATGCACGTGTGACGATCCGTCAGAACAACCAGGTGATTTACGAAACCAGCGTGTCGCCTGGTCCGTTCGAAATCAACGACCTTTACGCAACCGGCTACGGCGGCAACCTCGATGTAACGGTGACCGAAGCAGACGGCCGTACGAAGACCTTTACGGTTCCTTTCGCCTCGGTTGCGCAATCACTTCGGCCGGGCACCACGCGGTTCTCGGTAACGGCCGGGCAATTGCGTAACGATACGCTCGAAACGAAGCCGACCTTCGCGCAGTTCACCTTGCAACGCGGGCTCACGAACATGGTGACGGCCTATGGCGGCGGCGTGGCTGCGAACGGCTACGTGGCGGCGGATGTGGGCGCGGCACTCAACACGAAGTTCGGCGCGTTCTCGGCTGACGTGACCGCCGCACAGACGCAAGTCCCGAACCAGAGCACGATGCGCGGCAGCAGCTTGCGCATTGGCTACAGCAAGTTCATCGACCCGACGGGCACCAACATTTCGGTTGCGGCCTACCGCTATTCGACCGCCGGTTTCATGAATCTGACTGATGCAGCTTCGGTGCGCGATCTCGCGATGCACGGCGGCGATACGAACACGGTTTATCGCCAGCGCAACCGCTTCCAGCTGTCGGTCAACCAGAATTTCAAGGATCACGGGACCGTGTTCCTGAGCGCATCGGCGCAGCAGTACTGGAATCACGACGGCAGCGATATGTTCTATCAGGCCGGCTATACCAACAGTTTCAAATACGGCACGTACAGCATCACCGCAGGACGTACTCGAAACGCTAACGGATCGATGTCCAACCAGGTCATGCTCAGCACGACGCTGCCGCTTGGCCACAGCCAGCATGCGCCGTTGATGTCGACGAACCTGTCCAGCTCGGGTGGCAGCACCAACCTTCAAGCCAACGTGAGCGGCTCGCTCGGCGATGCCAACCAGTACTCGTACAACGCGTACGGCACGTATGGCAGCGCGAGTGGCGGCAGCTCCGCCAACACGGGCGTGAGCGGCGCATGGCGCGCGCCGTATGCGCAGATGACCGCGTCGGCAAGCGCGGGCTCGGGTTCGAGCCAGGTGTCGGCCGGTATCAGCGGCACGGTCGTCGCGCATCCGGGCGGCGTGACCTTCTCGCAGACGGTTGGCGATACGTTCGGCATTGTCGAAGCACCGGGTGCAGCGGGCGCAAGCGTGAGCAGCGCGCCGGGCGTCAAGCTCAATAGCCGCGGCTTTGCGGTGGTGCCTTACCTGACGCCTTACGGCATGAATGTCGTGGACATCGACCCGAAGGGAACGTCGACCGACGTCGAATTCGAATCGACTTCAGAGCAGGCCGTGCCGCGTCTCGGCTCGGTGGTGATGATCAAGTACAAGACGGTGAGCGGGCGTGCGGCGCTGATTCGTGCTCCGCAGCTTGGTGATAAGGCGCTGCCGTTTGGTGCGGACGTGGTTGACGGCAATGGACACAACGTGGGCGTTGTTGCGCAGGACAGCCGGATTTTTGCGCGTGGTCTGGAAGACAAAGGCTCGTTGTTTGTGAAGTGGGGTTCGGCGGCTTCCGAAGAGTGCCGGATTGATTACGTGTTGCCGAAATCGACGGGTAAGGCGGGGGCGGCTTATTTGTCGGTTGAGGGGCACTGCGTGGGTGGGGCTGAGCCGGTTCAGGTCCGCTGACAGCTCAAACGTGCGGACTTCCGGCATCTTGTCCAGTGGGACCGTGAAAGGTTTGGTCACTTTCACTATGTCATATCAGTAGCTCACGGGAGGCGTCGGCGCGTCATCTTCGGCACTTGGGCGCGTCCTGCACCAATGCCGCATCCGCCCCCCAAAACCCCATTTCCCGCCCCGCGTCCCCATGACGTGTATCATTCGTTCCCTGCGCTGTTCTGCGCTGGCGATTCCCGTATTGTCGAACGTTCGTTCGTGACCTGGTTCCGACGCGGTCGAGTTGCCATTGTGACAAGGCCCCAAGCCCGACTCCCGCAGCTCGACGCCGCCGCGCAACGCGTGGCAGACCGGCAGCCACAAGCAGCCGAACACCGCCCGAACCCCTATCAGTGACCGCCAGACCCGATGTCAGTCTCCGAACTCAAACGCCGCCGCACGTTCGCGGTCATTTCCCACCCGGACGCGGGCAAGACCACGCTTACTGAAAAGCTGTTGCTGTTCTCGGGCGCGATCCAGATCGCCGGCACCGTGAAGGGGCGCAAGAGCAATCGCTATGCGACGTCCGACTGGATGGAGATCGAAAAGCAGCGCGGCATTTCCGTCGCCAGCTCGGTCATGCAGTTCGAGTACGGCGATGCTGTCATCAATCTGCTCGACACCCCGGGCCACGAAGACTTCTCCGAAGATACCTACCGTGTGCTGACCGCGGTCGATGCCGCCGTGATGGTGATCGACGGCGCGAACGGCGTTGAAGCACAGACGCTGAAGCTGCTCGAAGTCTGCCGCAGCCGCAAGACGCCGATCGTCACCTTCATCAACAAGCTCGACCGCGAAGTGCGCGAGCCGCTCGAACTGCTCGACGAGATCGAACAGCATCTGGGCGTTGCCGCCGTGCCGTTCACGTGGCCGATCGGTATGGGCAAGGACTTCCAGGGCGTCTACGACATTCAGCGGGATCAGGTGCGCCTGTTCCGCGCCGGACAGGATAAGGCGGGCGGCGCAGTCGAAACGCTGCAGGCGCTCGGCGACGAAGAAGGCGAACGCCGCTTCGGCCATGCTTGGGTGAAGGCGAAAGAAGAGATCGACCTCATCACCGGGGCGTCGCCCGATTTCGATCGCGAGCAATTCCTGGCGGGTCAGCAGTCGCCGGTGCTGTTCGGTTCGGCGATCAACAACTTCGGCGTGAAGGAAATTCTCGACGCGCTGGTCGATCTGGCGCCGCCGCCGTCGATGCGGATGACCGTGCAACGTCCGGTCATGCCGGACGAGCCGAAGTTCACCGGCGTTGTGTTCAAGGTGCAGGCGAACATGGACTTGGCGCACCGCGACCGTGTGGCGTTCATTCGCGTGTGTTCGGGGCATTTCGAGCGCGGCATGGCGGTAAAGGTGACGCGCACGAACAAGACCTTCCGTGCGAATAACGTGGTGACGTTCCTGTCGCAGCGTCGTGAGACGGTGAGCGAGGCGTATCCGGGCGACATCATCGGTATTCCGAATCACGGCACATTGAGCCTTGGCGATACGCTGACCGAAGGCGAGCAATTGCAGTTCGTCGGCTTGCCGTTCTTCGCGCCGGAAATTTTCCAGACGGTCGAAGTGGTCGATCCGATGCGCGCGAAGCAACTCGGCGAAGCGCTCAAGCAACTCGGCGAGGAAGGCGCGATTCAGGTGTTCCGTCCGGAAGTGGGTGGTTTGATGATTCTGGGCGCAGTCGGCCAGCTGCAGTTCGAAGTGGTGTCGCATCGCTTGTCGACGGAATACAAGGTCGACGTGCGGATGGCGCCGGCGCGCTATCGGATGTCGCGCTGGGTAACCTGCGACGATGCAGCCGAATTGCGCCGTTTCACCGATTCATACGCAGCGCGGATTGCGCTCGATGCGTCGGATGCGCCGACGTATCTGGCCTCGCATGTGTCGGAAATCGAAGTCGCGCAGAAGGCGTGGCCGAAGATCGTCTTTAATGAGTTGCGCGAGCATTCGGGCGCGCCGTTCAAGAAGGCGATGTAAGCCGCCATATTCGGTCGTGATGCGATCCGGCCGACATTTCGATGTAACCCAATCAGGCAAAAGGCCCTGTGGAAACACAGGGCCTTTTGCTTGGGCGGTTCACGTGGTTCACGTGGTTATCGTTCTGATCGGGATGGGGTGTGCGGCGTGCTTGTGTTGGGCGGCAGAAATTCACCGCCGCCGGAAGGGACTACTGATATGACATCGTGAAAGTAGCGGCTCCCTTTACCGTTCCCGGCGTCAAAGTGCCGATTCGCACGTACTGAGCGCGCAACGGAATAGTCATCTGGCCGCCTGCCGACGTGCCTACGGTCCACTGATTCATATTGCCTATTACTGCGGAGTCGGGGCCATAGGCGACCGGTGTCGATCCATTCAGGATCTGTAACCCGATGCCTTGCGCAGTCGAACCTGGCGCAAGGCTCAAGGTCGTCGATCGGTTGGAAACGTCCGATGCGTCTGTCAATGTCACTTTGACGGTAACACCTTGAGCACAGGTGACGCCGAGGCTAAACGGCGTTGCTCCAGTCGAGCCGGTATTAAGGTTGCTCGGGAAAGCTGTAGGCAAAGGAACGTCGACAGAGGCCGTGGTCACGCTGCAGGTGCGGCCGGTAATGGTCGTGCCCGGCGTGATCGCCAGATTATGCGGCGTTTCATACTTCGGGTCGTTGACGCAATCTCCGGTGTACGCGAGAGACATAGTCGGCAGTTCGGTTAACGTACCATTGCCTACCGGGCCGGTGACGACAAGGTCTGCCCTTGTATAAAAAGTTGGTTTGCTATCTCCGCTTGTCCCAGGGCTCAGTATTTCGGTGGACGGTACTGACACAATCGGGTTGGCCATGTTGCCCCAACCCGACGTGGCGTAGAAATGCACGCCAATGCCCGGCACATTTGTCTGATAGATGTCTTTCATGCCAGGAACTGGAATGCCGTTGACGGTGATCTTCTTTGTCACGGAACATGTGACGGTGTAGGTCATATTCTGGGCGTTTTTGACGCTTTGCAAGACCGTTCCTACTGCAATGTCTCGCGATGGCGAAAATGCGGCCGAAAACGATATGTTGTCGAAATCGTCGGTAAAGCCCTTTTGGTACGGCATATGGATTTCATCAGCATATGCGTAAGCGGACCCGATCATGAGCAAGGCGGCGCAACATAACTTCGTGAACCGGGAACCCTTCATCATCGGACCGCGGGCCTGGACTGACGACGCAGTAGCCATACGGTTCGGAGCGAAGTTTTCTAGGTGTTTCATCACTACCCCTTCTTTTTCAGCGTGGATGCGTCGTGCACTTTTGGCGAATTGTCCATTGCCAGATCAGTTGTTCCGCTCACGCAACGCCCTTCTAAAAAGAGCATGTAGCCCGAGCGTTACTCGTCGATTTCAGCAATAGCTAATCAAACAGTGCCGAAGACGATCGACCGCATTGGCACAGTTCAAATGTTCGCCGAACGGCATCTCATAAAAAATCGGAACATTCCTAAATGCGTCGGAATATTCCTACGCGCGTGGCGTGAGAACTGGATGTAGGCCGGGGGAGTGCTATTGGGGGTTATGTTTCAGAAGGAGCGATGTGCAGACGGAACAACTTTTCGCAAACGCTGATAGGGGTTCGTTCCTCGGTATCCGGGCGAGGAGTTGCACGTGTAGCGCGTATCGTTGATACGGATTGCTTACCTCACTCCATCTTCAAAACTTCTTCCCGCATCCAACTGGCAAACGCCTGCACATGCTCAAGCGCCGCGTGGCGTTGCGCCACGTCGAGCCAATAACCGAACGGGCCCGCCACTTCGACATCGGAAAACTGCGCGAGACTGCCGTCCGCCAGTTCCTCGACGATCATGTTCCGATCGACCACCGCCAGTCCCGCGCCCTTGCGCGCCGCGCGGATCGCCTGTTCCAGCGTTGAGAACTCGGTACCGTTTTCCGCGTAGCGTGCCGGCATGCCTGCCTTAGCGAGCCAGTTCGGCCATAGGTCCAATCGTGCATCGTTATGCAGCACGTGCAGCGCGGGCATATGTTCAAGCAAGCTGTCGAGTGGTTCACCGAGCAGACGCGGCGCGCCGACAAGCACATGGCGCTCGATCATCAGCAATTCGGAATGCGCACCTGCCAGCGCGTCGCGGCCGAAGCGGATGTTGCAATGACAGTCTTCCGTGGGCGAAGTGCGGACAGACAGTTCGACGTCGGGCATCTCGTCCGCCAGCGAACCGAGCCGCGGCGAGAACCATTGCGTGGCGAATGTGGGCGGCACGGCGAGCACGAGACGGCGCCGGCCTTTGGCTGCGGTGATCTGGCGGAAGCCGCGCTCGATCGTGTCGAAGGCGTCGGAGAGACAGGGCAGGAGTTGCAACCCGACGGGTGTCAAACGAATACCCTTGTGATCGCGCTCGAACAGTTTCTCGCCAAGGGAGTCCTCGAGCAGCTTGATCTGCCGGCTCACGGCGCCTTGCGTCACGCACAGCGCGGTGGCGGCGCGATTGAAGCTCATATGACGGGCGGTTTCTTCGAAGAAGCGCAACGCAATCAGCGATGGCAGGCGCCGCATAAATCACCTTCTGTGTCTTCGTTCATCCGGTGCAGGTCGGCTAGTGTCACGCCGCGCGCCGCGGAATATATGTTTGTCCCGCGCGCGTTGTCTCCGACGCGCCTTGCAGGCCATCAATCGGCCTGCGGATCTGGAGGCCGATGTGCCGTTTGGCAGCTCTACGATTGTCGCATTCCGGCTGGATATTTTGCTTGAGCGCGCTAAAAAAATTCTGACGCGCGCTGGCCCGGATCAACCGGAACCTCGCGCGTGCGAGGTGGCTCACGCAGAAGCGCCGCGCAAGCCCTTGACTTCGCCTATCCTGACGAAGACGCGCGCCTTGCTGCCGGCGCGCTTTTCTAATCTGCGGAGCGCCCGTGACCGTTCGAAATCTCGACGCCTTGTTCCGACCCAAATCCGTCGCCGTGATCGGCGCTTCCGAGCGACCGGGCAGCACGGGGGCGATGGTGTGGTCGCGCGTGCTGGAGGGCGGTTTCGACGGCCCTGTGTGGCCGGTCAATCCGAAATACAGCGTGCTCGGCACTCACGCGGTGATCGGCGATGCCGGCGACCTTCCCGAAGCGCCTACCGTCGCGCTGATCTGCACGCCGCCCGATACCTGGCCTGGCATCATTCATAAACTCGGCGGCTTGGGCACGCGCGCGGCGATCATCGTCGGTGAGGTGCGCAGCGACGAGGATCGTCTGCATCTGCGGCACGCTCTCTCGGCGGCGCGGCCGCATCTGCTGCGCATTGTCGGGCCGGGCAGTCTCGGCGTGGTGACGCCGGCGCTGCACGCGCATTTCGGCGCGCCGTCGTGCACGGTGAAGGCGGGTGGCGTCGCGTGGGTCTCGCAGTCGAATGCGCTGACCAATGCCGTGCTCGGTTGGGCGCACGCGCGTGGACTGGGTTTTTCACACGCGGTGGCGCTGGGCGGCGAAGCCGACGTGGATGCCGGCGACGTGCTCGACTACCTCGCAAGCGATCCCGGCACGCGCGCGATCCTGCTCGAACTGGACACGGTGCGCGCGGCTCGCAAGTTCATGTCGGCGGCGCGTGCGGCGGCGCGCAACAAGCCGGTGCTGGCGTTGCGCTCAGGCCGCGCCGACCCCGCTGATGGGCTCTACACCGCCGCGTTCCGCCGCGCGGGCATGGTGCGCGTGGATGCGCTCGACGATCTGCTCGACGAAATCGAAACGCTCGGCGTGGGCCGGGTGGCGGCAGGAGCGACGGCGACACTGATCACGAGTGACAGCGGCCTCGCCACGCTCGCCTGCGACGCCTTCGCCGCGGCCGGCGACACGCTCGCGCCATGGCCCGCCGAGGCGGATGCCGCGCTAGGCACGGCGCTGCCGCACGCGGTGGCCGGCAACCCGCTAAGACTCGGCGACGACGCCCGTCCGGAGCATTTCGGCACCGCGCTCAAGCTGCTCGCCGAGCATCGCAGCACGGGCACGGCTTTCGTGGTGCATGCGTCGACACATGGCGCGCCGGTCGGCGAGGTCGCGCAGGCGTTGATCGCGAATCAGCGCTTCGCCTATCGCGGGCTGCTCGCGTGTTTCTTCGGCGGTGTGGATGGGGCCACCCGCGACGCGCTGCACGCGCAAGGTATTCCGGTTCATACGACGCCGCAGCGCCTTGCGCGCGCTTTTGCACGGCTGGTCGACTACCGGATGGGCCGCGAACTGCTGATGCAAACGCCGGAGGGCCTGCCGGCGCAGATTCCCGAAGCGATCGACGCTGCTCAGGCGCAAGCACGTGCCGCCATCGCCGCAGGTGAGCACCAACTGAGCGAAGCAGCGGCGGCGCGGTTTCTTGAGCGCTTCGGGTTGCGCGTCGAACCGCAGGCGGATGACCGGAACGTGAGCGCGGCGCAAGCAGCGGCGCCTCAAAAACCCGTCGTCGACATCGCCGTCGAGCTTCACGACGACGACAACTTCGGCCCCGTGTTCCGCTTCACTGCGCCGTCGGCAGATGGTGTATCCGATCCGCTCCGTGTCTACGGTCTGCCGCCGCTCAATCCGATGCTGGCGCGCGATATCGTCACGCGCTCGCGTTACGCGCGGCTGATCGATCCGGAGCCGGCACTGGCTGCGTTGACGGCGCTTTCGCAGGCGGTCTGCGACGTCAAGGAGATCGTCGGTCTCAATCTGACACTGCGGGTGTTCAGCGACCATGTCGTGGTCGTCGAGCCGACTCTGAGCATTGCATCCACGCGCAGCCGGCTCGCGATCGTGCCCTATCCGCGCCGCTTCGAAGAGACGCTCGACTGGCAGGGCCTGCGTGTAACGGTCCGGCCGATCCGTCCGGAAGACGAAGCCGCGCATCACGACTTCGTCGAAGCGATGACGCCGGAAGATCTACGGCTGCGATTCTTTGGTGCGGTGGGAAGTTTCGATCACTCGCAGCTCGCGCGGATGACGCAGATCGACTACGACCGCGAGATGGCGCTGATCGCGACAGTGACAAGCGAAGACGGTTTCACACGGACGCTCGGCGTGGTGCGCGCGGTGGCCGATCCTGACAACGAGACAGCTGAGTTTGCCGCAGCGGTGCGCTCGGACCAGAAAGGCCGGCGCCTTGGACAATTGCTGATGGACCGGATCATCAAATACGCGCGAGCGCGCGGGATCCATTGGCTGGTCGGCGAGGCGTTGCGGGAAAATGCGCCCATGATCGCGCTGGCCAGATCTTGCGGCTTTACGATCACGCCGACGGAAGATCCGGGCGTGATCGGTTTCAGGATGGCGCTGGATGAAACTTAAGCTCAGGCCGGCAGCTTCGCCGCCGCTTCGTCGACTTGCGTGCGCGTCACGGCCAACTCTTCCAGCAACACTTCGGCGTAGATAGCGCCCGTCTCGCGTTCCAGGCGTGCAATCGTCGCCGCGCAACGGTTCGCGTCCTTCAGCGTCGCGATGAACGGCTTCACCGATTCACCCGCCTTGAAGGCGTCGAACAGGGGCACGCGGATGTCGTCCGGCAGCGGACGCGCCGTCCATTGATACGGCTTGCCGTTGAACGTGAACTGCGGCGGCAGCACGCGCTCTTTTTTCGCGGCCGGAATCAGGCCAAAGGTGCGTGCGGCGTCGCCGATCTGGTCGGCTGAAAACAGCTCGTCCGGGCTGATGTCGAATTGCTGGATGAAGGTTTCGATGCTGTGCATCGCCGCGGCGCGGTCGTCGCGGCGCTTTTGCGCATGAGCGACGATGTCGCGTAACTCGTCGGCTTCTTCAGGTGTGATCGTGAAGCTCGACTGCTTCTGCTGGAGTTCGGAAAAACGCTGGAATTCGGAATCGGTCAGAAGTTTCGCCATTGCTTGATCGTTGAGCGCGCATGAGGGGACCCATGCGGCGTGATTTTTGGAAGGGTCGCCATTCTAAACCATGCGCGCTAGACCGCCTCTTCCCGAAACATCGACAACGCCTGCACCGTCTCGCGAAGCAAGCCCGTCGCCGTCTCCAATGTCGGTGCAACGTATTCGTCGATGCGCCGTAAATACGGGCACGTAAGTGCCGCGATCGCCTGACCGGACGGCCCCTGGATCGGAAAGGTGACGTCGGTCACGCCGAACGTCTGCTGACTGTCTTTCTGTGAAAAACCCGCCGCGCGGATCCGCTCGCAGGACTGTTCCAGGGCATCGCGATCGATCGTGACTTCGCCCTTTACCTTGGTGTGTTCGGCGAGCATCTGGCCGCGCTGTTCGCTGCTTTGAAACGCGAGCATCACGCGGCCCGAACCAGTATCGATCAGGCCGACCCGCGATCCAAGCCGCACCGACATCCCCCATGTGCCCGGCCCATCCACCTGCGCGATCACCAGCAGATTGCCGCGGTCGTACACCGCCAGATGACACGATTGTTCGGCGGCATCGGCAAAGCGCTGCATCAGCGGCAGCGCTTCGGAGATCAGCCGGTTCATCGGCGGATGACGATGCGCGAGCGCATACAGCTTCAGGCTCAACGAATAACGATCGCCTCCCGCCGAGCGCACTACGTACTGCCGCGCGACCAGGCGTTCGAGCATCCGGTACATCTCGCTCGCGTTGCGTCCCAGCAGCTTGGTGATTTCGGCGCGAGTCAGTCCCTCTTTCTGCTCTGCGAGCAGTTCGAGGATGTCGAGGCCCTTGTCCAGCGCGGGTGCGCGGTAGCGTTCGGCGTCGTCTTTGTCTTCTGCGTCCATTGTGGGCGAGGTTCGGTAGGGTGCTCTCATTATCTGGCGCGTGAGTATAAGTGCGTAGTGAATCTGGTGCGAGATCGTGGTGATCCAGGGAAAACACGGATGGTTGGTGCACTGCACATTGCTTGACTTAAAAAAGTCTGTATATAAATAATACGTTCATTGGTGAATTCTCGCCAATACCAACAAGACGATAAGAAAGCGCAGGACGCAGTGTCCGCCATCCAGCATGGCCGGATCACCCAGTTCAACAACGCCATTACCTTGCATGGGTCTGGAATCAGCGCTAAAGCGCTGACTCCGGACCGACACAGGAGACAACCATGTCATTCGCAAAGGGGCCGTTCGCGGCCCGCCGTTGGTTCCGTAGCTCGCTCTTTGCCGCAGCGGCGGCAGCTTGCGTCGCCGGACTTGCCGTCAGTAGCGCCGCACAAGCCGCCGAAACCGGCAAGGTCGGCCTCGGTCTGCCGCTTCTCACGTCGCCGTTCTGGCAGTCGTACAACACCTATCTGCCCAAATACGCGAAGGACATGGGCATCGAGATCCTCGCGCCGGTCAATTCGAACGGCGATCCCGCGCAGCAGATCACCGACATGAACAATCTGCTGAACCTCGGCGCCAAGGGCATCGTGGTCGGCCCGCTGGATTCGGCGGCGATCAGTCGCGCGCTCGACGCAGCGGCGGCGAAGAACGTGCCGGTGGTCGCCGTCGACGTTGCGCCGACGCAAGGCAAGGTGGCGATGGTGGTGCGCGCCGACAACCACGCTTATGGCGAGAAGGCGTGCAAGTACATCGGCGAGCATGTGAAGTCGGGCAAGGTTGTGCAGATCATGGGCGACCTGGCCTCCGTGAACGGGCGCGACCGGTCCGAAGCATTCCGCTCCTGTTTGAAGGGTTTTCCGGGTTTGTCGCTGCTGGAAATTCCGGCGGCCTGGAAGGGCGATGTGGCGGCTACCGCGCTCGACAGTCTGCTCACCGCGAATCCCGACGTGAAGGCGATTTACATGCAAGCAGGTGGCGTCTATCTGTCGCCGACGCTGCAAACGCTGCGCCGCAAGCAGATGCTGTTTCCCGCTGGCGACCCCAAGCACGTTGTGATCGTCAGTAACGACGGTATTCCTCAGGAGTTCGACGCAATCCGCCGCGGCGATATCGACGCGACCATTTCGCAGCCGGCCGACTCCTACGCGAAATACGGTCTCTTCTATATCAAGGCCGCGCTGGCCGGGCAGACCTTCAAGCCGGGCCCGACGGATCATGGCAGCAACATCATCCAGTTGGCGCCGGGCATTCTCGAAGATCAATTGCCCGCGCCGCTCGTCACGAAGTCGAATGTCGACGACAAAGCCTTGTGGGGTAATACCGTTAAATGAGCGAGCTGACGCCCTCGGTGCCGGTGGTCGAAGCGCTTGAGATCACCAAACGCTTCGGCTCCACAGCCGCGCTGAAAGACGTGAGCATCCGCGTGATGCCCGGCGAGTCGCATGCGCTCGTCGGGCGCAACGGTGCCGGAAAATCGACGCTGGTGTCGATTCTCACCGGCCTGCGCAAGCCCGACACCGGCGAGGTGCGCTTCAGCGGCGCGGCCGCGCCGTCGATCGCGGATCGCGATGCGTGGCGCGAGCGCGTTGCCTGCGTTTATCAGCATTCGACGATCATCCGCGATTTGAGCGTCGCGGAGAATCTGTTCATCAACCGGCAGCCATCCCGTGGCGGCGTGATCGATTGGCGCGCCATGCATCGCGACGCGCGTGCGTTACTCGATCACTGGAAGATCGACGTGCGCGAAGATGCGCGCGCCGGCGATCTGAGCGTGGAAGCGCGGCAACTCGTGGAGATCGCACGGGCGCTGTCTTACGGGGCGCGTTTCATCATCCTCGATGAACCCACCGCGCAACTCGATGGCGACGAGATCAAGCGTCTGTTTCAACGCATCAGCGAGTTGCAGCGCGAAGGCGTGACGTTCCTGTTTATTTCTCATCACCTGCAGGAGGTTTATGAAATCTGCCAGGCGGTGACCGTGCTGCGCGACGCACGGCATATCGTCAGCGCGCCGGTTTCCGCGTTGCCGCGCGAGCAGTTGATCGAGGCGATGACGGGCGAGCGCGGCGGCCTTGCCGTCGCCGATGCGGCGGCGCGCGCTGCGTTGCCCGCGAACACGGCTATTGCGCTGGACGTCAAGGATCTGACCGGCGCCGACTACGAGGGCGTGTCCTTCACGGTGAAGCGCGGCGAAGTGGTTGGGTTGACCGGCGCCACGAGCAGCGGCCGCACCAGTGTGGCCGAAGCGATTGCGGGGCTGCGCGCCGCGAGACGCGGCTCGATCTGCGTCGACGGCGCAACGCTGCCGCCGGGCGACGTGCCGGCAGCGCTGGCACACGGCGTTGGCTGCGTGCCGAAGGATCGTCATCACGAAGGGCTGGTGTTGACGCAATCGGTCGCCGAGAACGCCTCGATGACGATCACACGTCTGCTCGGCAAATTCGGCATTGCGCCACCGGCGAAGAAAAATGCCTTCGGTCAGAAGATGATCGATGCGCTCGGCATCGTCGCGCAAGGCCCCGAGCATGTCGTGTCGGGGCTGTCGGGCGGTAATCAGCAGAAGGTGGTGATGGCGCGCGCACTCGCCACCGATCCCAATGTCCTCGTACTCATCGACCCTACCGCAGGCGTCGACGTGAAATCGAAAGAAGCGTTGCTGTCGGTCGTGGATCGCGTGCGCGAAGACGGCAAAGCCGTGTTGGTCGTGTCAGGCGAACTCGACGATCTGCGTACCTGTGACCGCGTGCTGGTCATGTTCCGTGGCCGTGTCGCGGCCGAATTTCCCGCGGGTTGGCAGGACCACGACCTGATCGCATCCGTTGAAGGAGTCAGTCTCCATGAAGAATAGTGTGCCCAGCCCTGCATTCGGCACCGCACAAGGTCCGGCGCAGCAGACTGCCGTAGCCGCGACGCGCGGCAAACGGTCTGGCAGCGAATTCGCGCGGCTGCGCGAACTGGCGTTGCTGCCCGCGCTTGCGTTGTTGCTCGTGATCGGCGCGTTTGTCAGCCCAAGCTTTCTGACGAAGGCCAATCTGATCAGCGTGTTGGGTGCGTCCGCGGCATTGGCTCTCGTCGTGCTCGCCGAATCGCTGATTGTGTTGACCGGCAAGTTCGATCTGTCGCTCGAATCGACGGTGGGCATCGCGCCCGCCATCGGCGCAATGCTGGTGATGCCGGTGGCGTCGGCGGGCTTCGGAACGGAGTGGCCGGCGGCCGCAGGCTTGCTGAGCATTCTCGTGGTCGGGGCCGTGATCGGTTTCGTCAATGGTTTCCTGGTGGTGCGTCTGCGGCTGAATGCATTCATCGTCACGCTGGCCATGCTGATCGTGTTGCGCGGCATGCTGGTCGGCGCGACCAAAGGCGGCACGCTGTTCGACATGCCGCCGTCGTTCTTCTCGCTCGCCACCACCATTGTGTTCGGCTTGCCGTTGTCCGTATGGCTCGCGGCGGCCGCCTTCGCAATCGCCGCGTTCATGCTGCGCTACCACCGTCTGGGCCGCGCGCTCTACGCGATCGGCGGCAATCCGGAAGCGGCGCGCGCGGCGGGGATTCGCGTCGAGCGCATTACGTGGGGCGTATTCGTGCTCGGCAGCATGCTGGCCTCGGTGGGCGGCTTGATCGTCACCGGTTATGTCGGCGCGATCAATGCGAACCAGGGCAACGGCATGATTTTCACGGTCTTCGCGGCAGCGGTGATCGGCGGCATTTCGCTCGACGGGGGCAAGGGCACGATGCTCGGCGCGCTCTCCGGCGTACTGCTGCTCGGTGTCGTGCAAAACCTGCTCACGCTTGCCCAGGTACCGTCGTTCTGGATTCAGGCGATCTACGGCGCGATCATCCTTGGCTCGCTGATGGTGGCGCGGCTCGCCAGCGGCGAAGGCCAGAACTAATGCGTGTGTACTACGGAGAACTCATTTGACCAGCCGTCCGTTGGAAACATCGAAAATTTCGCAAACCGACCCGCGTCTGATCCTGCTCAGTCCCACGGATAACTGCCTGATTGCAGGAGCGCGGCTCGATGCGGGCACACAAGTCGAAATCGAAGGCGAACGCGTGACGCTTGCCAAAACGATCGAGCTTGGCCACAAAGTCGCGCGCCACGACCTCGCCAAAGACGACAAGGTGTTGCGTTACGGCGCCGTGATCGGACACGTGACCGGGACGGTGGCGCGTGGTGCGCATCTGCATACGCACAACCTCGAAAGCGATTACCTGCCCACTTATACGCACGATGCGGGCCACGAGTTCGTCCATCACTGATTTGAGCATAATGAAGTGGCCTCGCGCCGCGCTGGAATGATCATGACTGACACATCCGCAGCATCCGCCGCCTTGCAACGGCCCGCGCTCCATGGCTATCTGCGCAGCGACGGCCGCAAAGGCATCCGCAACGTCGTAGCGGTCGCATATCTTGTCGAATGCGCGCACCACGTCGCGCGCGAGATCGTCACGCAGTTTCGCGAGCCGTTCGATGCATTCGACGACCCCTCCGCCGAGCGCGAACCGCCGGTGCATCTGATCGGCTTTCCCGGCTGCTATCCGAATGGGTACGCCGAGAAGATGCTGGAACGGCTTACCACCCATCCAAACGTAGGTGCGGTGCTGTTTGTGTCGCTCGGCTGCGAGAGCATGAACAAGCACTACCTCGTCGACGTCGTGCGCGCGAGCGGCCGTCCCGTGGAAGTGCTGACGATTCAGGAAAAAGGCGGCACGCGCAGCACGATTCAATACGGCGTCGACTGGATTCGCGGCGCACGCAAGCAACTTGCCGCGCAGCAGAAGGTGCCGATGGCGCTGAGCGAACTGGTGATCGGCACGATCTGCGGCGGCTCGGACGGCACCAGCGGCATTACCGCGAATCCGGCCGTGGGCCGCGCGTTCGATCATCTGATCGACGCAGGCGCAACTTGTATCTTCGAAGAAACCGGCGAACTGGTGGGCTGTGAGTTACATATGAAAACGCGCGCGGCACGGCCGGATCTCGGCGATGAGATCGTTGCGTGCGTGGCGAAGGCGGCGCGCTACTACTCGATCCTCGGGCATGGCAGTTTTGCGGTCGGCAATGCGGACGGTGGCCTCACCACGCAGGAGGAAAAATCTTTGGGCGCGTATGCGAAAAGCGGCGCGTCGCCGATTGTCGGCATCATCAAACCCGGGGACGTTCCGCCGACCGGCGGCCTTTATCTTCTCGACGTCGTACCCGACGGCGAGCCGCGTTTCGGCTTTCCGAACATTAGCGACAACGCGGAAATCGGCGAACTGATCGCCTGCGGCGCGCATGTGATTCTGTTCACAACCGGACGTGGGTCGGTGGTTGGCTCGGCGATCTCGCCGGTCATCAAGGTCTGCGCGAATCCCGCGACGTACCGCAATCTCGCCGGCGATATGGACGTCGATGCAGGCCGCATTCTCGAAGGCCGCGGCACACT
>NZ_MCAS01000015.1 GCF_003610895.1 Paraburkholderia fungorum
CGGACCAAGCCGCACGTGAACGTCGGCACGATCGGTCACGTTGACCACGGCAAGACCACGCTGACGGCAGCGATCACGACGGTGCTGACCAAGAAGTTTGGCGGCGAAGCGAAGGCATACGACCAGATCGACGCGGCGCCGGAAGAAAAGGCACGTGGTATCACGATCAACACGGCACACGTCGAGTACGAAACGGCTAACCGCCACTACGCACACGTCGACTGCCCGGGCCACGCTGACTATGTGAAGAACATGATCACGGGCGCAGCGCAGATGGACGGCGCGATCCTGGTGTGCTCGGCAGCAGACGGCCCGATGCCGCAAACGCGTGAGCACATCCTGCTGGCGCGTCAGGTTGGCGTTCCGTACATCATCGTGTTCCTGAACAAGTGCGACATGGTGGACGACGCTGAGCTGCTGGAGCTCGTGGAGATGGAAGTTCGCGAACTTCTGTCGAAGTACGACTTCCCGGGCGACGACACGCCGATCATCAAGGGTTCGGCCAAGCTGGCGCTGGAAGGCGACACGGGCGAGCTGGGCGAAGTGGCGATCATGAACCTGGCCGACGCGCTGGACACGTACATCCCGACGCCGGAGCGCGCAGTTGACGGTGCGTTCCTGATGCCGGTGGAAGACGTGTTCTCGATCTCGGGTCGCGGCACGGTGGTGACGGGTCGCGTTGAGCGCGGCGTGGTGAAGGTCGGCGAAGAAATCGAAATCGTCGGTATCAAGCCGACGGTGAAGACGACGTGCACGGGCGTGGAAATGTTCCGCAAGCTGCTCGACCAGGGTCAGGCCGGCGACAACGTGGGTATCCTGCTGCGCGGCACGAAGCGTGAAGACGTGGAGCGTGGCCAGGTTCTGGCGAAGCCGGGTTCGATCAACCCGCACACGCATTTCACGGCAGAAGTGTACGTGCTGAGCAAGGACGAAGGCGGCCGCCACACGCCGTTCTTCAACAACTATCGTCCGCAGTTCTACTTCCGTACGACGGACGTGACGGGCTCGATCGAGTTGCCGAAGGACAAGGAAATGGTCATGCCGGGCGACAACGTGTCGATCACGGTGAAGCTGATCAACCCGATCGCGATGGAAGAAGGTCTGCGCTTCGCAATCCGCGAAGGCGGCCGTACGGTCGGCGCAGGTGTGGTTGCTAAGATTCTCGAGTAAAATCGAGGGTTGAACTTGCAGTAAGTGGTGCCCGGAGCCGGGCGCCAACCCACAGTGGGTGCCCGGCTCTACGTTCTTTTACTATCTGGCGGCGCAATACCGCCTCGCTCTTTCCAAGGAATTGTCATGCAGAACCAGAAAATCCGCATTCGCCTGAAGGCTTTCGACTATCGCCTGATCGATCAATCGGCAGCTGAAATCGTCGACACGGCAAAGCGGACTGGCGCAATCGTTCGTGGTCCGGTGCCCCTGCCGACCCGCATTCAACGTTTCGACATCCTGCGTTCGCCGCACGTCAACAAGACGTCGCGCGATCAGCTCGAAATCCGTACGCACCAACGTCTGATGGACATCGTCGACCCGACGGACAAGACCGTTGACGCACTGATGAAGCTGGACCTGCCGGCTGGCGTGGACGTGGAAATCAAGCTCCAATAAGGCTCCCAGCGGTTGTCTGGCATGCCAGACAACGCTAAGTCATTGATTGCTTGCAGAAAACGAAAAGCCTCGCTATAATAGTGGGCTTTTCGCGCATTTGCGCAAAAAAGTCGGTGTCCAGCAGCGTGATTTCGCGCCTGAAACGGCACCGGCATTTTGTAAATTAGCCCCGACCAATCGCAGTCGGGAATGGAGAAAACGATGAGCCTTGGACTCGTAGGTCGCAAGGTTGGCATGACCCGTATCTTCACGGCAGAAGGGGATTCGATTCCCGTTACCGTGCTGGACGTGTCCGACAACCGCGTGACGCAGATCAAGACTGTTGAAACCGACGGCTATACCGCCGTGCAGGTTGCATTCGGTACGCGCCGTGCATCGCGTGTGACGAAGCCGTTGGCCGGTCATCTCGCCAAAGCCGGTGTTCAAGCCGGTGAAATCCTCAAAGAATTCCAGATCGATGCTGCCAAGGCTGCCGAGTTGTCGAACGGCACCGTGGTCGGTCCCGACCTGTTCGAAGTAGGCCAGAAGGTCGACGTGCAAGGCGTGTCGATCGGTAAGGGCTACGCCGGTACTATCAAGCGTTACAACTTCGCATCCGGCCGTGCATCGCACGGTAACTCGCGCTCGCACAACGTGCCGGGTTCGATCGGTATGGCGCAGGATCCGGGTCGTGTTTTCCCGGGTAAGCGCATGACCGGTCACATGGGTGACGATACGGTAACCGTGCAAAACCTCGAAATCGCTCGTATCGACGCTGACCGCAAGCTGTTGCTGGTCAAGGGCGCCGTTCCGGGTGCGAAGGGTGGCAAGGTATTCGTTACGCCGGCCGTGAAGACGCGTGCCGTGAAAGGAGCGAAATAATGGAACTTAAGCTCCTGAATGCCAATGGTCAGGAAGGTGCAGGCGTTAGCGCGTCGGACGTAGTGTTCGGTCGCGATTACAACGAAGCCCTGATTCACCAGGTCGTGGTGGCGTATCAAGCGAATGCCCGTAGCGGTAACCGCGCGCAGAAGGACCGTGAGCAAGTCAAGCACACGACCAAGAAGCCGTGGCGCCAGAAGGGTACGGGCCGCGCCCGTGCCGGTATGTCGTCGAGCCCGTTGTGGCGCGGCGGTGGCCGGATCTTCCCGAATTCGCCGGAAGAAAACTTTTCGCACAAGGTCAACAAGAAGATGCATCGCGCAGGTCTCTGCTCGATCTTCTCGCAGCTGGCCCGCGAAGGCCGCATCTCGGTGGTCGACGAGCTGACGCTCGAAGCGCCGAAGACGAAGCTGCTGGCCGAAAAATTCAAGGCGATGGGTCTCGACTCCGTGCTGGTGATTACCGACACGGTTGACGAAAACCTGTACCTCGCGTCGCGCAACCTCGCCCATGTGGCAGTTGTCGAGCCGCGTTACGCCGACCCGCTGTCGCTGATCTACTTCAAGAAGATCCTGATCACGAAGGCTGCGGTCGCCCAGATCGAGGAGTTGCTGTCATGAGCGAGATTCGCAAGAACGATCATCGTTTGATGCAGGTCCTGCTCGCGCCGGTGATCTCCGAAAAGGCGACGCTGGTGGCCGACAAGAACGAGCAAGTTGTGTTCGAAGTCGCGCCCGATGCCACGAAGCAGGAAGTGAAAGCTGCAGTCGAGCTGCTGTTCAAGGTGGAAGTCAATTCCGTCAACGTGCTGGTCTCGAAGGGCAAAGCCAAGCGCTTTGGCCGCTTCATGGGCAAGCGCAAGGACGTGAAGAAGGCGTACGTCTGCCTGAAGCCCGGCCAGGAAATCAACTTTGAAGCGGAGGCCAAGTAATCATGGCAATCGTTAAAGTTAAGCCGACTTCGCCGGGTCGCCGTGCGATGGTCAAAGTGGTCAACAAGGATCTGCATAAGGGCAAGCCGTTCGCACCGCTGCTCGATTCGCAATCCACGACCGCCGGCCGTAACAACAACGGCCACATCACCACGCGCCATAAGGGTGGTGGTCATAAGCATCACTACCGTGTCGTTGATTTCCGTCGCAACAAGGACGGCATTCCGGCAAAGGTCGAGCGTCTTGAGTACGATCCGAACCGTAGCGCGAACATCGCGCTGGTTCTGTACGCAGACGGCGAGCGCAAGTACATCATCGCTCCGAAGGGTTTGACGGTTGGTCAGCAACTGATGTCGGGTTCGGAAGCTCCGATCCGCTCGGGTAACACGCTGCCGATCCGCAATATCCCGGTCGGTACGACGATTCACTGCATCGAAATGTTGCCGGGCAAGGGCGCGCAAATGGCGCGTTCGGCTGGCACGTCGGCGATGTTGCTGGCTCGTGAAGGCATCTACGCACAGGTCCGCCTGCGCTCGGGTGAAATCCGCCGCGTTCACGTTGAATGCCGCGCGACGATTGGTGAAGTTGGCAACGAAGAGCATAGCCTCCGTCAAATCGGTAAGGCTGGCGCGAATCGCTGGCGCGGTATCCGCCCGACGGTGCGTGGCGTTGCAATGAACCCGGTCGATCACCCGCACGGCGGTGGTGAAGGCAAGACGGCTGCAGGTCGCGATCCGGTGAGCCCGTGGGGCACGCCTGCTAAGGGTTATCGCACCCGCAGCAACAAGCGCACGACGAGCATGATCGTCCAGCGCCGTCACAAGCGTTAAGGAGTAGGCAATGGCACGTTCTGTAAAAAAAGGTCCGTTCTGCGACGCCCATTTGCTGAAGAAAGTTGAGTCGGCAGCCGCTGCGCGTGACAAGAAGCCGATCAAAACTTGGTCGCGTCGTTCGACGATTCTGCCGGATTTCATCGGTTTGACGATTGCTGTGCACAACGGCCGTCAACACGTTCCGGTGTACATCTCGGAAAACATGGTCGGCCACAAGCTTGGCGAGTTTGCATTGACCCGGACGTTCAAGGGTCACGCAGCCGACAAGAAGGCTAAGAAATAAGGGGCTCATGATGGAAGTGAAAGCAATTCATCGCGGTGCCCGCATCTCGGCGCAGAAAACGCGCCTTGTGGCTGACCAGATCCGCGGTTTGCCGGTCGACAAGGCGCTGAACGTTCTGACGTTCTCGCCGAAGAAGGCTGCGGGAATCGTGAAAAAGGTCGTCCTGTCGGCGATCGCGAATGCGGAGCATAACGAAGGCGCCGATATCGACGAGCTCAAGGTAACGAGCATCATGGTCGACAAGGCTGCATCGCTCAAGCGTTTCACTGCGCGCGCTAAAGGCCGCGGTAACCGCATCGAGAAGCAATCCTGTCACATCACTGTGACGGTCGGGAATTAAGGGGTCATACGATGGGACAGAAAATTCATCCGACTGGCTTCCGTTTGGCCGTCAGCCGCAATTGGGCGTCGCGTTGGTACGCGAACAACAACAATTTCGCGGCGATGTTGCAGGAAGACATCGGTGTTCGTGAATACCTGAAGAAGAAGCTGAAAAACGCTTCGGTTGGTCGCGTCGTTATCGAGCGTCCGGCGAAAAACGCGCGCATCACGATTTATAGCTCGCGTCCGGGTGTCGTCATCGGTAAGAAGGGCGAGGATATCGAACTGTTGAAGTCGGAATTGCAACGCCGCATGGGCGTTCCGGTCCACGTCAACATCGAAGAAATCCGCAAGCCGGAAACCGATGCGCAACTGATCGCGGATTCGATCACGCAACAACTCGAGCGCCGGATTATGTTCCGCCGCGCGATGAAGCGTGCGATGCAAAACGCAATGCGTCTGGGTGCTCAAGGCATCAAGATCATGAGCGCTGGCCGCCTGAACGGTATCGAAATCGCTCGTACGGAATGGTATCGCGAAGGTCGCGTGCCCCTTCATACGCTGCGTGCTGATATCGACTACGCAACTTCGGAAGCGAAGACGACGTACGGCATCATTGGCGTGAAGGTGTGGGTCTACAAGGGCGATACGCTCGGCCGCAATGACGCACCGGTGGTTGAAGAAGTCGCCGAAGAAAAGCGTCCGCGCCGCAACGCACGTCCGGGTGGCGATCGCCGTCCGCGTCGTGATGGTGAGGGTGGTGGCCCGGCAGGTGCACGCCGTGGCGCTCCTCGTCGTGCTGGCGGTGCCGGCGGCGACGGGAAGACTGGAGAATAACGATGCTGCAACCGAAACGCAGAAAGTATCGCAAAGAGCAGAAGGGTCGTAACACCGGTATCGCTACCCGCGGCAACGCGGTGTCGTTCGGTGAATTCGGCCTGAAGGCTATCGGTCGTGGTCGCTTGACCGCGCGCCAGATTGAAGCGGCACGTCGTGCAATGACGCGTCACATCAAGCGTGGTGGCCGCATCTGGATCCGCATCTTCCCGGACAAGCCGATCTCGCACAAGCCGGCTGAAGTACGTATGGGTAACGGTAAAGGTAACCCTGAGTACTACGTCGCAGAGATTCAACCGGGCAAGATGCTGTACGAAATGGACGGCGTAACCGAAGAACTGGCACGCGAAGCGTTCCGTCTGGCTGCAGCTAAGCTGCCGCTTAAGACGACGTTTATCGTGCGTCAGCTCGGCGCCTAAGGAGCAAATGATGAAGGCTTCCGAACTTCACCAGAAAGATCAGGCCGCGCTCAACAAGGAGCTGTCGGACCTGTTGAAGGCGCAATTCGGCCTGCGCATGCAACTCGCGACCCAGCAGCTCACGAACACGAGCCAGCTGAAGAAGGTTCGTCGCGACATCGCACGTGTGCGGACCGTCCTGACTGAGAAGGCGAACCAGAAATGAACGATAGCGTAAAAACCTCGCTCAAGCGGACGCTGGTCGGCAAGGTCGTCAGCAACAAGATGGACAAGACGGTCACCGTGCTGGTTGAGCACCGCGTGAAGCACCCGATCTACGGCAAGTACGTTGTGCGTTCGAAGAAGTACCACGCGCACGACGATGCGAACACGTACAACGAGGGTGACCTCGTTGAAATCCAGGAAACGCGTCCGATTTCGAAGACGAAAGCTTGGGTTGTGGCTCGCCTGGTCGAGGCTGCTCGCGTCATCTGACGCCGCAAAGTTGTAGAAGTAATTGAAATCGCAGTAAGTTTCGCTTGCAAGACCGGGATTATATGATATGATCTCGGTCTTCCCTCTTTTATGGGAGCCCCGTCGCGGGCGAAGTTGGTGGGGGAAGCGGTTCGGGCGCCAGTCTGTACCGAAGGATTCACCGGATTGCGATGGCGGGTTTCGTTTGCCGTCGCTGCTGTTCATACCCAAGCAGCCGATTGGCTGACGGGACCAAGACTGACCGGGTACGCCATGGTGGTGTGACCGGATTAAGTTGGGAAAGATAAACCATGATCCAGACCGAAACTCGGCTTGAAGTGGCCGACAACACCGGTGCGCGTGAAGTCATGTGCATCAAGGTTCTCGGCGGCTCGAAGCGTCGTTATGCCAGCATTGGCGACATCATCAAGGTGACCGTCAAAGAAGCAACGCCGCGCGGGCGCGTGAAGAAAGGCGAAATTTACAACGCCGTGGTGGTTCGCACCGCCAAGGGCGTGCGCCGTCAGGACGGCTCGCTGATCAAGTTCGACGGCAATGCTGCAGTGCTGTTGAATGCCAAGCTCGAACCTATTGGCACCCGTATTTTCGGGCCTGTTACGCGCGAGTTGCGCAGCGAACGATTCATGAAGATCGTTTCGTTGGCACCTGAAGTGCTGTAAGGAGTCGCGATGAACAAGATTCGCAAAGGTGACGAAGTTATCGTCATCACCGGCAAAGACAAAGGCAAGCGCGGCGTCGTGCTGTCCGTTGGCGAAGGCAAAGTGATTGTCGAGGGTATCAACCTCGTCAAGAAGCACGTCAAGCCGAACCCGATGAAGGGTACGACGGGCGGTGTGGAAGCCAAGACGATGCCGCTGCAAATTTCGAACGTCGCATTGGTCGACGCGAATGGCAAGGCGTCGCGTGTAGGCATCAAGGTCGAAGGAGACAAGAAAGTCCGTTTCCTTAAGACGACCGGTGCTGAGCTGAGCGCCTGACGCTGCGGAGTAAAAAAATGGCTCGTTTGCAAGAGTTTTACAAAGAGAAGGTTGTACCCGGCCTCATCGAGAAGTTCGGTTACAAGTCCGTGATGGAAGTGCCGCGCATCACCAAGATCACCCTGAACATGGGCCTTGGCGAAGCGGTTGCTGACAAGAAGATCATCGAGAACGCCGTTGGCGACCTGACGAAGATCGCAGGCCAGAAGCCGGTGATCACGAAGGCACGCAAGGCAATCGCTGGCTTCAAGATCCGTCAGGGCTATCCGATCGGTGCCATGGTCACGTTGCGTGGTCAGGCAATGTACGAATTTCTGGACCGTTTCGTGACGGTTGCGCTCCCGCGTGTGCGCGACTTCCGTGGCGTGTCGGGTCGTGCGTTCGATGGTCGCGGCAACTACAACATCGGTGTGAAAGAGCAGATCATTTTCCCCGAAATCGACTACGACAAGATCGACGCACTGCGTGGGCTGAACATCAGCATCACGACAACTGCGAAGACCGACGACGAAGCAAAGGCTCTGCTCGCCAGCTTCAAGTTCCCGTTCAGAAACTGAGGTTACCGTGGCTAAACTGGCACTGATCGAACGTGAAAAGAAGCGTGCTCGCCTGGCCGCTAAGTACGCTCCCAAGCGTGCTGAGCTGAAAGCGATCATCGGCGATATGAGCAAGTCGGACGAAGAGCATTACGCAGCACGTCTGGAACTGCAACAACTGCCGCGCAACTCTAACCCGACCCGCAAGCGCAATCGTTGCGCAATTACCGGTCGCCCGCGTGGCACGTTCCGTAAATTCGGGCTGGCGCGTAACAAGATTCGCGAAATCGCGTTCCGCGGCGAGATCCCTGGCCTGACCAAGGCGAGCTGGTAATAGGAGAAACGTAAATGAGCATGAGTGATCCTATCGCCGATATGCTGACTCGCATCCGCAATGCGCAGATGGTTGAGAAAGTTTCGGTGACAATGCCCTCGTCGAAAGTCAAGGTTGCGATTGCGCAGGTCCTGAAGGACGAAGGCTATATCGATGATTTCGCAGTGAAGTCCGAAGGTGCGAAGTCTGAATTGAACATCGTGTTGAAGTACTACGCTGGCCGTCCGGTGATCGAGCGCATTGAACGCGTTTCGAAGCCTGGTCTGCGTGTGTACCGCGGCCGTAACGACATCCCCGTGGTCATGAATGGCCTCGGCGTGGCAATCGTGTCGACGCCGAAGGGCGTGATGACGGACCGCAAGGCGCGCGCTACGGGCGTTGGCGGCGAAGTCATCTGCTACGTCGCTTAAGGCCGAAAGGAGAGAAACATGTCTCGAGTAGGTAAAAGCCCGATCGCGCTGCAAGGCGCAGAAGTGGCCCTGAGCGACGAACGCATTACCGTCAAGGGCCCGCTGGGTACGATTTCGCAGGCTGCAAACAGCCTGGTGAAGGTGGTGAACGACAACGGTACGCTGAAGTTCGAGCCGGTGGACGAAAGCCGCGAAGCGAATGCGATGTCGGGCACGATGCGCGCACTGGTTGCGAACATGGTGAACGGCGTGACGAAGGGTTTCGAGCGCAAGCTGACGCTGGTTGGCGTCGGTTACCGCGCACAGGCGCAAGGCGACAAGCTGAACCTGTCGCTGGGTTTCTCGCACCCCGTGGTGCACCAGATGCCGGAAGGCGTCAAGGCTGAAACCCCGACGCAAACCGAAATCGTGATCAAGGGGATCAATAAGCAACAAGTTGGCCAGGTCGCTGCAGAAGTGCGCGGCTATCGCCCGCCGGAGCCCTATAAGGGCAAGGGTGTGCGTTACGCCAATGAGGTTGTGATCCTCAAAGAAACGAAGAAGAAGTAAGGGTGCGCAATCATGGATAAGACTCAATCTCGCCTGCGCCGCGCTCGTCAGACGCGTATCAAGATCGCTGAGCTGCAGGTCGCGCGTCTCGCCGTGCATCGCACGAACACGCACATCTATGCGCAAGTGTTCTCGCCGTGCGGCACTAAGGTGCTCGCCAGCGCGTCGACGCTCGAAGCCGAAGTGCGTGCGCAACTGGCTGATCAGACTGGCAAGGGCGGCAACGTCGCTGCTGCGACCCTGATCGGTAAGCGCATTGCAGAAAAGGCTAAGGCTGCCGGCATCGAATCCGTCGCCTTCGACCGTTCGGGTTTCCGTTACCACGGCCGCGTGAAAGCGCTGGCTGATGCGGCGCGCGAAGCCGGACTCAAGTTCTAAGGGAAGAATTCGTCATGGCAAAGATGCAAGCGAAAGTTCAGGCTGACGAACGCGACGACGGCCTGCGCGAAAAGATGATTTCGGTCAACCGTGTGACCAAGGTTGTGAAGGGCGGCCGGATTCTCGGTTTTGCCGCACTGACCGTGGTTGGCGACGGTGATGGCCGCGTCGGTATGGGCAAGGGCAAGGCGAAGGAAGTGCCGGTCGCTGTTCAGAAGGCGATGGAACAGGCTCGCCGCAACATGTTCAAGGTGCCGCTTAAGAACGGTACCCTGCAACACGAAGTGCACGGTAAGCACGGCGCATCGATGGTCCTCCTGGCTCCGGCCAAGGACGGTACCGGTGTGATCGCTGGCGGCCCGATGCGCGCAGTGTTCGACGTGATGGGCGTGCAGAACGTTGTGGCCAAGAGCCACGGTTCGACGAACCCGTACAACCTCGTTCGTGCAACGCTCGACGGTCTGCGCAAGCAGTCGACGCCGGGTGATATCGCGGCGAAGCGCGGCAAGTCCGTCGAAGATATTCTGGGCTAAGGTGGACACCATGTCTGATAAAACTGTCAAGGTCCAGCTCGTCAAGAGCCTGATCGGCACCCGTGAAACGCACCGTGCAACGGTGCGTGGCCTGGGTCTGCGCCGACTCAATTCGGTTAGCGAGTTGCAGGACACGCCGGCTGTGCGCGGCATGATCAACAAGGTTTCGTACCTCGTTAAGGTCATCGGCTAAGCGGCTGACCAGGACTCAAGGAGTTGATAATGGAATTGAATAACCTGAAGCCGGCTGAAGGCTCGAAGCACGCTAAGCGTCGCGTCGGCCGTGGTATCGGCTCCGGTCTGGGCAAGACTGCTGGCCGTGGTCACAAGGGTCAGAAGTCGCGTTCGGGCGGCTTTCACAAGGTTGGCTTCGAAGGCGGTCAAATGCCGCTGCAACGTCGCCTGCCGAAGCGTGGCTTCACCTCGCTGACGAAGGAATTCGTCGGTGAAGTGCGTCTCTCGGATCTGGAAAAGCTGCCGGTCGACGAAATCGATCTGTTGGCTCTGAAGCAAGCCGGCCTGCTCGGCGAGCTGATCACGAGCGCCAAGATCATCGCGACGGGCGAGCTTAAGCGCAAGATCGTTGTGAAGGGTCTGGGTGCGACGAAGGGTGCGCGCGCTGCTATTGAAGCAGCCGGCGGCTCTTTTGCCGAGTAACGCGCAAGTTATTTGCCGTCACTAGCATTTGCATCGGAGAAGGTACTTGGCTAACAGTCCGAGTCTCGCAAAACCCGGTCGCAGCGCGGCGAAGTTTGGCGATCTGCGTCGGCGTGCAGTGTTCCTGCTGCTGGCGTTGATCGTCTACCGTATCGGCGCGCACATTCCGGTGCCGGGTATTGACCCGGACCAACTGGCAAAGTTGTTCCAAAGCCAGTCGGGCGGCATCCTTGGCATGTTCAACATGTTCTCGGGTGGTGCACTTTCGCGGTTCACGATTTTTGCGCTGGGGATCATGCCGTACATTTCGGCGTCGATCATCATGCAGTTGCTGGCGATTGTCTCGCCGCAGCTGGAAGCGCTGAAAAAGGAAGGGCAGGCTGGACAACGGAAGATTACGCAGTACACGCGTGTCTTTACGGTTCTGCTGGCGACGTTCCAGGCGTTCGGCATCGCCGTCGCGCTGGAAAATCAGCCGGGCCTGGTGATCGATCCGGGGATGGTGTTTCGGTTGACGACGGTCGTGACGCTGGTGACCGGCACGATGTTCCTGATGTGGCTGGGTGAGCAGATCACGGAACGTGGGCTCGGTAACGGTATCTCGATCATCATTTTCGGCGGTATTGCGGCCGGCTTCCCGAACGCAATCGGTGGTCTTTTCGAACTGGTGCGAACCGGCTCGATGAGCATCATCTCGGCGATTATCGTGGTCGCGCTGATTGCTGCAGTGACGTATCTGGTTGTGTTCATCGAACGTGGCCAGCGCAAGATTCTTGTGAACTACGCCAAGCGGCAAGTCGGTAACAAGATTTACGGCGGCCAGTCTTCGCATCTGCCGCTGAAGTTGAATATGTCGGGTGTGATTCCGCCGATCTTTGCATCGTCGATCATTCTCTTCCCGGCAACCATCCTGAACTGGTTTAGTTCGGGGTCGCGTACCAGCTGGTTCGCAGACACGTTGCACAATGTGGCCGAAGCTCTCAAGCCCGGTCAACCCGTGTACGTGTTGCTGTACGCGTTGGCGATCGTTTTCTTCTGCTTCTTCTACACCGCACTGGTGTTCAACAGCAGGGAAACGGCCGACAACCTGAAAAAGAGTGGCGCTTTCGTCCCGGGCATCCGTCCGGGCGATCAAACCGCGCGATATATCGACCGTATCCTGACGCGTCTGACGCTGGCTGGTGCGATCTACATCGTGTTTGTTTGTCTGCTGCCTGAATTTTTGGTACTGCGCTGGAACGTGCCGTTTTATTTTGGTGGAACGTCGCTGCTGATCATTGTCGTCGTCACAATGGATTTCATGGCGCAGGTGCAGTCGTACGTTATGTCGCAACAGTATGAATCGCTGCTGAAGAAAGCTAACTTCAAAGGCGGCGGCGTCCCGATGCGTTGAAAGGACTTATGGCCAAAGACGATGTTATCCAGATGCAGGGTGAAGTCATCGAAAACCTGCCTAACGCTACCTTTAGGGTGAAGCTGGAAAACGGCCATGTCGTATTGGGACACATATCCGGCAAGATGAGGATGCATTACATCCGAATCCTGCCGGGCGACAAGGTGACGGTTGAATTGACGCCTTACGATCTGTCGCGTGCGCGGATCGTGTTCCGGGCGAAGTGATTTGAAAAAAGGGTAATATCATGAAAGTGATGGCATCGGTTAAGCGCATTTGCCGCAATTGCAAGATCATCAAGCGCAAAGGCGTTGTGCGCGTGATTTGCAGCTCTGATCCGCGCCACAAACAGCGTCAAGGCTGAACGCCGCGCTTTTTGCTGCGCTTTTTGTTTGAGGAAAAACAATGGCTCGTATCGCAGGGGTTAACATCCCGAATCACCAGCATACCGAAATCGGCCTGACGGCAATTTACGGTATCGGCCGCACGCGCTCGCGCGACATTTGCGTCGCTGCTGGTGTGGCATTTTCGAAGAAGGTCAAGGACCTGAACGACGCAGACCTCGAAAAGCTGCGTGAAGAAGTCGGCAAGTTCATCGTTGAAGGCGATCTTCGCCGTGAAACGACGATGAACATCAAGCGCCTGATGGATCTCGGCTGCTATCGTGGCGTGCGTCATCGTAAGGGCTTGCCCCTGCGTGGCCAACGCACGCGTACGAATGCCCGTACGCGCAAGGGTCCGCGTCGTGCAGCGCAATCGCTGAAGAAGTAAGCGGAACTGACAGTTACAGGAAAACGTAATGGCTAAGGCTTCGAACAACTCCGCGGCGCAACGCGTTCGCAAGAAGGTCAAGAAGAACGTCGCCGAGGGCGTGGTTCACGTTCACGCGTCGTTCAACAACACCATCATCACGATCACCGATCGTCAAGGCAATGCACTTGCCTGGGCAACGTCGGGTGGTCAGGGCTTCAAGGGTTCGCGTAAATCGACCCCGTTTGCAGCCCAGGTGGCAGCCGAATCGGCTGGCCGCGTGGCGATGGAATACGGCGTGAAGAACCTCGAAGTGCGGATCAAGGGCCCTGGCCCTGGCCGTGAGTCCGCGGTGCGCGCGTTGCATGGTCTTGGCATCAAGATCACCGCGATCTCCGACGTGACGCCGGTACCGCACAACGGCTGCCGTCCGCCGAAGCGTCGTCGTATCTAAGACGCTTGTTTCGCTAGCGCCTGTTGCCGCCGGGTTATGTGCCGGCGACGACGGGCTGCTTGCGTTATTGAATTGACTAAGCCCACCGTTCGACCCAAAGGGTTCGGACTAGCGTGAACGAGAGTTCGCGTGATTAATCATAGAAGGAATCAACGTGGCACGTTATATCGGCCCTAAGGCCAAGCTGTCCCGCCGTGAAGGCACTGACCTCTTCCTGAAGAGCGCCCGTCGTTCGCTCGCTGACAAGTGCAAACTTGACAGCAAGCCTGGCCAACATGGCCGCACGTCGGGTGCACGTACGTCCGACTACGGTACGCAGCTGCGCGAAAAGCAAAAAGTGAAGCGCATCTATGGTGTTCTCGAGCGCCAGTTCCGCCGTTACTTCGCTGAAGCCGACCGCCTGAAGGGCAACACGGGTGAAAACCTGCTGCAATTGCTCGAATCGCGTCTCGACAACGTCGTGTATCGCATGGGCTTCGGCTCGACGCGCGCTGAAGCGCGTCAGCTCGTGAGCCACAAGGCGATCACGGTGAATGGCGTTGTGTCGAACATCCCGTCGATGCAAGTGAAGGCAGGCGACGTCGTCGCAGTGCGCGAACAAAAGAAGAAGCAGGCGCGTATTCTCGAAGCGCTGTCGCTGGCTGAGCAAGGCGGTCTGCCGAGCTGGGTCGCTGTCGATTCGAAGAAGTTCGAAGGCACGTTCAAGAGCAAGCCGGAACGCAGCGACATCGCTGGCGATATCAACGAAAGCCTGATCGTCGAATTGTATTCGCGGTAATCGGATTAACGGCCGGGGCACCCCGATTGCGATACGCAAGGGGGCGTCTCGGCTGTTTATTTTCAGGTTGTTACCGGTCAGCCTTATCGGTGTAACGAGCCGAGGGTATTGAAAAGGAAAACCTATGCAAACCAGTTTGTTGAAGCCCAAGATCATCGCAGTTGAATCGCTTGGCGAAAGCCACGCGAAAGTGGTCATGGAACCGTTTGAACGCGGTTATGGCCACACCTTGGGTAACGCGCTTCGGCGCGTGCTGTTGTCGTCGATGGTGGGCTACGCGCCGACCGAAGTGACGATCGCAGGCGTCGTACATGAGTATTCGACGCTCGACGGTGTGCAAGAGGACGTGGTCAACCTGTTGTTGAACCTGAAGGGCGTGGTGTTCAAGCTGCATAACCGTGACGAAGTGACGGTTACGCTGCGCAAGGAAGGCGAAGGCGTTGTCACCGCTGGCGACATCGAACTCGCGCACGATTGCGAAGTGATCAATCCGGATCACGTGATTGCGCATCTGTCGAAGGGCGGCAAGCTCGACGTGCAGATCAAGGTCGAAAAGGGCCGTGGTTATGTGCCGGGCAATGTGCGTCGTTACGGCGAAGAATCGGCCAAGATCATCGGCCGTATCGTGCTCGACGCGTCGTTCTCGCCGGTTCGCCGCGTGAGCTACGCCGTTGAAAGCGCACGCGTCGAACAGCGTACCGACCTCGACAAGCTCGTGATGAACATCGAAACCAACGGTGTGATCTCGCCGGAAGAAGCGATCCGTCAATCGGCGCGTATTCTGGTTGATCAACTGTCGGTGTTCGCTGCACTGGAAGGCACCGAAGCAACGGCTGAAGCGCCGTCGCGTGCGCCGCAGATCGATCCGATCCTGCTGCGTCCGGTTGATGATCTCGAACTGACGGTTCGTTCCGCGAACTGCCTGAAGGCCGAGAACATTTACTACATCGGCGACCTGATCCAGCGCACGGAAAACGAGTTGCTCAAGACCCCGAATCTGGGTCGCAAGTCGTTGAACGAAATCAAGGAAGTATTGGCGTCGCGTGGTTTGACGCTCGGCATGAAGCTCGAAAACTGGCCGCCGGCAGGTTTGGACAAGTAAGTCGAGAAGTAATCCCGGGACAGAACCCGTCGCTGCACTGGCAAAGACGCGGATTTTCCTTTAAAATCCGCGTCTTGTCTTTTTTCACTACCGGCCCGTGCCCTCGCAAACCTTCCGGTTTCGCCGAGCGCGATAGAAGAGCTGGACCAAAACTTTGAATCAAAGGAATTAACATGCGTCACCGTCATGGTCTGCGGAAACTGAACCGCACGAGCAGCCACCGTCTGGCAATGCTCCGTAACATGTCCAACTCGTTGATCGAGCACGAAGTCATCAAGACGACGCTGCCGAAGGCGAAAGAACTCCGTAAAGTCGTCGAGCCGCTGATCACGCTCGGCAAGAAGCCGTCGCTGGCAAATCGTCGTCTGGCGTTCAACCGCCTGCGCGATCGTGACTCGGTCACGAAGCTGTTCGAAGTCCTCGGCCCGCGTTACGCTACCCGTCCGGGCGGCTACCTGCGCGTTCTGAAGTTCGGTTTCCGCGTCGGCGACAACGCACCGATGGCGCTGGTCGAATTGCTGGACCGTCCGGAAGTCGAAGAAGTTGAAGTGCAAGAAGCTGAGTAAGCTTTTTAGCATCGAGAAAAGCCAGGCACCAAGCCTGGCTTTTTTGTTTTTTGCGGCGAATTCCACGGTGGCTTGTCGGTTGCGGCGGCCAAATGCCGCATGCTGGCAGGAGCAGCGTCTGCGGCATCGCAAGGCTAGGTGATAGGATATCGGCACTTGAACCGTGCCTGTCCGGAGCCTTTGTGAGCGTGAATGTAACCTTGATTCTGACAACGGTACCGGATGCCACTGTTGCTCAGAAGCTCGCTGCTGATGCATTGGCCGCGCGGCTATGTGCGTGCGTCACGCAGTTGGGGACGGTGCAGTCCAGTTACCATTGGCAGGGCACGATCGAAGCGTCGCAGGAGATTCAGTTACTGTTCAAGACGAGCAACGCACGCGCGCTGGAACTCGAGCAGTACATTCAGGCGCACCATCCCTACGACACGCCGGAAATCCTCTCGTGGCAAGCTACAGCTTCTGCCGCGTATGGGCAGTGGCTCACAGCTGAAACCCAACGTCCTCTCCATGTTTAACGGTTCTACCCAAGTTGCGCGCAATGCGCTGCGCACGTTCATTTTTCTGCTTGGCTGTCTGGTTGCGGCGCAGTTCGGCACGCTTGCCCGTGCTGCGGACGACTTCCTCGATCCCGCCGTCGCCTTCAAATTCAGCGCGACCGAGAAGCCCGGCGAAGTCGACGTCACCTACAAGATCGCGGACGGGTACTACATGTACCGCGAACGTTTCTCCTTCGCGACCCGCAACGGTGTTACGACGATTGGCGAGCCGCAATTGCCGGCTGGCCACGTCAAGTTCGATCAGACCTTCAACAAGAACGTCGAAACCTACCGAAATGAACTGACGATCCGTATCCCGGTGAAGCAGGCGGCAGGGCCATTTGATCTCGCTGTTACGTCTCAGGGCTGTGCCGATGCCGGCATCTGCTACCCGCCGATGGAGCGCGTGTATCACGTGAGCGGTGAGGCGCTGCAGCCGGCCGGCAGCAACGCGGCAGCGGCCGCCACGCAGCAATCCGCAGCTGGCGCGTCGTGGTATGAGCGCGCCACCAGCGCCGACTATGCGCAATCGCTACTGCAAGGCGGCGGTTTCTTCGCCATCATCGGGCTCTATTTCGTGGCTGGCGTCGTGCTTAGTCTGCTGCCGTGCTCGTATCCGATGATTCCGATCCTGTCCGCGATCATCATCGGCGAAGGCGCGCGAGTGACGCGTGCCCGTGGTTTTGCGTTGTCGCTGGCATACGTGATCGGCATGGCGCTCGTGTACACGGCGCTTGGCATTGCTGCGGCGTTGGTTGGGCAGAGCCTCGGCGCGTGGCTACAGAACCCGTGGGTGCTCGGTACCTTCGGGGTATTGCTGACGGCTTTTGCGTTGACCCTGATCGCGGGCTTCGACATCGCGTTGCCGCAGCGCTGGCAGGACGGCGTCTCGCGAGCATCGAGCGGGCGTTCCGGCGGCAAGTTTGCCGCAGTGGCCGTCATGGGCGCGCTGTCCGCGCTAGTGGTCGGCGCCTGCATGACCGCGCCGCTATTTGCGGTGCTGGCGTTTATCGCGCATACGGGCGACGCATTGCTCGGCGGTGCGGCGCTGTTCTCGATGGGACTCGGACTCGGCGTGCCGCTCCTGATCATCGGCCTCGGCGCCGGCACATTGCTGCCGCGCGCCGGCGCATGGATGAATGGCGTCAAAGTGTTTTTCGGCGTGGTGCTGCTTGCCGCTGCTCTGTGGATCGTCTGGCCAGTGCTCGGTGCGTCCGCGGCAATGCTGCTAAGCGCGCTGTGGTTGTTGATTGCTGCCGCCGGACTCGGTCTTTTCTCAACCCAGGCAGCGGGCGTTAGCATCTGGCGCCGGCTTGGCCGAGGTATCGGCGCGGCGCTCGCAATCTGGGCTGCGGTGTTGCTGGTTGGTCTCGCTGCAGGCTCGTCCGATCCGCTGCGTCCACTAGCTGTGCTGGCCGCGCGTGGCGGTGGCGAGGGCAAGGTGTCAGGCGGCTCCAATGCGTCGAATAGCGCCTCACAGGACAATCTGACGTTCGCATCAGTGCGTTCCTCGGCCGAGCTGGACGAGGCCGTCAAAACGGCTGCGCAGCCCGCTATGCTCGATTTTTACGCAGACTGGTGCGTGAGTTGCAAGGAGATGGAGAAGTTTACGTTTAGCGATCCACGCGTCCAGGCGAAGTTGAAGCAGATGAACCTGCTGCGTGCCGACGTCACCGCGAATAACGCCGACGATCAGATGCTGCTCAAGCGTTTCAGCCTGTTTGGGCCGCCGGGCATCATCTTCTTCGATCAGGGCGGCAAGGAAGTGTTGCGCGTCGTCGGATACGAGTCCGCTGACAAGTTCTTGCGCAGCCTCGATCGTGTGAGTGCGCCCGGCGCCTAGGCGGCGCGGTTTGCCCGTGCGGGCCTGCATAAAAAACGGAGGCGTGACTGAAAAGTCCGCCTCCGTTTCTTTTTAAGCATTCAGACTGGCGCCGCCCAGCGGGGCGGCATACCGGATCAGATCACTTCTGCGCGCGCAAAATCCGCGCGGCATCCAGCGCGAAATAGGTCAGCACGCCATCCGCGCCGGCCCGCTTGAATGCCAGCAGCGATTCCATCATCGCTTTGTCGTGATCGAGCCAGCCGTTCTGCGCGGCGGCTTTCAACATCGCGTATTCGCCGCTGACCTGATACACGTAAGTCGGGAACTTGAACTCGTCCTTCACCCGCCGCACGATGTCCAGATACGGCATGCCCGGCTTGACCATCACCATGTCCGCGCCTTCCTCGATGTCCGCTTGCACTTCGCGCAGCGCTTCATTCGAATTGGCCGGGTCGATCTGGTAGGTCATCTTGTTGCCCTTGCCGAGGTTCGTCGCGGAACCGACGGCATCACGGAACGGGCCGTAAAACGCCGACGCGAACTTGGCCGCGTAAGCCATGATCCTCGTGTGGATATAGCCTTCGCTCTCGAGCATTTCGCGGATCGCGCCGATGCGGCCGTCCATCATGTCGGAGGGCGCGACGATATCGACGCCCGCTTCAGCTTGCGCGCGGGCCTGGTCCACGAGGATCTCGACGGTTTCGTCGTTGATCACATAACCGGCTTCGTCGAGCACGCCGTCCTGGCCGTGGCTCGTGTACGGATCAAGCGCGACGTCGGTCAGCACGCCCAGCTCGGGGAAATTCTTTTTCAGTTCGCGGACCGCGCGCGGGATCAAGCCGGCGGGATTAGTCGCTTCGCGGCCATCGGGCGTCTTCAAGGAAGGCTCGATAGCCGGGAAGAGCGACAGCACCGGCACGCCCAACTCGACGCATTGCTCGGCCACGCCCATCAGCAGATCCACCGACACACGCTCGACGCCCGGCATCGACGGCACGGCTTGCCGTACGTTGGTGCCTTCGACGACAAACACGGGATAGATCAGGTCGTTCGTGGTGAGGATGTTTTCTCGCATCAGACGGCGCGAGAAGTCGTCACGGCGCATGCGGCGCGGACGGTAGTGCGGGTAGAAGCTCATAAACGAATCGAAGAAACGTGGATGTGTGGAGTGGACAAGTAGCGCCTGCCTCCGCTCCCGGAAACTTTTCGAGACAATGGTATATCATACCGATCGAGCAAGGCGCCCTGCGCTGACCTCCCCGCTTCTCCTCCCTGAGCGGGTGCCTGTCGTTTTTTCGATTAGGCTGTTTGACCCGCCGTTAAAGCGGCGGGTTTTTTTATGGGCGGCCGGAAAGGCGCTTTTTCGCTGGCGGAACACGCCTCGCGGTTACTGCGGCGCGTCGGCTTCGCCTTTTGCGTTGGGGATCAGCCAGCTTTCGATCAGTTCGTGCGCTTCGTCGATGCCGACGCGTTTAAGCGCAGAGAAGAGCTGCGCAGTCAATTCGCCCTGGTAACCGGCGGTACGATATTCGGCCAAACCTTTCTGCGTCGCGCGCAAAGCGTTGACGCTTTCCTGGCGCGTCAATTTGTCGCACTTGGTCAGTAGCGTGTGGATCGGCTTGCCGGTTGGCGCGAACCACTCAATCATGCGCCGGTCCAGATCCGTCAACGGGCGGCGCGAATCCATCATCAGGATCATGCCGCGCAGTTGCGAACGCGATTGCAGGTAGGTGGAGAGCAGCGCTTCCCAGTGCGCCTTGGCGGCGCCCGGCACTTCCGCATAACCGTAACCCGGCAGGTCGACCAGGTGCGCGGTCGGCTCGTCGGCCTTGCCCACCGAGAAATAATTGATGTGCTGCGTGCGGCCAGGTGTCTTACTGGCGAAGGCGAGGCGCTTCTGATTGCACAGAATGTTGATGGCCGTGGACTTGCCCGCATTCGAGCGGCCCGCAAAGCAGATCTCGGGCTGCGCAGTGGCCGGCAGATCACGTAAGTGATTGACGGTCGTGAAAAAGCGGGATTGGTGGAGCAGGAAGGACATGATCAGGCCAGGATTCGAGACGCCGGGGAACCCGGTAGTGGGGACGGGTCAAGCCCGACTGGCGTCTTAGCGATTAGCGAGTTATTGTACAATACGATGGTTTACTGAAAACCTGAGGGGGCCAGCCAGCGTGCCTTGGCGGCTCTTAGCGGTCACTCAGTCGCTGTCGTATCTTGCAAAACCTCTAAAATCCCACAAGACGAGACAGGGTGTGCGAATGAATCGACTGTGCAAGAGTCTGATGGTGCTTCAAGTAGCAGCGGGTCTTTCAGGTTTGGCAATTCAGGCACGAGCAGCAGATCCGGCAAAGCCGGACGTCAATCGGGGGCAGGCAATCGCAGTGCAGGTTTGCGCGTCGTGTCACGGTGCAGACGGCAACAGTGCTGGTGGTGCCTATCCGAAGCTGGCGGGTCAACACCCCGAGTATCTCGTCAAGCAGTTGAAGGATTTCAAGACGCAGCCAGGCGCCAAGCAACCCGCGCGCAACAATGCGATCATGGCCGGCATGGCTGCGGCGTTGTCCGATCAGGACATGGTCAATGTGGCTGCCTATTTTTCGACGCAGACCCCGAAGCCAGGCTACGCGCATAACAAAGATACCGTTGCGCTCGGTCAGAAGATTTATCGCGGTGGGATTGCCGATAAGGGCGTGCCGGCCTGCGCGAGCTGCCACGGGCCGACCGGTCAGGGGATTCCGTCCCAGTATCCGCGGCTGTCGGGGCAGTGGGCCGAATACACGGTGGCGCAGTTGACCGCGTTCACACAAGGCCCGGGGGCACGTAACAACAATGAGGCGATGCATGCAGTCGCGTCGCGTCTGTCGGACAGCGAGATCAAGGCTGTAGCCGATTACATCGCGGGCTTGCACTAGGAAGTCCGCACGCAAGTGCAACCGGCCCGGCGAGGCCGGTACAAAACAAGAAAAGGGTGAGGGCGTCGTGTCTACGACAGCCCTTCACCCTTTTTTGCTGTTCAGTCGGAGTATGAATGAGCGTCACCACGTCGGGTTTGCAGTCGAAGTCGGGCAATCGCATCGCGCGCAGCATCATCGAGGTCTTGAGCTCGATGCGTTTCGCGATTGCGCTGCTCGTGATTCTGTCGATCGCCAGCATCATCGGCACCGTCCTCACGCAGGACGATCCTTATCCCAACTACGTCAATCAGTTCGGCCCGTTCTGGGCGGACATCTTCCGCTCGCTGAGCCTGTACACGGTGTACAGCTCGTGGTGGTTCATGCTGATTCTTGGTTTCCTGATGGTGTCGGTGTCGCTGTGCGTGATCCGCAATGCGCCAAAGATGCTCGCGGACGCGAAGAGCTGGAAGGACAAGGTTCGCGAAGGCAGCTTGCGCGCGTTCCATCACAAGGGCGAGTTCGCGGTGCATGGCACGCGTGCGCAGACCGCGGCGGTGCTTGCCAAACTCTCGGCGAGACTCGGCTACAAGTTCGTCACGCGTGAGTCGGACGGCGCCACGCTGATCGCCGCCAAGCGCGGCGCACTGACCAAGTTCGGCTACATCTCCGCGCATATCGCGATCGTGGTGATCTGTCTGGGCGGCCTGCTCGACAGCAATCTGCCGATCAAGCTGCAGATGTGGCTGTTCAACAAGTCGCCGATCAGTGCCAACACCGTGATCAACGACATTGGGCCGGAACATCGTCTGTCGCAATCGAACCCGACGTTCCGCGGCTACGCGTGGGTGCCGGAAGGGCAGCATGTGTCGACGGCGATTCTGAACCAGCCGAACGGCTCGCTGATCCAGGACTTGCCGTTCTCAATCGAGCTGAACAAGTTCATCGTCGACTATTACTCCACGGGCATGCCGAAGCTGTTCGCGAGCGACATTGTCGTGGTCGATCATCAGACGGGCGCGCGCGTGCCGGCTCGCGTCGAAGTGAACAAGCCGTTCACTTACGACGGCGTGTCGATCTATCAGTCGAGCTTCCAGGACGGCGGTTCGCAGATGCAGATGACCGCGTACCCGATGTCCGGCGCGAGTGCTAAAACCGCGCCGTTCGGCGGCACGATCGGCGGCAATGCGCCGCTGAGCACGGCCACGCCGCTGGCTGACGGCCAGACCGTCGAATTCACCGATTTCCGTGCAATTAACGTCGAAAACGTCTCGAACGGCAGCGGTCAGACCGATGCCCGTGGCGTCGCCGCGCATCGCACGTTGAAGGAGGCGTTCGACGAGCGCCTCGGCTCCGGCGCCAAGACTTCGAAGCCACTTGATCTGCATAACGTCGGCCCGTCGGTGCAATACAAGGTGCGTGACAAGGACGGGCAGGCGCGCGAGTACAACAACTACATGCTGCCGGTGGACGTCGCGGGCGAAAAAATGTTCCTCGCCGGCATGCGCCTGAATCCGGACGATCCTTTCCGCTACCTGCGTATTCCCGCCGATACCGGCGGCACCGTCAAGGAATGGATGAACCTGCGCGCCACGCTTGAAAACCCGGCCATGCGCGCAGCCGCCGCCCATCGTTTCGCACTGCGCTCGGTACCAGGTTCGAATACCGAACTGCAACAGCATCTGGAAGAAAGCGCGTTGCGTGTCCTGACCCTGTTTGCCGGTGCGGATAGCAGCATCAAGATGCCGAACGGCCAGATGGTCGGCGGCTTCCAGGCCGTCGCCGGATTCATCGACCATTCCGTGCCGAAGGCCGAGCAGGAAAAGGCCGCGGGCCTGCTGCTGCGCATGCTGGAAGGCGCAACGTGGGACCTGTGGCAACTGTCGCGCGAGCAGCTGGGCGAGCCGGATGCCGTGGCCAACGCGGACACCAGCCGCTTCATCCAGAGCTCGATCAACGCGATATCCGACAGCTTTTTGTATGGATCGCCGGTCTACTTGCAGCTTGACTCATTCAAGCAGGTGCAAGCTTCGGTATTTCAGTTGACGCGCGCGCCGGGCAAAAAAGTCGTGTATCTTGGCAGCCTGCTCCTCGTGTTGGGCATCTTTTCGATGTTCTACGTCCGCGAACGGCGCCTCTGGTTCTGGCTCAAAGATACCAATCACGGCACGAATGTCGTGATGGCGATGTCGAGCGCACGCAAAACGCTCGATTTCGAGAAGGAGTTCGTCCAAACGCGCGACGCCGTCGGCGCCGCGTTGGGCGCGAAGCTCACCGAAGCACCCGACGCCTCCGGCAATGCCGGCGCGCCGTCCGCACGCTCACAAGATTCGACCCGGTAAGATCATGGACTTGACTCAGGTTTCCTCATCCTCCTCACCCTCGCGGCCGCAGAAGACGTTCGCGAATGAGGCACTCAACGTCGCGCAGTATGACGAGCGGCCGTTTCTGAAACGGCTTGGCATCGTCGACTGGCTGTTCGCCGCCCTGATGGTCGCGGGTGCCGGGTTCGCGCTGATGCGCTATTACCCGTTCATGAATTACTACGACAAACTGGTGCTGTGCTGCGCAGTGCCGGTATTTGTCGTGCTGGGCTGGCGCTGGAAGCCGGTGCGCCCGCTGATGGTGGGCATCGCCGCGCTCTCGCTCCTGGCGATCCAGATCTATCACGGCGATCTCAGCCGCGCGGATAACGCGTTTTTCCTCAAGTATTTCCTGTCGAGCCAGTCCGCGATTCTGTGGATGAGCGCGCTCTTCGTGTTCGCCACCGTGTTTTACTGGATCGGCCTGCTGTCGCGTTCGCCGACGGGCGCCGCAATCGGTTCGAAAATGACGTGGGCCGCCGTGGTGATGGGCTTCGTCGGTTTGATGGTGCGCTGGTACGAGTCGTATCTGATCGGCGCGGACGTCGGTCATATTCCAATCTCGAACCTGTACGAAGTGTTCGTACTGTTCAGCCTGATCACGGCGTTGTTCTATCTGTACTACGAGCAGCACTACAACACGCGTGCGCTCGGCGCCTTCGTCCTGCTGGTGATCAGCGCGGCGGTCGGCTTCCTGATGTGGTACTCGGTTGCACGTGACGCACAGCAGATTCAGCCGCTCGTACCGGCGCTGCAAAGCTGGTGGATGAAGATTCACGTACCGGCCAACTTTATCGGTTACGGCAGCTTCGCGCTGTCGGCCATGGTCGGCGTCGCGTACCTGGCCAAGGAACGCGGTGTGCTGGCAGACCGTCTGCCGCCGCTCGACGTGCTCGACGACCTGATGTACAAGTCGATCGCCGTCGGCTTCGCGTTCTTCACGATCGCGACGATCCTCGGCGCGCTGTGGGCTGCTGAAGCATGGGGCGGCTACTGGAGCTGGGACCCGAAGGAAACGTGGGCCCTGATCGTGTGGCTGAACTACGCGGCCTGGCTCCATATGCGCCTGATGAAGGGCCTGCGCGGCGCGGTGGCGGCATGGTGGGCGCTGACCGGCCTGCTGGTGACGACCTTCGCGTTCCTCGGCGTCAACATGTTCCTGTCGGGGCTGCATAGCTACGGCAAGCTGTAAGATCCGCCGTTCTGATCCGACCAAGAACCGCCGCGTGTTTCGCACCGGCGGTTTTTTTACGTCTGGTGGAATATTTGCTGCATCCAGGGTGTTCGTTCAAGCAGTACCTAAGGATGGCTGGGCGAGTGGCGAAACGAGTCGATCATCAATATGGCCCCGTAAGATAGACAAGCGATGGGCCGGCAAGGAGCAGCACGATGTGGATCAAGCGAAGCGATAGAACTCAACTCATCGGCGATGACATCGCGCGTAGCGAAATCACGCCGCAGCGCGTCTTCGAGAATCGGCGGCGCGTTTTGCAGGCTGCGGGCGCATTGGCGCTCGGCAGTCTGGTCGGCGTGAATGGCGAAGCGCTGGCGGCGTATTCGTCGCCGGATCCGAAGGCGCAGAAGCTCGCTGCGAAGACCAATGCGAAGTTCGTCGCGCTCGACAAGATCACGCCGTACAAGGACATCACCACGTACAACAACTACTACGAGTTCGGCACCGACAAGGCGGATCCCGCGCAAAACGCCGGCACGCTGCGGCCGCGTCCGTGGAAGGTGAGCGTCGAGGGCGAGATCAAAAACCCGAAGGTGTACGACATCGACGAATTGCTGAAGCTCGCGCCGCTCGAGGAGCGCGTGTACCGTTTGCGCTGTGTCGAGGGCTGGTCGATGGTGATTCCGTGGATCGGCGTGCCGCTCTCGGAGTTGATCAAGCGCGTGCAGCCGACCGGCAATGCGAAGTACGTGCAATTCATCACGCTGGCCGACCCGTCGCAAATGCCCGGCCTGTCGACACCGGTACTCGACTGGCCCTACACCGAAGGCCTGCGCATGGACGAAGCGATGAATCCGCTGACGCTGCTGACGATGGGCCTTTACGGTCAGGTGCTGCCGAATCAGAATGGCGCGCCGATCCGGGTGGTGGTGCCGTGGAAATACGGCTTCAAGAGCGCGAAGTCGCTGGTGAAGATCCGCTTCCTCGACAAGCAGCCGCCGACCAGCTGGAATACGTATGCGTCAAACGAATACGGTTTCTATTCGAACGTGAATCCGAACGTGGATCACCCACGGTGGAGCCAGGCTACCGAACGGCGCATCGGCGAAGACGGTTTCTTCACGCCCAAGCGCAAGACGTTGATGTTCAACGGCTACGGCGACCAGGTTGCGTCGCTGTATCAAGGCATGGACCTGAAGAAGAATTTTTGAGCGATGTGAGCATGGCTTCCGATACGCAACCTGTTACTCGAACCGAACGTGGAGCGCCGCGAGCCGCGCAGGCGTCGGCCGCGGTCGCTGCAAAGCGTCCCGCAAGCGGTGCGCGCTGGATCGTGCCGGTCAAGATCGCGGTATTTGTCGCGGCGTGGTATCCGCTCGCGCGCATCGTGCTGTTCGGCATGACTGATCGGCTGGGTGCGAATCCGATCGAGTTCATTACGCGCTCGACCGGGCTGTGGACCCTCGTTTTTCTTTGCATCACGCTGGCCGTGACGCCGTTGCGCCGACTGACCGGCATGCCCGCATTGCTCCGTTTTCGCCGGATGCTGGGCCTTTACGCCTTCTTCTACGCGACGCTCCATTTCACCACTTACCTGTGGTTCGACAAGTGGTTCGACGTTGCCGCGATTCTCAAGGACATCGGCAAGCGGCCGTTCATTACCGTAGGCTTCGCCGCGTTTGTGCTGCTGATCGCGTTGGCGGTGACGTCGCCGCGCGTGATGGTACGCAAACTTGGGCGCCGCTGGCAGACCTTGCATCGCGCGATCTATGTGATCGGCGGACTCGCGATCCTGCACTTCTGGTGGATGAAGGCAGGCAAGCACGATCTGGTTTTGCCGAAGATTTACGGCGCGGTCATGGTCGCGTTGTTGGGATGGCGTCTGATCGTATGGCTGCGCGAGCGGAGGATAAAGACGCGCTGACCACCGGATACAGCGCGCAATTGAAAAAAAGGCGATGCCGCAATGGCATCGCCTTTTTCTATTTTGCTTTGGCGCTGACGTTTACGCCGGCAGAATCGTTTCGCCCGCGAACAGCTGCTTGACCTCTTCACGGGTGCGAACGACATACGCCTGTGTACCATCCACCATCACCTCGGCCGCACGCGGACGAGTGTTGTAGTTGGAGCTCATCACGAAGCCGTAGGCGCCAGCCGAGCGAATTGCCAGCAGATCGCCTGGTTCGACGGCGAGCAGACGCTCACGACCCAGCCAGTCGCCGCTTTCGCAAACCGGGCCGACCACGTCGTACACGTGCGAGGACACGTCGCGCTCAACCACGGCTTCGATCGCGTGATAGGCCTCGTACATCGCAGGGCGGGCGAGATCGGTCATCGCCGCGTCGACGATGGCGAAGTTCTTTTCCGCGCCCGGCTTCAGAAACTCGACGCGCGTGAGCAGCACACCTGCATTGCCGACCAGCGAACGGCCCGGCTCGAAATACACTTCGCGGTGCCCGTGGCCGCGCGCTTCGATGCGATCCAGCACGGTGCGCACGAACTCGCCGATTTCGGGCGGGGTTTCGTCGGCATACGTAATACCGAGACCACCGCCGACGTCGATGTGGCGAATCTTCACACCGTCCTGTTCGATCTGCTCAACCAGTTCGAGAACCTTGTCGACCGCATCCAGATAGGGTGCGACCTCGGTGATCTGCGAGCCGATATGGCAGTCGATGCCAACCACCTCGAGGTGCGTCATTGCCGCGGCGGCCTGATACGTTGCGCGCGCATCGTCGAACGCGACGCCGAACTTGTTCGACTTCAGGCCGGTGGAAATATACGGATGTGTTTTTGCGTCGACGTCCGGATTCACGCGCAGCGAGACGGGCGCTTTCTTGCCCATTTCCGCGGCAACCGCATTCAGGCGATCGAGCTCGGGAATCGACTCGACGTTGAAGCACTTGACGCCGGCCGCGAGGGCCTGGCGCATCTCGTCCGCATGCTTGCCGACGCCGGAAAACACGGTGTTTTCCGCTTTGCCGCCCGCAGCCAGCACGCGTGCCAGTTCGCCGCCCGACACGATGTCGAAGCCCGCGCCAAGACGCGCGAATACGTTCAGCACCGCGAGATTGCTATTGGCCTTGACGGCGACGTGCACGGTCGCGCGGCGGCCGGCGCAAGCGCCTGCATAGGCATTCCACGCTTCGGTGAGCGCGGCGCGCGAATAGACGTACAGCGGCGTGCCGAACTGCTCGGCGAGTGAGACGGCGGACACGCCCTCGGCGTGCAGCACGCCGTCGACGTAGTCAAATGCGGATCGAGTCATGCGAAAGTCTTATTGAACGGGAGTGGCGGCGGAAGCAGGTTGCACAGGCGTAGCAGCGGAGGCGCCAGATGCGGGCGGCGCGGCAAGTTCGGTTTCCGGCGACAGCGAGAGCGGCGCGCCCGAGGTATCCGGTATCTCACCGGTCGGGGCGGTGCTTTGCGTACCCGGTTTCACGTCACCCGATGACGGCGCTTGCGTGCGATCGACCGGCTTGGCCGGTAGCGGCGGCACGGTGGGCAAATAGAGCGAACCTCGTTGTCCGCAGCCGGCAAGTGCACAACCTGCGAGAATGGCTAAACCCGCTACAATCGCGCGGCCGGGCGCCGCCGCGCGCATCCGAGATACGACTCGCATGACTGTCCCTGTATAAATAATCGATGGAGTTTAGCATGTCCGATAGTGATTACCTGACCCGCGCGGAAGCCGCGCTAGCCGCCATCGAACGCGCGCTCGACGACACGGAAGCCGACATCGAACTCGAGCGCAGCGGCAATGTCCTGACCCTCGAATTCGAGAACCGCTCGAAGATCATCGTCAATCTGCAGCCGCCCATGAGCGAGATCTGGATCGCCGCGAAAGCGGGCGGTTTTCACTTCCGTTTCGTCGACGGTGAGTGGCGCGACACCCGCAGCGGCACGGAGTTTTTCGCCGCGCTGTCGGAGTATGCAACGCAGCAGGCTGGCGAGCCGGTTCACTTCGAGGCGTAAACGTCTCGGTTGAAGGGCCATACGGGCACGGTAACAATGGTCTGAAGCGGCGCAGAAATAACCGTCGGCACGGCCGTTGAATCGGCGCCCCAAACGAAACCGCCGCGCATCGAGCGCGGCGGTTTTTTTTCGACTGGTCCAGGTCAGACGTGTCTTCAGTGCCCGCGGAACAGATTCATGATGTCCTGCTTTTCCTGTTCGCCGACCTGTTCGGGTGCTGCCGCTGAGGCGCCGCTCGCATCGGCATCCAGCGCTGCCTGACTGATGCCGACCGTGGCGACGAAACCATGCCCCGGCGTGAAGTCTTCGAAATACAGTTCCGAACCCAGTTCGGTCACGCCGTCGGGCATCGGCATCTTGTATTCCGGCACGCCTTTGAGCGCGCGCGCCATGTAGTCGATCCACACCGGCAACGCGAGGCCGCCGCCGGTTTCCCGGTCGCCGAGGCTGCGCGGATTATCGTAGCCGATCCATGCGATGGCGGTGAGCGTGTGCTGATAGCCGGCGAACCAGGCATCGCGTGAATCGTTGGTCGTGCCGGTTTTGCCGCCGAGATCGGTACGCTTGAGCACGTTGGTCTTCGCGCCCGTGCCACGTTGCGCGACACTTTGCAGCAGGCTGTTCATCACATACGCATTGCGTGGTTCGATTGCGTGCGGTGCACTCTGCTCGGCCACCAGCGGCTGTGCGTGCGCTACGACGATGCCACGCTGATCGGTGACTTCAGCGATCAGATACGGATTGACGCGATAGCCGCCGTTAGCGAACACCGAGAACGCGCCGGCCATCTGCAGGGGCGTGACGAGCCCGGCACCGAGCGCCATAGGCAGATAGGCCGGGTGACGATCCGCGTCGAAGCCGAAACGCGTGATGTATTGCTGCGCGTACTTGGTGCCGATCTGGTTCAGGATGCGAATCGACACAAGGTTCTTTGATTTCTGCAGCGCGGTGCGCATGGTCATCGGACCGTCGAAACCGCCGCCGTAGTTCTTCGGTTCCCACGCCTGGCCACCCGTCTCCGCAGCGCTGAAAAAGAGCGGCGCATCATTGATCACCGTGGCCGGTCCGAGCCCCTTTTCGAGCGAAGCCGAGTAAATGAAAGGCTTGAAGCTGGAGCCCGGTTGACGCCATGCCTGGGTCACGTGGTTGAACTTGTTTTTGTTGAAGTCGAAACCGCCGACCAGCGCGCGAATCGCGCCGTCTTGCGGCACCACCGAAACGAATGCGCCTTCCACTTGCGGCAGTTGCGTGATCGACCAGTTGCCGTCGTCGTCCTTCACGAGGCGAATGATCGCGCCGGGCCGCACACGCTGATTCGGCTGCGCGCGCGGGCCGAGCGCGAACTGCGCGAAGCGCAGCCCGTCGCCCTGAATGGTCGCGGTGTTGCCGTCGATGAAGGTGGCCTGCACCTGCTTCGGGCTCGCCGACGTCACCACCGCAGCGATGATTTCGCCGTTGTCGGGATGCTCGAGCAGCGCGTCGTCGATGGCCTGTTCGCGGTCGTCCGCATCCGACGGCAAATCGATGAACGCTTCCGGGCCGCGATAGCCGTGGCGCCGTTCGTAGTCCATCAGACCCTTGCGCAGCGCCCGGTAAGCGACGTCCTGATCAGCCGAGTCGATGGTGGTCACGACGTTCAGGCCGCGCGTGTACGCTTCCTCGCGGTACTGCGCGTACATCATCTGCCGCACCATTTCCGCGACGTATTCGGCGTGCACGCTGAACTCCTTGCCCGCGCCCTTGACGACGAGCGGCTGCTTGCTTGCCTCGTCGTACTGCTCCTGGGTGATGTAGTGCAATTCGTACATGCGCTGCAGGATGTACTCCTGGCGGACCTTCGCGCGCTTCGGATTGACCACCGGGTTATACGCGGACGGCGCCTTCGGCAGGCCCGCCAGCATGGCGGATTCCGCCAGAGTCAGATCCTTCAGATCCTTCCCGAAGTACACCCGCGCCGCGCTTGCGAAGCCATATGCGCGCTGACCGAGATAGATCTGATTCATGTACACCTCGAGAATCTGATCTTTCGTCAGCTTCGACTCGATCTTGTAGGCGAGCAACATCTCGTAGATCTTGCGTGTGTAGGTCTTCTCACTCGAAAGGAAGAAGTTGCGCGCCACCTGCATGGTGATCGTGCTCGCGCCTTGCGTGGCGTGGCCATTGGTCAGTGCGACGAAGCCGGCTCGCGCGATGCCCGTGAGGTCGACGCCGCCGTGATCGTAGAAACGTGCGTCTTCGATTGCCAGTACGGCTTTCTTCAGACTGTCGGGCACGTCCTGGATGTGGACGACGTCGCGCCGTTCTTCACCGAACTCACCGATCAGCACGTGGTCGGCCGTGTAGATGCGCAAGGGCACCTTCGGCCGGTAGTCGGTTAGCGCGTCCAGAGACGGCAGGTTTGGCGTTGCCACCACCAGCGCATAGCCAAGCACCAGCAGCACGCATAGGATGCCGGCAACAATCAGACCCACAAAGCCCATGATGAGCTTGAGCCACAAAGGGCGTTTGCGCTTCTGCGGCGCAGGCGGCGGGGACGTAGGAGACGTGGATTGCATATGGACACCAAAAAACAGTCCCGCGATTATAGCCGCCTCGCTTTTCAGCTTTCGGCATGCTTACTGACAGTTCTTGACAAGTCGGTGCGCCGCGCAGGGATGACTTCACTGTAGACGCTTTGATGGCGTACGGGGCGCGCGTCGCGCAACGTTAGCCATTTGGCTGAGTGTCGCGCCGCGGCGCGGCTACGCACAATCTCTCCTTGCTACTCGCGTTCGAATGGTTCGTCGCGTGAGTTTGAAGGAGGGCGTGATGACGTTCAAAAGTTCGTGGCTTCAGGATGTGCGCCTCGGGGCGCAGCGTTTTGCTGCGGGGATCGATGTGGGGTCCCAGGCGGTGCGTCTGGTCGTGTTGAGTCAGCATTCGCGCACACGTGCCGCGCTGCATATCGAATATGCGAGCACGGTGCCGCTTGGCGCCGGGGCGATGGCCGGCACGGAGATCGCCGACCGCCACGCGGTGGCGCGCGCATTGCGTGACGCATTCGCGGGTCTGCCGCGCGCGTGTGCGCCGCATGCCTTGCGCTGCGCGATGGCGCTGCCCGCCTCGGCCACGCTAACCACCACCGTGCCCCTCACCCGGCTCGCCGAGTTGTGCGGCTGCGCTGAAGACTGCGGGCATGAACTCGCTGAACTCGAACCGGCGGTGATGAGCGAAGTCGAGCGCATCGCGGGCCTCGAGAGGCACGCACTGGCTGTCGACTGGTTCGTCGACGAGACACGTTCGCCGGTTCGTTCCGTGACGATCGCCGCAACCGCCCGTCAGCACCTCGAAGCGCGTATCGAATGCGCGGCGAGCGCCGGCATCTCGCTCACCGCGATTGACGGCGAGCCGCACGCAGCCTTGCGCGCAATGCGCTACGCGGCGAGCCACGAACTCGACCCGCACGAACCCTACGCCGCACTCTGGATCGGTACGGACGGCGTCTACGGCTGGCGCATTGTCGACGACTGCCTGGTCGGCGAAATGCGTTACCCCGCGCCCGAACACGCGGATCTCGCCGATGCGTTGCGCGATCTGGTTCGGGGCCCGGTACTGGACTGCGCGTTGTTGAGCGGCGAGGTCGACCTGCTTGACGGCGTGGGTTTCTCGATCGCGGATATTGCCGATGTACTGGGCTGCACTGTGCTGCCGTTCGAATGTGCGGCGCTTGGTGACTTTGCCCGTCAACTGCACGACCCGCTGTTGCAAGAGCCCGCGGCGGCGGTGGCTTTCGGGCTGGCATTGCGCGGGGTGCTCGAATGACGCGTGAACCGCGCTCCGGTTTGGATCTGCCGTATCCGAACACGCGGGCCTCCGCGCGTGGCGTGCGCTTCGCACGGTTGTGGCTCGGCGGCTTCAATCTGCTGCCGTACAGGCAACGCAATGCGCGGCTCGCGCGCCGGCGATGTCTGCTCGAATGGGTTGCCGCGGCGTTTGCCGGTCTTGCGGCCGTGCTCGCGGTAGTTGGGTGGCAGGCGTTCGAAAAGGCGCGGCTCGATGCGCAGCGCGCGTCGATCGAGCAATCGCTCACGCAACTGGCCACGCCGCTTGCGGAACACAGCCGGTTACTGCGGGCGCAAGAAGAGCAACGTCGAGGCGCGGCGCGTGCGATGAGCTTGTCCGAGCCGCTTACGTATTTGCGCGACCTGCTGGACGCGTTGAGTTTCGAACCGGGCGACGGTGTGGTGCTACAGCAGTTGCGCCAGCGCGAACACGAGACGGAGTTGCTCGCGACCTCGCGCGGACATATCGCGTCAGCCGAGTGGCTCAAACGCTTGAGCGCGATCCGTGGCGTGCACGGCGCGGAGATGAGCGACCTGCATCGCTCGGCGTCCCGCAGCGCTGCTGTCGCGGCGGCTGGCGCGAGCGGCCCGATCGAATTCGGAGCGCATCTGCACTGGGGTGATCCGCCGAAGAAAAACGCTCCAGCCGTCCGGCCTGCGGCGCAACGTCCCATGAAGTCTGAACAATCTGGAGGTGCGAAATGAGTACGACTTTTGCCGGCTTCGGCGGCGCGTCGAGCGCGCGGTTTTCTTTTTCACAGTGGATCAAACATGCTCGTTTGCCGCTCGCGGCCTGGAGCAGTCGGCGCCGGTGGGTGGTCGCGTTGCTGATCGCGGCGGTTGTATTCGGCCTGGGCTCCCATGGTTGGGTGGTGGCCGATCTCGGCGGAGTCGAGGCGAGCCGTACGGCACTGGAGGCGGCCACACGGCATCTCGTGGATGCGCGCCGCGCGTTGGCGCAATTGCCTGCGTTGCGCCGGGAAGTTGCCGCGAGGCCAGGCGTGCAGGTGTCTGGATTGTCGTGGACTTCCGCGGACGATGTTCGAATCGTGTCCGAACTGGCGGTGCAGAATGGCGTCTCGTTGCTCTCGCTGGAGCCGGGCGTCGCTAACGGCTCGGGTGCCGAAAGCATGCGTCCTGTACAGATCACCGCGCACACCGATTTCGTTCACCTGATGGCGTTCTTGCGCGGCCTGTCGGACCTGCCGGTGCTGATTGTTCCCGTCGACGTGACGGTCAACCGCGATGCCGCGTCGTTAGCGGTAAAGGCAACGCTGCATGTATTCGGTGCGCTGAGGCCGGTGCCGTCAACTACGGCTGCCGACGCATTTGCCGACGAGAGTCTCGATTCGGAGGACGAAGAAAATATCGTCTTCTTCGATCCGTTCGCTCTCATTCAGATGCGCGCGGCCGGCGAACCGCAGACTGACGCTTCTCAACTTCGCCTGGCCGGCTTGCTGCACGATCGCATACGCGGACTCGCCTTGCTCGAGACGCCGGATGGCGCGACCACGGCCGTGGCAGGACAGCAACTCGGCACCGAACGCGTCACGCGGCTCGACGCGCTCAGCATCACGTTGGCTAATGGTGGTGCGACGCGCACGCTGGCGTTGGCGGAGGCGTCCTGATGAGACTGATGAAGTCGCCCGGTCTGGCTGTGCCGCGCGTTGGCGGTCGTGGCAATTCTGACTTTGGCGTGCGTCACGGGCTGCTCGCGCCAACGCGTGGAGGTGCGTTTTGCGGTTCGTTATGCGCTCCGCTTCGCGGCCTTTTTAGCGGCCTCGTCGCCGGTGTGGCGATAGGTGCGGGCGTCGCGCACGCTTCGACCTCGCCGCCGCCGCTGCCGTCCTACATGCCGCTCGACGACGCTTTGACGCCGGTCTCTGCGCGATACGACGTGCCGCCGCTGCCGCGCGGCGTCGTCGGCGAAGTGCCCAACCCGTTTCGCGACGAATCCGCCGGCGAACCGGGCCTATCGCGAGCGGCGGCAACCGCCGGGATCGAAGATGCCGACGACGTGGCCGGCGCAGCAAACGCGAGCGCAGACGCGAACGCAAACCTGAACGCAAACGTGGACCTGGACGGCTCGGTGCCGCTAAGCAGGCAATCCGCAGCGTCGGCGCGCGATGTTGCCACCGGAACCGCGATGCTCGAAGGGCCGCCGGTCCCGTTGCCGCCGCTTGCGCGTCTGAGCAACTCACCGAAAACGCCTGCAGACGCCAGACTCGCCGCCGACGACAAACCGATCTCGCTCAACTTCCAGCGCGCCGAACTTGGCGCGGTACTCAACGCGTTCGCCCAGTTCACCGGACTGAACATTGTCGCGAGCGAGAGAGTGCGAGGCGCCGTTTCGCTGCGACTCGACAAGGTGCCGTGGCGCACTGCGTTCGATACTTTGCTAGACGTCAACGGCCTGGCAATGGAGCGCCACGGCAACGTGATCTGGGTCGCGCCGATTGCCGAACTGGCTGCGCGTGAACGACAGCGTTTCGAAGCGCATGCGAGAGTCGCGGATCTTGAGCCGCTCGCCAGCCGCACGTTCGAGTTGCACTACGCGCGCGCCGAGGACGTGCGGCGTCTGCTGACCGGTGCCGGCAACCAGCGCGTGCTGTCCAAACGGGGCGCCGCGACCGCCGATCCGCGCACCAATCTGCTGTTCGTCACCGACCTCGAAGCACGTCTCGCGCAAATCACGGCCTTGCTTGCGTCCGTCGACCGGCCAACCCGCCAGGTGTTAATCGAAGCGCGTATCGTCGAGGGCGAGCATGGATTTTCGCGCAATCTCGGTGTGCGGCTTGCCATGGCGGCCACCAGTGCCGACGGCGCGGCCCGGGGTTTGACGGGCGGCAAGGACGGGACCGTCTACGACCTGTCGGCGCGGCCGATTTCCGGTTTTGACGCCGCCACCGCGGGGCTGACCTTGTTCGCAGCCGGGGCGACGCGGCTCCTGAACATCGAATTGAGCGCGCTGGAGGCCGACGGGCGCGGCGAAATCGTCTCGAGCCCGCGGGTCGTGACGGCGGACCGGATGAAAGCGGTCGTCGAGCAGGGCACCGAGCTGCCCTATCAGGCGAAAGTCGGGCAGGGTGTGTCGGGCGTGCAGTTTCGCCGCGCCACGCTCAAACTGGAGGTCGAGCCGCAAATCATGCCGGACGGCAGAGTGGTGCTGGACCTTGATGTCGCGAAAGATAGCGTCGGCGAGCAGACCGACGCCGGCCCCGCGATCAACACCAAACATGTGCAAACGCGCGTCGAAGTCGAAGATGGTGGTACGGTGTCGATCGGCGGAATTTATGCAACCGACGACCGGGACGATGTGACGCGGGTGCCGGTCCTGGGCAAAATACCTGTTTTAGGTGCGCTTTTTCGCCATCGGGCCCATCGCGACCAGCGCAGTGAACTGGCAGTTTTCATCACGCCGCGCGTTGTTCAGACAAATTAGGGTCACGCTGCCGCCGCTCTCCAGCGGCGGCTTGCAGGCTCGACAAGGCGGCCGCTTTGCCAGTAAGCTGCGGCACGAACCATACCGGATTAGCCAGAGGACACCGTTGCAAGCGCGGGATGCACACGCCAATGTATTTTTCGTAGGGCTCATGGGGGCAGGCAAAACCACCGTGGGCCGGGCCATTGCGCGCCGTCTCGATCGCCCGTTCTTCGATTCCGATCATGAAATCGAGGCGCGCACGGGCGCGCGCATCCCGGTGATCTTCGAACTGGAAGGCGAAGCGGGCTTTCGCGATCGCGAGGCACACGTGATTTCCGAACTGACCGGGCGCGAAAATATCGTGCTGGCCACGGGCGGCGGCGCGGTGCTGCGGCCGGAAAACCGCGAAGCGCTGCAAAATCGGGGCGTGGTGATCTATTTGCGCGCCAATCCGCATGATTTGTGGCTGCGCACCCGGCGCGACAAGAATCGCCCGCTTTTGCAGACCGAAGACCCCAAAGCGCGCCTCGAAGCGCTCTACGAAGTACGCGATCCGCTATACCGGGAATGCGCGCACTTTGTGATCGAAACCGGCCGGCCTTCAGTCAACGGACTCGTCAACATGGTTCTGATGCAGCTCGAGATGGCCGGCGTCGCCAAACATCCTGCGCCATAATGGGCCATATGATTACCGTCAATGTCGAACTGGGCGAGCGCGCCTACCCCATCCATATCGGTGCCGATCTGATCGGCCAGACCGCGTTGTTCGCGCCGCATATCGCCGGCAGTTCGGTCACGATCGTCACGAACACCACTGTCGATCCGCTCTATGGCGACACGTTGCGCGCGGCGCTCGCGCCGCTCGGCAAGCAGGTGTCCACGGTCGTTTTGCCGGACGGCGAAGCGTACAAGAACCTCGAAACACTGAACCTGATTTTCGACGCGCTGCTGGGCTCGCGCGCCGATCGCAAGACCACGCTGATCGCTCTGGGCGGCGGCGTGATCGGTGACATGACGGGGTTTGCCGCGGCTTGCTACATGCGCGGCGTGCCGTTCATCCAGGTGCCGACCACCTTGCTGTCGCAAGTCGATTCGTCGGTGGGCGGCAAGACCGGCATCAATCACCCGCTCGGCAAGAACATGATCGGCGCGTTCTACCAGCCTCAGGCCGTGATCGCCGATATCGGCGCGCTGCGCACGCTGCCGGCGCGTGAACTGGCGGCGGGCGTTGCCGAGGTGATCAAGACCGGTGCGATTGCCGACGCTGGCTTCTTTAGCTGGATCGAGGCGAACATCGAGTCGCTCAATCGCCGCGAACCCGAGGCGCTGGCCGAGGCGGTCAAGCGCTCGTGCGAGATCAAGGCGTCGGTCGTGGCGCAGGACGAACGCGAAGGTGGCCTGCGCGCAATCCTCAATTTCGGCCACACCTTCGGCCATGCGATCGAAGCCGGACTCGGCTACGGCGAATGGCTGCACGGCGAAGCGGTTGGCTGTGGGATGGTGATGGCGGCCGACCTGTCGGTGCGCATGGGTTATCTCGACGATGCCGCGCGCAAGCGTCTGGTCGACGTGATCGTGGCAGCGCATTTGCCGACCCGCGCGCCCGCGCTCGGCGATTCGCGTTACGTCGAATTGATGCAGGTCGACAAGAAGGCCGAAGCCGGCGCGATCAAATTCATTCTGCTGAAGCGTTTCGGTGAGACGCTCATCACCCAGGCGCCTGACGCCGAGGTGCACGCTACGCTGGCCGCCGCTGTCTAGACCGATTCGGCGGGAGGGCTGGCAGTTAGGCGACACGCACCAGCGTCACGAGGCGCCGCCCATGTTTCGGAGATTCCGGTGACTGACAGGCGCAGCGACGATGTAAAGCATGACCCGGCAGGCACGCCCGTGAGCGGAGTGCCATCGCAGGAAGCACTCGAAGCGCATCTCGCGCCGTATGCGGCGCATTCAACCCAGTCGCGCGGGCGCCGCTATCCCGAAGCCGCGCCGAGCGCGCGCACCGAGTTCCAGCGCGATCGCGACCGCATCGTCCACTCGACGGCATTTCGCCGGCTCGAGTACAAGACTCAGGTGTTCGTGAATCACGAGGGCGACCTGTTTCGCACGCGCCTCACGCACAGTCTTGAAGTCGCGCAAATCGCCCGTTCGGTCGCCCGCAATCTGCGCGTCAACGAAGACCTCGTCGAAGCTATTTCGCTTGCACACGATCTCGGTCACACGCCCTTCGGCCATGCAGGCCAGGACGCGCTGAACGAATGCATGCGCGAATATGGCGGCTTCGAACACAACCTGCAAAGCCTCGCTGTGGTCGACGATCTGGAAGAGCACTACGGCGCGTTCAACGGTCTGAACCTCTGCTTCGAAACGCGGGAAGGCATTCTCAAGCACTGCTCGCGCGAGAACGCACGGCGGCTTGGCGCGCTGGGCGAACGTTTTCTGGAGGGGCGGCAGCCTTCGATAGAAGCGCAGATCGCCAACGTCGCCGATGAGATCGCATACAACAATCACGATGTCGACGACGGCTTGCGCTCAGGGCTGCTCACCGTGGAGCAACTCGCCGAAGTGGAGTTGTGGCAGACACACTACGCGGCGGCGCGTGGTGACTTCCCGCAGATCGAAGGGCGCCGGCTGATCCACGAGACCGTGCGCCGCATCATCAATACCCTGATCGTCGACCTGATCGACACCACCTCGCTCAATCTGGCAAGGCTTGCGCCCGCCTCGCTGGACGCGGTGCGCGCAGCGCCGCCGCTGGTCGCGCATAGCGAGGCGATCGCCGCGCAGGCCGCGGTGCTCAAGCGTTTTCTGTTCAAGAACCTGTACCGCCACTATCGCGTCATGCGCATGGCCAACAAGGCGCGCCGCGTCGTGACCGGCCTGTTCGACGCGTTCACGGAAGATCCGCGGCTCCTGCCGCCTGGCTATCAATCCACGGACGCATCGCAGCAACCGCGTCTGATTGCCCACTACATCGCGGGTATGACGGATCGATATGCGGTAAAGGAGTATCAGCGGCTGTTCGTGATCGACGACAACTGATCGGCCTGAGGCCGATCCCGCCGTTCAGCGCAACCCTCCGGGTACAACCCGCCTAGCGTAGCCGCGACGCCAGCAGCGCGCCCGCAATCAGCGCAACGCCGCCGACGATCGCAATCGTCTGCCACGGGTTTTCACGCACGTAATCGTCGGCGTCGGCGATCGCGACTTCGGCCCGTTCGCGCATGGCTTCGCGGGTATCGTTCAGGCGGACACGCGCGGCGTCGAGCTGTTTGCGCAGTTTGCCGCGCAGCGCCACGGCGTCGGCCTGGGTACCGTCTGCCAGGGTGGATTCGAGTTCCGACATCAACGTGCGCAGTTCGCCGGCGATATCTTCGGCCGCATGGCGGCTATGGCGGGCAATACGCCGGGCACGGCGGCTGGTCGTGGTCCAGGATTCGCCGAGGGCGTCTCGTGTGTTCGGAAGTGCTGTCATGGTCGCTCCATCGATGAGGGTGAAATGGTCCCTCGCTGTCACGGCAGCTACAGGTTGCTGCCGTGTGGGGGAAAAACCACTGGGACGCAACTTTGGTGCCCAACTCACAGCCCCGATGGACCACAGCGCGGACCACGATTCCTCAGCAGATATTGCACGAGCCGACCCGATAGCGGGTCAAATTTACAAACGCTTACGCCTGCTCGCCATAGGAGCTACGCAGATCGCGAACGGCCGCAGCGTGCGAAAAAGGAAAACGCAGGAAAACGCCGTCGTCGGATCCATTGGATATTTGACGGCGTTGTCCAAGCCACGAAAATTCGACTACCCTAATTCAACGGCCCCAATTTCTTGACGCGTTAGAAACGGTAACCGATGTTGACGTAGGAAACGATCGGGTTCAGCTTGATCTTGGTTTGCGATTGCACGTTCAGCGTACCGACCGGGGTGTTGGCGGCGGTGCTCAGCTTGGCGGTCGTGCTGAGCGGCAGGTACGAAATCGACACGCCCGCGAACCAGTGCTGGTTGAACGCATAGGTGAAACCCGCATTAAACACCGGCTCCCACGAACTATCCGTGGACACGCTGGTCGGACCATGCAGTACACCCGCTTCGAATGCGCCATTGGTGATCTTGGCGTCGGTGAACCAGATACGGCTCACACCAATGCCGAGATACGGGCGGAACGAGGCGGTGGGGGCGTTGAAGTAGTACTTGAATAGCAGAGTCGGGCTCCACTGTTTCGCCTGACCGAGCTTGCCGAATTGTTCGAGGCTGCCCGTGCCGTTCAGGTCGAACGAAGGCGGGACGCCAATAACGAATTCGGTAGCGATGTGATCAGTGACGAAGTAGCCAGCTGTGAAGCCGAGCGTATCGGCGGAACTGAGTGATGCGCCGGTGTTAGGTTCGGTGATGTTGGTCGGGCTGCCACCTATGCTTGTCACGCTCAACGGTTGGCTGCTCGATTGAGGCGCTAGATGGAACCAGCCTGTCGTGACGTAAAAGCTTCCGGCCGATTGCGCGTGTGCTGCCGTCATGCAGGCGAGCGCCGCGATCCCCGTTACGGCCTGTTTTAATTTCATATGTGCTCCTCCAGAAAAGGCTCGCTCATTATGACTACAACGTTTGAAACAAACCATACGCGGCGGTTAGAGCTTTCTCCCTAGGCCCCGCGCGGTTTCCGGCTTAGCCGCGCTGCGCCGAACCCCGGGCGCGCGCGGTTCCTTGGACCTTCGGGTATGTACCAACGCGACTATTGGATACTCCAGCATGGCACGGCTTGCACGTCTCTATGTCCCTGACCAGCCGCAGCACGTCATCCTCCGTGGACTCGATCAGCAGCCTGCATTTGTCGACGACCAGGACTACGAGCTCTTCATCGACTGCTTGAAAGCGGCTTCACGCGACCATCACTTGTCCATCCACGCGTATGCGTTGATGCCCGGCGCTGTGCAACTGCTCGTCACGCCGACTGAAGAGTCGAGCCTGCCGAAAGCGATGCAGGCGGTGGGGCGCCGCTACGTTGCGCACTTCAACCGGCGCTACGCGCGCCGCGGCACCTTGTGGGAGGGGCGCTACCGCGCCACGGTGATCGAAGGCGAGCGCTACTTCCTGCTCGCGAGCCGGGTCGTCGAGATGTGCCCGGTGCGCACCGGGCTCGTAAGCGTGCCTGAGGACTACCGCTGGTCGAGCTACCGTCACCATATCGGTCTGACGTTGGACAGCCTGATTACCGATCACCCGCTGTACTGGTCGCTCGGCAACACGCCGTTCGAGCGACAGCGCGCCTACCGCGAGTTGTGCGAGCAGCCGCTCGACGAACGCGAAGCCAGTCAGCTCCAGCAGGCCACCCTGAAAGGCTGGGTTTTGGGCAGCGATACCTACCGCGAATGGGCGGCGCGGGCCGCCAACCGGCGCGTTTCGCCGCTGCCGCGCGGCCGGCCGCGCAAGGTCCGCGAAACGCCGCAGACGCAATAAAGCGTTTCGCATCAAGGGGCTGTATCGAAACGGCATCTTCGCATGCCGTTTTCTTTTGCACCGTTTTGATGTGGCACCAATAAAAAATGGCCGCAATGCACCAATCTGATAATTGGGGTTCAATCATCACGTTTTATTTGCTATTCCATTGATTCGTCGCGTATATTCCGAATTCCGGCGCTTTTCGATACGCGAGGCAACAAGCGTACTGAGTCGCCGACGTGGTTGCGGTGCGAACTGCGGCAATAGAAAAACGGTTTAACGGCCTGTCCGGCCCCTCACAGACGGTGTCCCCATGAACGACCACCAGCAACCGGTTCACCCGGTTCCCGCCGCGCAGGGTCTGTACGACCCGCAAAACGAACATGACGCCTGCGGCGTCGGCTTCGTCGCTCACATCAAGGGCAAGAAAAGCCACGAGATCATCGAGCAGGGCCTGAAGATTCTCGAGAACCTCGACCACCGGGGCGCCGTGGGCGCCGATCCGCTGATGGGCGATGGCGCGGGCATCCTGATCCAGATCCCGGACGGTTTCTATCGTGAGGAAATGGCCAAACAGGGCGTCGTGCTGCCCCCGAACGGCGAATACGGCGTCGGCATGGTCTTCCTGCCGAAGGAACACGCCTCGCGTCTCGCCTGCGAACAGGAGCTGGAGCGCACGGTGAAGGCCGAAGGCCAGGTCGTGCTGGGCTGGCGCGACGTGCCGGTCGACCACACCATGCCGATTTCGCCCACCGTCAAGGCGAGCGAGCCGCTGATCCGCCAGATCTTCATTGGCCGCGGCAAGGACATCATGGTGACCGACGCGCTCGAGCGGAAGCTGTACGTGATCCGCAAGACCGCGAGCCATCGCATCCAGGCGCTCAAGCTTCAACACGGCAAGGAATACTTCGTGCCGTCATGCTCGGCGCGCACGGTCGTCTACAAGGGCCTGCTGCTGGCCGGTCAGGTCGGCGTGTACTACCGCGACCTGCAGGACGAGCGCACGGTGTCGGCGCTGGCGCTGGTGCACCAACGCTTCTCGACCAACACGTTCCCGGCGTGGGAACTGGCTCACCCGTACCGCATGATCGCCCACAACGGCGAAATCAACACGGTGAAGGGCAACGTCAACTGGCTGAACGCGCGCACCGGCGCGATCGCCTCGCACGTGCTCGGCGACGACCTGCCGAAGCTGTGGCCGCTGATCTACCCGGGCCAATCGGATACCGCCTCGTTCGACAACTGTCTCGAACTGCTGGTGATGGCCGGCTACCCGCTCGTCCACGCCGTGATGATGATGATCCCGGAAGCCTGGGAACAGCACACGCTGATGGACGACAACCGCCGCGCGTTCTACGAATACCACGCCGCGATGATGGAGCCGTGGGACGGCCCCGCCGCGATCGCCTTTACCGACGGCCGTCAGATCGGCGCCACGCTCGACCGTAACGGCCTGCGTCCGGCGCGTTACATCGTCACCGACGACGACCTCGTGATCATGGCGTCCGAAGCGGGCACGCTGCCGATCCCCGAGTCGAAGATCGTCAAGAAGTGGCGTCTGCAGCCGGGCAAGATGTTCCTGATCGACATGGAGCACGGCCGCATCATCGACGACAAGGAACTGAAGGACAACCTCGCGAACGCCAAGCCGTACAAGAGCTGGATCGATGCGGTCCGGATCAAGCTCGACGAAATCGAGGCGAAGGCCGAAGACGTCGCGACGGAGCGCCGTGAAGCCGCCGCCTTGCTGGATCGCCAGCAGGCTTTCGGCTACACCCAGGAAGACCTCAAGTTCCTGATGGCGCCGATGGCGCAAGCCGGCGAAGAAGCCGTCGGTTCGATGGGCAACGACTCGCCGCTGGCGGTCATGTCCAACAAGAACAAGACGCTCTATCACTACTTCAAGCAGTTGTTCGCGCAAGTCACGAACCCGCCGATCGACCCCATCCGTGAAAACATGGTGATGTCGCTGGTGTCGTTCGTCGGTCCGAAGCCGAACCTGCTGGACACGAACAACATCAACCCGCCGATGCGTCTCGAAGTGTCGCAGCCGGTGCTCGACTTCAAGGACATTGCCAAGATCCGCGCGATCGATCAGTACACGGGCGGCAAATTCAGCTCGTACGAGCTGAACATCTGCTATCCGGTGGCCTGGGGCAAGGAAGGTATCGAAGCGCGTCTGGCGTCGCTGTGCGCGGAAGCTGTCGATGCGGTGAAGTCCGGCTACAACATGCTGATCGTGTCGGACCGCAAGACTGACCGCGACAACGTTGCGATCCCGGCACTGCTGGCTACCGCCGCGATCCACACGCACCTCGTCCAGCACGGTCTGCGCACGAGCGCGGGTCTGGTCGTGGAAACCGGCTCGGCGCGTGAAACGCACCACTTCGCGCTGCTCGCGGGCTACGGCGCGGAAGCCGTGCACCCGTACCTCGCGATGGAAACGCTCAGCCAGCTCGCAGCCGGCCTGAAGGGCGATCTGTCGGCGGAAAAAGCGGTCTACAACTTCACCAAGGCGGTCGGCAAGGGCCTGATGAAGGTCATGTCGAAGATGGGCATTTCGACGTACATGTCCTACACCGGCGCGCAGATTTTCGAAGCGGTCGGCCTGGCTGAAGACCTGGTGGTGAAGTACTTCAAGGGCACGTCGTCGAAGGTTGGCGGCATTGGCCTGTTCGACGTCGCGGAAGAAGCGATCCGCCTGCACCGCGACGCGTTCGGCGACAACCCGGTGCTCGCGAACATGCTCGACGCGGGTGGCGAGTACGCCTATCGCGTGCGCGGCGAAGAACATATGTGGACGCCGGATGCGATCGCCAAGCTGCAACACTCGGCGCGCAGCAACTCGTACCAGACGTACAAGGAATACGCGCATCTGATCAACGATCAGACGAAGCGCCACATGACGTTCCGCGGCCTGTTCGAGTTCAAGCTCGATCCGGCCAAGGCCATCCCGCTCGACGAAGTCGAATCGGCGAAGGAAATCGTCAAGCGTTTTGCTACCGGCGCCATGTCGCTGGGCTCGATCAGCACGGAAGCCCACGCCACGCTGGCGGTCGCGATGAACCGCATCGGCGGCAAGTCGAACACCGGCGAAGGCGGCGAGGACGTGAACCGTTATCGCAACGAACTGCGCGGCATTCCGATCAAGAACGGCGACACCATGAAGTCGGTGATCGGCGACGAAGTGATCGTCGACATCCCGCTGAAGGACGGCGATTCGCTGCGCTCGAAGATCAAGCAGGTGGCGTCGGGCCGGTTCGGCGTGACGGCGGAATACCTCGCGTCGGCCGATCAGATCCAGATCAAGATGGCGCAAGGCGCGAAGCCGGGCGAAGGCGGTCAGCTGCCGGGCCACAAGGTGTCGGAATACATCGGCAAGCTGCGTTACTCGGTGCCGGGCGTCGGCCTGATTTCGCCGCCGCCGCACCACGACATCTACTCGATCGAAGATCTGGCGCAACTGATTCACGACCTGAAGAACGCCAACTCGGCGGCCAGCGTGTCGGTGAAGCTGGTGTCGGAATCGGGCGTGGGCACGGTGGCCGCGGGTGTCGCCAAGGCCAAGGCCGATCACGTCGTGATCGCCGGCCATGACGGTGGCACGGGTGCCTCGCCGCTGTCGTCGGTGAAGCATGCCGGCACGCCGTGGGAACTGGGTCTGGCCGAAACGCAGCAGACGCTGGTGCTGAACCAGCTGCGCGGCCGTATCCGCGTGCAGGCAGACGGTCAGATGAAGACCGGCCGCGACGTCGTGATCGGCGCGCTGCTCGGCGCGGACGAATTCGGCTTCGCGACGGCGCCGCTCGTCGTGGAAGGCTGCATCATGATGCGTAAGTGCCACCTGAACACCTGCCCGGTCGGCGTCGCGACGCAAGATCCGGTGCTGCGTGCGAAGTTCCAGGGGCAGCCGGAGCATGTCGTGAACTTCTTCTTCTTTGTTGCGGAAGAGGCGCGCGAACTGATGGCGCAACTGGGCATCCGCAAGTTCGACGACCTGATCGGCCACGCCGAACTGCTCGACATGAAGAAGGGCATCGAGCACTGGAAGGCGAAGGGACTCGACTTCTCGCGCGTGTTTTATCAACCGCCCGTGGCGGTCGAAGTGGCGCGCAAGCACGTGGACGTGCAGGACCACGGCCTCGACAAGGCACTCGACCACACGCTGATCGAGAAGTCGAAGGCCGCGATCGAGAAGGGCGAGCACGTCTCGTTCATCCAGCCGGTGCGCAACGTGAACCGTACGGTCGGCGCGATGCTGTCCGGCACGATCGCGAAGAAGTACGGCCACGACGGCCTGCCTGACGACACCATTCACATCCAGTTGAAGGGCACCGCGGGTCAGAGCTTCGGCGCATTCCTCGCGCGCGGCGTCACGCTGGACCTGGTCGGCGACGGTAACGACTACGTCGGCAAGGGGCTCTCGGGTGGCCGCATCATCATCCGTCCGACGAATGATTTCCGCGGCAAGTCGGAAGAAAACATCATCTGCGGCAACACGGTGATGTACGGCGCGATCGAAGGCGAAGCCTTCTTCCGCGGCGTCGCCGGCGAGCGTTTCTGCGTGCGTAACTCGGGCGCGACCGCGATTGTCGAAGGCACGGGCGACCACGGTTGCGAATACATGACGGGTGGCACGGTGGTGGTGCTCGGCGAAACGGGCCGTAACTTCGCGGCCGGCATGTCGGGCGGTATCGCCTACGTGTTCGATCCGGACAACACGTTCGCGGGCAAGTGCAACAAGTCGATGGTCGCGCTCGAGCCGGTTCTGCAACAGGCCGAACAGGAACGCACGGTCGACAAGAGCCTGTGGCACAGCGGCACGACCGACGAAGCGCTGCTCAAGGGGCTCATCGAACGTCACTTCCAGTTCACGGGTTCGCCGCGTGCAAAGGCGCTGCTCGAAAACTGGGATGCGTCGCGCCGTCAGTTCGTGAAGGTGTTCCCGACCGAATACAAGCGCGCGCTGGGCGAGATGGCCGCGAAGAAGGCGAACAAGGAAGTGCTCGCCGCCTGACTTGTCGCATAGCCGCTTCGCTGGTCACCAGCACAGAAGACGTCACAACTAGCCGTACCCGCCGCCGCTCGATGACTCGACGCGCGGCGGGTGTAGATCACCTCACCTGATACAGATAGAGAAGAGAACCACATGGGCAAGGCAACCGGTTTTCTCGAGTTCGAGCGCCGCCACGAGGCGTACGAAGCTCCGCTCACGCGCGTGAAGCACTACAAGGAATTCGTCGCGGCACTGACCGACGACGAAGCGAAGATTCAAGGCGCGCGTTGCATGGACTGCGGTATTCCGTTCTGCAACAACGGCTGCCCGGTGAACAACATCATCCCGGACTTCAACGACCTGGTGTTCCATCAGGACTGGAAGAGCGCGATTGAAGTGTTGCACTCCACGAACAACTTCCCCGAGTTCACGGGCCGCATCTGCCCGGCGCCGTGTGAAGCAGCCTGCACGCTCGGTATCAACGACGACGCGGTGGGCATCAAGTCGATCGAACACGCGATCATCGACAAAGCGTGGGCAGAAGGCTGGGTTGCACCGCTGCCGCCGAAGCACAAGAGCGGCAAGAAGGTCGCCGTGGTCGGGTCCGGCCCCGCTGGTTTGGCCGTCGCGCAGCAACTCGCGCGCGCGGGGCACGATGTCACCGTGTTCGAAAAGAACGACCGCATCGGCGGCTTGCTGCGTTACGGCATTCCCGACTTCAAGCTGGAAAAGTGGCTGATCGACCGCCGCATGCGTCAGATGGAAGCCGAAGGTGTGACGTTCCGCGCCAACGTGTTCGTTGGCCGTGCAGATTCGCTGCCGGCGTACATCGGCAACACGGCGAAGGAAACCATCACGCCGGCCGAACTGAAGGAACAGTTCGACGCGGTGGTGATCGCGGGTGGTTCGGAAACGCCGCGCGATCTGCCGGTGCCGGGCCGCGAGCTGGAAGGCATTCACTACGCGATGGAATTCCTGCCGCAGCAGAACAAGGTCAACGCCGGTGACAAGGTCGCGAACCAGCTGCTCGCCAAGGGCAAGCACGTGGTCGTGATCGGTGGCGGCGATACGGGTTCGGACTGCGTCGGTACGTCGAACCGTCATGGCGCGAAGAGCGTCACGCAATTCGAACTGCTGCCGCAACCGCCGGAAGAAGAGAACAAGCCGCTCGTGTGGCCGTACTGGCCGATCAAGCTGCGCACGTCGTCCTCGCACGACGAAGGCTGCTCGCGCGATTGGGCGGTCGCCACCAAGCGTCTCGAAGGCAAGAACGGCAAGGTCGAGAAGCTGATCGCCGCACGCGTCGAATGGAAGGACGGCAAGATGCAGGAAGTGCCGAACTCGGAATTCGAAATGAAGGCCGATCTGGTGCTGCTGGCCATGGGCTTCACGCAGCCGGTGTCGCCGGTGCTCGAAGCGTTCGGCGTCGACAAGGATGCGCGCGGCAACGTGCGGGCGTCGACCGAAGGCGACAAGGCGTATTACACGTCGGTGGACAAGGTTTTCACCGCCGGCGATATGCGGCGTGGCCAATCGCTGGTGGTATGGGCGATTCGCGAAGGCCGTCAGTGCGCACGTTCGGTCGATGCATTCCTGATGGGTCATTCGGAACTGCCGCGCTAACGTAACGTCTCCAGCCGGTTTCCGCCTGATGGCGTGGAAATCGGCGAATGCTTGCAGGACGAGGTGGAGACGACAAAGCGGTACCTAAGCCGTACCCCAAAGCGGTAAAAAAACAAAGCCGGGCACCTGAGAGGGTGACCCGGCTTTTCCGTTTTTGCGACGCCTGGTGCGTTTCCTGATGTTCGCTGAGCTGCTCTTTGTCTACGCGTCGGGGCGTGAGCGATATCCCGCCTCAGGTCGCGGTCATTTCCGATACCGGTTCAACGTCAGCCCGTCGAGGTCGATCTCCGGCTTGCGCTGCGTAATCAGATCGGCGACCACCCGGCCCGAACCCATCGACATCGCCCATCCCGTCGAGCCATGTCCGACGTTTAGCCAGAGATTGTCCACGCCGGACGGACCGAGCAACGGCGCGCCGTCGGGTGTCATGGGCCGGCGGCCTACCCAGAAATGCGCGGAGGTCGGATTGGCTGCGTGCGGAAACCAGTCGCTGAGTACTTTCATCAGCGTCTGCAAAGCCTGTTCGCGCAGGGTTGTCTGGCGATTGCCGAGTTCCGCCGTGCCGGCCACGCGCAGGTTGTTGCCAAAGCGCGTGATCGCCGTTTTCAGCGATTCGTCCATCAGTGCCGCCAGCGGGGCTTTTTCTTCGTCGGTGATGGGCAACGTTGCCGAGTAGCCTTTGACCGGGTAGAGCGGCACCTTCACGCCGAGCGGCGCGAGCAGCGCCGCACTGTCGACGCCTAGCGCCACCACCACGGCATCCGCTTGCAAAGTCTCGCTGCCACGTTCGCTCTCGAGACGCACCGCGTGAATCGCACCGCCTCGCACGTCGAGCGAGCGTACGCGGGTATCGAAGCGAAACAGCACGCCGTTGCGCTCGCAGATCGCCCGCAGTTCGCGGGTGAAGCGGGCGCAATCGCCGGCTTCGTCGTTGGGGAGATAGAGGCCGGAAAGCGGCGTTTGACGCGCCCAGCGCAAACCCGGTTCGATCTCGGCACACTGCGCCGCGCTGACTTCACGATACGCGATGCCGGCGTCGCGCAGGACCGCGAGAGCCGGCTGCGCGAGTTCGACGTCATATTCGCTGCGGAACAACTGCAGATAGCCCTGGCTGCGGCCATAGTCGAACGGATGACGGGCGCGGAATTCGTGCAGACACTCCCGGCTGTAATAGGCGATGCGTTGCATGCGCTGCTTGTTGACGCGAAAGCGCTCGAGGTCGCATTCGCGCAGCCAGCGCATGATCCAGCGCCATTGGGCCGGATCCAGCGTAGGGCGGAAGATGAGCGGCGAGGCCGGCTTGAACAGATACTTGAAGATCTTGGCCGGCATGCCGGGCGCGGCCCATGGCGTCACATAACCTGGTGCAATCACGCCGGCGTTGCCAAAACTGGTGGAGAGCGCGACGTCCGGCTCGCGCTCGATCACGGTGACGTCGCAGCCTTGCTGGCGCAGATAAAACGCGGTGGCGACGCCGATCACGCCGCCGCCCAGAACAATCGTTTTCATGTGGTTGTACGGCGGTTTCAGGCGGCAGGACGAGCCGCGCCGAGTACTTTGCCCTTGGTTTCCGGCAGACACACTGCGGCCACGATTACCAGCAGATAGCCTGACCCGGCGACGATGCCCATCGCCTTCACCAGCGTCATGGTTTGCGACAGTGTACCGACCAGGATCGGAAAGAACGAGCCGAGACCGCGGCCCAGGTTGTAGCAGAAGCCTTGCCCCGAGCCGCGGATCGAATTCGGATACAACTCGGACAAGTAGGCGCCCACGCCCGCGAAAATCCCTTGCACGACGATGCCGAGCGGGAAGCCGAGTGCGAGCATCATGCCGTCGGTGATCGGCAGCATCGTGTAGACCATGCCAAGCACGAACGAGCCGATTGCGAACAGCACGAACGACGCACGCCGGCCGATCTTGTCGCACAGAATCGCGCCGACGATATAACCGGTGAACGAGCCGACGATCAGCACGATCAGATAGCCGCTCGTGTTGAAGACCGACAGATGGCGCACGGTTTTCAGATAGGTCGGAAGCCAGGTCGTGATCGCGTAATAGCCGCCGAGCATGCCGGTGCACAGCACGCTGCCGAGCAAGGTCGTTTTGAGGTGAGGGAAGGAGAAGATCTGCAGGAAGTGCGAGGTATCGAAGCCGCTTTCGCGAGCGCGGCGCGTTTCGAGAAAGATCTCCGGATCGCTGACATTGCGGCGGATGTAGAAGATCCACAGCGCGGGCAGCAGCCCGATCCAGAAGCAGGCGCGCCATGCGTACTGTTCCGACAGCAGCGCGAAGAACGCCCAATAGATGATGGCCGCCGCGGCCCAGCCGAACGACCAGCTGCTCTGCACGGTGCCCACGGCTTTCGCGCGATGCTGAGGTGAACGGATGGTTTCGGCCATCATGATCGTCACGACCGACCATTCACCGCCGAAGCCGATGCCTTGCAGCGTGCGGGTGGTCAGCAGTTGCCAGAACGAGTGGGTGAAGCCCGACAGGCAGGTAAAGATCGCGAAGGTGGCGATGGTCCACTGGAGGACGCGCACGCGTCCATAGCGGTCGGCGAGAATGCCGGCGAGCCAGCCGCCGATTGCGGACGAAATCAGCGAACTGGTCGCGATCATGCCGGCTTCGCTTTTGGTCATGCCCCATGTCGCGATCAGCGTCGGAATGAGGAATGAGTAGATCATGAAATCAAACGCATCGACTGCGTAGCCGCCGAAGCCGGCATACAGGGTGCGGCGTTCGCGCTGTGTCAGTTCGGTGAACCATTGGAGAGAGGGCATGTTTTTTTGTTGTCTCCAGGTGGTTTTTGCCTTCCGGCGGCTTGATCGTGGTTTTTTTGTATTCTAAGGCGACGAGGCGGGCGCGGCCAGTTATGGTCAAAAATGGCAAGCGGGTAAGGATCTCCATTCCGGTTCCTTACGAACTACTACTATGTAACCAAAAAATTATTCGGCGCCGTTAAACTGCGCCGGCAGCGCTCGAGTTGCGCCTACCCTTCTCACGTCCGCGCTCGCCACTTCGCTACCTCGCCACGTCCAATGCCCGCAACCGCAAAAACCTGCTCGCCATTCCGCCGCTCAGCGAGCATGCCCTTGCGAGCAGATCAATCGCGCCGCGCTTTCCTGAGATCGTCGGCAAGTGTGCTGCTGCTCTCCGGTATGGGTAGCACGCTGCTGTCGGCCTGCGGGGGCGGAAACCTGGACACCGATCAGCCGGCAACGCCGCGCCTCGCCTCGGTGAGCAATTTTCGCGACGTGGCGGGTGCGGCCGCCGGCTATCCCACGGTCGACGGCAAGCAGATGCGCCGTGGCGCGTTCTATCGCTCGAACGCGCTGACTCTCGGCCCTGCTGACACGGCCGCCCTCGATAAACTCGGTATCGCCACCGTCTACGATCTGCGCACGCCCGGCGAAATAGCGCGCACTGCGGATATCCTGCCGAGCGGCGCGACATCGCAGGCGCTCGACGTGCTCGGGATCAGCGACTTCGTCACGCCGGCATTCGATACGGCGGCCGCCGCCGTCGCCTTCATGGAAGCCCAGGCGCGCGCCTATGTCACCGGCGCGGCCCAACGCATCGGTTATGGCGAACTTCTGACGCGGCTCGCCAATGGCGCCGGCCCGCAGGTATTTCATTCCAGCGCGGGTAAGGATCGGGCCGGCTGGGTCGCGGCACTCCTGCTCAGCATCGCCAACGTGCCGATCGACGTGATCACGCAGGACTATCTGCTGAGCAACGTCTATCTGGCCCAATCGATCCAGCTGCAGACCGCCACGTTGCGCGCGCAGAATGGCGACGCGGTGGCCGCGACCGAGTCGCCCCTGTTAAACGTGCAGGAAAATTATCTGCAAGCAGGGTTCGATCAGGTGCAGGCGAGCTACGGCACGATGGCGAGCTATCTCACGCAAGGACTTGGTCTGTCGCAAGCCACGATCGACATGCTGCACGACCGCCTCGTCGGCTGACTCGCGCTTGGCCGACCGGGTATCGAGCGGAGCATGCCGGCGGGACAGACGAAAAAAAGTCCGCCCCATGTAACCAGGCGGACAGAGAAGGGCGGCATCGAGGTTGCCGGAGGCGACTATAAGGCCACAATCCTCGCGCAAGCCTGTTCCGTAAGGGCGCGTAAGTGCTCACCCTCGCGAAGCCCGCTCAGCCCTTCCCGGCCTTCCTCATGACTGTGCCGGCGCAAGCGGCAATTCGATCCGTACTTCCAGGCCGCCGTGCGCGTGATTGCGCACCTGGCAGCGCCCGCCGCGATCGTGTGCGAGCCGTGCGACGATCGCGAGACCCAGGCCGCAATGACCTTCGCCGCCGCGCGCGGCGTCGAGCCGCACGAACGGTTTCATCGCCGCGGCGATACGGTCGTCGGGAATGCCCGGGCCGTGGTCGCGCACGCTAATCACCCAATGCCGGTCATTGCGCGCCGTGGCGATATCCACCGGCGGCGAGCCGTGCTCGAGCGCGTTGTCGACGAGATTCGTGACCAGCCGGTCGAGCAAGGTGCGCGGCAGCGCGAACGACGAACCGGCGCGCAGATCGAGCGTGAACAGCGGGGTCTCGGTGCTGTCGCTGGCGGAAAACTGTTCGCGCAGGAATTCGTCGACTTCGACCGGCGGCCCCGCGTCGGCGGACTGGCCGGCAAACTCCAGAAACTGCTGCACGATATTGGTCAGCGAGTCGACGTCGCGGATCAGTCCGGCCCGCTCGTTTTCCGCGACCAGTACGCTCGCGCGCAACTTGAGCCGCGTGAGCGGCGCTTTCAGGTCGTGCGCGACGCCGGCCAGCATCACCGCCTGGTCGTCGCCGGCCTCGTTCAGGCGCCGCATCATGTCGTTGAAGGAGCCGATCAGATCGCGCAATTCGCGCGGGCCTTGCACGGTCACGGGCTCCGGCCGGCCGCCTGAACCGAACGCGCGGGCGGCGTCGGCCACGCGCGACAGCGGCCGCTGCATCTGCCAGACCGCGAACAGCGACAGGATCAGCGCGGCCGCCAGCATCGAGACGGATTCGATCAGGAAGCGCGGGCGCGGCGGCACGTCCACCGGCACGACGACCCAGTTCGACTTGCCGGGGAACAGCACCCATAGCTGTGGCGGATGCAGGTCGTCGACGGCGATCTGCGTGCCGGGCGGCAGGTTCTCGCGCAAATGCCGGCTCAATTCGACCAGCGGATGAGCCGTGGGCGGGCGCAGATGGACGCTCGACGGCATGTTCCAGGTGGGCACGAGATGCACACGCATGGCGGGCGCGAGCGCGGCGCCCTTCATCGGCTCGCCGTTGATGGCCTGCAGCACCAGCAGAATGCCGCGCGCGAAGCCGTCGATTTCGTGGCGCGGCGGCTGCATCACCACCAGCACGAACCAGCCGGCCTGAATCGCGAACAACACCGCTGTCGACAGCAACGCCATTCTGCCGAACAGTGTGTTCAGCGGGTTTCTCATGCGCTTGAGGCAGCCTCGTCGGCGAACGGCGTGCCGTCGGCGTCGGGCACGAACACATAGCCTTTGCCGCGCACCGTCTGCACGTAGCAGGGATTGGACGGGTCGTCTTCAATCACGCGGCGCAGGCGCCAGATCGGCACGTCGAGGCTGCGGTCGCGAAACGCGAGATTGTCACGATGCACGAGATCGTGAATCAGCACGCGCGACAGCACCTTGTAAGGATTGTTGACAAAGATCTTTAGCAGCGCGAACTCACTGTCGCGCAGCGGCAGCCTGGTGTCGTCGCGTGACAGCGAGCGGGTGGCGAAGTCGAGTTCGAACGGCCCGAAGCGATACGGCTTGCGCGCTTCCGGCGCGCTCGTGGTGGACGGCCCGCGGCGGCGCAGCACCGTATGGATGCGCGCGAGCAGCTCACGCGGGTCGAACGGCTTGGTCAGATAGTCGTCCGCGCCGAGCGAAAGCCCGACGATCCGGTCGGCCACCGTGCCGCGCGCCGTCACGAAGATCACCGGAATGTCGTCGCCGGCGGCGCGCAGGGCGGTGAGCGCGCGCAGGCCGTCGGTGTTCGGCATCATGATGTCGAGCACGACGACTGACGGCCGCTCACGTTCGAGCCGGCGTTGCAGATGGGTGCCGTCGTGCAGCACGGACGCGTCGAAGCCGTTCGTCTGCAGAAACTTGCAAAGCAGATCGCGTACGACCGGATCGTCGTCGACGATAAGGACCTGTGGATTCATGGCGAAATTCTAGACTGGCACGCGCGACGCGCGATCGACTGTTTTCTTACCAATGCTTACGCAAGCTCGCGCGATCTTTGCCGATTCGCGCGTCAGTCCCGCCAGCAAAGGCTCACCGCATATTTCAGGGCTGCATATCTGGCAATAGATGAGTCGTGCACCGGCAATGTGCAGCGCGGCACGGCAGTCATTTCGCATCGCTCAGATTCCACCGATGAAAGCATTCGCCCCTAATTGCTACGGCTCGCAAGGGGTCGCAACGAGTCGTAAGAACCGCCGGAAAGCGCGCGTTCCTTCGTGCATCGCCACCGCGGGTGCGGCGAGATGATTCGTCGTGCAGTACGTTGCGTCGCATGTCGAAAACAGCCTAACGCCTTGGGCCCACGGCAAGCGGCGTGAAATCGAAACCTAGCGCCACGCGAGGCTCATCATGACCGTTCACAGCCATCTCAGTTCAACCCGCTTTTCTTCGCTCGCACCCATGCCGGCGGCGGAAAAGCCCGCCACTTCAAACACCGCAGCGGTGACGCCGCAGGCACCGGAGTCGGTGAGCGAGGCGCAGCCGCCATCGGCACTGCCATCGCTGCCGTCGGGGCTCGTCGGGCATCACGTCAACACCACCGCCTGACGCATCGAGGCCCGTGTGTCGACCCCAAGCATTCCTGACCGTTTCATCCGTGTCACTGCGTGGTTGACGCTCGGCGCGGTGCTGCTGCCACTCGGCGGCTGCGCCGTCGCCGCGCTGCCGTGCCGGCTGACGTCGGCCACGCTGAAAGTCATCCCGGTCGTCGGCCATGCCGCGGCTACACCGTTCGACATGTGTTCATCCGCCATCGACTGAATCATGACACTCAAACGGACTGTCTTCGCGCTGGCGCTATTGGGCTTCATGTTTTCGCTGGGTGCCCATACCCAGGCCCATGCGCAGCCCGTTGCACGCGCCGCGAATGCGGCCAGCGCCGTGTCAAAGGGCACGCTCCCCGAGACACGCCGGCGTTCGCAGGACACGCCGTTTGCGTTTCGCGGCATCGCGCTCGGCACCACGCTGGACGAATTTCGCGCCGGCTCGACCGTGCGCGCCACGCCGCTCGGCAGTGTGCCCGTGTGCGAGACGGACGTGCAGGCGGGCGCGCTTGGCATGCGGCTGAAATCGCGCGAGAGTCTGACGGTTGCGTGCCGCTGGGCCCATCGCGCCGACGACGGCTGGGCCGTGTCACAAGCGGTCGTCGACGGTGCGCCGGCTCTGGAGCATGTGCTGCGCTTTGCGCGTATCGACGGCCAGAGCGCCCTGCGCCTGTATGAGATTTCTTTCGTGATCGACGAGATCACCGCCGAAGATTTGCGCGACGCGCTCGCGGATCGTTATGGCGCGCCGCGGCTGGTGACGCAAAGCGTGTCGTCGCCGGGTGCGTTGCCGGTCTACGTGTGGGACAACGCCGTGAGTTCGATCACCTTGTGCTTTCTGCCTGGCACTCGCAACGGCACGCTCACCTATCTGCTGAAGGGCTCGGACGCATGGGTGAAATCGGTCGTGCGGCAATGGCAGGCAAGCGGTGCCGAGGCGGGTTGATGTGCCGCCTCATGTGCCGCTCTGGTTGCGGGTTCATGCGCGGTCCTGATTGCGTCGTTGAGCGAAGCATCGGCAGCGCGACCGCACGGTCCGCTTTCAATCCGGCCAATCCGGCCAAGGAGCATGTATGACTGCGCTACGTCTCACTGTCGCGCTAGGCGCGGCGTCCTGTCTTGCGGCTTGCGGCAGCAGCCAGCAGCCGTCGATCGTTGAAACGCCGATGTCGCCGCCAATTGCATCGGCGCCGCTGAACGTCAATACGCAGGGTGCGATCTATCAGGCCGGCGCGCCGTTGCTGCTTTACGAAACGCCGCGTGCCCAGCATATCGGCGACGTGCTGACGATCCGTCTGTCGGAGTCATACAGCGGCAACAATAGTTCGACTGCGGCCGCGAGCCGTTCGAGCAGCATCACCGCGACCGCGGCCGATCAATCGACCAACGCCGCCGCGCGGCTTGCGAGGCTGTTCAACGTCGGCTCGGCCAGTACCGACTACAAAGGGCAGGGCAGTCTCACCGATACCAGCGGTATGACCGGCACACTGGCCGTGACCGTGATCGGCACGATGTCGACCGGCAATCTGGTGGTGTCGGGTGAGAAGGTGATCGCGATGAGCGGCAACCGCGACCGCTTGCGCCTGTCGGGTATCGTCAATCCGAAGGATATCGAAGCAGGTAACTATGTGGCGTCGAGCAAGGTCGCCAATGCACGCATCGAACAGGCCGGCGTGGGGATGGTGTCCGACGCGACCACGATGGGCTGGCTGCAGAGGATGTTTCTGAGCGTGCTGACTTTCTGAACCGGATTGCGGCGTGCACGCGAACTGCGCGACACGCCGGCCACCTTCTCCCTTGTGTATTACGCAAGCGGCGGCGCGTTGCGTTCCGCCGCACCGATTTCACCGTCCGGTACGAACACATAGCCGCGTCCCCAGACCGTTTGCACATAGCGCGGCTCGGACGGATCCACCTCGATCAGCCGCCGCAAACGCCAGATCGATACATCAAGGCTGCGATTGCGGTGCGCCTCGCTATTGCCGTGCAGTTTTTCCAGCAACTGCGCGCGGGTGAGCACCGTCATCGCATGCGTGACGAACACCTTGAGCATCGCGAATTCGCTCGAACGCAGCGGAATGCGCTCGCCGTCGCGACGCAATTCGCGCGCCGGAAAATTGACCTCGAAACGGCCGAAGCGGTAGGGCGCGCGTTGCTCCGGCGCACTCGGCGCAATCGCGCCACGGCGGCGCAGCACCGTGCGAATCCGCGCGACCAGTTCGCTCGGTTCGAATGGCTTGCCGAGATAGTCGTCGGCGCCGAGTTCGAGGCCGATCACGCGGTCGATCGGATCGGCGCGCGCGGTCAGCAGGATCACGGGAATGTCGTCGCCGGCGACGCGCAATGCGCGCAGCGCGCTGATGCCGTCGAGCTCCGGCATCATGATGTCGAGCACGACCAGCGCGGGACGCTCGTTCTGCAACGCGCGCTGCAGCGCCATGCCGTGTTCGAGCGTGGACACCTGGAAGCCACGCCCCAGCAGATATTCGCTGACGAGCTCGCGTACGACGGGGTCGTCGTCGACGACCAGAATGGATTGGTTCATCCAGGTCATCTTAGTCATCCGCGCGAGCAGCGCAAAGCGCGTAACGCTTTCGAATCCTTTCTCGCGTAAGAGAAAGCAAGCAGGCGCGAGGCCTGTTTCCTCTAGTTTGCGAGTGATGTCTGCATGGTCTGCATCGGTTGCGGGCCGAGGTCGGTTTGATCGACCACCATCTTGTCGATCAGACCATTGAGCTTGGTCGATGCCGTGGAGAAGCGGTCGGTGTTGAGACCGCCGGTCTGGTAGCGCGCGGTGACGAGAATGCGCCCATGCTGGATCAGCGTCAGATCGATGATCGACAGATACTGGATCGTTTCATCGCTAAACGAGCGGCGGCCGTAGTCGATCGCTGCGTTGTAGACGAGGCGCGCCTCGCATCCAGCGGGCGAGGTGCCCGGATTGTAGACGTCCGAACGAATGCCGCGCCGCTCGAGCGCGAGCTGCAGTGCCGGCACGAAATCGCCGACCGACACCGTTTGATTCACTTCGATGCAGACGTTGTGCACGTCCGCCCGCCGGCCGTTGATGAAGGTCGGCGACGAGTAGTTCGCCGCGATCGCGTAGCCCGCCTGAATCACGGAGCCGGTGGCGTCGGCCGCGGAGATCAGCGTCCATGCGCAGCCGTTCAGGCTCAATGCGAGGGTAGCCGAGGCGGCAAGCCGGGCGCCGGGCCGCCGCAACATGACCCACGCGGCCAGAGATGTTCGCGTGAAAGCGTAAGCGCGCAAGCTCGGCATAGAGGTCATGATGCGGTGCCTGGTGGCGGTGAAGATGTGCAGCGTCACGAAGGAGCGTGACGGATAGCGGCGGCCGGCGGCAAGCGAGGTCCGCGCTCAGCGGGTCACGCGCAGGCGCAATTCGTTTTGCCCTTGCACGCTTGCGGTGACGCTCACGCGCCGGTCGTCGGTGGTCACGATGAAATGCTGACGCGTCGGCGTGTTGACGTCGTGCACGACGTTCGGAAAGCAGGCGGCGATATCGGCGCCAAATTCCTCGAGCGGATCGTTGACCACGCCGTCGGCTTGCCAGTGCGCGCGCCAGTGGCAATCGTAGGCGTGCGTGTTGGCGCGGCAGTCGTCCGCGGCCGACACGCCCGGCAGTTGCGCGGCGGGTTGTGCGTGCAGTTGCTTGAAGTCGGGTGCGCCGACGATGTGTTTGAGCGCGGGGCAAACGTCCGCTGGCTCGTTGGGCTGGGCGGCAAGCGCTGCGTGCGTGGCGCTCGCGAGCAGCAGCGCGGCGCCAAGAGCGAGCGCTGCGCGCTGGGTCAAAGGATGGGAGCGGCGATCGAATGACATGTGCGGAGAGTCCGGTAGCAGTGAGGGGCGTGGCGGACCGGAGGTGGTACGGCCCGCACGACTATCGTCGCTGCTACGAGGGTTTTTCAAAGCGGCGAACAGCTTGCCCGCTTCGCAAATGCTTCCGAACTCTTTTCGCGTGTTTCCGGATGTTGCGGCGTGCCGTTTAGCCGAGCGTGAGGCCGCCGTCGATATGGATCACCTGGCCGGTGATGTGACGCGCTTCGTCGGAGAGCAGGAACGCGATCAGCGCGGCGATATCCGCGGGCTCGGCGACGTGACCGAGCGGCGTTGCTTCGGCGGCGCGGGTCCATACCGATGCATTATCGGCACTTGGGCCGCGATCTTTACGGGTGTAGCCAGGCGCCACGCAATTGACTGTCACGCCATGCGCCGCCAGTTCGGCGGCTGCGGTTTTGGCCAGCGATTCGAGCGCCGCTTTCGCGGCCGCCGTAGCGGCGAATGGTGCGTCCACGCGATAGCGATGGGCGACGAACGAACTGAGCGCCACCACACGACCCCGCTCCGAGGTGGCCAATGCGGGCGTTGCACGCTTGACGAGCGCGGCGAATGCGGCCGGCATAGCGGCGAAGGCGGCGCTGAATGCATCCGCATCGAGTGCGTTGAGCGTTTGCCGTTGCGCGTGGCCGGCGTTCGCGACCAGTTGATCCAGCGCGCCGAAATTCGCGAGCGTTTGATGAACGACGTGTTCGGCGGCGCCGCGTTCGGCCAGATCGGCGAACACCGTCGCGCAGCGCGCGCCGTTCGCGCCGCAATCGGCGGCGACTTGTGCGAGACGCCGGCGCGCTTCGTCGTCGGCGCCGCGTGCGTGCAGCATGAGCGCGGTGCCCGGCGCGGCGATGCGCCGGGCCAGTGCCGCGCCGATGCCGGAGCCCGCGCCGGTGATCAGGACGACCCGCTCGAACCCGGCGCCGCCCGTGCCAATCGTGCTGCTCGCGTCATCGGTGCTGCTCATGTCGCTCTCGCTGTACGGGTTGCTGATGCTGTTTGTGCTGTTCGTGCTGCTTAAGCGGCGATCGGTTCGCCCGAGCGCTCGACGTCGAGTGTATCGGCATGGAACACCGCCAGCGATTCACGATGCGCGACACTGACGATCGCCGCCTTCGGCAGACGCTCAGTGAACAGGTGATAGAGACGCGCTTCGTTTTCAGCATCGAGCGCGCTGGTTGCTTCGTCGAGGAACAGGTAGTCCGGCTTGTGCAACAGCACGCGGGCACCGGCGAGACGCTGTTGTTCGCCCGGCGAGAGGATGCGCGTCCAGTGTCCTGATTCCTGCAGACGCTCGGCGTATTCCGACAGGCGGCAGGTGACGAGCGCTTCACGGCATTCCTCGTCAGTGTAGGTGTCCGCAGAAGACGGATAGGTGAGCGCGGCCTTCAGCGTGCCGATCGGCATGTAGCTGACCTGCGGGATGAACATCATGCGCGCGTTGACCGGTGCATCGATCGAGCCGTCACCGAACGGCCACAAGCCGGCGAGCGCGCGCATCAGCGTGCTCTTGCCCGAGCCGGACGGACCCCGCACCAGCCAGCGCGAGCCCGGCGTGATCGCGATATCGCGGATACGCGACAGCGGGTTGCCGTTCGGCAGCGCAAGCTGGAGGCCGTCCGTGGTCAGCTTGTCTTCGTCGACGAAATGCAGGTTGATGCCGCCATGCGCGGTGGCGGGCGAGACCGATTCCTTCAGACGCGGCGCGTGCACGATGCGCTTGAATTCACGCAACCGGTTCACGGTGGCGCGCCATTCGACCAGGGTGCCGTAACTATTGATGAACCACGAAAACGAATCGCTGACGGTGCCGAATGCACTCGAAATCTGCATCAGTACGCCGAACGAGAAAGCGCCCGCGAAGTAGCGCGGCGCGGCCACGACGATCGGAAAGATGATCGCGATCTGACCATAGAAGCTCAGCACGAAGGTGAGCCGCTTGGTGTACTTCATCACCTGCCACCAGTTGTCGCGGATGCGGCCGAACAGCGAGTGCGCGTTCGTCTTCTCCGTTTCCATGCCGTTGTAGAAGGCAATCTGCTCGGCGTTTTCACGCAGACGGATCAGGCCGAAACGGAAATCCGCCTCGACTTTCTGCGCCTGGTAGTTGATCGGCACGAGCGGGTGGCCGACCTTCTGGATGATCAGCGAGCCGACCACGGCGTAGAGCGCGGCGGCCCAAACCATGTAGCCCGGAATCTGTATCGGCATGCCGCCGAGCGAAATGGTCAGCGCGCCGGCCAGCGACCACAGGATGGTAATGAACGAGACCAGCGTGACGACCGTGGAGAGCAGATCGAGCGTCAGCGAGAGCGTGGTGGTGGCGAACGATTGCAGGTCGTCGCTGATCCGCTGGTCGGGGTTGTCGGCGAGCCGGTCGCGCTCGATCCGGTAGAAGGCGCTGTCGCGCAGCCATTCGTCGAGATAGCGCGTGGTCAGCCACTGGCGCCAGCGGAAGCCGAGCATCTGGCGCAGATAGCGGCCATACACGGCAAGAATGATGAAGCCGAACGCGAGCCCCGTGAACACCATCAGCAGGTGCGGGAAGTCGTGCACATTCTTGGTCTGCAGCGCGTTGTAGAAGTCGGCGCTCCAGCGGTTCAGGCGCACGTTGATCCACACGACGAGCAGATTCATCACGATGATCGCGATGAGCAGCCCCCACGCCGTTTTTCGTTCTTCGGAGACCCAATAAGGTTTGATCAGGCTCCAGGCGGAGACTTTTTCGTCCGGCGGCAGCGCGGGGCTGGAAGCGGTATTCGATGTCATGAGCATCCTGATGAAGTGCTGGCCCATCTGGCCGGCCCATCTCGGGCCGACCCCACGGCGGTTTGCGGTACGTGCCCCGGGCGTCGTGCTCGACGAACCCACGCCCGGGTGAGCGCCTGATTCTGGCGTGAAGCCCTTAAATGAAAATTAATTTCCGCCCAGCGGTCTCGCCTTGATGCCGCTGTCGCGCATGCGGCGAGGCGACGCTCGCGGCATCCGGTGGAGGCATTGTGCCAGAGCGCTGGCTTCGGCCATATTGGCTGATTGAAAGAGGGGGCTGGATCAAATGCGCCCGGGTTGCGTGGGCCGCTGGTTTGCGGGTGCCGCGCCTTTTATGGTCTAATGACCTTCGACGAAACAGGGGTGCTTTGCCCACAGGCTGCGTGATTCTCATGCAGCGGCGGCGAGGCTGAGAGAGACCCTTTGCACCCGATCCGGGTAATACCGGCGCGGGAAGTTTCCGGAAGCAGCCACTCTTCCATTCCCCGCTGGGCGGCGTCCGTCATATTTGACGCGCGTTGTGCCCGGCCGGCCTCACCCGCCGGTTTCGTCCTGGGTACGTGCGTTTTGGGCCGTACAGAAAGGACTCGATGACCGCCTATTCTTCAGACATGTGTTTTGCTTCTCGCCACGTTGCCGTCGATCGCGTCGGCGCGCCGTGCTGGTGTAGCCTTGCTTGCCGTTGCAGCTCGGAGTGGGCGCGATGAATCGCCACGCTCAACCCGATTTCGCGGTGCTCGGCGGTGGACTGTGCGGGCGTCTGGTCGCTTGGCGTCTCGCCGGGGCTGGGCATCGCGTGGCGCTCTATGAGCGTGGCGATGCCGCAGGCTCACAAGCCGCGGCCTGGGTTGCCGCCGCCATGCTGGCGCCGCTGGCCGAAGCCGCCAGCGCCGAACTGCTGATTACACGCCTTGGTGCAAGTTCGCTCGAGACGTGGCCGCAAGTGCTGGCCGAATTGCCCGAACCGGTGTTCTTTCAGCGCAATGGCACGCTCGTCGTGTGGCATCACGCCGACCGGACCGAAGCACCCTTGTTCGAACGCCGTGTGCGCTCGAACGCGCCTGCCGAATTGCTCGACGGCGGCTTCGTGACGCTGGCCGGCGCTCAGCTGGGCGCCGCCGAACCCGCGCTGGCGGGCCGCTTCAATCAGGGCTGGCTGCTGCCGCGTGAAGGCCAGCTGGATAACCGTCAGGTGCTGTCCGCGCTTGCAGCGGGCCTGGCCCAGCGTGGCGTCGAAACACACTGGAACACGCCCGTCGACGATCACGCGTTGCCGCCCGCGCGCGTCACGATCGACTGCCGGGGTTTGGGCGCGAAGCCCGTGCTGCCCACGCTGCGTGGCATTCGTGGCGAAGTCGCCCGCGTGCACGCGCCCGGTATCAAGCTGACGCGGCCGGTGCGGCTGCTGCATCCGCGCTATCCGCTGTATATCGCGCCGAAGCAGGATGATCTCTACGTGATCGGCGCAACCGAGGTGGAAGGCGAGGACATGTCGCCGGTCAGCGTGCGCTCGGCGCTCGAGTTATTGAGCGCGGCGTTCTCGGTGCATCCCGGTTTCGGCGAGGCACGTATCCTCGAACTGAATTCGCAGTGCCGCCCGACTTTGCCGGACCACCGTCCGGCTTTGCTGTGGGATGGCGCGCAGACGCTGCGCGTGAACGGCCTGTACCGGCACGGTTACATGATCGTGCCCGAAGTCGCCGACGAAGCCGCGCGCTTTGCCGCGGCGCTGCTCGACGGCCGCATCGGCGACGCCGACGCCTTCGCCGACTGGCAAAGCGCCGCGCGCTGGAGCGAGCTGTTTCAACTGGACTCCACGCGGGAACCGGCATGAGCGCCGCGCCGCTCCCGCTATCGATTGAACCGTATTCGAACACCATGGACATTCATATCAATCAGAAGCCGTTGTCGTTGCCCGAAGGCGCGACTGTCGCCGATGCGCTCGCCGCGTTCGGCGCGCGTCCGCCGTTCGCGGTCGCACTGAACGGCGATTTTGTCGCGCGCACCCAGCATGCGGCGCGCGCGCTGCAGCCGGGCGACAAGCTCGATGTCGTGCAACCCGTGGCCGGCGGTTAAGCCCGCGCCACGCTTTGCCGGAGAACAGGACTATGCAAATGACTGCCCCCCAAACCGCCGACGCGCTTACGCTCTACGGCCAAACTTTCGCGAGCCGCGTGCTGCTTGGCACGTCGCGCTATCCGTCGCTGCAATCGCTGTCCGACTCGATCGACGCGGCGCGGCCCGGCATGGTGACCGTTGCGCTGCGCCGGCAAATGAACGAAGGCGGCGCCGAAGCCGGCTTCTTCGACCTGCTCAAGCGCCACGGTGTGCCGCTTTTGCCCAACACCGCCGGCTGTCTGACGATCGGCGAGGCGGTGACGACCGCGCACATGGCGCGTGAAATCTTCGAAACCGACTGGATCAAGCTCGAACTGATCGGCGACGACTACACGTTGCAGCCCGATCCGGTCGGCCTGATCGAAGCGGCCACGCGGTTGATCAAGGACGGCTTCAAGGTGCTGCCGTACTGCACCGAAGATCTCGTGATCGGCCGCCGTCTGCTGGATGCGGGCTGCGAGGCGCTGATGCCGTGGGGCGCGCCGATCGGCACCGGCAAGGGCGTCATCAATCCGTACGGCCTGCGTGTGTTGCGTGAACGCCTGCCGGATGTGCCGCTGATCGTCGACGCCGGCCTCGGCGTGCCGTCGCACGCGGCGCAAGTGATGGAGTGGGGCTTCGACGGCGTGTTGCTGAACACCGCCGTTTCGCAGGCAACCCACCCTGACGCGATGGCGCGTGCTTTCGCGCTGGGCGTCGAAGCGGGTCGCCAGGCTTTTCTGGCGGGGCCGATGGCCGAGCGCGAAAGCGCGCACGCGAGCACGCCGGTGGTCGGCATGCCGTTCTGGCATCAAGACGGGAGCGCCGCATGACACAAACTCTGCCTTTGACCGGCCGCGACCTGTTCTGGCCGCCTGCCGATGAGCTCACCGAGGCCGCCGAGCGGATCCGCGCCCGCCTGGGCGACTGGCCGCCAACGCATGCGCCGTGGCGCATCTGCCTGACTGCGCCGGACCAGCCGAATGGCGGAGACCTGATCGTTGTCGCTGACGCGCAGCAGCACGGCGAGCAGGTGGCGCGCTGGCTGGTGCAGGGCGCCGGCGTGATCGTCGCCGCCGAGAACACGGCAACGCTTCATCTGGGCGGCGAGAAGTACGGCCTGGAAGGCCGTCTGGCGGAAGACTGGATACCCGCGCTGGCGGCGTTTCTGGACTGCGGTTTCGATCCGCACGACGCGCTGGTGCTGGCGCTGGCGTGGCGCGACGGCGACGAAACCAGGGCGGACGACGCATTTCCGGCCGATATCGCCCATTTCCCGCGTCTCCTCGGCCTGCCGGCTGCCCCGGCTCAAGCGTTCGCGCGTTGTCCGGAGCGGCTCGGCCTGTATCCGGTGCTGCCGAGCGCGGAATGGGTCGAACGGGTGGCGGCCTTCGGCGTAAAAACGATCCAGTTGCGCCGCAAATCGGCCGAGCCCGCCGAAGAACTGAAGCGCGAAGTCGCTCGCTCGGTCGCTGCCGGCCGCGAGCACGATGCCCAGGTTTTCATCAACGATCACTGGCAAGCCGCGTTGGAAGCGGGTGCTTATGGCGTTCACCTTGGCCAGGAAGACGTGCACACGGCCGATTTGCCGGCGCTTGCCAGCGCCGGCATCCGGCTCGGCCTGTCGACACACGGTTTCTACGAGATTCTGAAAGCACTGCACTTCCGGCCCAGCTATATTGCTTTGGGCGCCGTGTTCCCAACAACCACCAAGGTTATGCCGACCGCGCCGCAGGGTCTCAAGCGTCTGGTGCGGTATGTCCGCCTGCTCGACGGCGTCGTGCCGCTGGTGGCGATCGGCGGGATCGATCTGCAGGTGCTGCCCCAGGTGCTGGCGACGGGCGTGGGCTGTGCGGCCGTGGTGCGCGCCGTGACCGAGGCCGCCGACCCGGCTGCCGCGGTTTCTGCGTTGCAACATGCGTTTACGCAATAATCGTCAAGTTCAGTAAAGGGACAGGGCACCTCACGGCAGCTTTTGCATGATGGCCCTATAATTCGGCCTTCCGTGTAAAAGGACTGTCAGTTTCGTGTCTTCCTCCCCCGAGACCTTACTCGAGCTGCGCGACGTCGACTTCGGTTATGGCGACCGGCTCGTCCTGTCGAACCTGAATCTGCGCTTCAAGCGCGGCCAGGTCGTCGCGGTCATGGGCGGCTCGGGTTGCGGCAAAACCACGGTGCTGCGCCTGATCGGCGGTCTGGTGCGCGCGCAGCGCGGCCAGATCCTGTTTCAAGGCCAGGACATCGGCCAGCAAACACGCGACGGCCTCTACGCGCTGCGCCGCAAGATGGGCATGCTGTTCCAGTTCGGCGCGCTGTTCACCGACATGTCGGTGTTCGAAAACGTCGCGTTCGCGCTGCGCGAGCACACCGACCTTCCCGAGGAGCTGATCCGCGACCTCGTCTTGATGAAACTCAACGCAGTCGGGCTGCGTGGCGCGCGCGATCTGGCGCCGTCGGAGATTTCGGGCGGTATGGCGCGGCGTGTGGCGCTGGCGCGGGCGATTGCGCTCGACCCCGAGCTCATGATGTACGACGAGCCGTTCGCCGGCCTCGATCCCATCTCGCTCGGCATTACCGCGAACCTGATTCGCGCGCTGAATCAGGCACTTGGTGCTACGTCGATCCTGGTCACGCACGACGTGCCGGAGTCGTTCGCCATTGCCGACTATGTTTATTTCCTCGCCAATGGCGGGGTGCATGCCGAAGGCACGCCGGCCGAGCTGCGCGCCTCGACCGATGCGACCGTGCGCCAGTTCATCGACGGCGCGCCGGACGGCCCGTTCAAATTCCACTACCCCAGTCAGACGCCGCTCGCGGCGGACTTCGGCATTGGCGGAGGTCAGTCATGATCAGTGCGTTGGGCCGCTCGGTGATCGACGGGCTGGGCACGGCCGGCTATGCCACGCGTTTCTTCTTCCGGCTGCTGCTCGAGTTTTTCCCACTATTGCGCCGGCCGCGTCTTGTCACGAAGCAGATCCACTTCGTGGGTAATTATTCGCTGGTGATCATCGCCGTGTCGGGGCTGTTTGTCGGCTTCGTGCTCGGCTTGCAGGGCTACTACACGCTGAACCGTTACGGTTCGGAGCAGGCGTTGGGGCTGCTGGTCGCGCTTTCGCTGGTGCGCGAACTCGGGCCGGTGGTCACGGCGCTGCTGTTCGCGGGCCGCGCCGGCACGTCGCTCACGGCCGAGATCGGTTTGATGAAGGCGGGCGAGCAACTCACCGCAATGGAAATGATGGCGGTGGACCCGGTGAAGGTGGTGGTGGCGCCGCGGTTGTGGGCCGGCATCATTTCCATGCCGATTCTGGCCGCGATTTTCAGCGCGGTCGGCGTGCTTGGCGGTTATGTGGTCGGCGTGCTGCTGATCGGCGTCGACTCAGGCGCGTTCTGGTCGCAGATGCAAGGCGGTGTCGATGTCTGGCGCGATGTGGGCGCCGGGGTCATCAAGAGCGTGGTGTTCGGCCTTGCGGTGACCTTCGTGGCGCTGTTTCAGGGCTACGAAGCCAAGCCGACGCCGGAAGGTGTGTCGCGCGCCACGACCAAGACCGTCGTGTACGCGTCGCTTGCGGTGCTCGGCCTCGATTTTCTGTTGACCGCACTGATGTTCAGCTAAAACTGCGCTGTGCGTTTTCGCTCAGCGGGCGCGCCTTGGCTTGCGCGTGAGCGGAGCGGCAGCAGCGTGGCGGATTCACTTTGGGATGACGATGAAAAAGACTGCTCTCGACTTCTGGGTCGGCCTGTTCGTGGTGTTGGGTTTCGTGGCGTTGCTGTTTCTCGCGCTGAAGGCCGGCAACATGAGCTCGTTGTCGTTTCAGGCAACGTACCCGGTCAAGCTCAAATTCGACAATATCGGCGGATTGAAAGCGCGCGCACCGGTGAAGAGCGCGGGCGTGACGGTCGGCCGGGTCGATTCGATCGGCTTTGACAGCAATTCCTATCAGGCTGTTGTCACGATCGACATCGACAAGCAATACCCGTTTCCGAAAGACACGTCGGCGAAGATCCTGACTTCGGGTCTGCTCGGCGAGCAATACATCGGGCTCGAACCCGGTGGCGATAGCGAGATGCTTAAGGCAGGTGACACGATTTCGATGACGCAATCGGCGATCGTGCTGGAAAACCTGATCGGACAATTCCTGTATAGCAAGGCCGCGGATTCGGGTGCGTCCAAGCCGGGCACGGGTTCGGCTGCTCCGGCGGCCGCTCCGGCCACGGCGCCCGCGCCGGTGGCGCCGACTTCGCCCGCCTCCGGCGCGGCCGGTCAATAAGGAGAATAAGAATGCAGACCTTACGAAAACGAGGCGTGCGCACCGTCCAGATAGCAACGTTCGCGCTGGCGGCCGCTACGCTCGCCGGCTGTTCGACCGTGCAGACGCCGACCAAGGGCGACCCGCTCGAGGGCTTGAACCGCACCATCTTCACCGTCAACGACAAGCTCGACCAGTACGCGTTGAAGCCGGTCGCCAAGGGTTACGTCTTTATCACGCCGCAGCCGGTGCGCGACAGCGTCACCAACTTCTTCTCGAATATCGGCGACGTCTACATTGCGGCGAACAACCTGCTGCAATTGAAGATCACCGATGGCGTCGAAGACATCATGCGGATCGTGATCAACACGGTGTTCGGCGTCGGCGGTCTGTTCGATGTGGCGACGCTCGCCAAGCTGCCCAAGCACGACAACGACCTGGGTCTGACGCTTGGCCACTACGGCGTGCCGGCGGGGCCGTACCTCGTGCTGCCGCTGTTCGGGCCAAGCACGGTGCGCGACGCGGTCGGCTCCATCGGCAATTACTATGTGAATCCGCTCAGCTACATTCATCCGGACGGTCTGAGCTGGGCGCTGTACGGCCTGAACGTGGTCAACACGCGCGCCAATCTGTTGAGCGCGAGCGACGTGCTGGAAGGCGCCGCGCTGGACAAGTACTCGTTCGTGCGCAACGCGTATCTGCAACGCCGTCAGTATCTGTTGTCGGACAGCAAGCATTCGCAGGCGCTGCCTAACTACGGGGATGAAGCACCGTTGCCGAAGTATGAGGACGTGGACAGCGGCGCGGCCGCGACGCCGCCGCAAGGCGCTTCGGCCACTGGCGCCGCCACGGGTGCGACCGGCACGGCGGCAGCACCGGAAGCCGCGTCCGGCAGCTCCGGAACGCCGCCGCTCGATCTGAACGGCGGTCCGGAAACCACGCAGATTCCGGCTGGCCAGTTGGTGCCGCCGCAGCGTTTCAACTTCCCGTCATTCAAATTGCGTTGATCGTGCAGCCGTAACACCTCGAAACGACTCTCGCAGTTTGCGCATGGATTGCTGCTGAACTCGCGTGTTAATGTCGGCTCAAACGGTTGCACTATTTTTAAGGCAAGGCTCGATATGAAAAAATTCTTCCTGATTCCGTTGTTTGCCGCGCTGTTTTCGTTCGTCAGTGCCGGTGCCTCGGCACAAACGGTCGACTCCAGTTCGCCCGACACCCTGATCAAGACCGTCACGCAGCAAGTGGTCGATGCGGTGCGCGCCGACAAGTCGATCCAGCAAGGCGACATTTCTCACATTACCCAGCTCGTCAACGAAAAGATCCTGCCGTACACCGATTTCCGCCGCACCACGCAACTGGCGATGGGCCGGAACTGGCGCACCGCGACGCCGGAGCAGCAGAACGCCGTGGTCGAGCAGTTCAAGATGCTGCTGATCCGCACGTACTCGGGCGCGCTCGCCCAGGTCCGCGACCAGCAGATCCAGTACAAGCCGTTCCGCATGAATCCTGACGACACCGATACGGTGGTGCGCTCGGTGGTCATGAACAACGGCTCGCCGATCGAACTCGACTACCGTCTGTACAAGACGCCGCAAGGCTGGCGCGTGTATGACATCAATGTGCTTGGCGCATGGCTGATCCAGGCGTATCAGCAGCAGTTCAACGAGCAGATCCAGCAGAAGGGCGTGGACGGACTGATCCAGTTCCTCACGCAGCGTAACCAGCAACTCGCCGCGGGCAAGCAGTCGTGAGCGAAGTGCTGAACGCCGTCGCAAGCCGCTTCGAAAGCGGCGCGACGCTGACCCACGAGAGCGCGAAGGCCGCGTTCGAGGCGGGTTTGCAGCGTATCGCCGCAGGCGCGACCGGCGTGGATTGCGCGCCGCTCGCGCAATTCGATTCGACCGCGCTTGCCGTCCTGCTCGCATGGGAGCGTGCCGCCCAGGCACGCGGCGTCGTGTTCGAGATCGTCAACCTGCCGGCTGGTCTCGCCAGCCTCGCACAAGCCTACGGCGTCGACACCCTGTTGGGTCGACCGCAGTGAGCGCTCTAGCGCTTACGCGGGTCCCATGCCGCTTGCAGCGCGCGCGACATTGACGCTTTCATAGCGTCACTTCCAATCGCCCCGGCTCAGCCGGGGCTGCCGATTTTTGCCCTATAATCAAACGTTTTTCGGGGCACATAACCGGCCCCAATTTCGTCCCTTCCAGCATTTTTGCGCCCCCTCAGGGCTCCTTTAGGCGCCGCGACGCACGCGGCCCATAGTCATGTCAGCCATAGAAATTCGTAACGTCAAGAAGCGCTACAAGGACTTGCAAGCGCTCAAGGGCGTCAGCCTCACGGTGGAAGAAGGCGAGTTCTTCGGACTGCTCGGTCCGAACGGCGCGGGCAAGACGACGCTTATCAGCATACTTGCCGGTCTCGCGCGCGCGGACGAAGGCAGCATCGCGGTGCGCGGACACGACGTAGTTCGCGACTTCCGCGACGCGCGTCGCGCGCTCGGCGTGGTGCCGCAGGAGCTCGTGTTCGATCCGTTCTTCACCGTGCGCGAAACCTTGCGCATCCAGTCTGGCTACTACGGGCTGCGCAATAACGACGCGTGGATCGACGAGATCATGGCCAATCTCGACCTCACCGACAAAGCCGACGCCAACATGCGCGCGCTGTCGGGCGGCATGAAGCGCCGTGTGCTCGTGGCGCAGGCGCTGGTGCACCGGCCGCCCGTGATCGTGCTGGATGAGCCGACTGCGGGCGTCGACGTCGAATTGCGTCAAACCTTGTGGAAATTCATCTCGCGCCTGAACCGCGAGGGCCACACGATCGTGCTGACCACGCACTACCTGGAAGAAGCCGAATCGCTGTGCGACCGCATCGCCATGTTGCGGCGCGGCGAGGTCGTGGCGCTTGAGCGCACGAGCGCGCTGTTGCAACGCTTTGCCGGCATGCAGTTGTTCCTGCGCTTTACTGAAGGCGTGTTGCCAGCCGAGCTGCGTCCCCTCGAAGTGGACAGCGGTACGGGTAACGGCAATGGCCGCCAGCATCTGCTGCGCCTCGCGAGCTATGACGACGTTGAGCGGATCCTCGCGCAGTGCCGTGCGGCGGGCTGTACATTCGAAGAAATCGAGGTCCGCAAGGCCGACCTCGAAGACGTGTTCGTTCAGGTGATGAACGGTCCGGAAGTGATCGAGGGGCTTGCATGAGCGGCTACAGTGGTTTCAGCACGCTGTTTTACAAGGAAATTCTGCGGTTCTGGAAGGTCGCGTTCCAGACCGTGCTGGCGCCGGTCATCACCGCGTTGCTGTATCTGACGATTTTCGGCCACGCGTTGCGCGGTCACGTTCAGGTCTATCCGGGTGTCGAATACACGAGCTTCCTGATTCCCGGCCTCGTGATGATGAGCGTATTGCAGAATGCCTTTGCGAATAGCTCGTCCTCGCTGATCCAGTCGAAGATCACCGGCAACCTGGTGTTCGTTCTGCTGCCACCGCTCTCGCACTACGAAATGTTCGGCGCGTATGTGCTCGCCGCTGTGGCGCGGGGTCTGGCCGTCGGCTTCGGCGTATTCATCGTGACGATCTGGTTCGTGCCGGTCAGCTTCAGCGTGCCGCTTTACATCATCGCGTTCGCCATTTTCGGCGCGGCGATCCTCGGCACGCTCGGTTTGATTGCCGGCATCTGGGCCGAAAAATTCGATCAGCTTGCGGCATTTCAAAACTTTCTGATTATGCCGCTCACGTTCCTCTCGGGCGTGTTCTACTCGACGCACACGCTGCCGCCGGTGTGGCGCGAAGTGTCGCGGCTCAATCCCTTTTTCTACATGATCGACGGCTTTCGCTACGGTTTCTTCGGGATGTCGGATATCGATCCGCTCGAAAGCCTTGCGATCGTTGCCGGTTTCTTTGTGGTGCTGGCCGTGGTGGCGATGCGCATGCTCGCCTCCGGCTACAAACTGCGCCACTGATCAGGAGCTTCTCTCATGTTGCCGACTCCCGAACAGGTCAAGCAATACATCGCGGCAGGGCTTGCTTGCCAGCATCTCGAAGTCGAGGGCGACGGTCAGCATTTCTTCGCGACCATCGTTTCGCCGAGCTTCGAAGGCAAGCGTTTGATCGCGCGCCATCAACTCGTGTATGCGGCGCTCGGCGACCGCATGCGCGAAGAAATCCACGCGCTCAGCATGAAGACGCTGACGCCCGCCGAATGGCAGAACGCGTAATCTGGAAATTTAGTGCGAATTACTCAAGAAGGGCGCGACGCCGGTAGCGGCGCGTCGAACACAGTCAAAGCGGGCCCGGCTGAAGTCCGGGTCAATCAGGAAGTGACAGGCATGGATAAACTCGTCATTGAAGGTGGCTTCCCGCTGTCGGGGGAAGTCGTCGTCTCAGGCGCGAAGAACGCGGCGTTGCCGATCCTGTGCGCGAGTTTGCTCAGCGCGGAACCGGTGCATCTGGACAACGTGCCCGATTTGCAGGACGTGCGCACGATGCTGAAGCTGCTCGCCCAGATGGGCGTGCGCATCGAGAGCGGCGCGGGGTGCGTGTCGCTGGATGCATCGAAGGTCGATAACCTCGTCGCACCGTACGAAATGGTGAAGACCATGCGGGCGTCGATTCTGGTGCTCGGCCCGCTGGTGGCGCGCTTCGGTCACGCCAAGGTATCGCTGCCGGGCGGCTGCGCAATCGGCGCGCGTCCGGTGGATCAGCACATCAAGGGCCTGCAGGCCATGGGCGCTGAAATCACGATCGAGCACGGCTTTATCGAAGCGCGTGCGAAGCGTCTGAAGGGCGCCCGCATCGTGACCGACATGATTACGGTGACGGGTACCGAAAACCTGCTGATGGCGGCGGTGCTTGCCGAGGGCGAGACAGTCATCGAAAACGCCGCGCGTGAGCCGGAAGTGGGTGACCTCGCGCATCTGCTGGTCGCGATGGGCGCGAAGATCGAAGGCATCGGCACCGACCGTCTGGTGATTCAGGGCGTCGACAAGCTGCACGGCGCGAAGCACACGGTGATTCCGGATCGGATCGAAGCCGGTACGTTCCTGTGCGCGGTGGCTGCTGCCGGCGGCGACGTCACCTTGCGTAAAGTGCGTCCGCTGATCCTTGAAGCCGTGACCGAAAAGCTGCGCGAAGCCGGCGTCACGATCGAAGAGGGCGACGACTGGATGCGCGTGCGCATGGACAAGCGTCCGAGCGCCGTGAGCTTTCGCACCTCCGAATACCCCGCATTCCCGACCGACATGCAGGCGCAGTTCATGGCGCTCAATACGATCGCGGACGGCACCTCGCAAGTCGTCGAGACGATCTTCGAGAACCGCTATATGCACGTGCAGGAATTGAACCGCCTGGGCGCGAGCATCACGATCGACGGCAACGCCGCACTCGTGACCGGCGTCGAAAAGCTATCCGGCGCGAAGGTGATGGCAACCGACCTGCGGGCCTCGGCAAGCCTCGTGATCGCTGCGCTGCGTGCGGAAGGCGAAACGCTGATCGACCGTATCTATCACCTGGATCGCGGCTACGACCGCATGGAGACCAAGCTCAACGCCATTGGCGCCAAGGTGCGCCGTATCGCCGGGAGCCAGGCATGAGCGCAATGCCGCAAACCTCGTCTTCGCCGGCCGTGAGCGCGCCGCTTACGCTGGCTTTGTCGAAAGGGCGTATCTTCGAAGAGACGCTGCCGTTGCTCGCCGCCGCGGGCATTGAAGTTGCTGAAGATCCGGAAACCTCGCGCAAGCTGATTCTGCCCACCACGGACGCGAACCTGCGCGTGATCATCGTGCGCGCCACGGACGTGCCGACCTATGTCGAATACGGCGCGGCCGACTTCGGCGTGGCAGGCAAAGACGTATTGCTCGAGCACGGCGGCAGCGGCCTCTATCAGCCGGTTGACCTGGACATCGCGCGGTGCCGGATGTCGGTCGCGGTGGCGGCCGGTTTCGATTACGCGAACGCGGTGCGCCAAGGTGCCCGCCTGCGTGTGGCGACCAAGTACGTTGAAACCGCGCGTGAGCATTTCGCCGCCAAGGGCGTGCACGTCGACCTGATCAAGCTGTACGGTTCGATGGAACTGGCGCCGCTGGTCGGCCTCGCCGACGCGATCGTCGACCTGGTGAGTTCGGGCAATACTTTGCGCGCCAACAATCTTGTCGAGGTGGAGGAGATCATGCAGATTTCGTCGCGCCTCGTTGTGAACCAGGCGGCGCTGAAGCTCAAGCGCGCCGCGCTGCGGCCGATCCTCGACGCGTTCGAACGCGCGTCGAAGGCCGGCTCAGCGGCGGCCTGAATCGTTTGACCACGTGGGTGGTCAAACTTTTAACGCGCGCCTTACCGAAACGGATACCCGTATGTCTATCAAGATTCGCAAACTCGATTCCAGCGCGCCCGACTTTCACAAGGCGCTGCACGCGGTGCTCGCGTTCGAGGCGAGCGAGGACGAAGCAATCGAGCGCTCGGTTGCGCAGATTCTGAACGACGTGAAGGCACGTGGCGACGCCGCGGTGCTCGAGTACACGACCCGCTTCGACCGTGTCGAGGCGAAGAGCGTCGAGGCGCTCGAGTTGCCGATGTCCGAACTCGAAGCTGCGCTCGAAAGCCTGGAGCCGAAGCGCCGCGCGGCGCTCGAAGCGGCGGCGGCGCGCGTGCGCGGTTACCACGAGAAGCAGAAGATCGAGTGCGGCAGCCATAGCTGGCAGTACACGGAAGCCGACGGCACCGTGCTCGGCCAGAAGGTCACGCCGCTGGACCGCGCCGGTATCTACGTGCCGGGTGGCAAGGCGGCGTATCCGTCGTCGGTGCTGATGAACGCGATTCCGGCGCGCGTGGCCGGCGTGCGCGAAATCGTCATGGTCGTGCCTACGCCGGATGGCGTGAAGAATCCGCTGGTGCTGGCGGCTGCGTTGCTGGGCGGCGTGGATCGCGTGTTTACGATCGGCGGCGCGCAGGCGGTGGCCGCATTGGCGTACGGCACGGAAACGGTGCCCGCGGTCGACAAGATCTGCGGTCCGGGCAACGCCTATGTCGCGTCGGCCAAGCGCCGCGTGTTCGGCACGGTCGGGATCGACATGATCGCCGGACCGTCGGAAATTCTCGTGCTGTGCGACGGCACGACGGACCCGCGCTGGATCGCGATGGACCTGTTCTCGCAAGCCGAGCACGACGAGCTCGCGCAATCCATCCTGCTCTGCCCGGACGACGCATTCATCGCCCGTGTGCGCGACGCGATCAACGAACTGCTGCCTACCATGCCGCGTCAGGACGTGATCCGCGCGTCGCTCGAAGGCCGTGGTGCGCTGATCAAGGTGCGCGATATGGCCGAAGCCTGCGCGATCGCCAACGACATCGCCCCGGAACACCTGGAAATCTCCGCGCTGGAGCCGCATCAATGGGGCCAGTTGATCCGCCATGCCGGCGCGATCTTCCTCGGCCGCTACACCAGCGAAAGTCTCGGCGACTACTGCGCCGGGCCGAATCACGTGTTGCCTACGTCGCGTACCGCACGGTTCTCGTCGCCGTTGGGCGTCTATGATTTTTTCAAGCGTTCGAGCGTGATCGAAGTCAGTGCGGACGGTGCGCAGACGCTTGGCGAGATTGCCGCCGAACTCGCTTACGGCGAAGGCCTGCAGGCGCACGCCCGCAGCGCCGAATACCGGATGCGGCAAGGCAGTGGCGAGCGTGGCTGACCGGTCAGGCGCCGGGCGGGCATCGAAGCGGTGCCCGCGAACTTCACCGACGGATTTCGCGCGGTTTTCCGTTAAATAACGACAATACAGACCAATCCGGTGCAATCCGCAGGCCGCCGATACCCGGCCGGCGTCGTTCATGCGGCCCGGTCCACTGACTTATGACGACACCTCAAGACATCATCCGCCGCGACGTGCTCGCGATGACGAGCTACCCGGTTCCTGACGCCACGGGCTACATCAAGCTCGATGCGATGGAAAATCCGTTTCCGCTGCCGCCGGTGCTTGCCGCGCATCTGGGCGAGCATCTGGCCGGCGTGGCGCTGAACCGCTACCCGGCGCCGCGCCCGGAAGCGCTGATCGAAAAGATCAAGCGTGTCATGGGCGTGCCCGCGGGGTGTGAGGTGCTGCTCGGCAACGGCTCGGATGAAATCATCAGCATGGTGTCGGTAGCGTGCGCGAAGCCGGGCGCCAAGGTGCTTGCGCCGGTGCCGGGTTTCGTGATGTATCAGATGTCGGCGAAGCTGGCGAACCTGGAATTCATCGGCGTGCCGCTGAAGCCCGATTTCACGCTCGACACCGAAGCGATGCTGGCGGCGATCGCCGAGCATGAACCGGCGATCGTCTATCTGGCCTATCCGAACAACCCGACCGGCACGCTGTACGACGACGCGGACATGGAGCGCATCATCGCCGCGGCGAGCAAAAGCCTGGTGGTGATCGACGAGGCGTACCAGCCGTTTGCGCAGCAAAGCTGGTTGCCGCGCGCCGATACGTTCGACAACGTCGTGGTGATGCGTACCGTCTCCAAGCTCGGTCTGGCCGGCATCCGCCTCGGTTATCTGGTCGGCAAGCCGGCCTGGCTTACCGAATTCGACAAGGTGCGGCCGCCCTACAACACCAACGTGCTGACGCAAGCCGCCGCCGATTTCCTGCTCGACCACGTCGACGTGCTTGACACCCAGGCCGCGCAATTGCGCGAAGAACGTACCAGACTCGCGCAAGCCGTGGCCCAATTGCCGGGTGCCGAAGTGTTCCCGAGCGCCGGCAACTTCCTGCTGGTGCGGGTGCCTGACGCATCCGTTATGTTCGAAACGCTGCTGGCAGCACGGGTTTTGATCAAAAACGTGAGTAAAATGCACCCATTGCTGGTCAATTGCGTGCGTTTGACCGTCGGTTCGCCCGAAGAAAACGCCCAGTTGATCGCCGGACTGAAACTCGTGTTGCACTGAACGGCACGCTAAATGGCCGCGTGAGTGCTTTTCCCCCAGGGCGAAAAGCGCGCGCGGCCCGCCGTTTTCCTATCCCACATACCTATCGCTTTCTAGCTAGATTCGAGGAATTACCATGCGCCTTGCGGAAGTCGTTCGCAACACCAGCGAAACGCAGATCCGTGTGAAGATCAATCTGGACGGCACCGGTCAGCAGAAGCTGGCCACCGGTGTGCCGTTTCTTGATCACATGCTCGACCAGATCGCACGGCATGGCCTGTTCGATCTCGACATCGAAGCGCATGGCGACCTCGAAATCGACGACCACCATACGGTCGAAGACGTCGGCATCACGCTCGGCCAGGCGGTCGCGAAGGCAATCGGAGACCGTAAGGGCATTCGCCGCTACGGTCATTCCTACGTGCCGCTCGACGAAGCGCTGTCGCGCGTTGTGATCGACTTTTCCGGCCGTCCGGGCCTCGAATTCCACGTGCCGTTCACGCGCGCGCGCATTGGTACGTTCGACGTCGATCTCTCCATCGAATTTTTCCGCGGCTTCGTGAATCACGCCGGCGTCACGCTGCATATCGACAATCTGCGCGGCCTGAACGCCCATCATCAGATGGAAACGGTGTTCAAGGCGTTCGGGCGCGCGTTGCGCATGGCCGTCGAGATGGACGAACGCGCGGCGGGACAGATTCCGTCGACCAAGGGCAGCCTTTAAGCGCCCATTTACCAGCCTCGAGACCAGGACCGGCTGCGCTTGCCCGCATCCGGTGTGCGATGGACATTCTGAAGTCGTTTATTTCGCTGCTGGCGCTGATCAATCCGGTCGGCGCCATCCCGTTCTTCATGAGCCTGACGGCGCATCAGAGCGATGTGGAGCGGCGCAGAACCATCCGTATCGCAGCGATTTCGGTGTTTTGCGTGATTGCGGTGACCACGCTGCTCGGGCAGCAGATCATCAGTTTCTTTGGCATTTCGGTCGGGTCGCTCGAGGTCGGCGGCGGAATCATCATGCTGCTGATGGCGATCAACATGCTGAACGCGCAGATCGGCAACAGCCGTTCGACCCCGGAAGAGCGTCACGAAGCCGAGCAGAAGGACAACATCGCGGTCGTGCCGCTGGCGATTCCGCTGTTGACCGGTCCAGGCGCGATCAGCACCACGATCATTTATGCGGCCGGTTCGGCGCACTGGTACGACCGGTTGAGCCTCGTGGCGATCGGCGCGGTATTGGCGGCGATCTGCTTTTTTTCGCTGCGCCTTGCTGAACCGATTGCCCGCTGGGTAGGTCGCACGGGGATCAACATCGGCACGCGGCTCATGGGTTTGATGTTATCGGCGCTGGCGGTGGAATTCATCGTCGATGGATTGAAGGCATTGCTGCCTAACTTGAAATGAAAACTTCGATAGCGATTGTGGATTACGGAATGGGCAACCTGCGCTCGGTTGCGCAGGCATTGCGCAAAGCTGCGCCGGAGGCGGACGTGGCGATCGTCGATCAGCCCGAAGCGATCCGCTCGGCCGACCGTGTGGTGCTGCCCGGTCAGGGCGCCATGCCCGACTGCATGCGCAGTCTGGCCGAATCCGGCCTGCAGGAAGCGGTCATTGAAGCCTCGCGCAGCAAGCCGCTGATGGGCGTATGCGTGGGCGAGCAGATGTTGTTCGACTGGAGCGCCGAGGGCGATACGCCCGGTTTGGGCCTGTTGCCGGGTAAAGTGCTGCGCTTCGACCTGGAAGGCCAGGTGCAGGACGACGGTTCGCGCTTCAAGGTGCCGCAAATGGGCTGGAACCGCGTGCGTCAGGCGCTGCCGCATCCGTTGTGGGACGGCGTCGCGGATAACGCATTTTTCTACTTCGTGCACAGCTATTACGTCGTGCCGGACAACGCCGCCCATACCACGGGCGAAACGGTGTACGGTGTGCCCTTTACCTCGGCGGTGGCGCGGGATAACATCTTCGCGACCCAATTTCACCCGGAAAAGAGCGCCGAGGCGGGGCTGCGCGTGTATCGCAACTTCGTGCACTGGAACCCGTGAGCGCCTTTTTTCGTTTCGTTGCCGTGCGCCGTTCCGCGACATGCGGAGCGGCTGCCGCGCGCCAACACCGCAGCACGACGAATTCCTCGCGCGAGGGCGCCCGGCAAGGGTGCCGAAAGAGTTGTACTAAACTAGCGGAACGGCGTTACGGCGAGCTGGCTGACCAGCCGCTGTCGCCAACCTTCAACCACCTCCCAGACAACACCCGATTGCTATGCTGCTGATTCCCGCCATCGACCTGAAAGATGGTCAGTGTGTACGCCTCAAACAGGGCGATATGGACCAGGCGACGATATTTTCCGAGGAACCGGCGGCAATGGCCCGACATTGGGTCGACCGCGGCGCTCGCCGTCTGCATCTCGTCGATCTGAATGGCGCATTCGCCGGCAAGCCAAAGAACGAAGACGCGATTCGCGCGATCATCGAGGAAGTGGGCGGCGAGATTCCCGTCCAGCTGGGCGGCGGTATCCGCGACCTGAACACGATCGAGCGCTATCTGGACGACGGTTTGTCCTACGTCATCATCGGCACGGCTGCGGTGAAGAATCCGGGTTTCCTGCAGGATGCGTGCACGGCTTTCGGCGGCCACATCATCGTCGGGCTGGATGCGAAAGACGGCAAGGTTGCCACCGACGGCTGGAGCAAGCTGACCGGCCATGAAGTGGCCGATCTGGCGCGCAAGTTCGAGGATTACGGCTGCGAGTCGATCATCTACACGGACATCGGCCGTGACGGCATGCTGCAAGGCATCAACATCGAAGCAACGGTGCGTCTCGCGCGCGCGGTGAAGATTCCGGTGATCGCGAGCGGCGGCTTGTCGAACCTCACAGACATCGAGTCGCTGTGCGAAGTCGAAGGCGAGGGCATCGAAGGCGTGATCTGCGGCCGGGCGATCTACTCGGGCGATCTGGATTTCGCCGCGGCGCAAACCCTCGCGGACCGCTTGCGCGAATCGGACGACGCTTAAGGTTCAAGGCCTGAAGCGTCGCGATCAACCCGGAATCGACGCGGCAGCGGACCTGAAAGCGGACGCGGCGGTGCGTTCCGGCGGCGCGTCAAACCGCATCTTGTGTTTGCACAGTTGCGGCCTGACGCGCGTCGCCGCGCCGGCACAGCGCCGCTCGTGAAGCATCAGACGAGCGGCCTCATCAGCGGTATTGGCAGAATTGCAAGATCATGGCTCTAGCTAAACGCATCATCCCCTGTCTCGACGTCACGGCTGGCCGCGTGGTCAAGGGCGTCAACTTCGTTGAACTGCGCGACGCCGGCGACCCGGTCGAAATCGCGCGCCGTTACGACGACCAGGGCGCCGACGAACTCACCTTCCTCGACATCACCGCCACCTCCGACCAGCGCGATCTGATCCTGCCGATCATCGAAGCGGTTGCCTCCCAGGTGTTCATTCCGTTGACGGTCGGCGGCGGCGTGCGCGCTGTCGAAGACGTGCGGCGGCTGTTGAACGCGGGCGCGGACAAGATCAGCATGAACTCGTCGGCGGTCGCGAATCCGCAACTCGTGCGCGACGCGACGGACAAATACGGCTCGCAATGCATCGTCGTTGCCATCGACGCGAAGCGCGTTTCCGCGGCGGGCGAGGCGCCGCGCTGGGAAGTCTTCACGCATGGCGGGCGCAAGGCTACCGGCCTCGAAGCTGTCGAATGGGCGCGCAAGATGGCCGAACTGGGCGCCGGTGAAATCCTGCTGACCAGCATGGACCGCGACGGCACCAAGAGCGGCTTCGATCTCGCGCTCACGCGCGCCGTATCCGATGCGGTGTCGGTTCCGGTGATCGCCTCGGGCGGTGTCGGGTCGTTGCAGCATCTGGCCGACGGCATTAAGGACGGTCACGCGGATGCCGTACTGGCCGCCAGCATCTTCCACTACGGTGAGCACACCGTGGGCGAGGCCAAGCGCTTCATGGCCGATCAAGGCATTTCGGTGAGGTTGTGACGTGGTGAATTCCTCGGCAGCAGATTGGCTCGACAAGGTCAGGTGGGACGCGAACGGCCTCGTGCCGGTGATCGCGCAGGAGGCGTCGAGCAACGACGTTCTGATGTTCGCGTGGATGAACCGCGAAGCCCTGGCGAAAACCATTGAATTGGGCCGCGCGGTGTACTTTTCGCGCTCGCGCCAGCGCCTGTGGTTCAAGGGCGAAGAATCCGGCCACGTTCAGCATGTGCATGAAGTGCGGCTCGATTGCGACGAAGACGTCGTGCTGTTGAAGGTCGAGCAGGTGTCGGGCATTGCGTGCCACACCGGCCGTCACTCGTGCTTTTTCCAGAAATTCGAAGGCACGGTTGAAGATGGCGGCTGGGTCGCCGTCGATCCCGTGTTGAAAGATCCCGAACACATCTACAAATGACGCAATCCACGGAATCATCCTCGTCCACCGGGGACACGCTGCTGCGCCTCGCGGCCATCATCGACAGCCGCAAGGGCGGCGATCCGGATATCTCGTACGTGTCGCGCCTGTTCCACAAGGGCGACGACGCGATTCTCAAGAAGATCGGCGAAGAGGCCACCGAAGTCGTGCTGGCCGCCAAAGACACACGCCACGGCGGTGCACCGAAAGCGCTGGTCGGCGAAGTGGCGGACCTCTGGTTTCACTGCCTCGTCATGCTGTCGCACTTCGACCTGAGTCCGGCCGACGTGCTGGCCGAACTCGAGCGCCGCGAAGGCTTGTCCGGCATCGAGGAAAAGGCGCTGCGCAAGAGCCGCGAGCGCGAGGAGAACGGCGACTGATTGTCGCCACCTTGTCGCAAGCGTCTTGAAGTGGCGAGCGTCGGCACCCACATTGCACTGAACACATAGGATCGCATCCTCGGGAGGACGCAAGCATGGAACAGTCGCAAGGAAATTATCCGCCGCCGGTCTACCGCAACGCGATCGAGCCCGAGCGCGAACGCAGTCTGCGCACGCTCACACATGTGCTGTATGCGCTGTACGCGGTGCACTGGTTGACGGGTGGTCTGACGATTCTGATCGCGATCATCATCAACTATGTGAAGCGGCCCGATGTGGCGGGTACGCCTTACGAGGCGCATTTCGAGTGGCAGATCCGCTCATTCTGGATGGCCTTGCTGGGTTATGCGATCGGCGGCCTGCTGCTGTTCGTGTTGATCGGCATTCCGGTTCTGTGGGCCGTCAGCATCTGGATGTTGTACCGTATTATCAAAGGCTGGTTGTATCTGTACGATAACAAGCCGTTCGCGAATCCGCGTGGGTGGGTTTGAGTCGAGTCCGGTTACGGCCGGCGGGACCGCACCGCGCTGGGTGAGCTAGCCACACTGTGTCAGGAATACGATGAGCCACGACCCAAACTGCCTGTTCTGCAAGATCGCCACCGGCGAGATCCCGTCGACCAAAGTTCACGAAGACGAAGAGTTTGTTGCCTTCCGCGACATCCGTCCGGCCGCTGAAACGCATGTACTGGTGATTCCTCGCAAGCACGTCGCCACGTTGTCGAATTGCACCGAAAGCGAGGCACCGCTGCTTGGTAGAATGCTTATTTTAGTAGCGCGTTTGGCTGAACAGCTGGGTGTGGCATACACCGGCGGCGAAACCGGGTTTCGCACGGTAATCAACACGGGGCCGGGCGGCGGGCAAGAGGTGTATCACCTGCACGCGCACATCCTCGCGGGGCCGCGTCCGTGGCAGCGAATGGGCTGACAAAAAACGCGCGTTGCGAAGCGCACGGCGAGTTTTGGCGGTCGACACTTGCAGCGCATGATTTTTACTGAACTGTAATGATGGCGACCTGATCGCCGGGTCAGAATGACACACCGTGTCGCGGGTTGAATCGAAACAGCTCGCGGCAACGTATAGATGGAGCGTACGCGCTTCGATTCACGCCGCAAGGCGCACGAGTTTTGCCGCATCACGGTGCGGTGTCGGGGTTAAGGAGAGTAGTCATGGGTTCGTTGAGTATTTGGCATTGGCTGATCGTGTTGTTGATCGTAGCGCTCGTGTTTGGCACGAAGAAGCTGCGCAATATCGGTACCGATCTGGGTGGCGCGGTGAAGGGCTTCAAGGAAGGCATGAAGGAAGCCGAAACGCCCGCAGGCGAAGCGCAGCAGCGCGAACTGCCGCGTAACGGCACCGTGGATGTGGATGCGAAGGAAAAGACGCCGCGTTCCGGCGATTACCGCTAAGCCGCGGCCCAACCGCGTTACTGACGGACACTCCACTTCATGCTGGACCTCGGTCTAACCAAGATGGCGCTGATCGGCGTCGTCGCGCTGGTCGTACTCGGGCCTGAGCGCCTGCCTCGCGTCGCCCGCACGGCCGGCGCGTTGTTCGGCCGCGCACAGCGGTATATCAACGACGTGAAGGCGGAAGTTACCCGCGAAATCGAACTCGACGAATTGCGCCGCATGAAAACCGAGTTCGAAACGGCGGCGAGCAACGTCGAAACCGGCGTTCAGGAGAGTCTGCGCAAGCATGAGTCCGAGCTGAACGACGCGTGGAATAGCGGCACGTCGGTGTCGCCGAGCATTGCTGGCGGCGCGTTTGAGGATGCCGGCAATTCACCCTGGCAGACCAGTACACCGCCGTCAGGCCCCAAACGCAAGAACTGGCGCGTCAAGCAGACCGCCATGCCTACGTGGTACAAACGCGCCACCGCGCGCCGCACGCGCGTGCAATCAGGCGCTGCGCGCGTGGCGCGGCATACACCGGCCACCATGCGTCGTCCGACGCGGTTCTTCTGATGATCAGAACGACAATCTCTAACCGAGGGCCGGTGTGAGCGACCCCCAGCAAACCCAGGACGAAGGCACTGAAGAGACCTTCATTTCCCACCTCGTTGAATTGCGCGACCGGATCATCCGCGCTGGCCTTGCCGTCATCGTGGTGTTTGTCGGACTCGTATATTGGGCACCGGATATCTTCCGGCTGTTGGCGCGGCCCTTGATGCAGAATCTGCCGAAGGACGGCAAGATGATCGTCACCGACGTCACCGGCTCGTTCTTCGTGCCGATGAAGGTGACCATGCTGGTCGCCTTCGTGATCGCGCTGCCAATCGTGCTGTACCAGATCTGGGCGTTTGTCGCGCCGGGTCTGTATCAGCATGAGAAGAAGCTGGTCGGGCCGCTGGTGGGCAGCAGTTACACGCTGTTCCTGTGCGGCATGGCGTTCGCGTATTTCGTGGTGTTTCCGACCATCTTTCGTGTGATGGCGCATTACAACGCGCCGCTCGGCGCGGAGATGACCACCGACATCGACAACTATCTGAGCTTCGTGCTCACCATGTTCCTTGCATTCGGCGTGACGTTTGAAGTGCCGATTGTCGTGGTGCTGCTGGTCCGCATGAACGTGCTGACCATCAAGAAGCTCAAGGAAATCCGTCCGTATGTGATCGTGGGCGCGTTCGTGATCTCGGCGGTAGTGACGCCGCCGGATGTGTTCTCTCAGCTGATCCTGGCGATTCCGCTGATCGTGCTGTACGAGGCGGGCATCATCGCGGCGCGGTTGATTGTCGGCAAGCAGAAACCGGTGGTTGCCGACGAGAGTCCGCCGGGTTGAGCGCCTCCAGATAAAACAAAAAAGGGCAGTCCATCACGGACTGCCCTTTTTGTTTTGTGGTGCGCCGGTGTTGGCCGCTATCTCTTTCTCAACCGCCGTCGTCGTCCTGGTCGCCGCCGCCGCCGTTATCTTCCGCCGGTTGCTTCGGCGGTGGCGGGCGCTTGCCGATGGTTACGTCCAGGTCCATGTCGCGGCTCTTGCGCACCAGGTGAACCTTCGCTGCCGTACCTGGCTTGATCTGCGCGATGACATTCAGGAGGCGCGTGGTGTCGGTGATTTCCTGGCCGTTCACGCTCACCAGGATATCGCCCGGCTTGATGCCGGCACGGTCGGCCGGACCGTTCTTCAGGACACCCGCGACAATCGCCCCCGATTTCTGCTGAAGCCCAAACGATTCGGCGATCTCCGGCGTCACGTCTTGTGGCTCCACACCGATCCAGCCGCGCGTGACGGAGCCCGTTGTGATGATGCTCTCCAGCACGCTGCGCGCGGTCGAGACGGGAATCGCAAAGCCGATGCCGAGCGAGCCGCCCGAGCGCGAATAGATGGCGGTATTGATGCCGAGCAAATTGCCGTTCACATCGACCAGCGCACCGCCGGAGTTGCCCGGATTGATGGCCGCGTCGGTCTGAATGAAGTTTTCGAACGTATTGATGCCGAGGTGATTGCGTCCGAGCGCGCTGACAATGCCCATGGTCACTGTCTGGCCGACACCGAACGGGTTGCCGATCGCCAGCACCACATCGCCCACGCGCGTCTGGTCCATACGACCGAGCGTGATGGTAGGCAGATCGGTCATGTTGACCTTCAGCACAGCCAGATCCGTCTCAGGATCGACGCCAATTACCTTCGCCTCGGTGGTGCGACCATCGGCCAGGGCGATTTCGATCTGATCGGCGCCGTCCACGACGTGCTGGTTCGTTAGAATGTAACCTTCCGAACTCACTATCACACCCGAGCCAAGATTCGATGCGGGTTGTTCCTGCTGCTTGCCTTTGTTCTTGTCACCAAAGAAGTAGCGGAACAGCGGATCTTTCGCGCGCGGATCGGGCGGCAGTGAGCCATCCTTGCTGGAGAACACGTTGACCACCGCGGGCATGGCTTTTTGCGCCGCGTCTGCATACGACGCCTGGGCGGGGCCCGTGCCGATGCCTGGCGCCACTTCCCGAAGGGCGACGATCGGTTCGGCAAGCTGCTTGCCGAATTGCCCTTGACGCTGGAGCCACTGCGGTTTGAGGGTCGCAATGATGAACATCAGCGCCAACAGCACAGTCACCGCTTGGGCAAAGAACAGCCAAAAGCGTCTAAGCATCTGAAGACTAGAGGTTTATATGGATCGGATCGAACTTGAATTGTACTTGAACAATCTTCTTGAAACCGCGCGCTTCAAGGACTATTGCCCCAATGGATTGCAGGTGGAGGGGCGTCGCAAAATCAACAAGCTCGCGACCGGCGTGACGGCTTCAGTGGCCTTCCTCGAGGCCGCGCTCGACTGGGGCGCGGACGCGGTGCTGGTCCATCACGGCTACTTCTGGCGCAACGAGGCGCCGCAAATCACCGGGCGCAAACACGCGCGCCTGAAGCTGCTGATCGCCAACGACCTGAGCCTGTTCGCCTATCACCTGCCGCTCGACGACCATCCCGAGTTCGGCAACAACGCGCAGATCGGCGAAAAAATGGGCTGGATCAGCGACGCGCGCTTCGGCGAGAACGATCTCGGCTGGCTCGCCACCTTCCCGATGCCGATCACGCTCGCGCATTTCACCGCGCAAGTCGAGCAGACGCTCGGGCGCACGCCGCTCGTATTCGGCGACCCGGATCGCGAACTGCGCCGGGTGGGCTGGTGCACGGGCGCCGCGCAAGGCATGTTCGAGGCCGCGATCAATGCCGGCGCCGACGTCTACCTGACGGGCGAAGTGTCGGAGTCGGTGATGCATACCGCGGCGGAAAGCGGCGTGGCGTTTCTCGCAGCCGGCCATCACGCCACCGAGCGTTTCGGCGTGCAGGCGGTGGGCAAGCATCTATCCGAGCAGTTCGATATCGAACACCTGTTTATCGATATCCCTAATCCGGTTTGAATTGAAAATCGGCATTAGATAAGAAAAAGGCACGAATAACGCAGAGGACGCTTAAAAGGAGGTGTAAAAAAGTTTGCGATCCGTACGGAGAAACCCTGAGTTATCAAGGGGTTCGCACGGTTTTTGGCAATCGGCCCTTGTAAATGGCGACTCCATTCGCGCAAACTAGCGGCGGTAGAAGAGACGTGAAGGAAAAATCCAACTCAGAAGTGGGGCGTGTGATGCGAGACAAGGAAGATGAACGCGTCGACGGCAGCCGCCGTACCTGGCTGATAGCGACGACCGTAGCAGGTGGCATAGGAGGCGTTGCCACTGTCGTACCCTTTGTTAGTTCGTTTGCACCATCTGAAAAGGCCAAGGCAGCCGGAGCCCCGGTCGAAGTCGATATCAGTGATCTCAAACCCGGCGACATGAAAACCGTTGCCTGGCGCGGCAAGCCGGTGTGGATCATCAATCGCACCGACCGGATGCTTGCCGATGTCCAGAAAGCCGATAACGAAGTAGCGGATCCCCACACCAAGAATCCTTTTTCGATGCCGTTGCCGGAGTACTGCAACAACGAATACCGTTCACGCACCGATCACAAGAATCTTTTCGTCGCCGTCGCCGTGTGCACCCATCTGGGCTGCACGCCGACGCCGCGCTTCCAGGAGGGGCCGCAGCCCAATCTTCCAGACGACTGGCCAGGCGGTTTCCTGTGCCCTTGCCACGGCTCGACCTATGACATGGCCGGCCGCGTCTTCAAGAACAAACCTGCGCCGCAGAACCTCGACATCCCGCCTTATATGTTCACGTCGGCCACCAGCCTCGTGATCGGCAAGGACGAGAAAGGAGAAGCGTAATGGCGATCGAGCATGAAGTAGAGACAACCGGGCTGGTTGGCTGGATCGACCGGCGCTTCCCCATGACGTCCACATGGAAGAAGCACGTTTCCGAGTACTACGCGCCGAAGAACTTCAACTTCTGGTACTTCTTCGGTTCGCTCGCGCTGCTGGTGCTGGTCAATCAGATCGTCACCGGCATTTTCCTCACCATGAACTACAAGCCCGACTCGACGCTCGCGTTTGCGTCGGTCGAGTACATCATGCGCGAGGTGCCGTGGGGCTGGCTGATCCGTTACATGCACTCCACGGGCGCGTCGATGTTCTTCGTCGTCGTGTATCTGCACATGTTCCGCGGGCTGATGTACGGCTCGTACCGCAAACCGCGCGAACTGGTGTGGGTGTTTGGCTGCGCGATCTTTCTGTGCCTGATGGCGGAGGCGTTTTTCGGCTACCTGCTGCCGTGGGGCCAGATGTCGTTCTGGGGCGCGCAGGTGATCGTGAACCTGTTCTCGGCGATTCCGTTTATCGGGCCGGATCTGTCGCTGTGGATTCGCGGCGACTATGTCGTGTCGGACGTGACGCTGAACCGCTTCTTCGCGTTTCACGTGATCGCGATTCCGCTGGTGCTGATCGGCCTCGTGGTCGCTCACCTGGTGGCGCTGCATGAGGTGGGTTCGAACAACCCCGACGGCATCGAGATCAAGGCGAAGAAGGGCGCGGACGGCATTCCGCTCGACGGCATTCCGTTCCACCCGTACTACTCCGTGCACGACTTCATGGGCGTGTCGGTGTTCCTCCTGATCTTCGCGGCGATTATTTTCTTCGCGCCGGAGATGGGTGGGTATTTCCTTGAAGCCAATAACTTCATTCCCGCCAATCCGCTGCAAACACCGCAGGAAATTGCGCCGGTGTGGTACTTCACGGCGTTCTATGCGATGCTGCGCGCCACCACCGATCCGTTCAAGATCGTGCTGATGATCATCGTCGCGTTGCTCGGCCTGTATGCGCTGGTGCGCGCGCGCGGCAAGTGGAAGCTCGGCTTGCCGGTGCTCGCGGTGCTGGTGGTGCTGGCCATGGCGTTCACCGAATCGAAGTTCTGGGGCGTGGTGGTGATGGGCGGCGCGGTGATCTCGCTGTTCTTCCTGCCGTGGCTCGACCGCTCGCCGGTGAAGTCGATCCGTTACCGGCCGTTTTTTCACAAGGTGTTCTACGGGATCTTCGTGCTCGCTTTCCTGACGTTGGGCTTCCTCGGCACTAAACCGCCGTCACCCGCCTCGACGTTGATTGCTCAGGTGTGCGCGCTGATCTACTTCGCGTTTTTCCTCGGTATGCCCGTCTGGACGCGGCTTGGCACGTTCAAGCAGCCGCCCGAGCGGGTGCGGTTCAAGCCCCACTAATCGCGAGCCAGGAGAACACGAAGATGAAAAAACTGCTTTCGACGTGCGCGCTGATCGGCGCGACACTGCTCGCGGTGCTGGCCGGACCGGCGCACGCGGACGAGAATTTCCCTCTCGACCGCGCGCCCGATAACGCGGAGAATTTTGCTTCGTTGCAGCACGGCGCACAATTGTTTGTAAACTACTGCCTGAATTGTCACAGCGCGAATCTGATGCGCTACAGCCGGCTGACCGACCTCGGCATTACGCCGAGCGAAATCCAGTCGAACCTGTTGTTCAGCACGGACAAGATCGGCAACACCATGACCGTGGCGATGCGTCCGGACGACGCAAAAGCGTGGTTCGGCGCGGCTCCGCCGGACTTGTCGGTGGAAGCGCGGGCGCGTGGCAAGGACTGGCTGTACACGTATCTGCGCAGTTTCTACCGCGACAATACGCGGCCGACCGGCTGGAACAATCTGGTGTATGAAAACGTGAGCATGCCTCACGTGTTGTGGCAACTTCAGGGGCAACGTACTGCGAAGTTCGGTGACGAAGTCGACGAAAAAACAGGCGAGACGGTGCACAAATTTGTTGGCTACCAACAGGTCACGCCGGGGACGATGTCGCCGGTAGATTATGATTCTGCTGTGGCCGACCTCGTGTCGTACCTGTCATGGATGTCCGAACCGACTCAGAAAACCCGCAAGCAGCTTGGCGTGTGGGTACTGATGTTCCTCGGCGTCCTGAGCTTTTTCGCCTGGCGACTGAACGCCGCGTACTGGAAAGATATCAAATAATCACGCCGTCATCCGGCGTGGGGCCGGCGCCAGGAAAAGCCTGTTGAACGGTTTTTCCGCGCGCTGGCCTTTCAGCTTTTTGAGGAAACGTAAATATGATGGTTCTGTATTCCGGCACAACTTGCCCGTTCTCCCAGCGCTGCCGGCTGGTGTTGTTCGAAAAGGGCATGGACTTCGAGATCCGCGACGTCGACCTGTTTAACAAGCCGGAAGACATCGCCGTGATGAATCCGTACGGTCAGGTGCCGATTCTCGTCGAACGGGACCTGATTCTGTACGAATCGAACATCATCAACGAGTACATCGACGAGCGCTTCCCGCACCCGCAACTGATGCCGGCCGATCCGGTCCAGCGCGCGCGTGCCCGTCTGTTCCTGCTCAACTTCGAAAAGGAACTGTTTGTTCACGTCGGCACGCTCGAGAACGAAAAGGGCAAGGCCGCTGAGAAGAATCACGAGAAGGCGCGTCTCGCCATCCGTGATCGTCTGACGCAGCTTGCGCCGATCTTCCTGAAGAACAAGTACATGCTCGGCGAAGAGTTCTCCATGCTCGACGTCGCGATCGCGCCGTTGCTGTGGCGTCTGGATCACTACGGCATCGAGTTGTCGAAGAACGCTGCTCCGCTCATGAAGTACGCCGAGCGCATTTTCAGCCGCCCGGCCTATATCGAAGCGCTGACGCCTTCGGAAAAGGTGATGCGTCGTTGAGTTTGGCTTTGGGGTGAGGGCGCCGCGTCTCGATTGTTTTCCGTGCGCGCCCAAACCCGGTAAGAGGACTGTTGATGCAAGAGATTTCCACCAAGCCGTATCTGTTGCGCGCGCTGTACGAGTGGTGCACGGATAACGGTTACACGCCGCATATTGCGGTCCGGGTCGACAATCAGACGCGCGTGCCGCGTCAGTTCGTCCGTGACAACGAGATCGTGTTGAACATCAGCTTCGAGGCGACCAGCCAGTTGCAGATGGGCAACGAATGGATCGAGTTCAGCGCGCGCTTCTCCGGCAAGTCGCACAAGATCGAAGTGCCGATCACGAATATTCTCGCGATCTACGCACGCGAAAATGGCCAGGGCATGGCGTTCCCGGTCGAATCGGCGGGCGGCGAGGCGCAGGATTCAGGCGCGGACGCGGAACTGGCGGACGAAGCCGAATCGCCGGTGGCGCCCATCAGCGCGGGGCCGCGCGCCGTCGAGACGTCGTCTTCCGCTGCGGATGCGGCTGCCGCGAAGGCGGATAGCGTTGCCGACGAGCCGCAGCCTGACGATGACGGTTCGAAAGGTGGCGGAAGGGCTCGCCTCAAGATCGTGAAATGAAGTAGAATCACGGCCTCATGCCGGCTTAGCTCATCAGGTAGAGCGCTTGACTTGTAATCATGAGGTGGCGGGTTCGAGTCCTGCAGCCGGCACCAGTAGTGCGAAAACGGGTTTCTGAAGAATTTCAGAAACCCGTTTTTTATTTGGGGCGGGAATCAGGCGAGCTGGCTGGGTTCGCGCTCTGCGGTCCTTGCTGCACGCGGCAGAAGAGGCGAGCGCTTGCTGAACGGGGATGTTGGGTGAGACCGGAAAAGGGCTCATTTTCACCATATCTCATTCACCTTGTCGATTGTGGACATTTCAGTCTACGTCGATCTGGTTATTTCCTCTCAGACCAGGTCAGACGGCCCGTTCCGGGCGATCGCCGACAGATACCGTCCCGCGAACCCGGCCGGGAGAGGTACTATTCGGGCGTCAGTCGGCATCACAATCAGTCACTCCGGCGGGCAACGCCCCCGAGGCGCGAGAAGTTTCACCGCGTCACTCCTGCAACACAGACCCCACCTTCATCATGACCAGCCCCGCAACCATCACCTGGCCCGAAGCCGACGGCCCCCGTTCCGCGCGTTGGCGCTCCGAAGCCGCAGTGCCGCCGCCCAAGCGTGTCGTCGTCGCGGATGACCGCACGACCGCCGACTCGGCCTATCGCCTCGCGTGCGAGGGTACGGCGTTGCTGTGGAATGGCGACTTCCAGAACGCCCGCCAACTGTTGCAGGCGGTCACGCGCCGGCTGGAACGCAAACCGCGCAAGCAGGGCGAAACGCCGCTCGACGCGTTCAACCTGCATCGTCAGGCGCAGTCGCAACGTGCCCGTACGCTCGGCATGATTCTGATCCCGCTCGACGCCGCTTACGGCATCCCGCTGCGCCGTGCGCCTGAAGTGCAGCAAGCCTGCGTCGAAACCTACGGGCCGTCCGCCGACGAACCTTCGGTCGTGTCGCTGCGCGAATTGCTTGGGCTGATCGGTGCGCACGAGTGGCGCAAGAAGGGCGTCGAAATCCCGGCGCTCGGCGAGCGCATCCATCCGCACTACGGCGTGTTTTCGCCGGTGCGCGGTGAGTATGTGGATCTGGTTGCGCGCACACCCCTGCCGTCTTTGAACAAGGCGTTCGATATCGGCACCGGTACCGGCGTGCTGGCCGCGCTGCTCGCCAGGCGCGGCGTGAAGAAAATCGTCGCAACCGACCAGGACCCGCGTGCGCTTGCCTGCGCGCGCGAGAACATCACGCGGCTTGGCTACGATCAGCAAGTGGAGATCGTGCAGGCCGATCTGTTTCCGGAGGGCCGCGCACCGCTGGTGGTCTGCAATCCGCCGTGGGTGCCGGCGCGACCCGCATCGCCGATTGAATACGCCATCTACGATTCGGAAAGCCGCATGCTGCTCGGTTTTCTGAACGGCCTGGCGGAGCATTTGTCGCCGGGCGGTGAAGGCTGGCTAATCATGTCGGATTTCGCTGAGCATCTCGGTTTGCGTACGCGCGAGTGGCTGCTTGCCGCGATCGAAAAGGCCGGCTTGACTGTGGTCGGCCGCGAGGATATCCGTCCGCGGCACCCGAAGTCGACCGACGAAAGCGACGCGCTGCACGCGGCGCGGGTGGCTGAACTGACGTCGCTCTGGCGTCTGAAGGCGCGCTAAAGACCACCACTGAGTGATGACGCGCAATCGGGGTGCGATCACGCTCGGCAATCACGCGCTGCCAAAGCGTGGCGCATCAGATCGGCACGCCGCGCGCCTCGAGATAGGCCAGCGCGCCGCGTCCGGCGACGAGTCCGCTGGCGAAGCAGGCGGTGAGCAGATAGCCGCCGGTCGGCGCTTCCCAGTCGAGCATCTCGCCCGCGCAAAACACACCAGGCAGGCGCTCGATCATCAAATGCTTGTCCAGGGCTTCAAACGGCACCCCACCCGCCGTGCTGATCGCTTCTGCGATCGGCCGGGCGCGCGTGAGCCGGACCGGCAGCGCCTTGATCGCGTGCGCCAGACCGTGCGCGTCGGCAAAGGCTTCCTTCGACAGCATCTCGTGCAGCAAAGCCAGTTTTACGCCGCTTATACCGATTCTGCCGTGCAGGTGAGTCGACATGGAACGCGAGCCGCGCGGTCGCGTGACTTCGGCGATGACACGCTCCAACGTCAAGCCTGGCGCCAGGTCCAGAGCGATCGTGACGTCGCCGTCGGCGAGAATTCGCTCCCGGATAGCGGCAGACAGCGCGTAAATCAGGCTCCCTTCAAGGCCCGTTTCGGTCAGAAGTATTTCACCTTGTCGATTGTGGACTTTATTGTCTACGTCGGTGAGCGTGATGGCCACGGATTTCACGGGCTGGCCGGCGAAACGCTCGCGCAGATAAGGGCTCCAGTCGGTATCGAAGCCGCAGTTCGCGGGCCGCAAGGGTGTTACCGGCACCTCGCGCGCGTTCAGCAGCGGCACCCAGGCGGCGTCCGATCCGAGCCGCGGCCAGCTTGCGCCGCCAAGCGCGAACACCACGGCGTCGGGGCTCACGCGCTGCTCGCCTTCGGGTGTGGCGAAGCGCAAGTGGTATGCAGCATCGCCGTTATCGGTGTCCCACCCGGTCCACTTGTGGCGCATGTGAAAGCGCACGCCGGCCTCCCGCAACCGATGCAGCCACGCGCGCAACATCGGCGCCGCTTTCATGTCGGTCGGAAAAACCCGTCCCGAACTGCCGACGAACGTTTCGATACCCAGTCCATGCAACCAGGCCCGCAAGGCGTCCGGGCCGAACGTGTCGAGTAGCGGCGCGATCTGCTCGCGGCGCGCGCCGTAACGGTCAAGAAACGGCTCGAGCGGTTCCGAATGCGTGATGTTCATGCCGCCTTTGCCGGCCATCAGGAATTTGCGGCCCACTGAGGGCATGGCGTCGTAGACGTCGACCTGTACACCTTGCCGGGCGAGCGCCTCGGCGGCCATCAAGCCGGCGGGGCCGCCGCCGATCACGGCGACGCGGGCGGAATCGAAGGAGGATGACATGCAGTCCTGCGGATGAGCGGAAGGGCGGCGCGTCGACTCAATCAGACAATCATTCGGCGCGAAGGGCGCTATTTTCACACCGCGGGCAGCACAGGGCAAACGGGCGGCCGCGCCCCGGATCCGGCGGCCGAAAAATACTGGGTTCGGGCGGTTTCGACTCCGCCCGGTTTGCGCTCGCGGCTTTCCAATCGCCGCACGCAAACTATACTTTTCAAACACCTTCCATCGGACGCAGTGCGCGTCTTCCCCGCGTCAAACTCACCCCGCCAATATCATTGCGCCCGACGTTGCCCGTGCTGCCGCGTCGCGGCTGGCGAGGCGGTCTGCGCGCCTGCAGTCCGTTTGGATGTTTCGACGTTTGATCAAGGAGATTGCCATGACTCGCAAATACATCGACTGCCGCGAGTTTCCGAGCGAAATGCATTGTACGGTTGCCCTATCCGCCGACAGCGAAAGCGAATTGCTCGACGCGGCTGTGCAGCATGCCGTGACGGTGCACAAACACGCGGACTCGCCGGAGCTGCGCTCACAGCTCAAGACGTTGTTTCATGACGGCACGCCACCGGTCGAGGCACCGCGCGCGTGATGCGCCGTCCTTCGTCCTGAGGAAAGAGGCGGGTGACCGGTTCGAACGGTGGGGAGCTGCTCGAACCGGTCGCGGCGTGGCTTAGGGCGTCTTAACCCGGATAGGCCTCATCCACCTTCAGGCCGGCCAGCTTGAAAATGACCCGCAGCGTTTGCGGTTTGATGTCGCGGCGCGAAGCGAGCGTCGTCATCACGAAGTCGAGCACTTTCGCGTATTTGAGCATTGTCAGGCAGGTTTCCATGTCGACGCTGCCGTCGCGCATGACTTCGGCCAGCCGCAGCATTTCGGTGGAAATATCGCGCGCCATTTCCAGTTCGAGCTGCTGCTTTTCCGACCACGCGGGCGCGGCGGTGAGCTTCGCCATCATTTCCTGAAATTTCTGTTCGACGTTTCCGTTGGGTACCGTGTCCATCGCTGCCTCTTCTATTTTCCAGGCGCGCGTCCGTTTGATGTCGCGGCGCGCTGCTGGTTACGTAACGTTCGGCCCGTGTTCCGGGACCGTCCTCCCCACATGCATTCGGTTCGCGTGATCGACGCCACGGCCGGCAGCCTCTTGTTATGCGCGATACGGCTTACGCCATCGGGTGAGCCGGCCCGCAAGATGCTTTCAAGCCACGTTGGAAACGTTCCGCGTAGTGCGTTTTACGCACGAAGTGTTCCAGGTTTGTGGCGTTTCTTGCGTACTCGACACGGCTCCTCAGGTGAGCGGGGCGCGCTTTGGGTAAACTGGCAGCAACTTTTCCTTTTTTCCGTCATCTGTCGCACGTTCGCGTTGCAATCGATGGCGGTCCCCACGATGTCCAGCAAAACCCACGAAATCCGTCCGAACCAATCCGTCGAGCTGTTAAAAGAGCTCCACATCCTGACGCGCGACGGCAAGATGAACCAGGACAGCCGTCGCAAGCTGAAGCAGGTCTACCACCTGTTCCAGTTCATCGAGCCGCTGCTGAAAGACCTCAAGGACCAGCAGGGCGCGGTGACGCTCGTCGACCATGGCGCGGGCAAGTCATACCTAGGTTTTATCCTGTACGACCTTTTCTTCAAGGAGTTTCAGGACGCCGCGGGTGGTGCGTCGCACATTTACGGCATCGAAACGCGCGAGGAGCTGGTGACGAAATCCGAGGAACTGGCCAGCCGGCTGGGCTTCACGGGGATGTCGTTCCTGAATTTGTCGGTGGCGGAGTCGATCACGTCCGAGCGTTTGCCGGCGCAAATCGATATCGTGACTGCGCTGCATGCGTGTAATACCGCGACTGACGACGCGCTCCGCTTTGCGCTGCAAAAGCACGCCAAGTACATCGTGGTGGTGCCGTGTTGCCAGGCTGAGGTGGCGGGGGTTTTACGGCAGAACAAAGGTAAATCGCTGGGCAATGCGCTCACCGAGATCTGGCGGCATCCGTTGCATACCCGGGAATTTGGAAGCCAGATTACTAACGTGCTGCGCTGCTTGCAGCTGGAAGCGCACGGTTATCAGGTGAGCGTGACCGAGCTGGTGGGCTGGGAGCATTCCATGAAGAATGAACTGATCATTGCCCAGTTCAAGGATCTGCCGAGACGCAGGCCGGCTGAGCGGCTCAATGAAGTGATGGAAACGCTTGGGATCGAAGCGCTGAAGGAAAGGTTTTTTGTCCCAGCCTGATCTGGTTTGTCGCGGTGGCTTTTTCATAGTCACCGCGCGGGCTACATTTTCATCAGATCGTTCCAGCCTTTGAGACCGATCCGCCGAAGGGTGTCCTGATTTCGCTCATAAATCGCTTCCGCATCGGGGAAAGCCTGAACCGCCCGTTCAATACTGTCTTCGCGAAGCAGATGGAAAATCGGATAAGGCGCCCGATTCGTATAATTCTCGATATCGTCGGGCTCGCTGCCTTCAAACTGATAATGCGGGTGAAAGCTCGCAATCTGGATAATGCCTTCCAGCCGAAGTTGTTTGATCATTCTTTCGGCAAAAAACAGGCAGTCGTTATAGTCGAGAAAATCGCCGAGCGCCCGCGGTAAAACCAGAAGCGTGGTATCCACGGTTTCAGGACTTGCCGCAACCAGCGCCTGAATCTCGGTTTCGAGATCGGTTAAAACCCCTTCCATATCCACCGCGTCGCTCACGGCGTAGCGAATTTGCTCCTTCACGTGCACGGCCTTGGCAAAGGGGCACAAATTGAGCCCGATCACGGCCTTCGTCAGCCAGTGACGGGTGACGGCGATAACGGCATCATGGGATTCGGCAGGCGACGACATGGCACGCAGCAAAAGGGGAAAACGCCATTCTAACGGCGCGCAACGGCGCCGATCCGTAGCCTGCCGCAACCCAAGGGCAAAAACCTCAACGGGCCGCCGACCCGCCGCATGCCGCGGCGATCAACTGCGCGGCCACCTTCGGTGCGGCAAGAATCGGCCCGCAGCCCGGGCCGTACGTCTGACTGGCCGCGTACACGCCTTCGATCATCAAACCCAGGCCGTCGGCCAACGCCACGGGATCGTCGGCGCCTGCCGCGGTTGTCAGTTCCAGAAGCCGCGCCATCAGCCGTTCCTTGTTGCGAAACACGAATTGCCGGGCGGGATGCTCCACATCCGGAAACTCCACCGCCACGTTGACGAAAGGGCAGCCGCGGTAGTCGTCGATCGAGGCACGCACCGCCAGATCGTCGAAATATTGTTGAAGCTGCTTCGCCGGCTCGCCTGGATGTTTCGCGAAGCTCCGCTCCACGTAGCCGAAGAACTGCTCGTCCTTGCTCTCCAGATAAGCCATCACCAGTTCGTCCTTCGACGAAAACTGGCGGTACAGACTCATCTTGTTCACGCCGGCGCGCTCGACCACCGCGTCGACACCGACCGTGCGTACTCCCTCGCGATAAAACAGTTCGTCCGCCGCGCGCAGCAGATGCTGCTGCGCCTGCGGGCCGGCTGTCTGCGCGCCGCGCACTCGCCGAGTGCCGGCTGGCTTGCGGGTTTCACTGTCGGACATGGCATGCCACCTGAATTGAATTAACGCCTTGACATGTTACCGACCAGTAACTAAGATCGCAACACCTATTGTGACTGATCTGTCACAAGTCCTTTACCGAAGTCGTAATAATACGAGCGACGCGGCCTGTGGGGCAGGCGTCGATTGGAGAACCGATGAACTGGGCAGCGAGACTGATTGGCGGACGTTTCCACTACGGCTGGTTGACCGTGGCGGTGGTATTTCTGGTGCTGTTGGCGGCGGCGGGCACCCGTGCCACGCCGAGCGTGATGATGGTGCCGCTGGAGCATCAATTCGGCTGGAGCCGCGCGACGATCTCGCTCGCGATCTCCGTCAACATTGCGCTCTACGGATTGATGGGACCGTTCGCGGCCGCGGCGATGCAGCGCTTCGGTGTGCGTCCTACCTTGCTGATCGCGCTCGGCACGATGGCGGCTGGCGTGGCGCTGTCGTCGCTGATGACGCATCCGTGGCAGATGATCCTGGTCTGGGGCGTGATGGTCGGCGGCGCGACGGGCGTGGCGGCGCTATCGTTGTCGGCGACGGTGGTGACGCGCTGGTTCACCACCCATCGTGGTCTCGTGATGGGGATTCTTACTGCCAGTTCGGCGACCGGCCAGTTGGTGTTCCTGCCGATGCTCGCGGCGATCGCCGAGCACTATGGTTGGCGTCAGGTGGTATGGGTCGTGGCGGGCGCGGCCGCGATCGTCTTGCCGCTGGTCGCGTTTCTGTTGCCGGAGCGGCCTGCGGACATGAAGCTGCGCCCATTCGGCGAACCGGCCGACGCGCCGGTTTCCGCGACCGTGACGAAGCAGAATCCGCTGGCTATTGCCTTCGGCACGCTCGCCATGGCCAGCAAGACGCGTGATTTCTGGCTGCTGTTTTTCAGTTTCTTCATCTGCGGCGCGAGTACCAATGGTTACGTCGGCACGCACCTGATCGCAATGTGCGGCGACTACGGCATGACCGAAGTGCAGGGCGCTTCTCTGCTGGCCGCAATGGGCATCTTCGATCTGTTTGGCACGACGCTGTCGGGCTGGCTGTCGGACCGCTTCAATAGCCGCGTGCTGCTGTTCTGGTACTACGGTTTGCGCGGTTTGTCGTTGATGTACCTGCCCCACGCTTTCGGCATCGATTTCTTCGGCCTGCCGTTGTTCGCGGTGTTCTACGGACTCGACTGGATCGCCACCGTGCCGCCCACCGTGCGTCTCGCGACCGATGTCTACGGCAAGGAAGCGGCCCCGGTCGTGTTCGGCTGGGTGGTTGCCGGCCATCAGCTTGGCGCAGCGTTCGCGGCGCTCGGCGCTGGCATGTTGCGCGCGAGTCTCGGCACGTACACGGTGGCGTCGATGATTTCTGGCGGGTTGTGCCTGGTCGCCGCGGTGATCGTGCTGAGGATCAACCGGCCGGCCAAGGTACCGCAGCCGCAAGCGGTGTGAAGCCGCGCCGCTGCGCGCGGCTAACGAAGGGAACCTGGCAAGCGGCTCCATATGGAGCCGTTTGTCATTAGCTCCGATGCGCAAACTAACTGCGCACTTGTTGGAGCGCGAGCGGCCCAGCCCGGTTATGCTATGAACCCCCGGGCAGCCGCCCGTCGATCATGAATTTCGACCGAGAGAAGCGCATGACCAACAAACCCGCCCCTACCGCAGTTGCCATTCACGAGTTGATTGCAGGTCGCTGGAGCCCGCGCGCGTATTCGAGCGAGCCGGTGAGCCGCGAAGATCTGCATTCGGTGCTCGAAGCGGCACGCTGGGCGCCGTCTTCGTATAACGCTCAACCGTGGCGTTTTCTCGTATTCGACCGCAGCGTCGATGAAGTCTCGTTCAAGCAGGCCTTTGCCACGCTGGTGCCGTTCAACCAGGGCTGGAATGCGCCGGCGCCGGTGCTGATCGCGGTGACCACGCACACGCTCACCAACAAGGGCGAAGTGAACCGCTGCGCGCCGTACGACGCAGGCGCCGCGGCGATGGCGCTGGTGCTGCAGGCGCATGCGCTCGGCCTCGCCGCGCATCAGATGAGCGGCTTCGATCCGAACGCATTCCGCACGACGTTCAAGTTGCCGACAGACGTCGACGTGATCGCGATCATTTCGCTTGGCCATTATGGCGACGTCGACAAGCTCGATCCGGTGTTGCGCGAGCGCGAAAAGTCGGTGCGTCAGCGTTTGCCGCTTGCCGAGATCGCCTATGGCGGTGGCTGGAAGAAGCCGCTCTGAACATGTAGCGGCCCAGGTGGTGATAAAAAACGCGCGGCCTCAGTTCAGGCCGCGCGTTTTTTTATTTCGCATTGTTCGCGACACGTTAAGGCGCGTGGCGTGTTCGCCGCCCTCCACGCTGCTCGAAGCGCATCGCTCAATCCGCGCCCTCCATGACGCTCGAGAGCGGCGCGGCGACACTCTCAAGCGGCTTGCGCTCCGCATCCACGCCCCAGATCGCGGCGATCACCGCTGCGGCGAGCATCAGGCCCGAGCCGACCAGATAGCCCACGAACACTTCGCTGCGCTGATGCGTATCGATCAGCCGGCCGAAGAATGCCGGGCCGATGATGCCCCCCAGCGCGGTGCCGAACGCGTAGAACACCGCGATCGCCAGCGCGCGGATTTCCAGCGGAAACGACTCGCTGACGGTCAGATACGCCGAACTCGCCGCCGCCGAGGCGAAGAAGAAAACCACCATCCACGCAATCGTCTGGGTCACGACGGTGAGTATTTGCTGCTCGAACAGGTAACCGCTTACCGTCAGCAGGATGCCGGACAGCGCGTAAGTCGTGGCGATCATCTTGCGCCGCCCGATTACGTCGAAGAGCCGGCCGAGCACCAGCGGTCCAAGGAAGTTGCCGAGCGCGAACGGCAGCAGATACCAGCCGATATGATCGCCGGGCACCTGATAGAAATCGGTCAGCACCAACGCGTAGGTGAAAAAAATCGCGTTGTAGAAGAACGCCTGCGCGGTCATCAACGACAGGCCGACCAGCGCGCGTCGCCGGTGCACATTGAAAAGCGTGTGAAACACCTCGCGCAGCGGCGTATGTCCGCGTGCTCTCAGCTTGAGCCGGGTGAGGTCATCGTCGCCGAGTGTATGGCCCTCGTCGCGAAAACGCGTTTCGATGCCCTCGACGATTGAGCGCGCGTCGCGTTCGCCGCCGTGCGTCAGCAGCCAGCGCGGGCTCTCGGGCACCCAGATGCGCATCGGCAGAATCGCCAGCGCCAGCACCGCGCCGATGAAAAAGCACGCGCGCCAGCCCCAGTCGCCCGGTAGCAGAGCCGGGTCGAGCAGAACCAGCGAGCCCGCCGCGCCGAGTCCCGCGCCGACCCAGAACGTGCCGTTGATGCCGAGGTCGGTCCAGCCGCGCACCCGCGCCGGCGTGAACTCCTGAATGGTCGAATTGATCGCTGTATATTCGCCGCCGATGCCCGCGCCCGTGAGAAAGCGAAACAGCAGGAAACTGGCGAGATTCCACGAAAAAGCGGTCGCCGCAGTGGCAGCGAGATACAGCGCGAGTGTGATGAAAAACAGCTTGCGACGGCCGAGCCGGTCGGTCAGCCAGCCGAAGCCGAGTGCGCCGAGCACGGCGCCGGCAATGTACGCGCTGCCGGCGAGGCCCACGTCGGCGTTGGTAAAGCGCAACGACGGGCTGGACTTCAACGCGCTTGCCACGGCGCCCGCCAGCGTAACTTCAAGTCCGTCCAGCAGCCACGTCACGCCCAGCGCGACAACGATCAGCGAATGGAAGCGCCCCCACGGCAAACGGTCGAGCCGTGAGGGCAGATCGGTTTCAATAACGGTAGCGTTTTTCTCGTGGACAGCGGCGATAGGCGGCGCGCTCATTGCTGCAAGTCTCCTGATTATCGAAATTTGGCGGCGTATCCTGTTGGATTGAGCAATTTTTGTTCCGTCGAGCGGACCTGAGGCACGGTTGTGGGCGTCCCGGAAAGCGTCAGTTGATGCTGATCGGGCTTTCGTGATACAAAGCCGCTCCCCTTTCTGTCCGCGCCAGCCGTGAGCGGCGATTCCTGCCATGAACTATTGCGCGATTGACTTCGGTACTTCCAATTCGGCTGTAGCCGTCCCTGACGGCGCTGCGCTTAGACTTGCGCCTGTCGAGGGCGCCTACACGACGCTGCCGACCGCCGTCTTTTTCAACACCGACGAAAATACCCGGGAGTTCGGGCGCTCGGCGTTGGCGGCTTATATCGACGGTTTCGACGGCCGTCTGATGCGTTCGATGAAAAGTATTCTCGGCTCGCCGCTCGCCGAGAATTCGACCGATCTCGGCGACGGCTCGGCGATCAAGTACACGGACATCATCGCGATCTTCGTCGACCATCTGAAGCGCTCGGCGGAAAAGAGCACCGGCGGGTCAATCAGCCGCGCCGTGCTGGGCCGCCCGGTGTTTTTCGTCGACGACGATCCGCGCGCGGACCAGATGGCGCAGCAGCAACTCGAAGCGGCGGCGCGTTCGGTCGGCTTGCGGGAGATCCACTTTCAGTATGAACCGATCGCAGCGGCGTTCGACTACGAATCGCATCTGACGCAAGAGGGCCTCGTGCTGGTGGCCGACATCGGCGGCGGCACGTCGGACTTTTCGCTGGTGCGGGTGGGGCCGGAGCGGATGCAGCGCGTCGAGCGTAAAGACGACGTGTTGGCGCATCACGGCGTGCACGTCGCAGGTACTGATTTCGACCGCCGTGTCGAACTGGTGACGATCCTGCGCGAACTCGGCTATCAGACGCTCGACCCGGAAGGCCGCGAGATTCCGAGCCGGATCTATTTCGATCTGGCCACCTGGCATCTGATCAATACCGTCTACGCGCCGAAGCGCGTGAGCGAACTTACGCTCATGCGGCATCTGTTCACCGAGGTCAAGCATCACGACCGCCTGATGCGCGTCGTGGAGCGCCGCCTGGGACATGCCTTGGCGGCTCATGCGGAAGAGGCGAAGATCGGCGTGGCGGCGGGCGGCGAGACCGTGATCGATCTCGACGAGGTGGAAGACGACCTGCGCCTCGCGTTCGACGAAGCGCAGCTTATCAAGGCCGGGCAGGACGAGACGCAGCGCATCGTGCAGGCGGCGCGCGACACGGTGCAGGCGGCTGGCGTGGCCCCGCGCGACGTCAACGCGATTTACTTCACCGGTGGCTCGACGGGTCTGGCGTTTCTGTCGGGTGCATTGGCGGCGGCATTTCCCGATGCAAAAGCAGTATTCGGCGACCGTCTTGCCAGCGTTGCGACAGGTCTCGGTATTCACGCGCGGCGTCTGTTCGGATAAAAGACTTATCAATCGCATACTGCGAAGATAATCACCGCATGCAGTTACAACGGATATAAAAAAACCCCGCCGAAGCGGGGTTTTTTGCGTCCAGAAGGAAGCGTGCTTGCTTACACCGGCTTGATGTTAGCAGCTTGCTTGCCCTTCGGGCCCGTCTTCACTTCAAACGTAACCTTTTGGTTTTCTTGCAGCGTCTTGAAGCCTTCCGTGCGGATTTCCGAGAAATGCGCGAACAGATCTTCGCCGCCGCCGTCCGGCGTGATGAAGCCAAAGCCCTTTGCGTCATTGAACCACTTGACGGTACCGGTTTCCATATTACTTGTTCCTAAAGATGGTAAATAAGGCCGAAGCCCAATGGGTGCGCATGAAAATCAAGGAAGGGGGTAATGGGACCAACCGGAGTACCGTTGATGGGCGAACTACGAAAGACCAATTCACTCGCCGCTTGAAATCCTGCCCGAACGTTATACGGCGATTTCGGGAGAAGGTCAACACTCTCATCCCAACTTTACAAAATTTTGATCGACTGGCGTAAAAATTGCTTACAAACCTTGCTATTCGCTCGAGAATTTTGCCAGGGAGAACCCTTAGTTCTGCTGCAGCGTCGGGGTGCAACCGTTAAACTACGCGCCGCGCGTCGGTTGCACCTGTTTAGAATGGACCGTCGCGTATGTATGCGCGTCACCCGTCCCCAGCGCCACAAGCGATGTCACGCGGTGCCGGCATGGTTCTGCGGCAAACTTGCATGGGGTCGAAGTAAGTGCTAAAGCACTAACTCCGGCTGACACACGGTGTATGGGACCAGAGTAAGCGTTACAACGCCGGCGCTGGTCGACACAGGAGAAGATGTGAAAAGTTCTATACAACGGAACATCGGGCCAGTCGCGCTGTTGCTGACCGGTTTGGGTTCGATCATCGGATCGGGCTGGCTGTTCGGCGCGTGGAAGGCTGCAAAAATTGCCGGGCCTGCAGCCATTTGTGCATGGGTGATCGGTGCGGTGGTGATTCTCGCAATTGCACTGACCTACGCCGAACTGGGCGCGATGTTCCCGGAGTCAGGCGGCATGGTGCGCTACGCGCGCTATTCGCACGGCGCGCTGGTTGGTTTCATTAGCGCGTGGGCGAACTGGATCGCTATTGTCTCGGTGATTCCAATCGAAGCTGAAGCTTCCATTCAATATATGAGTACCTGGCCGTATCCATGGGCGCATGCGCTATTCGTGGATGGGTCATTAACGACCAATGGGCTATTGCTGTCAGCGGCCCTGGTGATCATTTACTTCCTGCTGAACTACTGGGGCGTCAAGCTGTTTGCGCGCGCCAATTCGGCAATCACGATTTTCAAGTTCCTGATTCCGGGTGCGACGATCGCGGGTCTCATGCTGACGGGCTTCCACAAGGAAAACTTCGGCGAAGCGAGCACCTTCGCGCCGTACGGCTGGTCGGCTGTGCTGACGGCCGTGTCGACGAGCGGTATCGTGTTCGCGTTCAACGGTTTCCAGAGCCCGATCAACCTCGCGGGTGAAGCGCGCAATCCGGCCAAGAGCGTGCCGTTCGCGGTGATCGGCTCGATCCTGCTGGCGCTGGTGATCTACGTGCTGCTGCAGGTCGCGTATATCGGCGCGGTGAATCCGAGCGACGTGATGAAGGGCTGGAGCCACTTCAACTTCGCCTCGCCGTTTGCCGAACTGGCAATCGCGTTGAACCTGAACTGGCTGGCTATCCTGCTGTACGTCGACGCGTTTGTCAGCCCGAGCGGTACCGGCACGACCTACATGGCGACCACTACGCGCATGATCTACGCCATGGAGCGCAACAACACGATGCCGAAGATGTTCGGCAACGTGCACCCGTTCTACGGCGTGCCGCGCCAGGCAATGTGGTTCAACCTGCTGGTGTCGTTCATTTTCCTGTTTTTCTTCCGCGGCTGGAGTTCGTTGGCGGCGGTGATCTCGGTCGCGACCGTGATCTCGTACCTGACTGGCCCGATCAGCCTGATGGCACTGCGCCGCGCGGCGACGGATCTGGAGCGCCCGCTGCACATTCCCGGCATGAAGCTGATTGCGCCGTTCGCTTTCGTGTGCGCGTCGCTGATCCTGTACTGGGCGAAGTGGCCGCTGACCGGCGAAATCATTCTGCTGATGATTGTCGCGCTGCCGGTCTACTTTTACTTCCAGGCGAAGTCGGGTTTCGGCGGCTGGGGGCGTGACCTGAAGGCCGCATGGTGGCTCGTGGCCTACCTGCCGGTGATGGCGATCCTGTCGCTGATCGGCAGCAAGGAATTCGGCGGCCGCGGTCTTCTGCCGTACGGCTGGGACATGCTGGTGGTGGCCGTGTTCTCGCTGGTGTTCTACTACTGGGGCGTCCATAGCGGTTACCGCTCGGACTACCTCGAAGAGCGTCAGACGCACGACGAAGTGCTCGAAGGCATGGGCGCGCATTAAGTCTTAAGCCTGGCTGCCGGACCGCCCTGGTCCGGCGCCGCATGAAAAAAGCCCGCCTGAGAAACTCAGGCGGGCTTTTTTGTTGGCGGCGTTACGGTCGTTTCGGTCCTGAATGGGCGCTTTGGTGGCGCTTCGATAGCGCTCGGGTCGAGTCAGGCGGTGCCGAACACGTAATTCGTCATCGCGAGCGAGCGCTGATAGGTTCCGAGCGACTGGATGGTCAGCGAGTAATTGTCGTCCGCCGCACCCAGCGCCGCGAATACCGGCAGCAGGTGCTCGTCGGTCGGATGCATCAGCACCGCGTGCGGCGCCTGACGGCGGTAGTCGAGCAGCGCGTCGATGTCGTGTGCGGCGAGCCTGGCCTCGAACCAGTCGGTGAATTCGGCCACGCGCGGATCAGCGTCTTCCGGGCGCGCGGAAAAATCCGCCGCGCGCAGGTTATGCGTGATCTGGCCGGAACCGATCACCATCACGCCGTTGTCTTTCAGCGAGCGCAGCGCGCGACCCACGCGGAAGTGATGGGCGGCGTCCATGTGCGGCTGGATCGACAACTGTGCGACGGGCACGTCGGCTTGCGGGAACATCAGCAGCATCGGCACCCAGGCACCGTGATCGAGTCCATGCGGTTCGCCGGCGGTGAGGATGCCGTGCTCGCCGAGCAGTGCGGCGGCCTGGCGAGCCACATCGGGTGCGCCCGGGGCAGGGTATTGAATCTCGTACAACTGACGCGGGAAGCCGTAGAAATCGTGAATGGTTTCCGGTGCCGTGGACGTGCTTGCCACCGGCTGCGCTGTGCCCCAGTGGGCCGACAGCATCAGCACGGCTTCGGGCCGCGGCAATTGCGCCGACAACGTGCCGAATTCGGCGGACGGCAGCGAAGGGTCGATCGGCAGCGTAGGCGCGCCGTGGGAGAGGAACAGCGACGGTAAGCGATTCATGGCAGCAACTTCGCCGCGGGAGCGCGGCGTGGAAGTGGGGTTGCTATCAATATAGGTCCGTACTTCCGTTTGATAAACGGGTGAAAACGGAATTGATTGTGTCGCAGGTGTTATTAATGACCGTGTGGCGCGGTGTGGCGATTCGCGCCACGCATTGAGCAGGCGGCTTATGCTCCGCCGGTTATTCCTGCGTGCCGCGCAATCCTTGCCATACCGGCGACATGGCCGGTCCCAGCGCGAAGAGGTCCAGTACACGCGCCACCGTGTGATCGACCATTTCGTCGATTGTGGCGGGCTGGTTGTAGAAAGCGGGCAAGGGCGGGAAGATCACGCCGCCCATTTCGGTGACGGCCGTCATGTTGCGCAGATGCGCGAGATTGAACGGCGTTTCGCGCACGAGAAGCACGAGCCGGCGGCGCTCCTTGAGCGTGACATCGGCGGCGCGGGTGATCAGGTTGTCGGAAAAACCGTGCGCGACGCTTGCAAGCGTCTTCATCGAGCAGGGTGCGACGACCATGCCTTCGGTGGCAAACGAGCCGGACGCGATACTCGCGCCGACATCGCGCACCGAGTGGACGACATCCGCGAGCGGATGCACGTCTTCTTTGCTCAACTGGAGTTCGTGCTGGATATTGAGCCAGCCCGCGCTCGAAATCAGCAGATGGCTCTCGACGCCGCCCAGCCTGCGCAACGTCTCGAGCAGCCGGATGCCGTAGATGGCGCCGGTCGCGCCGGTGATCGCAACGATCAGCCGGCGTGGCGCCGCAGCGCGTGTTTCCATGGCTCGCGGCGCCCTAACGATGGACGACGAACGTTCAGGCCGCAGCGAACAGTTGCTGCAGTTCGCCCGATTCGTACATTTCCATCATGATGTCCGAGCCGCCGACGAATTCGCCCTTCACGTAGAGCTGCGGAATGGTCGGCCAGTTCGAGAACTGCTTGATGCCCTGGCGGACTTCGTCGTCTTCGAGCACGTTGACGGTCTTGATTTCGCCGACGCCGCACGCTTTCAGGATCTGGATGGCGCGGCCGGAGAAGCCGCACATCGGGAACTGGGCGGTGCCCTTCATGAAGAGCACGACGTTGTTTTCGTCGACGATTTGCTTGATGCGTTGTTGCGTATCCATGACTGACCTTGCGGTTCCGTTATGTGTAGGGAATAGGCTGAAATGATAGCGGATTTCGCTAAGACCGGCCGAGACTCGCTTGCCGCCCCGCCGATTCAGGCGGTTCATCGAGGTCAGCCGGGCCACTGCCCGCCGCTGATTCGCTCGATGCCGGCAAGATCGCGCTCCGAGCGGACCTGTGCAAAACCCTGCGCCGTCAGCAGGGCGCGCACGGCTTCGGCCTGATCGTATCCGTGTTCGATCCACAATACGCCGTTGGCGGCCAGACGTGCAGGTGCACCCGCAACGATCTGGCGGATCGCGCTGAGCCCGTCGGCTTCGTCGGTGAGCGCGCCGCGTGGTTCGAAGCGCAGATCGCCTTCCGTCAGATGCGGATCGCCGCTCGCGATATAGGGCGGATTGCTGACGATCACGTCAAAGCGCAGCGCCGTGTCGAGCGAGCCATACCAGTCGCTTTGCTGCAATGTCACGGCGCCGCCGGGGCGCCGGGCATCCAGCAGGCGTGCGGCGTTGCGTGCGGCCACTGCCAGCGCTTCGGCGGAGCGATCCAGCGCCCAGACCTGTGCATCGGGCCGCATCGACGCAATCGCCGCGGCAATCGCACCGGTGCCGGTGCCCAGATCGAGCACGCGCGGCCGCGAGATGTTTTCCAGCGCCGCCAACGCCGTTTCGACCAGCAATTCGGTTTCGGGACGTGGAATCAGCACGTCCGGCGTCACTTCAAAATCGAGCCCGAAAAATTCGCGCACGCCGACCAGTTGCGCCACCGGCTCACCGGCGACACGCCGCGCTTCCATGGCCCGGTAGCGCTCAACAATCGCGTGATCGAGCGCTTCTTCGCTGCGCGTAATCAACTGTGTATGCCGCCAGCCGAGCACGTGCGTGAGCAGAATCCGCGCTTCGAGCGGCGGCAGTGGCGAGGCGCGCAGGAGCGCGGCGGGCGTAACCGAGTCCATCCGCGCTTAGTCCGCGTCGCCCAGCGATGCCAGCAGCTCGGCCTGATGCTCGCTGACGAGAGCCGCGATCAATTCGTCGAGATCGCCGTCCATGATTGCGTCGAGGCGATACAGCGTCAGATTGATCCGGTGATCCGTCAGACGTCCTTGCGGGAAGTTGTAGGTGCGAATCCGCTCCGAACGATCGCCCGAACCGATCAGGCTCTTACGGGTTGCGGCTTCTTTCGCCTGCTGCTCGTGCGACTGCTTGTCCTTGATGCGCGCGGCCAGCACCTTCAGCGCACGATCCTTGTTCTTGTGCTGCGAGCGGTCGTCCTGACATTCCACCACGATGCCGGTGGGCAAGTGCGTGACGCGTACGGCCGAGTCCGTCTTGTTGATGTGCTGCCCGCCCGCGCCCGACGCGCGGAAGGTGTCGATGCGCAGATCGGCCGGATTGATCTCGACTTCGCCGATCTCGTCCGCTTCCGGCATGACCGCGACCGTGCACGCCGATGTGTGGATGCGGCCCTGCGTCTCGGTGGCCGGTACGCGTTGCACGCGATGGCCGCCCGACTCGAACTTGAGCTTGGAATAGGCCGCAACGCCTGCGATCCGCACGATCACTTCCTTGTAGCCGCCAAGATCCGATTCGCTCGCCGACATCATTTCCACTTGCCAGCGATTGCGCTCGGCATAGCGCAGGTACATGCGCAGCAGATCACCGGCAAACAGCGCGGACTCGTCGCCGCCCGTGCCGGCCCGGATTTCGACGAAGATGTTGCGGTCGTCGTTCGGGTCTTTCGGCAGCAGCATTTTTTGCAATTCCGCGCCGATTTTTTCCATCCGCTCGCGCGACGTGCGAATTTCGTCTTCCGCGAAATCGCGCATCGAGGCGTCGGCCAGGAGTTCCTGAGCGGTCGCCGCGTCGGTCATCGCCTGGCGCCATAGCGCGTAATGTTCGACGATGGGTCCAAGCTCGGCGTGCTCGCGTGTGAGCTTGCGGTATTGGTCGAGATTCGAGGTAATGTCCTCGCGGCTCAACAGGTCGTTCAGTTCGGCCAGCCGGGTAGTGAGCTGGTCGAGCTTGCGTTGCATGCTCGTTTTCATCGGACGGGTATCGGAGCGGACTCCGGCAAGGACGACGACTAGGGGAGTGGGCAGATGCCCTGGTCAGAAGCATGTCGCGGGCCACCGGGGATGGCGCGGACGGTGCGGCGGTGGCTGCGCCGCTAACGCTCCGTGGAACCGGAGTGTTTATAGAAACCGCTCATCAATTCAATGAGCGTGTCACGGTTCTCACTGCTCGCGCGATTGAGCGCATGCGTGGGGCCGTGGATCAGTTTATTGGTGAGCGCCTGGGACAGCGCTTCGAGTACCGCCGCCGGGTCGTCGCCGCGAGCGAGCATTTTCTGCGCGCGTTCGACTTCTGCGCGACGCAGCACGTCGGCCTGCGTATGCATGTGACGGATCACGGGCACGATGCTGCGCGCGTCGAGCCACTGCATGAAATTCTGCACGCGTGTTTCGATGATCGCCTCGGCCTGTGCCACCGCGGCTTGCCGCGACGCATTGCCTTCGCGGACGATCGCGCCGAGGTCGTCGACGGTGTAGAGGAACACGTCTTCGAGCTGGCCGACTTCGGGTTCGATATCGCGCGGCACGGCCAGATCGACCATGAAAATCGGCCGGTGGCGGCGCGCTTTCACGGCCCGCTCGACCGCGCCGAGACCGATGATAGGCAGGGTGGAGGCGGTACACGACACGATAATGTCGAACTCGTGCATGCGCGCGGGCAGTTCCGAGAGCGGAATGGCCCGGCCGTTGAAGCGTTCGGCGAGGCGGGTGCCGCGCTCGGCGGTGCGATTGGCGACGACGAGCTCACGTGGCTGCTGCGCGGCGAAGTGCGTAGCGCACAACTCGATCATCTCGCCCGCGCCGATGAACAGCACGCGCTGGTTCGAGACCTTGTCGAAAATCCGCTGTGCGAGCCGGACGGCGGCAGCCGCCATGGAAACCGACTGCGCGCCGATTTCGGTCGTGCTGCGCACTTCCTTCGCAACGGCGAAGGTGCGCTGGAACAACTGGTTCAGATAGGTGCCGAGCGCGCCGGCTTCAGATGCCGTGCGCACCGCGTCCTTCATTTGTCCGACGATTTGAGTCTCGCCCAGCACCATCGAATCCAGCCCCGACGCGACACGAAATGCATGGCGCACGGCTTCCGACTGCGGCAATGCATAGACATGCGGCGCGAGTTCGTCGATGGGCAGGTTGTGGTATTTCGAGAACCACTGGATCGCGGCTTCACGCGCGGCCTGGTCGTCGGTCGCGCAGTAGAGTTCGGTACGGTTGCAGGTGGACAGAATCGCCGCTTCCGGCGCCGTGCGGGCGGTGCGGCCAAGCCAGACGCTCTTGAAGGTGTCCAGTGCAGGCTTGATCTGTTCGAGCGGAAACGCCACGCGTTCGCGCAAGGCGACAGGCGCAGTGTGGTGATTGATTCCGATCGTTAGAAGCTGCATATGGGGCGCTATGGTTTAGCCCAATATTATAGCGTTTTCGTAATTCTTTCATTCTGCGCGCGTGATCCGGCCTCCACAACCGCTTCCGGCGCGATCGCGTCGAGCTGATAGCCGTAGCCATAAAGCGGCGTCAGGCAATAACCGTGCTCCGGGCGCAACTGCAATTTGGTCCGTACGCGCGATGCGTGCGTGTCGACCGAGCGCGACTTTACGTCGCGCCGGCGTGTCCAAACGGTTTCGAGAATATGCGCGCGCGACACCGGTCGCGACAGATTGGTAAAAAGCAGCAGCGCAAAGCGGAATTCCTTCGGCGTCAGCGCGACCGTTTGATTCCGGAACGTGACGGCAAACCGTGCCGCGTCGAACGCGTAGCTGCCGAAGGTGTCGCGCCGCCGGTTGGGCGGCCGCCGCCAGCCTGCGCGGCGCAGCAGCGCGTCTACCCGGGCCAGCATTTCCGGACCACGGACCGGTTTGGTGAGGCAGTCGTCGGCGCCGGCGTGCAGCGCGGCGACGATCTGGCTCTCACGTGGCTCCGACAGCAGCATGATCACCGGCAAGCCCGGCAGGATGGAGCGGGCGCGCGGGATCACATCTTCGGCGCAATGGTCGCCAGCCCAGCCCTCGGTGATGAGAAGATCGAAGAACTCGTCGTCGGCGCGATCCAGGAACGACGTGCTCGTGGTGAAGTGCTGGCACGCGTGGCCGCCAGCGAAGATCAGCCGGCTGACCAGGGTGGCGTGCCGAAGGTCCGGCTCGATAAGGGCGATTTGCATGGCGCGCTGTCAGCGTGGCAATGACCAGGGACCAGGCTTATCCGTAAGGCTTACAGCTTGCCTAACATCACCCCGACCCCCTAAACTCAACCGCTATGCGGAAAGCGCCGTGCTGAACCTCTATAGTTAATGAGAAGAAAATGCTAGCTGTCGTGGCTTCATGCGCCCATGAGACGAATCTGAATCTGCGCGAGATCTGTCGCTAATGGGGTGGCCCGGAATCCTGGTGCTGGGCGTGGTGATCGGTCTCGCGGGCTGGTGGCTGCATCCGCTGCGCCGTTCGAGCCGTGTCCCATGGTGGGGGGCGTTACTGGCCGGCGTGGTGGGCGCGGGTGTCGCGCGCATGGCCGGCAATGTGGTTGGTCTCTTTCATGATGGCGATACGCTCGAATGGCCGGTATGTACCGGCGTCGCGTTGATCGCCGTTGCCGTGACGGTCGGCTTGTTGTCCCGTCGATGAATACTTGCAGGTGACTCCGATGAATGCCCGACTCCCCGAAACTTCCTCCATCCCCGAACGGCTCACGACGTTGCGCAATGCAATGGCGCGTGAAGGTGTGGCCGCCTATCTGGTGCCGTCCTCGGACCCGCATCTTTCCGAATACCTGCCCGGGCGCTGGCAAGGCCGGCAGTGGTTGTCGGGCTTCACCGGCTCGGCCGGCACGCTGGTCGTGACCGCCGATTTCGCCGGCGTATGGACCGACAGCCGCTACTGGGAACAGGCGAACGCGCAGCTGGCCGGTACCGGCGTGCAATTGATGAAGATGACCGGCGGCCAGCAGACCGCGCCGCATTTCGAATGGCTCGCACAGAACGTCGCGCCCGGCGGCACCGTCGGTGTGGACGGCGCGGTGCTCGGCGTGTCGGCGGCGCGTGCCTTGGGGCAGGCGCTTACCGCGCATGGCGTGAAGCTGCGCACCGACGTCGATCTGTTCGACGCAATCTGGCCGCAACGCCCGTCGCTGCCCGCGGCGGCTGTGTTCGAGCATGCCGCGCCGCACGCCAGCGTCGCCCGTTCGGAAAAGCTCGCGCAGATTCGCCGCGCGATGGCGGAGAAGGGCGCGCAGTGGCACTTCATTTCCACGCTCGACGATCTCGCGTGGCTGTTGAATCTGCGCGGCGCCGATGTCAGCTACAACCCGGTGTTCGTCGCGCATGCGCTGATTGGTTCACAGAGCGCGTCGCTCTTCGTCGCCGACGGCAAGGTGCCGCAAGCGTTGGCCGAGGCGCTCGAGCGCGACGGCATCAGCGTCGAACCGTATGCCAGGGCGGCCCATGCGCTGGGCGCGCTGCCGGCCGGCAGCACGCTGCTGATCGACCCGCGCCGCATCACCTATGGCTCGCTGCAGTCGGTGCCGTCCACGGTGAAGGTGGTGGAGGCGGTCAATCCGTCCACCTTCTTCAAGTCGCGCAAGACCGAGGCGGAAGCCGGGCACGTGCGCGAGACGATGGAGCAGGACGGCGCGGCGCTCGCCGAATTCTTCGCGTGGTTCGAAGGCGCGTTGGGCCGTGAAACGATCACCGAACTGACGATCGACGAGCGCCTGACGGCAGCCCGCGCGCGCCGTCCGGGCTTCGTGTCGCTGAGCTTTGCCACGATCGCCGGCTTCAACGCGAACGGCGCGATGCCGCACTACCGCGCGACCCATGAGTCGCATTCGGTGATCGAGGGCAACGGTCTGCTGCTGATCGATTCGGGCGCGCAGTATCTGAGCGGCACGACCGACATCACGCGCGTCGTGCCGATCGGCACCATCAGCGAGGCACAGCGGCGCGATTTCACGATCGTGCTGAAGGGCACCATGGCGCTGTCGCGTGCGAAATTCCCGCGCGGCATTCGTTCGCCGATGCTCGACGCGATCGCCCGCGCGCCGATCTGGGAAGCCGGCGCCGACTACGGTCATGGCACCGGTCACGGCGTGGGTTATTTCCTGAACGTGCACGAAGGCCCGCAGGTGATTTCGCACTACGCGCCGGCCGAACCGTGGACCGCGATGGAAGAAGGCATGATCACGTCGGTCGAGCCGGGCATTTACCGGCCGGGCAAATGGGGCGTGCGGATCGAGAACCTGGTGCTGAACGTGCCGGCGGAGAAAACCGAGTTTGGCGATTTCCTCAAGTTCGAAACGCTGACACTGTGCCCGATCGATACGCGCTGCCTCGACCTGTCGCTGTTGCGAGAAGACGAGCGCGCATGGCTGAACGGCTATCACGAGACGGTGCGCGCGCGCCTTTCGCCGCATGTGTCGGGCGAGGCGAAGGCGTGGCTCGAATTGCGTACACAACCTGTCTGATCGTCGCCAGGAGCTTACGGAGAGCGCGTGCATGGCCATCAAGGCAGTGGTGTTCGATTTCGGCGGTGTGCTGATCGACTGGAGTCCCGAGTATCTCTATCGTCAGTTGATTCCTGACGAAACGGAGCGCCGCTGGTTTCTGACCCACGTCTGTTCAATGGACTGGGTGATCCGTCAGGACGGTGGCCAGCCGATCGTCGAGGGAACAGACGAACTGATCGCGAAGTTTCCCGATCACGCTCCGCTGATCCGCGCCTTCTACGGGCGCTGGCACGAGATGGTGGCCGGCGTGCTCGAAGAGGGCGTGGCCATCATGGAGAAACTCGAGGCGGCCGAGGTGCCGCTCTTTGGGCTGACGAACTGGTCCGCGGAGACGTTTCCGTATGCATGGGAGCATTACCCCGTGCTGCGGCGGTTCCGCGACATCGTCGTGTCGGGCAGGGTGAAGCTGGTGAAGCCCGATCCGGCGATTTTCGCACTCATGCGCCAGCGCATCGAGGCGCAACTGCCGGGCATCCAGCCAGGTGAACTTGTCTTTATCGACGACAATCTGAAAAACGCCGAGGCCGCAACGGCGCTGGGCTGGCACGGCGTGCATCACACGAGCGCCGCGCAAACCGCAGCGACACTGCGCGTGCTGGGGCTACCCGTTTAGGCCTACTGCCCAAGCAGATTTTTCAACGCGTTACCCAAGCCTTTCACCGTTTCGCCAGCGCCCTTGGCCACGCCTTCGACGCTCACGCCCAGCGCGTTCGCAAACCCCGCGCCAAGGCGCTTCATCAGGCCCTCCTGCACCGAAAATTTCGGGTCGCGGAGGTTCCCGTCCAGCACGAAATGCAGTGTGATATCGCCGTTGTGCGTCTTGAGCGCCGCAATGGCCGCCTTGGTCGGAATCGACATGAAGGTGTCGAGCGGATTGTCGCTGTCGGCGAGTTGCAGATGGTGGATTGTTACCGTGCCGGGTGCGTGCAACTGATAGTTGCGCACCGTCGATTCGACAGTCAGGTCCACCGTGCCGCCGGCCACTTGCGCCTTGCCGCCGGCCTTTTTCAGCAGGTAAGGATCGAGCATCACGACGTCGATGCCGCGCAGCTGGCTGGTGGTCTGGGAGTCCTTGCTGGCGATCTTGATCCACCCGTTAAATGAGACCGTACCCGTATGCGCCGGGCCTTTGATCGAGCCGGTGAGATCGACTGTGGTCGGCTCGCTGAGCGCGGGCAGATGCAGGTGATCGACTGTCGCGTTGGCGTTGCTCACCGTCACCTTGAAGGCCGGCGGTCCGACGGACATATCGTAGAAATGAAAGTTGCCCTGCTCGAAGCTGATGTGATCGATGAGCTTTTCGCGCGGGGTGGATGGTGCGCCGCCGCCGGCTTCTTCGTCGGACTTGTTCACCGATTCGCGCAGATTCGGCATCATGCGAATCGTGCCGTCCTTGCTGCGCAGTACGGCGATATCGAAGCCGCGCACCACCACGCTGCGAATATGCATGCGCCGCGCGAGCAGATCACGGATGTCGGGCGTGAGGGTGATTTCGTCGGCGCGCAACGGATCGCCGGCGGGCCAGCCGGGTGGCGCCTTGAGCAGAACGTTGGTGAGATGAACTGAAGTGAGGCCGACCTGGATGCTTTGCGCACTGCCGAGTGGGCCGAGCGCCGCAATGATGCGTTCTTTGACTTCGCGCTGCGCGAACTGCAGCGCGCCGACCGCGACGACGATCAGCACCAGCAGCACGCCGCCTATGGCAATGGCCCAGCGCTTGCCCTTCGACATCGCCATGCTTGCCTCCTCGTCGCCGCGCCGGGCGCGGTATAGGTGTGATCGGCCTGTGTGTGCGCCGGTTATGTGCACCTTTGTTTGACGTCTGACATTGATGCGGCGGCGTTACCGCATGCGGCCCGGACGTCGTGCATTACGCCGTGACCAGCAATGCGTGTGCCCTGTCAGGACAGCCCGCTCGTCAACCAGCGAGCGGGCTGCCGGACTTGCGATTTATCGCGCGATTGGCTTGTAACGCAGGCGCTTCGGACGTGCAGCTTCTTCACCGAGGCGTGCGCGCTTGTCCGCTTCGTATTCCTGGTAGTTACCGTCGAAGAACGTGATTTGCGAATCGCCTTCGAACGCCAGGATGTGCGTCGCGATCCGGTCGAGGAACCAGCGATCGTGCGAGATCACCATCACCGAGCCGGCAAATTCGAGCAACGCATCTTCCAGCGCGCGCAGCGTTTCGACGTCGAGGTCGTTCGACGGTTCGTCCAGCAGCAGCACGTTGCCGCCCGCGATCAATGTTTTCGCCAGATGCAGCCGGCCGCGCTCACCGCCCGACAGGTTACCGACGGTCTTTTGCTGATCGCCGCCCTTGAAGTTGAAGCGGCCGATGTACGCCCGCGAAGGCGTTTCGTACTTGCCGACCGTCAGCACGTCCGCACCGCCGGAGATTTCTTCGAACACGGTCTTCGAACCGTCCAGCGCGTCGCGGCTCTGGTCCACGTAAGCAAGCTTGACCGTCGGGCCTTGCACGATCTCGCCCGAATCCGGCTGTTCGCGGCCGGTCAGCATGCGGAACAGCGTCGACTTACCGGCGCCGTTCGGCCCGATGATGCCGACGATTGCGCCGGCCGGAATCTTGAAGCTGACGTCGTCGAGCAGCAAACGGTCGCCATATGACTTGCTGACGTTCTTGAACTCGATCACTTCATTGCCCAGGCGGTCGCCGACCGGGATGAAAATTTCCGAGGTCTCGTTGCGCTTCTGGTAGTCCTGGCTGTTCAGTTCCTCGAAGCGGGCGATACGCGCCTTCGACTTCGCCTGACGGCCCTTCGGATTCTGGCGCACCCACTCCAGTTCCTTCTTGATCGCTTTCTGACGCGCCGATTCCGACGACTCTTCCTGCTTCAGGCGTTCTTCCTTCTGGTCGAGCCAGCTGCTGTAGTTGCCCTTCCAGGGAATGCCGTGGCCGCGGTCGAGTTCGAGAATCCACTCGGCGGCGTTATCCAGGAAGTAGCGATCGTGGGTGACGGCGACGACGGTGCCCGGGAAGCGCGTGAGGAACTGTTCGAGCCAGTCGACCGATTCCGCGTCCAGGTGGTTGGTCGGCTCATCCAGCAGCAGCATGTCCGGTTTTTCGAGCAGCAGTTTGCACAACGCGACGCGGCGCTTTTCGCCGCCCGACAGGTGTTCGATCTTTGCGTCCCATGCCGGCAGGCGCAGTGCGTCGGCGGCGATTTCGATCTGCTGTTCGGCGCTGCCGTCGGTGGTGGCGAGAATCGCTTCGTACTTGGCCTGCTCCGCGGCGAGCGCGTCGAAGTCGGCGTCCGGTTCCGCGTAGGCGGCGTAGATTTCGTCGAGTTTCTTTTGCGCGCCGAAAACGTCGCCGAGACCTTCCTCGACCGCTTCACGCACCGTCTTGTTCGGATCGAGTTGCGGTTCCTGCGGCAGATAGCCGATGTTCAGGTTCGGCATCGGCGTGGCTTCGCCTTCGATGTCCTTGTCCACACCCGCCATGATGCGGATCAGCGTCGACTTGCCCGAGCCGTTCAGGCCGAGCAGACCGATTTTCGCGCCGGGGAAAAACGACAGCGAGATGTCTTTCAGGATTTGACGCTTGGGCGGCACGATTTTGCCGACCCGGTTCATGGTGAAGACGTATTGGGCCATTTGCTTGCAATAGACGTTGACGCCGCCGGCCGCGAAAGGGCGGCGGTCGTGGGTGGATGGGTAATCGGTGTTGTAGCCGGGCAGTGCGCCCGGCGCCGGACGGTGCGGCGTCGAGCTCGGTGTCGAACTTCGCGACGCCCCGCGCGGGCGGGTAGTTCAGGTGGCATTGTACTTCGGGCCGAGGGCGCGGCGGCAGACGGTGTCCGCGGGGGAGTCCGCAGTGGTGTCAGTTGGCGCGCCTTTGGCCGCCCAGGGCTAGAGCCAGTCCGCTACGCCGCCGTGCCGGGAACAGGTGCCGCTGCGATGCCGGCTGAAGCTATAGCTGCCGTCGCGGCAACGCGCCGTGGCGCCTTCGGGCGCCTTGCCGGACAGCGAGCGGGCGGGGGCGTGCACCGTATTGCCGTCGCGATTGGTGTAGGTGTTGTGATTGCTGAGGTTCGCTTCGTCGGGCGATGTGCCGGGCGCGACGTAAGCGAACGCCGATGTGACGCCGAACAGCAGCGCGGCGGCGACGACGGCGGATCTGCGAAAGCCCCTGGTGATGATGCCTGTCATGGTCCTTGACGGGTTGTTATTCTGGGTGCGGCGATGATGGCCTGAACGGCGTGTCAGTTCGCGCGCCGTCCCGTCGAAGAATCGAAGAAGTGCAGATGCTGCGCGGGCAGCGCCACCTGCAGCGTTTCGCCCGCGGCGGGCCGGTGCGTGTGCGGCAAGCGCACGGTCACATCGTGCTTGCCCCAGCGGCCGTGCGCGAGATTGTCCGCACCGAGCAGTTCGCAGGAGTCGACGACGAGCGTGGCCTGCGCGGCGTCGGCTTGCCCCGGCGTCAAGTGCTCGGGGCGAATGCCGAGCGTCCAGTCACGCCCTTTGGCCACCTGCTGGCCAATCGACGCAAGCCCTTGAAGCGGCAGCTTCGGTCCGTTGCCCGCCACTTCAAACGTTGAGCCATCATCCGACACCCGGCCTTCCAGCAGATTCATCCCGGGCGAACCGATGAAGCTCGCGACGAATACCGTCGCCGGCCGTTCGTAGACCTCGGTCGGCGCGCCGATCTGCTCCGCGTGGCCCTTGTTCATCACGATCACGCGTTGCGCGAGCGTCATCGCTTCGATCTGGTCATGGGTGACGTAGAGACTCGTGGTGGCGAGCCGCGCATGCAGGCGCTGGATTTCGAGCCGCATCTGCACACGCAGTCGCGCGTCGAGATTCGACAGCGGTTCGTCGAACAGAAACACCGCCGGTTCACGCACGATCGCGCGGCCCATGGCGACGCGTTGCCGCTGTCCACCCGACAACTCGCGCGGCTTGCGTGCGAGCAGCGGTCCAAGCTCGAGAATCTGCGCGGCAGCGTCTACGCGCTTCGCGATCTGCGCACGATCGACACCCGCGATCTTCAGCGCATAGCCCATGTTTTCGGCGACGCTCATGTGCGGATAGAGCGCGTAGTTCTGGAACACCATCGCGATGTTGCGATCCTTCGGCTCCAGTTGATTGACCACCTTGCCGGCGATCGAGATGGTGCCTTCGGAAATGCCTTCGAGCCCGGCCACCATCCGCAGCAAAGTCGATTTGCCGCAGCCCGACGGCCCGACCATCACGACGAACTCGCCGTCCGCGACGTCCACGTTAATGCCGTGCAATACGAACTGTTTGCTGTCGTAGGTCTTTTTAACGCCTTGCAGAGTCAGTGCAGCCATGCCGTTTTAGCCTTTTTCGTTGCTTGCCGCGTATTCGTCACGTATTTCCCACGTATCGCGCGGTGTTCTTGATTCAATGTCCGGCGCCGAAGTTCGCCTACGCCGCGCGAGTTATTTCTCCGAGTCCACGAGTCCACGCACGAACCAGCGCTGCATCGTCAGGACGACAGCGAGCGGCGGCAGCATGGCGAGCAGGGTCGCGGTCATCACGAGGTGCCATTCGGTCGCCGTGTCGCCGGAAGCGATCATGCTTTTGATGCCGACCACGGCGGTGGTCAGCGATTGCTGGCTCGTAATCAGGATCGGCCACAGATACTGATTCCAGCCGTAAATGAAGGTGATCACGAACAGCGCGGCCATGTTCGTTTTCGACAGCGGCAACACCACGTCCCAGAAGAAACGCAGCGCGCCGGCGCCGTCGATACGCGCCGCTTCCATCAGTTCATCGGGCAGCGTCATGAAGAACTGACGGAACAGGAAGGTGGCGGTGGCCGAGGCGATCAGCGGTAAAGTCAGGCCGCTATACGTATTGCTCATATGCATCGACGACACGACCTGCACGGTCGGAAAGATCCGCACTTCGACCGGCAGCATCAGCGTGATGAAGATCAGCCAGAACGACAGATTGCGAAACGGAAAGCGGAAAAACACGATCGCGTACGCGGAGATCATCGAGATCGCGATCTTGCCGATCGAAATCACCAGCGCCATCACGAGGCTATTGAACAGCATGCGGCCGAACGGCGCGGCGGCATTGCCGCTGCCTTGCGACCAGACCGTCGCAATGTTCTCGAACAGATGCGTGCTCGGCACCAGCGAGAGCGGCACGCTGAACACCTCGTGCTCGCTCATCGTCGCCGCGCAGAACGCGACGTACACGGGAAACACCACCAGCACGACGCCGAGAATCAGCACCGCATGGCAGAAGAGGTCGAAACCGCGGCGGTTCTCGATCATGAGTATTGAACCCTGCGTTCGATGAAGCGGAATTGCACGACCGTCAACGCCACGACGATCACCATCAGAATGACGGACTGCGCGCCCGAGCTGCCGATGTCCAGACCCTGGAAGCCTTCGGCGAAGATCTTGTAGATCAGCGTACGGGTGGCTTGCGCCGGGCCGCCACCGGTGGCGGCGTCGATCACCGGGAAGGTGTCGAAGAATGCGTAGGTGATATTGATCACCAGCAGGAAAAAGCTGGTCGGCGAAAGCAGCGGCAGCGCGATGCCGAAGAAACGCCGTACCGGACCGGCGCCGTCGATAGCCGCCGCTTCGATCAGCGAACGCGGAATGGCCTGCAAGCCGGCATAGAAGAACAGAAAGTTATAGCTGACCTGTTTCCACACCGATGCCAGCACAACCAGAAACATCGCCTGGCCCGAGTTCAATGCGTGATTCCAGACGATGCCGTACTTCGCGAGCGCATAAGTGACGAGGCCGATGCTCGGGTTGAACAGGAACGACCACAGCACGGCGGCGATGGCGGGCGCGACCGCATACGGCCAGATCAGGAGCGTCTGATAGGCCCGGGCGCCGCGCGTCACGCGATCCGCACAGACCGCGAGCAGGAGCGAAATTACCAATCCGCTCACCGTGACGAGCGCACAGAAAATCAGCGTCGTATAGAACGACGACAGATAGAGCGGATCGGCGAATAGCTGCTTGAAATTGGCGAGTCCGACAAATTCGGTCGACGTGCCGAACGCGTCCTGGCTCTGCGTGGATTGCCACAGTGCTTCGCCCGCAGGCCACAGAAAGAACAGCAGCGTGATCAGGAGTTGCGGCGCAACGAGCAGGTAGGGCAGGACGCTGGTGCCGAAGCTGGAGCGCTTTTCCATTGAGAATTCCCGAGGTTCTTCTACAACAAGAGGTTTCGGTGCGGACGCACCGAAACCTTGCCGGCTGGTGCCTGGTTAATTACCGGCTTTCTCGAAGCGGCGCAGCAGCTCGTCGCCACGCGACACCGACGAATCGAGTGCCTGTTGCGGCGTCTTCTTGTCCGCCCACACCTGTTCGAGTTCTTCGTCGATCACGGTGCGGATCTGCGGCATGTTGCCCAGACGCAAGCCCTTCGTGTACGGCAGGGGCGGTTTGTTGAGCATTTGCTTGATCGCGGTATCGCTGCCCGGATTCTTCTCGTAGAAGCCTTGCTGCTGGGTCAACTGATACGCGGCGGTCGTGACCGGCAGATAGCCGGTGTCTTGATGCCACTTCGCGGCAACCGGTGCCGACGACAGATAAGACATGAATTTCGCCACGCCCTTGTATACAGCCGGATCTTTGCCGGACAGCACCCACAGACTTGCCCCGCCGATAATCGCGTTCTGCGGCGCGCCCTTCACGTTCGCGTCGTACGGCATCATGCCGGTGCCGAAACTGAATTTCGCGTACTTCTTGATCGTGGCAAGCGAGCCCGACGAGTTCGTAATGATCCCGCAGTCGCCGCTATAGAACTTCGACACCGGTTCGTCTTTGCGGCCGACGTACGTGAAGGTGCCTTCCTTCTGCATGTTCTGCAGGAACTGGATGTGCGCGACCTGCAGCGGCTTGTTGAATTCGAGCTGCGCGTCGGCACCGTCGAACCCATTGTTCTTCGACGCGAACGGCGCGCCATGCCAGGCGCTATAGTTTTCGAGCTGAATCCAGCTCTGCCAGCCCGACGAATAACCGCATGTCATGCCCGACGCCTTGAGCTTCTGCGCGTCAACCTGCAATTCGGCCCAGGTTTTCGGCGGCTGATTCGGATCGAGCCCGGCTTTCTTGAACGCATCCTTGTTGTAGTACAGCACCGGCGTCGAGCTATTGAACGGCATCGAGATCAGTTCGCCGGTTTTCGCGTCGCTGTAGTAGCTGGCAATGGTCGGTACGAAGGCTTTTTCGTCGAGCGGCACGCCGGCTTGTTTGAACACTTCCGAGACCGGGATCACGGCCTTTTTGGCTTGCATCATTGTCGCGGTGCCGACTTCGTAGACCTGCAGAATGGCAGGCGCGTTGCCGCTGCGATAGGCCGCGATGCCCGCAGCGAGGGTCTGGTCGTAGCTGCCCTTGAACACCGGTACGATCTTGTAGTCGCTTTGCGACGCGTTGAACGCGTTGGCAATGTCGTTCAGACGCTCGCCGAGAGCGGCTTCCATGGCGTGCCAGAACTGGATTTCAGTGGCGGCATGGGCTGCCTGGCTCATGCCGAGGCTCAATACGGCGGCAACGGAAAGTGAACGGAATAGCGGCTTGCAACTCATCGATTTTTCTCCTTTGTCGACCGGCGTTAGCGCTTTGGCGCTGAATCCGGTCCCATGCAACTTCGTTGCGAAATGGGCGCGAATGCGAATCGCGCGATTCTATTTGTGTTCGATGACAGTCTGGCGACGGCTGCCGGACGGCGGTCCGTTTTTGACGGGAGCCGGTTGCGGCAATTTAACACCGGCTGTCACGAAACTGAAATAGGGAGTATCGGAAGGCGCGATTTTGCGCAAAGTCAACCCGGCACGCAGGCCGTTGATTGCCGTTGCCCGTTTGCGGGTACGTTGGAAAGAGGGACGTTGGGCGTGTTTTGCTCGAGCATGCACGGTTTTGGTTCACGTGTTTATTAATCAGGATTCCAGATGCTGAGTTCAGTGCGATTAGCTGTTTGCGGTTCGATTGCGGGCCTCGTGCTCGCAGGGTGTGCGTTGGCACCCGTCACGACGGAGAATGGGCCGGCGCCCGTCACTTCGTTGCCGAGGATCATCGCGCATCGTGGCGGCACGGGCGACGCGCCCGAAAACACGCTCGAAGCGATTCGCCAGTCGATCGCGCATCATGCCGACGCCATGTGGCTCACGGTTCAGTTGAGCAAGGACGGCGTACCGGTGCTGTACCGTCCGGCCGATCTGTCGGCCTTGACCGATGCGAAGGGGCCTGTGTCCGCTCTCACGGCAGCGGAACTCGCGCGCGTGAACGCGGGCTGGAATTTCCGCCGCGGCGATGGGTATCCCTATCGCGATCGCCCGGTCGGCATTCCAACACTGCGGGAGGCATTGCGTGCGCTTCCGGCCTCGATGCCGGTCATCCTGGACATGAAAGCGCTGCCCGCCGCGCCGCAGGCGCTGGCTGTGGCGCGGCTGCTTGATGAGGAAAACGCCTGGTCGCGCGTCACGATCTATTCGACCGAAGCCGATTACCAGCAGAGTTTCGCGGCCTATCCGCAGGCAAAACTATTCGAGTCGCGCGATGCGACACGTGGACGGCTCGTGCGCGTCTTGCTGAATCAGGGTTGCGTGGACGCCCCTGCGGAGCACGCGTCGACCGCCTTCGAGTTGCATCGGGCAATGACCGTGGTCGAGAAATTTACGCTGGGCGAGGGGCGCTCCGATGTGCAGGCAACGCTATGGACGCCCGCCACGGTCGCCTGCTTCCGGCAAAAGCCTGATGTTCGGATCGTGGCGATCGCGGTCAATAATGCGGACGACTATCGGATGGCAGCGTGTCTGGGAATCGATGCTGTGCTGGCGGATTCGCCGTCGAAGATGGCGGCCGTGCGCGAAGGTATCGCGATGCCGCTCAAGTGCGCCGCAGTCAACGCGAAGCTCGCTCAGTAAAACAAAAAAGCCCGCTTTTAAGCAGGCTTTCGTGGGAGATGCGATAAGCGGCGGTGGTTGATGTCCGTCTGGCCTTCTGCCATTCAACCGCTTGCGCCAGACCGAAGCCTCAGACGTTGAACAGGAAGTTCATGACGTCGCCGTCGTGCACGACGTATTCCTTGCCTTCCGCGCGCATCTTGCCGGCTTCCTTCGCACCTTGCTCACCCTTGTAGGTGATGTAGTCGTTGAAGGCGATCGTCTGCGCGCGAATGAAGCCGCGCTCGAAGTCGGTGTGGATCGCGCCCGCTGCCTGCGGTGCGGTGTCGCCGATATGGATCGTCCACGCGCGCACTTCCTTCACACCCGCGGTGAAGTAGGTTTGCAGGCCCAGCAGCTTGAAACCCGCGCGAATCACGCGGTTCAGGCCCGGCTCTTCCATGCCCATGTCGGCGAGGAACACCGCCATGTCCGCTTCGTCGAGGTCGGCGATTTCCGCTTCGATCGCCGCGCACACGGCGACCACGGGCGCGCCTTCGGCTGCCGCGAACTTCGTGACTGCGTCGAGGTGCGGGTTGTTCTCGAAGCCGTCGTCCTTCACGTTGGCGACGTACATGGTCGGCTTGGCGGTGATCAGGCAGAACGGCTTGAGCGTGGCCTTTTCTTCATCCGACAGGTCGAGCGCGCGGACCGGCTTGGCCTGGTCGAGCTGCGCGCGCACTTTTTCCAGCACGGCGGCGTTCTTGATCGCTTCCTTGTCGTTACCCGACTTGGCGGCCTTCGAATAGCGCGAGAGCGCCTTTTCGACGGTCGCGAGGTCGGCCAGCGCCAGCTCGGTGTTGATCACTTCGATGTCCGACAGCGGATCGACCTTGTTTGCGACGTGGATCACGTTTTCGTCTTCGAAGCAGCGCACCACGTGCGTGATCGCGTCGGTTTCGCGGATGTTCGCGAGGAACTGGTTGCCCAGGCCCTCACCCTTGCTCGCCCCGGCCACGAGGCCGGCGATGTCGACGAATTCCACCACGGCCGGCAGGATGCGCTCGGGCTTGACGATTTCGGCAAGCGCCTTCAGACGCGCGTCCGGCACTTCGACGATGCCGACGTTCGGCTCGATCGTGCAGAACGGGTAGTTTTCGGCGGCAATGCCCGCCTTGGTCAGCGCGTTGAACAGGGTGGACTTGCCGACGTTAGGCAGGCCGACGATGCCGCATTTGAGGCTCATGGAAATCCTTCAGTGAATCAGTAAGTTGCGTGATGCGCTCGACGCTGTGTGCGGGATTCGGAAAGCCTTCGCGTTTGGCGTGGCGCGGCAGGCGCAGCGGAGCGGGACAAGACACCAGATCGGGGCGTTGCCTCGACGATTCTGGGCGAGTTTTGTCACGGAAAGCGCAATTGTAACCCGTTCGGATCGGGTTCTTGATCTGCCTCGGGTAAAGCTGCGGGCTCGATCCGTCCCCCGCAACCCCCACGGCTATAATGCGCGGATGAACGCACACCACCAGACCTTTGATGCTGCCGTGATCGGCGGCGGGCTCGTCGGCAAGACCGCGGCGCTGGCGCTGACGCAAGGCGGACTGCGCGTGGCGCTGCTCGCGCAACCCTGCGCGGCGCTGCCGCCGGGCGCGAGTTTCGACTCGCGGGTCTACGCGCTTTCGTCGAGTTCGCAGGCGCTGCTGGAGCGCCTGCGAGTCTGGCAGGCGCTCGATCTGTCAAAGCTCGGGCCTGTCTACGACATGCGCGTTTATGGCGACGCACATGCCGAACTCCATTTTTCCGCGTTTCAGGCGTCTGTGCCGCAACTGGCGTGGATTGTCGAGTCGTCGGTAATCGAACGCGCGCTGGATGCCGCGCTGCGTTTCCAGCCGAATCTCACCTGGATCGACACGCGCGCCCAGGCGCTCGACTTTACCGCCGAGGGCGCGAGCGTCGGGCTTGCCAACGGTAATGTGCTCGAGGCCGATCTGGTGGTCGGCGCGGACGGCGCGCACTCATGGGTACGCGCGCAGATCGGCTCGGAGATGAACCGGCGCGACTATAAGCAAACCGGTGTAGTTGCAAACTTCAAGGCCGAAAAACCGCATAGCGAGACCGCTTACCAATGGTTCAAGGACGGCGAAATCATCGCGCTGCTGCCGATGCCGGAGGGCCACGTGTCGCTGGTCTGGTCGGCGCGCACCGAGCACGCCGAGCAACTGCTCGCGCTCGATCCCGCCCAACTCGCGGCTGAAGTCGAGCGCGTGACGGGGGAGCAGTTCGGCGCTCTGGAATGTGTGACACCCGCGCAAGGTTTCCCGCTCGCGCTGCAAACCGTCGAGCGGCTCGTGGCGCCGCGCGTCGCGCTGGTCGGCGACGCCGCGCATCTGATCCACCCGTTGGCGGGTCAGGGCATGAACCTCGGTTTGCGCGATGTCGCGGCGCTCGCCGAGACGGTCGCCGGCAAGGAAGCATTCCGCGATCTCGGCGACATGGTGCTGCTGCGCCGCTACGAGCGCGCCCGCCGCGAAGACATCCGCGCGCTGATGATCGCCACCGACGGCCTGCAAAAGCTCTTCTCGGTGCCCGGTCCGTTTGCCAAGGCATTGCGCAATACCGGCATGGCATTTGTCGGCGCGCAGCCGTTCATCAAGCGCTGGCTGGTGTCGGCCGCGCTTGGGTAAAACGCCCGAGCCGGCATGCCCGGCCGGCGAGACGGGTATCATGAACGGATGGGCGTCATTCCGGTCACACCGGATACGTCCCCAAAACGCGCCATGCGCGATTGAACTCCAGGAATTCAGCATGAAAAAATCCTTCCGCATCGCGGCCGCTGCGCTCGCGATCGCCGCCGTGACAATGGGCTGCTCCGCGCAGGCCGATCAAGCCACCGACAAGCTCAAGGCCACGTTGCAAACGCGTCTGGCCGACGTGACGATCAAGAGTGTGACGAAGTCGCCGATTGCCGGCCTCTACGAAGTGAATCTCGGCACGCAGATCATCTATAGCGATGCGAATGGCGACTACCTCATGCTCGGCGACCTGGTCGACGCGAAGACACGCAAGAATCTGACTGAAGCGCGTCTGGCGGAGACCAACCGCATCGATTTCGCGAGCCTGCCGTTCGCGAACGCGGTGAAGGTCGTGAAGGGCAACGGCGCGCGCAAGATCGCCGTGTTCTCCGATCCGAACTGCCCGTACTGCAAGCAGCTCGAGACTTCGCTCAAGTCGCTCGATAACGTCACGGTCTACACCTTCCTGTACCCGGTGCTGTCGCCGGATTCGACCGTCAAGTCGAAGTCGATCTGGTGTTCGGCTGACCGCGCGAAGGCATGGGAATCGTGGATGCAGGACCATCAGGCGCCTACCGCTGCCGGCACCTGCGACACCGCCGCACTCGACAAAAACCTCGCGCTCGGCCGCGCGATGGGTGTCGACGGCACGCCGACCGTGTTCCTCGCCGACGGCCGCCGCCTGCCAGGCGCCGTGTCGGCAGACCGGCTGGATAAGGAAATGTCCGCCGTGCGCTGAGCACCCGGCACAAGTCGAAGAAAGGAGGCGCGAAGTGCGCCTCCTTTCACATCAAGCCCCGAACCTTCCCCGCCAGAAATCTCCTAATCGCCGCCGATGAAGCCGATCCGCTACACCATCGTTCCCAAGCAGCCCGCCGCCCATCTGTTCGAAGTCACCGTGACCGTCGCCGATCCCGATCCGGCCGGCCAGCGTTTCATGCTGCCGGTGTGGATTCCGGGCAGCTACATGGTGCGCGAGTTTGCCCGCAACATCGTCACGCTGCGCGGCACCAATGAGGCGGGGCGGAAGGTGCGCGTCGAAAAGACCGACAAGCACACGTGGCAGGCCGCGCCGGTGAAAGGCGCACTGACGCTGCGCTATGAGGTGTATGCATGGGATATGTCGGTGCGCGCCGCGCATCTCGACGACACGACGGGCTTTTTCAACGGCACCAGCGTGTTCCTGGCGCCGCTCGGGCACGAGGAGGCGCAGTGCGTGGTCGATATCCAGAAGCCCGACGGTGCGGCGTATCGCGACTGGCGGGTCGCGACCGCGTTGCCGGAAGCGCGCGGCACGAAGCGCTATGGCTTCGGTGAGTATCGCGCGCAGAACTATGACGAGCTGATCGATCACCCGGTCACGTTGGGCGAATTCGCGCTGGAGACGTTCAAGGCGCACGGCGTACCGCACGACATCGTGATCGCGGGACGTGTGATCGGGCTCGATATGGCGCGTTTGTCCGCCGATCTGAAGCGTATTTGCGAAGCGCAGATCGCCTTGTTCGAGCCGAAGTCGAACAAGGCGCCGATGGATCGCTACGTGTTCATGACGCAGGCCGTCACCGACGGTTATGGTGGGTTGGAGCATCGCGCCTCGACGGCACTGATCTGCAATCGCGGCGATTTGCCAGTGCAAGGCCGCGATGGCACTACCGAGGGCTACCGGACCTACCTCGGCTTGTGCAGCCATGAATACTTCCACACCTGGAATGTGAAGCGGATCAAGCCGGCGGTGTTCGCGCCGTACGATCTGAGCGTCGAAAACTACACGCCGCTGCTGTGGCTGTTCGAAGGCTTCACTTCTTACTACGACGACCTGATTCTCGTGCGCAGCGGTTTGATCACGCAAGACGAGTATTTCAGTTTGCTCGGCAAGGTGGCGGGCGGCGTGCTGCGCGGCAGCGGCCGTCTGAAGCAGTCGGTGGCCGAGAGCTCGTTCGACGCCTGGGTCAAGTACTACCGGCAGGACGAAAACGCGGCGAATGCGATCGTCAGCTATTACACCAAGGGCTCGCTCGTCGCGCTCGCCTTCGATCTGACGATTCGCACGCAGACCAACAACCGCAAATCGCTCGACGACGTGATGCGTCTGCTGTGGCAGCGGTTTGGGCGCGATTTCTATCGCGGCAAGCCCGTCGGTGTGGAAGAAAGTGAGGTCGAAGCGATTTTTGTCGAAGCGACCGGCGTTCAACTGGGCGAGTTGTTCGCCGAAGCCGTGTACGGCACACGTGATCTGCCCCTCGACACGCTGCTTGAGCCGTTTGGCGTCACGCTCGCTCCGGATCTGGAAAAGAATGGCAAGCCGTCACTCGGTGTGCGCGTGCGCGGCGGCGCGGATTGCACGCTGGCGGCGGTTCACGAAGGCAGCGCGGCACAAAAAGCCGGGCTTTCCGCGGGCGATGTGCTGATCGCGCTCGACGGCCTGCGCGTGACCGGCGCGAATCTTGATTCGCTGCTGTCGCGCTATCAGCCGGGCGCAAAAGTCGAAGTCCACGCCTTCCGCCGTGACGAGCTGCGTACGGCGCAAGTCAAGCTGGACGGGCCTGAGGTGTCGCGTTACAAGCTTGCAGTGAGCGACAAACGGCCTGCGGCGCGCAAGGCGCGGGAGCGCTGGCTTGCAAGCTGAGCGTAATCCGGAACGGCGTTAATCGCCGTTTCAAAGCGAGGGATTGTTCTACCAGTGCAACAATCCTTCGCTGCCGCACGGCTTTTTCCCGCGTCGGTAAAAAAACACAATGACTCCACTCGCGCAACATTGCGCGCCCCTACTGGAGTCAACCATGACCACGATCCTGCAAATCAACTCGGCAGCACGCTCGCAAGGCGCGAACTCAACCCTGCTCCTCAACGAGCTGACCGCAAAGCTGCAACAATCGAATCCGGGCGCGCAAGTCGTCGTCCGTAACCTGCAAGCTGAACCGCTGCCGCATCTGGACGACGCCGTGCTCGGCGCGTTCTTTACGCCGGCTGACCAGCGCACGCCGGAACAGGTCGCGATCGCTGCACGCAGCGAAGCGCTGATCGCCGAACTGCAAGCCGCCGACATCATCGTGATCGGCGCACCGATGTACAACTTCGGCATCTCGTCGCAACTGAAGACGTATTTCGACTTCATCGCTCGCGCTGGCATCACGTTCCAGTACACGGCGAATGGTCCGGAAGGCCTCGTGAAGGGCAAGAAAGTCCACGTGGTTTCGGCGCGCGGCGGCAAATATGTCGGCACCCCGAACGATAGCCAGACACCGTACCTGAAGGCATTCCTCGGCTTCCTCGGCATGACCGATGTGAACTTCATCTACGCCGAAGGCCTGAACATGGGCCCGGATGCTGCGAGCGCAGCATTGGCTGGCGCGCGTGAAGCGATCGCTGCCGCGTAAGGTTTGAGGTTTGTCCCGCGCTGCGTGATCGCGGCGCGGTGGAATGAAAAAGCGCCACGGAATGTGAATTCCGTGGCGCTTTTGTTTTTGCGGTTGATATCCTGGTGACCTGTGCTCGGCCCCCGGGTTCCAGCCACCGACCTTTGGCTGGTGTTAGCGCGTTTCGCGCGACGGGCCTTACGCCAGCATTTGCGCTTCGTCGGGCAAGCGCCAATCGATCGGTGTGCGGCCGTGCTTCACAAGAAATTCGTTTGCCAATGCAAAGTGTCCGCAGCCGAGAAAGCCGCGATGTGCCGACAGCGGCGAGGGGTGCGGCGCTTCCAGCACGTAATGAGATTTACCGCCTAACAGCGCGCGTTTGGCTTGTGCATGTGCGCCCCACAGCATGAATACGAGGCCGTCATGGCGCATGGCCAATTCGTGGATCAGCGTATCCGTGCACTTCTCCCAGCCGCGTTTCGCGTGACTCGCGGCCGAATCGCGCTCGACGGTCAGCACCGTGTTCAACAGCAGCACGCCCTGTTTGGCCCAGGTGTCGAGGCAACCATGACGAGGCGGCTCGTGGCCGAGGCTGGCGGCGATTTCCTTGAACATATTGCGCAGCGACGGCGGTGTACGCACGTTCGGCGCCACGGAAAAGGCCAGTCCGTGCGCTTGCGGCGTGCCGCGATCTTCGCCGTGGTACGGGTCCTGGCCGAGGATCACGACTTTGACTTCGTCGGGGCTGGTGAGGCGCAGGGCCCGGAAGACGTCGGCGGGATAGACGGTTTTGCCGGCCGCGCGCTCACCGTCGACGAAACGGCACAGCGACGGGTAGGCGTCGCTCTCGATAAACGGTGTGAGGTGCGCGCGCCAGGCCGGAGGCAGAGCGGCGAATTGGGCTTCAAGCGCTGGCGGCGGTGAATCGGCGGCTGCCGGTGTTTGCTGCGGCTGCGCGGTTGCGCTGGCTGGCGTGGCAGGAGCGTCGCCGAACAACGAGGCTTGCGACGAATGGGAGCGGGTACGGGAAGCGGAGGTCATGGCGGGGAAGTGTCGCAGCAAACGCAGCGTTGCTCAACCCGCTCGCAACTGATAACCGCGCTGTGCCTTGCTGATATTGTCAGGTGCGAGACCGGCTATCTGTTTGCCGAGTTCTGCCGCGAGTGCGTGGAGCGCGGCTTCGTCGCCGGATTTCAGCTCGAGTTCGACTTCCGAGATCGGCGCGCGACGCGTCTCGCCGTTCACCTCAGCGAACACGTCGCCTTGATCGATCGCGGCTTCGATTTGTGCGCTGTCGAGTTCGACATTCCACAGCGTGCGGGTGAAGTTCGTGCGGAACAGTTCGATGAGCGCGGGCGCTGCCTGGCGCAGCGCGTCGGCGGCGGATTGTTCGTCGCATGCGTGCAGCAACGCGTCGATCTCCAGCTTTTCACCGGCCACCGGCATTTCCCACTCATGCCGGCTGTGCAGACCATTGCTGGCGTTGCCCACCGTTTTGAAGGTCTGCAGCCAGCCGTCCGGCGTCTGCCGCAAACGCAACGCGCTCTTCGAACTGGCCAGCGTCAGTTGGGGAGTGTCGAAGTAAATATTCACCAGCCTGATCGGGCGACCCGCCGCGCCGACGCGCGCGACGAACCATTGCGTCGCCGCCTGCACCCGCGCGGGCGGCAGTGCCAGCTTGATTTCACGTTCCATGCCCATGACCTGCTCCGCTATGTAGCCCGCGTGTTGAACTTGCGCTCAGAAAAACATGCGCGCAAGTTCCACGCCCGGCTCCTGCGCGCGCATGAACGCCTCGCCGACGAGGAATGTATGCACGTCCATCGCCCGCAGACGTTCGACATCGACGCGCGACAGAATGCCGGACTCCGTGACGACGATACGGTCGTCCGGAATCGATTCGAGCATGCCGATGGTGGTCTCGATCGAGGTTTCGAACGTGCGCAGATTGCGGTTGTTGATACCGATCAGCGGGGTCTTCAGCGTGAGCGCCTGCATCAGCTCATTGCTGTCGTGCACTTCGACCAGCACCGCGAGGCCCAGGGAATGCGCGAGCGCTTCCAGATCCTGCATCTGCGAGGTTTCCAGCGCGGCGGCGATCAGCAGAATCGCGTCCGCGCCCATCGCGCGGGCTTCGACGATCTGATACGGGTCGACGATGAAATCTTTGCGCAGCACCGGCAGATTGCATGCTGCGCGCGCTTCTTCCAGATACGCCACGCTGCCCTGGAAGAACTGCACGTCGGTGAGGACGGACAGGCAGGCTGCCCCGTGCTTTTCATATGAACGCGCAATCTCGGCGGGGACAAAGTTTTCGCGCAGCACGCCTTTCGACGGACTCGCTTTCTTCACTTCGGAGATCACGGCGGCCAGACCGGCGGCGTGTTTCGCGCGCAATGCGCCGACGAAATCGCGAATGTCGCGCGACGAGGCTTCGAGGCGCAGCGCTTCGAGCGGTGCGCTCTGTTCGGCCGCGCGGACTTCTTCGCGTTTGACCGCGATGATGCGGTCGAGGATGTCGCTCATGAGTATCTCGCTACGTAGTTACTGCTTGAATTGCTGGGTGAAGCGGATCAGTTCGTCGACCTTTGCGCGCGCTTTGCCGCTCGCGATCGCTTCGCGCGCCAACTGGATGCCGTCCGCAATCGAGGCTGCCACGTTCGCTGAATAGAGCGCCGTGCCCGCGTTCAGCGTGACGATTTCACGCGCGACGCCAGGCTTGTTGTCGAGCGCTTCGAGCAGCATCAGTTTGGATTCGGCGGAGTCGGCCACTTTCAGTGTGCGATTCGACACCATTTGCATGCCGAAGTCTTCCGGATGGATTTCGTACTCGTGGATCTGGCCGTCGCGCAACTCGCCCACCTGCGTGGCCGCGCCGAGCGAGACTTCGTCCATGCCATCCATGCCGTACACCACCAGCACGTGCTTCGCGCCGAGGCGTTGCATCACGCGTACCTGAATGCCGACGAGGTCGGCGTGGAACACGCCCATCAGCTGATTCGGCGCGCCGGCCGGATTGGTCAGCGGCCCGAGAATGTTGAAGATGGTCCGCACGCCCAGTTCGCGGCGCACCGGCGCGATGTTTTTCATCGCCGGGTGGTGGTTCGGCGCGAACATGAAACCCATGCCGGTTTCCGCAATCGAGGCCGCTACCTGATCCGGCTGCAGATCGATATTGACGCCGAGCGCTTCGAGCACGTCCGCGCTGCCCGACTTGCTCGACACGCCGCGATTGCCGTGCTTCGCGACCTTCGCGCCGGCCGCGGCGGAAACGAACATCGTTGCCGTGGAAATATTGAAGGTGTGCGAGCCGTCACCGCCTGTTCCGACGATATCGACGAAGTTCGAGTTGTCCTGCACGTCGACGTGCCGGGCAAATTCACGCATCACCGTGGCGGCGGCGGTGATTTCGCCGATGGTCTCTTTTTTGACGCGCAAGCCGGTAATGATCGCCGCCGACATCACGGGCGAGAGTTCGCCGCGCATGATGAGCCGCATCAGATGCAGCATTTCGTCGTGGAAAATTTCGCGGTGCTCGATCGTACGTTGCAGCGCTTCCTGGGGCGTAATCGACATGATTTCGTCTCTCTTCATCAAGCGTTGCGGTGGGCCGTCTTCGACTGCTTCACGAAGTTTTCGAGCAATGCGTGGCCGTGTTCGGACAGGATCGATTCCGGATGGAACTGCACGCCTTCAACGGCCAGTTCCTTGTGACGCACGCCCATGATTTCGCCGTCTTCGGTCCATGCCGACACTTCGAGGCAATCCGGCAGCGATTCGCGTTCGATCGCGAGCGAGTGGTAGCGCGTCACGACGAAATGCTTGGGCAGGTCGGCGAACACGCCTTTGCAGTCGGTTTCGATCGTGCTGACTTTGCCGTGCATGATGGTTTGCGCGCGCACCACACGCCCGCCGAAGGCTTCGCCGATCGCCTGATGGCCGAGGCAGACGCCGAGAATCGGTGTTTTGCCGGCGAATTCGCGCAGCACGTCGAGCGTGATGCCCGCGTGTTGCGGATTGCTCGGACCGGGCGACAGGCAGATCCGTTCCGGGTTGAGCTTCGCAATCTCATCCAGCGTGATTTCGTCGTTCCGATAGGTGCGCACGTCTTCGCCGAGTTCGCCGAAGTACTGCACCAGGTTGTAGGTGAACGAGTCGTAGTTGTCGATCATTAGCAGCATGGTGTGTCTCCGGTCAGAAGTCGCTATCGAGGCCGTCTTGAACCTGTTCCGCGGCGCGCAGTACCGCGCGCGCCTTGTTCTCGGTCTCTTGCCATTCGGATTCCGGCACCGAATCCGCGACTACACCCGCTGCCGCCTGCACATACAGATTGCCGTTTGCGATCACGCCGGTGCGGATCGTGATGGCCAGATCCATTTCGCCGGTGAACGACAGATAGCCGACCGCGCCGCCGTACAGGCCACGCTTCACGGGTTCGAGTTCGTCGATCAGTTCCATCGCGCGGACCTTCGGCGCGCCGGACAGCGTGCCGGCCGGGAAAGTGGCGCGCAGCACGTCGAAATTGGTGGTGCCGGGCTTCAGCTTGCCTTCGACCGAACTCACGATGTGCTGCACGTGCGAGTACTTCTCGATCACCATCTGGTCGGTGACGACCACCGAGCCGATCTGGGCGATGCGGCCGACGTCGTTACGCGCGAGGTCGATCAGCATCACGTGTTCGGCGATTTCCTTCGGATCATTCAGCAGTTCAGTAGCGAGCTCCGCGTCGCGTTCCGGCGTATTGCCGCGCGGACGGGTGCCGGCGAGCGGCCGGATCGTCACGATGCGATCTTCGCCACGCTTTTCCTGGCGCACCAGAATTTCCGGCGACGCGCCGACCACGTGGAAGTCGCCGAAGTTGTAGAAGTACATGTACGGCGACGGATTCAGCGATCGCAGCGCGCGATACAGCGACAGCGGATTGTCGCGGTAAGGCTTGGTCAGACGCTGACCGACCTGCACCTGCATCAGTTCGCCGGCAGCAACGTATTCCTTTGCCTTGCGCACGGCGGCCAGATAATCGTCCTTGGCGAACTCGCGGTAGGTCTCGGTGCGCACGCTGGCCGACGTGACCGGCGGCTGCACGGTCGTGCGCAAACGCTGACGCAATTCACGCAGACGTTGCTTGGCCTTCGTATACGCCTCGGGCTGCGTCGGATCCGAGTACACCACCAGGTAGAGTTTGCCCGCGAGGTTGTCGATCACCGCCACTTCTTCGGTGAGCAGCAACTGGATGTCCGGCAGGTTCAGATCGTCCGGCGGTGCGGTGTGTGCGAGCTTTTTCTCGATGTAGCGCACCGCGTCATAGCCGAAATAGCCCGCCAGACCGCCCGCGAAACGCGGCAGACCGGGGCGCTGCGCGACTTTGAAGCGGCCCTGGAATTGCTGGATGAACTCGAGCGGATCGCCTTCGTGCGTTTCGACGACCTGGCCGTCTCGCACCACTTCCGATATGCCGTTGCGAGTGCGCAGCAGCGTGCGCGCCGGCAGGCCGATGAACGAATAGCGGCCAAACCGTTCGCCGCCCACCACTGATTCCAGCAGGAACGAGTTCGCGCCGTTGCGTTCCGTTTGCGCGAGCTTCAGGTACAGCGAGAGCGGCGTTTCGAGGTCGGCGAGCGCTTCGGCGATCAGCGGAATGCGGTTGAAACCCTCGTTGGCGAGGGACTGGAATTCGAGTTCGGTCATGTTCCGATCCTGTACGTACGTCAGACGGCACTATGCGTCGGACAAAGCGGGGGCGCGGCGCGCCCGGTCAGGCGTTCGTTCGACGTTTCGACACGATGATACCGACCGGCGCGAGTTTCCCATCGACGCATGCAACGGGCTTTCAGCGCACAGATGTACTTTGCGAGTACACGGGAGCCAAATCAACCGATGCAGCGAAACAAGGTGATGGAAAAAACGCGTGAGCGCAGCGAAGTAAAAAACGGTTGCCGAAGGCGAGCTTCAGCGTACCTCAGGCGAGGTTAGCGCGACCAGCGACGCCAGGGCCAGGCTCCCCGGTCGATGCTAATCAGACTCCGTTTTTTATTCAGAAACATGAGGATGAAGGACTTTTCAAGTCGTGGAATGGTGCGCTGCGATCGCCTTGGCGGCATCGAGCAGCGAGGCAACTATACCATCGGATTTTATTTCTTGTATAGCTCGGCCGTGGTTGTAGCCGTACGGCAGCGTGAGCGTTGCCATGCCGGCCGCGCGGCCGGCCAGCGCATCGTTTTCCGAATCGCCAATGGCGACCGTGGCCCGCGGCGCGACGCCTAGCTGCGCCGCGGCGGTGAGCATGGGCAGCGGATCCGGCTTCTTTTGCGGCAGACTGTCGCCGCCGAGCACGACGCTGAAATACTGGCTGAGCCCGTACTGCTCCAGCAATTCGACCGCGAACCGGTGCGGCTTGTTGGTGACGCAGGCGAGTTTGAGGCCGGCGTCGCGCATGGCGCTGAGGCCGGCTTCGACCTCCGGGTACAGCCGCGTGTGCACGCCGTTGATCTTGGCGTACTCCTCCTGATAGATGGCGAGCGCCTCGTCGAAACGATCCTGCGCGTGCTCCGTTTCGAAGCGCTGGGCCAGCACACTGCGAATCAGATTCTCCGAACCCTTGCCGATGTAGCCAACCACTTCCTCGCGCGAGGTTTCCGCCGCGTCGAGTTGCGCAAGCATGCCGTTCAGACCGGCGGTGAAATCGTCGGCGGTATCGACCATCGTGCCGTCCAGGTCGATGATCGCGGCTTGCAGACGTGGGCCGGTGAAGGCCGGAGCAGGGTATGAAGTCGTCATCTTGAGTGCGTGCGGGATCCCGGAGATCGATCGGTGTCCGATCAGTGCTGGATGTTGGCGAGCGCGGCGCGCATCTTGTCGATCACCGCCTTGTGATCCGGCGCGCCGAAGATCGCGGAGCCTGCCACGAACGTGTCCGCACCGGCTGCCGCGATTTCGGCGATGTTGTCGACCTTCACGCCACCGTCCACTTCGAGATGGATCTCGCGGCCGGTCTTTTCCTTGTAGGCGTCGATCCGCTTACGCGCTTCACGCAGCTTGACGAGCGCCTCGGGAATGAACGATTGACCGCCGAAGCCCGGGTTCACCGACATGATCAGCACCAGGTCGACCTTATCCATCACATAGTCCAGATGGTTCAGCGACGTGGCGGGGTTGAACACCAGGCCGGCCTTGCAGCCATGGTCGCGAATCAGCGAGAGCGTGCGGTCGATATGGTCCGAGCCTTCGGGGTGAAAGCTGATCAGGTTCGCGCCGGCCTTGGCGAAGTCCGGCACGATCCGGTCGACGGGACGCACCATCAGGTGCACGTCGATCGGCACGTCCACGTGCGGACGGATGGCTTCACAGACGAGCGGGCCAATCGTCAGGTTCGGCACGTAATGGTTGTCCATCACGTCGAAGTGAATCCAGTCGGCGCCGGCGGCGACAACGTTGCGCACTTCTTCTCCGAGGCGCGAAAAATCGGCGGACAGAATGCTGGGGGCGATGCGGAATTGCGTCATGGCAGGGGCGGATGCAAGCGGGAAAACGCCATTTTACCGTTTTGCGCGCTGCTGAGCCGGTTCGCGGGCGGCTTGAGTTTGGCCTGAGACCGGTATGCCGCCGGCGTCGGCAATGCGCGGCGGTGGTGACAAAACGTCCTAACGGCCCTTGGCCAGAGGGATTTGTCCGGTTGCGGGCGTGCCGCGCATCAAGCAGAATGCCAAACCATCAGTGCCGCTTCTCCAATGCGCCCGCAAACCATTGGCGTTCGGGGCTTCCCGCGATTTTTTAGCCCGTTTCACCAGACCGGAATCAGGATGAGCCAGTACGAATTCAGCGTCTCGGCGCAGGTGCAGTATCTGCCCGAAGAGTCGGACCCGGAGCGCCGCCAGTATGCGTTTGCATACACGCTGACTATCCGTAACAGCGGCCAGGTGCCCGCGCAGCTGATCGCGCGTCACTGGGTGATTACCGACAGCGACAACAGCGTGCAGGAAGTAAAAGGCTTGGGCGTAGTTGGGCATCAGCCCCTGCTCAAACCGGGCGAGCACTTCGAATATACGAGTTGGGCGGTGATTGCCACGCCCGTCGGCACCATGCGCGGCGAGTATTTCTGCGTGGCGGAGGACGGCGAGCGCTTCGACGCGCCCGTGCCCGAGTTCATTTTGCGTATGCCGCGTACTTTGCATTGAACCGCGAGCGAGGCTCGCGGTCTTTAAGAGGCTTTACAGCGCGGTTTTACTGGGATTTTTGCTGCTTTTGCTGTTCATTGGTGGTGGCGCGCGCAGCCTTTTTCTTGCCGGACGACGTCCATACAACGATAAAGACGAGCAGAAAAAGCGCGAGGAGCGATTCCAGCGCGAAGATGAGCATCGGGTATTCGTCGAACAGATCAGACATGGCGGTTTCCATCAAGAACGAACATTGTATGCGTTTTGTCCGCACTGCCGGAGCATGGCTCGGCGCGCTTTCGGTTGCGGTGATGCTGGCTTCCTGCGGTGGCGGCGGCGCGGTCCGGCCTTCGGTTTCGCCGCCCACGGGTGCCGCGATCATACCCGGGCAGATCGCCGCGACGCGGCTCACGGCGGTAGCGTGGCAACAGGTGCCGGGCTGGCAGGACGATTCGCTGATCGGCGCAACGGCTGCGTTGCGGCAAAACTGCGTGAGGCTTGCGCGTCAACCGAATTGGACCCGCGCATGCGCGGCGGCCGCGCAGATCGACGATCTGGACGTTACCAGCGCGCGCGCGTTTTTCGAGGCGTATTTCACGCCGTTCCAGTTAGCCAATAACGACGGCACGCTCGATGGCCTCGTCACCGGCTACTACGAGCCGTTGCTGCGCGGTTCGCGCACACGGCACGGCGTGTATCAGACGGCGTTGTATCGCTGGCCATCCGGCTACCGCGCGGGAGCGCCGCTGCCGGCGCGTGCGCAACTCGAACGCGCGGGCGTGCTCAACGGCAACGAACTCGTATGGGTCGACGATCCGATCGAAGCTTTCTTCCTGCAGGTACAGGGCTCGGGGCGCGTCGTGATGGAAGACGGCAGCGTGATGCGGGTCGGCTTTGGCGGCACCAACAACCAGCCGTACAAGTCGATCGGGCGGTGGCTGCTCGATCGTGGCGAACTGACGCCGGCTCAGGCGACCATGCAGGGCATCAAGGCATGGGCGCGCGCCAACCCCACGCGGGTCGACGCATTGCTCGATACGAATCCGCGCTTCGTGTTCTTCCGTGAAATGCCGTCTGGAGAGAGTGCGCCGAGCGGCGGGGCGGACGGTCCAATTGGTGCGCTGGGTGTGCCGTTGACGCCGGAGCGGTCGATCGCGGTGGATCCGTCTTCGATTCCACTGGGTACGCCGGTGTTCTTGCAGACCACGCGTCCGTTGACGAACTCACCGATGAATCGCCTCGTCTTTGCGCAGGACACCGGGTCCGCGATCAAGGGCGGCGTGCGCGCGGACTACTTCTGGGGTCTTGGCGACGATGCAGGTGATCTGGCCGGCAAGATGAAGCAGGGCGGTCGGATGTGGTTGTTGTTGCCGAATTCGTGAGGGTTTGGCGCTGGCAGCGGGTTTGCCGCCAGCGCGCTCGATAGCAGGGCTGACGCCGATCAGCTCTGCTATCAAACATCAACCGTCGCCGTTTCTTCGGCGTTCCGGCGTATGGCTTAAAGCCCCGACTTGCGCTTGTCCACCACCCGGCGAGCTTTACCCACCGAACGCTCGATCCCGTTTACACCCAGCACGTTCACAACCGCGCTCACGCCGATCAGTGCCTTGATGTCGTAGGCCAAGGCCTGCTTCGCTGTGCTCAGTGCGGCAGTATCCGGGGCCGATTCCGGGCAGGGCTCGACATTCAATGTCAGTACGTCGAGCGGGCCTTCCTTCGTCAGCACGATCTGATAGTGCGGTGCGAGGGCGTGTTGCTTGAGCAGCAACTCTTCGATCTGCGTCGGGAATACGTTCACGCCGCGCACGATCATCATGTCGTCCGAACGGCCCGTGATCTTCTCCATGCGGCGCATGGTGCGCGCGCTGCCTGGCAAGAGGCGCGTCAGATCGCGCGTCCGGTAACGGACGATCGGCAGCGCTTCCTTGGTCAGCGATGTGAATACCAGCTCGCCGAGTTCGCCGTCCGGCAGCACCTCGCCGGTTTCGGGGTCGATGATCTCGGGATAGAAATGGTCTTCCCAGATAGTCGGGCCGTCTTTGGTCTCGACGCATTCCGACGCGACACCCGGACCCATCACTTCGGATAGGCCGTAGATATCGACGGCATCGATGCCCATGCGCTTTTCGATGGCCTGGCGCATGTCGTTGGTCCACGGTTCCGCACCGAAGATGCCGATGCGCAGTGAGCAATTCGCCGGATCGATGCCTTGCCGCTCGAGCTCGTCGGCGATCGACAACATGTAGCTCGGCGTCACCATGATGATGTCGGGCCGGAAGTCCTGAATCAGTTGTACCTGTTTTTCAGTCTGGCCACCGCCGAACGGGATCACGGTCAGCCCCGCGCGCTCAGCGCCGTAGTGCGCACCCAGGCCGCCCGTGAACAAACCGTAGCCGTAGCTCACGTGAACCTTGTCGCCGCGCTTCGCGCCTGCGGCACGGATCGAACGCGCGACGAGATTTGCCCACGTATCGATATCGCGCGCTGTGTAGCCGACAACGGTCGGCTTACCTGTGGTTCCGGACGATGCGTGGATCCGCGAAATCTGTTCCTGCGGCACCGCGAACATGCCAAACGGGTAGCTGTCGCGCAGATCTTTCTTGGTGGTAAAGGGGAAGCGTGCGAGGTCTGCAAGGGTCTTCACGTCGCTCGGATGGACGCCGGCTTCATCGAATTTTTGCCGATAGACGGGCGAATTCTCGTACGCGTGGTTCAGCGACCATTTGAGCCGTTCGAGTTGGAGCGCGGCAAGTTCGTCGCGGCTGGCTGTCTCGATGGGATCGAGCGGAAGGGCGGTGGTCATCGAATGTCTCCTTGCTGCCTCAATGCTTGGGTCTGGGGTTGCGGTGCGCTTGCGCGCGAAAACCGTGGACCCGTTGCTGTCTAATGGATGCGTTGCCAGTGTCTCGCGGACGCGCCGCGATTCTGTTGTTCGATCCGCTATTCAATCGCCCGTGGGGATCAGGTTGCCTTTGATCTGCGCGGATTTACCGCGAAACATTGCCACGGTCTCCTCTGCGCGGTTCGTGACGCGAATGTCGTAAATGCCAGTGCGGCCGCTCAGCGTTTGCTCGACCGCTTCGGCGGTCAGCACGTCGCCGCCTTTAACCGGGCGCAGGAATTCGATCGCGCAGCCGGCCGCGACTGTGTTGATGTTGTACGTGTTGCAGGCGAAAGCGAACGTGGAATCGGCGAGTGTGAAAATCAGGCCGCCGTGGCAAATCTGATGGCCGTTCAGGAAGTCGTCGCGCACCGCCATGCGCAGGCGTGCATACCCTGGGCGCACTTCCAGGATTTCGAGTCCGAGCGCCCGGCTGCACGCATCGTTTTCGTACATGGCGGCTGCGGTTGCGCGAGCGAGTTCGTCGGGTGTCATTTGGGCCGGGTGGTTGGGTTGTGCGGACATATCAGCGACCCTCGAAGCGAGGCGCGCGTTTTTCCACGAATGCCTGTACACCTTCCGCGTAATCGTGCGAAGCACCGAGTTCGCGTTGCAGATCGCGTTCGAGATCGAGCTGCTGATCCAGGGTTTGTGTCACGCCCGCGCGCATTGCCTGTTTGATCGCCGCGATGGCGCGTGTGGGTTGCTGTGCCAGTTGTGTCGCGAGTTTGCTGGCTGTCGTGGCGAGTTCGGTGTCGTCGACCGTTTGCCAGATCAGCCCCCAGCTTTCGGCTTTTTCCGCGCTCAGTTTGTCGCCGGTGATCGCGAGACCCAGGGCGCGTGCCATGCCGACGCGTTGCGGCAGGAACCAGGTGCCGCCCGAGTCCGGTACCAGACCGATCTTGACGAATGCCTGGATGAAACTGGCCGAACGGGCAGCGAGCACGAGATCGCAAGCCAGCGCGAGATTGGCGCCGGCGCCGGCGGCCGTGCCATTGACCGCGGCGATTACGGGGAGTGGCAGTGCCTGCAGGCGGCGGATCAGCGGATTGAAATGCGCGTCGATCAGCTCGCCCAGATCCGTCATCGCGCCTGGCGTGAAGTCGAGATCCGCGAGATCCTGTCCCGCGCAGAAGCCGCGGCCTGCGCCGGTCAGCACGAGCGCGCGGGCGCTGGATGCCTCCACCTGATCGAGTGCGGCGCTCAATTCCTGGTGCATCGCGCGCGTAAAGCTGTTGAGCTTGTCTGGGCGGTTCAGCGTGATGGTTGCCACGCGACTCGATGTATCGATGTCGAGGCGAATTGCTTCATAGGACATTGGGTGTCTCCTCAAAGTCTCTTTGATCCGCGAGTCGCGTTGACGTCAGACGCGCTCGATTACCAGGGCGATGCCTTGACCTACGCCGATACACATCGTGCAAAGCGCAAAGCGGCCGTTGATCCGCTCCAACTGGTAAAGCGCGGTGGTGATCAGGCGCGCGCCCGATGCGCCGAGCGGGTGGCCGAGCGCAATTGCTCCGCCATTCGGATTGACGCGTGGATCGTCGTCGCGCAGACCGAGTGTGCGCAGAACGGCGAGTCCCTGCGATGCGAACGCTTCGTTCAACTCGATCACGTCGAGTCGGTCGAGCGTCATGTTCAACTGCTTCAACAGCTTTTGCGTGGCTGGCGCCGGGCCGATGCCCATGATGCGCGGTTCCACGCCCGCTGTCGCCATGCCCACAACCCGTGCGCGGCGACGCAATCCGTATTGATCGGCAGCCTCCCCGCTCGCGAGCAGCAATGCGCATGCGCCGTCGTTCACGCCCGATGCATTGCCCGCCGTCACGCTTCCATCAGGGCGGACCACACCTTTGAGCTTGCCCAGGCTTTCGAGCGATGTTTCACGCGGATGCTCGTCGAGCGTCACGCGTACGGGGTCGCCCTTCTTCTGGGCGATTTCAACGCCGACGATTTCCTGAGCCAGGGTGCCGTCGCGCTGCGCACGGGCGGCCTTCTGTTGGCTCGACAGCGCAAACGCGTCCTGATCCGCACGGCTTATGCCGAACTCGACGGCGACGTTTTCCGCGGTCTCCGGCATTGAATCGACACCGTATTGGCGTTTCATGAGCGGATTGATGAAGCGCCAGCCGATGGTCGTGTCGTAAATGTCGGCCTGTCGCGAGAATGCGCTGCTGGCCTTGCCCATCACGAACGGCGCGCGCGTCATGCTTTCGACACCGCCGGCGATCATCAATCGCGCTTCGCCAGCCTTGATGGCGCGAGCTGCGGTGCCGACAGCATCCATGCCCGAGCCGCACAGGCGATTGATGGTTGCGCCGGGCGCGTTCGTGGGCAGGCCGGCCAGCAATGCCGCCATGCGGGCGACGTTGCGGTTATCTTCGCCGGCCTGATTGGCGCAGCCATAGATCACGTCGTCCAGAGCCTGCCATTCAACGCCGGGATTGCGCTCGATCAGCGCCCTGATTGGTACTGCGCCGAGGTCGTCGGCGCGGACATCTTTCAGGGCGCCGCCGTAGCGGCCGATTGGAGTGCGAATCGCGTCGCAAATGAAGGCGTCGTTCATGTGGGTTCCTACTGGAACGGATCGGCGGGACGTGCCGATCCGATGTCTCATGTTAGTTGGGGCGCACGGCCAGGTCTATTCGGCCAAACGGCATAGGACGAAGGCCGTGCTTTTGTCTTATGCCATTCAGCCAGCTACCGCCGGTGTCGCTTTCGGTTCAACATGAGCGCGACTTTGAACGACGCGGAAGCGGTTCGCGACAAAGGCTGCGTCGGCCAGCGCGGCATTTGCCGCCGGGTTTGCGCCTGTGCCGTGGAAGTCGGAGAACGCTGCAGACTGATTGACGAAAACGCCGCCCGTCAAATTGATCGAGAGCGCGACGCCACCGCGGATAGAGGCTTCGTGCGCCTCTTCGAGCACGGCTTCATCCGTGCTGTAGACCGACAGTGTCAGGGCGCCGTGCTCCGCGGCGATTGCGCCGGCAAGGTCGAGTGACTGCGCTGTCGAGTCCGTTGCGATCACGAACGAGATCGGGCCGAACCATTCTTTGGTGAACTGCGCCTCGTCGGTTGCCGCATCGAGTTGAAGTACGAGCGGTGTGCGTACGCGGGCGCCGGCAAAAGCCGGATGTTCCAGCGATTGGCTTTCTACCAGAACGCGGCCGAGCTTCGCGGCTTCGCCTATACGTTGAGTTACGCCTTCGTTCTGGATCGCGCCGAGCAGTTCAACAGCACGCGCCGGGTCTGAAACCAGTTTTTGTACTGCGCCGGCGATAGCCTGGGCGACCTCGTCGAAACCAAGCGTGCCTTCGGCGGTGCGGATGCCGGCTCGCGGTACGTAGATGTTTTGCGGCGCGGTGCACATCTGGCCCGAGTACAGCGCGAGTGAGAAGGCGATATTACGTGCGGCGGCTTTGATGTCGTCTACAGAGTCGATCACGATCTGATTGACACCGGCTTTTTCGGTGTAGACCTGAGCCTGATGCGCATTGCGCTCGAGCCAGGTGCCGTTTTGTGTGCTGCCCGTGAAGTCGATCAGTTTGATTTCCGGGCGCAGCGCGAGATCCTGAACGAGCGGGCCGTCGTTCGGTTCGGTCGCCAGCAGCGTAACGACGTTCGGGTCGAAACCGGCTTCACGCAGTACGTCGCGCGCGATTCGTACGGTCAGCGCGAGCGGCAGAATCGCGCCCGGATGCGGCTTGACGATGGCCGTGTTGCCTGTTGCCAGATCGGCGAACAGGCCGGGATAGCCATTCCACGTCGGGAAGGTGCAGCAGCCGAGCACGAGGCCGGTGCCGCGCGGTATGACGGTGTAGCGTTTGTGCATCGCGAGGGGCGGATTTTTGCCCTGCGGCTTTTCCCAGTGGGTATCGGCGGGAATGCGGCGCAGTTGATCCCAGGCGTACACGACCGCTTCGAGTGCGCGATCTTGCGCATGCGGGCCGCCGGCCTGGAAGGCCATCATGAATGCCTGGCCGGTCGTATGCATCACGCTGTAGCCGATTTCGAAGCTGGCGCGATTCACGCGCGAGAGGATTTCGAGGCAGACGCCGATCCACGCCTGCGGGCCGGCCAGGCGCCAGTCGCGCTGTGCGGCGGCCGCCGCTGCAATCAGCGCGTCGGGATCGGCTTTCGGATAGCGCACGCCAAGCGGGAAACCGAACGGCGAGACTTCGGCGCCGACGGTTTCTCCGGTCGAGGGCTGATCGAGTTCGAACGTCTTGTTCAGGAGCGCTTTGAATGCGGCTTCGCCGTCTGCGTTGGCTGTTTCCCCGTACACTTTCGGACTGGGCATCTCGACGAATGGACTCCAGTAGCCGCGCGTCTCAATCGCGGTGAGTGCCTTTTGCAGCGTGTCTTCGTGCTTGGTGAATAGCGGATGTGTCATGGCAGAGGGGCTTGGCTGTACGTTGGGAAAAGCCTGTCGAATAATTGACCGACCGGTTGGTTGGTGAATGGTAGCATTATTAAGACGGCCGCGCGAAGCGTTTTCGCGCAGCATTAACCATTAGGAGGCGGCATGGCTTACGAGAACATTCTGGTTGAGACGCGAGGGCGAGTCGGATTGATCACGCTGAATCGCCCGAAGGCGTTGAACGCGCTGAACGACGCCTTGATGGACGAGTTGGGCGCTGCGCTGCGCGAGTTCGATGCCGACGACGCGATTGGTGCGATCGTGGTGACGGGCAGCGAGAAAGCGTTTGCCGCCGGTGCCGATATCGGCATGATGGCGACCTACAGCTATATGGATGTCTACAAAGGCGACTACATCACTCGCAACTGGGAAACGGTGCGCTCCATCCGCAAGCCGATCATTGCCGCGGTGGCGGGCTTCGCTCTGGGTGGCGGGTGCGAGTTGGCGATGATGTGCGACATTATTTTTGCCGCCGACACTGCGAAGTTCGGCCAGCCGGAAATCAAGCTCGGTGTCATGCCGGGTGCCGGCGGTACGCAGCGACTCCCGCGCGCCGTCTCAAAGGCGAAAGCAATGGACCTTTGCCTGACCGCACGCTTCATGGACGCCGCTGAGGCAGAGCGTGCCGGATTGGTCTCGCGGGTGATCCCTGCGGCTTCCTTGCTTGACGAAGCGGTGGCTGCGGCCGCGACCATCGCCGAATTCCCGCTGCCGGCGGTGATGATGGTGAAGGAGTCGGTTAATCGTGCGTACGAAACGACGCTCGCAGAAGGTGTGCATTTCGAGCGCCGCCTCTTCCATTCGCTCTTTGCTACAGAGGATCAAAAGGAAGGGATGGCCGCGTTCGTTGAGAAGCGCAAGCCGGTTTTCAAGCATCGTTAATACGCTTGTCAAAATAACGCTTGCAAGGGCCGGTCTGGCTCGCTAGAATCTCGCTCTTTCGTGCTCCGGACGCCGGGGCGCGGGAAGCGGGAGAGCCAGCAGTGGCAAGGCTTTGCGCGAAGTGAGCGGGTTAAGAAAGTTTCAAAAACCTGTTGACGATGTAGCGAAAGTTCTTCATAATCTCGTTTCTCTGCTGCTGATGCAGCGACGCAGAACGAAGCGGTACCGGTGGTTGCGAAGTGTGCGACACGGTGCTGGTTTGGTAGTGAATGCGTACTCGATCTTTAAAAATTAACAGCCGATAAGTGTGGGCGCTTGATGCGCG